>CAZCNL010000003.1:211252-300260 GCA_964500435.1 uncultured Chloroherpeton sp. | reverse complement strand
GCCATAAAGCCATAAAGCCATAAAGCCATAAAGCCATAAAGCCATAAAGCCCATCCTATGCCCTTTTCCGCATTTTCCGCCTTCCCAATATTTTTATTTCCTTCTTGCATTAATTTTTTCTTTTTGCAAATTTTACTTTTCCTAATTTAACAAATTCTTTATATATAAAGAGTGAATTTTTAAAAAAAAATTACACTTCTGATAAAAAAAATTTTTAACTTCGTCATTGCGAGCGATAGCGAAGCAATCTCTTGCACCCATGGGATTGCTTCGTCGACTTTCGTTTACTGGCAATGACACAACCGTCTTTTACCATCATTGCTGTGAAAATGAATAGCCCCTCAGTTTTTGCGAGAGGGGCGAAGTAATATTAATAATTCTTTCTTAGTTTAATTAAGTCAATTTGGATAAATTTGAAGTATATGAATTTTTATAAATGACATTTATACTGCTTTTATTCTTATTTGTCAAAATATTTTTTCTTGAACCATAATGAAACATTCACTAATCCTATTAACACAGGCACTTCAACTAATGGTCCAATTACCGCAGCAAAAGCTTCACCTGAATTAATTCCAAAAACGGCAACTGCAACTGCTATTGCAAGTTCAAAATTATTACTTGCCGCTGTAAATGATAAAGTAGCTGTTTTTGAATAATCTGCACCGACTTTCTTTCCCATATAAAAGGAAACAAGAAACATTATAACAAAATAAAGAAGTAAAGGTATGGCAATTCTAACAACATCAAGAGGAATTTTTACGATATATTCACCTTTCAGAGAGAACATCACAATTATTGTAAACAAAAGGGCTATAAGTGTTATAGGACTTATTTTCTGAATGAAATTCTTATGATACCATTCCTTATTTTTTATCTTAATGAGCGAAAACCGAGTAATGATTCCGGCAATAAATGGTATTCCGAGATAGATGAAGACACTTTCTGCAATTTGACCAATTGTAATATTTACTTTAAATGCTTGAAGCCCCAACCAATTTGGTAAGACTGTCAAAAAAACGTATGCATAAATTGAATAAAAAAGAACTTGGAAAATTGAATTGAAAGCCACAAGACCAGCCGCATACTCGGTATCTCCTTTTGCAAGTTCGTTCCAAACAATTACCATTGCTATACATCTTGCAAGTCCTATCATAATAAGTCCAGCCATATAATTTGGATAGTCGGATAAAAGTAGAACTGCAAGCAAGAACATTAATACAGGACCAATAACCCAATTTTGAACAAGAGACAACACAAGTATCTTAAAGTTTTTAAACACATCACCCAGCTCTTCATATTTAACTTTTGCAAGTGGAGGATACATCATAAGTATCAATCCAATAGCAATTGGTACATTAGTAGTCCCAGATTGAAATTGGTTCCAGAAATCTACAATTGATGGGAAAAGATATCCAGAAATGACACCAATGAACATTGCAAGAAAAATCCAAAGAGTCAAATATCGGTCTAAAAAGCTAAGTTTTTTTGTTATTTTTTCCATATAGAATTCATTTTAGTTTAACATTTATTTAATCTTAAAATGTGGTATATATTAAATAAAAACCACCAAATATTACAAGAACACCACAAGTTCTCTTAATATAAGTGGAGACCTTTGAGTTTTCTGTCCAGTTTAAATATTCTTGAACTTTTTTCGATAGTGTCCCTGCTAAGACAATTACGAAGCAATGACCGAGAGCAAAAGCTGCAAGCAATGAAATCGCTAAAAAGAGATTTGACGATGAAACACTGAAGACAACCCCAAGAATTGGTGCCATATATGCGAATGTACAGGGTCCGAGTCCTATTCCAAAAATTAACCCGATAATTAAAGCGGCGGGATAACCTTTATATTTTGTTCCTTTAATGCCGATCCCGTCCCAAGGTAATTTAATTATGTCGAGCAAATATAGACCAACGATAAAAAATACAGCTGCAACTATATAATTTCCTGTTGAACCGACATCACCCATCAATCTGCCCATTGCAAGTGTAATAACACCAATTAAGGCAATAGTCACTAAAATACCAATCGCAAATGTCAGTGATAGTGAAAATGTTCTTTTTAATGTAATTTTCCCTTGTGAGTTTAAAAATCCTATGATTAATGGTATGCTTGATAAATGACAGGGACTGAGTATAATACTCAATATCCCCCAAGAGAATGCAGAAAATATTGCTAAATAATAATTCCCGTAAAGTAGCTCGCTTAATGTATTAAAAATAGATTCTATCATTTTATCTCGACTATTTTTTAGGTTTCAACCCTTTAGATTGCAAAAATGCATCTAAATCATTTTCAGGATAAAATCCTTCATGTCTATATATTTCTTTTCCATTACTATCTAAAAATATTTGCGTAGGTATCAAGCGTATTTTGTATTCTTGTGCTTTACTTTTATATTCATCTTTCCAAACGTCGTAAAAAATAACTTTGATTTGGTTCCCATATTTTTCTTCTACTGACTTCATAATAGGTTGCATTTTTTTACAAGGGATACAATTGACGGAACCTAATTCAATAAAAGTTATTTTCGGGTTTGTTTCTGCGGCATTAATTGATATTAATGCAAATAAAATAATAGCTAAATAAATCAGAGATTTTTTCATTATTTTGCCTCCTCTATCCATTTTAATATTTGTTTGTCTTTTGGAACTGACCCGAAACTTACTACTTTTTCATTAATTACTAAGCCCGGCGTCATCATAATACCATATTTCATAATTTCTTCTAATTGTGAAACTTTTTCGATTTCCACATCAAGATTATGTTCTTTAACAAGTTCGTTCAATTTTCTTTCGAGCGAAATACATTTTGAACAACCTGTACCCAATACTTTAATTTTCATATTACACCAAATTTACTAAAATACTATTTATTATTTATTTATAAAATTACGAACTTCTCTTTCAACATATGCTTCGAATTTGCCAAAATCACCATCTAAATCCCAAATTGAATCTAGATTTTTCCATGCGACTTCTTTCCCGTTTATTTTTTTACTTAAAATTAAACTTTGCACATCGAATTTATAATCATCTTGAAAATGTTCATTTTCAGGTTGTAAAAAATCAAGCGATTTCAATTTGATTGTGCTATCTTTTAGTTCTTCCTTGAAAGCATAATTGATTGTTTGATTTATAAATTCCTCTATACGCAAACATCCTTCGCAACGAACAGTAGCGTGAAAATATAAAACATCAATGCATTCGTTTTCTGCTTTCAATTTATTACTCTCGTTTGCATTTAATAAATTATGAGAAAATAATAATATTGAAAAAATGAAAAATATTTTAATTTGAATTTTCATTTTTTGCTCCTGTGATAATTTCTTTGAGTTCGTTAACAGTTGGCACTCTACCTTGAAAGATTACTTTACCGTCTATCGATAATGCTGGAGTTCTCATAATTCCCATAGCCATCATAATTTGAAAATCTTCAATTTTTTTATATTCTGCATCTATTTGCAAACTTTCAATTGCTTGTTTCACTCTTTTTTCAAGAGTTAAGCAATTAACACAACCAGGACCAAAAACTTGAATTAACATAAATTCTCCAATGAAATCAATATATTAAATTAAACAAATAACCCACTATTATTATTCCTACAGCAACAATTCCAACAAAAACTAAAATTAATTGGATTTTTAGAACTTTCTTTAAAATGATAGTTTCTGGCAAGGATAAACCAATAACACTCATCATAAATGCTAAAACAGTACCAAGAGAGGCACCTTTTTCGAGCAAAGCTTGTACTATAGGAATAATTCCAGCAGCATTCGAATACATTGGTACACCAAGAATAACAGCAATTGGGACTGACCACCAAGCACTTTTCCCCATTAATCCCGCCATAAAGTTTTCTGGTACGTAACCGTGAATACCAGCACCAACCGCAATACCTAAAACAACATACAACCAAACTTTGCCCACAATTTCTTTTACTGCATCATAACCCAGTGATATTCTGTCTGAAAAAGTCAATTTCTCGTCTTCTAAATTATTATTTCCAACTTTAATGTTGTAAACCCACTCTTCAACATATTTTTCAAGCTTTAATTTACCAATTATAAATCCCGAAAGAATTGCAATTAAAAGTCCTGTGGACATATATAGTAATGCTGTTTTCCAGCCAAATAATCCAAATAAAAGAACAACAGCAACTTCATTTATCATCGGTGCTGCTATTAAAAAAGAAAATGTTACTCCTAAAGGAACACCACTTTCAACGAAACCAAGAAATAGTGGAATTGCGGAACAGGAGCAAAACGGTGTTACTATTCCAAGAAAACTTGCTAAAACATTTCCTACAAAAAGTTTTTTACCACCTAAAATTTTACGTGTTCTTTCGGGTGAAAAATAACTCCTTACTATCCCAACAGCAAAAACAATAAGAGTAAGTAACATTAATACTTTCGGTACTTCGAATATAAAGAAATTGACTGCACTCGTTAAATGCGTCGTTTTATCCATCCCAATTAAATCAAATACTATCCAATCTGTAAAATTTTGAAGATAATGATAAATAAGAAACCAAATTGGTAATAATAATATAGGGAAAATAATTTTATTATCAATTAGTTCCTTTAGAAAACTTTTCTTTTCAATTTGCTTAAACATAATGTCACTTTTTAATATAATCGTTATAAAATTTTGTAAAGTCTCGAATTATTTCATCTCTCACTTTTCTGAATACGTTAAGAACTTCTTCTGGTGTGCCAGTTGCATCTGCAGGATCTTCAAAACCAATATGCAAACGAGTATCGACTTTACCAACAAAAGCAGGACAGGCTTCTTTCGCACCATCACAAACAGTAATCACAAAATCAAAGGGTTGGTCTAAATAAATATCTACTGATTTCGGATAATTATTTGAAATATCAATCCCAATTTCATTCATTACTTTAATAGCATTTGGATTAACATTTGAGCCTGGAACAGTTCCTGCTGATAATACTTGGATGTTATTATCAAGAGTTGCTAAAAAACCTTGTGCCATTTGGCTTCTGCATGTATTACCAGTACATAATATTAGTATCTTTTTCATACTTTTTATTAATTTGTTGAACAAGTTAATACTTCTTTTATTTTTTTTACTTTTTCCAAATCATTTATTATTTCTTCATTTCCTTCCAACCAACTTGGCAAAATAAATAGAATTTCTTTTAAAGGCATATTATTAAAGTTTTTAGCAATACGGTAATATACCCATTTTCCTTTTTTCCTTTCTTCTATAAAACCTGCAGATTTTAAAATTGAAAGATGCTTTGATACAGTTGAAATTGTTACTTGAATTATTTCCTGTATTTCACAAACACATAATTCTTGTTCATAAAGCATCATTAATATTCTTAGGCGATTTTTATCGGAAAGGATTTTGAAAATATTCAATAGATCATTCATTTTTTATTTCGTCATTTCGTTCAATAACGAAATTAAGAAAAAAATATTTAACAGCAATAAATAAAATGAATTTTTTCTAGATTTTAATAAGTCAAGAATTTAGATTTAGTTCCATTGTTTTCTTAAAGTCCAATTTTTTCCGCAACAGAACGCATGCCCTCAATAGTTTCTTCGATTAAATAATCTAACGAAACAGCAAGCATTTCGGCACCTTTTAAAATTACTTCTCGGTTTGCTCCGGCAGCAAAATTTTTTTCCTTCCATTTTTTCTTTACAGATTTCACCTCAATTCACTCAACTTTTTCGAAGGACGAACAAGAGCAACTGCGGTTATCAAACCTGTCAATTCATCAATTGCATATAATGTTCTTTCAAGTTGTGTTTCTGGTTTAATGTCCGTAGTAAATCCATAAGCATGTGACATTATTGACCGAATCCAATCCGATGGATAATTATTTTCTTCTAATATTTCTTTAGTTTTTTGGCAATGAAGTTCGGGGTATTTTTCATAATCTAAATCATGCAATAATCCAATTATTCCCCATTTTTCTTCATCTTCATTGTTCTTTCGAGCAAAATGCCTCATCACTGCCTCTACTGCTAATCCGTGATTTATAAGTGATTGAGTTTCGTTATATTTCAAGAACAAAGCTAATGCTTCTTCTCGTGTTGGAATTCGCTCTATCATAAAAAATTCCTTAATTTAAATAAAAATATACAACAAAATTATCAAAATTATTATGAAGTGTATAGAAAGTTTTGTTAATTTTGAATTTATTTAAAAGTAAAATTTCTAATTTTAAAAGCTCAAGGCATTATGAAAAAGACATTATCAAAATTGACTATCAAAGACCTTGAATTTTTTGCTTATCACGGTGTAAAAGAATTTGAAAAGCTAAATGGTGGCAAATTTCAAGTTGACGTAGAAATTTTATATGATTCGACTCAAGCTATATTAACTGATGACCTTTCCAAAGCCTTGAATTACGAAGAGATTTTATATCAAATTAACGAAATTATTTCCGGAGAATCGTTTAATTTAATTGAGACTTTAGTTTATGAAATATTAAATGGAATTTACGAGAATTTTCCTTACGTGGAAAAAATATCTGTAAAAGTTAGAAAATATAATATTCCTTACAAAGGAATTTTAAGTTACATTGAAGCTGAACAATCATTTGAAAAACAATAATTTACATAAAATAAAAGTAATTCTTGCATTAGGTTCAAACATTGGTGACCGTGTAAGCTACATACGGAAGGCAATTGATTTACTCAAAGAAATAAATGCATTAGAATCAGTCAAAATATCTTCTTATTATGTTACAGAACCTTATGGAATTACTAATCAAAATTGGTTCATTAATGCAGCAATTTCAGGTTTCACAACGCTAAATGAAACTTCATTATTAAATATATGTAAATCAATCGAATATTATTTAGGTCGTCAAGTTCGTTCCAGATGGTCTGAAAGAGAAATCGATATTGATATTCTTTTCTATGGAAATAAAATTTCAAAAAACAAGTTACTCGAAATTCCACATCCGGAAATTCATTTACGTAAATTTGTTCTTCAACCACTTGTTGAGATTGAACCTAATTTCATACATCCTATTTTATTAAAATCTGTGTCTAATTTACTGCAACACTGTAAAGATAATTTACAAGTAATTAAAGATAATGAGTAACGAAGATATTAAGAACGAAATTCTTTCTCGAACTGATATAGTCGAGATAATATCCGAATATGTTAGATTAACAAAACGGGGACGTAATTTTGTCGGTCTTTGTCCTTTTCATACAGAACGAACCCCATCTTTTACAGTATCGCCCGATAAACAGATTTATAAATGTTTTGGATGTGGGAAAAGTGGAAATGCTATAACATTTCTAATTGAACATAATAGTTTAAGTTTCATCGAAGCTTTGACTTTTTTAGGCAATAAATATGGTGTTAAAGTTGATTTAAAAGAACATAAACAAGAAGATACAACTAAAATACAAGATATTTACTCTGTTCTTAAAGAAAGTGCTAATTATTTTAATTTTCTTCTTGAAACTCAATCCGGAAAAGATTGCAACAAATATTTCGAAGCACGTGGTTATACAAAAAAAACTATAAAAGAATATCAATTAGGATACTCTCCAAACTCTTTTGACGAGTTATCAAAACATCTAAAAAAGAAAGGTTTTTCAGAAGAAATTATTCATTTAGCAGGATTGACTGTTGAAAGTGAAAGTGGAAAACTTTACGACCGATTTAGAAACCGGGCAATGTTCCCAATTTTTGATATTTTTGGACGTGTAATTGCCTTCGGTGCAAGATTATTAGAGGATGAGAAATCTCAAGCTAAATATATAAATTCACCACAAACATTAGTTTATGATAAAAGTAAAGTTCTTTATGGTTTATACCAAGGAAAAAATAAAATTATAAGTAATAACTCGGCAATTTTAGTTGAAGGATATGCTGATGTTCTTACACTTCACCAAAATGGCATAACGAACACCGTTGCATCAAGTGGTACTTCTCTTACTGTAGAACAATTGAAATTATTAAGCCGCTATACAAAAAATTTAATCATAATGTATGATGCGGATAGTGCTGGTCAAAATGCTTCGGAAAGAGCAATTGAACTTGCTCTCGGTCAAGGATTTAATCCAAAGATTGTCGTTTTACCAACTGGTGAAGACCCCGATAGTATTCTTCGCAATAATGGCTATAAAACTTTTTTAAGATATTTAGAAAATTCCATAGATTTTATTCAATTTTTATTTGATAAATACAAAAAAACAGACAAGTTTTCCTCTGCATCTGGAAAATCCGAAATTATTAATATGATTATTAAAAATATAAATTTAATCCCAGACCCACTTCAACAAGAATTTTTAATGCAAGAATTAACTGTCAAACTTGATTTTAACGAAACGCAAGCAAAAACACTTTATGCAATTAAAAAGAAAACAAAACCTAACGATTTGATTGGTTTAAAAAGAAATGATAATGAAATTAAACATAATACCGCTCAAAATTCTGAACCCGAAATTGATTTTGAAAAAAAGTGCCAAAACCTTATTAAAAAAATAAACAATTCAGAATATGTTCTTCTTTCTTTAATTTTAAAGGATGAAACTAACTTCTCATATTTTAAAAACATTAACTTTAATAAAAATTTGATTATCACAGAAATCAGCTCAAAATTAATTGATTTCATCGATAATTATAATTCACTTTCTTCACTTTTGTTTTCATTAAATAATGAAGATGTAAATCCATATTTAAAAAGTATTCTCATAACTCTTTCTTTAAATAATGAATCACCTTCTGAAAATTGGGAAAAATATTATGAAGAAGATATTGAATATAATCCCCAAAAAAGTTTTCAAATTGTTTTGCTTAAATTAGAATTGGAAAAAATTGAAAATGAAATTAAGGAATTTCAAAAATTACTGAAAAATGAACTTAATGAATTTGAACAACAATCAACATTAGAAACAATCAAAAATTTATTGAAAAAAAGAGAAGAAATTAAATTTAAACTAGTGAATTCATAAAAGTTTAGAAGTACATCAAATTCTTAATTTAAACTACTTACTCTTCTTCCTCTTCAACTTTTGCAATGAAATCCCAAATATCACTACTTGATTGAAAACTTAAAATTTTCGAGCGATTTTCTTCAATATTTACTATTTTAGAAATTTTACTTAAAAGTTTCAGATGTTGTGCAATTTGATTCTCTGGTCCTAATATTAAAATCACGATATTTACAGGTTCCATATCCAAAGAGTCAAAATCGACTGGCTGCACGAGTGTGGTCAGCGATGCACAAAAATCACTGACAAAATTAGTTTTTGCGTGAGGTAAAGCAATACCTTTTCCAATACCAGTGGAAAGAACTTTTTCACGTTCCATCACATCTTTTAGAGCTTGATCTTGGTCCAAGACTTTACCTGACTTTGCAGCCAGTTCAACCATATATTTGATAATTTCCTCCTTAGTATGCAATTCAACTAATGGAGCAATTGAAGCAAGAGATAGTATTTCTGTAACTTTCATTTTAATAATTATATTTTTACAAAATTAGCAAAGAAATAGAGAAAATAACCAAATCATTTATGATTCTTCTTTCCATTTGTTTATTAAGTCGATATGTTGGGTCAAAAATCTATCCAACAATGCTGAATCTGGTGCATCGACATAAATACCAAATGCAGCTTTTTCTTGACTTGGAATTAAACTAACAAAAGTATCACCATAACGAATTTTTACTCCCTCAATCAACTCTCTTTCTAAATTTTCTGAATATTGCATAGCTCTTCTCATTATGTAGCCTTTTAATTCCCAAGGAACTCTCACTTCTTTGCTTTTAAAAACTCTTCTCGGTAATTTCTCATCAATTTGAGAAATCTTCAAGTTTACTTTTCCCAACATTTCTAATATTTGACCAATTGAAAACATACCATCTGATGCAAAGAGAAAATCTCTAAAAATAAAACCCCCGTGGATGCTTCCAACGAATAAAACGTTCTCATCTATTGTTGCATCCATCATTGCAGAATGAGTATTTTTGATTCTTATAACTTCTACGTTATAATCTTTTGTTATTTCTTCAATCTCTTTTGTTGCTAAAACTGAAATTGCAATTTTATATGGTTCTCTGTTTCGGTGTGTTTCTAAGAATAATTTTGTAACAATTGAAAGGAGTCTTTGTTGCGAAATCCAAAAACCTCGTTCGTCAACTACTGATATTTTTTCGGCTCCAGGTTCAATTCTAAAACCTAAATTATAACCAATTGATTTCATAATTTTGCAAGTTTCGTCAATTTCTTCTGCTTCTTCCGCTGGGTCGGGATTGAACCTTGTTGCGTCTATAAAATTGTTTAATGATATAGCTTCTACACCTAAATTGCCCAAAATTTGCGGGAATATTGAAGATGCCAAACCATAGGAATAATCAATTAAAATTCTATATGATTTTGATTTGATTAAATCTCTATCCAATGAACTCATAAATCTGTTTAAATAGATTTCATTGGTACGTTCAGGGAAAAATATTTTACCTAATTCTTTGTAGTGAACTCTTATTACATCTTCTCCATAAAAGTATCTTTCAACGTTTTTTGATTTTGAAACATTCAAATCTCGCCCATCTGCACTAAATATAATAATATCAGTATATTCAGTGTCTCTAGGTGAACGTCTAACGTGAAAACCACCAATATATTTGCCAGTAAGCAACTCTTGGCGTGTTTGCGGTATAGACATTAACTGCAAATCATTAATATTTACACCAACAGAAGTTAATCCCGCTACCATTGCTCTTTTGATAATTCTGGAAAAGTTGTCCGGGTCTCTACTTGCCAATATGTGAGTATTTTTACCAAGTGCCATTCCATAAGATGCACCAAGTTTTGCGGCAAATTCGGGATATATTTCTACATTTGATATGCCAGAAATTCTTGCACCAGAAAAAAGTTCTCTTGACCATTTTTCCTCTTGAACAAGAGAGTGAGTAACAACGGAGCCTTCTTCTACTTCTTTATTAGGCCATAATTTTAAATTGGGGTTAATTTTAACGTTTGCTCCAATTTTACAATTTTCGGCTATATATACATTATCTTGAATCAAAGTTGAAGAACCAATGGTTACCCCATTACAAATGACACTATTTTCAATTTCAGTAAATTCACCGATTTTTACGTTACCCCAAATTGTAGCACCTGTCAACTTTACTCCAGGTTCAATAATAACATTATCTCCAATCACGGAATCAGTAATATTACAATAAGGTGAAATCTTGCTGTTTTTCCCGACTAATACGGTGCCTTTGAAATTAGCTGAATTTGAAATCACAGAATTGGCATATGAATATACTCCATTTTGCTCTTTACCATCGATTTTAAGTTCAATTTTCTTGTGCAAAGCATCTTTTTGACCTAAAACATATTCATCTAAATTGCCGACATCTCGCCAATAACCTTTTGCAATGTAGCCATATAATGGGATATTTTCTTTTAACATCAATGGAAAAAGGTCTTTACTAAAATCAAATTCTTCTTGATAAGGAATCAAATCTAAAACATCTTGCTCTAAAATATAAATCCCTGTATTGATAGTATCAGAAAATACCTGACCCCAGCTTGGTTTTTCAAGGAAACGTGTAATTTTACCTTCATTATCAGTTATAACAATACCAAATTGCAAAGGTTTGCTAACCCTTGTTAATAATATAGTTGCTTTTGCTTTCTTTTCGATGTGGAAGTTTAATGCATCAGTAATGTCAAAATCTGTTAAAACGTCACCACTAATAACAATAAAACGATCATCAAGATATTTATGAGCGTTTTTGACAGCACCAGCAGTCCCATAATCAGCAACAGCTGTTACATAATTCATATTGATGCCAAATTCTTTACCATTACCAAAATATGATGTTATAATTTCTGGATGAAAATATAATACAGAAACAAAATCTTGAATGTTATGTTTTTTTAATAAATTAACAATATGCTCCATCATCGGAGTATTTAAAATTGGTACCATTGGCTTAGGAATTGTCATAGTAAGCGGTCTGAGACGTGTTCCAAATCCACCCGCCATAATTACTGCTTTCATAATACCTCCGTAAATACTAATTGTAAATTTTTATGAATATTATTTATTTGTTATTCGCATTTATTTGTTTTTCAAATTAGTAAATTTGTATTAAATAAATTTTAAAAAGTGAAAAAAGTGAAAATTTTAATTACTGGCGCAACAGGTTTTATTGGAAGCCACCTTGCTGAAAGCTTGTTAAAGGATGGCCATCAAATTAAAGCAATTGTCCGAAAAACAAGCAACTTACAATGGTTAAAAGACCTACCAATTGAATTAATAGATGTTTCTTTAAACGATAGAAATGCTTTGGAATCTGTTGTTGAAGGTATAGATTATATTTATCACGTCGCTGGGTTGGTTGCCGCTAAAACATATGATGAATTTTTGAAAGCAAATCGTGACACAACTTTAAATTTACTTCAAGCAAGCCTCGATAGAAATCCCGATATAAAACGCTTTTTACTTGTAAGTAGCCAAACAGTCGCAGGTCCATCAAAGTCATTAGATAAACCCAAAACAGAAGACGATATACCTGAACCTTTGACAAAATATGGAAAAAGTAAATTAGAAGGAGAAAAAGTTGCCCATCAATTTATGGATAAATTGCCAATAACAATTGTTCGACCCCCTGCTGTTTATGGACCTCGAGACCCAGCAATTAGAGATATATTCAAAATTGCTAATAAAGGATTGGCAACATTAATTGGCTTCAATAATAAATACGTCAGCTTAATTCATTCATCAGATTTAGTTCGTGGTATAAAACTTGCCGCACAATCAGACAAGTCAGTTAGTCAAACTTATTTTATTACATCAAGTCAATTTTACACTTGGAGTGAAATTATGGATGCAATGAAAATTGCATTAAACAAAAGAACGATGCTAAAATTACATCTTCCCCACTCTCTAGTTTTATCTTTGGGAGCATTCTCGGGTTTTCTGGGTAAATTTTCAAAAAAACCACCGGTTTTTGATTATGAAAAAAGTATTGATTTTATTCAAAATTATTGGATATGCTCTCCCGAAAAAGCAAAACGTGAACTGGGTTTTGTTACAGAAATCGATTTGCTCGAAGGTTTGACCGAAACAGCAAAATGGTACAAAGAACATAAATGGATATAAATTTTGGAAATCGGAATTAATCAATGTCTAAATTAACTCGAACTATTGCGATTATTTCTTCATTAATAATTATTGCTTTTTTTATTGTTGTATTTATTTTTAAAATTTCTAAAGTGACGCCAGATAATTCTGAGATTACTTTAAATTGCAACAAACTTCAAGAACAAGTAGCGATAAGATACAACAAAATTGGTATTCCTCATATTTATTCCAACAACGAGTCAGACTTATTTTTTGGTATTGGTTATGCAAGTGCAGAAAATCGCCTTTGGCAAATGGACTACTTGAGAAGAATTCCTCAAGGTCGTTTATCTGAAATTTTTGGTTCAAAGTTTATTTTAACAGATAAATTCTTTCGAGCAATTGATTTCAAAACAATTGTCGAATCGACTTGGAACCAACTTAATCCTCAAAGTAAGTTAATTTTGGAAAATTATGCAAATGGCGTTAATTTCTTCATTGACAAAAACTCATCTAATCTTCCATTAGAATTTTCATTACTAAATTACCAACCTGAAAAATGGTCGCCTAAGGATTGTCTATATATTTTTAAATTAATTGCTTTTGAATATAATACAAATTTTTGGAGTGATATAATTTTTGGTGAAATTGCAGAAAAATATGGTAATAATTTTGCTGAAAAGTTAATTCCTCAAATAAAATTGAATACACTTGAATTTTACGATTCAACCAAGATGAAAAAATTGGACAAAAAACTTGTTCAGTTTAATAATCAAAGTTTAAAAGGAGAAAACTCTTTTGCAAATGAAATAAGATTATCTTTAGAACAAATTAATGCATTACCTCAAATTAATGGTTGCAATGCTTGGGCAATCAAGAAGAATGTTTACGGAAAGACAAAAGCTACATTAGCAAATGATATACATTTGAATTTGTCATTACCTTCATTTTGGTTCGAAACTATTGCAATTAGTCCAACTTTTGTGGTTAGTGGTGCTTTAATTCCCGGAATTCCCTTATTTCTTATTGGTCGTAATGATTTTATTTCTTGGGGAATATCGAATATGATGTTAGATGGCTCTGACTTTTTCAAAGAAATTATTAGTAAAGATGGGAAAAGTTATCTCTCCAAAGATTCTACATACCAACCTCTCAAATACATCATTGATACAATTTTTGTAAAAGGTCAAAATCCCATAAGATATTACCAAAGAAAATCGGATAAATCAATCATTTTATCTGATTTTGCATATGTTAAAAATAATTATTCTTTAAAAGATAAAACTATAAATAAATGGACTAAAAATACTACAAATATCACATTTCGCTGGGTTGGACAAAAGCCATCTGATGAATTAATTTGTTTGTACAAATTAAATAAATCACGTAATTGGGATGAATTTCAAAATTCATTAACAAATTGGGGCTCACCAGCCTTAAATTTCCACTATGCCGATATCGAAGGAAACATTGGAATGAAACCTTCTGGTTATATACCCGTTCGTGAAAGTAACAATTTACCTAATTTTTATAATTTAACTTCGATTAAAAATAATAATTGGAGTGATATCACTAACATTTCTTCTAAATTATCAATTTACAACCCCAAAAATAATTTTGTTGCAAGTGCAAATAATTACTTCAGTGACTCAACCAAGACATTTATTTCCTCTATTTTTGCTTCAAATTCTCGCATTATGAGGATAAATCAGTATTTAACACAATTGAAAGATTTCGAAATTAGAGATATGCAAAAGATGCAAAATGATAACTATTCATATTTTGCGAAAGACATTTTATCAATATGTTTACCAATTTTTTATAAATATAATAATCTACTGAATAAACATGAACAAGAAGCATTAAATAGATTGTCTAAATGGGATTATCTTGAATCATCAAATAAAATTTCCCCTTCGATTTTTAATTCATTCATTGTAAAAATGTTGGAAAATACTTTTTTGAATAAATTAGACAAAAATTTATTTTGGAATTACATCTCAATTCCCGATATATCTTATAATAAACTCGAAGAATTACTCAAATCAAATGACAATTTCTTTTTTGATGATATTCATACACAAACTAATGAAAATAAAGACTTTATTGTTTTCAAAAGTTTTAAAGAAGCAATCGCTTTTTTAGATAATTTATATAAAACTAAGGACATAAATAAATGGTATTGGGGTAAGATTCATAAACTGCAACTAACTCATATTTTAAATAACTCTAAACTTTTTGAACCGACATTTAACTCTCCGAGCTTCGAAATGAGTGGGAGCTACACTACCATTAATAAACAAGGTTGGAATTACGATGAGCTATTTAAAATAAGCAATGGAGTTAGTTTTCGATTTATTGCAGATATGAGCGATTCCACTATATATGTTTCGCATCCAGGAGGAGTTTCAGGTGACCCTACAAACATTTTTTATAATAATCAACTACGTATTTTCATTAATGGTGGGTATTTTAAGCTTTATCATTCCAAAGTTCCCATAAAGTCTAATAACATTAGATTGATAAACAAATAAAGTTTGATATTTTTGAAATAAATATTTTTAAATAGTAATATGAATTTAATTCATTTTTACTATTTTTGTTAATTAGTAATTAACATTATTTTAAAATCAATTTGTTAAGGTAAAATGAAATTTTCAACAATTCCTGAAGCTTTTATTAAAACTTGTGAAAGATTTGGAGATACAAAACCTGCATTTGTATTTAAAAACTCGCAAGGTATGTTAACTGAAATTAATTATCTCGAGCTTAAATCCAGGGTGGAAAACTTTGCTCTTGGATTAATTGAACTTGGGATAAGAAAAGATGATAAAATTGGAATTGTCTCTGAAAATAGGCTTGAATGGATAATTGCAGATTTTGCTTCTATATCTTTAGGAGCTGTTACTGTACCAATTTTTCCTACTTTGACAGCAAAACAAATTGAATATATTTATAACGATTGCGGTGTTAGTACTATAATCGTATCAAATTCACTGCAATTAAGAAAAATATTGGAAATAAAAGATAATTTAACTAATTTAAGACACATAATTGTAATGAATGATGATTATTCCCCAAAAGACATTTCAACTAAATCTATGTCTGATGTCTCAAATTGGGGAAAACAAGCCTTAGAAAACACAAATAATAAAAATATAATCATCAATTCAATCAGTAAAATCAAATCAGATGATTTATTAACATTAATTTATACAAGTGGTACCACGGGCAATCCCAAGGGTGTGATGCTATCCCACAAAAATATTCTTGCCAATTTTGAAGGTATTACAGAACGTTTTTATTTTTCTGAAAAAGACTCCTCAGTTTCATATTTACCATTATCTCATTCATATGAGAGGACAACAGGGTATTACAGTTTGTTTTTCTATGGTGCAACAATTGGACTTGCTGATTCAATTGAAAGTTTAATGTCCTTTATTCAAGAAATTAAACCTACTGTAATGACTACTGTTCCAAGATTTTTAGAAACTGCAAAAAAGAAAATTTATAATGCCATTGAAAAAGATAAATTATCAAAACAAAAAATATTCCATTGGGCTATCAATATTGGAATCAAATATGTTAGGCGAAAGTATGCGGGGAAAAGTACTTTATCAATAGAAATGCAATATAAATTAGCAGATAAACTTGTATTTTCCAAATTAAGAGAAAAATTTGGAGGAAGATTGAGATTTATGGTTTCTGGCGGAGCACCATTAAACGAAGATTTACAGGAATTTTTCATTGCAATTGGTATTCCGATTGTACAAGGATATGGTCTGACAGAGACATCACCTGTTGTATCTGCAAATTTATTAGATGCTATCGAAATAGGCACAATAGGAAAACCACTTTTTAATGTGGAAGTTAAATTTGGCGAAGATGGAGAAATATTAGTTAAAGGCGATAATGTTATGAAAGGATACTGGAATGACGATCTCGCCACACAAGAAGCAATCGACGATGAAGGTTGGTTATATACTGGCGATATTGGAGTTTTAACTCCACGTGGTAATATTAAAATTACTGACAGAAAAAAGAATATTTTCGTTAGTAGTGGCGGTAAAAATATTGCTCCACAGCCAATCGAAAGCCTGCTCGCACAAAGCAAATATATTGATCATGTTATTTTAATTGGTGAAAGAAGGGAATACTGTACTGCTATTATCTCCCCAAATTTTGAGCAACTCGAAAGCTTAGCAAAAGAGTTTGAAATCAATTTTAACGATAAGAATGAATTAATAGTTAATTCAAAAATTATTAGTCACTTAAAACGAGAAATTGATTATATTCAAAGAGATTTAGCAAAATATGAGAAAGTTCGAAAATTTGTTTTACTCTCGGAACCATTTACAATTGAAAATGGAGAACTTAGCCCAAAAATGAGTATTCGTCGACATGTTGTCGAAAAGAAATATTCAGAAATAATTGAGCAACTTTATTCATCAGATATGTAACTTTTTTATATTAATTTTGTCTATAAGTTTTTGACTATAATTAATATTATTTATTTGAAATATTCATTATTTATATATTTTATCTTTTGTGCATTTTTTTCGGCGACTTACGCACAAAATTTAGTTGTGTTAAGACCACAAGCAAGTAACTATCCTTTATTTGAAAATCAGTTTCTTGCTTTTGACAATAATTTCGATCCATTAAATTTTTCTATTGCTGATGTTAATGTTTTTATTGATAAACAAGATGTTAATGTAGATTCTCTTTTGTTTCAAAATGCATCTAATTCTAAAAAATTGGAATTGCTCATAGCAATGGAACTTTCACAAGCAACAAATTCAGAAGATATAGACTTTATAAATAAATTTGTTAAATATCTTCAACTGTTGCCTTCATTAAATACTAACAAATCTATTCACATTCAATTAATTGCTTTTAACAATAATCCAATTCTTCTATGGGATAATTCGAACAATGAAATTCCAGATTTGAATACTGTATTAACAAATCCTTCTTACAAAAGAGTTGATTTGAATAATTTTTTTAATAATCCAATTTTATCTGAATTTATTCAACAAAAAAGCGATAAGTCATTGATTTTATTATCTAAATCTAATGCTAAACTTGATTTAAATTTCTTCCAAAAACAAATCGTTGATAATTCGATTAAATTTTTAAATATAAATTTAGGACGATATAAACAAAATAAATACGCCGATTTTGCGCAAATTACTAATACACTTTATCTCAATATTTCTGACTTTTCCCGAATTGACAATATTTTTCCAAGTTTAATATTTTTAAGTTTAGGCGGCAATCTCCACAAAGTATATTGGCAAAATATTTTAGATGCAAATTCTCATAATTTGGAAATACATTTAAATAATTTGTCGGATAATATTGATTTTAGAGTATACAAATCCGAAATCCCTGAATTAATTGTTAATTCTTCTTCTTATTATTTCATTGTTAATAATATTGGGGATCAAGTAACAACAAAGGTAAGAATCGAATCTGGCTCGAAAAATATTCTTTTGAATTCAATAACATGCGATAATCCGAAATTTAATGTTGAAAATTTTTCCCAAAATACACTTTTAAAACAAAACTCCATCTTAGACCTAAATGTAACTTACAAGCCAACAGATTTAAAGTTTGAAAAAGCTAAATTAATCATAAAAACTAATACTCCTTATACTTACATTATTAATCTTAGTGCAGGTAACAAACCCCCTATCTCTGAGACTGAAATTAATTTGCAAACGCCAAGCAACCAAGATAGCTTGCTGACCTACGAAAATCAGAGAATAACTTGGGACGGCACATTTCCCTTGGACGAATTTAAAATTGATTATAATATTAAAAATGATAACATATGGAATAATGTCACACTAAATGCAACTGGTAATAATTTCCTATGGAAAGTACCCTATTTTCCAGATACATTAATAAAATTGAAAATATCTCAGCTTGACAATAACTTAATATCTGAAAAAGTAATACAACTTAAAGGGCATAAAAAGAAAATCACAAGTATTGCTTGGTCGCCAAACGATAGCTTAATTTGTACTGCTAGTGAAGATGGAACAATAATTTTATGGGAAACTAAAACTGGTAATATGATTAAAACACTTTTCCAATCACAAACAAAGATTATCTCTGGAATAGATTGGAGTAGTGATGGCAAATACTTAGCTATTTCTGCAAACGATTCGGTAATAAAAATATGGAATGTTTTCGACGACATTTTAGTCAAAGAGCTTAAATCACTAATGAAAGTAAATTTAATCAGATTTTCGCCTGAAAATGATTATTTAATCGGAACTCTTTTAAATGGAAATATAGTAGTATGGGATTTCAACCAAGTTGAACCCAAATTTATTATACAAACAGGATATAACAAAATTGACGCCTTTGCTTTAAACCCTTCGTCAGCTTTTCCTTTCGTTGCTACTGGTCACTCCGATGGTAAAGTTTTACTTTGGAATTATTTAAATGGAACATTTTACAAAGAAACAGCAACATTACCTAATGGTGTTTTAAATTTATCATTCAGTCCAAGTGGTAATAATATTGCAGTATCAAGCTTTGATAATAAAATTCGTATTTATGATATTAACTCAAGTTATAATGTGTTGACTTTGTTTGATGTCAATTCACCAATAATTGCGATAAATTGGCTAGCTAATAAACAATTTATTTCGAGTTCCTTGCAAAATTTAATCAAATTATGGTCACCTGCGGATGGTAATTTAAAACATATATATGACCAACATAATTCTCTTGTTTATCTTATTCAATCAAGTCATAATGGCAAATTTATTTCCAGTGTTGATGAAAGCAATATTGTTCAAATTTGGTCTCCTGATGATTTTCCTTTTTATCGCCCAGAAATTCTTAGCAAACAAACAAATTATCTCAAAGTAATTTCAAAAAAATTAAATATAAGCGAAATAAATCTGCCTAAAATGCAAATTGGAGATACACTTTTTTATTACTACAATAATTTTATTTTCAATAATAGTTCTATTTCTGTGAATTTAGATACTATCACTATATCAAACAAAGTAAAAGGTTTTACAAGTTTAAATTCTTTCCCATATTTAAATATTGATGCAAATATAAATGTTCCAATTGAAATTGAATTTATTCCAAAGGATACTTTCAATATCGAAAATGAAATCATTGCTAAATCTTCTTATTTAATTTTAAATTCAATAATTAGAGGCTTTGTTTCTCCTCGCTTTTATGATATAAAGAAAGTTTTGATAGATTTTGGGACGGTAAATTTAGGTGAAAGCAAAGATTCTTCAATATTTATCTTACAAAACATAAGTTCTAATAGATTTAAAATAGATTCTGTAAAATTTATTTCGTCTTATCAAAACTCATTTCTTTTATTAAACCCAACGATTCCTTATGAATTAATTGAAAAAGGTGGAGCTTTTGTCCCTAAATTCAAATTTAGTCCAAAAAAAATTGGCTTAAGTTCACTAATTTTTCGAGTATATTTCCAAGGATTACCTCCGGTTGATTATTATTTATATGGAAAAGCAATAGCACCAAAAATTCAATCTGATAGTTTATTGAATTTTGACAACTTAATTTGCGACTCATTTAAAAAATTGACCTTGAGCATTAAAAATGTTGGTCAATCAAATCTTATAATTAAGGAATTAAGCTTTGAAAACGACATTAATTCAGAATTTAATATAGCGAATATTTCAAGTCAAAATATTAATCCAGGAGATTACGCTTATATTACGATTGAATTCGCACCCAAAAATATTGGTGCTAAAAATGTAAATTTAAAGCTACTAACGAATTTACAAGAAAGCGGTGATTCTATTTATGTCATAAAATTAATTGGAAAAAAAGATTCTCTTTCTTTGACATTAGTTGATAAAGTCTTAAATTTCAACCCTAAGGATGATAATGACAAAATTAGTCAAATAGCAACATTAAATAATTTTGGTAATTTAATTCCTACAATTTCCATAGTTTATTCGCCAAAATATTTCATTATTGATAGTATTAAATCTTCTTTTAAAGATGTCAAAATATATGTTTCTTTTGTTGGTGGTTATCACCTTCCAAATTATTTAGATTCTTTGATACTATCTGATGATTGCAATAAAACATACTCAATAAAGCTAATTGCAACTTTTAACAACAAAACTGCTTTAGCAGAAGTTCAAGAAATGTTAAACTTTGGATTATTAATTTGCGAGAATCAAAAAGATACAACAATTACCATCAAAAATATTGGAAATGACACATTATTCATCACTAATGCTTTTGTTTCAAATAATAATTTTTCCATTAATTTCCCAGGAAATATTAAAATATCATCTCAGTCCAGCACTTCATTAAATTTACAATTCAATCCTAAAAATAATTTACGATATAATGATACATTAATATTAAGTACTAATGCCGTCAATTATTCCGGGGGCATAATTAAAATTATTCTTTTAGGTGAGAAAGATATATTTTCATACTATTTTTCTAATGACACTGTGTACTTTAAATCAATGCCTACAATGTCGTCTGACACTCTTAAATTTAAATTCTATAATAAATCATCTTTTGAAATTGCAAATAAATTTGTCCATATTAATAGTAATTTTGATTATATAACTCCAGAGTTAACAAGATTCTTACCCAATTCCGAAATCGATATAACTTCAATATTTAAAGGAGCTTCCGAAGCTGGAAAATATTTTGATAAATTTTCATACGTTGATTCTTGCGGCAATGAAAAATCGATATATTTAGTAGCAGAAATTATTAATTCTAATGAATTTTTCAATATCGGGCTTGCAAATCCTAACCCAACACCAGATAATTTCTCTGTTATTATCAATTCATCTAAAAAGATGAAGTTTAATTATAGACTTATCGATGAAATTGGTCGTCCTTTAATTCAAAGTAATTCAATTGAAAATAGTGGAAATTTTGAAATTAAAATCGAACTTTCAAGTTTTTCCGTTGGTGTTTACCTACTCGAAATTAACACAGACAAAGGAATATTTATTCGGAAAATAATCAAGATTTGATTTTATCTGTTTTATTAATTCTCTTTAATATAATGATTTAGTAGAGATTTTCGAATATTAATAAAAATTAATATTAAAAATAGAATAAATTTAAGAATAATTTCTTAATTTTGAGAAATAAATTCTTACTTAAATCTTTTGCGATTTAAGTTATTGTTAAAAAAAACAAAGGGTGAAAAATGTCACTATTAAAAGAGAAATTGACCAAAGTTTTGCCTGGTCAAATTGCAGAAATATCAAGTTTTGTTAAAGAAAATGGGGATAAAGTTGTATCCCAAGTTACAATCGCTCAAGTATATGGAGGTATGCGTGGAGTCAAAGGTTTAGTATGCGATACTTCCGAAGTTCCACCTGACAAAGGTTTGATAATAAGAGGAATTGAATTAAAAGACTTGGTGGATAAAACACCCGAAGAAATTTTATGGCTCCTTTTAACAAGCGAATTACCAACTGCAGAAGAACTTGCAGACTTACAAAAAGAATTAGAAAGTAGACAAGAAGTTCCTCAATATGTTTGGGACGTTATAGATGCTATGCCTGCTGATTCACATCCAATGGCTATGTTCAATACTGCTGTACTCGTTATGCAAAGAGAATCAGTTTTTGCAAAACGTTATACAGAAGGAATGAAAAAAGCAGAATATTGGGAAGCTACTTTAGAGGACTCATTGAACATAATAGCAAAACTTCCCGCAATAGGCGCCTATGTTTATCGTAAAAGATACAATAAAGGTCCAAGAATTGAACCTAAAAAAGGTGTCGATTGGTCTGAAAACTATGTACATATGCTTGGTTTACCAGATCCAAATGGCGATTTCACTAAATTAATGAGATTATATTTAAATCTCCATAGCGACCATGAAGGTGGTAACGTTAGTGCATTTTCTGCGGCTACAATTAATTCTGCACTTTCAGATATGTATTATTCATTGGCAGGCGGTTTAAACGGTCTCGCTGGTCCATTGCACGGCTTGGCAAACCAAGAATGCTTAGGTTGGATATTAAGCGTTATGGAAAAATTCAATGGTGTTCCTTCAAAAGAAGCTCTCGAAAAATTTGCTTGGGAAACTCTCGAATCCGGAAAAGTTATTCCAGGTTATGGTCATGCAGTTTTGCGTGTTGTTGACCCACGATTCGTTGCATTCCGTGAATTTGGTTTGAAACATATACCTAACGACCCTGTTTTCCAAACAGTTGATTTAGTTTTCAATACAGTTCCAGAAGTTTTGAAACAAGTTCAAAAAATTAAAGACCCATGGCCAAACGTTGATGCAGGCTCTGGTGCTTTACTTTACCATTTCGGTCTTAAAGAATTCAGCTACTATACTGTATTATTCTCAATTTCACGTGCTTTAGGTATTGCCGCACAAGCCGTAATCGCTCGTGCTTATGGTTTACCAATAACACGTCCAAAATCTTTGCCAACAAAAAAATATATGGAATTAGTTAAATAAATTTAATAATTAAAGGGCATTTTATGAAAATTACAGTTATAGGTGCAGGAAATGTTGGAGCAACAGTTGCTCAACTTCTTGCTAATTCCGAACTTGCAAACGAAATCATCTTAGTTGATGTACTCGAAGGTATACCAGAAGGCAAAGCACTCGATATGTATGAATCAATGCCTGTTCTCGAATCTGATTCAAAAATTTTCGGAACAAACAGTTATGAACTTACTGCAAATTCTGACATTGTCATACAAACTGCCGGCTTAGCACGCAAACCAGGTATGACAAGAGATGACTTATTAATTAAAAATGCAGAAATCGTTTCGAGTTGCATCAACAATGCATTTAAATATTCTCCAAACGCTTATTACATCATCGTTTCAAATCCACTTGATGTAATGACTTATTTAGCTTACAAACTTACAGGTTTGCCAAGAAATAAAGTCGTAGGTATGGCTGGAATACTTGATACTGCACGTTACCGCTCATTTATCTCTATGGAATTAGGTGTTTCAATGCAAGATATTCAAGGAATGATTCTTGGTGGACACGGCGATACAATGGTACCATTACCACGTTTTACAACAGTAGCCGGAATTCCAGTCACAGATTTAATTCCAAAAGATAAAATGGATGCTATTTGCGCTCGTGCTGCAGGTGGTGGTGGTGAAATTGTTAAATACCTTAAAACAGGTTCTGCATATTATGCACCAGCTGCTGCTGCAGTGCAAATGGTTGAATCAATCGTTAAAGACCAAAAACGCATTCTCCCTTGCTCCGTGATGCTCCAAGGTGAATACGGCGTTAATGATGTGGTTGTTGGCGTACCGGTCAAATTAGGTAAAAACGGAGTCGAGCAAGTTCTTGAACTTAAATTGAATGAAGAGGAAAAATCCGCATTCAACAATTCAGTTGAACACGTAAAAACAACAATCGACGAAGCAAAAAAACTCTTAAACTTATAAAAATATTTTTACCGAACAAGGCTACCATCGTGGTAGCCCTTTTTTGTTTTATCTTTCTTTAAAATTCAAGCGGAGTTTTCACTTTATTAAATGGATTTTTTTTAATTTTGAAAGAAATCAAAATCGTAAATTAAACACAAAAATTATGAAAAGACCTGACTGGGATCAATTATATATAACTCTTTGCTATTTAATTGGAATGAGGAGTAAAGACCCAATGACGCACGTCGGTTCGGTAATAGTCGATTCCGACAACGTGCTTGTCTCTACCGGATATAATTCCTTACCACGTGGCGTCGAAATCGACCGTGAAGCCAAAAGAATTAGCCGTGAGGACAATGAAAAATATTATTGGATTGAACATGCTGAAAGAAATGCTATTTACAACGCCGCTCGTCGTGGGACAATTTTAAAAGGTTGCAAACTATACGTTCCTTGGACGCCTTGTGCCGATTGTGCTCGTGCAATTATTCAAACAGGGATTTCTGAAGTAATTATTCATCAAAACGGGCAAGATTTTTACGACGAACACACTAACGGCAAATGGAAAACTGCCCACCAAAAAACCTTAACTATGTTCTTGGAGGCAGGCGTAAAAACTCGCTTCGTTACTTGTGAAATCGTAAATCCCGAAATTTATATGAACGGCAAAATATTAAATCTAAATATTTAATAAAATTTTATAAAATAATATTTTTTTTTATGTGATTTTTTAAATAATATATATCCAAGTCACTTATTAAGTAATGTTATCTCTATAAAATAATATTAACATATAAAATGACATATTCATAACAAAAGATATTCCATTAATATCTTTTATTAAATCCAATTTTCTTGTAACAAAATTACTATATAAAATTCACTATATTAATGTAGTTGTTATTACTACAAATTTTGTTTTTTTTTGTTTTTTTTTGTTTTTTTTTGTATAAATTTGCGTTGAAAGTTCTTTGAAAATTTTAATTTTTTTATGAGAAATTCTCAAAAAGGGATTTTAATTGTACCTATATTTCTTTGTTCCCTATTTTTCTCAAAAAATATTACTTACTCTCAGACAATCCCTCCTCAAAGTACTATAAATCTTTCGTTATTTTTTTCGCAATCGCTTAATGATGATTGGAAAATGGGAAAATATGAATCATTTGAAATTTCAAGTAATAATGACATTAACTTAAAACTTTCATTTGCTAATAATTTCACTTTTGAAACCAAAAATAAAATATCCTTAGGATGTAAATACGAAACATATGAAAACAACCCACAAAACGACATATTACCAACCGACAATTTAATTCAATCAGAGAACACGTTAAAATACTTACTTGGTTGGAAAATAGACCCATATATAAACTTCACCGCAAATACTCAAATAACGGAATCCTTTCGTAAATCTCAAAACGTTAAAGTAGCAACTGCAAAGTTCCGAGACCCTGCGACTACCCAAGAAGGCTTTGGTTTTGCTCTTTCCTTTTTTAATAATCAAAAATCAAAACTTGAAATTAATACAGGCTTTACAACAAAACAAATCCGTTCTGAATTTTATACTATACTTACTGATGATAAAAAAACAAAAGAAATAGAAAGGTATAAAGTTGAAATAGGTTTACAGTTTAAAGCAGAAGCATTTTACCAAATTAGCGATGCAATTAGTTCTAAAGGTAAGTTAGATGCAACTTTAAATATGCATAACGGTAACCAATTGCAAGCAAATAACGACAATGAATTAAAAATCCAAATTTGGAAAATATTTGGAATTTTAATCAAAATTGAACTAAATTACAATGAACAAATTAGCAGGAAACTGCAATACAAACAATCGACAAAATTCGGAATAATTACAAACTTTTGAAAAAAAATGCTTTTTTTGCGGGAATATAAAATAGAAATTGCAGAGTGGAAAAATAATACCCCATTTTTATTTGGAAACAAAGCAGTTCCTATTTTAAAATGGGGTATTTCCGCAAAAAAGCGAAATTCACATTTACAAAATTAACAAATTTTAAACAAAATAAGGAAAGACAAACTATGAAAAGTAAAATATTTATGGCAATTGCCGTAATGGCAATGATGTTTATAGTAATAAACAAAAGCTATTCAGTCTGCGAGCTCAAAACAGGAGATAATACCAAAACTGTAACTGTTTATTATTGCGATCCAGGACAAGGTCAATGCTTGAAATTTCAGGGTAATGGTGATATTTGGATAACAATACCAGGAATTCTGAGAACCACACAAACTAAAGTTCCTAAAAATAATATTGTTCCTTAACCATTAGAAGGTTATAATGAATATTGCAAGTTCTTTTTGTTTACAAACAATCCGTCAAATGATACGGGTATAGGATTAATAGACGGTTGTCTGCATTTTAAAAATGGGCAATCAGAATTTTATTACTACGAACTTGATAACCAAGTTACTTACGTAAATTATTCAGAGTGGGAACTGCAATCCCACTAAAATTATAGTATTTTTTTGTTCACGGGGAGACGAATATTCGTTCTCCCCAAAAAAGTAGGTAAATTATGAAACATATATTAATATTTTTTTTAATAATATTTTTTTATGGTTCTTATGCCAAAGCTGATTTCATAGCATATTTCTACATTAATTCACCAAGTTGTAACTCTTGTTGCATTAGTGCAATTGAAATATTGTCAAATGAATTATTAAATTTGAATATTAAACAAATAAATATTATTTTAAACGAAAAAAATGGGAATCTTAAAAGTTTATTAAATAAAAATAAACTTATTAACAATATTAAAATGTTAAACGAAAATCAACTTAATCAATCACATTTTTCAAACTCTGGAATGGATTTAGTAATAAAAGATTCGCTGGATAATATTATTTATTATTTTCCCGAATTTACAAATACAATGAAACCTTTAAATACAATAAAAAAATATAATATTAAAACTGAATATAGTTTGCAGGATTCAGATTTAATATTTACTAATGTGCTTTCTCCAAGTATTATTGGCAACGACTTGTTTTTTATTGATCCGAATGAACTTTTAATTTATAAATACTCTCTTAAAAATAAGAAATTAAATGTTTTCTTTGATGCAAGCAAGCAGGCAAAATACTACTTCTTTGATTCTTTGAAAGAAAGTAAAGATATTTGGGATATGACTTATGAAAAATACAAAAGTTTTATAAAATATTTATTTATTTTTTCTGATTCGATACATTTATTTTCTTATATTAATATTTTGAGTGGGTACGATTTTGATTCAACAAAAAAACAAGTTAATTGGAAGGAAAAATCAGCTATATTACAGTTAGATTCTACTGAAAAAGTTATTCCATTTTTAACAGAAGATAAAGATATATTTTTGTTAAGTGGATATACTCGTTTATATTCATTGGTTAATGATTCAATTATTTTAATGCCAACTATTAATAATACAAACAACTTAAAATTTTCATTTTTTAATAGTTATAGAAAATCATTTACTAAAATATTTATTAGTGCTGAGGATTTGAATGTTCTGTCATTAGATTCTTTATTATTTGTTGCTGATAACAATAATATCTTCTTCTACGATTATCAATCTGATAAAGCCTTATATTTAAAATTCGGTCTGGATAATTCTCTTAAAAAAAGTGTCACAAAAAAAATTATACACACCGTTGATAATCCTGTTTATGATATTATGGCTTTTAACGATAACCTCTATTTTTTGTTCTACCGTCCTGAATTAAACAATCAACTTTATGTGGAGGAGTTTCAAATGCCTGATTTTACATTTTCTAAAGCCTTTATTTTACATAATGATGAAAATTTTTTAACTAACAAGATTCCAGTAAAAATAGAAAAAGATAAGCTTTTTATCTTATCATCGGATGACAAGAGTAATTGGATTCTCGAAGAATATAGTCTTTTTGAAGAATAAATCGACGAAATTCGGAATAATTACAAACTTTTGAAAAAAAATGCTTTTTTTGCGGGAATATAAAATAGAAATTGCAGAGTGGAAAAATAATACCCCATTTTTATTTGGAAATAACAAAGGAAAAAAACATTGAAAAGTAAAATATTTATGGTAATGCTTTTAGGTTTCTTTTTAACAGCTTTCACTGTCGATGTATTTGCGGAAACAGCCAAACCACCTTCATATCAAGTGTTAGATAATGGTAATATTAAAGTAACTTATTGGAATGGTCCATACAAACAAACAGGTCCTAATACATATGAATGTTTAGGAAATCCAGATATTATTTGTATTGAGGTTGTTATTACACCTACCGGTGCAGGTGGTTATGTTGTACCGGCTGGTAAAAGGATAAACTTATGGTATGCAACTGAGACTCAACCTTATGGTTATACAAATGTTGTGTTAACAAGCGATTGGGATGCTAATAGTGGCATAGCACCAAGCTATCAAACAGATAATCTCTCGCAAGAAGTTTATTCGGAAAGCGAAGTTATAAATACACCCATTTTACCATAGACATCAACTCCTCCCGCTAAGCGGGAGGATACTTTTTTTTAATTTTTTAGGAGGTTTATTATGTCAAAACTTATTTTAAAAATCTTTATGATTTTTCTTTTTAGCTCAATCTTATATGGGCAAACAATCGATTCAGCAAGATCTTCCATCCTCAAACTTTTTGAGCGTTACAATTTGGATATTAATTACTTTAGCAATTATCATATAATGATTTATTATATGGATTATCAAGATATTCTTACATGTAACCAAAACGTTTATCCGGGAATTTTATATCAATTGCAACTTGAATATCCGAAAGATTCTTTGAAATCTATAATAATAGTTGGTAACTTGAATTCAAAGAATATTGAATTTTTTAAAAAAATAATGAATGATATTTTTATTTATAATTATTTGATAATTGATGAAGATAATCAATTTAAAAATCTTGTAGGAATAAATGCAAATATATCTTATTTAGTTTATGACAAGAATTTTAAATTGAAAAGCAGGGTTGATAGTCATAACTTTGATTTTACAAGTAAGGGAAATCCTGCATATTATAACAATTATAAAATACCTTTTACATTAACAAAATTACCATCTCTAACTGAGACTATTATTTCACCAAATAAGATAGTTAAAATTAATAATATAATTTATATTTCAGACCCTCTTTCATACTCGGTATACAAAATTAATATAGTAGATACAAATGATAGTAAACTGATTAATATTCTTGAATTTGGAAATGCAAAATATAAGCAATTGATAGATACGAAATATTTGGATTCTAATTTAAATAAAATTATGAAGTTTGAAAAAGATTATAAAATTTCTTCACCACAAACATTGGTCAATATATTGATAGATAAAAATAAATATTGGTATTTAACAGAAGAGATTGATACATTTAATTTTTATAATAAAAATTCTATGAATTTTGTTTCATATTATTATATACATAATATTGATAGTCCCTCAGAAACCGAGAAATTAGAACAAGATGATATTCCTGATAACTTTTTAGAAACCAATGGACGTATTATTTATATAGATGATAATAATAATTTAGTTTTAACCAATAAAAAATTCAAATTTGATAAAAAAATTATGTTGGAAGGTTTTAAAAATTCACAAAATTATTCTCAAAGTTTCTTAGCAAATAATAAGAATTCAATCTTTATAATAAATCTGCAAAATAATATTTTTTATAGCTTAGATGTAAATAAAATTAATCCTGAATACCAAAAGTTCAAACCCAGTAAATTACTAAATGAAATATTTTTTTTAGAAAAGATTCGTAGCGATTCTCTCTTTTATAATTTCACTTTTAACAATGAAATTCAAAATATTTTTGCAAATGATAGTTTATTATTTATTTTTTTGAGATCAAAGGATAATACAAATAATATAGTGGAAGTATATAATTTAAATACAAAAGAAAAAGCTAAAGAATATAAATTGAGTTTCTTTGTTCCTAATAATCAAATTGAAAGTATTTATTTTTTTAAAGAAGAAAGTGATAATTTATTATTTTTAGTAAAATATAGTAAAATCGGTTGGAATTTGTGTAAAGCAGAAATTACTGCAAATTAATTAACTTAAACAAAAAAGCAGCCTTAAAAGGCTGCTTTTTTTCCTTTTTATTTTTTCTTGCTTTTCTTGTCTTTTTTCTCTTTTTTATCTTTTTTCACTTTTTCTTCTTTTTTTCCTTTTCCACCTAATTCATCTTTGATTGCTGCACGTGCTGCTGCTAACCTTGCGATTGGCACTCTGAATGGTGAGCAAGAAACATAATTTAACCCAATTGAATGACAGAATTCAACTGAGGCAGGTTCGCCACCATGTTCTCCGCAAATTCCGATTTTTAAATTCGGTTTGGTTTCTCGTCCAGCTTTTACTGCATGCTTCATTAAAAAGCCAACACCAGTTTGGTCTATAGATACAAACGGGTCGACTTCGTATATTTCTTTTGCGACATAGGTTGGCAAGAAACGTCCTGAATCGTCTCTACTTAATCCTAATGTTGTTTGTGTTAAATCATTTGTTCCAAAAGAGAAGAATTCTGCAACTGTAGCAATTTCACCTGCTGTTATAGCACCACGTGGCACTTCAATCATTGTTCCAATAAGATAATCGAATTTTACTCCGCTCTCATTGATGACTTCTTCTGCTACACGTCGCACAATTTGTTCTTGATTTGATAATTCTTTGACATTTCCAACCAAAGGAATCATCACTTCTGGAAATACTTCTTGCCCTGCTTTCTTAACGTTAGCGGCTGCTTCGAAAATTGCTCGTGCTTGCATTTCTGTTATTTCGGGATAAATAATTCCTAAACGGCAACCACGGAAACCAAGCATAGGATTGAACTCTGCTAATGCTTCTACTCTTTCCTTTATTTTTTGCAATGAAACACCCATTGCTTTTGCCATTTCTTTTTGTCCTGCTTCGTCGTGTGGTAAAAATTCATGAAGAGGTGGGTCAATTGTTCTGATAGTTACTGGTCGTCCATCCATTACTTTGAAGATTCCTTCGAAATCTTCTCTTTGTAATGGTAAAATTTTGGCAAGTGCTTTTCTACGTGACTCTGTGTCATCTGATAAAATCATTTCACGCATTGGACCAATTTTTCCTTCACCGAAAAACATATGCTCTGTACGAGTTAATCCAATACCTTCTGCTCCAAAAGCAATAGCGTTTGCACTTTGGTCAGGTTGGTCTGCATTTGTTCTAATTTTCAAAGTACGGTATTTATCAGCCCAAGTCATAATTTCATTATACATCTGGAATACTGGAGCGTCTTTCGGGTCTAATGTTTTGTTTATTAATACTTCGACAACTTCACTTGGTTTTGTAGGAATTTTCCCAAGAATAACTTCACCCGTGGAACCATCTATAGATATAAAGTCGCCTTCTTTAACTTCAATATTTTTTCCTTCAACTTTGAAAGTTCTTGCTTTATAATCAACATTCAAGGAACCGCACCCTACAATACAAGTTTTGCCCATTTGTCGTGCAACAAGAGCAGCATGCGAAGTCATACCACCACGAACAGTCAAAATTCCTTCAGCTGCATTCATTCCTGCAATATCTTCAGGCGATGTTTCTAAACGAACTAATATTACTTTTTCACCTTTTTCAGCCCACGCAACAGCATCTTCAGCATTAAACACAACTTTTCCAGAAGCCGCACCTGGTCCTGCATTTAAACCTTTTGCAATCATCTTACCTTCTTTGAGTACTTCTGCTTTAGCTTTTGAGTCAAATACTGGACGTAATAATTGATTTAATTGGTCTGGTTCGATTCGCATTAACGCTTCTTTTGGTTTGATTCGTCCTTCTTTGACCATATCATAAGCAATTTTTACAGCAGCGAAGGCGGTTCGTTTTCCTACTCGGCATTGCAACATATAAAGTCGACCTTCTTGGATAGTAAATTCAATATCTAACATATCTCTGTAGTGGTCTTCAAGAATTTTGCGAATCTCAAGGAGTTGTTCGTAAGATTTCGGGTCTTTTTCTTGCAATGTGCTTATTGGTTGAGGAGTTCTAATACCTGCAACGACATCTTCACCTTGTGCATTCATTAAATATTCGCCATAAAACTCATTTTCACCAGTTGCGGCATTTCTTGTAAATGCAACGCCGGTTCCGGAAGTTTCTCCTAAATTCCCAAAGACCATTGCTTGTACGTTGACTGCTGTTCCCCAAGATTCAGGAATTCCATTTAATTTCCTATATACTTTTGCTCTTTCATTCATCCAAGAACCAAAGACAGCTCCAATTGCACCCCAAAGTTGGTCCATTGGGTCATCTGGAAAATCAATATTTAATCTGTCTTTAATTGCTTTTTTAAATTCGCTTACTAATTCTTTTAAGTCATTTACATCTAATTCAATATCTTGTTTGATACCACGAGCATGTTTTTTGGCTTCTAATATTTCTTCAAAGGGGTCAATATCGTCTTTTGTTTGAGGCTTAAGACCTAAAACAACATCGCCATACATTGCAACAAAACGACGGTAGGAATCATATGCAAATCTTTCATTTCCTGATTTTTTAATTAAACCTTGAACTGTAGTGTCATTTAATCCTAAGTTCAAAACTGTATCCATCATTCCAGGCATTGAAGCTCTCGCTCCTGAACGTACTGATACAAGCAATGGATTGTCTGCATCGCCGAATTTTGCACCAACTTCTTTTTCTACTTTCTCTAATGCTTCTTCAACTTGTTTTTTTAAATCCTTTGGATAAGTATTTTTGTTTGAATAATAATAAGTACATACTTCAGTTGAAATTGTAAAACCTGGTGGCACTGGTAATTTTAAATTTACCATTTCTGCGAGATTTGCACCTTTACCGCCAAGTAAATTCTTCATTTCTGCTGTTCCGTCTGCTTTTTTCCCACCAAAATAATATACATATTTTGATGTTTTTTCTTTTGTCTTTTTTTCCGACATTTTTTGCTCCGAATTTAATTGAAAATTCTTGAAATTTCTTTAAAAATCAAAATTACAAAATAATATTTAATTTATTATTAACGAAAATAACATTTTATTATTAATGTTTATGAAAAATTAAACTAAAATTTCATTTAATATAAATAAATTTCTTAAATTACTATTTTTTTCAAAAATACATTTTATGGAGACAATAAATACACCAATAACAACAAAAAAGCATCGTTATATTTTTATCGACGTATTACGTGGCTTAGCAGTTCTTTGGATGATTGAAACGCATGTTGTGGATGCTACTTTGTATAACTCATTCAAGCAGGGACTTATTTATTACCTTCTTGATTTGTCAAATGGTTTTGTTGCCGTTAGTTTTTTATTCTTTGCCGGTAGCGGGTTTTGGATTGCCGCAACAAGAAAAGCAGAATCATATCGAAAATTTGAAACTCCGCTTTGGCAATATCTCAAAAGATTAGTGTTAATTTTACTTCTTGCATATTGGCTTCATATGCCAGCAATGTCATTCCGTGTTTTTCCCAATTTAAATATGCAAAGTTGGCTAAAATTTTTCGAATGTGACGTACTCCAAACAATTGTCTATTCATCACTTATTGCTCTTATTTTTCTACTATTGATTAAAAATTTGAAATTATTAAAGTATTTTTATGGATTAATTGCTCTGGCAATCTTTTTAATTGCTCCATTCGTTTGGGATACAGAACTAATAAAATATTTGCCTATTTTTTTTGCTACTTTATTTTCAAAATATCCGATTTCTAAATTCCCTTTATTTCCTTGGAGTGGTTATTTCTTCGCCGGAATTTTTATTTCTGGCTTATTCTTTGAATCAAAAAATAAAGAAAGACTTGCGAGAGTTTTTACTATTGCTGGCATACTAAGTTTAATTATTTTATATTATACTTGGCAGTCAACTCAATTTTATCCAGGATATCAAGATTGGTGGCATATTTCACCATTTCATTCATTTTTCCGTACTTCATTCGTTGTTGCTTTGTTCGGACTTTTCTTTCTTCTTGAAGAAAAATATAAAGAAACTTTATTTGGAAAAGCACTAACTTTGGCGGGACAAGAATCCTTATTTATTTATATATTTCATTTGCTTATTGTTTACGGTTCTATCGTCAACCATGGTTTGAATTATTACATTGGGAATCATTTATCACCATTAGATGTAGCCTTATTAATTATAGGAATTTGGATCATTTCATATTCTTCTGCTCTCAGTTGGAATTATTTAAAAAATACAAATCCAAAATATTCAAAATTTATCATTTTATCATATTTTCTTTTATTTTTTATTATATTATTAATAAGACCATTTTAATTGATTTTTTATAATTTTTTTTTAAAAATTTTTACTTTTTTAAATAAATTTTTAATATTTTTGTAAAAAAACTACTTATATGGAATACATTACTTGGGAACCAAAATTTGAAACTCAGATTTCGCTAATTGATAGCCAACACAAAGTGCTATTTAATTTAATTAATGAGCTTTTTAATGCTATGAAATTAGGAAAAAGCAATTCTATTTTATCAGAAACATTAACTGAGCTTATTAATTATACAAACTATCATTTTAAAGCTGAAGAAGAATTAATGGAAGAGTACAATTACGTCAATTTGGAACAACATAAAAAAGAACATAAAGCTTTCGTACAAAAAGTTTTATTTTTCTATCAAAGGTTTATTGTTGACGAAGCAGCATTATCAATCGAAATTTTAGAATTTCTTACAGATTGGCTTACCGATCACATATTAATAAAAGATCAAAATTTCACAAAAACTATAACTGGAAGTGAATTATGACAAAATGACGCTTAGTGTCATTTTGTCATTTAAATTAATGTAATAATGGCATTTAAACTTAGAAAGCAAATTTAAAATGATTGAAAAAAAAAGAGGCTCGAAAGCCTCTTTTTCATATATGCTAATTATTAATTCTCATTCACAGAAGAGTATAACTCTTGCAATCTTCGACGCAAGTGAAGAACTGCGTAACGTTTACGAGCAAGTAATGTATTAATATTTACACCCGTTTCTTCAGCCATCTCTCTGAAAGAAACACCTTCGAATTCATTACGAACAAACACTTCACGTTGTTCATCTGGGAGTTCAGCCAAGCTTTCTTGAACATAATCCCAAATTGTTTTACGCAATAAATCAGTATCAGGAGTGTTATATAAATCGCTTACAAAATTTTCAAATGGGTCTAACCCATCATCAATTTGCTCGGCTGTTTGCATCTCTGAAAATGTTTCAGCTCTCTTTTTTCTGTATGTATCGATAATTCTATTTCGAACTGCAGTAAAAATCCAGGATGAGACATTTTCAATAGGTTTTTGTATATGAACTGCAGCGGTTAAAACATTTGCAAAAACATCTTGCAAAATATCTTCCGCTTCTTCTTGAGAACGAACTCTTTGGCGTATAAAACCAAGGAATTTCTTTCTATCGGTTCTGAACAGATTTTCAATTTGCATTACAAGTTCCATATTTCCCCCATTTTGAGTTTCTTTAAAAATTGCAGTTTTTGAATAAACAGGAGCATTTGCTTCAGTTTCAACTTCGCAATTTTGTTTATTATTTAATGATTCTTTAATCATAATCGATCTTTGTTAATATATGGGTAGAAATTATTTGTCGATTTTGCCTCCTTATATGTTTTACTTTTTACAAATTTATTAAATTTTATTATATATAGACAATTTTTTATTAAAAAAGTTACAAAAATATGTCAAAATGTCAAATAATTCTCCCTAAACCCGTATAGAAATAACTATGCCATTTTTATCATTTCAATTACAAACTCAGTGCTGAAGCGTAATTTCTCAAGATTATTATTATTTTCAATCACAAAATCTGCCAAATTTTTTTTCACTTGTGCGGAAATTTGCACACTATCTCTATTACGAATTTCTTCCTCAGAAAGTTTCAATCTTTCTGCAGTTCTTTTAATTCTTAATTCTTCCCTACAGTCAACATCAATGATATAGTCAAAACCTTCATCTAAGCCAGTCTCATAAATCAATGCACTTTCAACAAAAATTAAAGCCTCACCCATCTGTACAAACTTATCAATTTCCATAATCATCTGCTCAATAACAATGGGATGAATTATTTGATTGAGTTTCTCAAGCTTCGTGTGATTTGAATCAATTTTATCAAACACAATCAAAGAAAGTTGCTTAGAATTTAAAGTCCCATTATCATTATAAATATTTTCGCCAAATTCTTTAATCAATTTCCTTTTTACTTCTTCATCGTTTAACATAATAATTTTTGCCAAATCATCAGTTTTAATAACAGGATAACCCATTTCCTCGATAAACTTGGCTACTGTTGATTTTCCAGAGCCGATACTTCCTGTAATTGCCACAATTTTTATATTTTTTTCAAAATTTTTATTTTGATGAAAACTTTTTTTCATAAATTGCATAAAATAATTTTGTAAATTAAGAAATTATTCTTAATTTTGTAATCTTGTTTTTTGATAACATAAAATTTGGTCCTATAGACTAATGGTTAGGTCACCAGCCTTTCACGCTGGCAGTAGGGGTTCGAATCCCCTTAGGATCACTTTTCACAAAATATTTCGAATTATTGTAAACAATAAAAAAATAGATTCCATCTCTTTAATGGAATCTATTTAATTTTTAGGCGTGTCTTTTAAATTTCTATTTTGTGATTTCTAAAGCTATTAATCGTGTATTGTCTTCATATTTGCATTTAAACATAATTGCATCTCCTGGTGATTTTGCATCGATTATTTTTTTCAGTTGATTGGTTGTTTTAATTTCTTGCATATCTGCTGATACTATTACGCCATTAGGTGCCATTCCACGTGAAGCGGCTTGAGAGCCCCTTTTTACGCTTTTGATGAACACCCCGTTATTAATTTTCAATTGACTTTTTTGCTCTTTACTCAGTGGTTCAACACTAAAACCTAATTTATCGAAGTTGATTGAAGCATTTTGGTCAGTTACGCTTTCATCTTCGCCTGCGTTAGTATCGTTGGCAGTAATATCTTCGGTTCGTGCTTGTAATTTAACAGTTTTTTCAATTTCTTTTTTATCCCGCCAAATTTTTACTTTTATGTTATCGCCTATTTTCTTACGAATAACGTAAGATTGTAACTCAGCAACCGAATTGACAGGATTGCCATCAATTGAAAGAATAATGTCTTGAGATTCAATTCCTGCTTTTTGCGCTGCGGAATTTTTAATAACATCGTTAACTAAAACACCTTTGACTTTATCTAAACCAAGAGATTTGGCAGTTACTTTATCAACTTCACCAATCATAACTCCAAGTGCCGGTCTATTGATTTTGCCATCTTCAATCAAATCTTCAACAATAGTTTTGACAATATCTACTGGAATTGCAAAACCGTAACCCATAAAACCTCCTGTTTCAGTAGCAATTGCGGCATTTATTCCTACTAAGCTACCTGATAAATCGAAAAGACCGCCACCACTATTTCCTGGGTTGATTGCTGCATCAGTTTGAATAAAGTTATCTATTTGGTAGTTTGACTTTCTTGGTAATCTTAATTGACCACGACCAATTGCACTGACAATTCCTTTTGTTACAGTGAAATCTAAACCTAAAGGATTTCCTACAGCTATAACGAACTCTCCTACTTTAACATCCTTCATATCTGCAAAATATGCAGGTTTTAGGTTTTCTGCATCTATTTTAATTACAGCTAAATCTGTTGATGGATCCGTCCCTATAACTTTTGCTTTGTACTCTGATTTATCAAACAGAATTACTTTAATTCCATCTTCTGTTGCACCTTCAACAACGTGATTATTGGTAACAATGTAACCATCAGAAGTGATTATAACACCAGATCCATAAGCTTGTACTTTTTGATTTTGATCAAAATTTTCAGGACCACCGAAAAATGGATGAAATTCTTTGAAAAAATCACTCATTGGATTTTTTTGTTCAGATTCGACACTAATTGCAACAACTGTTGGTAATACTGCTGTGCTGGCATTTTCGATTGCTAAATTGAATTGTTTGACAATTTCTGGAAGTTGTGTGGGTGGTGCGTCTGCACCAATTTTAGGTGTACCCTGAGATAGCGCTTTTAACAATTCTGGATTGATTAAAGAAATTGTTACAAATACGGCTAAGACCACTCCGAAAGCATATTTTGCGATATCAAAATACTTTCTTTGCATATTTTACCTCAAAAAAATATGTTTAACATTTCTGTTATTATTTATGAAAATAACTAATAAAGTATGAAGGTACGATAAGCAAAAATTAATTAGTTTAATAAAATTTTAATTCTCTCATTAAGACGATTCTTTTTTCTGTTAATTTTATTTTTATTCTTCCTTTTTAGGTGGATAAACTAAAAATATATTTGACGGGTCATCAGATATTCCTTTTAAGGAATTTCTAAGTTCAATATTTGTTTTTCGAAGTTCTTCTATTAAGTTATTTAAAGACAATATCATCATTTCTGTCCTTATTGAAAATCTATTAACTGATTTATCAATATTCGACATTGTCGTATCGTAATCATAATAGATTTTATCTAAAAAAGAGTTCAACTCGATATTTGTCACTTTATTTTTTAATGCTTGAACAGTCGAAAGTAATTCATCAGCACTATTAGAAATATTGTATGAAGTTTTTATAAAATTATCAACCACTTGTGTTGTATCTAATTTACTGAATAAAATTGCTAAGTTCTTGGATGCAAATTGAGCATTTGCTATGGTCAAACTAATATTTTCATCTTTTAATAAATTATTGAAATTTTTTAAAAGTTCAATTGTTTCAGTTGATATTTCAGAGTATTTAATCTTCAATAAATTATTAACAACTTCTTTAGCCGCAGTTGCAATCTCGTCAATTCCTGATGGTGCCGAATTTATTAATGTATATTTAGGTTTAAAATCGAGTTTTAAGTCTTGAACTTGTTCACCTTTCTCAGGTTTAAAAATTTGCAAAAATTTACCGCCGGCAATCCCAGAAAATTCAGCTTTTATTCTCAAATCTTGTGTAATTTTCATTTTAGGGTCAATTTCCATAACCACTTCTATAAATCGTCCATTAGGTGCAATGCTTACTTCACTGACATTTCCAACAGGCACACCTAAAAATTTAACGGGTGAACCTTGCTCAAGCCCTTGGACGCTTCCGTCAAAATATGTAACATAATAATTTTTTTCTTTAAAAAAATGATTCGCTCCAAGCCAAAAAATTACGCCTAACATTACTACAGAACCAAGTAATATGAAAATCCCTATTAAAAAACTTGATGTGAATTTAATTTTTGCCATTTTTTCCTCCTCAAAAAACCCGATTAAAGAAATTGAATATCACTTTATTTTCTGAATTTTTTAATTCACCTGGTGTGCCGATAGCCAAAATTCCTTTCACTGCTTTATCTAATAAAATCACTCTATCAGCGATTGAAAATATGCTCTCTAAATCGTGTGTAACAATAACCATTGTCGTGTTCAACGCAGAATTAATTTCTTTTATTAAATTATCCAAAGCGGCCGAGGTAATTGGGTCTAAACCTGATGATGGCTCGTCAAAAAATAATATTTCTGGATCTAATGCCATAGCTCTCGCAAGCGATGCCCTTTTTTTCATTCCCCCACTTATTTCTGATGGTAGATAGTTTTGAAAACCATCTAAGCCAACCGAGCTTAATTTTAATCCAATAAATTCTTCTATTTGTTTATCATTTAGTTTAGTGTATTTTTTTAGAGGCAATTCGATATTTTCTTTCAAAGTCATAGAAGCAATTAATCCGCCAAGTTGAAACATAACGCCAAATTTTTTTATTATCTTGTCTCTTGTTTTTGTTGGTGCCGGAAAAAATTTTTCTTTATTTATATAAATTTCACCATTTGTAGGTTCTTCTAATCCAATTATTTGCCTCAATAAAGTACTTTTCCCACAACCACTACCTCCAGCAATACATATTATTTCCCCTTTATTAATTATAAAATTAATATCCTGCAAAACAGTATGTTCGTCATATCTTTTTTCAAGATTTTTAACTTCAATCGCAACATCTTGAATCATATTACAACCCAATTATTGGAAAAATAATAGTGAAAATTGCATCGATAAGAATTATATGGAAAATTGAAGTAACAACGCTTGAAGTAGTGTATCGACCAACGCTTTCGGCACCACCTTTTACTTGTAACCCCCGAAAACATCCAATTATTGTGATAAAAAATCCAAAAATTAAAGATTTTATAATCCCAGAAGCAACATCATTAATTCCTAAAACAACTTGCATCCGATTGAAATAACCTATTGCTGTGATATCAAGTGAAGACAGTGCAGCAAGTAACCCACCAAAAATACCTAATACATCAGCCAATATAACTAAAATCGGCATTGCAATTAAGATTGCCATTAACCTGGGCATTACCAAAAAATCTATTATATTAAAACCCATTACGTGCAATGCATCAACCTCTTCAGAAACTTTCATTGTACCAATTTCTGCTGTAAAAGCTGAACCAGACCTTCCTGCAACTATAATAGCAACCATTAAAGGTCCCAATTCTCTTGTAATAGATATACTAATCAAATCTGCTATATATAAATCTGCGCCAAATGTCTTTAATTGCAAAGCTCCTTGGTAACCTGTAATTAATCCAATTAAAAATACAATCAAAAGTGCTATTGGTAACGCATTAACTCCGATTTGCAAGATATGGTAAGGAAAATCCTGCCATCTTATATCTTTCGGGAGAAAAAACATTTTGAAAATGCCTCTAATTACGTCACCAATAAATGTAATGAAATTCACTCCATCTGTAACTATCGATTTGCTTATGTCTCCAATTTTTTCAAAAAACAAAACAAAATGATTTACTTTTTGTACTTCTCTTTTTGTTTGAATTTCTTTGAAATGAGAAAGATATTTGTATAATTTCAACATTCCCGGGCTCATTTCTCTAATATCAAGAGTTATATTCCGGGATTTGGCTTCTTGTTTTATTATTTCAATATAAGTAACGATGAAGGAATCATATTTAATAACATTTTTAAAATCAAGAATTAAAGTTTGAACGTTTTTGTAGGAATTTGAATTAAACAACCCATTGTATTTGTCAGCTTCTGTTAAAAGAAAATCGCCATAAAAATAAACAATAGCTAAATCGTTTTTATATTCGATTTTGTACGCTTCTGTTTTATTTTGGACATTTTGCTTTGGCAATTTATTTTTTTAAATACGATTTTAAAACTTCAAATTTAATATAATTTGATGAATTAAAGATAAATTTTAATTAATTTCGTTTTTGAAATTTTTTTAAGTAATGAAAATTGAATTAAAAATAGCAATCCGTTATATATTTTCGAAACATTCTTTTAATTTCATAACTATAATTAACTTACTTTCATTGATTGGAATTAGTATAGGAGTCGCTGCCTTAATAGTTGTTTTATCAATTTTTAATGCTTTTCAAAGTTTAGCAATTAAGCAAATAGTTGGTTTTGATCCCCATATAAAAATTGAAATTAAAAATTCAATAAACGATTCTAATAAATTAGTTGCTTATTTGAAATCTAAAGCAATTGTTCAGTCATTTGCTTTGACGTCCGAAGGCAAAGCAGTATGTTTCAAAGATAATAAAGTAAGAGTAATAAATCTTTTGTCGGTTTCACAAACCGATACTAAATTTTTCGACAATCTCAAAGATTTTTTTATTTTAGGAAATAATAATCTAAGTATAATTAGAAAAGATGGATTGCCGAAAATCTTGATTGGAGCTGGCTTGGCAGATGCTATGAAAGTACTCAATGGTGATACATTAACTTTTATCAACCCTTCGGATATAGAACAAACACTTTTAACACTTTCAATGCCAAATTTATCACAAGCTATTATTGAAGGTGTTTATCAATCAAACATTAAAGATTATGATTATTCCTATGCTTTTTCAACTTTTACTCTATCTAATAGAATTTTTGGAGATAAATTTGCTAATTCATTAATGTATGAAATTAGATTAAAAGATTTGAAATTTTTAGAGTCTTTCACCAATGAACTTAAGAAATCTTTTCCCGATGCTAAAATAAGTAGTTGGAAAGATTTAAATAAAGCATACTATAACGTTATGAAATTTGAAAAAATGGCTACATCTTTTATTCTTGGAATTATCATTTTAGTTGCAATATTTAATGTGTTTGCATCTTTGACAATGACAATAATTGAAAAGAAAAAAGACATTTCAATTATGCGAACAATTGGTGCAACACAAAGATTTATTGTCAGATTATACCTGTACGAAGGACTGTTTGTTGGTTTTATTGGTTCAATTTTTGGTGGATTACTTGGGCTTTTTTTATGTTGGGGACAAATAAATTATAAATGGTTTAAAATTGACGGGACAAAATACATAATGGATTCGATTCCAATTTTAATTAATTACACTGATGTAATTGCAACGGTCTTGTTGTCATTTCTATTAACTACTCTTGCAACGATTTATCCCGCTAAAAAAGCAAGTAATATAAATATTATAGAAATGTTGAGAGAAGAATAATGAAAATTATTACGTCAATTGGCGATATGAATGGAATTGGCTTGGAAGTTTTTATTAAAGCTTTAAAAATGCTTGATAAAGATTTCTCAAAAAATAACGAAATCGCCTTATGTGGCAATTTACAAGCAATTCACGATTACATAACTAAAGCTAATCTTAAATGTGAAATTGATTATAATTATTTGAAAGTCGATGATATTGTAGTTCAATTAATTCACACAAAAACACAAACCAAAATTGATTTTGGAAAAAATACCCTTGAAAGTGGAACAGCAGCTTTCGAATCCTTGCTTGAAGCGTCTAATCAAGTATTTGAAGGGAATTATGATGCACTTTTAACTTTACCAATATCCAAAACAGCCATCCATCTTGCAGGGTTCGAATTCCCAGGTCATACCGAAATGTTAGCAAATCAAGATAATAATTCAAATCCGCTAATGATTTTATTCAATAGCAAAATGAATGTTGCACTCGCAACTATTCATATACCAATAAAAGAAGTATCTTCGCAAATTACTTTTTCTAACTTAGAAAAAAATTTAAAAATTTATTACAATTCGCTGATAAATGATTTTGGAATTGTTGCCCCTTCTGTTGCTGTTTTGGGTCTAAATCCTCATTCTGGGGAAAATAATTACATTGGAGATGAGGAGCAAAATATTATAATTCCTACGTTAAATAAAATTCAATTAGAAGGACTAAAATGTAGCGGTCCTTTTTCAGCCGATAGTTTTTTTGGGCATAATAGTTGGGGGCTTTTTGATGGGATTTTTGCAATGTACCACGATCAAGGTTTGATACCTTTAAAAATGACTTCAGTTGAAGGTGGTGTGAATTTCACAGCAGGGCTAAGCATTGTTCGGACATCCCCAGACCATGGGACTGCTTTTGATATTGCAGGTAAAGATTTAGCTAATCCTTTGAGCACATATCAAGCAATTATTTGGGCTTCCAAGATTTATAACAATAGAAAAAAAATTTCACATCTTCTTTAACGAAATTATTTATTTCACCTCTGGGTTATATGAAACACAGTGATAAATATAAAATCGCCTGAAAATTTTATTATTCTTGATAATTTTCATTTCTTCAATAAATTCAACTTTTTTAAAATATTTTTTGATGTCTTCAATATTAAAAGAAGAATTGAAATCCGAATAAATGAAGAAGCCGTCCCAGCCTTTAAACTTTTTGACATTAAACCAATAGTCAAACTGAAGAGCTGGTTTTCCATACACATTCTCGGCAAGAATGACATTTTTATATGGAGTATAAAAACTTAATTCTGCAGGAATTTTATATTCATTAGAAAAAATAAAATTATTATTATTAATGTCAGCTTTTTCTTTGAGTGATATAACTCGATTTGCTAATTCTTTCCAACCTGTCCATGTATCGCCTTTTTGAATTGTCATAAATGGAAATATAATTATTATGATATTTATCATAATTAACGCAACACTAATTGGCAATCCCAAATATTTTATTCGATTTTGAATCTTTTTATTTGATTTTTCAAAATAATCCACAGATAAAATCATTAATGACAAGTATGCTGGCATTATCCAATTCATTTTGACTAATGAAGTAAAACTTACCAAGAAAAAGAATATCGTAATTGGATAAGTAAAAATTAAAAGATATAACTCTTTGAGTTTAAGGTTTTTAAATTTCTGAATTGATTTTATGAAAATTATTATTAAAAGAATTAAAAATATTGGGGTAAGTTCATATGTTTGACTTGCAAGTAATTGTAATAAATAATTAAAACCGATGCTTTTCACTCCTTTTGCTCTATTGGAAGTCTGGAATAAGAAGGAGGCAAATCCATTTTGAAAATTCCAAATAATTACGGGAGAAAATGCTAATAAAGCTATAATAATAGAACAAATAAATTTGATACTATATATTTTTTGCCAATTCTTTGAAATTATGAAATACAAAATTAAATTGAAAAAGATAAATATAGAAGTATATTTGCTTGCAAGTCCAATCCCAGCAAATAAACCTCCTAATAACCAATATCGCCATTTTCCTGTTTCAAATATTGCTTTATAATAAAAATACAATGCACCCGCCCAGAAAAAAAGTAATGGACTATCAGGTGTTGCTATAATAGATTGCAGATTGAAAAAGATAGTGAGATTTAAAAATATAATTGTTAAAAATGCACTCTTATCATCATTGAAAAATTTTTGTGACAATTTATAAATAAAAAAAATTGTACCGATAGAGTAAAGTACCATCCCAAACCTTACTCCAAATTCGTTATTCCCAAATATTAAAGAAAACAAACCGATTGTATAGCTACAAATTGGAGGATGGTCAAAATAACTTAATGCTGGTCTTTGTATATAAAGCCAATAGTATGCTTCTTGCGGCACTAGATTAAAAAGTTGCAGTAAAATTAATCGAAATATTGATAAAATTGTCACAAAAATTAATGTGTATTTTAAATATTTACCTTTAACCATAATATTTTTTCTTAAACAATATTTACAAAATTACAAAGAGCATAATTAATTAAATTTAGTATTTGTTTATAATTATTTACTCCTGAATTCGTATATAATTTAGTTTCAACTAATAAATGAATGCGAATTTTACTAAAAAAATTGGTGAGTAATATGAAAAATTTCAGCTATTTTAAGAAATTGCAACAATATGTTGTCATAGCGTTAGTTACAATATTTTTTACTTCAATTGCCACAAGTAGTGAAACTAACAAGAATAATTTTAATAGCAAGAAAGTGAAAAAAGATAAAATTCAAAAAATTGTTTCAAAAAAAATTAAATATAAAGCGGGTAAAGTCACGCTTATAGGCGACATTTTTTATAATGAAAATAACACAACCAAAAAACCTGGAATAATTGTTATACATGAATGGTGGGGAAATAATGATTACAGCAAGACAAGAGCAAAGATGCTTGCTGAATTAGGTTATGTTGCATTTGCCGCTGATATGTATGGTAATGGCTTGGTTGTTGATAACCCAAATGATGCACAAAAAGAAGCCAGTTTAATTTATTCGAATCCTGCAATTCTTAAAGAAAGATTTAACGCAGCTTATGAAACATTAATTAAAAACAATTTAGTTGATTCAAAACATATTGCCGCAATTGGCTATTGCTTTGGTGGTACTGTTGTTTTAAATGCTGCCAATATGGGTATTCCTCTGGATGCTATTATTGTATTCCATGGTGGGTTAAAAGGGTTTAAGGCGGATTCAGTTATAAAAAATTCTCACATTCTCGTTTGCAATGGAGCAGAAGATAAATTTGTGACATCGGACGATATTGCAAACTTCAAAAAAAGTATGGATAAAGTTAACGCTAAATATGAGCTTATTAATTATGATGGGGCAACCCACGCTTTTACTAACCCTTCTTCAACTGAAACAGGAAAAAAATTTAATATGCCAATTGCCTATAACGAAAAAGCTGATATAGATTCTTGGAATGATATGCAGAAATTTTTTGCTAAATATTTTCCAGCAAAATAATTCTCTAAGAGTAAAATATCATAAATACTACTTATTTATTTATTGAATTATAATTTATGTAATTATAACCTTTTTCTTTTTCACAAAAGCAATATCAATTGCTTCGGTAATATGTGAAACTGGAATTATTTCTAAATTTTCTTTAATAAATTCAGGAATTTCAACTAAATCATTTTCATTTTCTTTAGGAATAATAACAGTTTTCATTTTATTCTTTTTGGCGGCTAATAGTTTTTCTCTTAAACCGCCAATTGGTAAAATATTCCCTCTTAAAGTAATTTCGCCAGTCATTGCAACATCACCACGTACGTAATTTTTAGTAATTGCAGAAAGAATCGCAATAGTCATTGTTACTCCGGCTGATGGACCATCTTTTGGTATTGCTCCTTCAGGAATATGAATATGGATTTCCTTACCTTTGAAAAAGTCTGGTTTTATGTTGAAATAATTTGCATTCGAACGAATATAAGATAATCCTGCTTTTGCACTTTCTTGCATCACTTCGCCAAGTTTACCTGTTAATGTTAATTTTTCAGGACCATTCATAATTGTAACTTCGACCGGAAGAATTTCACCACCTACACTTGTCCAAGCAAGACCATTAACTAAACCAATTTGGTCTTTGATTTCGTCGACTTTATCTTTATATTTTTCAAGTTTTAAATATGTTTTAACTGCGTCTATATCAATTGTTTTCTTAAATTTCTTGATTTGCTGGGAAAGCTTTAAGCTTGATTCATCTTCTTTCAAATTTACAGTAATAAATTCCCGAGCAACTTTACGTAAAATTGTTGCTATTTGTCTTTCTAATTCTCGAACACCTGGTTCTTTTGTGTAATTTGTTATGATTTTATTGATTGCATCGTCAGTAAAATTAATTTTAGCTTTCTCTAAACCAAACTCAGCTTTTAATTTGGGAATTATGTGCTTTTTAGCAATTTCTCTTTTTTGAAAATCCAAATAGCTTGAAATCTCGATTATTTCCATTCTATCAAGTAAAGGAATTGGAATATCGTAATATACATTAGCTGTGGTAATGAATAAAACATTGGATAAATCCCACTCAACTTCTAAATAGTGGTCTGTAAAGGTAGAATTTTGCTCTGGATCTAAAACTTCAAGTAATGCCGATGCCGGGTCACCGTTATAACTATAAGACATTTTATCTATTTCATCAAGTAAAATGACTGGATTATTTGTTCCTGCTTTCTTCACTGCTGATATAATTTTACCTGGCAAAGCACCGACATAAGTCCTTCGATGACCACGAATTTCAGCTTCGTCTTTGACACCTCCTAAAGAGATTCTTTCGAATTTACGGTTTAATGCTCTTGCAATTGATTTTGATAATGATGTTTTGCCTGTACCTGGCGGTCCTACAAAACATATTATTTGTCTTTTGACGTTTTTAGTTAAATTCAATACTGCAATAAAATCAATTATTCTATCCTTTGGTTTTTCTAAATCGTAATGGTCTTCATTTAATATACGCTCTACGTCAAGCAAATTTAAATTATCTTCACTTGAGATATTCCAAGGTAAATTGATTAAAAAGTCTATGTAGTTTCGTTCAACTGCGTAATCTGGGCTAATTGAAGGTATTCTTTTTAATTTGTCTAAAACTTCGATTGCTTTAGTTTTTGCGTTATCAGGCATTTGTGCCTTTTCAACTTTTTGTAGCAATTGCTCAATTTCTGGACGGTTTTCTTCTTCTTCTTCACTTTCGCCAAGTTCTTCACGCAAAATTCGAATTTGTTCACGGATTAAGTATTTCTTTTGTACTTGTTGCACTTTATCATTTATGTCATTATCAATTTGTTGCTTAAACTTCAATATTTCTGTTTCGTATTTCAAGATTTCAGAAAACTTCAAATACATTTCGTAAATATCTTTTTGCTGCAACAATGCTACTTTATTTTCAAAAGAGGTGTCAACATTCGAAACCATCAAATAAAATTTTCTTAATGGATTTGTTATTTGATTAATTGTTTCGATAATTTCATTTGGCATCTCCTCGTTTACTTTCATATAATTATCGAAAAGCGATAATGTTTGCTTTAGCAATGCTTGGAATTTTAAATCTTTTTCATTAATTGAAGGGACTGTTACTATATTAAATTTTGAATAAATTAAACCATTTTTAACATTAAACTTGCTAATTTCAGCAAGGTCAATACCGTAAACTAAGATTTTTAGTAAGTTTCCAGGTAATCTAATAATCTGAGAAACACTTGCTATGGTCCCAATTTTATGTAAATCTTTAGTCTCGGGTAATTCAAAATCGTCAACATAGTTCTTTTGAGGAACGAGTAATATAAATTTATCCTTTGCCATTGCTTCAGCAATTGCCTTCAGTGAAAAACTTCGGCCAACTAAAATTGGAACAACTGTAGAGGGAAAAACCACCATTTCTTTAATTGGCAACACAGGTAAAGTTGTTAGATTCTTGGGATTTAATGATTTTTTTACATTATCTAAAATTTCGTTGTCTATATCCATTATTTTAATGTTTTATTGAAATATTTAATTTTATAAAAGTAAAGAAGAAAAAAAGAAGAAAAAATTTTGATAATTCAGAAAAATATATTAATTTTGTACTCTTATGTTCTTTGATTATAAAAAAACAGAACAAATGGTCAGGTAGCTCAGTTGGTAGAGCAATGGACTGAAAATCCATGTGTCGGGGGTTCAACTCCCTCCCTGACCACAACTTAACCTCTTCATTAACATACATTTACTACATTTTCCTTCATTTCTTAAGTAATTTCAAATTAAAATATATTTTTTTTCATTTTTTTAAGGAAATTATATATGCGTAACATTTATTTATTAATTTTTTTACTTGTTTGTTTTTCAAACGCTTACAGCATTGATATGAAAAAATATCAAGTAAAATCAGGAATAGTGGAATATTCCATCTCTGGCGTTCAAACAGGTAAACAAACTCTTTATTTCGACAATTGGGGGCTTCTTTCTGCTGAATATACTCAAGCAACTACTACGTTTATGGGAATGACTGTCCCTACTAACACACTTAGTTTAACAACTCAGGAGTGGACTTATAACATTGACCTCGATAAAAAAGAAGGGACAAAGATTGCAAATAAGGAAATCGAAGAGTTAATGAAATCTCTCCAAGGAAAAGATTTAGAAGAAATGGGTAGAAAAATGCTCGAGAAACTTAATGCTAAAAAGATTGGCAACGAAACATTTCTGGGAAAAAATTGCGAAGTTTGGGAAATTCAAAAGCTTAGTTCTAAAGTTTGGTTATATAAATATATTCCATTGAAAACAATTTCTAATATTATGGGAACTATTACAATTGAAGCTACTAAATTTGAAGAAAATGTTTCAATACCTGCTGATAAATTGAAGGTACCTTCTGGAATTAAAATTACTGAGCAAAAGTTTACTGATGAAGAAAAACAGAATATGGAAGAAATTATGAAAATGATGCAAAATGGACAAATTGACCCAGAAAAACTAAAAAAGCTCCAAGAACAAAACGAAGAGAATGAAGAAGGCGGAGAAAAATAATATTATTTTTTTATAATTTGACTAATTTTATCAAACTTTTATTATCTTTCAAATAATAGATGCCGGGTAATAAATAACTTAAATCAATTATTTCTGGTATATCTTCGTGGATTTCCATTACTTTTTGACCAAATATATTATATATAATTACATATTTTTCTGTATTTTGAATATTTATCTTATCTTCAAAAGGATTTGGATATACTTTTAATTCAAATCCTTTTTCTTTTACTAAATTACCTCCTTGTGTTATTTTATTTATTTTATTCCAAATTTCATTGCATAGCGTAATCGATATTTCACTTTGTTCTGAAGGGTCTTCACCCATTCTAACAAAAATTAAACCTTCTTTACTTGCTATACTCAATATTTGTCCATTTTTACCAACTGCAGCATACATATCTTCTGGTGCATTCGGACATAGTGGACCGTTAAATTTAAATTGTGTTTGTGGTATCATAAAAGATTCTTTTCCGTTTAACCACCATAGATAACCATATGATAAATTTATATTCTGAGAAGTATTAACCATATTGCTTTTGTAATTCTCATCTGAAAATATCAAAGATCCATCCCAATTACAATTATTTGAAACAAATATCCCAAACCTTGCCATATCCCGAGCAGTGCTAAAATATACATTATCATAGTCAATTTTATACCAAAAGCCACCCATTCCTATTTTTGACTTTAAAGATGATTGTGTCAATACATTTATATTTTTTCCAGTAGCAACTTCCAATATACTATCAAGTAACGTATATGGTGCATTATGATATGCCCACCGTGTACCTGCATCTGCTTTATAAACCAAACAAGAAGGAAGTGTACAATGGTTATCAGGTAATTTATCATCAAATCCTGTTGTCATTGTCAATTGATTTCGAATTGTTATTAAATCTTCTTTCTCTTCTATTAGTGAAGTCCAACCTTTTCCCAAATATTTTGATGTCTTATCACCTATTTTTAAAAAACCATCTTCTTGAGCTTTACCAATTAAATAAGATGTAATTGTTTTACCTGCAGATGCCCAATACCAAAGACTATCTTGCACAAACGTCCCAAAGTATTTTTCAAGAACTATCTTCCCATCCTTCAGTAATATAAATGCTTTCGTTTTACTTTGTCCTAAAAATGAATATAATTCTGGAATTTTTGTTACATCCCAGCCTAATTGTCCAGGAGCAAGAGTATCCCAGTCATTGTTATTCTTATGTGGAAAATATGTTCCTTGGGATTTTGCAAATTCTGACAAAAACATTAAGATTATTAATAGGATAATTTTTTTCATAATTCCCCCTTTTTTATCTTTAGACAAATAATTATAAAATTAGTTTAATACTAACCATTTAATAAAGAAAAAAAGTAAAGATAGAATATGAAATAATATTATTTTAATATGTTGATTTTTTTGGTTATGATTTTGTCTTTTATTTTTAATGATAAAAGATAATTGCCTGAAGTAAAATTGTCTAAAACAATTTCTTCAGTTTGCTGACCATTTTCAAAATATTTATTAAAAATTGATTTTATAAGCTTACCATTCAAATCGTACAACTCTAATTTCACTTTTTCAGAAAATTTTAAATTAAACGTTACTATCGCTTTCGTTTTGATTGGGTTCGGATAAACTTCAAAAGAAAATGTTTCTTTGGGTGTTTCAATAATGCTTGTTAAAGGTATTTTTGTAAAATAAATTCCTCCACCTTGAGTTGCTAATGCTACCTCAAAAAAAGTGTCAGTTTTATAATAATCAATCATCTCCACAATTACATTTCCAATTTCCGATTTTCCTTCTTGTAACCATTCTGTTTTCGTGCCATCAATGTTTTTCGTCGAAAAGCAACCTACATCAGTACCAATAAACAATATACCTTTCTCATCAATTGGCACATATTTTATCCACCTTACAGAAGGACCAGCACCAGTACCGTCAATATTTTCTTCGAGATTTCCTCCAATTGATGACCAAGTTTTCCCTTTATCATTACTATAAAAAATGCTCAAAACATTATAATTAGAAAATGTAACAAAATATTCTTCTTTTCCATTTGAAGAATTCACATCTATTGATGAAATCCAGCCACCTTTTGGAAAATCATTTCCAGTAATTTCAATTCTTTCTGCTTTACTTGGATAATTCGGATTAGAAATAATGTATAATTTCCCTAAATTTGTACCAACAAGCATAAATTTTTGCTCTGCATCATTTTTATATATTTTCAAAGAAGTTACTGATTCATTTTTTGATAACACAAAGCTTTCAGTTGGTGTTTCCCAATGCTTTCTAAAACTACCCATATCGAAGTTAATTTGAGATATGTAATGATTATATAATATTTTGTTTTTAGCTGGTAAAAAAATACTATTGTCATCATAAGGGTCGAGTATAAAATTATTATAAAAATTAAAATCTGCCGATGTATAATCAGTAGGTGTTGCCCATACTTGAAACGATGTACCAGGATACATTATTGGGTTTTTTGTGTATACGAGTGCACCATTATACCACGATGTAATGAAGAATTCTCTATTATTTGATAATGCAACGTTCATCCCATCCGCACCTGTTACTTCAATCCAGTCGTTAAAGACTTGTCCACTATTCCAATAAAAAGAGCCATTATCTTGTAATCCGCCAAGATAATATACTGTTTCATATTGCTTACCTATTGCAATCGAATAAAATTGTGAAGTTAACAAACCATTATTTAACGATACCCAAGAAGGAACAATACCATCCAAATTCTTTGTTTTATGAACTCCACCATCACTTCCGACATAAAGAACGTTTGGATTTGTTGGTGAAAATGCCAGCCCGTGAATATCTGGATGCAAGTATCCTGAAGTAAAATCATAGCTAAAATCACCTTCTTCGTAATAATAACCGCCAATCATATCAAATCTTAAATTATTGGCAAAACCATTTTGAGACCTATAGAGGCTTGTTCCACCTAATAATACAAAATTTTCGTCATCAGGTTTGACAATTATATTCATCGCATAACCACCTAGTGTTGCATAATTCATAATTTCTTGAGATGGAGGAAATAAACTACTTGTTAAATTTTGCCATTTTGACTGCAAATTTTCATTATATTTCCATAATTGAGGAATTGAATTTGGAAATGAATATGGGTTTAAACCTGTATAAGGTTGTTCGGTCAAAACGTACATAATTTTATTATTTGAAGGAGCAATTGCTAATTTAACAACTTTTGTAGAATCCGGAAAACCACTTGGTGTAATATTTTCCCAATTATTACCCCCATTTGATGAACGAAATATTCCATAAAATGCTGGTTTATTTCCATTCAAAGACACTCGACTTAATGCAGCGAATAAAACGCCGTCTTTAGTCATCTCAATGTCGCTTGAAAAGCATAAGTTTTTATTGTCACCCAGAATAAGTGACCAAGAATCTCCACCATTTGTCGATTTCATTATACCACCGGTTGTTGCTACGTATATTACATCATTTGTTGAAGAATTTACGTCAGGAATAATTTTCCATACACCTTGGAAAAACTCACTCAATTTATTAAAATTATTTGGTTGGGTCGATGGCAAAGAAAACCAAGTTTCGCCATTATCAGTTGATTTATAAATCCCATTCCCAATATAAGCCATCCTTGCAGTTGTTGATATTTTTCTTTCAACAGTACTTAATAATTCACCTGTTCCGTAATACCAAATATTATTTTTAATATTTCTTTTATCTTGAGCAAGACAATATACGCTTTGTATAGCATTAGGAAGTGAAGTTTTTTTCCAACTTTCCCCGCCATTATTACTTTTCCATACTCCACCAGAAGCGGCTCCAGCAAGAAGTATATTTTCATTTTTATAGTCAACAGCTACACAATTTATCCTACCACCGATATTCAATGGACCCTTACTTTCCCATTTGAAAAGTCCCTCACTATAGTCGCCAATTTTTTTATTAATGTAAAGACTTTCTTTAGAAGGTAATTTTGAAGCAAAATTCATTACTCGTTCTTTTATGCCTTCTGGAATAGAATTTGTGGCTGGATCCTTTGTCCTTTCAAATTCATATTGTGTGTAGTAAAGCAGCCTTTCAGCTTTGCTTAACTTTTGAATCTTGTATTGTTCAGTGTCTTTCTTATTGATGTGAGGGATAATTAAAACAATAGTCAAAAAAAAGAACAAAATTGCTAACAAAATGTAAATCTTTTTCATAATAACTGATAATTTTTAGAAAATACAATTTAATAAATTATTAGCTATTAAATATTTTTTTAATTTTATTTAGTAAATTCTTTAATAACTTCCTTTATTCTTTTGCAATTTGCTTGCTCCTTATATACCTCACATTCACGGCAATTTTTATTAGAACAAACATTGTTATAATGAACCATTGTCCAACAAGGTGTATCGAAATAATTATATGCTTTACAGTTGTTCCTATCTTCTTCAGGACAATTAATTATTTTCCAACAAGGAATAAGTGAATAAATCATCTTTATTGCAGAAATTGATATTTTTTTATCTTTGATTGCATTACGAATATATGTCAATTTTTCTAAGTCATTTTGGGAATATAATCGATGATTCGAATGTTTTTTATAAGGTATTATTAAGCCTTCCCTTTCATACATCCTTAAGGTATGAGTTGAGATATTTAATAATTCAGAAACAACACTTATAGTATAAATAGGTGTTTCTTTTGTTATTTCTTCAGGTTTCATTTTAATTAATAGTATTTTTATATACAAAATTATATAAAAATTTCATATGTTGATATACATTATTGTAACTAAATCATATATTTTTTTTAATTATTACCGAAAAAGAAAAATCCATCTATTTTATTGATTTTTAAATTTCTAAATAGATGGATTTAATTTATAAATGTGCAGAATACTGTTAATTATTCTAAATTTGGTAACTGAGTTTAATTGTAGTATATCTTGGGATATACGTACCACCAAACATTTCGTAATGTTTTCTGTCTAATAAATTATAAACATTAATTCCTACTTCGAAGTTGTCGATTGGATAAAAGCCTGCATTTAGATTTAAAACAGCATAATCCGGGACATATCCAACTGTTGTTCCAGCTAACCAATCGAACCCTTGAGTATATGCAAAATCTACTTTTATATCAATAAAATTTTTTTCAATATATGATAATCCAATTTTATACTTGTTTGGAGAAGTATTCGGTAATAATTTTTGAGTTTCAGAAGATTTTTTGATTGTAAAATTATAATTTGTATAACCTAAATCAAGTAGTAGTTTTTGAGTTATAAAATAATTTAAATTTAGTTCAATGCCCCATTGATCAACTTCACCAACATTTGTGTTGGAAACAACAAAAGTTGGTTTTCCTTGGAATTCTGACAATCTTGCTTGGTCAACTGGTTTCAATGAATTATATATTATATTTTTTACTAAAGAATCGTATTCTTTCAAATTTTCGGGTAAATTTGGGCTCCAAGATGGAATATTTGGATTTACACCAGGTAAAAAATTAGTAATAAAATCAGTTAATTTATTATAGTAAACATCAGCAGAGATTTTTAGTCTTTCGAAATAAATGCCTTCGTAGCCAAATTCTAAACCTGTATTTTTTTCAACTTTTAAATTTTCATTTCCAACGGCTTTTGCGTTTAGTGCATTTAACCCAAAAGATAAATTTGGATTTGTTCCTGTTAATGCAGATAATGTATCATTAATTCTTTTTTCGATAGCTGCAAAATTGACTGGTTTTCCTGTTTTTGGATCAAAAGCAGGAGCATCGGGAGTTAGTCTATATAATTCGGAATAATTTGGTCTTTGAAAGGAATTTCCGACTGAAATTCGGAATTTATGATTAACAAAAGGGTTATAAACAATCGCAAATCGAGGTGAAAATTGAGTCGAATGAATACTTGCAAAATCAATTCTTGCAGAAGTTAAAAAATCAATATTATAATTTGTTTTGTAATCGATTTGACCATAAATTCCAGTATAATTTGCATTTACATCATTGGGTATTGACGTTCCATAAGTGCGAATAAATTGAAAATCTTGACTTGCACCAGCAACAATAGACAATTCATTATTAACTTGATAATTGTATTGTCCTTCAACAAAAATATCTTTGGAATTATCTAATAAAGGTGCACCAGGAACCATTAACCACATTGTATCAAGAACATGTCTTTGCATATAATGTGCTTGAAAATGGAAAGATGGCATATTAAAAGCAACTCGTGCGTATGGTCGTTCAACATCTTTAACAAAAGTTCGACCTAATCCAAAGACAAACAATTCGTTTGTATTTCGAGAGTATCCAAACTCAGCTGTTATTTTCTTTTCTGAAGTTAAATCATAATCAACACGCAAGGTTCCATAATTTGATTGAGTATTTCTGTCATTTTCTGTGATAGTTTTCTTTTCAAGAGGTAAACCAGCATATTCGAGAAATTGAACAGAATCACGCCTATTTGCCCAATTTAATCTTTGAGAATGTCCAATTGTTAATTTGTAACTTAGATTACCCCAATAATCAGCATAGCGAGCATCGGCTTTTAATGTTTTATAATCCCCGACCAATATGCTTGCTTTGGCACCTAAAACTTCTTTTGGCGAATATGAAGTTAAGTTTAATACTCCGTTGAAGGCATTTGCTCCATATAAGGAGGCAGATGGACCTCGCACAAATTCAACTCTTGAAAATTCATCCAAAGGAAGCGAAAATGAATTCCACTCTTGTGCGCCCAAAAGAGGCATAGAAGCATCTCGTCCATCTTGCAATACAAGTACCCTCCTATTTAATCCACTGTTAAATCCTCGTGTGTTGACAATGAAATCAGAAGCTCCATTTTGTAAAACATCTATTCCGACATAATTCTGGAAAACTTGTGCAATTTGTCCAGTTCTTGCTGATGAACGTATTTCTTCAGGTGATTGAGCGTATATTGCTGCTGCAGATTGGGTTATTCGTTGCTCTGTTTTAGAAGCACTATATATAACTAAATCATCAAAAATATATGTTTTGGGTATCAACTGTATTAATAGTGTTTTATTTTGAAATTCATTTAAGTCAACAACCATTTCTTTTGGTTCATATTTTTCTGAATATATTGATAATGTAATTTGAGGTATTTTTTTAATTTCTATCGAAAATAATCCTTCTTTATTCGAAATTGTTGATTGTGAGGTTTCTCGCACTGATATTTTGACATCCTTTATTGGAGAATTATTTTCCAGTGATACGATTTTCCCTGTGAGCAATTCAGAAAATAGAAATTGGTGTGAAAAAAATAAAACAAAAATTGTAAAAATTAATCTATTCATAAAGGTTCCTTATGTTTACAAAGAGTTTATTTTAACGATTTAAATTAGTAAATATTATATGTAAATATCTTATTTTTTGTAATTTGCAAATTATAAAAATGTTTGTTTTTTAATCTATATTTTCCAATTTAATTTAATATTTTTAATTTCAAATGATTCAAAATAAGAACGTAATTGATATGAATTTAAATAAAATTAAAGCACTATTACACTCTACTCGTCCAAAAACTTTATCTGCAAGTTTAGCACCTGTAATTATCGGTTCTTCGATTGCTGCAAAATTCCATAAATTTGACTTTAATATTTTTTTGGTGATTGCAATTTGCGCAATTTTCATTCAAATCATAACAAATTTTATCAATGAAATTTACGATTTCAAAAAAGGTGCCGATAACTCATTACGGCTTGGTCCAACTCGTTCTGTCGCTTCAGGTTTAATTTCAGTTAAAACAATGTCAATTGTTTCAATAATATTAATTATTCTGACTTTCTTACTCGGGTTAATTTTAGTCAATTATTCTGACTATTATATTTTACTCGTCGGGATTTTAAGTTTGTTATTTGCTTGGGCTTATACAGGAGGACCTTATCCTTTAGCGTATAATGGACTGGCTGAGCCTATGGTATTTATTTTTTTTGGAATTATTGCAGTCAATGGAACTATTTACGTTTTCACAAAAGAAATTACTGAAATTGGATTAATAACTTCTTGTATGCCGGGATTTTTATCCACAACCTTATTAATGGTTAATAATATACGAGATATTCCTACTGATGCACTTGTCGGTAAAAATACTTTATCTGTGAAATTAGGTAAAGATCAATCTCGTCATTTATATTTTCTGTTGCATTTTATTGTCATATTCATTCCTGTATATCTTTCTATTAATCAACAAAGTTATATTTATCTTTTACCTTTGCTAAGTTTACCTTTAAATCTTCGTGCGGCTGTAACAATATATTATAAAGAAGGTTCTGAATTAAATAAAATTTTAGCTTTAAATGGACTTTTAATAATTATTAATGGAATTCTTACGTCCATATCATTCTTACTTGACAATTAATAAAAAATGACTACTAATTTGAGTAAACTTCTTTTGAAAGAAAGACGCTTGATTTTAATTTTCGGAATAACTACAATTTCAGTAATGGGAGTTGCTAGTTTTATGTCCGCATATCCCAAAATTGCAGATTATTTCGAAATTACTCCAGCTCAAGTTTCGCTTATTTCTGCTGTATTTACTTTACCTGGATTATTAATAACTCCTATTTTAGGAATTCTTGCTGATAAATTTGGACGTAAGAGAATAATTTTACCAGCTTTATTGCTTTTTGCTTTTGCAGGCTTTTTAATTTCTTTTGTCAATGACTTTAACCTTTTTCTCTTACTTATCTTCATTCAAGGAATTGGTGCGGCACCTCTTGGTGCATTAAATGTAACTCTGATTAGTGATTTTTTCCAAGGTAAAGAACGTGCAACTGCATTAGGTTATAATGGAACAATTCTTAACTTAAGTACTACAATCTATCCAATTTTAGGTGGTCTATTAGCAGGGTTTGGTTGGAGATATCCTTTTTTATTGCCATTACTTTCATTCCTGGTGTTTTTCCCCATTCTTTGGTTTTTAAAAGAAAATAAAGTAAGTAATATTAATCAAAAATCTTACTTTAAACAACTTAATAAGAATTTTTGGAATCCACATATTATTGGAATTTATTTAACAGTTTTTTTTACATTTTTCATCTTATTCGGTACATTAATTTCATATATGCCTTTTTTAATAAAAAATTTGGGAAATAATCAACCATTTTTCATTGGACTTCAAGTTGCAACAATGTCTGTTTCTGCTGCAATTTCTTCCTCAATGCTTTCGAAATGGTTGAATTTTTTCACACAAAAGAAATTATTATTAATAGCTTTTCTTTTATATTCAATTTCAATTTTAGGATTTATAATATTTAAAAATCCAAATTTATTTTTCATTTCAACTGTAATTTTTGGTATTGGTCACGGTGTAAATATTCCAACTTTGACTTCAATTTTATCTCATTCAGTACCAAAAGAGAATTTAGCTGGTTTTATGTCTTTTTTAAGAGCTTTTTCTCTTCTTGGACAAACAACTGCTCCAATTGTATTTAGCATTTTTTTTAACAAATTCGGAATGGAATCTGTTTTCATATTTGGTATTTGTATCGGTTTACTTTCACTATTTTCAATATTATTTTTAATTAAAAATATTCAATTAGATTAATAATGTTAAATATCAGTAATTTAAGTATTATTTTCTCAGGTAATTATATATTCAAAGGCATTTCATTTTCAATTGGAAATAATGAAAGAATTGGTCTTATTGGGAAAAATGGAAGTGGTAAAACTACTCTTCTCAAAGTAATCGCAGGTTTACACAATGCTGATGAAGGGATGGTTAATTATCCAAAAGACTATAAAATAGGTTTTTTGCAACAAGAACTTTCAACTCAATCTCATCTTTCCATTTTTGAGGAAGTTAGAGCCTCTTTAACTGAAATTGAAACAATAAAAAATCAAATTAATGAATTCGAAACACAACTTTTAAATGAAAAAGTTAATGATAAAATTTTAGAAATTTCTTCGAAATTAGAGGAGCTTCATTATCGGTTTAATATTCTGGGTGGAAATCAAATAGAAGCAGAAATCGAACAAACATTGCTCGGTCTTGGATTTAATCGTGAAGATTTCGGTCGTTCTGTTGATACTTTCAGTGGTGGATGGAGGATGCGAATTGAATTAGCAAAGATTTTGCTCGCAAAACCTGATTTGATTATGCTCGACGAGCCAACAAATCACCTTGATTTAAGTTCTTTACTTTGGTTAGAACGTTTTTTAATTAATTATTTTGGAAGCGTTATACTTGTTTCGCACGATACGAAATTTATGGATAATGTCACAAACAGAACAATTGAAATTTCAAATAAAAGAATTTATGATTTTAAATTATCGTATTATGATTTCATCAATTTCCGTGAAAAACAATTAGAAGAACAGAGAGCTGCTTATAATTCTCAACAAAAAGAAATTGAAAGAATTGAAAAATTTATATCTAAATTTAGATATAAATCCACTCTTGCTTCAAGAGTCCAATCCAGAATTAAACAATTAGATAAAATTCAAAGAATTGAATTAGACGATATTGACACAAATTCAATAAATTTAAGGTTTCCGCCCGTTGATAAATCAACCCTTTTAGTTTGCGAAGCGGTTAACTTGAGTAAATTTTATGATGATAATTTAATACTTGAAAATCTCAATTTCGCTATTCATCGGGGTGATAGAATTGCTTTTGTTGGTCGAAATGGTGAAGGTAAAACCACTCTATCAAAAATATTAGCAAAGCAAGAATCTTATGAAGGTAAACTTTATTTTGGTAATTATTTGCAAATAAGTTATTTTTCACAATTAATTTATGAAAGTTTAAATCCCGATTTATCAATTTTAGATGAATTGGAAAGAGTTGCAACAAACAAATCCAGAGAAGAAATCCGAACAATTTTGGGTGCTTTTTTATTTCAGGCTGATGATGTTTTCAAAAGAATTGGTGTTCTTTCTGGTGGAGAAAAATCCCGAGTAGCTCTCGCAAAAATCATAATTCAACCAGTCAATTTCTTAATTATGGACGAACCGACAAACCATTTGGATATATACTCAAAAGCTGTGCTTAAAGATGCACTAATGAATTACGAAGGAACTTTGGTAATTGTTTCTCACGATAGAGAATTTTTAAGTGGATTAACTGACCAAGTGTGGGAAATTAGTAATCACTCAGTTATTAAATATGCAGGAGATATTGATTCATATTTAGAAAAAACACATTCGATAGTTATTTCTCAATCAATAACAAGTGCAAACGCTGATTTGCAAAAATCTTCCCACAATAACGTTACTTTAAAATCCCAGGATGATAAAGTAAATCTATACGAAATTCGCAAATCCATAAAAAGAGAAATTGAAAGGTTGAATAAAAATATTAGCAAAATTGAGGAAGAAATCTCTTTACTTGAAAAGCAAATCTACGATATTGAACAAGATTTCAATAATCCTGAATTTTATAATGACAATAATTTATATTTGACGAAGCAAAAGGAATATTCAAATTTAAAAGCAAGGCTCGAAGAAACCTACAACAATTGGCAAGAAGAGCACTTGCGATTAGAGGATAAAACAAATGAGTTTGAAAATTTAACTTAATTTTCCAAGATTCACCTTATTCTTCGGAAAAATAAGGAAATTCTAAGGTAATAGTTGTTCCTGTTCCTTCTGTGCTTTCGATTTTGAAAGTACCATTATGTAGCTCAGTTAATTTTTTTGCGATAATCAAACCTAAACCGACACCTTGTTGTTCGAAGACATCTCGTTCGAATTGCATTAAGGCACCAATGTTATCAATTTGCTGGCGAGACATTCCACGACCTTTGTCAGAAATTGTAATTACAAATTTATCATCTTTGATAGCTCCCAAAACTTTGACTTCATCCCCAACATTGGAAAATTTAAAGGCATTATCTGTAAGTTCTTCTATAATTTTATGGAAACTTTCGGATGAAATTTGAATAGAAAAATCATTAATTTGAGCATCAACAGATAAATCATTTGAACGATTGTATCTTACACTAACAAATGCGGAAATATCATATAACATAGCCGCAGGTTCCATCGTCTTTTGCATAAGAAGTTGATTCGTTTTATCTTTACTTGATGCAATTGTTTCTGTACAACTATAAATTAGATAATTCTCTGTAATTTTTAATAATCGTTTTGCAGAATCCAAAATATCAGTTGCTAACTCTTTAACTTCATCTGACATTAATTTTTCGGGATTATTTTGTAAAAATTTTGCAGAACCCATTATTTGATTAAGCACTGTTCTAAACTCGTGTGGTAAAACTTGAGTAACTGACTTGCTAACTTCTTGTACCTTTTCTTCGAGCACTTTTTCTTGAAGCGAAGATTTTTGCAATTGGGCATCAATTGAAGTAATCAATTCATCTCGAGAATATGGCTTAACTAAAAAGTCATCAGCACCAAGTTGCATTCCAATTCTTATGTTTTGTCTTTCAGTAAATGCAGTCAAAAAGATAAATGGGATTCTTGCTGTTACTGGGTTTTCTCTAATTGCTTTAAGTACTCCATAACCATCTAATCTAGGCATTGAAATATCGCAAAGTATCAAATCGGGTTTCTTTTGCACAGCTATTTCTAATCCTTCAACTCCATCACGAGCAGTAATTACATCATAGCCCTCGAAATTAAGAAGCGTCCGAGTAGATTCTAATATAAATGAAGCATCGTCAATTACTAATATAGATTTCATTTGCAATTATTTCTTGTTACTTCAACTTTCAATGTTCAAATTTACAAAATTTTTATTATTAAATTTGAAATTACATAACTTGTCTTTTAATTGGTAAAGTAATTGTTGATAAATTTTGGTCTTCAAGTCCAAAAGTATCAAATGTTACTTGACCATTCATTATTCTTATTTTTGATGCGGCTTTCGCAAATCTAAATAAAATTTCGTTTTTATCATATTTTAAAGCATCGATGATATTCTCAGTTGCTTCTTTATATATTGTAATCAATTCTGAAACAACCGGATTTGGTTCAGTTAGTATTTGGAAAATTACAACACCTTCGTAATCATTTATTTCAATTTCAATATTTACGGTTGCTTCTTTTTCTATTCCCTCAGTTAATGCAGAGATAATTTCAAATAAAGACCTTGTTAAATGTTTATGGCTTACTTGAATATTATAGTCTAAATTAGCTTCGGGTAAAACAAGTTGTATTTTATTGCCTTTAAGTTGTTCTTCGACTTCATTGAAAAGAGTTCTTAAATTGACAATTTCTAAATTCACTTCTGTATTTGTGCCTTGTAATGCAACATCAACGAAATCAGAAACGAATGTGAAAATTTCTTCACTACTTTCTTCTGCTAATTTTAAATATTGCTTCATTTCTTCTTCGTCATCGTAATATTTTTCATTTAGTAATTGTAAATAACCCAAGACACCAGTAAGTGAATTACGAAGCTGGTGGCTTGCATTAATCATAAATAATGTCTTTTGTTCGTTTGCTTCTTGAGCTGCATAACTTGCTAAATGAATTTGTTGCGAACGCAATTTAGCTTCCTCTTCGGCTTTTTTCTCAAGTGTTACATCTCTTCCAATTGTATAAACCAATCCATCATCTTCAGAAAGGCTAAGACTCCAATTTACCCAAATTTCTGTATTATCTGCTTTTTTCATTTTTACATCAATTCGAGATGTTTTTTCGTTGCCACCTTCTGATATAATAGCCTTGAAATTGTTTATATCTTTTTCATTAACAAAATTATCAAAGATTGACTTACCAATCATTTCATTTGGTTCAATCCCAAAAACTTTAATCGACGCTGGGTTCATTGACCTCCAAATGCCATCTAAATCAATTGCGGCAATTATATCTTGAGTTGTTTCGACTATTCGTCTTTGAGAACGGGTCATTCTTTCTGCTAAATCTAAAGCTCGTCCTCTACTGGTAATTACTGACAAAATAAATCCAAACAATACAAAACTCAATATCAACGATATTGCTAAAGCTACTAAAGGCAAGGAACTTTGCAATGTCCCACCAAAATTTGGTACTGTGTAAAAATCAAGTTCTACTCTTTTATTTGCAATATTAAAAAATTTGACATCAATAAAAGCGGGTTTGAATTTATTATTTAACAACTCAGAATTTTTTGAGGAAAATACTAAATTTCGTGATGTATTTTTCAATTCATAAAATTGGAAAATTATTGTCGAATCCGTAGGAAAAACATTATTAGTCGTCGAAATTCCACCTTTTAATGCTTCTTCGAAAAAGTCTTTTACGCTAATTTCCAGACCTAATGCTCCTTGAAAGTTCTTCCTTCTCTGTTCCACACTATTAAGTTGAGCATCTTTCGGATATATCGGTGAAAAGAGAAAAGTAGTAAGTTTATTTTTATGGATTGGAAATGTGAAAAAATCACTTGCAATTATTTTACCTTCATCTCTTGCTTTTTCATAAGCATCTTTTAATTCAGGTATTGTTCTTATATCGTAACCAAGTAGTTTCTCGTCATAATTTTTAAAAGGTACCATCATTTGCACAGCAAAATACTCGTCTCTATCGCCCTCTGGTGAAATTTTATAATCATAATATCCAATTGTTTGAGAATTATAAATAAATTGCCCTTTAAAAGAATTTTGTACTGGAAGAATATAGGAAATTGAAACAATAGAATTATAAGTTTCTACTGGTACTGTATTATATATCTCAAAATAATCCCTTACAACCTGTGGAACAATATCGTAAAGACCTCGAGTGGAATATAAAATTTCATATTGTGCTTGCATCAAATTATTCAGTCTTGTTTCGACTGATTGGACAGCTTTTTCAAATTGTCTTTTTTGGTCTTGTTCTACATTTGTTTTTGTGGTTTTATAAATGAAAATACTTATGAAAATAAAAACAAGTAATATTAAATATGCGGGATAAGTTTTTCTGAAACTATATATAGAGATTTTCTTTCTTGAACTTTCCTTTAAGACTTCTTCGAAGGTTTTATTTAGGTTGGAATTATTCATAATGTCTACTCCGTTATTTTTAGGAATGTAGAAAAGCTTCAATTTCTGCAACAAAAGTAGCTGTATTGACAGGTTTCGAAATATAACCATTAAAACCAGCCTTTATAAACTTTTCTCTATCGTTCGGACTCGTAAATCCGGTAATTGCTATGACAATTGCATCTTTGAAAGCAGGTAATTCTCGGACATACTTAATGAGCTCAGTTCCATTCATATCGGGCAATAAAATGTCCATAATAATAACATCAACTGTATTGCTTTTGAACCAATCTAATGCTGTTTTGCCATCTCCGAAGTCGAAAACTTTATAACCCGCTTTTGCTAATAATAATGCAAAGAGCTTGCGGTTTGGAGTGTTGTCTTCAATAATGCAAATTGCTTTTTGATTTTCCATTTTCTCAAAATTATTTTTTTAAAATTAATAAAAAACCGATAAAACTCAACATAATGTGCAAAAAAATTATTAGTTTCCTCGTTCAAGAATAATTTCTAATCTTCTGTTTTTGGATCTGTTTGCTTCAGAGGTATTTGGAACTTTTGGCACAAGAGATCCTCTACCTCGAGCAATGATTCTTCCTTCTGGAATTCCTTTATTACGAAGTTCTTGCTTTGCTGCTGCTGCTCTTTCCGTCGAAATTTTATTTTGTATATCACGTGTTCCTCTATCGTCTGTGTGGCCTTCAACGATTACTCTATATCTTGGGTTTTGCTTCAGAAATTCCGCAACTAAGTCTAAATATTCCTTCATTTCTAATGTCAAATTAGTACTATTGGCATTTTTACCAAACTCAAAGCTAACAGTCTGATTTGGAATAATAGTGATTTTTTTTGGTATTTCTTTGGGTTTTGATGGTTGTATATTAACTTCTGTTTTAGCAATTTCTACGGTGTCGGGTATTACTTTAACAACTTGCGGCATTTCTAAATATGCTATCTCGGCTCCTTCAAAAGTTGGAGAGCGAAATCCACCGAAATATACACCATTTTCCACAGCAGCTGATGCTAAATATACTGGTGGCTCATATCTATCTTTATCAAATCGCAATGTATCATATGATTGATTATCTGGACCTATTTTTATTACAAAACCAATTTTGATAGCTAAATTATTAAATGTTGAATTGTAATCTGATAGGATATTTGTACCTGTATTCATAGATGCAAAAAATGAGTATCTTGAGCGTGCTAAACTTGAAATACTTGCAGCAAAGAAATCATAGGCAATACCAATGTGAATTCCAAACCTAAAATTTTGTTGAACATATTTGATTGAATAAGTTTCTTCGATTCTTTCGGGATTTCGAAAACGTTTTATCAAATCTGCAGTTGCCGAAATGGGAATATCAAAATCAAATCCCCAAAAAGCATGTAAACCTTCTAAGTATTTTATATCCATTCTATATGAAGGCATAAGAGATAGATATTGAAACTTACTCTGATTCTCATAGCTTGTTTGCAATGTATCATTAAGCGAAGTTTGAGAATTAGATTTTCTATAATCAATAAAGCTTGCTTTTAAATTAATTCCCCAATCATTGCTCGTTTTTTTCCATTCTCCAAATAATCCAATACTATAACCCCAGCCACTACCACCGGAAAATTTTATCAAATTATCATATTGCTCATATCCAGGGAATTTGTTTTCGTTGATATTTAATTTTCCAAAATATATTGATGATAGCGGTGAAACACTGAAATAAGGTCCAAACCACCAATCACCTAAAGTTCTATTTATTTTTACAGTATCAAAATTTTCGAGGATTCGAATTTCTTTTATATCCTCATTTAAAACTTGTGAATTGATTTTATTTGGTATTATTATCGCAATTATAATTAAAAAAATATTTAAGTATTTCAAATCCATTTACTTTATCTGATTATATATATTTTTTTTGTTTTTAATGTATTTTCTGACTTCAAAGTTATAAAATAAATTCCATCTAACAATTGATTTATATTTATTCTTACTGTATTGTTTCCTTTTTGCAAACAACTTAATATTTGTTGATAAATCTTATTGCCAAGCAAATTAATAAGTTCTAAATTAATAACTTTTTCTTTATCAAGAACTATTCCAATTTCTAAATAATTGTTATTTTGTGAAATTAATTCAAAGACAAATGAATCACTTGTAAATTCAATTTGAGGGGCATATTCTTTTCCACAATAATAGTTGACTTCAATTTCTTTATTTTGAATTATTGGATAGAAATTATCTTTTGGGTTTATATTAATTTTAGTAATTTTTATTGAGTCATAATTATTACTGCTATAAAGTGTTCTGCAAAATACTGTGTCAAATAATTCTTGTTTAAAGTCGAAAATTTTAGTTTTATCATATAATAATTTATTAAAATTATCGCTAAATGTATATTTTCCCTTGTCATTTATTTCTATTAACCGAGCAGGAAAAGTTAATTGCTGCGAAATTTCCCAATTCCCAATTTTTGATAAAGTGTCGCTAAAATCACTATGAATATTGCTTAAAATCTTTATTTGTTCATTTGGATTAAAATTAGATTTTTCAAATTTCAAATTGCAATTTAATTTTTGTCGGTATTCAAATTCAACTACTTGGCTATCAATTTGGAATTGATAATTCTTCCATAACCGGAAACGATTATAACGTCCAGCTGTAAGTAGCGTATCACCAGTACTTGATATATCACATGTTATTAAAGAGTAAGGTTCTTTTATTTCAGAAATAAATTTATTATTATTCCAAATCTTCAAAGTGCTATCAAAAGAAGCCGCACATAAATCCTCTCTTAAATTATTGTATTTTATTTCCTTTATTGAAGATAAAAAAATAGGTTCAAGTACGTCAAGTTGAGAAGTGTTTGTATTATATATTTGCAATTTTGTAGATGCACCACCGAAGGCTATTTTATTTGCATCTGAAAGAAATGAGACAGCAAAAATTGGAGATTTCTCGAAAGTGTAATCTTGTTCATTATTTTTCACTATATCGTAAATTATAATTTTGCCATTATAAGTTGCAATTGCAATTTGTTTTCCATCTTTAGAATACCTTATTGAATATGAGTTGCCATATTTGGAATTAGAATATAATCTTAAATTAGTTGGAATTGGTAAAAGAAAAGTTTCGATAAAAAGTGCCAAGTTATTATCATTTGAAATTACTGCGAATCTATTTTCTTTAGGATGAACATCTATTTTTCTAATGAAATCACCAATTGTGTAAAATGAATTATAAGTCTTGGACTTTCTATTCCAAATATAACTTATATTTTGGATAGAAAAAATAATTTTATCATTAGAGTGAAAAAATTTTGCGTCGTATGTATATTCATTTGTGTTTAATTCCAAAGAATCTACACATTTTCTATTATAAATATCCCAGATTTTAATTTTTGCATCGCTTCCCAATGTAATTAACATTTTACCATCTTCGGAAAAGCTTGCAGAACGGACTTCGCCACTATGAGCAAAGCTTTCCTCCCAAATTAATTGAGGTGGAATTATACTTGTTTTTATGGCTTTAAACTGAATTTTTGAACTCAATGAAAACGGCAATTGCCACTCAAATTCATCTGTAAGATTATCTGTAATTTTTGTCCAATTTTTTGCAGAATCAAGTGAATAAAATAAAGAAAGTGAACTTTTTTCTGAAATATTTCTAAACACAATTTTCTCGCCGACAAAAATTGTATCATTATCTGATTTTATTTCGAAAATTTGAGAAAATAAATCAGTATTTAAAAAAAAAAGTAATAATAATATAGATAAATTAATTCTCATTTTTTCATTCTTGTTAAAAAGAATGGAACCATAGAACGTGATAACTCAACACTATTGTCTTCGATTGGATAAGCAATTAAAACGAATTGGTAATAACCATCTGCAACCCAAGGTGGTGGATTGTAAGTTGATGTATAAGTCCCCTTTTCTAAAACTAAATTATCTAAGATTTCTTTACTTTTTTCCTGAACAGATAAAGGTTCTACGATTCTTCCTATTGCATCAATAATGTAACCAGTCATATAACAATCATCATCTACTTTGAACCGTAAAGTAGGTCTTTGCTCGCCTTGCGGAGATATTATCTCAGCTTCGACAATAATTGCATTTGGAATTGGAGTACAAACTTGTGCAAGTAATGAATCCTTTGAAATATTACCATAGCCCTCATAAAAATTGGCATATAATCGATAACAATATTGTGCACCTCGGAAGTCAACTGTGTCGGGCAAAACTCCGTAAAATTGAGGTACAGTTTGAGTATTCCCTTTGGAAAGCATTTCAGCATTGTAATGCGGTGAGCCTAATTCCCAGGAATAAATTGTATCATATGGCAAACTATTTGGATTTAATGTCTCACTTGGTCTAAAGGCTCTTGTAATTTTATAGCCTTTGACTGCGTATTCCTTTTCCATTGTCCAATCTATCTTGGTCTTTTTGACGTTACCATATGTTACGTTAAAAAACTTAAGTTTTGTTTCATATACTGGCAATGGGTCTTCAAGAAAAGTTATTGTACGAGAAATGCCATTCGATAATTCTATATTATCATCACGATAATACCAAATTATTGTATTATCAATTACAGAATCTTTATCTAATTTTAAAGCCGCAGTTTGATAATAATCTAATGGTCTTACCCATTTTAAATCAAATGGAATAAATCGTCCATCAAGCGCTGTAAGTTCATAATGACCTAACAAAAAGTCTTTATTATATCCAATTTTATCTGATTCTTGGTATGTCGAAGGTCCTAAAAATGATAAACTCAATGTATCTGTTAAAACTTTTTCTTGCGAAATGTAACCATCAATTGGAATATTATTTCCTGTTATAATTCCACTTCGCAAACCGCTTTGTACTTTGAGAATTCCTAAATTTGTTTTATCGAATTGGAATGTATTATTTTGAAAAGTTAAGTGAAAAGTAGCATTAGCAAAATATAACCAATTAAAAGATTTACGGTTGATTACGATATCAAATTCTAATTTATCATTGCTTGGTTTGAAAAAATTTGTCAATCTAATTTCTGCATAATTATCCATTTGCGACATCAAGTCACTAAACATTAAGACAAATAGCAGTAATATAATGTATTTTCTTTTCAATTATTGCTTATTTCTATTATTCCAACTTAAGTTAAAATCACGAGTTGTTATAATTCCATCCATATTATAATCATACAGCAAGTAGCCTTTCTGAGATACATTATCCCAAATTTGTAAATAATCTTTTAACACCGTAAATGGATTTGTTGCGTTCATCATTTGTGAAACGCTTGTCATATCGTTGATAAAATAACCAGCTTTCATTGCAAAAATTCGCCTGTCATTTGTTATATCAACTAATTTCAATGCCGCTGTTCCACCTAAAACAAATGCTGGGTCAGTGAAATCATATACTTTTGAATTATTTTCTGGTACTAATTTAATTGGATTGAGTGTTTTTAACGAATTATGATTTCTATGGTAAACATATATGTCAAATGAAGAATCCATAATTGTTGGGTCATATTCATTTTTAGTAATTCTTAATGTGGAATTACCATTCAAATCAATGAGTTTACCATCATATTTAACTAAAAGTAATTTATAAAAATGATTGTTCGGTTCGTTTATATTTCTAAATTCTAAAACAATCCAATCGACAACTGAGTCTGGAACACTTTTTATAGCAGTGAAATCAAAGTTTTTCAGTTGTGAAAATGGGAATTCAGTCGGGTTGATGTTTAAAAGCAAATTTCCTTGCATTCCATTCCATAAATCTGTTCGCATAAACCCTAATGAATTTTCCTTATATGAACCTTCTAGCAATACATTTGCTTGCAAATATATTGATAAAGAAGTCGAAAGCCCAATTGCTAATGAACCACTTGTGTTTAATTGCTTGAGCTTTGAGTATGCCCAATCGTGTGTGTTATCCATTTGTGGAATGTCGGAAGTCAAATCATCATAATCTTTTCCATTCCATTTTTGGAGTAATAAATCTGCAAAAGAGCTTGCTAAGGAAAATGTTTCATCATAATTCTTATTGGGAGAGTTTCGCCATCCATAACCGAATTCGGCATTAAATCCATTGAAAATTTCATTACCATTTTCGTCAAATGTTGCTAAATCGAACGAGCGCATCACTTTAGTGTTAAAAATATCATATTTTGGATATGTTGTCGGTCGTATATCCAAAATAATATCTGTAATACCATTAGAAGCCGCTAAATCATTGAAATAAATATATGTATGGATATTATGGAAAATGATTCTTTCACCGATTTTGAAATTATTCCTTCGGAATATTCCTGCTATTTCAGATTTGCTACTATCTATGAAAACGGGATTATTTTGACTTGCAAGTGTCAATGTATCTTTTAAGGCATATATTTTGCCAAGTAAAATAAGCGAATCATTTACTTGGACATTTTTTGTTAAAATTAAACTGTCGGTATTTTGAACTTTCAATCTTTTTAAAGTATTTTTATTTGAAGGAATTTCCCCGCTGGTTTTCATTGAACCAGTTCCACTGTATGTGATATTTACGCTGCTTTCGAACTTAGGCTCCATAGATAAGCTTGCTCCAACATATCTTTCGATTTCAGTGGAATCTTTCATCGTAAAGTTTTCTGTTGTTGAATTATTTAATTCGCCACGAGATAAGGTAAGTTTTGAAGTAATTTCAAATCCCCCTGATTTAACATTGACCCCAAGTGGATTATCAATGTTAAGTCGGGAGAATTTGCCATTGGCAATTATATCTTGAGATTTTTTCTCATTTCTCATTATTAAATCTTTATTGCCAAGGTATTCTGATTTATTTGTATTAACAACGGCATCTTCGGCAATAACATCATTTGGATTTAATCCTATATATGAAGATGCAAACGAGGCGCTACTATCTAAAACTAATGAGTCTCTAACAATTAGATGCTTTACTGAACCAAATAAATCTTTATCATCAAGAATAACTTTTTTCCCTTGATTTTTTACAATTAATTGATTGTAAACAATATTTGGAACAGTATAATAGTTATTTGATGCATTTTGCAATAATTCTACACGACCATCAATTGTATCTTGTTTTATTACAACTTGCCCACTTTTGACTTTAATTGTTCCAAGATTATCAATTTTTCCGGTGCTATTAAGGGATTGGGACATCACCGAAGTGATGCCCAAAACCAAAATAACTATATGTAAAATTATCTTTTTCATATTTGTTTTAAGTTACCTTCCTTATTTTGTTGCAAATAAGGAAGGCGAATCTTAGAAAACTATTGACCAATTTCAATTATGCTATGGTTAACAATTGTACCTGCGTTTGTAACTTGTGCAGTACCAAAACGTACTGGATTTGTGTATGTATTATTTAATATAGATGTTACATACAAACCGTTAACAGTTTTTCCAACTTGTGTTGGGTCTGTTGTTTTAACGTTCCAGTTGTCAGCACTATTTGCAACCGAGTTATTGTTATAGAAGCCAGCAGCAATACCACCAAGAGTTCCACTTAATTGAGTTGTCAAAATTGCATTATCGCCATTATCTTCGTTACCAATAATCAATGCTGCATCTGGATAAGTTGTTCCATTATCGATTGTTATCGAGTTGGCAATATAAATTGTTCCAGTTTGTCCGTAATGTGTCGTTTCTGGGGTAGTATTGTTTGTTGCTGATGTTCCATAAGCAGGACCAGCAATACCAGCATAAACAGTTGCACGTATTAATGTATTATCAGTTGAACTTGGTACAACACCTTCATCCCAAGTTCCTGGGTTTGTCCAACGTCCATTGTTGATAGCTATGAATTGCAAAGGCTGAGAAGTAAGTATGATATTGGAGTTTTTACCAAGTTCATATGTTGTTCCACCGTTTGATGGATTATTAAGTTTTAATCCTAACGATGTATTTGTTACTAAATCAACATATCTTGGATTTGCTGCACCACCGTTTGTTGCTAAACCGGCACCACCGGTAATTTTTTGCATTTGTGTTGCACCACTCCATGTTTCAGCAAAACGCATTTTGGTTTCGTCTCCATTGAATGTACCATCCAAGTCACCAGTAGTATATCCTACTCTTAAATGAGAGATTACACCAGCAGTTCCTGAATAATCAACTGTAATACAACGTTTAACATCCTTTGTTAAATCAAAATCTGCTTGGTTTGTTGGTAATGTATTTGGTTGAACACTTAATGCAAAATATGGATTTGTCCCGTCAGGAATTGTTCCGAAAGCAACTTTTGTTTGTGCATTATTTAAAGTATAATCAGTTGAAGCTGTAAATGTACCACGCAATTTTACTTGTCCTTGTATGTATTGGTCATTATTTGCAGATGCGTATGTAATCTTATTTCCACCAGTAACGTCAGTTACGAATGCATATCCTCCAACTCCACAGTTGTTATCCATTACAATTGGTCCACCAGCAATTGATACAGTGCCACGTGAGTAAACATCGCCGTTTGCGGTTTTAGTTCCAGCACCTGAAAATACTAAATTACCATAATTATTATTTGCTGCGGCATCGCTTGTAAATTGCAATGTTTGAGCGCCAGTACCTGTATAAGCAACAGTAGAAGTAGCATCAAATGTCATATTTGTATGTGTTGCACTTGCGTTTGTAAAGGCGTTAGCAATTTCGAGATAAGAACTTGGTCCCATACTTAAGTTACCTGTTGATGTTAAAGCCAATGTTCCATTGTTTACAAAGTGACCAGTTGAATTAAGAACTAAAGTAGCTCCACCATCGACTGTAAATGAAACAGTGGGGTCAACTGTAAATGTTCCAGTTCCAGTAGTAGTAAATGATTTACCTGAACCATTTGCGGTAATATTTCCGCTTGCTACAGATGCTCCGTTACCTACAGTAAAGTTATCAGCAGTTGTCAATGTTGCTGTATTTTGAACATTTAATAAACCGTCCAAAATCACATCTCCATTTGTTGATTTTGCACTTCCTGCTAAGTCTAAGTTATTGTATCTGTTCGTTCCGGCCGAACCACCATTTTCTGGAAAGATAATCTGAGCAGAAGTTCCATCATAGTGGAAAGTACCTGCATAAGTTCTGTTCCCTGTTCCCGATGCAACAGCATAACCAACTCCAGGAGTTTGTAACTGTGCATAAGCTGTGAATGCAGTAGGACAGCCTGTTCCACTAACGTAAACTCCATCAGGAATTGTTTTTGAACCGCCAGAAACGAACAAATTAGTGTAGTATAAAGCTTGCACTGTTTGTCCACCCGATGTAGCTGCCCAATCGACAATACCATCTATTCTGTTTCCTGTTCCTGTTCCAAGTTGAGCAGTACCATTAAAGGTTCCACTTGTCGATTTCATCTTAATAACAGCCGTACAGGCACCAGCTGTATATGTTCCGTTTGTGTTATTAGTAAAGTTCTGAGAGTAAACATCCAAAGAACTTACTAATAGAACTGCTAAAAGAGTAATAGCAGCAATTAATTTGTTTGTCTTTTTCATAAAAAGACCTCCTTCTGTTTTTGTTAATTGATTTTTGTTTTTCATTTTTCTTTTCCTATATATATGGACGAATATATTCTATTGATTTTCTACGTATAATTACTTACTTTTTTACTTTATTTTTAAACAACTTAAACTTATTTTATTTGTATTACAAATTTATGAAATTATTTAATTTAAAACAACTTTTTTTTTAATTATTTATGAATTTTATTAATTTTAAATAATTCAAACTCATAATTTCACTTGCTTTTAATGATATTCTCACGATTTATTACTCTCCAATTTCTAAAATACCTGAATTAATAATTTGTGATTCATTAATTACATTTTTCTTAACTTGTAAAGCATCAATTTGACTAATTTGTAAAATTGATGCAGTGTAATTATGTAAATTTCCTCTAATTAGCAATGAATTATTTGCAATTTTTGTGCCACCATAAGTTAAATCAACATTGCCTAGACCTGAGGTTAAATTATTAGGCAATAAATTAATTATTTGCGTATTTCCACTTCCGCCGCTAAATTCGATATAGCTATCAATATCGATGCTGTAATTACTGTAATTATTAAATGATGTCAGTAAATTATTATTTCCGCCTATGATTAATCTCGCATTTGCATTAATTGAAGCGTTTCCTGTCCCACTTTGACTATTTGAGGTATATGTTTGTAAATTCAAAGCACCTTGTAAAATTGAAATATTGCGCTGAATATCAATATTTTTATCTGCTAAAACAATGTTATTATTTGTACCTCCAGAATTATTAATCAATAAATCATAAACTATTACAGGTAAACCACTTCCATAATTTTGATTAGATATTCCATTATATTCATAAATTCCATTTGTATTGAAATTACGAGTTTGAGTTGTCAATATACTTCCTGTATTATTTCCTAACGAGCTGATACCTTGCGGGGAACCTATCTTTAATGTCGAATAATCTCCCATAGTAAAATATAAGCCCGACAAAGTGTGATTTGTTGTGTTTAATATTCCTCTATTAGTTGGAGAAGTTCCTAAGGCTGTCCCTTGAACATTTGCATCAACATCCAAAACTATTTCGTGAGGATTTGAAATACCATCACCACCACCTATTACAGTGGAGTCCAAAGTATTATCTGGCCAAATACCAGCACCAAATATTGGTCCTGAATGCGTTGGGTTATATGTCCATGAATTCGGATCTGACCAATTTCCATTTTGTCGACTAAAGAAGATACGTCTGAATGCGAACATATTTCCTAAAGTCCAATCACCAGAAAATTCTGTACTGTTAAAGTTTGAATTTGTAAGGAAAAAGTTTTGAGTTGTATCAACTGTTGGATTTGGATATTGTGTCCATAATCCTGGGGTCTTCTCACCACTTGGTCGCCAACGTCCTAATCTATCATAATGAGAATCATAACCAAATACATCCAAATCTTTATAATAAAATTTTGCTTGTCCTTGGAAAACAGCAGTCACAGAATCTATTTTCCAAAATCGTTTTAAATACTCAGCATTTGGAGCTGATGATAATTGAGAATGACCACCTGGGAAACCACCCTTATCGCCTGGGGAAACTCTCGCTCCAAATTTTCCACTTGTGGTTGCCGAAACTACTGATAATTCTAATGGTGTATAATTATTAGCTGATTCATATGAACCAATTGGGAAAACATAATTTAGTGGCAATCCAGATGTACCAATATTTCTAATTAGCATTCCACTCGTTCGAGATGTTCTAACATATCTATCAGAAGCATAATTTATTATAGAATTTACATCACTATTTGAAACATATAAATTCACTGAGTCCTTTAATTCTATAATTGCAGGACCTGAAAAGTTTAACGAGTTTGCAACATTTAAATGAGTATTATATGTTATTTTTGAACCTTCTCGATATACTTCAGATGTTCCGTTTGCAAGTTCCAAATCAAATAAACTTAAACCCGATTTATTTTTTAGTACAATTTTGTGTGTCAAATTACTATCGATAATTACTTTATTACTAAGTGCTTCATATTTTCCATCATTAAAAATACTGTCAATAACTAAATTACCGAGCAAGCGGATATTCCTATTTCCTGAATTGAAAGTACCTTGTCTAATAAAGAGTGAATCAATAATATTTACTGTTGGGGCACCTGGATAATTTGTTAAAAAGACCTTTTTATTTGAAGAGTTTGTTGAATTATCTACAATTATTGATTGCACATAATTTGGTAATGCTTTACCAGTAATTTGATTACCGGTATTGCTATTGAAGATATACCGACTAACACCAAATAATCTTGCGTTAGTTTGGATTGGTCCGACATTTCCATCTGCGACAGGCCTAAGCCCATCAATATGTTGAATACCTAAAGAGCAACTATCATCAAGTTGGAATACAAGTCCACGAATATATGTTAATTGTCCATTTATTTGCAAATATCCTGGTAAATTATTATATTTTTCAACAATAACGTTACGAATATTAGGATAAGTTCCATCATCAACAAGTGTTATTGTTTTCCCGTTCCCAATATGAACGATGTCAGTTGATTGATTTGGAATTCGAGTTGGTGGATTATTAGTAGTATAACCACTCAATGACCAAGAATTAATATCTTGCCAATTACCATTATTAATACTGTAAAATGAAACGGTATTTGGCTCGCCAACAACAAAATCACCCCATATAATATTATCTTTACTTACTACGTTCGTGCTTGAATTCGATACAAAACTTGGTTGGGACCAAGCTCCTGCTGCTGGATAAGCTGGTGAAAATAATCTATGTTCAAATAAATTTAATGACGCTCCGCTTGGAATATCAGCTGGATTTAAAAATGTTGTACCAATTTGATATTTTCCACCACTTCCTAATGCAAATGATTGGGTAGATGATGGTACTACAGTCCAATACCGAGGTATCGTAGTTGCAATAAGTAACCCAGAGTTTGAAATATCAGGATGTGAAACATTGTGTGGGGTAACATCTATATAACCATCTGTATTCGAACTTCCAGTTATTAAAAGTGACACAGGACGATAACTTGCTAAAGTATCTGAACCTACATAAAAATCAACGTTTTGGTTTCCATTTGGAATATACCTTGAAAGAGTTCCCCATATATGACCAAGTCCGTTTCTTGAAAACTGATATGTACCTAATGAAGAGTTATTTGGTCCTATTATGACTTTTTGAGAATAAGTGTTTGCATCAATAAGCGAAGTATTTGTTGGCGCAAACTCGAGATGTTCATTAACTTTAAGATTTGAATTTGTTGCAACATTATCTCCTAAAATAGTGTTGCCTGTAGTTTTATCAATTCTCAGTGAATAAATTTCTAATAAGTTTTGAGCCGAACTATAATTCTTTAAGTATTGGTCATTTATACCATTTAAAATAATTTGCCAAGATTGTGATGATGGAGTCAAAGGTGTTGCAGTTAATTTACCATAATTCAATAAATTACCTTGAAGAGTTAAGATATTTCCATTAATATCTAATTCTTGTCGTGGATCAATAAGTATTTGATTCTTAACTAAATAATTTAATGATCTGATTTTTGTTTTGAAAGTATTTAAAGTTCCATTATCAACTAAATGCAAATTGTAAATGGGTGTTGAACCAGATATTTTAAGATCATTTGTTGAGGTTGTATAAGATGTATCACCAATTTGAATGCTACCTCCGGTTATACCACCTCCATTTTCTGCATTTATTGTCAAATCAGATTCTGTATTATCATTGCCATTAGCAACAATAATTCTTCCACCTGTCATTGTAATTGCAGAACCTGTACTTCTCATATCGAATGAAGGGTCTGTGCCAGTAGCTCCGTATCTTGCAACAACAATTGTAGACAAATTATTAATTGTCAAATCGATTGTCGCCGAAGCATTTTGTCTTAAAAAGGCACCACCTACGATAAAATTACCAGTTATTAATTTAAAATTAGTTCCTGTCTGGTAATAATAATTATCATCAACACCATTTCCAACAAGTATATTACCTCCATCAAGTTCAATGGTTGAATTCGAACTTGTAGAAAGATGATATTTTGTTTGAATACTACCATCTTTCATATAAATACCACTTGATGGTAATAAATTAACTTGGAAATTTTCACCACCAATTAATGTTGTCTGACCTGAATATCCTTTTAAAACGCCAGATTGGAAATAAAATTTTGGTTCAGAAAGCACACTGCCTTGTGAAAATGATGCTGAGCTAATTATTAATGTATCTAAAAGTCCATTTGGTTTATTTATTCTAACATTTTGAATATTAGACCAAATTCCATTTCCCGACAAAAACGAATTGCCTGCACCAGTAAATCGCATTTCTAATGTATGATTTGTAGACACATCAGTAAAGTTAATTCCATTCGTTTGAGCGTTATTAGTTATACTACCATAAATTTCTAATGTGTCAACTCCTGTACTGTTATTTTCAGTGATTATTGAACCAGCATCATTATCTAAAAACAACTCACGCATCGACAATTTTTTATTTGTTGGTGAATTTGCGAAGATTAATTGACCAATGCCTGGATTTGTGTTTGTTCCACCAATTCTCAAAGAATCAATAGAAATTGAATCACTTCTGAATGTTATAATATGTCCATCGATATTTACAGTATCAGATGGAAATAATGAACCTGGTGGATATGAAGTTGGTGGTCCACTATGTTTTAAAATTGGGTCTGTTGACCAATTTAAATAATCATCCCAATAACCTGTGTTTATGGAATAATAAATTCTTCCTTTTGAAAATGTTCGAGGTTCCCCTGCTGTCCAATCACCATTGAAGTTAATTGTAGACTTCGATAAAATTGGAGAACTTTTTGCCCAAGGATTGATACCAAGGTCAATATTCCAACTACTTGTCAAAGAGCTTAGTAAACCAGGAATATATTTGTTCGTATCCCCCGTAACATTTAATGGATGATATTGGAAAGTTAATGTATCAATGTTGGTGAAGTTTGTAGCGTTAACAGTCCAATACATATTAAGAGTTGAATCAGTAAATCTGGTAGGATGTTTGCCATTTCTCAGGGATACGGTAAATTGCGGATTGGATGTATAACTCGAAGCAGTGTCATATATATGAACTTGGTGTAATATAGTATCTAAACCAATGGGGAAAGTAAATATTTTTGGATTTGCAGCACCAGCTGTTGTTGTAAAAATCTTTTGAATTTGCCCTGCATTATTTGTTCCAGAAAGAACAATCATCCGTGACTTTGAGAATGTTCCTGAAAGTGTCGCATTTTGATTAAATGTTATTTTCTTATTATCTTTTAGGACAACATTATTATTTGTCGAATAATTAAATAAGTTTGAAATGGTAATGTCATTATTAATTGTAATCGTCGTGTCGGGAAATGCTTTATTTACAGTTAAATTGTAAAAAGTTACTGGTTGGCTACCACGGACTGTATCTCGATATTCACCAAAGAATTCAACAGTTCCGTTTGCAGGGTTAAAGCCATTTAATGTATCATTAATAAATGAGCCGTTTAGTTTAATATTGTAACTATTTGCACCATTGCTTGCTTTTAAAATGCCACTAATGATTTTAACAGAATCAATAACTTCAATGCTTTTTTGCAATTCAGTAGTTGCGTTAGTCCTGCGACCATGCACTGTGAGTGATGCTAATTTGAGTGGTAAACCATTACCAGAAATTTGGGTAATTACTGTGTTTGGATTTACAATGTTTACAGTATATTCTTCGAATTCTCCAGTTCCATTATCTGTTGGACCAAAATCGTTATTATTATCTCGCAATCCAATTCTTAAATGCGTCGTTCCAGCACTTGTTCCAGCAGGAACTGTAAAATTAGCACTTGTTACATTGACAGTGTCATTTGATGCAATGCTAAAAATTTGTTCACCTGCATTTGTAAAATTTCCATTATAATTATAATCTATCCAAGCCTTAAACCTTCTGTTTGTAGATACATTACTTGGGTTAATTTGAATATAATATGTTTGTCCGGCAATTAATGTAATTGGTTTATCCCAAATGTAATTATGCCCATAATTTGAGAATGTTCGTTTATTACCAGTAATTGACTGTGTTATAATACTATTGTCTGAACTTTTTAATACAGTAACAGATTCGAGATAATGAGTGGATGCATTTCTATTTATAACATTATAACTATTTATCGATGTATTAACACCTTCAGCAACGTACTCAATATTTGATGTATCACTATATTCACGTTGTTGATTATATCCTAAAATGATATTTCCGCTATTTGCAGTTAAAGCTATACCATTGGAACTTCCAATTATCAATTTCCCATCTTTAAATAATTTAAAGGCATTACCTCGTAAAGTTCTTGTTCCTAAATCAAGCGTTCCTGTCTCATATACTTTTGTAGATGGTCCTGCATGTGGAAAAACGTTGGGGTCCCCATTATATATATTATGTCCAATATCTGCATTTAAACTAACAGTTTTGCCATTACCAATTAAGGCATTGTCGTATTGCCTTACAGGAAATGGATATACATTTGGGTCAGGGTCGGTCAAGGCTTCGTTAACATTACTATTAAATGAAACGGTAGACCAAGTAGCTGGGTCTGTCCAATCACCATCTTTTATTGAATAGAAGTTATAATATCTAATTGAATTACGATTTCCCGCAACATATTCAGCCAAAAGTAAATCTCCATTAGCAAATGTATCAGTAGATCCAAATGTTTCTGATGGTGTCAAACCCAACACTTTGATATAAGAAGTTGGCGAAGTTGGCGATGTGCAAGTTGAACCATTATAATTGAAGTTTGGAGTTGGATGTGGAGCAATTCGTGTATCCCCACAAACATTTTCGGTTCCACTATTATCATAAGAACTATTTCTTGCCATAGTTTGCCACCATTGAAGCGAATCTCCGCCTCTATAATAAGTTACATCAGCACAACCAACGCAATCGAGTAATGTTGTTAGTGCGGGATGCGCAAACCTAATTGTAACGTCATAATTTCTATTTCCTCGTTCAAAAGTTGAGTTATATGGTTTTAATAATCTCCAATATAAAGTAATTACTCTATTAGGGTTAACAGGATATAATGTGCCTGGTGAATTATACAGTTTTGGATGAAATCCATCAATAGGTACAGCAGCTAAATAACCAGCCGTACTGCCGGTTCCAGTAGCGAAATCAAGTTCTAATGGTGTATAATAAAATTGGTCTCCAACTTCAAAAACAGTATTGGGAGCATCATTTGCAGCAATATTTTTTCGAACTTGACCGTTTACCCAGCCTCCTCCTTGTGTCGGTGTTGTTTGTCTTGCACCGGAAACTGTTGCCGTTGGGTCAAAAATAACGTATTGTGGATTGAGTTGAGTTGACCGAGTATAAGCATCAATTTTTGCATAATTATTAGCTGCAAAAGTAAGATTGTGAGATATTTGTATCCAAGTCAAAGTATCAAGAAATACATTTCCTGTATTTTGTGATTTGTTAATAGTCAAATCATAAAATGTAATTCCTTCACTATAATTTTCTACGGAAATTGTATCTTGTTTTGTGCTAATAATTGAAACCAAACGACCGTTTGCATCAAAAGTCGTTCCTGATGCTTTTCTCAAATTTCCAAGTAAATTAATATCTCTATTCCCTAAATTCAATCCACCACTCTTAACATATAAACTATCTTTGACTGACAATGTATTTGCGGCATTTACTGTAACAGTTCCGGATGATTTATCTACTATCAAAACACGAATAGTATCAGATCCAGAAGGCAATCCGTCACCTGTGTTCTGGTTACCATTTGCTGTATAAATAAAAGTACCTTGATTATGAGAATTGTAATTATAAGTACGATTTGATGTTTGGATATTACCTAAAGCACTTGTTGCTGTAATACCGTCCGTACTTCCAATTTTAATTGTAGAATATTTGTTTAATCTGAATTCTCCTGTCCCTGAAATAATATGAGTATTTAAATCCAATACACCAGAAGAATCCACTGCAATCAAACCAAAAATTGAACCACTATTGTTTACAGTTGCATCGATATTTAAATTTATCTGATGATTTGCTCCAATAAATGCTCTGTAATTATTCGTAGTTTCACCGGGGTATATATTTGCTGCTATTCCATCATATTGAACTAGTGACCAATTATTCTTATCGTTCCAATTTCCATTACCACGTGTATAAAATGTTAAAGCGGATGGTTCGCCTACAACAATTGTACCTAATTCAGTCAATTCATTATATGTTATTGAATCGTTTTGTCTATTTGAAACATATGGACGAGTACCATAATATAGCGGAATTATCCAATTGGTTCCATTATATAACATCACATCAAGCAACGTGGTATTGGCACCATTTCTCAAATCACCATTTGGACTAATTCCATAAATAAAATGTGGTGTTGCATTATATTTTCTATTGCTACCTAAACTAAACGAACTTCCAGTTGGTTTTGTAATTTTCCATTGCCTTGTAATATGTTTATCAGTCGAGAGATTACTACCAGAAGGCATTATTGATGTTGGAACATTGTCACTCCAATACACTGGTGAAGATGTTGTAGTCAATGTATCAGATAAGATTTGAAGTAAACCTGCAACACCATCGGTACCATTAAAATTTAATGTAATAGGAGTATAAGAATCTTGATAACCAACTTCATATTGTAATGTTGTTGTTCCTGCTGGTATGTTTCTTCTTAATGCAGAATTTATATACCCACCACCAGGTCGTGTAATTGTTCCGTTTACTTGTACAAATCTGTCTCTTGCGTCAATTCTGCCATAAGTTAAAATCAAATTATTAGAAATAATAATTCCATTGTTACTTGCACCAACTGAATTTGAATTTAAATTTGCAGGATTTTTCAATTCAATATTATAAAATGTTTCGTCGCCTGCAACTTTTGTTATGTTTTGTAAAATATTATTTTCAAAGACAATAGTTGAATTAGTTTGGTTGAATGTGCCGCCATTATTATTCCAGTTTCCATACAAATAGATATTATAATTATTTACTTCAAAATTTGATCCATTATCAAGAATCAAGTTTCCATTTACTTTTAAATTATCATTTATAACAACTTTTCCTGGTCCTTGAAGTAATAAATTTTCAAAGTGATTATCTGTTGTATCTCGTGATGTAATTGACGTTGAAAGGGATGCAGTTGGAGATTGCATTATCACGTATTTTCCTGCAGTAGCAGTGAATTTGGCACCTGTGGTATTATTCCAATTCCCCAATAATTTAATATTGTTGTTATCTTGAATAAAATTTGAACCGTTAGAAAGGGTCAAGTTATTAGTAATTAAAAAGGTTGAAGTGCCGCTGCTGACTATCTGTTTATCACCTGGATTATCTATTATCAAATTGTAATATGATAAATTTACTAAACTATCATTTGGTGAACCAGGCATAAATGGAACGTTTTGAGTTCCTCCATTTTTAGCAAATCGTACTGTAGAACCGGCTGTGTTAAATCTAAATGTATTATTTGTGAAATTTATATTTGAAATATCGAAATTATTAATGATTTTAATTTCGCCAGAAGTTTCAAAATTAACATTCCCAGATCTATTACCTTTTATAACTAAATTATTATATTGTAAAACGCCAGGAACTGAAGTTGAACTTGGTATTAATGTATTTCCTGTTCCATCGAATGTTATTTGTCCTACGGTTAAAGTTGGAGGTGTGTAATTTATTGGGAAAGACGAGCGAACAACTAATTCACCACCTCGCATAATTAATGTTCGATTTGCTGTATATCCGTTTGCTGAATTTGTTGATAAATCAAAAATACCTTCATTTATTACGAGTGAGTCTCGAATTGTTGTATTTTTACTTAATGCAACAGTGGTGTTGATAGTTTTATCAACAATCAACGCACCGAGAATGTCAGGTATTCCATTTTCAGAAACTTGTGTTTGACCTTCCCAAAAACCATAAATACCATAAGAAGAAAATTGTCGAACATCAGTACGAACTGCACCAATCATATCAGGTGCTAGAACTATTCCATCTGAATGGGCAAAATAAAATTTAGCAGAATTTTCTAATCTAAAAGTATCGCCTTCACAGTAATTATTTCCACTAATTTTCAAAATTCCAGATGTTCGTCCTTCTGTTCCAGTTTCAACAGCTATTAAATTTGCTTCTGCAACGGGATTTGAAATTGTTATGGTATGGTTCTGAATTTTTATTCTATCAGAACGCTTATTAGGAGCGGTATTTGAAGCTGGTCCATCATAATATATTTTCGACCAAGTGGACGGATTATTATAATCACCATCTGCACGTGCATAATATGTTGCCTGACCTGCATTTTGTTCCCCGATAGTCCAATCTCCTTCTAAGATACTTGTCTGTTGGGAATACCAATATTTTGTATTAATATCAACATAATTATTAACACCAGGTTCTACTCGCCAGTATGCCCCTGGAGTATTCCAGTTTGGAGAATATAAAAGTACTTTGTAGCTTCCTTCACTTCCTTGAACTTCGTTCACATCATAATACCCAAAAATTTCGGCTCCGTGAGTATTTACCGTCAAATCTGCAGTTTTTACAGCCCAATATTTTGTTAATGAGACATTCGGAGCTTCTACATCTGGATGTTCCAAAGGAACTGGTTTTACTTTAATACTTGGGTTAGTTCCAAAATTAACGCCACCAGATAAAAGTCGAATTTTTAATGGAGTGTAAACTCCTGGTGTTGAAATTGGTAAATGTAATTCTAATGGAAATGAAGTTGATGGGTCAATTTCTTTTACTAAATATGCTCCTGTTAGTGGAGTTGTAGAGCCTGAATTTATTACACAATGATTTGCTGAAAATGTATTGTAAGTATCATTTATGCCATCGTCGGAATATATCTTAGCATTTTTCCCTAAGGTCAAATCATTTGTATTTAAATCAAATATTGTGTTCGATATCAACCTTAAAGAACTATTTATTCGAGCGGGAATATTTAATTCGACATCGCCAGCAGTTTTATTAACAGATAATATGTTGAAAGTAGTTTGTTGTGTTCCACCTATTGATTGTGTAGCATTTCCATTTAATAATACTTTCCCTGTTCCATTATTGAAGCCATCGGTATTTACATAATTATTTGTAAAATCGGCACCAATAGACAAAACAAATGAATTAGTCTTGAATAAATCAGTTCCAGTACCGTTTAAATTTACATTATTTAATACATTAAAATCTTGTCTTAATGTTATGTTAGAATTATTGATAGCATTTTGAATTAGATTATAAACACTTGCAATTGATTGAATTTCGAAAATTTGATTACCTGCATCTGCATTAATAATTAAATTCCCGCCTGTAACATTATTTGTTAAACTCAATACTCTATAGTCAGCATAGTTTGTATTATTATTGCTTCGGTGTAATTCTATATCTCCAGAAGACCAGGTGAAAGATGAATTTGAATTTGATATGTCAAACATCGCATTGTTCGTTGTAATCTGGCTTCCACTACCAATTTTCAATGTACCACCAGAAAGATTAATATCAATAATTCTATTCGTATCGGGCGAAGTTAAAGCAGTATAGATGTTACAAATGCCACCGTTTATAGTTAAATTAGCTGCACCATCAATGATTGTATTGTCATATATTAAATTGCTTTCTCCTGTTGAACCTATATTAAAGTTGCCTTGAGATATTTGTAAACTGCCTCGGAGTATGGCATTTCCTGCGACTGGTTGTGGGTTTACAGTAGCGTTTGGATTATTTAAGGTAAATTTAGCATCTTTGGGGACTATGTAGTCATTCCCTGTCCTTTTGAAAAAGTTATTGGATACTGAGTAATTACCTGTAACTTTAAATTCACCTTTCAATAATGTTAGAAAATTATCTGGCGCAGTAAATGTTTTATCGAAATCAACAAAATTATTCGTATTTGATTTATTTATAACAACTTCGTTAAAATCAAAAATACCCGAGCCATTTAAATTAACATCTGTATTCCCAGAAAATGTAATATTAATCTTTCCACCACTTGTATTAAAATTAATGTTACCATTATTTTGGAATTGCCCAGAGAACAGCAAAGAATGAGTTTGGCTACCTGAAGTGGATGCATCAAAAAGTGAACCACTTGATATTAATAAATTGCCGTTTAATGTAATTGTATGTGATGACGAATTATTTACTCTTAAATAACCATTTTGTATATCTAAATCATTATTTATCAATAATGTTTTATCAATATAAACTATAATTGAATTAACATCCTTATTAATAACTAATTTATAGAAATTAGTTGTTCCAGTACCAAAAATATTGCTGTTTAAATCACCAATAAAAATAACAGTGGCATTGTTTGATTGTAATATTCCATTATTTTGTAAATCGCCGTATAAGTATAACTGGCTTGAATTTCCTTGAGTAAGACTTGAATTATTGCTTAAAGTTAGGTTACCATTAATTTTTATAATTGAGTTGGCAGAAAGCGATACTGTTGCATTTGGCGATAAAAATAGATCAAGAGAGAATAGATTATTTGACAAAAATAAAAATACAAAAAGAACTATTAAAATAGTTTGCATTTTGTAAACAATATTTTTGTTATTAATCTTCATTGCATTTTATTGGATTTGTTGAATAACAATTGTTGTATTATATTTTCCTCCTAAAATTTTTACATTAGGATTTGCCCAATTCTGCCTTACTTTTATTTCTATATAATCATCTTTATTTAATTGTATAACTTCATTATAAGGAAAACCATTTATATAATAATTATAAGCTTGTAAATTATGTAACATTTCACTAAATAAGAGGCTACTTTGAACTCCATTAATAAAAATATAAGCAATTAGAAAATATTGATTACCTTTAGCATCTACAACTATTTTCCCGTCAATTCTATATATACCATCTTTTGGAGCAACGAACCTATAAGTTGAAGTGTTAAAAGCATTATAGTTATCGAAAGATGTAGAATCATATTTTACAGTAATAAGATTTGGACTATCAGGAAAAGATAAATCACTTGTCATAGTCGCTTTTACGAGCACAGGTGCTGTATTTATATTATTCCAATTATTTCCATCATTTACGTTCAATGTTTTATTATTTTTATCATAATAAATCATTCCTTCCACAGGCGTTCCTGGTGGGGTCGTACGTGGCTGTAATACAATCGCTTCAGGGTCAATCGTGCCCGTAACAATTAAATCTTTTTCAATCCAAACATCTCCATTTACCCGAACTAAAACTGAGTCATCAGGATTATTTGTTGTTCCGATAAGTAATTTGCCATCACCTTGCAATCTCATTCTTTCTGTTGAATTTGTATAAAATTGCATATTCAAATTTTCATTTTGTTTTAAGATTGCATTTCCAGATGCATCAATTCCAACATCAAAACCATCTGTCAGAGTTTGTCCCGTAGTAGTACCAGCTGTAAATTTATGATAAGTTGCTGTTGAATTGCCTTCGTCTTGGTGCAATAACGTTTGTGGATTATTTAATCCAACGCCTATTTTTCCACTTCCTTGGACTCTCATTCTTTCAGTATTGTTTGTTGAAATAACCAAGGGTTGATTATTTGTGGAACCTAAAAATTCGGTTCCAGTCAAGTTATTTCCTGTCAAAGCCCAACCTGTTGAACCTCCTGGTGATTGTGGCTCCCATTGACTTAAAGTATTATTCCACGTCAATACTTGCCCATTTGTTGGTGTAGTATTACTAACATTAAACCCTTGCAATTTTGCAACACTTGGATTTGGATAAGTGCCTGATAGGTCACCACCAGCAACAGTGCCTGTACCTATTTTATTATTAAATGTATTCCAATCTGTCGAACTTAAATATCCATCTGTTGTGCCATCTGCTTGCGGTATTGAAATTGTGTTGACTGTTCTCGATAAAGGTGCATTAAATGTCAAAGCATTTTCTTTGTTGTTAAAACTTGTCCAATCGGTAGAACTCAATAATCCTGTTGTTGTTCCATTGGCTGTTGCTATGTTAATGCTTGTACCTGTGCCTATTACTGCGTTTGTTCCACCTGTAATTGTTAATCCACTTGTTGTTGTGGTTAAATCACCTTTTGTTAATATTGGTTCATATATTCCACTATGATTATGGTCACTTCTTGATGCAGTGTTTGCTGAACCGTTTCCTGCAAATAGAACACTTATTGTCGTACCAGTAATATCAATTCCATTTCCAGCCGTGTATGTCGCTGTGTTATCTGTTGATGGTGTCCAATTTGTACCATTCCACTTCAACACTTCACCATTATTAGGGGCTGTACTTGAAACCGAATAACCTTGCAATTTCGCAACACTTGGATTTGGATAAGTGCCTGATAGGTCACCACCAGCAGTAGTGCCTGTACCTATTTTATTATTAAATGTATTCCAATCTGCCGAACTTAAATATCCATCTGTTGTGCCATTTGCTTGCGGTATTGAAATTGTGTTGACTGTTCTCGATAAAGGTGCATTAAATGTCAAAGCATTTTCTTTGTTGTTAAAACTTGTCCAATCGGTAGAACTCAATAATCCTGTTGTTGTTCCATTGGCTGTTGCTATGTTAATGCTTGTACCTGTGCCTATTACTGCGTTTGTTCCACCTGTAATTGTTA
>CAZCNL010000003.1:0-211152 GCA_964500435.1 uncultured Chloroherpeton sp. | reverse complement strand
ATGTTAATGCTTGTACCTGTGCCTATTACTGCGTTTGTTCCACCTGTAATTGTTACACCGCTTGTTGTGGTGGTTAAATCACCTCGATTTGTTAATTGTAAAAAATCAGAAGAATTTAAGCCATCGAGTAAATCGGCATTTAAATTATCAACCTTAGTTAAGGAATTCACAAAGAAAGGTGCTGTACCTGTTGTAACAGTTGAAGTAAAAGAAGGAGCAATCACATTGTTTGAAAATGTTTTTGTTCCAGCAATTGTTTGAGCTTGGTCATTAACGTGACCATAAGTGACACCACTTCCTGCTAATTGAATATTATTTAAAGCATTGTGGTCAATTGCAGTAGCATTAGTGCTTATTGTGATGGTACCAGAACCATTATTTATATTTATGCCAGTTCCAGCTGTCAAATTACCTAAAGTATACGATGAAGTTGAAGTATTCCCTATTAACAATTGACCATCTGTAGGAGTTGTCGATAAATTGGTACCACCTTTCGTAATTGGTAATAATCCATTCGTCTCGTTTGTTGCTAAATCAACTGCATCGCTTACAGAACCGTTACCAACAAATCTATTTGATTGAATATATCCCGTACCTGTTGGAAAAAGTGAAGCACCATTTCCAACTTGCATTGTTGCCGTGGTATTTGTTCCTGATGAAATTTTATCGAATGGAATTACTGTATTTGTTGAAACAATTGCAACCCAATTTGGTGAACCTGGTGTTCCAGCATTATAGTAAAATGTGTTATCGTCTGTAACATATACAATCAAACCATTAGCTGGATTCGAAATACCATTACGTTGAGCAGCGGTCATTTTTGGAATAAGTAGTCCTCGCTTGGTTGTCATTGATGAAACATCAAGATGTAATAATGCTGAATTATCAGGGCTCGTAGTTCCTATTCCTACATTTTCTGTCTGACTAAATGCAGGTATATTTAAACCTCCAATAATCCCCAAAAGTATAATATAAGTGTAAATTGTTTTTTTCATATTTATATTTGTTTTATTATTCTATTTAATTGATAAAATAATGCATTCAAAATTAGCATTATCTAACATTATATATATACGTAGTAATACGTAATTAATCAATTTCATTCTTAAAATTAATTTCTTTATTACACTCTATTTCTGTTTCACTTTTATTTATTGAATTTAAAACTGCAAATTTTACTAATTGAGATGCATTTTTTATGCCAAGTTTTTTAATTAAATTGTGCCTATGAGTCTCCACTGTTCTTACGCTTAGTTGCAATTCTTCTGCTATTTGTTTATTTGATTTTCCTTCAGCAACAAGTTTCAATATTTCATTTTCTCGTTTTGTTAAAGCGACATTTTCATCATTAGTTTGGTCATAAGTCATTCTTTGATCACGGATTAATTTCATTATTGATTTACTAAAAACTCTTTCTCCGTTTACAACCTTCAATACTGCTTCTTGAATAATATTCGAAGAAACGCCTTTTGTTAAATAGCCATCTGCACCAACAGAAAGTGCAAGTTCGACATGGTGTAAATCCTCGAATGCAGTTAACATAATTATGAAAGTGTCGGGGCTTTCCTTGCGAATTTTAGGAATTGCTTCAATACCAGTCATTTTGGGCATAAAAATATCTACTATTGCAACATTTGGTTGATGTATTTTGCATTTTTCAATTAATTCAATCCCATTTGAAGCTTCATCTAATATTTGTAAAATCTTAGTAAAAGACAAAAGCTTTTTCATTCCCACTCTTACGATTTCATGGTCGTCGGCTATCACGATTTTAATTGGATTTGCTTCATTAAAAAGTATCATAATTATTTTGTATCATTGAATTAAAATTATTAATAATTATTTCATATTCACATTTATTAAATGCTATAATTTAATAAAAATTATTAAATTAACAATATTTTATTAAAATTTTTTGGTTGATATTAACTCATTTATTATGGTATGATATGAAGTATCACTTGGCATTCGCCAATCACCACGGGGAGAAAGCGAAACTGTTCCTATTTTTACACCATCTGTAAAGCAATTCCGCTTAAATTGATTTTTAAAAAATCTTTCATAAAAGATTAATAATGTGTTTTTAATATATTCAAATGTAAATTGAGATTCAAAAGCAATTTGAGCATAAAGTAAAACTTTCTTCGGACTTAAACCAAATCGAATACCGTAATATAAGAAAAAGTCATGTAATTGATAATCACCTATTATTTTTTCTGTTTCTTGGCTTATCGTCCCTTTTTCGTCAGCAGGTAAAAGTTCAGGAGAAATCGGTGTATCAAGTATATCATACAAAATTTCTCTTGTTTCTAAATCAAATTTATTTTCAGCGTACCATTTAATCAAAGTTTTAATAAGTGTTTTAGGTACAGTAGCATTTACATTATACATAGAAATATGGTCAGCATTGAACGTATTCCACCCTAAAGCAATTTCAGATAAATCTCCTGTACCAACAACAATTCCATTATATTTATTTGCTAAATCCATTAAAATATGTGTCCTTCTTCGTGCTTGTGCATTTTCATAAACTATGTTATGATTTTCTTCATCGTGTCCAATATCAACAAAGTGCTCAGCAGTCGAATTATGAATTGGAATTATTTGAAATGAAATCCCAAGTTTTTGAGCAAGTTGTTCAGCATTCGATTTTGTGCGAAGTGTTGTACCAAAACCCGGCATCGATATTCCAAAAATTCCATTTAAATCAAATTTCAATTTGTTGAATGTTTCGTATGCAACTAATAATGCAAGAGTAGAATCGACACCTCCGGAAATACCAATAATTACTTTGTCTGAGTTAATATGTTTTAACCGCCTTGCTAAAGCATTTGATTGCAAGAGGATAATCTCTTCGCATACTTGCTTAATTTTTTCTTTTGTTTCTGGCAAAAATGGAGTTGGAGATATTTTTTTATAAAGTTTATTTACTTCTTTATCTTTAGCTTCAAAGTAACAATAAATAAATTCTTTAGGATATTTCTCATTAAATGTATTGTTTTTAAGTCTTTCATTTATAACTTTGTCAAGGTCACAATCTGCAAATAGTAGTTGGCTTTCAAAACTAAATCGCTCGGATTCTCCGAGTAAAGATGCATTCTCATAAATCATCATATTACCTGCAAAGACTAAATCAGTTGTAGATTCCCAAACTGATGCAGATGTATATGCATAAATTGAATTAGTTCTGCTAGATTGACCTTGTACCAATTGCTTTCTATATTCTTTTTTGCCCAATAATTCATTACTTGCAGATAAATTTAAAATTATTTTTGCTCCACCAATTACTAAATCTGAACTTATTGGTTTCACAGCCCAAAGGTCTTCACAAATTTCAATTCCAAAAGTAAATTTTGGATTATTTTTTGCACGAAAAATTAAATTGTTACCTATAGGAACTTCTTGATTGTCGATTATTATTGTTTTACTATTTAAATCAAATGCTGATGAAAACCATCTTTTTTCGTAAAATTCATTAGTATTTGGTATGTATGATTTTACTGCAATTCCCAAAATATTACCATTAAAAATAACAGGTGCAGTATTGTATAATTTATTATCAATGGACAAGGGCAAGCCACAAATAATAATTATATCTTTTTCTTTAGAATATTGTAATAATAATTTTAACCCGTTAAAAGCAGCTTCAATTAATTCATTTTGAAAAAATAAATCCCCACATGAATAGCCAGTAATTGACAATTCTGGAAATACAATTAATGAAGCTTTTTCATCATTTGCTTTTCCAATTAATCGAATTATCTCTTTTAAATTAAAATTGACATCTGCTAATCGCAACTCTGGTGAAGCTGTTGCAATTCTAATTAAGTTATGTTGTAGTAAATTAATTTTCATATTCTTCTTTTAAAAAAAGGAAGTATGCAAAAACGGGTTTTCCTTTTTTGTTACATACTTCCTTAATCTTTTTAACACTTAATTATTTTGTTTTGGTTTTCTTGAAGGAAGAAAAGACCTTATTTTACTTGCAAAATCTCCAATATTGGTTACAAAAGAAATAACCCGTTCAATGGAAAATATTATATTTTGCATAACATTTCCAACATCACTCATTGATTCAACGAGATTATTCGCTTTTGAATCTACTTTTGTAATAAATACTTGAATACCATCCGCCATATTGTCTATCTTTTCCAAACTAACAGATGCTTGTCGAACAAATTTGTTTATATCAACTATTAAACTATCCACTTTTTCTAAAGTTTCACCAAATTGCTTTGATTGTTCAGTTATTTGTTCTCTGGTATCTTCAATAAGTTTTGTTGATTTGAAAATAAAGACAATCATATAAATTAGAACAATTATAAAAACTATAATTGCTATTGTTCCTACTACTAAAAGCAGTTGCATAATTCACCGTTTTTAGTTATTATTCTGATTTCATTTCTGCTTTGAAAGCTTCAACACCAGCCTTCAATCCACTTTGCACTTGACTGCCTTTTTGCTTTGCATCCGATAATATTCCCTCAGCTTGATGAATCAATTCCTCAGCCTGTTTTTTAGCTGATTCGACTATTGCTTGAGCTTTTTCTTTACCTTCATTAAATGCTGTTGCAGAATTTTCCCTTACTTTTTCAGTTGCAGTTGAAATATAATCTTGTGCTTTACCATAAATATCAGCAGTCGTTTCAACTATTTGTTTGCGAATTTCACTTCCTGGCTTTGGTGCGTACAATAATGCAACCAATGCTCCTATTGCTCCACCTACAACAGAACCAATTACTAATCCTTTCAAAAAATCGTTTTGTTGTTCTGAATGTGACATAATTTCCTCCTTAAAGAAATATTATTATTTCAATTTATTAACGTTAATTTATAAATTTAATTTTATTTTTTTTAAATTAATTAATCTGTTTGCCATTTTATTGGTATTGATTTTACCTCAAAGATCATTTCTGCAATTTCTCGAACCGCTCCATTCCCTCCATTGGCTTGGCAAATATAATCAACTGCATTTTTTACGAATCTGGAAGCATCGGCAGGACAGGCTGAAAACCCTGCTTTTTCAATGATTGGAATGTCGTTTACATCATCCCCTATATATGCAACTTCTTCGAGAGATATATTTATTTCTTTGCAATATGCTTCAATATCTTTATCTTTTGATGTCGAACCCATAATTACTTTATCAACATTCAATTTTTTCGCTCTTGCCATAACAATTTCACTTATTTCAGTAGTTACAATTGCCGTCTTTAAACCAATTTGTTGTAGCAATTTCATTCCCATTCCATCACGAGTGGAAAATTTCTTCATATATTCACCATCTTTGGTGTAATACATTGATGCATCAGTCAATGTGCCATCTACATCCATTGCAAGTAACTTTATTTTTTCTAACTTATTTTTGAGTATTTTTTCCATTATTGATTTTATCTTTTTAATTTTGACGATTGACTTTTTTTAAATTTTGATTTTTTAATTTTTTAAATATTACACTTTATTATGAAAGAATTTAGAAATATAACTCTCTCTGTTCCTGAAGAAAATTTCGAACTTATCATTGCTACTTTGATGGACTTTTCTATTCTCGGAATCAGAGAAGATTTCGATAAGTTAATTATTACATTTGATAATGCAGTTTGGGATAATAATGTTAAACAAGAATTGCTCGATGCATGTAAATCTATTTATCCCGATATTTCCATAATTGCGGAAGATGTTATTTCTCCACAAAATTGGAACGAAGAATGGGAAAAAAATGTCCCTGTAATTGATATCTCACCTAAAATTGCAATTACACCTGAATGGAAAAAACACGAAACTGACGCACAAATCCCAATCATAATAAATCCAAAAATGTCTTTCGGAACCGGACAACACGAAACTACTCGCTTAATTGCGAAATTAATGGAAGAATTTGTTCAACCAAATCAATTTTGGATTGACGCAGGAACCGGTACTGGAGTTTTAGCTATCATTGCTGCAAAACTTGGAGCCTCTAAAGTTTATGCTTTCGATAATAATTCTTGGGCTGTTGAAAACTCGATTGAAAATGTTCAGGCAAATGATGTCGAAAATATCGTAAAAATCGAAGAAGTCGATGTGGACGAAATTTCTTTGCCTGCTGCTGATGGTATTTGTGCAAATTTATATGCTAATTTAATTAAAGAAAATTTGCCTAAATTTTACAAATCTTTAGCTCAATCAAAAGGTCTACTCTTAGTTTCGGGCATTTTGGTTTATGATTCCCAAGAAGTTATTGATGAAGCTTTGAAAATTGGTTTTCAATTAATTAAAGTTATTCAGGAAGCTGAATGGGTAGCTATTGCTTTTCATTCTTAATCTTTTATGAAAATTGCATCTATTGATATTGGTACAAATTCATTCATTCTGTTAATTATTGAATTTTCAGATGGCAAAATTGAAATTTTAGAGCAGGAATTCGATATTCCTCGCCTTGGCGAAAACCTCGCTAAATCGCAAATTGTTTCTGACGATGCTTTAAATAGAGCAATTGTTTCACTTAGAAATTTTAAACAAAAAATTGCTCTTTATAATCCAGATATTGTTTTGCCTGTCTCTACTGCTGTTTTGCGTCAAGCGAAAAATGGAGATGAAATCCGTCAATTACTTTCCGCTGAACTTGGCTATAAAATTAAAATACTAACCGGTGAAGAAGAATCTTATTTAAGCTTTTTAGGGGCTACTTTTGATAATTTAAAAGATAATGAAATTGTTACAACTATCGATATTGGTGGCGGTAGTACAGAACTTCTTATCGGTTCAAATACTCATATTTTCGATAAAATCTCATTTCCAATTGGTGCTTCGAAACTTCAAGAAATCTTTTTCCCAGATTTTAACTATTCTGAAACAAATATAAATAATGCAAAAGATTTTTTGCTTACAACTTTTAATTCTATAGATAAGTATAATTCTTCAAAAATAATTGGTATTGGCGGTACAATAACTACTTTGGGATTTATTTTATCTCGAAGTAAAATTTATGACGCAAATATAATCGACAAAATAATAATCGACTACGAAACTAATTTAGCATTATTCAAAGAACTTTGCCAATACACTCCACTCGAGCTTTCTCATCAATTTAATATAAATTTGAAACGAGCAGAAATTTTGATTTCTGGTCAACTAATTCTTTTAACTTTACAAAATTTATTAACAAAAAAATCAATTTACATTTCAAGCAAAGGATTGCGTTTTGGTGTAATCATTGATTATTTGAAGAATTCAAATCTTTTATAAATGCATCCAATTATACAAAATTTCTTTACCGTATTGAGTAATTATTGATTCCGGATGAAACTGCAGGCCAATTATATTATATTCTTTGTGTTTGATTCCCATAATTATATTATCATCACTTTTACATATTATTTCCAATTCTTCGGGAAATTTCTCTTCTGATAATGCCCAAGAATGATACCGCCCAACTTCAAATTCATTTGGTATATTTTTAAAAATATCATCTTCTTGGATAATCAAATTTCGGCTTTTCTTACCGTGTTCGACATTTTTCAATTTTATTAATTTAGCTCCGTAATTTACACCAATTACTTGGTGACCTAAACATATTCCCAGTATATTTTTATATTTTCCATAATTTTTTAATAATTCAAAAAGTTTCTCGTATTCCCAAACTAAACCAGGACCAGGCGAAAAAACTATTCGAGTGTAACTTTCCACTTCACTAATTTGCAATAAATCGTAGCTTATTATATCAATTTTTGCATTAAGCTCCTCGAATATTTGTGCTAAATTCATCGTAAATGAATCATTGTTATCTATTAATAATATCTTCATTATGAGGCTTCAAAGTTTGTTCATATCGGTTAACTTAGAATTTTATTCCATAAATTTATTGTAATTTTGCCTTGACTAAACTCTTTTACTATGTTTTCAAAAATTGATTCAATCTCTTTAATGAATAAATTAGGGAAAAATAAAATTCCCTTTTTGTTTATTATAAAATATAATTTAGAAGAAAATTTTATAATTCCGATTAATGAAATTGATGAAAGTAGTCTTCTTTTTGACTTTGAAGGTTTTGCTAACATAAAAACAAATAAAAATGTATTGAAACCTTTTTCATTTAATAAGTTTCCTGTCGATTATAATTCATATCAAAAGGCTTTTGAAAAGGTATTAGCTCATCTTCAAAATGGTGACTCTTACCTGTTGAACTTAACTTTTCCCACAAAAATTGAAACTAATTACAATTTAGAGGAAATTTTTTATTCAGTTTCTGCTCGTTATAAATTATTATTAAAAAATAAATTTGTTTGTTTTTCACCAGAAATATTTATTAAAATTAAAGATAATACTATTTCGAGTTTTCCAATGAAAGGTACTCTTGATGCATCAATACCTAATTCGTTCGAAATACTTTTTAATGATAAAAAGGAATTGGCGGAACATTACACTATTGTTGATTTAATTCGAAATGACCTTTCTATCGTGGCAAAACAAGTTCATGTAGTTAATTTTAGATATTTTGAATTGATTTCTTCAAAAAAAGGACACCTTTGGCAAACAAGTAGCCATATTCAAGGTGTTTTGGACAGCAATTGGAGTGAATATATTGGCAACATTCTTTTTAAATTGTTGCCTGCTGGAAGCGTTACGGGTGCACCAAAAACTCGCACCTGCAATATTATCGAAGAAGTTGAAAATTACGAACGTGGCTTTTACACCGGCATTGCCGGGCTTTTTGATGGTGATTCTCTCAATTCTTTCGTGCTTATTCGTTTTATTGAAATTAATAATAATCAATTTATTTTCAAAAGTGGCGGTGGTATCACTACTCAAAGTAATTGTAATAATGAATATTTAGAATTAATTAATAAAGTTTATGTCCCTATTGTTTGAATCAATCAAGGTTTTAAATGGTAAGCCAATAAATTTGGATGCTCACTTTGCTCGGATTATTCATTCTCGTAAAGCATTAGGTATCGATTCATCTGTTCAAGATTTTGAAAATTTTTTCAAAAATATTCAATTACCTCATTTTGGATTATATAAATTGCGTATCGATTATGATGTAAAAATTACGGAACATAAGATTACGTCTTACTCTTTGCCTACTTTTAAATATTTGAAATTATTCTATTCAAACTCATTCGATTATTCTTTGAAATATTCTAACAGAAGTTTTTTCAACATTATTGAGAAAAGTATACCACCAGATTTTGCCGCTGCAATTATTATCTCTAATCGATTTACTGATGCTACTTTTGCGAATTTATTGTTTTTTGATGGCAGTGATTTTTACACACCTAAAACCCCATTGCTAAATGGTACAAAACGGTCTCTTTATATTGCGGAAAACCGCATTAAAACTGCAGATTTGCGAATTTCTGATATACATTCCTTCCAATCTATCCATTTAATTAATTCAATGATTGATATCGAAAATCATATTTTTTTTCAAATCGATAATATAATTTTTTAAAATTTTCAAAAAAATTTAAATTTTTTTGAAATATGACTCAATTTAATAATAAATTTATTGTATGTTAATTTTTCCCTGAAATAAATTTTTTATAAGTATTTTCCAAAGATTATGAATTTTTTGTAATGTCGTTCATAAAAAATTATTTCACTATTTTTCGATTTTATGATGCATTCGGGGTATTTTTTTGAAATGAAATAACTTATGACGATTTTTTCGTCATTTTTCTACGTAAATCCCGCAATTTTCTACGTAAATCCCGCAGTTTTCTACGTAAATTTACGTATTTTTCAAAAATACGTAAATCCCCGTATTGCATATGTAAATTTACCGATGTAATTTTGTGTTGTAAAAATTATGCAATTATGGAAAACAATTACGATAAATTAGTTTTAAGTGCAAATGAAAACAAAATCAAAATTCTTATAGCACAAGATTCCATAGAACAAGCTAATAGAGTTAAAGATTATTTGCAGGAGCAGGAAGCTCTCAACATTATAGGAATAACAGCTAATGGTAAAGACGTAGTTGATTGGTTGGTTGACCATAATGTAGATATAATTATAACTGAATTAAGTTTGCCCGTTTTGGATGGCTTGCAAATCTTAAAAGTTAATGCTGATTTACCTGAAGACAAAAAGAAAAAATTTATTTTTTATACAAGATTAGATGATGCTTGGTTAATTCGAAAAATTATCGCTGAGGGAGCTAAAGCTTTTGTATCTCGTAATTCCGATATCAATTGCTTAACAAAAGCAATTCGAATTGTGCAAAGAGGTAGCTCTTACATCGACGATGGTTCTTTCCATCGCCTTGCTAAAGCTCAAGGTATGTATCAAACCGAACATCATCGAATTTAATAGTTCTTTTATTGAATGGAAACGTTAGCTTACGTAGATATGCAATAGACAAGTTCTTTGACAATTGAAAATTTTTGACTTAAAAAAGTTGCGAAAAACAGGAAATTTAACTAAAAAAGCCAGTTAAGCAGGCACGCTTAACTGACTGGAGACTTACATCAACTATTAGTTCAATCACTGAATGATAGTTGTTTTGCGAAAAACATATATGCTTTAAAAAATTTAATGCAAAATTACAAATTTTAGTTGAATTTTCAAAATTTATTTTAACATATTATTAATAATTATTCATAAATTATTAATAATTTCAAAATCGTAAGAAAAAAATAATTTTACCTTTCGTTCTTTGAAATAATCAAATAGTTGATTAGGCACAATCGACTATTTTTCCGAAGGCTCCGAGGAGCCCTTTGTTGAATTACTAAACGAAGTGGTTAAATATGTAGTTCAGAAATTACTTGTTTATATATAGAAGCGCTTCCAAGAAATACGCTGGCTACAACGGAAATCACTAACAGTTTTATAACTTTTCTGTCAATAAAAAAAAGTAAAACAAAAAGGTGGTTTAATTCTGTGTTTCACACCTAAAAAAAGAAATGCGGAAAGCTTTTAAATTTTTTAGCTTATAAAAAATTACAATATTTATTAATTTTTTTTAAAATTTTTTTAAGGAGACTTACAATGAAAAAGTTAATCGCTTTATTCGCTATTTTAGTCGCTATGACTAGTTTTTCTTTCGCTGCAACTGGTTTTGCAACTGCAACTGTTAATGCTTACACTCCAATCGTAGTTACAGTAACTTATAACAATCCAACACCAAACATATTAGTTGGTGGATCTGCAACAGTTACTTTCACAGGTACTTTCACTTATGATAGTGATTGGACTGGTGGTTTTATTAGTGATTGGACAGAAACTAATACAGGTGGTAATTGGACTGAAACATCTGAAAGTGGTGGAACTTTTGTTATGGATTTAACAAATGCAGCAGATGGTGCAAATACAGTAACAGCAACATACACTGTTAACTACGCATTCTAATATTAAACAAAGATGACCATTATGAAAGCAAAAATTTCAGCTCTGGTGGTCTTAATATGTTTAATTGCAAGCAACTTTGTTTTTGCACAAAATGCCAATGATGATGTTCAAACAGCCAGTGTATATTGGAACTTCAAAGTGTATGACGTAATCCAGCCACTGACTGGTGGTCAAGATAACCTTACATATAATATTTTGCAAGGTACAAGCTTATCGCCTGGAGATGTTATGTCAGTTGGATTCACTGGAACACCAAATGCACTAATAACAATGACAGCGGGTCCGGGTGGAACTATAACAATGACTCCGGGTTCTGGAGCTACTGGAAGTGTTACAATAACAGTAAGTGTGGCAACCGTAAATGCATTCGACGTCTCTGGTGAAGCATATTGTGATATAACAGTCACGGATATTACAGCCGGCGCCGCTGCTCACGGAACATTTACGTACACGAACACTGTAACTGTTGAATATCAATAAGCAAAGCAAAAACAAAGAAAAAATAAAATAAAGTGGTGGCTTTAAAGTTTGTTCTTTGAAAAGTGAAAACTACTTTCAAAAAGAAGAACTTTAAAGTTCACCCACTTTAATTAACTAACAAAATAATTAAATATTTTTAAGACCTAACAGAAGAGGAAAAAATGAAAAATCAAATTTCAAGATGGATTATCTTTTCTCTAATTGTTATGGTCGCAACAACGATTGCATTAAAAGCAACACCAGCACCAAGCAATGTTGGTTCAGCTACAGCAACTGTATATGTTCATATACCATTATATATAGACCCAATAGTACCGACAACTGACGGTAATGTGCTCCCTTCGATAATATATAAGACAGGGAATCCACAACAGGTATATGATGCAGATAGTGATCCAGATAATTTAGCAAGACCTTTTGCAATATTTGGAATAAATGGAGACCAAAATGCACCTGTTACGTTATCTTATATTACCTATTTCTTACATGGAACTGGTATGACTTGTACAGGTAAATGGGTATTAAAGAGCACTTCACCATCTAATGTGACAACAAGCTCGAATTTAACCGGTGGGATATTAAGTCTAAACTCAGTAAATACAAATTTAACTGGAACAAGCCCATCGTTGAATCCTGCTTATGATAATTCCGGTGGTGTTTCACTTTATGCTTATCTATATACAATTACAGCTGCAGATGATGAAACCACAGCGACAGGAGATAATCAAGTTATATTTACTGTAACAGCTGCGTATAACTTTTAGAGATAAAGACACTCACAAAGCGGGGAGATTTGGAAAAGTTTCTCCGCTTTTCTTTTGAAAAGGAGCAAAAAATGAATACAAAAATACCGATTTTATTACGCAACACTAGGATAATATTCTTCTCTTCAATGTTATTGGTCTTTATCACGAATATATCAAAAGCAACACCGACGCAACAACCGAGCAACAGCGCCAGCGGCACAGCAACGGTAAATGTGCATTGTCCATTATTTATGGACCCTGTAATACCACAAGACCGCACAGGTGAACTTTGCCCGCAAATAATATACGCAAATGGGCAAAGAACTTGGGTTGGCGGCTGGTATAAGATTTATGCTTTCAACTGGGTATTCGAAGCACCAACATGCCATCCTTTTGCAATATTTGGAGTAAACGGCGAGAAAAACGCAAATGTTTCACTCACCTACACAACACATTTTACGAACCCAAACGATATGAGTTGCCACGGAGGTTGGACCGAAGGAACGTGGAATTTCAACGCCTTCATTTCCAAGAAAGAATTACCTGGTTCAGGTATAGGTGGAAGCGGAAGTACGACAACGAAATTACGAGGTTACAGCCCAACCGATGATGACCCACCACATTCGTGTTTAGGTGGAATTTGGGTTGCTGCATTCGTTTCGGACATAACTGCGGGACCAAATGCAACAAGAGGCGAAAACCAATTAATATTTACATTAACAGCAGCTTATACAAGTTTTTAGATAAACAATTACAATTAGAGATTAGAAGAATTTATGGGGAAGGAGACATAAAACCTTCCCTACTTTAAAAGAAAAATTTATACAATATTGAAAATTAATTATTAAATTGAAAAAATTTATAATTAATGAAGGAAAAAAAATTTATTAAATAAAGAAGAGCATTACAATGATAGCAAATTTGAAACAACAAATGAAAAGAAAAAGTATCCGAATAGCAATAATCGCTATTACGGGGTTTTTGCTATTTGTAACGAATGCTTATTCTCAAAGCAAAAAGCTTTTTGATAATGATAATTCACTACAATGTCAGAACCAAATTACAATCGTGAACACAGGCGATTTGGATATGGGGAATATTTTAAAAAATACAACACGATATTATAATTATGACAATGTAATTAAGTTTAAAATCTCAAGTACCGATGACGTACATATAAAGATTTATAAATATGTTAGCAAAAATCCAAACGACGGTACCCAATGGGACCAAACCTGGAAAATGGGACCGAACACAGGTTACGAACAAAACTTTTCGAACAATCGCATACATTTAAAAAATAACAATAACAAAACATATTATGTTACAGTGACAATAAATAGTATTTTTGTACCCACAACTGCAAGTAGTGGTAACCATAAATTAAATATCACATTAACTGTAGATATTGATGAATAAAATACTAATTTTGCATAAAAAAAGGAAAAAAATGAAAAAAACTATATCACAAATTCTCGGAAAAGGGATTATATTTATAATAATAATATTAGCAGTAGGAATAAAATTGCAAGCACAAGTATCAGTAGCCCCGACAGCATTATTTATAGACCCCGATACAAGAAGCACCTCTATGTTTGTAAATAATCCAACAGATCACGATGTGGAAGTAGAAATAAGTTTAATGTTTGGTTATTCCGCAAACGATTCAACGGGAAAAAGTTATATAGAATATAATGATACATTAATGGCAGAAAAATATAGTTTATTCCCCTATGTAACAGCATTCCCGAAGAAATTCGTATTAAAACCCAAAGCACAACAAACAGTAAGATTTGTATTGAAAAACACATCCCAATTACCAAACGGAATTTATTGGTGCAGAATCAGAACTGAATCAGGAAAAATCCAAGAACAGTTAGATTCTCAAAACGTAAATGGAGTAAACGTAAAAGTAAATATGCGAATGGCAATGGTAACAGGAATATTTTACAAAAAAGGCAGTGATCCGAATACCAGCAAATTAGAATTAGGCAACTTCGAAACATCTTCTGATACAGCAAAAGTATATTTAAAATATGAATTAAAGAAAATCGGTGATTATCCATTTTTTGGCACAATAAAATTAAAAATTACAGATAACTCCGGAAAAGAAGTTCTAACTAAAGAAGAAGGCTTTTCAATATATAAAAGCGCATTAAAAGCATTCGAATTAGAGAAAAAAGATCTCCCACCGGGCAACTACAAAGTGTCAATGAGCATAGTAAATGAAAATAAAATTTTCTCAAAAGAATATTTACCACAAGCACCAGAAATAAAAGACACAAAGCAATTTGTAGTAAAATAAAGAAATAGCAAGATTTTTATAAGCAAAAAATGAATAATTTTAGATTAGTATATATATTATTTTTATTCTTATTTATCACAGGAAAGCTGCACTCAGAAATACCTAAAGGTTATGATGAGGCAGTTTTTTCATTTAGATATAACATATTTTCAATAGAAAAAATTGTGTATTTTTCATTTGAAACACAACAATTATACTTGCCAGTAACAGAATATTTAGATTTTTTAACAATATATTATAAATCAGATGATGGAGAAATATACACCGGTTATGTAAACAATCCCGATAGTAGTTATACAATGGATTTTAAGTCAAAAATTTTCAATTCATATTACACCAAAAAAGCACAAATCCCAGACGAATGGTGGTTCAACAAGGACGGTCAAATATATTGCAACATAAAATTATTTGATAGTGTCTTTCATTCAGAAACCCGCCTCAATGTATTAGATTTATCAGCATACATAAAAAGTGAAATAGTATTCCCAGTGGAGCGAAATTACAGAGCATCCCGTAGTTTGAATGCAGACAATAGCATAACATCTGACGAAGAAGTACCGGATTATCAAATAATTGAGACTAAATCATTCCGATTGCTCAACGGCGGAATAATAGATTATAATTTATCAGGAACAAAATCGGGCTATATGACCAGTTCAACTTTTTCTTTGAACTTTGGTCTTGAACTTTTAGGTGGTGCATTCCAAATTCAAACTTTAGGAAATTACAACTCCAATATAAGAAGAGTAGAAACATATAATAAATTTGCTTGGAAATATAATTTTGAAGACAATAAATATATATCAACAGTTAATTTAGGGGAACAATTCACAACTATAGATTTAAACCAACCAACAACATGGATAAGAGGGTCGAGTGCTTTAATATACGGATTCGAAATAAATAATCGCCCACTTTTAATGCCTCGACAATACGAAAAAAGATTAATAACCAGAAATTTAGGCAAATTTTGGAAATCTGAAATCAAAATTGATGAATCCAAAACATTAATGTTACAGACAGACGACAACGGAGTTTTAAGCTTCTTATTACCAATACGTTATGGCATTACCAGGTATAATGCTAAATGTTACGGACCAAACGGGGAATTTGACCAATTTGGAGAAGAAATTTATGTGCCAACGCAGATGTTAAAGACTTTCCAAGTGCAATATGATTTGACAGGAGGAGTTGATAGAACCGACAATACAAAAGTAATAAACGGTAATTTTCAATTAGGTTTAACAAGTTGGCAAACTGTGAATTTTTCTATTTTTCAAAGAGAAAATCAGCGAGCAGAACTATTTTTTGGCAATTTAACTAAAATAGTAGGAAATATGATATTGGGATTATCATACTCGCCTGAAAATATGGTTGGCTCAAGTTTAAATTTTAGTACACGTGGTGGCGAAAACTTTAGCGTAGGTTATACCAATTTTTTGAAAAAATCAAATTTCAATACAACAGATGCAACAGATAGAATCGACATACAAGGTTCATTCAATCGATTTTTCAATTTACCATTTTCAACAAACTTCACAAGCAGTTATTTGCAAAGCAAAACATACAAAAATATAACATTTAGTCCGACCTTTTACACATACTACAAAAATTTCAGTTTAATGACAAAATATTTGCTATATTATTCAATTTCCAATGACAACACAAACCGTAGAGATGGGTTGGAATTTAGTTTAAATTATTATTCTGGTTTGGGAGAAATATTCGGTTTTGATAATAGAGTACGTTTTGATTTACGAACAAACTACGATATACCAAGTAAAAAATTTGGGAGCGTTTCGTTAATGATAAATGATGATTTAGGAAAAGGTCTTCAAATATCAGGGAACATAACCAGAGAAATCTCGACTGGACGGTTAAGTGGAGGAATATCAGTCACATTATATAATGATATATTGCAATACCGAGGATATAGCAGTTATTCAGATAATCAAGCTGCGAGCTATAGTTCGAGCGTAAGCGGTTCAATGAATATTGATTTAACAACACCAACAGTTTATATGTCAAATTCAATGGGTGGTTCAGGAAGAGGCAAAGGAGGAGCAAACATAAGATTTTATCAAGATTTAAATAATAATGGCAATTATGACCCAGACGAACCAATTATGAAAGGTGTAAAAATAAGCACACCGGGTAAATTCACACAATCAAGACAAAGTGAAGGTATGATTATACTTTATAATCTGACTCCTGGAGATAAATATAGTGTAAGAGTTGCCAAAGAATCTTTTAGTAACCCATACATTAGACCACAAATAAGCGAATTTTCTTTCTTTCCCCAACCAAATGTCTTCACAAAAATCGATATTCCTTGCTTTTCCACAGGAATATTGGAAGGAAGAATAATAAAAAAAGAAAAGGGAGAAGTTGTGGGTCAGGGAGGCTTAAAATTACATTTAACCAGTATCGATAGTTCTTACAGCACAACCTTTGAAGTATTTTCAGATGGTTCATTTTATACTATGGGAATTCCAATCGGGAAATATACATTAAATGTTGATACAATTCAATTAAAACTACTCAAAAGCACAACTGAACCTAAACAAATTGAATTAGAAGTAAAACCCACTTCAGAAGGAGATTACATTGGTCAGTTAGAATTTGCTCTCAATTCACTCACTCCAAAAACTGAAATAGATAACGAAATTATGCTTGAATCAGAAGAAAGTCTTGCTGCAAGTAAAGCTTCATCTTCGAATTCAAATAAAAAACAACAAATAATAAAAACGGAACCACCAAAAAATCCCCAAAAAGAACAAAATCAAGATATTCCAAAAAATGAGAATCCGAAAAATTTGACACAAAATATAATTGATGTTTCCCCTGATGAAAAAGCAATTTTAGATACTTTAGAAAGGCAAGAAAAAGAATTAGAAAAATACACAAATAAACCTCAAGACCAATTAATATTATACTTTTCAAAGTCTCGAGATACATATTTAAACAACAATAATACAAAGGAATTAAATAAAATATTAAAGCTTTTGAAAGATAATCCAAAATCATTATTGATAATAGAGGGTCACTCAGATAGTTTTTCAACCATATTAGAAAATTTCGAAATATCCTCAAAGCGAACAAACGAAGTAGCCACTTATTTGGTCAAACAAGGAATTAAACGAGAAAGGCTTATTTTGCATCCGAAGGGTTCAATGCAACCTTTAAATAATAATAAGACAGAAGAAGGAAGCCGTAGAAACAGGTCTGTTGTTTTGAAAATAATAGAAAGTTAAAGATTTCCGATTTTTTTTGCTAACTTTTTTAAGTCAGTTAATTTTTCAATACCTAATTTTACGTAAATATTTTTCCGATGAGTACTAACAGTATACGAACTAATATTCAGTAATCTTGCAATCTCTTTTGTAGGAACTTCATTACCAATTAATTTCATAATTTCTAATTCCCTCTTAGTCAACAGAGAAGAAATAATTTCAAGGTTGTTCTCTTCAACTTTTCCACTGCCTTTCCTATTTGATGAACTCATTTCAATATTATTTTGTGATTTTTCTGAGCTTAACTTGATTTTTTTCAAAGCATATTCAGAAAATTCATTGAATAATAAATCGATAATTCTGGGATTAAAGTATTTTTTACCATTAAGAACAATCAAAATTGAGTTAATTAATTCATCCTTTGTAATATCTTTAAATTGATATCCATCAGCACCCTGTGCAAATACTTTATAAAGAACATCTTTTTCTTCACTAATAGATAAGTACATAATTTTGGTTTGAGGATATTTTGATTTTATTTCAAAAAAAGCTTCAAAACCATCTTTTTCCGGCATAAGAATATCGCAAAGTACAATATCAATAGGATAAGATTCTAATAATGATAAAGCTTCATCAACAGAAAAAGCGGTAAAAATTTCAGAGAAAATTGGTGAACCTTGCAGTAGAGCTTTAGTTCCAAGTGCTGAAATTTGAAAATCATCAATTATCAATACTCTTATGTTGTTTTTAATTTTATCCATATTAGGTAATTAATTGCTTTACAAAAATAATAAAAAAAAATGAAAAAAAAATAAAATTTTTCTTGCATATTTCATTTTAATTACTTAATTTTGAATTAGTGATAATTAACTAAATGATGAAATTAGGTAACTTATTTAAAAGAGGTATAAAATGAAAAATTCAAGAAAATTTTTGGCAGTTATTTTCACAACAATGTTGGCTTTCCTTTTTTCTTGTGAAACCAACTCACCGATAAATCCTGATCTATCGGCTGTAAGCAATACTCAAGACTATATTGTAACTATTAGCCCAGCAACAAACACCATCCAAAGTAGTAATGTTGAAACTGATGTTAAAGAATTATTATCCAAGTATAATATTTCTCAATCATCAATATTAGCTACCTATTCTTATGTTATGACAGGTTTTGCTGCTTCTCTTACTGAGGATCAAGTAAAAGCTTTGCAAACAGATAAACGTGTTATTAGAATTGAAATGGATAAAGAATATAGTATATTTGATAAAGTAGAAAGCATTGAAGATTTAAAGGGAAACAAATTACAGGGGCAAACAATTCCTTGGGGATTAACATATATTGGCGGGTTTACAGAAGCCACAACTACAACCGGTGTAGCTTGGATAGTTGATACTGGTATCGACTTAGACCATCCTGATTTAAACGTTGATTTGGATTTAAGTAAAACTATGTTTACTTCTGGAACAGATGCTGCTTCAGCAGACGATTTAAATGGTCATGGTTCACACGTAGCTGGTATAATTGCTGCAAAAAATAATTCTTACGGAACTGTTGGAGTTTGTGCAGGAGCAAAAGTAATAGCAGTAAAAGTTCTTTCTTATAGAGGTAGCGGCACTATTTCAAATATAATTGCAGGATTGGATTATGTAGCATCACACTTGATTCAGGGTAAAATCAATGTTGTTAATCTTAGTTTAGGTGGTTCCATTTCAACGTCTTTGGATAATGCCGTAATAAATTTAGCAAATAAAGGTGCTTATGTTGTTCTTGCTGCTTGTAATTATTCAGCAAATGTCAGCAACTATTCTCCCGCTCGAGTAGAGGCACAAAGAGTTTACACAATATCCTCTCATACTTCCCAAGGTGTTTTATCAACTTTTTCAAATTACGGTAATCCATCAATTGACTTTGCTGCTCCTGGTGATAATATTTATTCGACATATAAAAATGGTGGTTATGCAACAATGTCGGGTACTTCAATGTCAACACCTTATGTTTCTGGGATAATTTTGGCTAATAATGGTGTAGTGAATTGGTCAGGTTATATCAATGGTGATAAAGATTTAATTCCTGATAAAAAAGCACATAGATAAATTTAAAATAAAAATGTTTGTGCCTAAACTTTTTTGTTCTAAGTCTCCTAAAGAAAGCTTCCTCGAAAGGAAGCTTTTTTATTTTTTATCGTACTCTTTGAAAATATAATTTACTACAGCTTCGGCTTCCAACGCTTTCAATCCTTGATTTGGCATTGCGGGGTAATTAGGGTCTATTTTCTTTGGATTTAATACAAATTTTATCATTTCTTCCTTTTTATTTTTATATTTTGCGAGCATATCTTTAAATGAGGGTCCCACAAATTTTGTATCATCCCGGTGGCAATTCGTACATTTTGCAAAAAAGATATCTTCTCCTATTTTATTATTATCTTGTTTTGCTGGCTCATTAGATGCGATTTCTGTGTTATGTTCTTCATATTTTGCTGCAGAGCTTAAAATTGTTGCTTTGGAAGAATTTGAAAAAGCATCTGTATTTAGACCCATCAATCCTAACAAAAAGAATATGAAGAAAATATAAGATAATCTTAGATATGTATTTTTCGAATTTGCTCTATAAATTAAGGAGAGTCGAATTGTTAAAACTAATAATAATATTGATATAATTGACCAAAATGAGTTGAAACTTAATTCTGTCCGATTAGAAGTAAATACGAATAATAAGTAAAAAACAGGTAAACTCATTGATGTGTAAGCAAAAATATTTAATATATTGTTAAAATTTTCTTTACTTAAGGCTTCTGGAAAGTCTTCATTCAATTTATAATTTTCACTGTATTTATTGAAAAATAAAAATGTGATAGATGAAATTGAAATAGAAAATAACAATAGAAATACTGTGAATATTAAATTATCAAGCGAAAATAAGATTTTAAGTGATGTTATGTTCGCTGCGTTATTATTTGGCTGCAAATTGTAAACAAAACTGCTTGAAAACAACCACAAACTTGTAAATAGAGATATTATTGTAATTAGTAATAATGGGAAATTGAGTTTTTGCGTCTTTTTGATTACGTTATTTTGCAGAAGTGATAATAAAGTGCTAACTATAAAAATAATTAATGATAATTCAAAAAAACTTAATGTATATGTATTTTCTGGTTTTATGAATTGGGTAAAAATAAATAATATTGCAATAAATGGAAAGATACCTAAACCAAAATGTGTAAGATAAGATTTGGAATAAGGTAAAATAAAATTATTTGATATTTTTTGTAACTCAGTATTTGTTTTCGATTTTACTGAAAAATACAAAGCAAATATATGACTTCCCAAAAATGCAGTTATATAACCTAAAAATATGGATGTTCCAATAAATAAAAGAAACTCTAACAAATGAAGTGTTTGGAGAGATTGGGGTACCGAAGTTAAGGAGAAAATAGTCATTTTTACCTCTTTAAAAGTTTAAAAGTTTATTTAAGGATAATACTAATGTTGTTGACAACACAAAAATATTAATTTGGATAAAAGCAAACTTGTAATAATTTGGATTATCTACAACTTTTAACAATTTTCTTGTACGATAAACAAGAAATGCGCTTAATAAAATTAAAATTGAAACAGAAACGAAATTAACGCTATTCTCTAAAATTGGTATAAAAATTCCAACAAGAACAAGTGCATAAATCCATACATAAGATATTCGTGAGATTTGTTCAGTTGTTAATAAATCAGTTAAAACAGGAAAACCGGCTTTCTTATATTGGTCTTTATAAATAATTAATAAAAGCCAAAAATGTGGAATTTGCCAAATAAAAAAGAATAACATTAATGCAATTAATTTCGGTTCTAATAAATTTATATTTCCATAAGTCCAACCAATTGCTGGTGGTATTGCTCCGATTAATGCTCCCGGTATTGCGGCAAAAGAAGACTTTCTTTTCATTGGTGTGTATATCAAATTATAGACAACAAGTGCTGCAATTCCTAAAAGTAAAGACAAAATTGTTGGACTTGTGAAATAAAGTATAGCAAGACCTTTATACAAAAAACTAATTGAAATCATTAAGCCTTTTTTAGGAGTTATTTTTTTCATTGGTAAAGGTCTTTTGCATGTTCTTTCCATCATTTCGTCATATTTCCACTCTTGAACTTGATTTAACGCTGATGAACCGGAGGCAAGCAAATACGTGGCCATAAATACGTAAAGTATATGGAAATCTACTGTTTCAGTCGAAAGCAAATATCCTAATACGGCAGAAATTGCCACGGATATCGAGATTCTACTCTTAGTAAATACTAAAATATCTTTTATTGAAAGTAGTTTCATTTTTTCACAAAATTATCTTTTAATATTCGAATTAATTCTTCTAATTCTTTTTGGTTTACATTATTCGATTGGTCGGGCATTCGGATTCTTCCAAACCCTTCGACAATTTCATAATTCGGGTCCATTATTGCTCTTCGCAAATAATTTTCATCAATTACAACAGTAGTATCCTTGCCTTTAATTGTCACTTTTGCCATTCCACGATTTAATTGAGTAAAAGATGGTCCGATTGATGAGGAGTTATCAATACTATGGCATTGTATGCACGCTTTGTTGCTAAGTAAAGCAAACGCACTTTCACTTAATTGCTTATATTTGCTTTTATCTACGCTGAATAATTTTTGAACACTTTCTGAAACTTGACCAGTTGAAAGCCAATTGTTTAAATCATTTTCTGGAACTACATACATTTTCGTGTACATTAATGAATGATTTAATCCACAATACTCTGCACAAGCAACATCGTAGGCTCCAACTTGTCTGGGCTCGATTACCATATAATTAGTTTTACCTGGAACAGCGTCCTCTTTAATTCTAAAACTTGGAATGTAAAAACTATGAACGACATCAATTGAAGAAATCGTAAACTTGATAGGTTTATTTAATGGTACAAATAAAGTATCACTAACTTTTCCATTAGGATATGTAAATTTCCAAGCCCACATTCTTGCTTCAACTTTGATTTCATATGAATTTGGTGGTATTTCTCGAGATTCAAGAAAAACTACATAACCATAATAAAACATTGTCAATACTAAAATTAACGGTATTGCAATCCAAATTGTTTCCAAAAGTGTATTTCCTTCGATTTGTTTCGCTTTTTTATTTTTTTGTTTTGAGTATTTGAATACAAAATAAATCATCGTACCAACAATACCAACAATTAAGATAATAGATACTCCTACGATGTAGGTCATTACGGTATCGACATTTTGAGCATATTGAGAAGAAGAAGCTAACATAATTGTCCTTTTTTATCTATAAAATACATCTGACAAAGTTAATACAAATACTGCTGTCAAAGTTGCAAGAGCAACAAATAAAAATACTTTGAAAATTTTATCATCGAATTTGATATGCATAAAGTAAGTTATTACAAGTGCTGATTTTATTGCCGCAATTGTTAAAGCAATTGGTAAAGCAAGTTTTCCGAAGTCTATTCCTGCTACAGAAACAGTTAAAACTGTTAATGATATTAAGCTTAACCAAATTAAAAAATAAGTTCCATAAGGTATTAAATGACTGTGGTTATTATTATTTTCCATAATTTCGCCCTTTTAATGAAGTAAATAAAATAGTGGGAAAAGAAAAATCCAAATTAAATCTACTAAGTGCCAATACAATCCAGAATTTTCAAGTTTAGCAAAATTGTCTTTATTCACAGAATTTCTACTAACAAAAACAAACATAAAAATCAAAATAGTAACGCCGATTATTACGTGCAATGCATGTAATCCTGTCATTGAAAAGTATAATCCGTAAAACATTATTTGCCCATTTGGTTTGGCAGTTAAAGTTGAAGAACCTGGAATTATACCATGGTGAAATTTTGCAGTCCATTCAAAATATTTAATAACCATAAAAGCAAAAGCAAACAAAATTGTCCCTCCGATTAATGATAAAGACAGGAGTTTCTTTCCACGTTGTAATGCCGCAATAGAAAGTGCCATTGTTAAACTACTTGTAAGCAGAATAATAGTATTAGTTGCACCCATAAATAAATTAAGATCTTTTGCAGCAATTATAAAATCCTTTGAATATTCTATTCTATATGCTAAATAAAGTAAAAATAATCCACCAAAGAGCAACATTTCTGTAAATAGAAATATCCACATTCCCATTTTTGATGCAACATCATCACGATGAGTATGATGTTCACTTGTTTGGTGTTCAACTTTTTCTTCAGCCGAGATAACAAGATTTTTACTATTTTCCATTTATTTCCTCTTTTTCAAAATATTCAAAATCATAAGGACCGTGATTAATAACAGGAATTTGCTCGAAATTTTCTACTGGTGGAGGTGATGGTATTTGCCATTCTAAAGTTACACCACCCCAAGGATTTGCTTCAGCTTTTTTGCCATTTTTTAATCCTCTAATTAAGTTAATAATCATTGTAAATAAACCAGTTACTAATATTATTGCCCCCACAGTTGAAATTATGTGTTCAGTTTGAAATTCAGGTAAATATGACCAAAATCTCCTGGGCATTCCTTGGTATCCCATAATAAACATAGTAAAATACATCACATTAAATCCAATAAATATGAAAATTGTTGAAATAATTGCTACTTTTTCATTATACATTTTCCCAAACATTTTCGGGTACCAATAATGCATTGCTGCGAAGAAAATCATAGCAGTTCCACCAAACATAACATAATGGAAATGCGCCACCACAAAATATGTATCTGTTACGTGTACATCAGTTGCAAGGGAGCCTAAGATTAGACCTGTTAAACCACCAATTGCAAATAAAAATACGAACATCATTACAAATAATAATGGGACACTAAATGTTATCGAACCTTTATAAAGTGTAGCAACCCAATTAAACATTTTAACACCACTCGGAATTGCCACAATAAAAGTTAATAGCGAAAATACCATTCGAGATGTATCACTTATTCCTGAGCTAAACATATGATGTGCCCAAACAAAATAGCCCACAAAAGCAATTGCAAGACTTGAGAGAGCAATAGCTTTATAACCAAAAATCGTCTTCTTGGCAAAAGTAGGAATAATTTCAGAAACGACACCCATTGCAGGTAATATCATAATGTAGACAGCTGGATGAGAATATATCCAGAATAAATGCTGGAAAAGCAATGGATCACCACCAAGAGCTGGATCAAATAAACCAATTTGAAACACTCTTTCAATAACAACTAATACTATTGTTATACCAACCACAGGAGTTGCTAAAACTTGAATCCAAGCTGTTGCATATATTGCCCAAACAAAAAGTGGCATTTTAAAAAAAGTCATTCCTGGAGCTCTCATCCGGTGTATTGTCGTAATAAAATTCAATCCTGTTAAAATACCTGAAAATCCTAAAATAAAAGCACCTAAAAGAGGTAAAATAACATTTGTTGTTGTTCGGATACTATAAGGCACATAAAATGTCCAACCTGTATCTATTGGTCCACCACTTAAAAAGAGGGATGCTAATGCAAAAATTCCACCTGTGATATATAAATACCAGGATAATAAATTTAATCTCGGAAATGAAACATCAGGGGCACCAATTTGTATTGGCATAAAAAAGTTTCCAAATACAGCAGGTAATCCCGGAATTATAAACAAGAATATCATTATTACTCCATGAAGAGTAAATAATGCATTATATGTTTGTGCATCAACTAACGTTTTACCAGGTGTAAGCATCTCAAGCTTCATTACAAGACCAATAAGAATTCCAACTACAAAAAATGTTGACATACCCATTAAATATAGCAATCCAATTCTCTTATGGTCTGTAGAAGTTATCCACGCCCATATCCCCTTTTTACTACCGTTGTAATCTAAATAGCTTTCATAAGTATTTGTATTACTCATTATTATCACCTTTTTTCTTTTTACTTTTTACAATAAATAATGTAGCAAAGAAGATTCCCAAGATCAAAAGCATACCTGTTCCAATAATTCTTGTAATGTTGAATACATATTTTCTTCCATCAGGATCGTAAGAATAACAGAACTTCAACATTCTATTAACAGTAGGCATTGATAACCCTTTATGAGCTTCGAGTATTGCAAGTTTAAAATCAAATGGATTATATTCTGTGCCAAACAAATATCTTGTTATTTTCCCATTGTCTGAGATAAAAAATAATGAACCAGCATGAATAAAATTGTCATGTCCATCTGGTTTGAAATAAAATCCGACAGCATCACAAAGCTTTCTAATTGATGCGCTGTCCCCTACCAAGAATCTCCAATCATCGGGCTTAATTTGTTTTTTCATTTCTTCTAAATGAGTTTTTCTCCATCTTTGAGCTGCTTCAATATTTTCGTGGTGGTCGAAACTGACTGTAATTAATTGGTAGTCTTTCCCAGGTTGTAAGTCTGTTTTATCAACAACTTCAGCCAAATTTGTTAATAATGGACTGCAAATCCCAGTGCAATGATAAAATACAAGGGTTAAAACTGTAGGTTTTGTAATAATATCGCCTAGTTTTACAGTGTCTCCGTTTGAATTAACGAATTTTAAATCTTTAGGTATAGTATTATCAAGTTTTTCTACAATCCCAACTTCAGGATTTTTTTGTTGCTCTGCTTGAAGTGAAAAGCTAAAAAGACCAATTAAAACACAAAAAATTGTGAAAATCTTCATAAAAATTCCTTAATTTTAATAATATCTAATTCATTTTTTTGTTGAAACGAATATTTAAAAAAATAATTTAAAATAAAATCATTTTTTTTCTAATCAAAAAAATAATACAAATTCACAAATTTTGTTGGATAATTCATATATTTTTGTTAATTTATAGAAAAAAATTAAAGTGCTTATGAAAACATTAGAGACCTTTATTAATATTGAAAAACGTGACCAATTTATACGTGATATGGCTTATAGTTTTATGAAAAGTCGAATCTTATTTACTAGTTTGGAATTAGGTATTTTTACAGTTATCGGGAATGAAAACAAAACAGCAAGCGAAATTGCAAATGAAATTAATTGCAATGAAAAAGCTTTAGAAAAGATATTGAATGCTTTAGTTAATTTAGGATTTTTAACAAAAAAATATAATCAATATACTAATAAAGTAGATTCACTTTTGTTTTTATGCAAAGATAGCCCAAATTATCTTGGTGATTTAGTTCATATTGCATCTTTATGGGAAAATTGGAGTAATTTAACAGAAACAATTAAAATTGGACATCCTCCAAAATATTCTTCCTTAAATGAAAAAGATGAAAATTGGCTTGAGGCATTTACCTTAGCATCTTACCGGGAATCCAGAATTTATGCAAGCAAGATAATAAACCAAATACCATTAAAAAACCCATTTAGGATGCTTGATTTAGGTGCTGGTTCTGCAAATTTATCTGTTGAATTTGCTCGAGCTTATCCGAGGTTAAATGTTACTGCATTTGATTTACCTAATGTTGCTAAAATCACACAAAAATTCGTTGATAGGTCAGGATTAAATGACAGAATAACAGTTCAGTCAGGAGATTTTAATACAGACGATTTAGGTACAGATTACGATTTTGTGTTAATTTCGGATGTAATTTCAGAGTATTCATTTTCGACAATAATGAAGCTTTTGAAAAAAGTTTATGATGCATTGAAATTTGGTGGAGTTGTGGCGATAATTGATACATTTTTCAATGACAACAGAACGGGTGGCGAAGTAGCAGTTATGAAGGCTTTAAATATGCTTGTTAACACACTTGATGGCGAAGTATTAAATAATACTGATATCTGGTTTGCTATGCGGGAAGCTTGGTTTTCAGATATTTATAAAATAGAAACTAATTTTGGGAAAAGTATAATAATTGGTTTCAAATAAACATTATGATAATAAAATATTGTTAAATATTAAACAATAATGCATCGTTTTTATTTATTTTTTTTTATCTTGATAAATCACTTTGTAAACAAAATAAAAAGTTGAAAAACCAATTATTGACCATGATATTACTAAAAAAAGCCATCCTGAAATTGTCATTATATTGTCCTTAATTTATAATAGATTTGTTGTTTTCATTTCTTTTCCATGCGATATGTATTAACACGAAAAGTGCAATAATAATCGAAATCATTAATCCTCGTGCCATCCATCTATAAGGTATTTGCTCGGGTGGAATATTGTCCATTAATAATATTGGAATTGCGTCTTTAACCGTCCAAGTTGCTAAAATTGCAATTAAATATATTGGTGTAATATATTTAATTATATAATAATAAAATTTAGGTATTTTAATTAGTGCTCCCTTGTTCATTTCTTGCCAACCTTTATCCATCCCAAATATCCAAGCAAATACTATTACTTCAATTAATGCAATAATCACAAGGGCAAAAGTACCACTCCAGTAATCCATTTCATCAAGAAAACCGAATTTAAAGAAAAAGACAACTAAATTGACTGCCACAAACATTAATAAACCGACGTAAGATGTTGCCTTATTCTTTGATATACCAAATTGTTCTTCTAAAAATGAAATTACTGGTTGTGCCATTGCGACTGAGGATGTGATACCTGCAAAAAATAATAATAAAAACCAGAGAAAGCCAAATATTTGACCAAAAGGAAGATGTTGGAAAATAATTGGCATAGAAACAAAACCTAAGTTAAAAGCACCGCCAGATGCTATTTCTTGTGTTGTTGTAATACCAAAAAATGCGACAGCAATCGGGATAGCAATCGAGCCACCGAGAATTACTTCTGAAAATTCATTTATTGAAGCAGTTGCAAGTCCACCAAGGGCAATATCTTCTTTTTCTTTTAAATAACTTGCATAAGCTGCTAAAGTTCCCATCCCAATACTCAATGTGAAAAAGATTTGACCTGCTGCGGCTAACCATATTTTGGGATCATCTAATTGGCTAAAATTTGGCTCCCAAATGAAAGCAAAACCTTTCAAAACACTCCAATCGGGATGATTTATTGGGTCAGGGGTTCCTAAAGTAATAACACGAATCAATATGGCGATTGCAAAAATGAGTAGCATTGGCATTCCCCAAAGTGCTAATTTCTCAATACCTTTCGAAATTCCACGCTTCAAAACGTAAAAATTTAAAGAAAATGTTACCAATAAAAATAAATAAGCTGGAAGTATAGAGCCAAAATAATTTTGATTTATACCTTGGTAACTTTGTAAATATTCGTTCATTTTTGTAAATGATTCCAATCCAAAATATGATTTTGATAACGAGAAGAAACTAAAAGCCAAGCTCCAAGATTCAATGTAAGAATAATAAATCATAATCGAGGCTGAAGCAAAAAGTGCAATTGTTCCTAAGTATTTTGCAACTTTATTTTTCCACATAACATCAAACATTCCCGGTAAGCTACCGTGGTTATATTTGCCGCCGTATCTTCCAATTGTCCATTCAATCCACATCATTGGAATACCCAAAAGTAAGAATGCAATAAGATATGGAATCATAAATGCTCCGCCACCATTTTGTGCTGCTTGAACTGGAAATCTTAAAAAATTACCTAACCCGACTGCATTCCCAGCCATTGCAAGTACTAATCCAATTTTTGATGCCCACGCTTCCCTAGATTTTGTCATATTTTATTTGTTCTTGTCTCAAAAATTGCAATTTATAAAAAAAAATTCACAAAAAAAAATGAAATTGATTCAATTTTCTTAATTTAGACAAATAATAATATTACACTTGCATAATTCATTATTTTTAAATAAATAAAAGGTATAGTTCTATGAAGAAAACCTTTACTCTTTCATTAGCTATTATGCTATATGGAACACTTCTACTTGCAGGTGGATTTCAAATCAATGACCACTCAGGCCGTTCTGTCGGAATGGCTTTTTCGACCGTAGCAAATCCTACTGACGCTTCTGCTATTTTCTTTAATCCCGCAGCTATAACTGAGTTGGATGGCAATTCCAATTTGTCTTTGGGGCTTAGTTACATTATGCCGGGAAGTAAATTTACTGGTTTTACCACTATGAATCAGCAAAATACTACTGAATTGGAAAATTGGAATTTTGCAATTCCACATTTTTTTGGAACTTGGAAAACACCACTAAAAAACCTTAGTTTAGGAGTTGGTGTATTTGTTCCATTTGGATTAGGTACGAAATGGCCTGATGATTGGGTTGGTCGACATTCTGCATTAAAAACATATCTCCAAACGATTGAAATTAATCCCGTTCTTTCATATAAGTTTGACATTAGCGATATACCAATATCAATTGCCGCAGGCTATGGTTATGCAATTGGAAATGTGGAGCTTAAAAAAGCTATATCTACTTTCACTCCTGAAGTGGTTTTAACTTTGAAAGGTGATGGAACAGCATCAACTTTTAACTTTGGTTTATTAGTTGAACCTTCAAAAAAATTAAAAATTGGAGCATCTTATCGTCATAATATAGAAATGAACTATGACGGAAAAACAACTTACGAAAATACACAAGGTCTAAGTGCATTATTTCAAGAAGGAAATGGTACAGCTAAAATAAAATTCCCAAATGACATAAGATTTGGTGTTGCTTATCAAGTTTCTGATAATTTGTCTTTAGAAGCTGGAATTAATTATATGGGCTGGTCATCTTACGATACTTTAACAATTGTATTTGACAAAGCACCCGGAAATCCTTCCAAATCATATACATCTTCAAGTCCACGAGATTACAAAGACGTAATTACATATAGAATTGCTGGCGAATATTTATTTGATAAAACGGCTATAAGATTGGGCTTTTATTATGATCCATTGGCTGTTGATGCAAAAAATGTTGAACCTGTTTTACCAGAATCTAATAGACTTGGCTTTACTGCTGGTTTTGGCTATAAATTTGCTGATAACTTCAATGTTGATTTAGGTTATTTAGGAATTTATGGAACTCAAACTGAAGTAAAGGGCAATCCGAATGGTTTCGATGGGTACTATAATACTTGGGCTAACATTATTTCTTTAACTTTGTCATACACAATTAAATAGGTGATAAAATGAAAAATGTGATCAAAATAAATTATTTATTTATTATATCTTTAATTCTTTTATTTTCTTGCGACCCTAAAATTGATAACCCTATTGGTACTGGTAAACTTGGAACATTATCGACAGACGGTTCCCCTATTGTTTATGTCGCTGTGGGCAATAGCTTGACAGCTGGTTATATGGACGGTGCTGTTTATCCAGATGGTCAAAAATACAGTTATCCAAATTTGCTTGCTCAACAACTAAAAATTACTGACTTTGTTCAACCTGAATACCAAGACCCCGGAACAGGAACGAGGATGTATTTTTATGGATTTAATGAACTTGGATTACCGATGATTCAAAAATCACCTGTAAATATTGCATCTGTATTGAATGTATCTTATTCTAAACCATATAATAATTTAGGTATACCCGGCTCAATTGCTTATGATTTAATTGATTCAAGTGATTTTGCTTTACGCTCTCAACAACGAAGCAATCCATTTTACTTATCAGTTCTACGTTCTCAAACTTTTGGGAAATCTGTCCTCGAACAAGCAATAAATTTAAAACCAACACTTATGACACTTTGGATTGGGAACAATGATGTCTTGGGCTATGCAACCTCTGGCGGCACTATTTCGACAACTGGTATGCCAGATAATCCAATGCCAACACCAACAGAGGTAATACAACAAATTATCGGCGGTTCCTTACAAAAAATATTCGCTAATTTGCCCAATACTAAAGTTTTACTTTTTACTATTCCTGATGTTTTGGGTGTACCATTTTTCCATGTAATTCCTTGGAATGGACTTGTTTTAAAAGACCAAAGCCAAGTTGATCAATTAAATGCAGCATATAAACAACTCGGAATTACTTTTAAATTAGGTGCCAATGGGTTTATTGCTAAATCAAAAACAGCTCCAGGAGGAATCAAACAATTAACTTCAGCAGATTATATTACATTTACTATCCCGCAAGATTCTATCTTAAAAGCAGGCTGGGGCACATTAAAACCTATTCCAGATGAATATGTTTTAGATGCAAATGAAGCAAACATCGTCACAATTACAACAGCTGAATATAACGCTGTAATAAAGGGATTTGCAACTTTAATGCCCGGAGTTGAAATCGTTGATATGAATGAAGTTTTCAATAACTTACTTAGCAATGGTTATTCCGTACCCGGTTCAGCAACATTAAATTCTTCGTATATTTCTGGTGAAATGTTCAGTTTAGACGGAATTCATCCAACACCAAAAGGATACGGTGCAATTACAAATGAAATTATTAAAGTAATTAATACGAAATTTAATGCTGATATACCTTTTGTGAATCTTCAAAATTTACCAGCAATCAAAGTTTACGCAAACAACTAGAAAAATCTTAGAAATAAAAAAAGGAGGAACTATTCCTCCTTTTTTTAATTTTTTATCATTCATTTCATTTAAGCAATTCTTCGTTAAAAATTAAGTAAAATTCTTCTCCAGATTTACCAATTCCACGTAAATATTCTTCGAATTTTGAATTACCGTCTGGCAAATCAATTTGGTTCGAATTAATTTCTATTATTCTATCAATTTTATCAACAACATATCCATATTGTTTCGAATTTTTATCCATAAAAATAATTGCAGTTTCTCTTTGTTCCTCTCGAATTGTTTGGTACAATTTCTCGAATAATTCAATAATTTCTTTGAGCTCAATTTCTTTGGCTCTATTTACAATTTTTAATGCTTCGGATTGTCCTTTTTCTTTTAAAGCTTCTAAAGCAATATCGGCAATATTATGTATTTTTTTGTGAGGTTCATCAAATTTTTTAAGTTGGGCAAGAACAGCAAAAGAATCTGTTTGAAAAGAATAATACCAACGCCCAAAATTGCACTTTGTAGGGTCTCTTTGAAGACGAAATTCTCTGTTTTCGTTGATTGCACTATCTAATTCATTTAACCAATTAATATGTTCTTGTTCCCTTTTTTGCAACATTGCAATTAAGTCTTCGTTTTCTTGCTCAAGCAATGGATAACCAAGGCGTTTTCTTAATGAAATAATTGGAAGTATATCATTTCTCAACTTCGTCATCCCTAAATAATAATCAGGCAAATTAGGTGCCTTGTTGATTTTTGGTTTTGTGATGATTTCTTTAATGTTTTTAATGCTAAAAGCGAATTTTTCAGCCCCTATGTTAAATACAAGGTATTGCTTTTCCAATTCTTCATTATAATCACCATTAGTTTCTTGGTCAAGTATTTCTAATTCTTCTTTCATATTACCCATTTTTTTTTTTACAATTTAAAAAAAAATATTAAATTATCATAAAAAAATTTTAAATTTTGTAAATTATATTTTTAAAAAAATAAAAAATGAAATTTAACATAGAAACAAATTTAATAAAAGAATTAAGCAACTTTTTTGAAGTTGAAGCAGATGTCTTTGAAACGTCGATTACATGGACGATTGTGAATAACGATACTGGACTTTCACTAATTTTACAACTTTTTAATGTTTTCAAAAACGAACAACAAACTTTTGAAAGTGTCATCAATGTTCAAACTCTTCAAGGAACATTTGAATTGCATAATTGCACTGATTATTTTATTTTTGCTCCAGATGAAATATTCTTTTGGAACAAATCAAATGGACGGTTAAATTGTTTAGTCGTAGGTAAGCAAGCAACTTGTTCACTTTATTCAAATATTGACATAGATATTTTACAATTAGAACCTCAAAACTTGCCAACAAGCGTCTTGTTAGCTTCAACTCAACTTGCAATAATAAATAATTTCGATAATTTTGAATAAAAACAAAAATGAAAAATCAAAATATAAATATTTTTAATTCAACAGAATTTAAACCGATACCTCGCAAGCAAATTGCAAGATGTGTCTCTGCAATACTTGATGAACACAAAATTGATGAATACTTAATCAATATTATTATTCAAACAAATGATGAGATAAGAAAAATTAACAAAGAATTCCTAAACCATGACTACGAAACAGATGTAATTAGCTTCAATTTGGAAGAAACTCCATTAGAAGGCGAAGTGTACGTTAGTATTGACAAAACTATTGAACAAGCTAACGATTACGATGTTTCAATAAAAGATGAACTTTTACGTTTAATTTCACACGGAGTTTTGCATTTAGTTGGTTATAACGATACCACAGAAAATGAGAAAAACTCAATGCATAAATTAGAAAATAAATATATTGAATTAAGCAAAAAGAAATGACAATAAAAAATTCTTCAGATAGAACAATCGATATTTTATTAGAAATTGCACCTGAAATTTTAAAAAAAATCAGTTTGCAAAGAATTAATACAAAACGATTGGAACAAATCGGATACACGAAAACAGAAATTTCTTATGCTCTGACTCTACTTTTGGATAAAAATCCAAACGCATTTAAAAAATCAAAAAAGAAACTTCAAGAAAGCTTTTTCCGTGTTTTAAATCAAGATGAAAAAAGATTATTCTCCAAAGAAGCATTCAAAGATGTTATGATATTGCAAGCAATTGGATTAATCGATGAAAATGATTTAAATGAGCTTATCGACAGAGCAATGATTTATTACAGCGAAAGTATTTCCCAACCAGAATTGAGACAAATTGTTTCAACAATGCTTGGTGGAGAAGAAAGTTTTGATATAGACACCGGTTTAAGAATATCGTTAAAACGAGATGAAAAAATACATTAATCATAGGTCCCGTAGCTCAGTAGGATAGAGCACAAGTTTCCTAAACTTGTGGCCACAGGTTCGAATCCTGTCGGGATCACACTAAAACAAAATTTCCAGGAAATTCCAATTCTCAATTACTCTCTATTCTCAGAAGTTAATTATTTAACAAGAATTGTTAAAGCAACAATAAAAGATCGTTATTAAATAACAATTTTATAATCAGATTTTAAATTTTTTATCGAATCTTATGGGTAAAGTCTCGTTATTGTCCAATTAACATCGTTACTTTTCAAATATTGGAATCGGTCGTGCAATCGACTCGGCCGCCCTTGCCAAAATTCTATTTCAGTAGGTGTTAATCGATATCCCCCCCAAAACGGTGGCAACGGCACTTCATTGGGATTTTTCATCATTATTACGCTGACTTCTCTCAATAGTCTAAATCTGCTTGAAAGTGGTTGACTTTGCTTGGACGCCCATGCTCCGACTCTACTTGTATATGGTCTTGTCTTAAAATACTCATATGATTCTTCGGGTGTTATTTTATTAACAACTCCTTGAATTCTGATTTGTTTTTCTAATTGAGGCCAAAAAAATAGCATCGCTGCGTTTGGATTTTCAGCAAGTTCTTTTCCTTTTCTACTTTCATAATTTGAAAAAAATACAAAGCCTCTATCATCGTAGCTTTTTAATAGTAAAACTCGAGAAGATGGTTTATTTTCAATCGAAGAAGTCGATAAAATAAAAGCATTATAATCTAAAAGTTTGCTCTCTTTGGCTAAATTAAACCATTTATCAAATAATTCTATTGGGTTATTTTTAATTGTTTTCTCATCTAAATTACTTTGTGCATAATCTCTATGCTCATCATCAATAAATTTCATCTTGTCCAAAAATAAAAAGACAAAATTATGAATTATTATTTACATAATCTTGTCTTTATGGTATTTTTAATATAATTAGAAATTAAATTGCAATCCGAATTTAATATTTTCAAAAGTAAACGGAGGTGCAGTATCAAATGGCCAATTCATATTTTTTCTTCTTAATTCATATAATCCATAAGATAAGCCCGTTCTTAAAAGCAAGCTGACAACTGGTGTAAACTCTGGCGAATATTTTCTTATTTCTTTAATAAATGTACCCAAAAGTCCTTGTGCACCCTCTTCAATAATTTTTCCACCTAACCAAGCCCAAAACATATGACGTGGATATACATTTATACGTTCATAACTTGCATTGAACGAAAAATACTTCAATACTTCGATTGAGGCGATACTTTCGAATTGTTCACCAAATCTGATTGACTCATTATATGTATTGAAATTGAATGTATCTGTTTTTCCTGCTTCGAAATATCGATTCGGCTCGAATTTTGATAATGTCCAGGATAAACCATCTTTATATAAAAAATTGAGACTTAAATAATCTGAAAATTTATATCCATAACCTTTTCCTGAGTTTTGTCCAAATCTCCAAAATTCTCCTTTTACATTTTGTGAATTTGCATCCAATTTCTTAAAAATATCTGAAGTGTTTGTAATAAAGATTTCATTAATTGATGTTTTTGTAATTATACTTTTTGTGTGTTCTGCTTTTTCATAATATCCGAGGGTTATTTGTGCAACAGATACTTGGTCAAAATTTACAGGTTTATATTCTTCACTTTTAAAAAGAGAGTTACCAACACTAAAGCCAATGAATGGTCTCTCAGAATTCGTTTTCCAATCTGTTACATTATTATTGGATTTCATTGAAAATGTAATTGAAGGAATGCTCAATTCAAAATCTTCATCGGGCAAAATTTGCACTCTTTCTGTATCTTTTTCCTTTTTTTCTTCTTTTTTGTCGTCTTGAGCAATAGAAAATTGTTTTGCAAAAACCAAACAAGTTGTTCCTATTAGCAATAATTTGAATATATTTTTCATTTTTACCTCATTAGTTTAAAGTTTATTACGAAAAATGATATTATATGTTTCAAAAAAAAATGGTTGCTTTAGGCAACCATTTCTTGATCAATTGATTATTCTTTATTAAGACTTCCCTATCTCAATTATTTCGTAATTAAGAATTCCAGCGGGAACTTTAATCGAGACTTTATCTCCTAAATGTTTGCCTAATAAGGCTTTACCTACTAATGAAGTTACTGAAATTTTATTTTCAAGGAAATCGGCTTCCTCGTCTGAAACGATAGTATATTTTACAATTTGATTATTGTCTATATTTTTTAAAGTAACTGTTGATAAAATATAAACTTTATCATCAGGGAATTGACTTGGGTCAATAATTTGAGCTTTGCTGAGCATCTGATTTATTTTTTGAATTTTCATTTCAAGCAATCCTTGTTCTTCTTTGGCGGCGTCATAATCACCATTTTCAGACAAATCGCCATGAGAACGGGCATCAGCAATTTTTTGAGCAATTTCTATTCGTTTTGTCGTTGTTAAATATTCTAATTCCTTTTCGAGTTCTTGTAGTTTTTGTTTTGTTAAATATACAATCTCACTCATAACAATCTCCTATTAATTATTTTCGTTTGAAATTTATAATTGAAATTTATAAAAAATATATTACAAATGTCTAAAAATATGACCCATTTTGTCTTTTTTAGTTTGCAAATAATTTATATTAATTGGATTAGGTTTAATTTCTATCGGTACTGTTTCAACAACTTCTAATCCGTAACTTTCAATTCCAACTCTTTTTGTTGGATTATTTGTAATTAACCTCATTTTTTTCACACCAAGAGCCACTAAAATTTGAGCGCCAATACCATAATCACGGGCATCGGCGGGCAAACCAAGTGCCAAATTTGCTTCAACAGTATCTAAACCACTTTCCTGCAATTTATATGCTTTGAGTTTATTGACTAATCCAATTCCTCGTCCTTCTTGCCTCATATATAAAATGACACCTTTTCCTGCATCTTCGACCATTTGCATTGCCTTATGGAGTTGTGGACCACAGTCGCATCGAAGTGAGCCAAATACATCGCCCGTAAGGCATTCCGAATGGACTCGAACTAATATAGGCTCGTCAGGCTCCCAATTTCCTTTTACGATTGCAGTGTGCTCAGTTCCATCGACAAGGCTAACGAATACTTTTATGTCAAAATCGCCGTATTCAGTTGGTAATTTCGCTGATACTACTTCTTTAACAAGTTGTTTGTTTTTAAATAAATATGCAATTAAATCTTTTATTGTGGCAATTTTCAAATTATGTTTTTCAGCAAATAATTTCAAATTATCGAGTCTTGCCATTGTTCCATCTTCATTCATAATCTCGCAAAGCACACCTACTTGTTTCAATCCGGCTAATTTCATTAAATCAACTACGGCTTCAGTATGACCAGCACGTCTTAGCACACCGCCATCCCGAGCAATTAATGGGAAAATATGTCCTGGACGCAATAAATCACTTGGTTTAGTTTCTTTATTTGCAATTGCTCGTACGGTCGAAGCTCTGTCGAATGCTGATATTCCAGAGGATGTTCCAAAAGCATAGTCAACTGAAATCGTAAAACGAGTTCCATGAAATGCAGAATTATCTTTTACCATTGTTTCCAGTTCCAATTCTTTGGCTCTTTCTTCTGTAATTGCAACACAGATTAAACCACGAGCATTCGTGGACATAAAATTAATAGTTTCAGCTGTGCAAAACTCAGCAGCCGCAATTAAATCGCCTTCGTTTTCTCGGTCTTCATCATCCATAATTATGACCATTTTACCTTTTGCGAGGTCTTCTACTACTTCTTGTATTGTATTCATTTTTATGTTTATTTAATTTTTAAAATAAAAAAGAAATCTTTTGCAAAAAAGCAAAAGATTCTAAATAATTATGGAATTTCAATTAGAGCTTGTTAGCTATTGCAACTCGTTCAAATTTTAGTTTTGTGTTTTCACCTGCTTGTATAGTAATTGTTTTTTCGTCCATTTCAACTACTGTTCCGTGCAAACCTGATGTCGTTATCACTCTATCACCTTTCTTTATGCTTTTAAGCATTTCTTGGTGTTCTTTTTGACGCTTCTGTTGAGGACGAATCATCAAAAAATACATTATTAAAATCACGGCGGCGAACATCACTAAGGTTGAAATAAGTGAACCTCCACCTCCTTGTGCACCGCCTGCTGGTGGTGCTGCAGCTAATGCTGTTTGTAAATCCAAAAACATATTACTCTATTATTTATTGTTTATAAATTCTTTTAAAATTCAAATTTACGAATATTTTTGTAAATATCAATTTTTCTGACAAAATCAATCTAATGTTTAAAATGTCTCATTCCCGTGAAAATCATTGCAATGTTATTTTCATCTGCTGCCTTGATTACTTCTTCATCTCGGACAGAACCACCTGGTTGTATTACTGCTGTTGCTCCTGCTTTGACCGCTTGCAAAAGACCATCAGCAAATGGGAAAAATGCGTCACTTGCAACAGTTGAACCTTTCAAGCTCAAACCCATTAGTTTAGCTTTTTCTACTGCAATTCTGGAAGAATCTACTCTGGACATTTGTCCAGCTCCAATTGCCAATGTTCTGTCGGCTTTTGTGTAAACGATTGCATTACTTTTAACATGTTTAGCAACTTTCCAACCAAAAAGTAACGATTTTAATTCATTATCTGTCGGGCTTCGCTTAGTAACAACTTTCATTTCTTTGTCAATAAATAGTTCATCGTCAATTGTTTGAACTAAAATACCGCCAGCAACAGATTTTACATTTACTTGTAACATTTCTTTAAATTTTTCAAAATTAACAGTGAGCAATCTTCTATTTTTCTTTTTCGTAAGTAGTTCTAAAGCTTCTTTATTGTAATTTGGTGCAATTAAAACTTCGGTAAATATTGAATCAATTTCTTGAGCAAGTTCCAATGTCAAAGTGTCATTCATTACAATAATGCCACCAAAAGGAGAATCTTTATCGGTTTCAAATGCTTTTTTCCAAGCTTCTACAAGATTATCTGCAGTGCCCACACCACAAGGATTTGTATGTTTTAATATTGCGATTGTCGGTTCATCGAATTCATTTATTAAATCAACTGCTTCGTTTATATCTACAATGTTATTATATGATAATTCTTTACCGTGAAGTTGAGTAAATATTTTGGAAAAATTGCCGTATAACGCTGCTTCTTGGTGCGGATTTTCGCCATATCTTAAATTTTGGTCTAATTTTAAGGACAAAGAAAATTTATTTGGCGTGTGAATTTTGTTATAAGTCTTAAAATATTCGGAAATTAAACTATCATAATAAGATGTTTCTTGGAAAACTTCGCCTGCGAGTTCTACACGCATTTTTTCTGGTATTTTGCAATCATTATTTTTCAAAGTTTCAATAATCAAATTATATCGAGATGGGTTTATTACTGGGACAGTCCATCGATAATTTTTTGCAGCTGAACGTAGCATCGTTGGACCACCGATGTCAATATTTTCAACGAGTTCTTCGTGTGTTATTTCATCTTGAGAAAGTTTTTCTTCGAATGGATACAGATTCACAATAAGCAAATCTATCGATTTAAAACCAAAAGAATCGAGTTGTTTTAAATGTTCTGGATTATCAAGTTGAGCCAACAGTCCAGAATGAATTGCTGGATGTAATGTTTTAACTCTTCCATCGAAACCTTCGGGAAAATTAGTTAAATCGGTAATACTTTTCACAGGAATATTTGCGGCTTTTAAGGCTTTTTCTGTCCCGCCAGTTGAATAAATAATAATTCCTAAAGATGCTAATTCTTTTGCAAATTCAATAATTCCATTTTTATTTGAAACAGAAATTAATGCGGTTTTAATTTGATATTCATTAGGAGTAATCATTGTTTTATTTTTTTATTTTTTAAAAATATTAATTAACAAAATTAAGTAATTGAAAAAAATTATAATTATGATTGAATTAATCAAAAAAGAAATTTCTCGAAAATATCAAGTATAAAACAACAGTATTTATTCAATCTTTTTTATCATTCTTGCGGCAAAAGCACCATCACAGCTATGTCTATGTGGAAATGTTTGCAACATTCCATTTAAACATACTTTATCGGGTAAATATCTTTCTGCAGGGTCTAATATAAATTCGGGATGATTTTTTAAAAATTTTTCGATAATTAAATAATTTTCTGTTGGTTCAATAGTGCATGTTGAATAAACTAAAACACCGCCAGGTTTGACTATTTCCGCTGCACTTTCGAGTATGTTTTCTTGAATTTTATTTAATTTAATTATATCTTCAAGTTCTCGTTTCCATTTTATATCTGGTTTTTTTGAAATTGTTCCTAAGCCAGTGCAAGGTACATCGGCAAGAACTAAATCAAATGGCTCATCAAAATCTAAATCGGCAGCATCACCAACCATAGTTTTAATGTTAGTGATTCCAAGTTTCTTGGCACCTTCTTCAATAAATCGTAATTTAGATTCATATTTATCAATTGCTAAAATTGAACCTGTATTATTCATTCTTTCTGCAATATAAAATGATTTACCACCAGGTGCAGCACAAATATCAGCAACTCTCCAATTAAGTTGCGGATTAGCTAAATGCACAACTAACGAGGCACTTGGGTCTTGTATTGCAATTTTCCCTTCTTGAAACATATCTGTTTCGAATATGTTTATTTTGGGATTGAATATCATAAAAGTTAAATCGTGGTATGAATAATTCTTATAAATTACTTCATTTTTGTCTAAAAATGTTTTAAATTCAAATGCATTACCTTTAAGAGTATTTACCCGTGCAGGAACATAAGGTCTTTTGTTCATAGCAATTAGAATTTTTTCTGTTTCCTCAAAGCCAAATTGTTCAACCCACCGCTTGACTAACCATTTTGGAAATGAATATAAAACGGCTAAGTTATAGTATGGATCTTCATCTCTTTCGGGATATCTGATGTTTTCTAAATTTCGCAAAATATTCCTCAATACACCATTAACTATACCTGCAGTCTTTTCTCCTTGGATTTTTTTAGTAATTTCGACAGTTTCATATATGGCAATCGGTGGTGGAATCTTCGTCAAATAAAGTAATTGATAAAGCCCAATTCTCATAGCATTTTTTACCCAATTTAAATTTTTTTGGAAATCGCCATGATAAAATCCGGTTAATATCCAATCTAATTTCCCTCTCCACCTTATTGTTCCATTAACTAATTCAGTTAAAAGAGATTTATCGAATTTATTGAAATCTTCTTTTTGAAATTCGGCCGCTAAAAGTTTATCAATATATGAATCACTTCTATCATATCTATTTAAAATCTTCACAGCGGTGTATCGCACATTATAATTTCGCTTGTGCGCTTCTTGATTAACATTTTCCTCGTGATAATTCTCTTGAGTTAAATTTTCTTTGTCAAAATTTTCATTATTTAAATACTTTTGATTATTTTCGTTGTGATTAAAATTTAAATCTTGCTCATTCATAAAAATTAAATTTTGAAATTTAAAAACATTAATATAAATACGATGAATATACTCAAGTTATTGTTTTTAGTTGTATTTTTTTCATATACAACTTTAACGGCTTTTTCACAAAGCCTTGATTCACCTATAAAACCTGTTGAACAAGTTATACTTGACTGGGAAATTGGTGGTTTTATCGGTATTGGTAGTAATTACAATAGTGGTACTTACTCAGCGGAATGTCCAGAGTGCCTTTTCGATGATGCTTCAAAATTTGGTTACACAATTGGAGCAAAAATTGACTATGAAATCTCTCGATGGTTTTACATCGGAACAAATTTAATTTATGACAACGAAAATGTAGACGGCTCTTTCAGAAGAATTGAGCAAGTTTTACTAACAAGAACTGATAATTCAACAATGAATGTCCCGATAGAATTCCGCCATACAATGAATATGAAGGTTAGTTCATTCGGAATTATTCCAAATGCAATATTCCGTATTGACGATTGGTTAGATTTACGCTTGGGATTTTATTTCGATTTTCTTTTCGGTACAAACATTTTCCATTCAAAAGAATTAATTACAAAATCTGTTGTTTTACCTGATGGCGAAAAAGTTAATGTGACGATTCCAAATACAAAAGGAAATACGTTCATATTAGAAGACCACGAAATACCAGGAATAAAATCCACTCAATATGGATTATTTCCCCAAGTTAATTTCAACATTCCATTATCAAAAGATAACGATTTGATTCTTGGTTCTTTTATGAAAATCCCCTTGACAACAATATCTTCGACACAAAGTGATTTCAAAATAAATACATGGAGAATCTTTTTCGGACTATCATTTGATTTAAATGACGACGACTCTTACAGAGAAAAATTAGAAAAACAAAAATTAAGTCATTAATTAATTAAATAGTAATTTTTGTAGTAATAATCACTACAAATACAAATTTTATTTATTTTTTTTTAGTAAAGAATTTCGATTTTTGTAGTAGTTTAAGAAAATTTTTGTTAAATTATATTTACAAAAAATGAAAATCGACAAAAAGTGTATCAGATTGATTTTTAAAATTTAGATTAAAATAATTGAGAGAGTTTTATATGTACAAAATGTTTTTATACTCAATTCTATTTGTAGTAATGCTATCTTTTGTTTCTTTACATTCAGAAGAACAAGATAAACAAACACAAAAAGAAACAAAGATTACACAAACTCAAAATGATGATTTTATTTTGATGGCTGCAGTTATATCTACTCAAGATGAACAACAAAGCACAGCAACACAAGCAAAAGAAGGTAACATTTTGATGAAAAAAATTAAAATAATCAACCTTGGACCAATTGTTAATTGGAAAGGGCTTGATTATGCACCAACAATTTCTGCCGATGGAAAAACACTTTTCTTCGTATCAAATCGCCCAGGTAGCATCAAAACAAAAGATGGAGATTGGAGCCACGATTTTTGGGCTGCAAAGAAAAAAGACAGACTTGACACAATTTTCTTTCCACCTTATAATATCGATACTTTGTATCAATGGGGCGATTTAGGTGTAAACACCAGATTAAACGAAGGTGCCGCTTCAATCGCTGCTGATGGACAAACACTTTATTTCACTGGATGTAATCGTGAAGATGGCTTCGGAAGTTGCGACATTTACAAAACAACAATCGAAGGTGATAAATGGGGACGACCTGTTAATTTAGGTCCAAATGTCAATAGCGATAAATTTGATTCACAACCTTCAATCGCACCTGACCAAAGCAGACTTTATTTTGTTTCCACAAGACCGGGACCAAATAGTGACGGAAGTAATTATCCTAAGAATTTTGATATATGGTACTCTGAGTGGGACGCTGATTTAGAAGAATGGAAACCTGCACAGAATTTAACTGCAATCAACACACCTGAACGTGACGAATCCCCTTTTATTGCTGCTGATGGCGTCACACTGTTCTTTGCTTCAAATGGTTGGAAACCAAATTTTGGCGGTTTAGATTTTTATGTTACTCGCTATGACCCAGATTCTAAAACTTGGGCAAAACCAGAAAACCTCGGTGAACCAATTAACACCAAAGAAGACGAACAATTTATTACTTTACCTGCTTCAGGTGATATTATTTATTTTTCATCTCGTAGGAAAGACTTACCAAATTATCAAGGTGACTATGATATATTTATGGCATTTGTACCTACATTTTTCAGGTCTAAAGTTGTAAAAATTACTGTTAAAGACGAATGTACTAATGAATTTATTCCTTCTTTAATTGAAATATATAATCCTATTACAAAGAAAACATTATCCGATAGCGTTACTGTAAATAAAGAAGAAATGTCTTTCATCGTAGCAAATGTTGAATATGGAAATCCAAAAGATTCAATTAAAGCAATAGATTTTGAAATTACAGCAAAAAATCAAAATTATGTTCCTAAAAAAGTCGTTACCCGAGTCGTAAAACCAGAAATTACTGAAGACCCAGAAGAAGCAAAAAAAGCAGCAGAAGAAATTAACGTTACAATTACTTTAGGTGAAAGACCTGTTCTTGCAGCCAAAATCGACGAAGCTGATTATATAAAACGTAGTAAGAAATATGAACCTAAGCTTGCTGGCTTTAACGGTCTTGTAATGGAACAAATTCAAACTTGGGACTTATATCCACTTTTGAACTATGTATTTTTTGATTTAGGCAGTTCCAAAATCCCGGATAGATATATTTTGTTCAAAAATAAAGAACAAACTAAATTCTTTGCCGATACTTCAATCGCTGGAGGAACACTTAATAAGTATTATCATATCCTAAACATATATGGCTTTAGATTAAACCGTTTTCCTGATACAAAAATTGAAATAGTTGGTACAACTGACGGAACAACACCTGAGGAAAAAAGAGCAGGATTGCCAGAAGAAAGAGCACAAGCAGTTTATAATTATTTCAAAGATATTTGGGGAATTAGCCCAGACAGAATGAAATTAACTTATTTACCAAAACCAAAAGTCGTGTCAAACTTAAAAGATTCATTAGGAATTGTTGAAAATCGTCGAGTTGAAATTCTTTGTGATGATTGGCGTATTATGCAACCAGTTTTCGATAAAGACCCGAAAACATTCCCAGAACCTGAAACTATGAAATGGGTTCTCAAAAATGGAATTGATGATAACATTATCCAAAGCAGAAGAATTGAAATTACTCGTGATAAAAAACCATGGAAAACAATTGATAACATCCCAATGAAAAAAGATACTCTTATTTGGGATTGGACAGACGAAGATGGTAATTATCCTAAAAATGACATCGAATATGTTGCGCAAATGGTAGTTCGCACAGTTAATGGCAAAGAATGTAAATCAGACCCAGTTGTAATTCCAGTAATGCAAGTATCAACCGAACAAAAGAAAGTTGCAATTGGCGGTGATAGCACACTCGAAAGATACAACTTAATACTTTTCCCATTCGACCGTTCAGATGCTGGTCCAATCAACGAAAGAATTATGCGTGAATATGTTTACGACCGTGTCAAGCCATCATCATGGGTTGAAGTCGTTGGACATACTGATGTTGTTGGACTTTATGACCATAATCAAAAATTATCTGAAAGACGTTCAACTACTGTTCGAGACGGTATTAATAAACAAACAAACGGAAAATACGGTGTGCTTCTTGTTCGTGGTGTTGGCGAAGATGAACCACTTTATACAAACGAATTGCCAGAAGGTCGTTTTTACAATAGAACCGTGCAAGTTATCATAAGAACTCCAGTTAGCGAATACGAAAAACGATAATTCTTATTAAATTAAAATTATACACTAAAGGTAGCCTCTCAGACTACCTTTTTTTTGTTTAACAAATTAAATTAAAAAGATATAACAAAAAAAAGTCCCTTGTAAAAAAACACAGAAACGAAAAATTTTTGTCATGTTTTTTATAAATTAGTGACTAATAAAACAACAATAATTAATTAATAATTCAAAATTAAAATGAAATTTAAAATAAATCTCGGATTTAAAATTGCTATATTTGTTTTTCTTGCTTTTATTATTTTACTCGAACTAAATTTGCAATATTTTAAACAAATAAGTATTGATGAATTTAAATTTTTTAAGCAGTCGAATTTACTTCAAACCGCCAAACTAATTGCTTCAAATATAAATGGACAAGAACACAATTTTGCAATATCAAATAGTGATTCAGCAAATTATTATTACAGAAAGATACAATCATATCTTGAGAGAGAAAGAATATCTATAAATTTCACTGAACAAATTTTTACTGTGTTTTTGCATAATGATAGTACATCTTGTTTTGGAGTGAAAACAAACTCCGATAATATTGCCCGAAATGCTTGTGAGTTCAGGTCGCCTGAACTATAAAGTTTCCTGTTATTAAATTGCTGAAAACATTGTTCAAGATTATTTGAGGCAGCAATTAAAAGTTTTGATAAATACAGAGGTGATAGTAATCCAAAAAACTTAGTTATTTTGAATACTTAAAAATGAAATCCAAGATTTTTATGAAGAAAAAGCTAATCCTGTATATTACAATACAAAACCAATTAAGAACGAATTCAAACCACTAGACAATTTTTTTGACGAAGATAGGAACTGGATTGACAAAAAATACCGAAGGAATGGATTTTTAGTGAAAGTGAGAATTTACTGTATAATTTAGACGTTGTCAAAATATTTGAATATTGTTTAAACCCTTTGCCAGAAATATGGAATAAAAATGAAAGATTTAGCAGAAAATTTGCAAACATATTTATCATTAGGAGAATGAATTAAATTAACTGCTTTTAGCGATCAACTAAAGCAAAACATAAAAGCTTACAGTTAAGAATAGCAATTTCTTTCAAAACTCATATTGGCACATATTAAATAAAAGGGTTGCTCAATTAATTAAACAACCCTTTTTTCGCTTTAAAAATAATATAGAACTTTATAAAGCGCCTTCATCATAAGCTTTTTCTCCATGAATAGCAACGTCTAATCCTAAGATTTCTTCTTCTTGAGATACTTTAACTGGTGTAAATAAATTAATGAGAATCAACATTATATAGGTGAAGATAAATGAGTAGATTGCAGCAATTGTAACAGCAAGAAGCTCAACACCAAAGAAAGTGGCATTACCTAAAAGCAAACCGTCAGTTCCTGCTGGGTTAAAGGATTTTGCCGCAAAAACTCCGAGTAAAATTGTACCTAAAACACCACCGACACCGTGAACACCCCAAACATCTAAAGCATCGTCCCAATTCATTTTATTCTTAAATTCAACGGCAAAATAACAAACTGAACCCGCAGCAATACCAATTATTGGAGAAGCCCAAATCGGCACATATCCTGCGCAAGGCGTAATTGTCGCTAACCCTGCGATTGAACCCGTAAGTAAACCAACAAATTTTGGTTTTCTTTTAATACTCCATTCGATTACTAACCAAGCAATAGTTGCAAATGAAGCAGCAATGTCTGTATTAATAAATGCCAATGAAGTAACGAAATCAACGGCAACTTCACTTCCAGCATTAAATCCATACCATCCAAACCATAATAATCCACTACCAATCGCCACTAAAGGGATACTATTTGGCGTTGAGTTTTTATCAACTCTATCTTTAACATAAAAAATAGAAGCTAATGCAGCAAATCCTGCAGTAGCATGTACTACAATACCACCAGCAAAATCAATAACACCCCAAGATGCCATTAATCCACCACCCCAAATCATATGGACAAACGGATAATAAACTAATACTTGCCATAGGGTTAAAAAGATCAAATATGCCTTAAATGAAACTCTGTTAACAAAAGCACCAGTTATTAGTGCAGGTGTAATAATTGCAAACATCATCTGATAAGCTATAAAAACTAGTTCTGGAATTTTTCCATTTGTAAACATCGAATCAATTCTTACACCTGAAAGAAAGGCTTTATCCAAATTTCCTATAATTCCTCCTGCACCTCCACTAAAGCAAAGTGAATAACCGAAAATAACCCATAGTACTGTGGTCCACCCAAGTGAAACGAAACTTTGTATCATTATTCCTAAAATATTTCTTTTAGTGGCTAATCCACCATAAAAGAATGCTAAGGCCGGAGTCATTAACATTACTAAAGATGTTGCTAATAACATAAATCCAGTTGAACCAGTATCGAACATTTTATACCTCAATTAAATAAGTAAATATTTATTAAATTTTTATCTTAATCCAAACTAAAAAAAACTTTTTGAAAGTTGTGGATTCAATATAAATGACAACTTGTCTGATAATGTAAAAACTTTTACAGAATTAAACATTTCTGGTAAAAGATTGTCCTTCATTTACTTCACCTAATGAATTACTTAATGAATCTTCATTTTGTGTATAACTTAAAATATAGCCCAAATTAATCATATTAATTACGAGAGGATAACCTAACTCAAAATTGTGGTTTGGAAAATTAGTCTCTTCCTGATTAATTAAGAATTTATTGTATACACAACTAATATCTTTTCTTTGAAAGAAACGGGAACCCTTTAATATTAAAGGAAAACTATATCGTAAATGATAAGCAATAGCACCTTCGAATGGATGAGATATGATTTTATCAAATGTGAAGCACTTTGTTTTCGTCGATGTAAGGCTTCCATCTATAGAAGTAATATAGTATTCTGTTAAAGGAAGCGAGTAATTAACAATTGAATAACTCCAATGAAATTTGATTTTCTGATAAGAGTTTTTTGTTGAAATAACTGTCCCATAATCATTTTCAAAATGCGAATAATTAAGTAACAATCTAGGTTGAAAACCCTTGTAACAAGCAAAATCTGCTCTAAGTAAAATATCTCGGTTCATTATGTCAATAATAACATAAAGTAAACATCTGAAAGAGGAAGTCATCAAATTATTAACATTAGTGATAAGAAAGAAAAAGACAATAAATTGGTTATGGAACTTTTTCATATGAACTCTGTTCAGTTATACAAAATTAACAAGGTGAAGAAAATGATTAAATAGTAGGAATTTGTATTTATATATAGGTAATTTACTTATAAAATAAGAGAAAGGATTACTATGTTTGAGAATGGCTTTTTAATTATTATTTAGTTTTCCAGTTAAATATCAATGAGTTTATTTCGAATAGCATAATGAGTCAGTTCGACTGAATTTTTAAGTTTTAATTTTTGAAGTATGTGATTTTTATGAGCTTCCACAGTTTTGATGCTAATAAATAATTTATCTGATATTTCTTTATTTGTCATTCCGGAAGCAACCAATTTTAGTAATTCAATTTCTCGATTAGTCAATTCTTCTTTTTCAATAATATTTTGTTCAAATTTATGTCTTCGTGTATAATTTTTCAAAAAGTATTCAGAAATTTCTCTATTAAAATAACAACCTTCCTTGTAAATAATGTTTATTGCTTCTATTAATTCTTTTGAGGGTGAATCTTTGGGTAAATAACCACATGCACCAGCTTGAACTGCATTTAGTAAAAATTCTTCGCTTTTATGCATTGAAAGAATAAGCACTTTGATACCTGGTTTTAGATCTGTAATAATCTTGGTTGCATCAATTCCGGACATTCCTTTCATTGTAATATCTGTTATTACAATATCAATATCATATTTATTTATCAATTCAATAAGTTCTTCACTTGATGTTGCAGTTGCTACGATCTCAAAATTTGAGTAATCTGATAGTAATGAAATTATTCCATCAAGAAATATTTTATGGTCATCAGCTATGATTAATTTTATTTTATTCATAATTTAATTTACTGGTATTTTAAGAATAACTTTTGTCCCTTTAGATAATTTCGATTCAAACATTATTTCTCCTCCTAATAACTCAGTTCTCTCTTTAATATTGTTGATACCATTTCCAGAATTCTTCTTTGACAAATCAAATCCAATTCCATTATCAGAAATAAATATTTCAAGATATGGTTTTGTTGACTTAATTTGGATAATTACATAATCTGCTGAAGAATGTTTTACAATATTATTAATAAGTTCCTGAATAATTCTGAAAATATAAATTTGAATCCTTGGTTCAAGTTTTGTGTCATTGAATTCTTCACAATTAATGTCAAAATTAATGTTAGTAGTACTTTCAAAATCAAAGCAAAGCCTTTTAATTCCTTCTTTTAGACCAAAATTTGCTAGAACATTTGGCATTAAATTATTGGAAATAGTCCTAATTTCCGAAATAGAATTCTTTAGCAGTACTATTGCTTCAGAAAGAAGTTTTTCTGAGTGGTCAAATCCTTTATTTTGGATTTGTTCAAGTTTAATTTTAACAGCAAGCAACATCTGACCTAATCCATCGTGTAAATCTCTTGAAAGCCTCTGTCTTTCATTTTCTTGTGCATCTAAAACTGAACTAACTCGAAATAGTTTTTCTTTTTTCAAAAGTTCTGACTGGGCAAATAAATCTTTAGCCATTTTATTGAACGAAACAATCAATTCACCGATTTCGTCATTAGAATAGCTTTCCAACTGGATATTATATTCTCCTTGACTTATTTTATTTGCTGCCTCATTCAAGGAAATTATTGGATTCGTTAATTTAGAGCTACCCCAATATACAAACCCAAATATAAAAATTGAAACAATGATACATAATATTACAATACTATTACGTAAATTGTACACTGGTTGTAAAGCTTCCTCCTTATCAATTTCCGCAACAATTGCCCATTTTATGTTTTTAATATTAATCGGTGCAAATGAACTTAATACTTCTATATTTCTGTAATCTTTAAGAATTTTATGACCACTCTGATTAGAAAGAGCTTGTTTGACTGCTTCAGTATTTACTCGAATTTTTTTAATCGAATTAATCTTAAATCTCGAGGATGTCCTTAATAAATAGTCGCTACCAACAATATATGATTCTCCAGTTTTTCCTAATCCACTTAATTCACCTTCGGTCTGCATTATTTTATTTATCTCAGAAATATTTATTTTAAACAATAACAAACCGAGATAATTATGCTTATTTATAATTGGTTTTGAAATAAAAAAGGAAATATTACCATCATTTTCAGTTATATAATCGTAAAGAATTATGTCCTCTTCTCGATAAGATTTAGTATTTTTCAAATAATCTTGATAAAATTTATCTTTTTCTGAGTTTTGAAATAAATTATGGTAATCTTGACTATTTTTATCAACTTTTAATAAATGATTATCCTTATTTATAATAATAATGCTGGTATAATAGCCATTCGTGTATAAAAATGATTGTAAAAATTCAATGTATTCCACTTTAAATAGTTTTGATGAAAAAACATCTTTGGTCATTTCAAAAAAATTACTTGAATTAGCAATGAGCTCAATTTCTTTTTCTCTATCTGCAAAAAAACTAAGTAAAATTTTTGACTTCTCGACCCGAACCGAAGTCAATTGATTGAATGTCCGTTCTATAATTGACTTTTTGGAAATATAATATGAATACCAGCCAACTATTAAAATTGAAATTAAAAACAGAAATAAGAAATAAACAAAGTGCTTTTGTGTAATTGAAATTTTTGTTCTAATTCCAGTATAGAAGGGTAAAATAGATTGTTTAATTGATTTTATTGAGTTGTTGGTAACCATTATAAGAGTTTTAACATTTCATCAAATCATCCAATTTTAAAATTAATAAATATTTTCATATTGCTGTAAAAAATAATATAAATATATATTTATAAATCTTATTGAAATTTTAATAATTAAAAATTAGTAAAATGTCACGAAAACTCAATAAATAAGCATCTTATTAACTCAATGTCACTTTATTGTGAATGATTTATAAAGAAAAAATTTTCTTTATAATATTAAAAATAAGATACTATAAATTTCTTTAAAATTTATAAAAAATATTGCCTTCATCATCAATCAATGGACTAACACCGACTTGAACAGCAAGGTTTTCAATAGTTTCACGAGCTTTGTCGGGTGGTAAGCCTGAATAAGTAGCAAACTCTAAAATCGTGACTTTCTTATTATTTTTTTTTAAAAATTCGTAAAGGATTTTCAAATTCTTTTCATTTTCGAATTTTTGGGATTCTTTTTTAAATCGTAATATTAAAAAGACTCCAAGCACAATTAAAGTAAAACCTAATACTACAAAAAATATTGCTTCAAATTCTTTTGCTTCGCTTAATCCAGTTATTACGAAAAACAAACCAAATATAATTAAAAATAAAATGCTTAATTCAGTTTCTTTATTAGATCCTTGTTTTGACATAAAAATGTATGCATTAATTAATAAAATTGATTATTGAGATATAAATTATATCTTAAGGATTTGCTTTAATTCCTTCGAAAACTAAAAAAATCAACAGAACTTTACTTATTTTTTTTCTTTATTTATAAGATTTTTAGCTTTATCTTTTAATTCCTTTACTTTTTGTTTTGTTTTAGGATCTTTTGCAATTTCTTTGCCTTTATTAATGACGACTTTTGCACCTTCTTTACCAATCTGCCAGCCGAAACCATATGTTGTAGCAGTAACTACTTTAGAAACCACACCTTTATTCTTGGAAACACGTGGCTTAGCATCAAGTTGATAACTGGAAACAAACATTGTTAAAACTACCAATATACCAATAATTTTCTTCATTTTTTACTCTCAATTTTTAAAAAAATTTTATTTTAAAATTTTTATATTCTTTCCTTCAAGTGTGAGGTTTATTTTATTTTTTATTTTAATTTCTGTGCCATATTAACTATTTTCATTATCCCAAATAAAAGTGTATCTTGTTTCCTGTTTTAACTCATTTTTTAAAAATAAATTGTAAATTCATCAATTTTTATTCCCGTAATTTACTTTTACTATGCTGTCTATTCTTTTTCAATGCAATATAACAAATAGACTAATATGATTTCATTGTTTTTTGTTAGAATTGCCATTAATTATGTGAATACTGCATTTTAAGAAGTGAAATTTTTCAATAATAATTATTGATACAAGATAAAGTTAATACCCAATTTCATATTCAAATTTTAAGTAAAGGCAACTATCAAATGAAGTGAAATGATTTAAATATTTAAGTATAGAAAAGTTAATAGCTCAATAATTTTTTAGTATTAAAGTTTTCAAATTTATGAAAAACATTTCTATGACACATTATTGATGAGCATGATTCAAAATTGTAGTAAATATATGATATCGAGAATTAAAAAGTATTTGTAAATGTTACTGTTATACCCAAATGTTTTCCCAGGTATTTTGCTAAAAATATTAGTTAACTATAAAAATTTAAAAACTATTCAACAATTTAGATTTATTCTCAATCAGGTATGTTTGAATTTCTAAAAAACGAAAATTTATTATTTTTTTTTTAAGTCTATTTATTTAGTAACTCGATAATTTGTTTATAATCATTTTTATTATTCATATTAAAAAAGATTTCCTTGAAATAACCGTTCAAATTTGTAATTTCATCAATAATAATAGAGGGATAAGTGTTAATTAGGGACGTCATTTTGCATTTCCTTTTTTCTTGTGTTTCGCTTCTATTTTCCTTACTAAAGTCATTTGTTATTATTTCTTCAATAACTTGCAATGATTTTTTGGGATAAATACCACATAAAAATTGAATATATCCATCTGCAAGAGGAACTTTAATAAATGAATCTCCGGGGTATTCAATTATACTTTTTATCATATCAGAATTCATTAGAGGAATATCACAAGATATAACAAAAATGTTTTCAGTAAATGAATGTTTTAAACCTGAATGAATTCCTGCAAGGGGACCAACATCCTTATAAATATCAGTAAATATTTCTACGTTTAGATTAAAATATAACTCTGGTTCATTACTGATAATTATTACTCTATCAAAAAGTGATCTCATCAAATTTACAGTTCTTTCGATTACTGTCATATTACCAATTTTCAAAAATGACTTGTTTTCACCCATTCTTGAACTTTTTCCGCCAGATAAAATAATTCCTGTTATATCTTTATACATTTTACCCATTCTCCTGCTTTTAGTTCTTTCAATTCTTCGGGAATAATAAACACACAATCAGAGTTGCTCATTGTTAACATTGAGCCAGATGATTGAAACCCTGCACTTTTTACTGTAAAACACTTATTTAAAAAATCAAATTCAGAATTTGCCAATATAAAATGTAACCTTTCATCCTTTTTTCTTACATTATGAGTTAATTTTGACATAAAAGAATTTGATTGATTCACTCCATAAGATAAGAATATAGCTGGCTCCACCAGTAGTTTGAAATTGATAAAGGATGAAAGTGGATTTCCTGGCAAATTGATAATAGGAATTTCTTTTTTACTATTTTTATAAATACTGAATAGTAATGGTTTACCAGGTTTTATATTCACTTTCCAGAATTGTTTCTCTGCGCCAATAGAATAAAGTGCATCTTGCATAAAGTCATATTTACCAACGGAAACCCCACCCGTAGTAACTAATAAATCTATTTCGGAGGCCAGAACAGATTGCAATTTATTTTCAATGTCTTTTTGATTATCTCTTGCAATACCAAAATTTATTGGTGTCATATTCATTTGTTTGATTAAACATATCAACGCCTGTAAATTTGTGGCTCTTATTTGATCTTCCGTAGGAATTTGATCAACGTCAATTAATTCATCTCCTGTTGCTAGCAATCCGATATTTAATTTTTTATATACGCTCAATGAAGATTTACCGCAGGCAGCTGCAAGATTTATATCTTTTGCTTCTATCAATTTTCCTGATTTAATTGCAATGATACCCTTTCTCAAATCTTCACCAAGTAATCTGCAATTACTTCCTTTCTTAATACTGTAATCGTCAGCAACTTTTATGAAATTACCTTCGATAATACAGTCTTCAATTGGTATTATTGTATCAGCCTCCTTAGGGACTTTTGCACCAGTCATAATTCCGACCGTTTTTGTAGAATCTATGTTATAATCTTGATAATTGCCTGCTGAAATTTCACCAATAATTTCCCAGTGTCTCACATCTTCTGTATATTTAATAGCATAACCATCTACAGCTGAATTATTAAATGGAGGAAGATTTACATCTGAATAAATATCCTCAGCCAAAATTCTTCCTATTGAATCAGTTATTAAAACTGATTCTGTTGTTTTTTTATAGGAAGCCAATCTATTAGTAATTACTTCAAGTGCTTCATTATACTTTAACATAATTCACCATTTTTAATGATAATCTCATCATTTATCTTGATTATTCCACCGGTAATAACTCTTGCGAAAATGCCTTCTCTGGGCATTACACAGTCACCAGCTGCACGATATATTGCACACCGGCTGTGACACTCCTTACCAATTTGAGTTATTTCAAGTTCACATTTTTCGCCGATTAACAATCTTGTGCCAATTGAAAGTTCAGGAAGTATCAGGAATTCTGTCGTAATATTTTCTGCAAAAATACCTGGAGTTAATTTGTATAATCCCTTTTCTTTCATTTTTTCAATACTTTCCAAAGCTAATAATGATATTTGCCTATGCCATTCTCCAGCATGTGCATCACCTTTGATACCCCAATTTTCAATTAATTCAGCCATTTCTACATTTGATTTTGGAATGCCTTTTTTCTCACTTATCGAGATAGCTTTTATTTTACCATAATTTTTTTTAAACATTGTAATCCCCACTTTTACCTCCGGTTTTTGAAACCAAATGAATATCAGAAATTCTTATACCTTTATCAATTGATTTACACATATCATAAATGATTACTCCGGCAATAGAAACAGCAGTAATCGCCTCCATTTCAATGCCAGTCCCAGCATTTGTTTTTGCTAACGAAGTTATTTCAATTGCATTTTCTTTCTCAATTAGATTAAATACGACATCAATAAAACTTATAAAAATATTATGACACAATGGAATTAATTCAGATGTTTTTTTTGCTGCTTGAATAGCTCCAATTTTAGCAACTGATAAAACATCACCTTTTTCAATAGTATTATCAAGTATTGAAAGAAATGCCTCTCTATTGAGATAAACCTTACAGTAGGCTTTTGCACTTCTTTCGGTATATGATTTATTTGATACGTCCACCATTTTAGCTTTGCCTGTATTATCTGTATGACTTAATTTCATACTTATCCTCCTATAGCAATCATACTGTTATGTTTAAAATTTGTTAATTTATCAAGTTCATCATGCTTCTCTTGCTTATTGTTGATAAATCTTTCTATGGAGTCAGCGATTTCACTGTCATTTTTTCCATTACGCAATTGACTTCTTAAGTCCAGGTCTTGATGATCAAGTGAGAATAAACACAATTTTAGCTTACCATCTGATGTTAATCTTAGTCTATTGCATGAATTACAGAAGTGATCAGATATTGACGTTATAAAACAAAGCTTGCCTTTGTGTTGATCTATGCAAAAATTCTTACTTACAGAATTCATTTCTTGATTTATTTTTTGCAAAATATATTTTTCAGAAATAATCTGGATCATTTCCCTATAACTCATAAATTTGCTTTTATCATAAGAATTATTGGCAAAAGGCATATACTCAATAAATCGAATTGTAATATCATTGCTGACTGCAAAATCAGCAAAATCTATAAGTTCATCATCATTTATTCCTTTCATTATAACAGTGTTTATCTTTATTTTATTATTATCAATTCTAAGAGCTGCTTTGATGGATTGCATAGAAAGCTCAAATCTATCGTATTGAGTTACCGAAGTGAATTTATCCTTACGAAGAGTATCTAAACTGAAATTAAATCTATCAATTCCTTTACGAAACAGTTCCTCGATTTTATCTGCAACCAAAATTCCGTTACTTGTTGCTAATAATTCAAATTCAAATTGCTTTTTATGTTTAGCAAGCATTTGAATTAAAACATCAATATTCTTTCGAGCAAATGGTTCACCACCAGTAAGTCTGATTTTTTTAAATTCAAATTTATCAAGAAAAATAAAAGCAATTCTTTCAATTTCTTCAAAACTGAGTAATTCAGAATTACGTGAATGATCACGAGAATTATTTTTTGGATTACAGTATATGCAATTCAAATTGCACTTGTCTGTAACTGAAATTCTTAAATAATTATGTGCTCTATTAAATCTATCAACTAACATAACTTCCTATTTTACATATCTTTATTTTTTATCTAACATCCATAATTTTACAGGGATATAATATAAAATTGAACCAATAACCATTGATGTAACAAAACCAAAAGGCATTCCAGCGGCAATTACACCAACTAATAATGATATTATCAAATTTTTCTTTTCGTTTAATTGGTCTTTAATTAGCGACATCAAAGCTAACCCCTCAAAAACGAGGACAACACCTAAAACCGGAAGTGGGAATACCTGTATTACTTTGGCGAAATTATTACCAAAGAATAAACCCAGTATTACATACATAAACCCATAAATAACAACAGAACCACCAGTTCTACCTCCAAATGCATAATGTCCAGCTATTCCCCCAGAACCATGACAAGATGGAATACCACTTACAAAAGGAATTATTAAGTTCATAAATGAGTAAGTTAGTCCAATTTTCTTAATCGTGATATTCTTCTTTTCAGGAAACAAATCCTCTGATACTTGTTTTGTAGCAATAATTGAATTGCCAATTGATAAAGGTATCTGAGGAAGTGCAAGAAGAATAAATCCTTTTGAGATGTCATCAACATTTGGCATTGAAAATACAGGCAAATTTACCCCAAAAGAATCTATCAATGAAGATAAATTCACTTTGAAAATAAGAGCATAAACTAACCCTAAAGACACGACAATTAAAGAAGCAGGATACTTTTTGCTGTCGATAAAAATTAATATTAAAATAAATGATAAAATTGCTATGACATAGCCATAGAAACCATCATTTGGAATATACTTTTTAAAGGCTAGTAAACATAAACTTAATCCAAGTCCCAATTGAAGACCTCGAATAACAGCTTTTGGAATTATCATTGAAATTTTTCCCAATAAACCTGAAATTGAAAGTAAAAACATTACAATCCCAATTGATAAACCAGCTCCAAGTAATATATTTCCACCAATTTGCTGTGCAATTACTAATGTTGCCATTGCTTTCAATGGTTGAACGGGCATAGGTATTTTATAAATTAATCCGGTGCTAATTTGCATTAGCCCGAAAACTATCAAAACACTTGGTGCATGAAGACCTGCCGCTGTTATCATTGCGATTATAAGCGGCAAGTCTGTACCTATATCACCAAAGGAACCAGCAAATTCCTGTTTATTAAATCTGATTCCTTTAATCTTGATTTCTAAATTCATAGAATTCTTATTTGTTATTTTCCAAAACATCATCAACCCAACTCCAGGCGGCCATAGTAGATGGTAACCCAAGAGTAGGCAGAGCCAACATCACAGCGTGGATTATTTCTTCAGGCGTACAGCCCGCTTTTAATGCTTTTCTCGTATGGGAATGAACTGCACCTTCTAATTTTGCCCCGGTTGAAATTGCTAACTTAATTAATGCTCTTGTTTTGTCATCTAAAGGTCCTGCTGTATGAACAGCATCGTTCAACTGTTCGTAGGCTTCTGCAGCTTTTGGATAATTTTCCAAAAATTTCTGGTATCTTTTTGGTTTTTCTGACATAATTATTCCTCAAATTAATCATAAAAAAACCCATTGAACATTCAATGGGCTAAATATTTATTTAGTCTCAATGTATGTTCTCCTTTGCAAACGGCAGGCATGATAATTTCTTCTCATACCCTTTCGGCTTGCTACCTTATCTAAGACTTAGGACAGTCAAGCTCGGAGAAATATTTAATTTAGTTTTTTTAAATCAGTCATATCTGTTTTCAAAATATCTACAATATTATTTATGCAAATACCAACATTTTTATAAAATTCTAATTTTGTGTTTTCAATTATTAAAGTTGCGAATTTATTAATCCATACTAAAAAAAATCTGTTGAAAAAATCGATTTTCAAATTATTTATTTTAGTATAATTTTCAATTTCTGAATTTTCCAAAAAATTAATTTCATTGAAGATAAGGTAAATTAGAAACTCTAATTCTGCAACTACGTGGTCAGGTAAATCTTTGAATGAATCTTTTATGGTTAATCCAGCAAAATCATAAAATTCACTTACTTGAACTGTGCTTTCACCCATTAAACGTCCATTTTCTAAATAATATGAACCGTATGGTGGAGCAATTACATGAAAAGGACCAACGAATAACCTCGCAAACTCAGCCAAAATTACTTGTTGATCACAATTAGCATAAGCGTTCACACACTCTTTTAGTTGTTTGTTTATAGGAGTATTTTCATTTAGTATCAAAATATTGTTGATATCATTTTCTAATTTGATTGAATTTAAATACTCCGAACCTGGAAATGAAAGTAAATCTGCCAGGAATTGAATTAATCCCTGGTCAGATTTTAACTTTTTAATCATTTTTTCTGTTGTATTTATCATTGTTTTGTAGTCGCAAAATCTCTAATATAATAAACATTTGGTTTTGTACCTTCGTCATGAGATGATTGAAATTCACCTTTATTGTTTTTCAACAATTTGTATGGATATTGTTGTATCAACTTGGATACTGTACTTGAAGGATCGTCAAAATCACCAACTGTTCTTGCCTGAGCCGGACAAGATACTACGCAATACGGCTCCAGTCCATCTTTTCTTCGATGATCACAAAGAATACATTTTTCCGTAACAAAAGCTTTTCTGATGGGTTGATAATCTGGGTGTTCATATATATTTGCATTTGGGGGAGTAAAACCAACTTTAGTAGATACTTCATCACCAGAACCTGTTCCATTAGGAATAACTTCTCTTTTATCTTTCCAGAAATCCTCACCAGCTTCACCAGTAAAACTAATTACACTATATTGATCACCTGATTTTGAATAGTCTTTTGTACTATAAGGACATGCCTTCTGGCATAATTGACAACCAATACATCTTTCATCATTATGCAATGTGAGACCTTCAGGAGATTTATACATTGCTTTTGGATTGACAGGGCAAGCGTTTACACACGCAGCATCTGTACAATGATTACACAGAACAGGCAAAAGTTGGTATTTAGTATACGGGAACTCACCTTCTGTTGATATATAATAATCAGCCCAATTAAAGGTTTGAGTTTTTGACCGGTTCAATGTATTATTTTCAGTTTTACATGCAATTGCACAAGAGCCACAACCTACGCATTTGTGCAAGTCAATAACCATTCCATATCTTGCCATAATATTAATTCCTTTATTTTATTATTATTTATTAACAATCAATTTTAACGCTGATCTAAAATTATCAGACACTACTTGACAGATATACATACCTGAATCAAGAATAGAAGTATCTATCCTTAAAGTGTGACTACCATAATTTAATATACCATCATATACATTTAGTACTTTCTTCCCGTTGGAACCATAAATTGCTATCTTTACATAAGATTCAGTCTGCATAGTCAAATTAAGAATTGTATAACTATTTGCAGGATTTGGATATAAAGCACTTAAATTAATCTTAGTTGTTTGTTTATTATCGTTGTCAAATATACCAGTTGTTGCTTTTTCTATTTTGACACCAAAGAAACCGCCATTTCTTGAGTTAGAGCCGGAAAATCTTTCATATTCAACTGGAATGATAAAATTGTTATTACTACCTCTTGGTATTCCTTTTTCAAAATCTAAGGCAGCAATTTTACCATATTTTGTATGGCCTTGACCATATGCTTTTGTGACTGTTCCTTCTCTTATGCCTTCCCATGTTTTCAATGTAGCTTCAATGCTTCCAACTATTGAAGTAACCTTAACCTTATCACCATTGGATAGTCCAAGTCTTTGGGCATCTTTTGGATTCATTTTAATTACATCTTCCCATGACTCATCTCCCGTATCAACTTTGTGGAATTCATAATACCAAGGAATGTTCTGGCTTCTGCCTTCCCTGTTTAATTTTGATTTGTAATCGATGAATTCAAATGGATAATCTTGCTTACTTCCCTTTCTCATTGGTGGTTCATAATGAGGGATAAATGCTAATTCACCTTGTGCGGTATAATTACAAGTAGTTAAAATATCATCTACATCAGTTTTATATTTTGCTGCATGTTCTCCTAGTGCTTTCTTAAGTGTTTCGCTGTAAAATTCAAATTTTTTTGTTACTGTACCCATATTGTCCCAAGTTTTTTTGTATACATATTTCTCAGATGATACAATACCAATTTCTTTAAATTTATCCCAACCACCAATTGTGTCATATGATGGCTTTGTTCTAAATTTGGTAGAAAATATAGCAAATTCTTCAGCATTTGTGGGTATGGCCGATGTATCTGGGTCTTTAAACTCTGTGGAATAGAAATCATATAATTTCGAAAAGCCCTTTTCTTTCAATTTTAAGGATAATTCCCACATAATTTCATTCTCGTCTGCTTTTACGTCCCAAAATCTCTTAACAACAGGTTGCTGTATAGATATAAAACTATATAAATTGGCCATACTATTACTTGCAGACCATTTTTCAGTGGCATGATGCGCAGCGGGAAGTATAATATCCGCATAGTGACTCATTTCTGATGCGTTGGTAGTTACATGACAGAAGAATGGTACTTTCTTTAATGCTTCTTCCCATCTTTGGGCTTGTGTTCCTGAAAAAGCAAAATTACACCATACTCCTAAAATAACTTTAATATCATATGGATCGGAAGCGAGAATCGCATCGGCAACATTGTTTGTCACAACAGCGGTCCCAATCTTGCCAGCATCCATTGATGGAAACGCTTTATAACCCCTTTGGTCTATCTTTTGGTATTTTAAACCATTTGCTGCTATTTCGTCTTCATAAGGTGCCACATTGGGATAAGAATTTGAAAGGACCTTCATTGCTCTAAGTGTTCCACCTTCATTATCAACGGAACCTAATAATCCATTCAAAGCATGAATCGCCATAGCAATATATGCACCACGAGGACTCATTACTGGACCAGGACCTAACCAAACAATAGTCTTAGGTGCTGCGTTACCCATTGCTCTTGCAACCCTAATTATTTGCTCTTTAGGCAGTTTTGTTATTGGTTCTGCCCAATCAGCAGTTTTATCTTTCAATTCTAAGTTCCACCATTTAACTAATCCGTATGTATGAACTTCTGTAAAACTGGATTCATCAACTGTCTGACCAGGAATGAATTTGTTAATGCCATCATTGAAATCCCCGACAAATTCTTTATTCCATAATCCTTCAGTTAAGATTATATGAGCCAATGCTGATGCTAAAGCACCATCCTCACCTGGTTGAATCGGCATCCATTCATGAGATTTAACTGCTGAAGCACTCATTCTTGGGTCGATTGTAATAACCTTAGCATTCTCAATTATTTCTCCAAATTTATTTATCATATTCGGAATTTGCCTGTTTGAACTAAGTGGGTCACTTCCCCAAATTACCAAACATTTAGCTTTGGTAACATCGTAATCTCTATATCCCCAAAAACCTTCAGTATAATAGGGACCAAATTTTTCAGCCTCAGAACACAACGAACTATGAGAAATTGAATTAGGCGTTCCATAAATCTTAGATAAACCTGTATATATATGATCAGTTGAATATGATGAATATCTTCCTCTTAAAAATAAAAATTTATGTGGTTCATTTGCATTTCTCAACTCCATCATTTTTGTTGCTAATGTGTCTAAAGCTTCATCCCATGTGATAGGCACAAATCCTGGATTCTCATTAGGTCCTTTATTTGGGTTGGTTCTTTTCATAGGTACTTTTACCCTATCTGGATCGTAAAGTTCCAAAATTTGAAGATGTCCCTTTGGACAGCAATATCCTTCGTTTGATTTTGACTGCTGGTTTCCTCGCACTTTTACAACTCTTCCATTTTGAACAAAGAATTCAATAGCGCACCATGTTGTACAACCTTGACAAGTTGAAGGAACCCATTTACCTTCGTAAGCTAAGGTCTTGTTACCTTTTTCATCTTTTCTCTCAAATGCTCTAAGAACAGGTGATGAGAACATCATACTTGCAGCAATACCAGCAGAGATCAAACCTGTTGTTTTTATAAAATCTCTTCTCCCTGGTAAATATCCAGAATTATTATTGATATTGACTTCATCAATAACCATACTGTTTGTTTCAATTATTTTCTCCATAGTCTATCCTGATTAATTTTGTAAAATTTATCTTATTTACTTTGAATTTCTTCATTAACAGAGGAACTTCTTTTTATTGAAATCCTTAATTCTTTTTCCTCATTTTGCACAATTAAGTAAGAACATTATTCTTCAAATTATCTTATTATTCCTAATTTTATTTAATGTATATCTGTTTATCAAACCCTTAAGAAATTCCTCTTTAAATTCAAATTTTACTTTACTTACTTATTATACTTTACAATTGTTATGCCAAACAAATTTAATAAACATAAGGCATTGATTTATAAAAGAATTTTATTTTTTAAGATCTTATGACTCAGAGAAAAAAAAGCGGAATTCCGTTACTATAAACGTAATTCCGCACATAAACTTCAATCGAAAAAATTATAAACCGAATTTTTCTAATTTTGTTCTAAGTGTTGAATAAGGAATTTTTAGTATTTCAGCTGCTTTTGATTTATTACCGGCAGTTTTTGTTAATGTATTTATCAAGATTCCTTTTTCAACTTCGAACAAATAATCATCCAACGATTGGGAATCAGAATAAGATTTAACTGAGGTGACATTAGAGCTAAGTATTTCCATAGGTAAATGTGAAATCGTAATATCATTTCCTGATGAAATTATAACCAGCCTTTCGACTAAATGTTTTAATTCTCTTACATTACCAGGCCAATAATAATTTTCTAAAATTTGTAGTACTTCACTCTGAATTTTGATGTTATCAGATTTAATTTTATTATTTAAGAAGAAATAAAAAAGTTCTTTTATATCACTTTTTCGTTCTCTTAGTGGTTTTAGAATTATTGGGAAGACATTTAATCTATAAAATAAATCCTCTCTGAATTTTCCTTCATCAACTAACTTACGTAAATCTTTTTTAGTTGCTGCAATAACTCTAACGTTGACTTTTATAGTTTTTTCACCACCAACCTTTTCAAACTCACTTTCCTCCAAGACCCTCAATAATTTTACTTGTAACTCAATCGGAATGTCATCAATATCATCTAAAAAAAGTGTGCCATTATTAGCTAATTCAAATCTCCCTTTTTTATCCCTAATAGCACCTGTAAAAGCACCTTTTTCATGGCCAAAAAGTTCACTTTCAAATATTTCTTTTGAAAGAATTGCACAACTTAGCTTAATAAGAGGCTTATCTCTGCGATTTGACAAATAATGTATGACATTGGTAACTAATTCTTTCCCAGTTCCAGTCTCTCCTTGTATCAAAACAGTGCTGTCGGATTTTGATACCATATGAATTGCATCTTTTAATATTTTTATTTCTTTACTTGAACCAATTATGTGATCAATACTAAATTGTTCAGAAGATTGATCTATTATTCGTTTATAATCATGTTTTAAATTTATAATATCAGTTATTTGTTTCAAGATTATTTTTAGTTCTTCGATATTCAGAGGTTTGCTGATATAATCATAGGCACCTGATTTAACAGCTTCTAATGCTGTATTTACAGAACTATAACCTGTCATCATAACAACATAGGTTGTTGGGCTTATTTTTTTAACTTCTTTAAGGAAATCAATTCCATTTAATTCAGGCATTCTGATATCAGAAAAAATGATGTCCGGTTGGTGTTTAGGTAAATCAATTAATGCTACTAAAGGGTTATCATATTCAAAAATAATAAATCCAAGATCTTTTAAATCATCCGATAAAGTTATCCTTACACTACTTTCATCATCTACTACAAAAATTTTGATCTTTTCCATAATATCTTTTATTATTTATCTTTGAAAAATTATTTTTTGTAATGTCCATTTTAAATAATCAGATTCGATAATAAACTCGCCATTGTGATCTCTTATAATGTTATAACAAATGGAGCATCCTAATCCTGTCCCTTTACCCACATCTTTTGTTGTAAAAAAAGGATCGAAAACTTTTGTTATATTCTCCTTTTTAATACCAATACCATTGTCATAAATATCTATTTCAACTGTTGAATTGGAAGTTGTCAAAGTAATTTCGATTTTACCTTTATGATTGTCATCAATCTTTAATTTTTCTTCGATTGCTTCAATAGAATTTTTAATAAGATTGAAAAATACCTGTTCCATTTCATTCTTATTGCATTTCAGTATCTGTTCGTCTTTTTCTGTTCTAAAAACAATATCTATTACAGAAAATGATTTCCTAAATTTCATTAGTTTAATTGTATTTTCTATGATTTGATTGATGTTATTGTATTCTTTTTTCCCACTTGAAACTCTTGAAAAATCTAATAATCCTTTAACAATATTCTGAATCTTTGCAGTGGTTTCATTCATTATCTCTATATACTTAACATTCTGTGCAATGTTATCAGGATGTTCTCCAATCCTTCTTATGCAACTTTGTAAACCTGAAAGAGGATTATTAATTTCATGAGCTATACCAGAAACAAGTGTTCCAATGGATGCTAATTTCTCAGATTGGTTCATTGCACTTTGTGTTGCAATTAATTTTTGATATGTTGTATTGAGTCTTAGAATCATCTCATTGAATTTTTCGGATAAATCATCAATTTCATCTCTAATATTAAACTTTGAAAATATTAAATCGTGAGAACTTTTAATATTTGATATTTCCCCAATATTCTTCAAATTTTCAATGTCAATTTTTTCAGCTGTCATTTTAATTCTCTTAATAGGTTCGGCTATTAAGTAAGAAAAAATGAACGCTCCTAAAAATCCTAATAAAGTAAAAGACAGAAATATAACTATGAATGTAATAAACGTACTTTTTAGGTTGATCCAAGCCATATCATCGTTAATGCCTAATCTAACATAGCCAACTTTACCATCCAGAACTGGTATGATTACATCATTAATATTTTTTGTTTGATAATTTTCAGCATAGATTTTTATGATAGATAATGTATCTCCTAGTTTTAACTTGTTTACCCCAAGTAACTTTTTTGGAAATCCTTGAGTAAAAGTATGTGCAAGTACATTGTTCTCGGAATCTGTTATAAAACAATACTCAATGATCGGATCACTTCTTTTTGTCTCATCTAATATTGACTGTAATGATGATATGTCTTTATATAAAATATATTTTAATGATTGATTAGCTAAGTTTTTCCCAATATAAATAATTCTTTTGGATATCTCTAAATCAATTAAATTATATACTTTACGCCACACAAAATTTATATTCAACAATCCAAATAATGTAACTGTTAAAATTATAGCTATTAGAAATTTCCAAAATAATGATATATATAATTTTTTCATTCTTTTAATAAGCTCATCATTTTTCGTATGGAATTATAACTTGAGTCTTTACCAGCAACAAATTTATCAATTTGTAATTTTGATAAAATTAATGAACCTACGCTGTCATCTGCCATATTGAACAAAGTATTTCTAATCGATTCTAATTTTGGTGTTTTATCTTGTCTCGACACAATAGGAGGAATACCATAATTTTCTGATTTTTCTATAATTTTTACATTTGATACTTGTTCAGGATTATTAATTCTTATGAAATTGAAGATCAAACCATCAATAGTCGCACCATCAACTAAACCATTATTTACTAATTTTATAGAGTTGTCGTGCCCATATGTAAATACGATACTTGAAAAAAATGATTTATCAGTTTCACCAATTTCTTTTAATCTTTTTAATGCATAAAGCCGACCTGAATTTGAAAGCATATCAGTAAAAGCAAAAGACTTACCTTTAAAGTCTTCAAACTTGTTTACACCGCTTTTTGAATGTGCTATAATATATGCTTGATATGTCAATTTACCATTTGATTGAGGAACAGCCAAAATATTTGTTTTGCATTTACTAGCTAGTTCTACATAAGCTCCTGAGCATATAAACGCAAAATCCAATTCTCCAGATTCAAGAAGAGTATTAATTTCTTGATAAGTTTTACGTTGTATTAGTATAATTTTACAATTCGTCTTTTTTGCTAAGTAATCTAATAGTTCTTGATAATAAACAAAAGTACTTTTAGGTGAAATCATTGCAGAAATAGCTACTTTTAAGGTATTCGTAGTATCTGGAATTCTTTGGAAAACGGAATCATCTCTGTCCATAAAATTTATAGTAATTTTTTTGTCTTCTTTATCAGTACAGCTTGAAAAAAAAATTACTTGGATAAAAAATATTAAAAGAAAACCTATACGTACCATATAAATTAATTTAATGAAATAAATACAAAATTAAGTAAATTCTTACCATTTACAGATAAAAAGTTTTTATCATCTGAATCTTTCCTTGTGAATATAACTAATATTAAGATAGTAATTTATTTTTAAGGATCTAATACTAATTCAAATATAATTTCCTCAATTTCAAAATTAAAAAATCAAATATTCAAATTGTATAAAAACTAGTTTTTTGCATTCTTAATTAAAAAGTTTTATTATCAAATTAATGAATTTAGTTAAATCGAAGCGTAATAAATTTTGTGATATTGAAAAAAAGGGATATGAAATTTTCCATATCCCCAATATAATTTTTATCTTGAAGTATATTCTTAAATTTTATTAATTACACATTTACATCCTGTCTTTACGATTATTTAGTTGTTCTCGACAAGAATTTTTAGAACTTTAAATATTTCCTGTATTAAGTACCGAGGGAGGGATTTGAACCCCCGACACATGGATTATGATTCCATTGCTCTAACCAACTGAGCTACCCCGGCAAATCGTATTTCAAAAGAATACAAAATTACAAAAAAATTATGAACTTTCCAAAATCTTTTTGATTTCGTCTCTTAGTTTTGCCGCTGTTTCGTAATTTTCTTCTTTGATTGCTTTTTCTAATTGTGATTGCAAAATATCTAATCGTTTATTTCCGCTTGATGGTGTTGATTCAGCTTTTTGCGTTGATTGTTGGAAATTTGGCATTTGCATTTCAGGGTCATTTTGTAATGGGGTAACCCCGGCTTCTTCTAATATTTCAGAATTCACATATATTGGTGCATTAACTCGTATTGCAATCGCAATTGCATCGCTTGGACGACAATCTATTTGAATTCCTTCAACTTCAAAAATCAATTTTGCGTGGAAAGTACCTTCCTCGAGGCTATCAATAAAAATTTCAGAAAGTTGATAACCGAAAGTATCCAGCATAATTTTAATTAAATCATGGGTCAAGGGTCTCGGTGGGTTTACTCCTTCTAATTCAAATGCGATTGATTGTGCCTCAAATGCTCCTATAATTATCGGCAACCTCCTATTCCCATCTAATTCCTTTAAAATTAATGCAAAAGCATTACCACCAGGTGTTGCTGAAATTCCTAATATTACTACTTGAACTTTATCCATTTGTTTTTCTGTTTTAACTATAATTTAGGACGAATAAGTTATAATTTTAAGATAATTGAATTTCAAAATTACGTTTATATTTTAACTTTGCTTATTCTCATTTAATTTTTGTATAATACTGCTGACGATATACTTACTTGAACCAGCAGCTTGATATATATATTCTTGAGCAAGTCGTCCCATCTCACCTCGCAAAGTCGGATTCAAGCACATTTTTTTTAACCAGATTTCAAAATCATTTTGGTTATTAATTGTAGTTAGGACCCCCATTTTTCTTAAGATTTGCGCATCCGACGATTTTGAAAGGTTTGGACCAGTACAAAGAGGTAATCCATAACCCGCCGCTTCAGTTACGCTATGAACTCCTTCGCCGAATGCACCACCAATATATGCAAAATCTGCATAATTATATAATCTTAATAAATAACCTATCGAATCTACTACTATATCTCGACCTGTAAGCTTTTCATTTAGCCATTTGCAGGATTTCGTCTTTAAACATTCGATAATCTTACTTAATAAGGCATAGTTCTCTAATTTTAAAGTAATCCGTTCTATATTTTCTTCAGTTGGTTCGTGCGGCACAAAAATGACTTTTATTGGCATATCGAGTGTTTGTTTGATATTTTTTACTCCTTGAATAATTATTTCTTCATCTTTTTCCCAAGTGCTTCCAGCAACAAGAATCAATTCATCGGTTGAAAATATTTCTTTTGGCAAAATTAAAAACCTTTTGGAATCTTCGACAAATTCGATAATCCTATCAAATCTTGTATCAGTTAATGTTCTAACTTTATGTTTTAACCCTAAACTGAGAAAATATTTAGTATGTGTAGTGCCGGTGGTATAAATTTTATCAAAAAGTTTCATATTCGATTTGTGAAAGCTTCTTGTTAAGGGGAAATTTGCAAAGAAATTATTCGTAGGTTTTGTTGCATTAATTAAATAAGTAGGTATATTTCTTTTTTTTAATTCTAATAAATGATTTCGCCATATTTCATAACGAACAAAAACGGCAAAATCGGGTTTAATTAATTCGATGAATTCTTCAGCATAATATTTCAAATCTAAGGGAATGTAACAAACTCTATCGACAAATTTATATTTTTGTTGAGTATTATATCCTGATGGTGAAAAAAAAGAAGCAATAATGAAAACATCAGGAATTTTCTGCTTTAAAAGTTCAATAACGGGTTTAGCTTGTTCGAATTCACCCATTGAAGCTGAATGGAACCAAATCCGAACGACATCATTGGGCAAATCTTCTAAATTTTCCCAAGATTTGAAAACTTCTTCCTCCCGTATTTTCAATTTTTGGTTGAAATGCTTCCAAACATTAACATAAATTAATGCGAGAGGAAGAAATATGTAATTATATAAAAAATCCATTTATTTTTATTTTCCGATAAATTTAGCTGAACGTTTTTCCAAAAATGCAGTTGTTCCTTCTTTGAAATCATCAGTACCACAAACATCGCCAAATCTTTTTGATTCGTATGCTAATCCTTCCATTAAATCTAAATTTTGGCTGGCATTAATGCATTCCACAGCGGCTGATACTGCAAGTGGAGCTTTAGTCAAGACAAGTTCGACAAATTCAATTGTTTTTGCCATTAATTCCGAATGTGGAAAAACATCGTTTACAAGTCCTATGTTCTTTGCAGTTTCCGCATCTATTGTTTTCGCTGAAATAATTAACTCTATCGCTTTTGCTTTGCCAACAATACGAGGTAATCTTTGAGTAGCACCATATCCAGGAATTATTCCTAAATTTACTTCGGGTTGTCCTAATTTAGCTTTATCACTTGCAAATCGAATATGGCACGAAAGAGCAAGTTCTAATCCTCCGCCTAAAGCAAAACCATTGATTGCGGCAATTACTGGTATTCTGAGTTGCTCCAACCTTAACATTACTTTTGAACCATATTCAGAAAATTGCTTGCCACTACGTACATTTGATTCATTTAGCTCTTTTATATCCGCACCAGCGGCAAATGCTTTATCGCCACTTCCTGTTATTACGATTGCATAAACGCTTTCATCTAACTCGATTTTTTGAATTAAATCATCCAATTCTGTAAATAATTGGAAATTCAAAGCGTTCAACTTGTCTGGTCTATTCAAGGTAATGATTCCGTAATTACCTTTTTGTTCATATTGAATTGTTTTGTATTCCATTTCCATTTTTATTTTTAATTTACAAAATATAAAAATTAAAATTACAAAATTAATATGCAAATTAAAGAAAATTTCAAAATTTATTTTAAATTTATCTTAATCATTATTCTTGGATCGATGCTTTTAATAACTCCTATTGATGCAAAAAAAGTACATAAAAAAAAGAAAAAACATCGTTCATCAAGAGTTGTTAAAATCAACATCAACCAATTTAAAATATTAAAACAAAAAGACTTCGATAATGGATTAAATTACAAAGAACTATTACTTGGTAACGGCAATTCATGGTTTAAGATTCATTTTGCTGAAATAGATTTAAATTCTGATAATATTAGTCTTTTTGTTGGCAAAGCTGGTAACAACTTTAATACATTAGAAAGTTTACCTTCTTATTTTAATAATCACAATTTAAATAATCCTGATAGTCTTTACATTGCTGTGAATGCAAATTTTTGGAAAGCATATACAAATAGTCCAATTGGTCCAACGATAATCGATGGGGAAATTATCGAAAATGTACAACATAAAAACTGGAGCAGTTTGCTTTTTGACAATAATTTCAAACCCTACATAAACAATTATAACATTAAAGGTGTTGTGTTTTACAATAATCTTCAAATTGGAATTGATTATGTAAATAGACGAAAAGACTCATTGGGTACATCATATTACAATCATTATGCAGGTGATACAATTCCTTATGTTCAAAATAAACTTCTGGGAAAAGCTTTCGATTCTGCTTATTCGCAATGGCGTCAAGAATTGGAGGATATGGACGAAGACTACACAGAAATTCAATTTGATACCACTTCGTTTATCAATAATTTCAAAGCAATAGAACTAGAAAAACAAATTGAAAAATACACACCTAAAATCCTTGTCAAATTAATTGATAAACCTGCTATTAATTCAAAATATCGTGGTGTTATAACTAAATTCAGTAAAGATGTAATTGAATGTCCACAGGGTTCATTTGTCCTTTCTTTTGGGAATAATTTCCCTATTAATATGCTTCCATTTGTTGGCGACACTGTATCTGTTTTATTTCAAACAAGCGAAGATAAGGACATACAGTTTAAAAATGGTATCTCTGGCACTCCACGAATTGCCCGTAATGGTATTGCTCAAAATGAATCTACCGAAGAAGGAAATAGAGGTAAACGGTTTACTTATTCACAACTTCCAAGAACTGTAGTTGGTTTCAATAAAGATAAAACTAAATTTTACATTTTTACTGTCGAAGGAACAAATTCGAAAGTTAAACAATATGGTGCAGGTTTAAATGATTTAGTAAAAATTGTTAAATTTTTAAAAATATACAACGCTATGAATTTGGATGGTGGAGGTTCTTCGACTTTTGTAGTTGAAGGGAAAAATGTAATGAGAAATTACGATCCGTCGAGTTCACGAAAATTATCTGTAATTCTGGGTGTTAAAAAAAATTTTAAAAAATAAAATTGCATTTTAAATAAAAAGTTAAAAATCAATATAACAAATATTTTTCTCTGAATTTTATAAATTGGATAATCCCCTCATTTGCGGCTTTAATAATTTCTTTTTTACTCCCGTTACTGAATAACAAAGAAAAAATTTTGTCTGTTCCTGTGGCTTTTTCGAACATTTGCTTTTTAGAATGATTTATTGAAGTTGAATCAAAGATTTTTGGATATAATTCTCGTAAATTTAACAAAAATTCAATTCCATTTGAAAATGGAGTAAAATTATTAGTCCTTTCAAATCTCAATAAAAACCCTTTGCATAATTCATTACTAAATTTGCCAAACTGCGGAATAAATTCTGCTTGAATTAACTTAACACCGTTAAATTCAAAGTTATTGAAGGTCTCAAAAAAAGAATTATCAAATTGTGGTGTTCCAAAATATTGAAATGGTAAATTAGTGCCAATTCCAACACTAAATAAACTCAATTCCCCTATCCACCCAATCATAGCAGCACCACGAACAGCATCAACTGATGGTATATTTGGTGAGGTTGGAAACCAAATCAAGCCCGTATCTTCCCACTGCATCCACCTTTTCCAACCTTCCATTTTAACAATTTTTATATTGCATTCTATCTTTTTATCTTGATTATCACTCAACCAATTTTCTTTGTTTATCATTAAGGCAATTTCACCAATCGTCATCCCGTGGATATAAGGCACTGGAATTATTCCAATAAAAGATTTAAAATCATTATCTAAGACATTTCCATCAACAATAATTCCACCAATTGGATTGGGTCTATCAAGAACTATGAGCTCTTTTCCCAATTCGGCAGCAGATTGCATAACATAATAAAGAGTGCTAATGTATGTATAAGCTCTTACTCCAATGTCTTGAATATCGACAACTATTACATCAAATTGATTAGCTAAGTCAACAGGTATTTTCTTTACTTGACCATATAAAGAAATGACAGGAACATTCCAATATTCAGTATTTTCTACCTTCTCACCAGCTGATTTTGTTCCATAAAGTCCATGTTCAGGTGTTAATATTAAGGTTAATTTTGTTTCTTTAGCAGTTGCCAAAATTTCTGCTGTTAAGTTTCCGTTTTTATCACGTCCAGAAAAATTGGTTAAAAGTGCTACTCTTTTACCTTTAATTTCGCTAAATTTATGTTTAACTAAAACATCTATTCCTAAATCTATTTTTGCATCGGGATTAGCTTGCAAATTAAATTCAAAAAGAAATATAAGAGTTATTAACTTTAATGTAAATTTTATCATTCATATTTTGTAAAAAAAACAAAATTACTTAATTTTGAAGAATTATATATTTGTTCTCGGGGGAGTTATCAAAAACATATTATTTTTTTTATTAATTATAACATTTTATTCGATTTCTTTTTCACAAGATTATTTAGAGGTTGTCCCTAAAAAGGGTGATGGTATTGTAACTTTACTTAAAAAATATAATTTACCAGTAGACTCTTCCTACATAAAAAAATTTATTTCGATAAATAAAAAGAAACTTGGAAAAAATTATCAACTTTTAGCAAATAATACATATGAATTACCAATCGCATTACTTGTATTTGATGGTACTTCGATTCGTTCAAGTCTTGGAATTCAAGATTATGAACTTGCCAAGCAAATCCAAGATTATAACAACTTTATTCTTCAAAAAGGGCTAAAAAAGAAATCATACAAATCAGATAATATTCTTTGGGTTCCATTCCATTTCTTAGATGAACTTGATGAAATTGCTAAAAAAACCAAATCAGAAAAAGTTGACGTAAAAAAAACAAAAATTAATAAGTCTGAAAATGAAGACGAAACAACCGAAACAACATCAAGTGAAAGAATTAAATCCTCCAGAAAATACCAATTTAACACTAAACTTTTCGGTCCTTCATATAAAAAAGTCCCAAAAATTGATAATAGATTAGCGGGTTATATTTTCTATTTAGATCCTGGTCATGGTGGTCCCGACCCAGGAGCTATAGGAAATAAAGATGGGCATGAATTAACTGAAGATGAATACGCTTACGATGTAACATTGCGACTTGCTTGGCGTTTATTGCAATTCGGTGCAACAGTTTTTATGGCTGTTATTGATTCAACCGATGGTATTAGAGATGATGGTTATTTGAAAAATAATACTAACGAGTACTTTGGTAGTGGTAAACCAATTATAGGTGATCAAAAAGACAGACTACAAGGTAGAATCGATTACATTAATTCTCTAACTCCTCGTTTTCCTGAAAAAAAACAACGGCTAATCGTTATTCATGTGGATTCACGTGTTACTGAGCAAAGAATTGATATATTTTTCTATCATAAACCTGGTGATTCATTAAGTAAACATTATGCAGAAAATTTGATGAACGTGATATCAAAAAAATATGACAAATCACAACCTGGTCGGGGATATTCTGGAAATGTTTCTGACAGAAATTTATATATGCTACGCCATTCTCCCGTTATTTCGGTATATATAGAATTAGGAAATTTGCAAAATCCAAAAGATCAATTAAGATTTATTGATAAAAATAATAGACAAGCCATCGCAAATTGGCTCTGCGATGGCATTTTGCAAAACGAGAAGGCTTTAAATATTAAAATTTCCAAGTTTAAAGAAAAATCTAAAATGCAAATTTTAAAGCAAAATCATAAAAATAGAATTACAAAATCTATACAAAAGAAAAGAAAATAACTTATTTTGCTTTTCCTTGTTCTGCAACTTTATTTATTGCTTTTTGTATCTCGACTTGCTCACCCAAAAAGTAATGCTTTATTGGCTTTAGGTTTTCGTCCAATTCATAAACTAAAAGTATTCCAGTTGGGATATTTACTTTAATAATTTCTTCATCGCTAACATCATCTAAATATTTTATCAATGCTCTTAAACTATTTCCATGAGCGACAATTAGCACTTTTTTATTCGCTTTAATTTGAGGCACAATATTGTCAACCCAAAACGGTAAAACACGTGACACAGTTGTTTTTAAGCATTCTGTTAATGGCAATACTTTTGGGTCTATGTCCTTATATTTAATATCATTTATTGGTGCTCTGTCATCTGTTGGTTCTAATGCTGGTGGAGGAACATCATAACTTCGTCTGAAAATAAGAACTTGCTCTTCACCTAATTTTGCCGCCATTTCTGCTTTGTTCAATCCTTGCAAAGCACCATAATGCCGCTCATTCAATCGCCAGCTTTTCACCACAGGTATCCACATTAAATCCATTTCGTCCAACACAATATCGAGTGTTCTTATGGCTCTTTTCAAAGTTGAAGTAAATGCAATATCAAATTTGAAATTTTCCTTTAATAGGAATTTACCTGCTTGGTGAGCTTCTTCAATTCCTCTATCAGATAAATCGACATCGGTCCAACCAGTGAAACGATTTTCTTTGTTCCACTCACTTTCTCCATGCCTTAAAAGCACAATTTTGTACATAAATCCTTCCTTTTTGAATTAATTAATTTCTATTTGAATATTTAATACATCTTCTAATAATTGTTTACGACGTTTTGCTCCCCAAATTTCTATATCTATATTGACTTTTATATCTTTTGGTAATAATTTTATTTCTAATATTTGCTTATTCTCATTTTTTGTTGTAATGATAAAATCGCTTACATATTGTTTCTGTCTTCTATCGATTCCTTCTGCAATTCTTAAAATTCCAGCAAGAACTTTTATTATAAATTGATTTTTTTCGTTAAATTTTGCAAATTCAGGATGACTTTTTTTAGGTAAACTTTTGCGATGGAATCTTGCAATTGTACCAATTAATTCAGCTTCATCATTCGTAAAACCTGGTAAATCGCTATGGGTAATTATATAATAACTATGTTTATGGTGTTGGTCGTGAGATATCCAATAACCGATATCGTGTAAAATTGCGGAACATTCAAGCATCTCTTTCTCGTATTCTCCTAAATTATGGTAATCCTTTAAAAATTCATAAAGCTTTAATGAAATTTGTCGAATATGTTGCGAATGTGAATTATATACATTATACCGTTTTGCTAATTCAACAATAGTCTCAAACCTCAAATTTGATAAATGTTGAAGTTCTTCTAAGGACTTCATTTTATCATAAGTATCGTAAACAATACCTTCACGTAATGCATACGGCGATGTGCATATTTCTTTAATATTCAATTCTTTTATTGCAGTTTCTAAAATCAAAGAACCCGCAAGAATAATATCGGCACGTTTAGCTTCTACTCCTGGAATGCGGCTAATTTCACTTACATTTTTTGCTTTTGTTATTGTTTTAATAATTGATAAAATATCTTTGGCAGAAATCGTATATCCATTAAGTATTTCCGGAATATTCTTTTTCTTAGCAAGTAATGCCATTGTTGCTAATGATAAAATTGTTCCCGATGTCCCGACAACTTTTTGAAATCCAATTTCTTTAATTTGATTTAAAATTGGGGTCCATTCCCCTTTTATATATTCACGAATTTCATCAGCAGTGTTTTTTGTATAAGTACCGTTTTCACAAAAAAGCTTTGTCAAACGAATTGCACCAATTTTTTCGCTATTGATATATTGAGCTTTCAGTCCTTTACCAATGATTGTTTCTGTGCTTCCCCCTCCAATATCAATAATTAATGTTTGATTATCATACAAAGGTAATGCGTGAATAACACCAAGATAAATCAATCTACCTTCTTCAATGCCCGACACAACTTCAACATCTATACCAATGTCATTTGCTACTCTTTTAGTAAATGATTCTTTGTTCAAAGCTTCACGCACGGCACTTGTCGCCACTGCACGAATTATGGCATTATGGCTTTCGGCAATTTTGGCAAAACGGTGCAATGTTTCCAATCCACGTTCTATTGCATCTTCTTGGAGATATTTCATATCTCGACCTGATGAACCAAGTCTTACCATTTCTTTTTCTCTCGAGATGATGTTTAAAACACCTTTTTCGTTGACTGCGGCAATTACCATATGAAATGAATTAGTCCCGATATCGATTGCTGCTATTACTGGTGGTTTTTCCATTTTCAATTTTGTTTAATCTGCAAATTATTAAATTATATTTTATCTTTAATTAATTTTTGGTTATTTTATCAATAAACATTAGGATTTTTCCTTTAATATAAATTAATTAGTGCAAACATTTTCTTACGTAAATATTTTGTTAATTTTGTGTGAATGTAATTTCAATATAATTTTTAAGTATGAATAAAACCAAAGAGAAAGACAAAGATAAATCAAAAAACCAAGCACGCAGGTTTGTAATTGGAGATGTTCATGGTTGCGCCCTCACTTTGGAAGCATTACTTTTTAAAAAATGTAAGATTAAAAAGGAAGATAATATTTATTTTCTAGGTGATTACATTGATAGAGGTAAAAGGATAAAAAAAACACTGGATTTATTATTGGATCTATCAGAACAATATTTTAATTGTTATTTTTTAATTGGAAATCACGAAGAAGCACTTTTAAATGCTTTAGATAATTATCAATATTTTATTAATTGGAAAAAAATTGGTGGAGCCGATACACTTAAAAGTTTCAAAGTTAATTTCCCATCTGAAATTCCAGAAAAATATATATCTTTCATTCGTAATTTGAAATATTATTTTATTCTTGATAGTTTTGTTTTAACACATGGTGGATTAAATACTACTATTGATGACCCTTTTACGGATTTATACTCAATGCTTTGGACTCGTGCAGAAAAAATCAATACAAAAAAAATTGGTGGACGTAAACTAATAGTCGGACATACTCCTAAATCTTTACAATTAATAAAAGATTCTTTAAAAAAAGATGTGATTAATCTTGATGGAGGTTGCGTTTACAAAGATTATAATCCATTATACGGAAATCTTGTAGCTTTAGAATTAAACTCCAAAGAGTTATTTGTTCAGAAAAATATCGATAATAAATAGCTATGTGTACTAACTAATTTAATCAATTTATTCTTTGAAAACTAATATTTTATAGCAATTATTCGTTTTTCACAGGTGTTTCTATGTTAATTGTTACTGTTCGGCAATAAAACCTCCCTTCAGGCAAAGAATTATCATATAACAATTCGCTTTCACCCTTACCTTCAACGGTAACATTTGAATTTATATTCAATCTTTTTAAAACAGAAATTGCACGTTTATCCGAAATTCGTTTATTAACTTCTTCTTCACCCATTGTATCAGTGTAGCCATAAATATAAATTTTGGACTCATCAGTAATTCGATTTTTCACAAAATCCACAACTTTTTTGTGTTCCCGACCTAAATCAGACTTTCCATAATCAAACAAAATCAAGGAATAATATTCATATTCTTTGTCTGATTGTCCCGTCCGTCTTTTCATTTCAATACTTTTTTTAGATATAGGAATTCTCTTAATTTTCGATGATGTAACTTGTCCAACGGAATCCATTGCAGTAATAAAATATGCTAAATCATCTTCATTTTTAGGAACGGTCTTTTGGTTTATTTCCCAAGTAAGATTTTTGGGAGGAGTGCCTTCTCCTTTTTGGCTGTATATCGTTTTATCTTTTTGCTTAACTTCTACATCCCAAGAATGCACACCAACTTCTGTTAATGTCTTGGGGATAAATTTAATCTCTGCAGTGTTAAGCACACGCATAGTATCAACAGTAAAAACTGGTTCTGTAATGGAAGCATCACTTGATGTAATTTCAACTCTCCTATTTTCTTGCATACCTTGTGCGTCATCTATTCTCGAATGTTGTTCGGGTAAATTACGAGCAGATATTTTAATTCTTTCAGGTGCAATACCCCATACATTTGTAAAATAATCTGCAACTGCTTTGGCTCGATTTTGCGACAGTGCAATATTTCCCTTTTCATTACCTATATCTTGGTTAGTACCAGTTAAAGTAATAGTCGAACTTTGATTTTCATTTAATCTTTTTCCGATTATATTCAAAACATAATAATATGTTTCAAGAGCATTCAAATTACTTAATTGAGCTAATTCAAACTTGGGTGCAATATCTTTTGTAAACAATACATAGCGATTTGGAATTTCAGCAGAATTTTCATCAAAAAAGATATAATTCAAAAGTGGTCTCATATTATACGAGACAAAATCTTCAATTTTCAAAGTAAAATCTTTATTTTCTTTTTTATTTGTATCTATTTCAATAGCATCAACATCTACAACAAATAATGGGACTTTTGTAATCGGAGGCAACTCGGGGTCCGGTGGTGCTATTGGTGGTGCTGGTGGTGGTGGTGGTGGTGGTGGAATACGATATTTTATACTTAATCCAATTGAAAATTGATGGACTTGCCATTTTCTATCTTTAATCAAATCAGAAAAATTATATGTATAAAATAATTCAGGGACAATGAATAATGACTTTTGTTTATTAAATGGTAATTTATAACTTACACCTATTTTAAAGGCAGATTGAGTGAAATTTGCGCTATCCATTAAACTGCCAGAACTTTGGTTACGATATGTCCTACCATCAATAAATGTCCCTCTATCAGATGGTTTAGAAATTTTTTCAATTTGGTAATAACTTGCAGATGTCCAAAAGCCAAAACGAAACCCTGCGTGTACACCTAAATCTGTCAATGGCTTATATGTAAAAAGTGGTTCGATTCCTAATAAAGAAAATTTTGAATCTACATAATGTTCAAATTCACCTGTTTCTTCTTTACCATCAATTAAAACTGGAGTTTGCTCGTAAACTGTAAATTTCCCATTTATTTCTGTAAAATTTACTCTTGCTGTAATTTGCATATCGTAATTGATTGGATAATCAAAAATTCCTCCGAGATAAAATCCGCTACCAGAACCATTTTTGTACTGGGGACAACAACTTGGTACTCCAGGCAAAGAACGAAAATCTGTTGAATGATAATTATAATTATAACCAAAATTTAATCCATAATAAGGCTTTAACTCTAAAGAATCGGAGATTTCTTCAATTTTTTCAACAACTTGTGAATTTAACACGTTTGTGATAAATACGGATAATATCAATAAAATTAGTCTATTTTTTTTCATTTACTTGTTTTTTTTGAAAAATTAATCTTGTACTATACCAAAATTAATAATATCTTTTGTTTTATTATATATATTTTATTTTAAATTAATTCTCTTTTCACGAAATTTCAACATTTATTACTTGTTTATCTCAAAAAGTATTTGGCATTATACTTGTAGTAAATTATAAAAATTATAAAAATAAAATAAAATCTTTATTTTAAATAGATTTATAAATAATTGAATCATTATTTAACAAATTATCGAGTAGAATATTATGCTCAATGGCTAAAAATGTACAAAATAATACAAAATTAAATCAAAATTCGCAACAACGAATTTTATCATTGTTTGTAAAAAATCCAGATATGATATTGGCGGCTGGTGTTTTAGTCATTATGGCACTATTATTAATACCATTGCCGCCATTTATGCTTGATATATTACTTGCAATAAATATTACAATTTCTGTATTAACTTTATTAATTTCATTGTATTTAATATCTCCCCTTGATTTTTCCAGTTTCCCTACTATTTTGCTTATTACAACTCTATTTCGATTAGGTTTGAATGTCGCCTCGACCAGATTAATTTTAGGTCAAGGTTATGCAGGTCACATTATCGATGCCTTCGGCTCATTTGTTATTCAAGGTAATTATATTGTTGGATTTATTATCTTTTTAATCCTTGTCATAATTAATTTTATTGTTATCATCAAAGGTTCGACAAGAATTGCAGAAGTTACGGCAAGATTTACATTGGATGCCTTACCAGGCAAACAAATGAGTATTGATGCAGATTTGAATGCTGGCTATATTGATGAAACAACTGCACGGGAACGAAGACAACAACTAACAAAAGAAGCTGATTTCTTTGGTTCTATGGATGGTGCTGCAAAATTTATTCGTGGTGACGCTATCGCCGGGTTAATCATTTCAACAATAAATATTATCGCTGGTTTTGCAATTGGCATTTTACAAATGGGTATGACTTTTAGCGAATCTGCAGCTCGATATACAATTTTAACTGTTGGTGATGGACTTGTTTCGCAAATTCCAGCGTTATTAATTTCTGTCGGTGCGGGTTTAGTTGTGACACGTTCGGCATCTTCAAATCAATTAGATATTGAACTGAAAAAACAATATATATACAAACCAAAACCCTTATTTATTGTTTCTGCTTTATTGCTTTTTATTTCAATTTTACCGGGGTTTCCATTCTTCCCATTTTTTCTATTAAGTGCTATAACAACTTCTATTGGCATTTTAAGATACAGACAAATTAAAAAAGAAGAAAAAGAAAAACTACAAATAGAACAAGAAAAGCGATTGGAAGAAAGTAAACCAGCCGAAATACCAATTGAGGAAACATTAAAAATTGACCCTGTCGAAATTGAATTGGGATATAATCTCATTTCACTTGTGGATGAATCCCAAGGCGGAGATGTGTTTAAACGTATTACAAATATTAGGAAACAATTAGCAACGGAATTAGGAATTATACTCCCACCAGTTCGTGTTCGAGATAATTTGCAACTTGAACCAGAAGAATATGTTATTAAAATCCGTGGTAACGAAATAGCAAGAAATAAACTTTACTCAAGTATGTTACTTGCAATGAACCCAGGAACTGCTGATACTGAAATTGAAGGATTGAAAGTAACTGAACCTGTTTTTGGTTTACCAGCCACTTGGATTCCGCATAATGCCCGAGAAAGTGCGGAAATTAGCGGTTATACAGTTGTTGAACCTGCAACTGTTTTGAGTACCCATCTTACAGAATTATTGAAAAGAAATGCTGACAAACTTCTCACACGACAAGAAGTTAAAAAAATGATTGACAACCTCGAATCAACACATAAAGTTCTTTTAGACGAAATGGCAGCAGAAAATTTACCACTTTCAACAATTCAAAAAGTATTACAAAACCTTCTTATTGAAGGAATTCCTATAAGAGACCTTCCTCAAATACTTGAAAGTTTGCTTGATTATTATAAAATTACAAAGAATGTTGATGTTTTGACAGAATATGTTAGACATAATCTTTCTGAGACTATTAAGAAACTATACCAAGATGATAACGGAGTTGTCCACGTAATTGCATTAGATTCTGAAATTGAAGATACGATGACACAACAATTGCAATCAAATAGTCAATTGGCAGTTACATCTACACTTGGATTACCACCAATGTTAATCCGAGAAATTAATCAAAGCGTTTCAGAAGCTATAGATGAAGTCACAATTTTAGGTTATATGCCGGTTATTATCTGTTCTGCACAAGTTAGACCTTATTTATTTAGAATGCTTCATTCTCAATTTCCTATGGTATCAGTAATTAGTTATACTGAACTTCCAGCCGATACTGACATCGAAGTTCACACATCAATTAAAGTCAGTGAAATTGTAAACAAATAAATTAGTTCAAAAGTTGCAATTACTTTGTTCGCTATTATCATTTATTTTGAGTTTTTAACTCTATTGGATAAAGTGTAGTTGATGCTTTTGCTAAAATATCCGAAGAATTCACAATTCGTAAAGCAATATTTCTGAAAATAGGAGCAGCTGTTGTTCCACCATAGTAATTTCCTTTTGGATTATCAAGCACAACAATCATTGCGATTTGAGGATTTTCCACAGGGAAAAATCCAATAAATGATGCATTATATTTTGATTTTGAATAAGTACCATCGACTAATTGCTGAGATGTACCAGTTTTCCCAGCTATTTTTAAATTACTAATTTTAACTGCTTTGCCCGTTCCTCTATCGACAATTCCTGTGAATAATTCTTTAATTAAATCAGAGGTTTCTTTCGAAATGACACGACGGATTTTTTTTGGTTTTGCCTTGAAAATGAAATTACCATCGTTATCAAAAATCGATTTTACTAAATAAGGTTTTATTAGAATTCCGCCATTTGCAGCAGCACAATAAGCTGCTAAAATTTGAAGTGGAGTAGTAGAAATACCGTAACCAAACCCAATATATCTTTGTAAGGTAATTGTAATATTTTCAGGTTTTGGAATGTAACCTCTTGCTTCGCCTGGTAATTCAATATCTGTTAGTAATCCAAATCCAAAATCACGAATATATTTATAAAAAGTCTTCTTGGGAATTTTTGCAGCCACTTGTGCAAAAACGATATTACTTGAGTGTTCGATTGCTTGACGAAACGTAATATTCCCTAATCCATGCACATCACGAATCGTGCTACCTTGGACTTGATAAACTCCACCATAACCAGAGAACATTTGGTCGGGATATACTAACTTTTCTTCCAGTGCAGCAGCCGCAGTTATCATTTTGAAAGTAGACCCTGGTTCATATTCGTCATTAATTGCACGATTGCGAACAAGTTCAGGTCTTCTTTCAGACAAATTATTAGGATTATATGATGGAGCAGATGCCAAAGCTAATATTTCTCCTGTATTTGGGTCAATAACAATCACACTCCCCGCATCTGCTTGAGTATTTTCAATTCCCTTTTTCAACTCATATTCAACAATATTTTGCAAATCAGAATTTATTGTCAACTCTACATTATATCCATCAATTGGTTTTATGCTTGGAAGTTCAGCGCCAGCGTGGAAATTACGTTTTAAGTCTCGCTTGAAAAACATATAACCAGGCGTTCCACGTAAAAGTGAGTCGTATTGATATTCTATGCCGCTAATTCCAAAACCATCTGAGTTCGTAAATCCAATTAAATGAGCTGCTAAATTATCATACAGATATATTCTTTCTAATACTTCATCTACTCTTACGCCGAAAAAATCAAGCGAATTAATATCTTCCTTGTAATTAATTGGAACATTCTTCGCCAGAATTACATATCTAATGGATGTGTCTGAAATTTTTTTCAAATAATAACTTTCAGGAGTATTTGTAATTTTTGAAAGCAATTCAATAAATTTTTTCCTTTTTGCGGGGTTTCGGGCAATAATTTTGGGGTCCACGGCAATAGTCAAAGATTTTGAATTTGTTGCAAGCAATACTCCTCTTGAATCTACTATTTTTCCACGATTTGCTTTAAGCTCAACTTTTTTTAACTGCATATCTTGGGCTTCGTCAGAGTAATAATTATGCTTAACAACTTGCAAATATACAAGCCGTGCAATTAGGACAATCGCAGTTAAAGTCAGCACTAAAACCACTGAGAGGAGTTTTCCTGTTGAAATATAATTTGGAGTTATTCTTTTCCTTTCTTTTGCTGCTTTCATTTACATAAATTATTTATTTTCATTTTGAATTACAATCGGCGCATCTTCGTTAAGTTGCAGACCTAAATGTTGTTCAGAATATGGAATAATTCTTTCTGGAGAACGCAATTGCATATATTTCCAACGAAGTTCTTCATTTTCTGAACGAATATCTCTCAATTGAACTTCTAATCTGTGATTTTCCAAAATCAATTTATTAACTGAATTCACATTATTAATCCAAAAAACAATAATCAAAACAAAGATAAAAATCCCTAAAAGGACTTTCCACCTATTCTTTAAAAACCATTGTTTGAATAATTTAAATTTACTCACTTAGATTTTTTAATCTTTACTTTCCCCTTAATGCAAATTAAGTAAATTATCTTTAAATTTAAACGTCAAAATGAAAATTCTGTTTGTAAAATTAAAATTATGTAAAAATCGTGAAAAAAGCAATTGTTACTTTAAGTGGCGGAATGGACTCAGCCGTGACTTTATCAATAGCAATAAATGATGGATTTGAAGTCGCTGCTCTGCACATTAATTATGGTCAATTAACTCAAAGTGCCGAGTTGAGAGCTTTCGAAAATCTTTGCAATTATTATTCAATTAAGGAAAGATTAGTTGTCGATATTGAATATTTAAGTCAAATTGGTGGAAGTAGTTTAACTGACAGTAAACTTGAAGTTAAGGACGCAAATTTTTCGAATTCTGAAATACCAAACACATATGTACCTTTCCGAAATGCAAATATATTAGCAATTGCCACAAGCTGGGCAGAGGTAATCGGTGCTGAAGGCATTTATATTGGTGCTAATCAAGTCGATTCAAGTGGTTATCCTGACACTCGTAAAGACTTCTTTGATGCTTATGAAAAAATGATTTTTTATGGCACAAAACCCTCCACAAATATAAAAATTTATACTCCAATAATCGAAATGAGTAAAAAAGAAATCATTGAAAAAGGAATTCAGCTAAAAACTCCTTTCGAGTTAACTTGGAGTTGTTATAGAGAGACTGAAGAAGCCTGCGGAACTTGCGATTCCTGTGTTCTACGTTTAAAAGGATTTGAAGAAGCAGGAATAAAAGACCCCATTTGGTATAAACTCAAATAAACTATATAAATCTATTAATTTATAATGAGAATTACAAGGAAAAATTAAAAAATTTCGTAATTTTGAAAATCTTAAATGGAAATAAATGGAAAAACAAAGAACTATTAGTAAACCCGTTTCACTTTCTGGAATTGGCTTACATACTGGAAATAAATCAACATTGACATTTTACCCCGCCGCACCAAATCACGGATATCGTTTTATAAGAACAGATATCCCCGAAAAAATAGAAATACCTGCATTAGTTGACTATGTAGTAGATTTATCAAGAGGAACAACTCTTGGCATTGGAGATGTTAAAGTTCATACTGTAGAACACGTTTTAGCAGCACTCGCAGGACTAAAAATTGATAATTGTTTGATTGAACTTTCTGCCAATGAACCGCCTGTTTTTGATGGAAGTTCAATGGCTTACGTAGAAGCTTTGCTCCAAGCAGGAATTGAAGAACAAGAAGCTGAAAGAGAATATTTTTATATTGATGAAACCATTGATTATAAAAACGAAGATAAATTCGTAGAAATAGTTGCACTGCCGCTAAATGATTACAGAATTACTGTAATGATTGATTATTTCAATCCCGCACTTGGAAGCCAACATACTGGTCTTTTCGATTTGGAAAAAGAATTTGTTACGGAATTTGCTCCTGCTCGCACATTTTGCTTTTTAAATGAAGTGGAAATGTTATACGAAAATGGTCTTATTAAAGGCGGAAGTATCGATAGTGCTTTGGTAATTGTTGATAAAGAAGTAACAAAAGAAGAACTGAAAAATTTAAGCAAAATGCTTAACATCGAAACTGAACCGTTCGTTGGTGAAAATGGATATTTAAACAACTCCCCGTTAAGATTTAAAAACGAACCTGCACGCCATAAATTATTAGATATGCTTGGAGATTTGACTTTAATCGGAGTTCCAATCAAAGCACAAATTCTTGCGGCCAGACCAGGACACGCAAGCAACTACGAATTTAGCAAATTAGTTCGTAAACAATATTTGGAAAAGAAAAAATTAAATAAAATCAAACCGCAGCGAAAAACTTCGACTACCGTTAACATTGAAGATATTATGAAATTCTTGCCACATCGTTATCCATTTTTACTTGTTGATAGAATAATTGAAATGGATATGCAAGAAAATCGCATCATAGGACTAAAAAATGTTACAATGAACGAAGAATTTTTCCAAGGACATTTTCCCGGTCGACCAGTTATGCCAGGTGTATTGATTATTGAAGCTCTTGCTCAAACTGGTGGGATTTTAATTTTTAATAAAATTGACAATCCTGAAAACAAATTAGCATTCTTTTCATCAATTAATAATGCAAAATTCCGAAAACCAGTTGTTCCTGGTGATCAACTTGTTTTCGATTTACAATTAACTAAATCAAAATTTGGCTTGTACTATTTCAATGCTTTAGCATACGTTGATGGACAAATCGTCGCTGAAGCTGAATTACAAGCTGCAATAGTAAACAGGTAAAAATTATGAATGAAGTTTTTATTCACCCAACAGCAATTGTTTCACCGAAAGCTCAAATTGGAGTTAATGTTAAAATTGATGCTTTTACAATTATCAAAGATGATGTAGTAATTGGGGATAATACAACTATCGGTACTTCAAATTTTATTGATAATGGCGTCCGTATTGGTAAGAATAATGTTATTTTTCATCAAACAATTTTAGGTACAAATCCACAAGATTTAAAATATAATAACGAAAAAACATTCGTAGAAATTGGGGATAATAATACTATCCGTGAATTTGTTACTATTAATCGAGCAACAGCTTCAACCTACACAACAAAAGTTGGTAATAATAATCTGATAATGGAATATTGCCACATCGCACACGATTGCAAAGTCGGCAATAACACTATTTTTTCCAATTCAACTCAAATTGCCGGACATGTTCACGTCGAAGATTGGGTAATATTTGGTGGATTTTCAAAAGTTCATCAATTTTGTATAATTGGCAAGCATGCTTTTATTGGTGGTGATACAAAAATTGTTAAAGATGTTGTTCCTTATTCCATTGTTTCAGGTTCTGACCCAAAATTTGAAGGAATTAACTATATTGGCTTGAAAAGACGAGGATTTTCCAAAGAAGCTATTATGGAAATCAGTAATTTTTACAAAGCAATATTTAATAGTGGATTAAACAATACAGACGCAATAAATAAATATCTTGAAGAACAACAGCCAAACGAAATTATTCAAGAAATTATTGATTTCATTCAAAATTCCCCTCGTGGAGTTTACCGAAGTTAACTAATTTTTTTTCCTGAAAATTAAAGAAATTGGGACTCCTGAAAAATCCCAATTTTTTCTTATTTGATTTTCTAAAAATCTTTTGTAATTATCCGGAATTAATTTTGGATCATTACAAAAAAAGGCGAAAACAGGTGGTTCCGTTTTCACTTGGGTGATAAAATTAATCTTTAAATCTTTTCCTCTAACTGATGGTGTCGGAGTCAAATCTAATGTCGGTAACAGAACATCATTTAACTCTGATGTTTTAATATGAGTTTTTCTCTTCTCGTCAATAGATTTTGCAATCTCAATTATTTTTACTATTCTTTGTTTCGTTAAAGCAGATATAAAAACTAAAGGAACATAACTATAAGAAGGCAATTGTTCGTAAAAATCACGTTTAAAAGCTTCGACAGTGTTTGTATCTTTTTCGACTAAATCCCATTTATTTACAGCAATCAAAATACCTTTTCTTGCTTCATCTAGCATATTGATAATTTTTTTGTCTTGATCTTCTAAACCACGAGTGGCATCAAGTAAAACAACACCAACATCACTTCTTTCTATAGCTCGAGCAGTTCTTAAAATACTGTACATTTCAACATTTTCTTTAATAGTGCTTCGTTTTCTTAAACCTGCAGTATCAATCAGAACAATTTCTTCGCCATAGTATTTATAAACACTGTCAATTGCATCCCTTGTCGTACCTGGCACATCAGTTACGATTGAACGAGCTTCACCTAATAATGCGTTTGTTAAACTGGATTTACCAACATTAGGTCTGCCGACAAAACAAATTTTCAATCTTGTATCTTGAACATCTTCTTCGTTTGAAATTTGTATTTTTTTCACTAATTCATCTAAAAATTCACCAGTGCCGTGTCCATTCATAGAAGAAATTGGAAAAGGCTCACCCAAACCCAATTGCCAAAATTCATATGCTAAATTATCTTGAGAAACATTATCACATTTATTAATAACAACTAAAACTTCTTTCTTTGAAGCTCTTAAAATATTCGCAATTTCTTTGTCAAAATCTGTAATACCATCTCGAGCATCAAGTACAAACAAAATAACATTTGCTTCAGAAATAGCAAGTAGTGCTTGTTCCCGTATTGAAGCATCCATTATCTCAGCATTTCCGGGAATGAAACCACCAGTATCGACAAGTTTGAATCTAATTCCAGTCCATTCAGCTTCACCATAAATTCTATCTCTGGTTATTCCAGGTTCTGATTCGACAATTGCGAATCTCGAACCGACCAATCTGTTAAACAAAGTCGATTTCCCCACATTTGGTCGTCCCACTATTGCTACTAAATCCAATTTTCCTCCTTCCTTATATATTATTTTATATATAGAATTTTATTAACAATTATAAATTTCTTTTATTGTAATTTAAAAATAATAAAGTAAATTTGAAATTCTTTAGATTTCAAAATACAAAATTATGCAATGAAATGAAAAGAATATTAGAAGGAAAGAAAATACTTTTAGGTGTTTCGGGTTCAATTGCTGCATATAAAGCACCTATGCTTGTTCGTGAATTAATTAAAGAAGGTGCCGAAGTAAAAGTAATAATGACTCCAGCAGCAAAAGAATTTGTGACGCCAATAACACTATCGAGTGTAAGCAAAAACCCTGTTGTATTTGATATGTTTGATTTAAATTCCCAAAGCAATGGTGCTTGGCATATACATTTAGCTCATTGGTGTGATTTAGCTATTATTGCTCCTTGTTCAGCATCAACTTTATCAAAGCTCGCTAATGGACTTGCAGACAATGCTTTAACCGCTGTTTTTATGGCATTACCAAAACATATCCCTTTGCTGATTGCACCAGCTATGGATACAACTATGTTTGAATATCCTGCAACTCAAAATAATATTCAAATTTTAAAAGATTTCGGATTTACTATAATTCCTCCAGACGAAGGAGAACTTGCCAGCGGACTTTCCGGCTTAGGCAGATTGGCAGATATTTCTGTTATCATAGATTATATCACAAAAAGTTTAAATTCAACAGATAATCATACAAAGATTTTAAATGAAGATAATGTCCTTTTGAATAAATCCCTTGAAACAATAGAAGAAACGATTGAAAAAAATGAGTTCAATACCGAGCTTGAATTTACATTATTAAAGCATAAATTTCAAAATGAAAAATTAAGTAAATATTTCTCAAATAAAAAAGTACTTATTACAGCAGGACCAACAATTGAACAAATAGATACAGTACGTTATTTATCGAATTCATCAAGTGGAAAAATGGGATTTGCAATTGCTGAAGCTGCGAAACAGTTCGGAGCTGATGTTACTTTGATTACTGGACCAGTAAATTTAAGTTGTTCAAGTGACATTAATAGAATTAATGTAGTTTCCGCTGAAGATATGTATAATGCAGTAATAGAAAACTTTGAAAATCAAGATGTTGTGATAATGGCTGCAGCGGTTGCAGATTTTACACCCAAAAATAAATTTGACAAGAAAATCAAAAAAAATGAAGTTGAAGGAAATTTGAACATAGAATTTATTCCAACCAAAGATATTTTATTATCAGTTGGTAAACAAAAAAAGGCACATCAAATATTAGTTGGTTTTGCACTTGAATCGCAAAACGAAGTAGAATATGGGCAAAAGAAGTTAATTGAGAAGAATGCTGATTTAATAGTAATAAATTCTACGCTGGTTCCTGATTCTACGTTTCAAAGTGATTTTAATCAAGTTACAATTATTAATCGAAAAAATGAACGATTTGATTACGAAAAAATGTCAAAAAAAGAAGTAGCTAAAATAATCTTAGAAAAGGTTATAGATTTCACACAAAATTAATTCAAAATTTACTTTTAACAATTTTAATTATTTTTGAAAATTTACCGATAAGAAATAAAAACAAGAAGAATATTAACAAAAATGGCGCAAACACAAGATTTAAGAGAGGCAGAACTTTGGATTGACCGAGGAGATGAATTTCTCAAAACTGAGGAATTAGATAAAGCATTAGAGTGCTATACGAGAGCTTTAGATTTCAACACTCGTTCAGCTACTGCTTATTTCAAAAGGGGCTCCATTTTTGCTCAAATTAAGGATTTTAGCAAAGCAATTACCGATTTTAATAACGCAATAGTTTTAAACCCTGATTTTTCTTTTGCATATTTTAAAAGAGGTTCTTTATATTTGGATTTAAGGCAAATAGACGCTGCTTTTTCTGATTTGAACAAAGCAATCGAATTAAATCCCTCTTTATCTTTTGCCTTTTTTAAACGTGGAATGTGTTATTTATATAAAAAAAATTATGATGAAGCACTCGCAGATTTTGAACATACCTTAGAATTGAATGGTTCTTATGGTCCAGCATATTTTCAAATAGCAAATATTTATATTTCAAGAAAAGAATTTCAGAAAGCCATTGAGTATTATCACGAGGCAATTCATTACGAACCACAAAACGATAAAGCATATTTATCTCGTGGGATCGCCTATTCCAATATTAGACAATACAAACAAGCACTAAGCGATTTTTCCATTGCAATAGAAAGAAATCCCGAACAAAGTGTTGGATATAATTATCGAGGTATGATTTATATAAAAATGAAGGATTTCAAAAATGCTTTGAGAGATTTTCAAAAATTAATAGAATTAAATCCTGAAGATTTCAATGCATACAACAATCTTGGTGTTGCACATTTTTCAATGAAAGAATTCGGAAAAGCAATCGAAGATTATTCATCAGCATTGGCTTTAAATCCTAATTCTGCACAACTATATTTTAATCGTGCAAATGCATATTTTTATAATAAAAAATATAATGAAGCAATTTCAGATTATAATAATGCAATTTATTTAGACCCAGAAATGTATTTGGCTTACTTTGGTAAAGGAAACGTCTTTTTTCATAAAGAAAAATTTCACGATGCAATAAAAGAATACACAAAAGCAATAACAATCAACCCAAAATTCTTCAATGGTTATGTTAGTCGTGGTAATGCTTTTATGAAAATTCGTTATTTCGGTAAAGCCCAAGAAGATTTTACATTGGCTATTGAATTAAAGCCAGATAATTATATTGGCTTTTTAAATCGAGGAATTGCATTTAAAGAAGATAAAAAATTCGACCATGCAGCACGTGATTTTAATCAATTTTTAAGATTAGCTCCCGCAAATACAAAAACTGCAGCCCAAATTCGCAAATGGTTAAAATCAATGAACTATCCATTAGAATAATATTATTTACTACACTAACTGTTTTTTTTGTAATTTAGTTTCTTTTTCATTCAACAAAGGAAACAAAATGGATACATTTCAAATTTCCGGAAATGTTATTGATTTAATTTCTGAAAAGATATTTCCCGCAACAGTTTATATTGAAAATGGGAAAATTTCAAAAATCGAAAAAAATCGTAAAACATATAAAAATTATATTTTACCAGGATTTGTTGATTCTCACGTACATATAGAAAGTTCGATGCTTCCACCAAGTGAGTTTGCACGGCTTGCTTCAATTCACGGAACAGTTGCAACAGTTTCAGATCCTCACGAAATTGCAAATGTTATGGGGCTCGAAGGAATTGAATTTATGATAGAAAACTCAAAAACAGTACCTTTTAAAATTTATTTTGGTGCACCATCGTGCGTGCCAGCAACTAATTTCGAAAGTTCTGGTGCAAAAATCGGGATTTCCGAACTCGATACTTTATTTAATAAATATAATTTAAAATATCTAAGTGAAATGATGAACTTCCCTGGTGTTTTATTTGAATTTCAAGAAGTTATGGAAAAAATCAATTTAGCAAAAAAATTAAATAAACCAATTGATGGACATGCACCAGGATTAAAAGGAAAAGATGCTGAAAAGTATGTCAGTGCTGGAATATCAACCGACCATGAATGCTATTCTTTAGAGGAAGCAATTGATAAAATAAAATCAGGTATGAAAGTATTAATCCGTGAAGGGTCTGCAGCTAAAAATTTTGAAACTCTTGCTCCTTTAATTGAAGAATTTCCCGAAATGTGTATGTTTTGCACTGATGACGCTCATCCAGACCATTTAACAGAAATGCATATACGTGATGTTGTTTTGCGTGCATTTGATTTAGGTTACGATGTGATGAATGTCCTTAAAATCGCATCGTTAAATCCAATTCGACATTATAATTTGGATGTTGGATTACTTCAAGTCGGCGACCCAGCTGATTTCATCGTAATTAATAATTTCCAAGAATTCAAAATTACTCACACTTATGTCAACGGTGTTTTAATTGCTGAAAATGGATCTACAAAAATTCCTCATCAAAAAGTTACCCCTATTAACAACTTTATAGCAAAACCGAAATTACCGGAAGATTTCGTGCTAACTCCAAAAAATAAAACATTGCAAATCATACAACCAATTGATGGCGAGTTAATTACTGAAAAAGTTGAATACACTCCAAAAATTCAAAATTCGGACGTCCAAACAAGCATACAAGATGATGTTTTAAAAATTACTGTTGTTAATCGATACCAAGATAGAAAACCAGCAGTTGCTCTTATTAAAGGTTTTGGATTAAGAAAAGGAGCATTAGCAACAAGTGTTGGACACGATTCACACAATATTATTGCTGTTGGGGTTGATAATCATTCTATTTCAATTGCAGTAAATGAAGTAATAAAATCTCAGGGCGGGATGGTGGTCTTTGACGGAAAAACCCCAAAAGCTCTTCCTCTTCCAATTGCAGGATTAATGGCAAATGATGATGCTTGGGAGGTCGCTCGTAAGTATTTACAAATTCAAGATGAAGCAAAAAAATTAGGTTGTCCATTTGTTGCTCCTTTTATGACACTTTCATTTATGGCACTATTGGTTATTCCTAAAATTAAATTAAGTGATAAAGGTTTATTTGATGGAGAATCATTTAAATTTATTGAACAATAAAGGGATTTTTTATGAATTTGATTAAATTATTTTGCATAACATCAATTACTTTATTAATTGCCTTCACAAATGCTTTTACCAAACCGGAGGTTTACACTGACGAAAATGGTAAAATTATGGTAATTGGCATCTCAACTTGGGAGGAGTGGCAAACAGAAACGCATTGGGAAAATGCTGCAGATAATTTATTTTCTCAAAGCAGTTTAGATTCATTGAAAAATCTAATTAGCAATTCTGATATTTCTTTCTTAATTTTTGCAGGTTCATGGTGTGGTGATTCAAAAAGCGAGTTACCAAAAATTATAAAACTATTCGATTTAATAGAACTTCCGAAAGAAAAATTCAAACTTTTTGGTGTTGACAGAAATAAACTTGAACCAACGAACACTTCATCTAGCTTTTCGATTGAAAAAGTTCCAACTTTAGTAATTTTATTGGAAGGGAACGAAATCGGAAGAATAGTTGAATATCCAAGTATTTCTTGGGCTGAGGATATTATAAAGTTCATTTTGACAAAAAAATAAAATGGAATTTAAAATTTAATATTAAAACTTATGCCAAGTGTTTGATTATCTAAACTTGGTAAAATAGTGAACTCTTTAATGTATTTTACGTTCGCACTTTGCGATTCATTGTATTCCTTATGAAAATAAGGAATTAGATAACCAATTGAAGAACCAACCAAAGCACCAACAATTACATCTGTAGGAAAATGGTAACCTGAGGAAACTCGCAGATATCCTACAAATGTTGCAGCGGAAAGACTGCTCAACCAAACATAAGTTTTTAAATTTGAATTTGGATTAAAATCTGAAAAAACGCTTGATAGAAAAACTGCACTTGCAAACGCAACACAAGTATGTCCCGAGAAAAAAGATGTCCGTGAGTCAGAATTCATTCTTGTTAGAATATCGAAATTATTATTATATGTATAAGGGCGAAATCGAGGAATAATTTTTTTTGTAAGCATTGGTAAAGCTCCGGCATACAGTATTGTTTCACCATATAAAACAATTGTAGAAAAGGCTTGTTGTTGAATTTTTTCATCAAAAAACAATAATGTCGGACTTAAAAAAATAATACCGACAACATAATCACTCAAATTAGAAAGTGTTTTACAACCGTAATTAGTAGCAAATCGGTCCAATGAATTAATGTCATTTTTTGATAATTGTGATAACTCGTAAAGTGTCACGTCGTTAATGGATTTTTGAAGTAAATATCCCAAAGTAAACGACGTAATTCCCCCACCAAGATATAATGCTTCTTGGGTAGTTGAAAAAATATATGGATATAGACTTGAATTTTCTGCAAAATTTTCGGTTTTACTTTTTTCTTCATCTGAAATTTTACAAAGATTTCTTAAAACAAAATCGTCGGCGTTAAGGAATTGGCTACTTAAATAACTAACGAAAAAAAAGAAAAAAAATAATTTACTTGTCTTCATAAATATTTATGTCTTAAGAATTTTCAATTTTCGCAATAAATCAAGAACAGGATATTTAAAACTTTCTCGATTTACTCTAATTGTCAAAATAATTCCAACAATACCGATGATTATGTTTGCTGACCACATACTTAAAGTTGGAGAAATAAAATCTCTATCTGCAAGTTTTTCGCCACCTATCAAAAATACCCAATAAAAAATATAAAACGCAAGGCTCAAAATTGCACTTAAACCAAAATTACCTCTTCGAATAACTATTCCCAATGGTGCTCCAATTAAAACAAAAATTAAGCAGGCGAAAGGTATCGCATATTTTTTTTGAATTTCCACAATGTATTGATTTTGTCGTTTACGTATGGATTCAATCATATTTATATTAGCTTGCACCGAGTTTCGGAAGTACTCAATTTGCATTTGTGCATTTTTTAATGCGTTTAAGTGTAAATTCAATAATGAATCATTTTTTATAATTTGACTTTGGTAATATGTATTGTAATTGTTCTTACCATATAAGATTAATTCAAGATGTTGTTTCAGTAATTTATCCAAATCAACTTGCCGTTCGGTCATATTTGAGTCTAATCCATCTAATATTTTTTCCATATCAGAAATATGAAGCTCACGATCTCCACGAGAAAGCATTTCACCGCTTGAACGTTTGAATGCAAAATCCTCTGTTTCAATTCGTATTTGAGCATCTTTGAACTTAATAATTCGATAAATATCGGGTCTTAAATTAAATGATTGATGAATTTCACCATTATATAAAGTCAAAATCATTTTATCGAAATTCACATTAGGTCGAATATAACCGCTATCAGCTGAAATAACATTTTGTTGACCTATTTTAGAATTATCATAAATTGTTACTCCAGTCATTTTTCCGCTTGCCGAATCTAAAAATCTTGATAAAATAGTATAACCGGTGATTTGATTAGAAAACTGCCCAGGTTCCAAAGCAAATGTAGGCTTTTTCCTTGTTATATCAGAATATAATACTTTCGCTTGGTGATTTGTTTCTGGCAATATTGCATCATTAAACCAAAAAACAAAAATTGTAAGTAAAACACCAAAAAAAAGTATTGGTCGCATAAGTGAAATTAAACTCCCACCACTTGCTTTAATTACAGTTATTTCAGAATTAGATGAAAGCCCGCCGAATGCCATCAAAGTTGAAAATAATACTCCCATCGGTATTGCTAAAACTACCATCCATCCCAAATGATATATAATTAATTGTATTATTATCCAAGCACTTAATCCTTTGCCAACTAATTTATCTAAATAATTTATCAAATATTGCATTAAAAACAGAAAAACGACGAGAAAAGTTCCAAATAAAAATGGAGCTATATGTTTTCTTATGATATAACGTCCTATTACAGAAAAGATGCTCAACATAGCTACTTATTCCTAAAATAGTCATATTTTTCGGCAATTGTCGTAGGGCTGAGTAATCTAAAATCACCAAATCCATTATTATCTACAAAAATGATTTCTCGATTATTATAATAAGTCCATTTTTCATAAATTCGATTTGGATTATAATAATCTTGTCGTCTATCTGTAGTTGATGGAGGACCAAAAATTATATAAACCATACCCATATCAGTTTGCCAACCAGGTAAATAAGATTTAAACTTTTTATTAGCAAAATCTACTCGTGAATAATATTCCTCGAAAGCCTCATTGCGTGGTGTATTTGGAGTCGGATCAAGTTCAGCCCAAAATTGTTTGAATCGGTTTAATTTATCTTCTTGTGTTTGAGCTTCGTCGATATAATTGATTTGTGCTTGAGTTGCAACATAACGCAGTTCCTTAACAGCATCATTCAAATTATCGATTATATTTCCCGCCAAGGACGGTATGTATGTTATTGTCCTTTGTGTTAAAGCAAGATATTGAGATTCGTCAAATGTTGAATCGCTCGTATGACGTAAAGCAATTACCTTCAAGTAATAAGTTCCAGTCAGCAAATTAGATAATTTTGATATTTTAATAAACTGTTGGCTTGTTCCTGCGGGAATTATTTTTGTTATTTTACTACTTTGATCTTTTACTTTATCGTTCAAAACAATTTGGTACACAAAATCTACTGTGTCTTCAAACTTTTGATTATATGTTTCAAAAAAAACGAAAAAACCATTTTCTAAACTCGAAATATTGTCAGACAAAAATGGGGTAATGCTATTATTGCCCTGTGTTTCGAAGATTGAACTCGCAAGCATAAGCCCACTCATAGCAAAAGGATATTTTTTATAATTTACAACGGAAATTTCACGAGATTTATCAAATGAATTCTTTGATAAATAATCAGTAATTTTTATAACAACTTTATATGTTCCTTCTTTCAAAAAAATTGAAAAGGATGAATAGTCAAATTCTCCATTCCCACCTTGTGAAGCAAAAAATGTTGATGCTTTTGCTATTTTATCATAGTTTTTTTCTACAATTGAATTCCCATAATTATCGTAACAAGAAAACATAATTTGATATTTAGAAACATATTCTCCGTTATCAGATTTAATAAAAGTTAGAGATTTATACGGAATTGCAATGTAAGAATCTAAACGTGAATAATCTAAAGAATCTGAACGAAAAACTATACAATCAAAAAAGAATGCATCCCCGGTATTTTCTTTATTTAAATCATTTTGTGAAAACAGAAAAGATAAATTAACCAAATAGATTATTGCAATTAGAAAAATTAAGTTTTTACGCATAATTTATTATTTTTTGAAAGAGTAAAATTAACACTTTTAGACGAGAATAGAATTAATATAATATATTTTTTTGAAAAAACATAAAATCAAGCAACATATTGCTTGCAAGTGTTATTTTAATCTTTTTTGCTGCTTCAAAAACTTGAATAATCTAAAATTTAATTTGCTTATTATTTTTTTTTTTCTTAATTTTCATTTGTAATTAGTACAATAATAAAAATAAAGAATTAATAATCTTTTTAAAAAAAATTTTAAAAAAAGGAGTCTTTATGGATGTTCTGTTACTTTCTCGAATTCAATTTGCAGTAACAGCAGGATTCCACTTTATTTTTCCACCTCTGAGCATCGGGCTTGGGATTTTTCTTGTCATTTTGGAATATATGTATATTAGAACAAATGATAAGATGTGGGAAAATTTAGTTAAATTTTGGGTTAAGTTATTTGCATTAACATTTGCCATAGGTGTAGCAACTGGTGTTGTTATGGAATTTGAATTTGGAACAAACTGGGAACGTTACTCACGTTTTGTTGGTGATGTTTTCGGTAGTCCCCTCGCAGCAGAAGGAGTGTTTGCATTCTTCTTGGAATCTACTTTCTTAGGAATTCTCGTTTTTGGATGGAACAAAGTAAGCAAAAAAACACATTTCGTGGCTACTATTATGGTAGCTTTTGGAGCTCATTTAAGCGGACTTTGGATTTTGATTGCTAATTCTTGGCAGCAAACTCCAGCTGGTTATCACCTTGTTGGTGAAGGTGCTGCTATGCGAGCAGAAATTGTAAGCTTCTGGGCTATGGTGCTTAATCCATCAACAATTCAGCGTTTCACGCATACTATTTTTGCCTCATGGACAGCTGCTGCCTTTTTGTTCATTGCTGTCAATTCCTACTATTTACTGAAAAATCGTCATATGACAATGGCTATTAAATCTATGAAAATTGCTTCAGTAGTCATTCTTCTTACATCACTGCTTATGCTTATCACAGGACATTATAGCTCATTGGAAGTGGCTAAATTTCAACCAGCAAAATTAGCAGCATTCGAAGGTCATTGGAAAACTGGTCCTGGCGATATGGCTTTAATTGGTTGGGTTGACGAAGAAAACGAAAAAACTTATGCAATTAGCATTCCAGGTATGTTATCTTTTTTAATTGATTTCGACCCCTCTGTACCAGTTACAGGATTAGACCAATTTCCAAAAGAAGATAGACCACCAGTTAACATAACATTCCAAACTTATCACATAATGGTTGCTTTAGGAATGTTCTTTATTCTTTATGGATTATATGCTTTCTGGAGCTGGCATAAAGCAGATTTTAAAGCACCAAGATGGTTTTTAGTGTTATCTCTTTGGTCATTCATCTTGCCTCATATTGCAATACAACTCGGGTGGATGTCCGCTGAAATTGGTCGTCAACCGTGGATAGTTTACGGACTTTTAAGAACAAAGGATGCCTTTTCTTCAGTTCTAACAGCTGGTGAAGTTTGGGCTTCATTGATAATGTTTACTTTAATTTATGTCATTTTGGCTATTCTTTATATTTATATTTTCATTAAGAAAGTCAAACACGGACCTGAAGAATTAACTACAACAAATTAAGGAGGAAATTATGGATTTAAATATTATTTGGTTTATATTAGTTGCCGTTTTATTGACAGGTTATGCAATAACTGACGGCTATGATTTGGGTGTAGGAATTGCTTCACTATTCACTCAAAAATCTGAAAATAAAAGAATTTTGATGAATGCAATCGGTCCTCATTGGGATGGCAATGTTGTTTGGCTTCTCACTGGTGGAGGTGCTATTTTTGCAGCCTTTCCGCACGTTTATGCTTCGGTCTTTTCAGGACTATACCTCGCTCTTATGCTCGTTTTATTAATGATGATTTTACGAGGCGTATCACTTGAATTCAGAAGTAAAGTTGAAAGCGAAAGTTGGTTCAAAACATGGGAACTCCTTTTCGGGATTTCCTCACTTGTTCTCGCTTTATTGCTTGGTGTTGCTCTTGGAAATGTTGCCGCTGGTTTACCAGTAGATGCTAATAAAGCTATTCATATTAATTTATTCCAATTACTTATGCCTTATCCTATTTTAATTGGATTACTCACAGTTTTGCTTTTCACTCTTCACGGCACTTTGTTTGCACTAAATAAATCAACTGGTGAATTAAATACGTCACTTAAAAGTTTCTTTAATAAAGTATATTGGACTTTTTTCGTTATTTACATTTTAGCAACTGTTGCTACATTTTTAATGAATAGTGCAATGCTTAATAATATGAATGCCTTTCCTGTTTGGTATATTATTCCACTTGCTACCTTAGCATTAATTTTATTGCTTCCCGCTCAAGTAAAGAAAGATAACTTCAAAATGGGATTTACTTATTCATTTATTATCGTAGCACTTTTAATGGTTACTTTTGCAATTGGTATTTTCCCGAACTTAGTTCCTTCATCAATTGACCCAAATTACAGTTTGAATATTTATAATGCTTCTTCATCACAAACAACTCTGACAGTTATGCTTATTATCGCTATTATTGGTATGCCCTTTGTAATTGGCTACACTATTTGGGCTCATAAAGTATTTTCTGGTAAAGTAAAAATTGAAGAAAATAGCTATTAACGAATTAACAATTTTCATTTAAAAAAGGCAGTCCTTTGGGACTGCCTTTCTTATTTCAATTTATTTATATTAAATAATATTTTATTTAATAAACTTGCCCGAGTATATTTCAGATGGTGTAATAATTTTTATAAAATAAATTCCTTTTGACAAATTGCTCGTTGATAAAACTTTTTGAATAATTTCGTTACTGTTTGAGTAAAATGTATCACTTCGAATAATATTTCCAAAGTAATCATATACTTCACAAATATTTTGTCCTTTTTCTACTGCCGAAAATGTTATAGTTAAATTTTGATTATTTTCCTGTAAATTAATCTCTATTATTCCTTGTTTTACTTCTTCGTTAAATTTCAATAGCCTTTCAGATCCAGAATTACAAACTTTCAATGAAAAATTCAAAATATCGAGAGTCCCCGCCTCGTATTGGTCAGAACGTGCTAAGAATTGTGCATCACTTGTTTGGAAAATACCACTACTAATATCGCCAAGCAAAGGAATTCCACTAATTTCAGCAAATATGTATGATTTATCGGCTTCTAAATTTTGGTTGAAATAATTTTGAATTGTCAAAATTCTTTTATCAGCATTGAGTTCATTTTTAATGATTTTTGCTTGTGTTGAGTTTGTAATTTCAATCGGAAAATAAATTGAGCGAGGAAATGAGATATTTATTTCGATTGTGTCTTGTAAAAATAAAGGGGAATTCGGCGATTTAATAGAAATTGGAATAATTAATGTGGGTGATTTCGGGTCAATAACAATATCATTTATGTTATTAAACGAAAAATCACATTTTCCCTTTGCAAAGGAATTTCCAAGGAGATTTATAACTAAACTATCACTACAATTTTCTGCTGAATAATAAATTATTAATTTGCAATTTGCAGAAATGTTTGCTAAAATTGGTAAAAATTCTACGTTTAATTGTTGAAAATTATTTTTTGCTAAAATAAATTTGTTGAATGCAGGTTTTAAATCAAAGTATTGAGGGAAATTACCGACAATTTTATATGAATCAACAGAAATATCAAAATTTGAATTATTTGTGATTAGAATTGGTTTGATTTCATTTGTATTTGGCAACAACGTCGAAAAAGTAATATTACTTACATCAGTATTTAAAATAACTGGTTTTACATCAGCATTAACGTGAAAATCCATCTTTATTTGTTTTCCGTTTATTGTTGTATAAACAGGTATAATTATATCTGCTAAGCCAGTTAGAAGATTATTGCCTATATATGAAATAATCAAGTTTGCTGTAGAATTACTTGCATCTAAATTTATTGGCAATGGAAGCGAAAAATTTGCTTTAAATAAAGAATTCAAATTACCGGTTATTGCTCCAATACTATCAATAGTTCCCGAACCGCTCCCAGAAAAATTTAAAGATATTGTAGAGTCTTTCGTATCACAAACTGAAAGTAAACCTAAATTTATGTTTAAAAGTGCAGTAATAGACGACGAAGCTCCTTTGGCTTTTACTGGAATTATTATTATTGTATCGCACGGTTCAAAAAAATGTAATTGAATATTATCGCTAAAATTTGTTTCCGTAGGTAAGTTAATTTTTACATTTATTGTTTTTTTTGTATCATTTGGTACAAAAATTGAATCTATGTCATTGAAGCTAACATCTAATTCCGGCTTTGATTTCTGAATATTATTTAATTTTACCGAAACTGAAGATTTGACTTCAACATCAAATGAAATTTGAAAATCTTTGCCGGTTGTTATTTCTCCAAAATCAACAATAGGTGGGTCAATTATATATTCAACTTTAGCAGATGTTCCTGTAATAGGAATTGAAATAGTTGGGTAATTTGGCAAGTCAGTTGGTATTTCCAAAATTGCATTTTTAACACCTTCTACACCAAAAGATGGATTGAATTCAACAACATATATCACAGCATTTGAGCCATCATATGGTGGCAAATCCAAGTCTTTTATTTTAGGATTTGTTATTCTGAAATTTTTAAAATCAGTTCCTTTAATCTTCTCACCAACAAGTAGTTTAAAATTTGTTGAGCTATTTGAAGGATTGCGAACAACAACTGTGTCAGTTGGTCGCTTACAATATGGAACAGTTCCAAAATCTATCTTAGTTTTTGATATTTCCGGTTGTATATCTGCAATTAAATTCAAATTACAAAGAGAGAATATCAAAACACTCATAATTAAATTAAGTAAGTAACCTGCCATAAGCCCATCTATTTTTTTAGGTATATTTTTAAGTTAAATTAACAAAATTTACATAATTTTAAAGAAAATTTCCCCTTAATTATAAATTAAGGGGAATGATACGACAATTATCTTCGATGCCCACGTTCACTTGAATTTCTTTCATCATTTGAGCGTCTGTTTCTGTCATTTCTTGGGCGGTGCCTTTCAGGTTCTTCAACGTAATCTGGGTCCATTGCCCTTAAACTTAATCGATATTTGCCGTCACTGGTAATTTCAATTAGTTTAACTTCAATTTTATCACCAACTTTCAAGTAATCGCCAATTTCGTTCACTCTTTCTTTTGCAATTTGTGAAATATGCAAAAGTCCTTGTTGTTTTGGTAAAAATTCGACAAATGCACCTAAATTTGGTCTTATTTCCTTTACTTCACCAGTATAAACTTCGCCAACTTGTGGTTTGCGTATAAGTTTTTCGATTATTTCTTTTGCAGCTTGAGCATAATCCAAGTTTGGAGAAGAAATAATAACAGTTCCATCTTGTTCGATTACTATTTCGGTCTGAGTTTGAGTAGTTATAGAGCGAATTGTTTCGCCGCCAGTACCAATCACTAATCCGATAGTATCAGTAGGAATTTTTATTTTGAAGAAACGAGGAGCATATTGTGATATATCTTCACGAGGTTGCTCAATTGTTGAATTCATAATACCTAAAATATGAATTCTTCCTGCCCGAGCTTGCTCCAATGCTTGTTTCATAATTTCAATTGAAATACCTTGAATTTTAATATCCATTTGGCAAGCAGTAATTCCATCAACAGTACCGGTAACTTTAAAGTCCATATCACCTAAATGGTCTTCGTCTCCGAGAATATCACTTAAAACTGCTACGCCGTCACCTTCTTTTATTAATCCCATTGCTATACCCGCCACTGGCTTTTTCATAGGTACACCAGCATCGAACAATCCTAAACTGCCTGCACAAACAGTTGCCATTGATGATGAACCATTTGATTCCAAAATATCTGAAATTATCCTTATAGCATAAGGAAATGATTCTTCGTCTGGAAGAAGTTCTTTCAAAGCTCGCCAAGCAAGATGACCATGACCGATTTCTCTTCTTGATGTTCCAAGACGTCCTACCTCACCAGTGCTAAATGGCGGGAAGTTATAATGCAAAATAAATCTTTGTTGATAAACTGGGTCTAATCCATCTATTGTTTGTGCATCTTTTTGAGTTCCTAATGTTACAGAAGTCAAACTTTGAGTTTCTCCACGTGTAAACAAGGCAGAACCATGTGTTCGTGGAAGTAATCCTACTTCACAAGTTATTGGACGAATATCAGATAATCCTCGACCATCAAGCCGCTTCTTTTCTTCGATTATCATTTTGCGCATTTGTTTCTTTTCGTAATCATTTACGATTTCGGAAACCCATTTTTCGAGTTTTGGAGAATATTCTTCCTTTGCTCCAAATACCTCGTTGGCTTTTTCTTTCGCCTTTTCTTCGATATTATGTCTTGTTTCGCTTCTTTCGGCTTTTGATGTTACTTTATGAACAAATTCATTAATATCATCTTTTATTTCATTAATAACTAATTCTACAATTTCTGATGGTATTTCTTCTGTTATTATTTCACGTTTAACAATTTCGCATTGTGCTGCAAGTTGATTTTGCAAAGCATTAAGTTCTTTTATTTTTTTATGTCCATATTCCAAAGCAGCAAGGAAATCATCTTCGGAAATTTCTTTACTTTCGCCTTCAACCATAGTAATATCGGTGTCTGTTCCAGCAATAGTTATATCAATATCACATTGTTTAAGCTGCTCGAAAGATGGATTTGAAATGAATTCACCGTTTAAACGCCCTACTCTGACTTCACTTATTGGTCCTGCAAACGGAATATCAGAAATCAACAAAGCTGCTGATGCACCAACTGCTGCTAATGTATCGGGATCAACATCGGGTTCTGCTGAAAAAACTTGTGCGATAATTTGTGTTTCGTAACGCCAATTTTTTGGTAACATTGGTCGTATTGGTCTATCGATTAATCTTGCATTTAAAACTTCATTATCTGTCGGTCTGCCTTCTCGTTTTAAAAATCCACCAGGTATTTTCCCTACTGCTGAATATTTTTCCCTATACTCTACTGATAATGGTAAGAAATCAACGTCGGGTTTTTCTTCATTTGCAGCAACAGCAGTAACAAGTACCATTGTATCGCCGCATTTTACCATTACTGCACCGTTTGCAAATTTAGCAAATCGACCTGTTTCAATCGAATATTCCTTTCCTTCAAAGTTAATGGATGCTAATTTTTTTTCCATATTGTATAAATCTCAATTCTTTTATTGTAAAAAATATATGTTTAAGACAAATTAAATTTCTTATTGTTACTAAATAAAATAAAAAATGTTAATATTATTAATCCTAAATTTTCAAAAATTTTCGGAAAACCTACTTTTTGAGATGCAATTTGCGAATAACATCCACAATTAATATTCAATCCTTTTATCATTGCAATCCCGACTGCAGTAGTAAAGATAATCAACATTGATAATATTATCAAAGCATTTGCTTTTGTTTCAATTCCAAATAATATCAAAATACCGGCAATTAATTCAATCCAAGCTACTGAAATTGCAGAAATATTCAATATAAATTCGGGTAAAATTTGATAATTTCTTATTTCTTCTGCAAATTCAGCACCATTTGCAACTTTTGCAACACCCACGATTATAAACATCAATCCTACGATTATTCGTGCGATTAATATTAAATAAGAATTATTTAAAATTTTTTGAAAAAATAAATTCATATCAAACAAAATCAACTATTTAATAAACAAATTAAATTAAATCTGTCTTAACTCTTTTTATAGACGCACCTAATAAAGAAAACTTGGATTCAATACGTTCATAACCTCTATCGAGATGATAAATTCTTAAAACGTCAGTTTTACCTTCTGCGATTAATCCCGCCAACACGAGAGAAACGCTACCTCGCAAATCTGAAGACATTAATGTTGCCCCAGTTAATTTTTTATCACCTTCAACAATTGCGGAATTATCTATCAATTGAATATTTGCTCCGAGTCTTTGTAATTCTGGTATATGTTTAAATCTATCGGGATAAATTGTATCTGTAATTTTCGAAGTTCCCTTTGCAGTTAACATATATGCAACCCATTGTGCTTGTAAATCAGTTGGTAAAGCAGGATAAACACCTGTTACATAGTCAACAGGATTTGGCTTATCATCCATTTTGAGCCAAATTTTATCACCCGTTACATCAATTTCGCAACCACTCTCTTCCAATTTTGTTAAAACGGCAGAAATATGATACGGATTAACTTCTGTAATTTCAATTTCGCCTTGTGTCATTGCAGCAGCAATCAAGAAAGTTCCTGCCTCGATTCTATCAGGAATTGTAATTTCATCGACAGGATGCAATTCCTCGACTCCTTCGATTTCAAGGGTACTCGTTCCTATACCATTAATTTTTGCACCCATTTTTACTAAAAAACGAGCAAGAGCAGTTATTTCCGGTTCAGTTGCGGCGTTTGTTAAAAGAGTTGTACCTTCTGCTAAAACAGAAGCCATCAACACGTTCCCCGTGGCGCCAACACTTGAAACGTCAAAGTTAAATCTCGAACCTTTTAACTTATTTGCTTTGGCTATAACAAAACCATGTTCAATTTCAATTTCAGCACCTAATCTTTCGAGTCCTTTCAAGTGCAAATCAACTGGTCGTGGTCCCCAGGCGCAACCACCGGGAAGCGATACTTTTGCTTGTCCGAATCTTGCCAGTAAAGGACCTAGAACATAAAATGATGCTCGCATCTTTTTAACCAATTCATAAGGTGCTTCAAAGTTATTGATATTTCTTGAATCGATAAATAATTCATTATCATTTAATTCACAAAATGAACCCAAAGAATTCATCAATTGAGACATTGTCCAAATATCTCGTAAGTTCGGTGTATTTGACAAATGGTAAATTCCAGGTGCTAAAATTGCTGCGGGAATTATTGCTAAAGCCCCATTTTTTGACCCAGATATTTTGATTTTTCCTTTAAGTTTTTTTCCACCTTCTATTATAAGTTTGTCCATCTCTAAAATATTTAAAATTATAAAATTACAAAATTATTTCTTAATTAACTTAATTATTGATTCAATATGATATGTTTGCGGAAACATATCGACTGGAACACATATATTTAAATCATAATATTCTTTTAATTTTTCTAAATCTCGTGCTTGAGTTGTTGGATTACAGCTTACATAAATGATTTTTGGAGGTTTTATTTCAAGAATATGATTCATTAAATTTTGATGCATTCCTGCTCTAGGAGGGTCGATAAAAAGAACGTCAATTTCGGAATAATTTTTCAATGTTTCTGGAATTTCTTTGCTGTGCAAGTCCACGGCTATAAAATCAGCATTTTCAATATTATTATTTTTTGCATTTTCCCTTGCATCTTCTACAGCGGAATTTACTATTTCGAAACCTGTTATTTTTTTTACTTTTTTTGCGGCGGGTAATGTAATTGAACCAGCACCACAATATAAATCAACTGCAACATCAGTGCTTTTTAAATCCGCAATTTCGATTATTTTACTGATAAAATTATTTAATTGTAATGAATTAGTTTGAAAAAAAGAAAATGGAGAAATTCTGAATTTTATTCCTAAAATAACTTCTGTTAAATACTTTGCACCTTTATGAACAATAATTTCACCATTTGCAACAGGTGATACACTTGAATTGATTCCCCAAATCAGCGATGAGATTTTCATTTCATCAAAATCTAAAGAATTAGAGACATTTTCGAAAAATTCATCCTCGTTTTCACTTTTTGGTTGATTTGTAATTAAAATAACCATAAATTTATCTTCGAAATTGCTATATCGAATTACTAAATTTTTCAAAAAACCATTATGTGTTCTAGAGTCGTATGCATTAATTTTCTTTTCTATAGCTAATTTTCGGAATAAATTCAATATTTCATTTGCATAATTATTTTGAATATAACATTTTTCGATATCAATTACTTTCAAAAAATTCTTCGGAGTATGAAGACCAAGAGCGAAGTCCTTTTTGATATTTAATTCCCCACTTTCGATTTCCAATTTTGACAACCACCTATTTGCTGAAAATGAAAATTCCATTTTATTTCTATAAAAATACTCGCTTGGTGCACTCAATGTATTTTGCACATTTGGTTCATTAATTTTTCCAATTCTTGTGAGTGCATCGTAAACGAATTGTTTTTTCCAATATAATTGTTGTTCATAGGGCAAATTTTGCAAAGCACAACCGCCACAATCATTAAAATATTCGCAACGTGGTTCACTTCGAAATTTCGATGGTTGAATTATTTCTTCGACAGTGGCTTCAATGTATGATTTTCGTTTCTTGGTAATCAATGCTTTTACTATATCACCTGGAATTGCATTTTTTACAAAGTACACCATACCATCTAATCTTGCAATTCCGAATCCTTCAAATGCTAATGATGTTATTTCTAACTCTTTATATTGTTGTTTTTTATGTTTCACTTTTCAATAATTTAAAGTCAAAATATTAAGAATAAAAGTTTCAAAATTAACTTAAAAGTCAAAATAAATGAAAATTTTTCCAAAAAAACAAAAAATAATTAAAAAATATTTGGTAAATTCATTATTTTATATTAAATTGTAAAGTGCAGGGGGGCAAATTTTCAATTTTAATTTGCAAATAAATTAAACAGCTAATTCCTTACAATGAAGACTGAGAGCGAGTTTGTTATTTATTTATTTTAAAAATTATTTGCTAATGAATTTTATTAATAATAAAGAAAAAGATAACACCTCAATATCAAGTGCTGGACTGAATAAAGCCCAAAAGTATTTACTATCAATTATCTTAGCATTAATTCTTTTATTGTTATTTACGTCTTCATATTGGTTAAAACATCGTGAAATCAAAGAAATAAGCATTATTGAAAACAAATACATCCCCATCAAATCAATTCAAGATAAAATTTATCCTTATATCTTAAAACAAAAACTGTCTCAAATAAATGAAGAATATATAAAATCATTAATTTTATCTAATCCGTACATTAAAAAAGTTGATTTTATTACTACTTTTCCAGAAAAATTCGTCGTTGTAATTAAAACCAAAAATATAGTTGGAAAAGGAACAAATAAGGATGGAATTAATTATTATCTCACTGATGAAGGAGAATTAATTCCCCAAAATGGGTTCACAGTTAATACAAATTTACCAACTGTTGATATTCAACAATTAAATTCACATAACAATCAAAATGAATTAAGTTTAATCGCTAAATTTTTAGAATATTACCAAAACTTTTCAAAAAAAGGTATCAAAGCAGATAAAATTTGGATTAGCGATAAAGGGATTTGTTTTCAAATTTTAGGAAAAATTTCAGTTAGAGTAGGAAATTTGAATGATATAGAAGAAAAATTTCTTAAATTTGAAAATTATTTAAATGACTATTTAAGTAAAAGTAATCAACAACCTGATTATATTGATTTGCGATGGTCAAATCAAGTAGTAACAAATTAAGTGGGGGAAAATTGGACAAAGAAACAAACTTGCCCGTTAAATTAGCTATTGATATTGGTACAACAAAGATTTGTGCAATTTTATCAGTTCCCGATAAGACCAAACAAGCAATCGAAATACTTGGTGTTGGTGTTGCCGAGAGCGAAGGGTTAAATCGTGGCGTGGTTGTCAATATCGATAAAACTGTTAAAGCAATCCGTAAAGCAGTTGAACAAGCTGAACAACAAAGCGGATTGAAATCTAATAAAGTAACTGTAGGAATTGCTGGCGACCACATCCAATCTACTTTAAGCCATCATATTATTAGTGTCTCAAATCCTCAAAAAGAAATTACAAAAGAAGAAGTAGATAGATTAATTAAAGAAGCATCAAAAATTCCACTTTCCCTTGAAAGAAAAATCATTCACTTATTTCCACAAGAATATATAATCGATGGTCAAGATGGAGTTATCGAGCCAATCGGTATGAGTGGTGTGCGGATGGAAGCAAAAATCCACATTGTAACCGGAATGGCAACTGCAATTGATAACATATATAAATGTATTAATCGTGCGGGCTTGGAAGTCGAAGAATTAATTTTAGAGCCTCTTGCAAGTTCTTATGCTGTTTTAAGCGAAGACGAAAAAGAAGTTGGCGTTGCTTTGATTGATATTGGAGGCGGAACAACAGATATTGCAATATTTGTTGATAATGTCATAAAATATACTGATGTTATTGCTCTTGGTGGCAGCTTGTTAACTGATGATGTAAGGCGAGTTTTAAATATTGTTAAAAACGAAGCAGAAAGAATTAAAAGAGAATACGGTCATTGCTATCTTAATAGTTTGCATAAAGATGATATTTTGCAAATTCCACCTGTCGGAGGTAGAACTCCCAAAGAAATTAAAAAAAGCGATTTAGTTTTAATTTTACAATCAAGAATGACAGAAATACTCAAATTTGTCAATACAGCATTGATAAATTCAGGATTCAAAGATCAACTTGGTGCGGGTGTTGTAATAACTGGCGGAACAACATTACTTACAGGCATTGATGAATTAGCCGAAGAAGTATTATCTTTACCTGTTAAAATTGGTATTCCAACGGGAATTTCTTCAAAAGGTTTAGCACCAGAAGTTGAAAATCCGATTTTCGCAACTGGTGTTGGTCTTGCACTTTACAGTTTCCGAAATTATTTTCAAACAGAAGAACCTTTCGAAGAAAATAAGAACGAAAATGAACAAAATGTTGAAACGAAAATTAATCCAGAGCAAGATCTCGAAAATAAAATTGAAGAAAAGGAATCAGTTGAAGAAATTGATGAAAATAAAACTGTAAAAGAAGAAAAAAGCAAAAAGAAAAAGAAAGAAAAATCTCAAAAAACAAATATTTTAGATAAAGTTAAAGAAATTTTCGAACAATTTTAATATTTTTATATTAAGTTAAAAGCAAAAAGAAGGTAATAAAATAATAATATAAAAACGGGGGTAATATGTCAAATGGCAACAACATTTCTATTGATTTAGCGGAACCAGAATACTTGAGAGCAATAATCAAAGTAATTGGTGTTGGTGGTGGTGGTTGCAACGCTATCAAAAATATGATTGATGGTAATATCAAAGGCGTCGAATTAATTGCAGCTAATACAGACGCTCAAGCTTTAGCCGACAACAAAGCAAAAATCAAAATTCAATTAGGAAAACGTTTAACAAAAGGTCTTGGCGCTGGGGGTGACCCTGAAGTTGGTCGTAAAGCTGCTGAGGAAAGCGAACAAGAAATCAGAGAAATCGTTTCTGGTAGTGAAATGGTATTTGTAACGTGCGGTATGGGCGGTGGAACTGGAACCGGTGCAACTCCTGTCGTTGCAAGAGTTGCGAAAGAATCTGGGGCATTAGTTGTCGCTATCGTTACTCGTCCTTTCGAATTCGAAGGAAAGCATAGAATTGAAAATGCAAAAAAAGGTATCGATGAACTTCGAAAAAATGTCGATGCAATAATAGTAATTCCAAATCAGAAGATTTACGATATAATCGAAGAAGATTTAGATGCTGACGAAGCATTAAAGAAAATTGACGAAATTCTTTTGAATTCAACAAGGGGGATTTCAGATATAATAAATAATCCAGGACATATCAACGTTGATTTCGCTGATGTAAAATCAATAATGAAAGATAAAGGCGATGCTTTGATGGGTATAGGATACGCCAATGGTGAAAATCGTGCGAAAGAAGCCGCAATCAAAGCTGTAACTTCCCCATTACTTGACGGTATTTCAATTGCCGGAGCAAAGGGCTTACTCGTAAATATTACTTCCGGTAAAAGTGTGGGTATCAAAGAAATGCAAACGGTTATCAAAACTATTCAAGAATTTACTGGCGAAGATGTAAATTTAATTTATGGTATGGTCAAAACTAATGAAGAAACCGATATTTTAAGTGTAACTGTTGTTGCTGCTGGTTTTGAAAGTAAAAATGATGTAAAGTTTTCTAATAATTCATCAGATAAAAATACAATTTTTGACCCAAATCCTTTTTTGTCGGCAAATAATGGTCTAAAAAGAAATACTCCCATTGATGTCAAAAGAAGGCTTGAGGAAATAAATAAAAAAAATACACCAAAACCTCAAACAGTTGAAACAATTAGCACAACTGAGGAACAAAATACAACTATTGAAATTCCTCGTGGTGATAAAATAAAATATTACGACCAACCAACAATTTCCAGAGATGAAACATTTAAAGAACGCATTGCTAATTCTCAGCAAGTATCTACTTTATTTCCCAGTAAAGAAGAAAAAATACAAACAACTACTACGTTGAATACCGAGAAAAACTCTATGGAAAATTATCCCCGAGGTATCGATTTTATGAGTATGGGAAGCACCGGGGATAATTATATTCAAAGATTTATGCTTTAATTTATTCATATTACCTTTTTTTTGGAGGTTGTCTTTTATAGGCAACCTTTTTTATGTTTTTTTATGTCTTATTTCTATATAATTATTACTGTTTTAATATAACAATCAATCTTTTTCCATTTCATTCGTTGTATAATTTAACTTTAATTTAATTTTTAATTATATGAAAATAAATAAGTTTAGTATCATTGTTGCACTATATTTTATTATAATTTCTTTAAGCAATTTATATTCTACAGAAACAATTACAAGCAAAGTTGAATTTGGAAAAAATCTGATTACACTTCGTAAATTTAACGAAGCAATTGCTGTATTTGATTCTGTTTTAAAAGTTGACAAAACAAATCCGGATGCACTTTTCAATAAAAGTTTATGTTATTTCCGTCTCGAAGAATACGATTCATCATTAGCAAGTTTAAATTTACTTGTTAAATTCGCACCCAAAATTTCGGATGTATACAATTTAAAAGGATTAGTCGAAATTAAGAAAAATGATACAAATTCAGCCTTAAATGACTTCAATAAAGCAATTGAATTAGACAAAAAATTTGCCGAAGCATATCTAAATCGAGCAAAGATTTATCTCGACAGAGGAAAAATTGATGATGCTTATAATGATTTATTAAAATCAAATTCCTTAGATACTTTAAATCCCGAAATTTACTTCCAAAGAGCACGAGCCGAGCATTCACTCGGTAAATATCAAGATGCAATTCAACATTTTACTAATGCAATGGAAAATAATTATATAAATTCTGATATCTTTTTAAGAAGAGCAAACTCGTATTTTAAGAACAAAGATTATCAAAAAGCAATTGATGATTATACTCAAGTAATTTATTGGGAACCGCTAAACCCTTTTGCATATAATAACCGAGCTTTCGCTTTTGATATGATTGGAGATTCTTTGCATGCTCGACAAGACAGAAGGACAGTAGAAGATATTAGGCTGGGTGAAATACTCGACCCAAATAAAACAGAAATGAGCACTTTCACAAATAAAGATTCATCATTTACAATTTTGTTACCAAGTGATTTTAAAATTCATGAGGAAAAATTCCAAGATAGTATTGTTGTCTATTTTTATCCCGATTCATTATTTACTTATGATAATAGATTAGGAATAAAAGTTAAAATTACTCCATTTATCTCAAAAACGGTAGGTTCGAATGAACCCGCTGATATAATTGAATATTGGAGGAAAATACAAGATTCTCTTTCAACTTTACCACAATTTTGGAGATATCAACTCGCTGAAAGAGTAAGTAAAACATATAATAATTATCCTTCAATTTTAGACAAAATACTAATGCAAAAAGATAAACAATCAGTAGCTTCAATTGTTTGGAATTTTGGTATTGCTTACGGCGAGAACCTTGTAGAAATGCGGTTTTTGATGCCATTACCTTTATATAAATATTATAACTTAATATTTCAAAAAGCAATCAGCTCATTTAAACTAAAAAAAGTTATTTAGTTAATGGTAAGTATCTACATTTTTAATTAACAGAGGATTAAGATGAATAAAGGAACGCTCCTTTGGATTGATGACGAAATTGAATTACTTCGTCCTCATATAATTTTATTAAAGGAAAAAGGTTATGATGTCGATACTGCATCAAATGGTGAAGACGGAATCGAATTAGTAAAGAATAAGCACTACAATATTGTATTCCTGGACGAAACTATGGTCGGGCTAACTGGACTCGAAACATTACCTTTAATCAAAAAAATTGACCCAACAACTAATGTTGTGATGGTTACAAAAAACGAAGCAGAAAGTTTAATGGATGAAGCAATAGGCAAATCAATAAATGATTATTTAACAAAACCGGTTAATCCAGCTCAAATTTTATTGACTTGTAAAAAATTCATAGAAGAAGATAAAATCAAACAAGCATCATTCATTCAATCATTTTTATCAGGATTCAACCAACTTTCACAAAAAATTACATTTTATCAAAATTGGGAAGACTGGGTCGAAATATATCGCCAACTTGTTGATTGGACTTTAGAATTGGATAGAATCAACGATACTGGTTTAGAGCAAACTTTACAAGATTTATGGAAAAATGCAAACACAGAATTTGCCAAATATGTAGAGGAAAATTACCGTTCTTGGTTAACAGATAAACCTGAATATGGTAATCCACCACTTTCGCCACATTTATTGAATTTATACTTGGAATCTGCTTTGAAAAAAGGAAACCCAGTATTTTTAATAGTTGTAGATTGTATGCGATACGACCAATGGCTAACAATGAAAGATTTGCTCAATCCGTACTTTTCAATAAAAACAGATTTTTACTCTTCAATTTTACCAACAGCAACACCATATGCAAGAAATGCAATATTTTCCGGACTTTATCCGATTCAAATTAAGCAACATTATCCTCAGTGGTGGAATGTTGATTCAAACTCAGAAGACCATAAACAAAACGCATTTGAAAAGGATTTACTCGAAGCTTGGGTTGAACGTAAAAGAATAAAATTAAAAAGTAAATATAATTTTATTAAAATTTTCGATACTGATTTTGGTCGAAAAGTAGAGCGTGAATTTAATGAATACCTAAATAATCATTTGACCGCCATTGTAATTAATGCGGTAGATATGATTGCACATTCACGTTCAGATTATGCAATTCTGAAAGAAATTGCCCCAAATGAATCTGCATACCGTTCACTAACTCGTTCTTGGTTTTCTCATTCAAGTTTACTCTCAATTTTGAAAATGATTTCAGAGAAAAAAGATGCAACCGTAATTATTACGACTGACCACGGTTCAGTTCGTTGTATGCGAGGAATTCAAGTTTTAGGTGATAAAGATACATCGACGAATTTGAGATATAAATTCGGCAAAAATGTAAAAGCAGACACTAAAAATGCAATGTTAGTTAAAAATTTGGAAGAAATAAAACTGCCAAAACAAGGTATTTCAGTTAGTAACTATATAGCAAAAGAGGACACATATTTTGTGTATCCTACAGATTACCATTTTTATTTATCAAAATATAGGGATAGCTTCCAACACGGTGGAATATCACTCGAAGAGATGATAATACCAATCAGTATATTGGAACCAAGATAATTACAAATTAATCAACATAATATTTTATTAATACTTATTTTGATTAATTTTGTAATTTTAAAAAATAATGATTGTAAAAACGACAACAAAAAGTGAAATAGAAACAGAGCAATTAGGCTTTGAATTTGCAAAGAGTTTAGTCGCAGGCGATATAATTGCACTATATGGCGATTTGGGCTCCGGCAAAACAGAATTTGTTAAAGGGATTTGTGATTATTTCCAAGTCGAAGAAATAGTTACAAGTCCCACATTTACAATTGTAAATAAATATACATCAACTCTTGATGACTCACCTTTCTACATTTACCATATTGATTTGTATAGAATTGAAAAAGAAACAGAACTTGTTGAAATAGGTTTTTCAGAATACTTAAATGATGCTAATGCTATTACCATAATTGAATGGGCTGAAAAAACAACATTTGATTTTTCTAAAAGTATTAAAATTAAAATTTCCACTGATGAAGAAAATGATAATGTAAGACATTTTCAATTTGAACTTCCTCGAGAAATAAACTTCGGAGTGTAGCTCAGTTGGCTAGAGTACTGCGTTCGGGACGCAGGGGTCGCTGGTTCGAGTCCAGTCACTCCGACTTAAATTTATATTACAAGTTATTAAATTATGAACAAGAAATTTAATATTGCAATAGTTGGGGCAACTGGTCTTGTCGGTCGTACTTTTATTAAAGTATTAGAAGAAAGAAATTTCCCTATTTCTTCGATAACTTTTTATGCATCCGAAAGGTCAGAAGACAAAACAATTTCATTTAATGGACAAGTTTATAAAATTCGTGCTTTAAAGGAAGCCACGGTCGAAAAATTCGATTTTGCACTATTTTCGGCGGGTGGAAAAATAAGCAAGGAATTTGCACCACTATTTGCAAAAAATGGAACCATTGTCATTGACAATTCCTCAGCTTGGCGAATGGATGAAAATGTTCCTTTAGTAGTCCCCGAAGTTAACCCCGAGGATTTACTTTGGCATCATAATATTATCGCAAATCCTAATTGCTCTACAATACAACTATTAGTTGCAATTAAACCAATTTATGACAATTTGGGATTAAAAAAAGCAATTGTTTCTACATATCAATCTATTTCTGGTGCTGGGCAAAAAGGATTAGATAAATTATATTCTGAAATGGAACATAAAAACAATACAAATGAGCACCCTATATTTTCTAATGCAATCTTCCATACTGAATCAGATAAAATTCAAAATTGGACTGAAGAAGAAATAAAAATGATTAATGAAACAAGGAAAATGCTTCACAATCCTAATATCCCGATTACAGTGACTTGCGTCCGTTTGCCATTTGAAGTTGGACATGCTGAAACTGTTTTTATTGAAACCGAAAAATCTTTTGATGTCAAAGATTTAAATGAATTATTTAAATCCCAACAAAATTTAATAATTTTAGATAATTTAAAAGAGCAAATTTACCCAACACCACTTTTTACAAAAGAAAAAGATGAAGTTTTCATCGGCAGAATAAGAACTGATTTAACCATTCCAAATTCACTATGGCTCTGGGTTGTTGCAAATAATATTCGAAAAGGAGCGGCGACAAATGCAATCCAAATTGCCGAAAAGATGATTGAAATGAATCTCGTATAACTTGGTGTATAATATGAAATAACTCTTTATTTCATAATTTTGAAAAAAAATAATGGAAGTCAATGAAGAACATATTATTCATTTTCACAACTATATTAATATCAACTTTTGTTACATTAGCACAAGTTGAAATGCCCTGTTCAATATTACCATCAAACAATATTTGGAACACACCAATTGATAAATTACCAGTAGATAAAAATTCAGATATTTACATACAAACAATAGGTCTAACAAAAAATTTGCATCCTGATTTTGGTTCTGGTTTATGGAATAATGCGCCTATTGGGATTCCATATACAATTGTTGATGGCGATCAAAAAAAAGTATTCGTGCAATTCGAATATGCAGATGAATCTGACAAAGGACCTTATCCAATACCAGACAATCCACTGATTGAAGGGGGCGAAGATAGTAACGGTGATAGACATATTTTAATAGTTGATAAGGACAACTGCATATTATATGAACTTTATTCTGCATATAAAAATCCGGATGGTAGTTGGAGAGCAGGTTCAGGAGCAATTTTTGATTTGAATTCAAATTCTCTACGTCCTGATTCGTGGACTTCAGCAGATGCTGCTGGATTACCTATATTACCAGGTTTGGTAAGATATGATGAAGTCGCTGCTGGAGAAATTAAACATATGATTAGATTTACGGTACCAAAAACTCAACGAAAATATAAATGGCCCGCAAGACATTATGCTTCTTCAATTACTGATGAGAAATATCCACCTATGGGACAGGTTTTCCGATTAAAAAATAGCGTGAATATTTCAACATTTTCCAAAGAAGCTCAAGTTATTTTAACAGCATTAAAAAAATATGGGATGATTCTTGCTGATAATGGTTCTGCATGGTTCATTTCAGGCGTTCCCGACGAAAGATGGAATAATGATGCAATAAATGAGCTTAAACAAATCAAAGGAAGTGATTTCGAAGCTGTTGATATATCAAGCCTTATGGTAAATGCAAATTCAGGAGAAGCAAAATCGAACACTTCCGTAAATTTAGAAGATAATAATTTGTTTAAATGCGATTTTTTTACAAATAATGATGATTCTTTCTTGCAAATTCAAACTAATTCAGATTACTATGTGAATATAGAAATCATTGATATATTCGGGAATATGCTACAATCAATTAATGACCATAAATTACAAATTGGTTTAAATAAGATTTTTCTTGAAACTTACCCTTATTCAAGTGGAATTTATTTCATCAAAATCCAAACTAAGAATTATTGTCAGCTTATAAAATTTTCTTTATTCAAATAAAAGTTAAAATAAACAAAAACAGAATATAAACGTTTTAATTACCAAGAACAATATTTTATATTTTTCTAAGAGTAATAATTATGATAAACCGCCTTAAATATAGTGTGATTTTAATATTTCTATTTTCTAATATTTGTCTATTTTCTGAACCTACATTATTCTTTCCAAAAGGCACAACCATTGATTGGGGAATAGTAAAACCAAAAGACCACCCATTAAATGCCGAAATTGAATTGAGAAATACTGGAACTGATACATTAGTTATAACACATGTTCAACCTACTTGTGGTTGCACAAATGCACCTCTCACAAAAAATGTTTTAGCACCTGGTGAGAAAACAAGTATGATAATAACTTTATCAATATCATCATACCAAGGACCAATCCAAAAATCTATTAGAGTGTTTTCAAACGATCCGAAAAATAGTGTTTTAGAATTAACATTAAAAGCAGATATAAGACGTGATATCTTTGTTTCACCAAGTTCATTTATTTCATTTACTGATATTCGTGTAGGCGAAACAAGTAGCCAAACAATAACATTAAATAATAAATCAGATATGGACGTAATAGTTAATATTGGTTCAATTTCCCCATCGGATGTTCGAGTTAATTTAAAAGATGGACAAATAATCAAGAAAAATGATTCATACCCATTGACTATAACTTTTTCTCCTAATGAAGTTGGCGTATTAAAAGGAAAGATTTTGCTGTTAACTAATAATCCTGATTATCCTGATGTACCTATTTTTTTATTTGGTGATGTAAAACCATCACCATTATTTATTGGCAATTAATTAATTTATTATAAGTATTCTTTATTTTTCTTCAAAGAGAACTTCAAATAAATTTGACCAATATTTTCCAGTCAAATAAAAAGTTTTCGTTTCGGGATTAAATGCAATTCCGTTTGAAACTTCGGCAGCAGAAGGGTCATCAAGTTGCATACGAAGACTGCTGATATCTATCCATTGTTCTACATTTCCATTTTCAGAATTTATTATTGCAATTTTATCAGTCATATAAACATTTGCATAAATTTTCCCATCTACGAATTCTAATTCATTCAAGTTCATTACAGATTGGTTCTGAAATTGTACAGAAATGGTTTTTGTGATTTCGAAAGTTACTGGATCGTAAAATGTAAGAAAATTAGTGCCATCGCTGACAATTAAAGATTTGCCGTCGCTTGTTATTCCCCACCCTTCAGTCGGATAAACGAATTCACCAATTTTTTGGAATGAATTCATATCATATACAAAACCTTTTTTATTAGTCCATGTTAATTGATAAATTTTATCATTATAAATTGTAATACCTTCACCAAAATAAATTGGGAGCAAACTTATCTTTTTTAATGAATTGCCCGTAAGAATATCATTTTTTCGTAAAGTGCTCTCACCGTAAAGCCCAGAACTTTCATATAAATAACCATTTTTGTAATACAAACCTTGAGTGTAAGCTTTTTCATCGTGTGGATATATTTTTTTGATAACTGGATATAAAACTTTATATTTAACATCAGAATTGGAATTTTGTGATTGTTTTTGTTCAGTCAAGCCATTCTCAACTTTTTTATTATTTGTTCTATCTTGTGAATTACCGCAAGAAAATGAAAAAAATATTATGAAGAATAAAAAAAGGAATGTATGATAATTATTATTCATTTTGTAAAAATTTTGTTTATAAAATCATTGAAATTATTGACGAAATAATGTAAAAATGTTATTATATTTAAAAAAATTTTGCTAATTTATTTTTTTCTTTATTTATTATTCAAAAAAAAAAACTACAATTATGTGGCAAGCAAAATTTAAAAAGATTGCACATTCAAAAAAATTTGAAAATTTCATAAACATTGTAATATTATTAACAGGAGTTGTTGTTGGGTTGCAGACTTCTCCATCAATAACATCAAAATATGGAAGTATCTTAGATTTTTTTGATAACTTAATCTTGCTTATTTTCGCTATTGAAATAATAATAAATATTTTAGCAGAAGGCAAATACCCTTGGCGATTTTTTTATGATTCTTGGCATATTTTTGATTTTTTGGTTGTAGCAGTTTGTTTCGTACCTTTTTTCTTTCCAGTTATTGACACTCAATATTTAGTCGTAATCCGATTAGCAAGAATTTTAAGATTTGCAAAAATTTTTGAAAAAAACAAAAATTTAAAAATATTACTTACATCATTATTACGAAGTATTCCTTCAATGACTTATGTTGTTTTGCTGTTGATGCTTCTTTTTTATGTTTATGGAATAATTGCAACAGATTTGTTTGGAAAAGTTGACGCTGAAAATTTCGGCAGCATTTGGATTTCAATGAAGCGATTATTATTTATTACATTCGAAGGTTGGTCAAGTCTCTACGAAAGCGAAGGAATACAAAAGCTTTTAAATTCGGGATTTCCAGATTGGATATTTTCATTATTTTTCATAAGTTTCCAATTCATCGCAGCAATGATATTTTTAAATTTATTTATTGGCATCATTACATCTGATATGGAATCTACAAAAGAAAATGAAAAACGTGGCAAATCGCCAATACTTTATACTAATCATACTCTAATTTTAGGTTGGTCCCAAAACATTTTCAAAATTATTGAGGAATTAATAGAAGCAAATTATAGTAAAGAAAAAGCACATATTGTGATTTTAGCTGAACGTGACAAAAATGAAATTGATTTAACATTGCGGGATTATTTTGAAAATACACAAACTACCAAAATTAGTTTCAGAAATGGTTCGCCACAGTCTCTTTCTGATTTAATTATTGCAAATGCTTGGGAATCTAATTCAATTATTATTTTAAAAGATGACAATTATATTGATGATATGCCAATTCTTAAATCAATAATTGCATTAATTAACCATAAACCTAAAAATTCCATTAATAAATTTCATATTACTGCCGAAATTTCAGACCAAAAAACAATCAAGATTGCTAAAAGTATCGCATCTGACCAATTGATTGTGTTCAATTCAACAAACTTCTTGTCGAGAATTATTACCCAATCAACTATTAACCATAAGTTGACCAAAGTTATTAGTGAAATTATAGGTTTTCAAGGGAGCGAATTATATATTGTTGATGAAACAAATAAAAAAGTTGGTCGCAATTTAATCGGAAAGACTTTTTATGAGTTATTATTTGATTTTCAAGAATCTTGTCCTTTTGGTATTTTAAATGAATTTAATGGTTGCGTATTAAATCCACCTATGGACTACGTTTTTAAACCTGAGGATAAGTTAGTAATTCTTGCTGAAGATGATAGCACAATTAAATATTCACCTGTTAAGATTCCGACTATCCATAATTATAATACCAAAAAAGATGTCGTTTCGAATATGCAATCAAAAAATTTCTTAATCTTAGGTTCAAATAACAAACTTGAATTGATTATTTGTGAATTATCTTCTTATATAAAGTTAGAATGCAATTTAACTGTTGTACCCTTTAATTCTGAAGAATTCAAAAAAACAATAGATTATATTAAAAATTGCAATGATGAAAAAGTAAGAAACAGTTTCGTATTAATTAATGATAATTCTTATAAAATTGGAGAATTAAATGTTACTTTTAGTATTGGGGATATTACAGATAAAGATTTTTTAGTTGAGATTACAAAAGACAAAGACGATATAATAATTTTAAGTAACAATGAAGAATTAGAGATGGAAGCAGCAGATTCTATAACATTAGTTTCATTGATTCATTTACGAGATATCGCAAAAGAATACAATCGCAAATACTCAGTTGTTGTTGAGCTTTTAAATAAATTTAATGAGGAGTTAGCAAAAAATGAGCAAGTCAGCGATTATATCATTGGTTCAACAATGGTAAGTTCAATTTTAGCTCAATTATCCGAAGAAAGAGAATTAGAAAAAGCATTTAATATTCTCTTTACATCAGAGGGTTCTGAGTTATATTTCCGAAGATTAAAAGATTATGCTGATATACAACAAAATCAATTAACTTTTGCCGAAATTATTGATATTTTTTCAGTTTACAATGAAACTGCAATAGGATATATTTATGATAATGCTGATAATGAATATGTTATAAACCCAAATAAAAAAACAGTTATACAAATCAATGAGCATTTGCAAGTAATTGTTTTAGCTGAAGAATAAGATGAACAAAAATTCAATTTAATACCTACTGATAATATTTATTTTTCTATTTATTCTTAATTTGCATTTTATTAATTAAACATTTTATTTTTATGAAAATCTTACAATTTTTTATAATGAGTTTTGCTATGAGCAGTATTTTGTTGTCTAATCCTTTACTTGAAGAATTTAAAACACTATATCAAGTTCCTCCTTTTGATAAAATCAAAACATCGGATTTTCTTCCTGCCATAAAAGAAGCAATAAAGATTCACGAAAAAGAAATTGACGAAATCGTTAACAATAAAGCAGTTCCAGATTTTGAAAATACTATCGATGCTCTCGACAAAAGTGGTTTGCTTTTAAACCGAATTACTACGATTTTCTTTAATTTAGACGGTGTTATCACTAATGATGAAATGCAAAAGGTTGCTAATGAGATTTCACCAATCCTTTCAGAACATTCAGATAACATTTTGCTGAACAAAAAACTTTTCGAACGCATCAAAGCTGTTTACGAAAAGCGAAATTCATTGAAGTTGACCGCAGAACAAATGAGATTACTTGAAAAAGATTATAACGATTTTGCTCGCAATGGAGCAAATTTAGATGATGCATCTCAAACAAAATTGCGGGAAATTAACTCTAAACTTTCCTTACTCACTTTGAAATTCAATCAAAATGTGTTAAAAGAAACAAATGATTTTAAATTAGTTATAGATAATAAAGAAGATTTAGCAGGATTGCCTCAATCATTAATAGATGCTGCTGCCGAGGATGCTAAAGCTTCAAATATGCCAAATAAATGGATTTTCACATTACAAAATCCATCAGTTATGCCTTTCTTGCAATATTCTGCAAAACGGGATTTACGAGAGAAGATTTGGCGTGCCTACTCAATGCGAGGGAATAATAATAATGAATTCGATAATAAAAAAGTTATAGAAGAAATTGCTAATTTAAGATTAGAAAGAGCAAAACTTTTAGGTTATAAATCGCATTCTGCATACGTCCTTGCTGAAAATATGGCAAAAACACCCGAAAAAGTTTTTGAATTGCTCGATAAACTTTGGACACCTGCAATTAAAATGGCAAAAAAAGAAGCAGATGAATATCAAGAAATGATAAACGAAGAAGGAGGAAAATTCAAACTTGAACCTTGGGATTGGCGATATTATGCAGAAAAAGTTCGATTGAAAAAATATGATTTAAATGAAGAGCAACTCCGTCCATATTTTAAATTAGAAAATGTGCGGGCCGGCATATTTGCCGTTGCAAATAAATTATATGGAATTACCTTTAAGGAATTGAAAAATTTACCTGTTTACCATAAAGATGTAGTTGGCTATGAAGTATTAAACTCTGATGGTTCTCATCTTGGAATCTTATATATGGATTTTTTCCCAAGGGATAGCAAAAGAGGTGGCGCTTGGATGACAAATTACCAAGAACAATATTATAAAAACGGAAAAAAAATATCGCCCATTGTTTCTCTTGTATTTAACTTTGCTAAACCAACAAAAAATCAACCTTCACTTTTGAACATTGATGAAGTGGAAACATTTTTCCACGAATTTGGGCATGGCTTGCATGGTCTTTTCTCAAATTGTAATTATCTCGGTGTAAGTGGGACCAATGTTGCTCGTGATTTTGTTGAATTACCTTCACAGATTATGGAAAATTGGGCATTCGAACCTGAAGTTTTAGCACTTTATGCAAAACATTATAAAACAGGCGAAGTCATTCCACAAGAATTAGTAAATAAAATTGTTAACAGTTCGAAGTTCGACCAAGGTTTTGCTACTGTTGAATACCTTGCTGCATCATATTTAGATATGTATTACCACACAATTGAAAGCCCTTTAACAGAAGATGTAAATAAATTTGAAACAGAAAAAATGAATGCGTTAGGTTTAATACCAGAAATTATTTCCAGATATAAATCAACTTATTTCCGTCATAGCTTTGGTGGAGGTTACGATTCAGGTTATTATAGCTACATTTGGGCTGGCGTTCTCGATAGCGACGCTTTCCAAGCATTCAAAGAAAATGGTCTTTTCGACAAAAAAACTGCAGATGCTTTCAGAAAAAATATTCTCGAACGTGGAAATACCGAAGACCCCATGCAACTTTACATTAAATTCCGTGGTAAAGAACCAAGCATTGAACCGTTATTAAACAAACGTGGATTAAATTAAAATTTAACTTTTGTTCTTAAAGAATTCAATTATTTTATTAGCATCTTTTTGATTAACAACTTTAACTAAATCTTCAAAAGATGCCTGCTGGATTTGTTTAACAGAGCCGAATTGCTTTAATAGCTTTTCGGCTTTAATTTTGCCAATTCCTTCAATTTGACTTAATTCTGTTTGCAATGTACGCTTGTCACGAAGCTTACGATGGAACGTTATTGCAAACCTATGAGCTTCATCTCGAATTTGTTGCAATAATCTCAAACTGCTCGAACTTCTCGGTAATATTAAAGATTCAGGATTTTCAGGAAAAAATATTTCTTCTAATCTTTTTGCTAACCCAATTACGTATACTTTGTTTGCAATTTGTAATTCATTTAAAACTTCCCAAGCAGCAGAAAGTTGACCCTTTCCCCCATCTATTACAATTAAATCCGGCAAATGCGCTTTTTCATTAATCAATCTGCTGTATCGTCTATTAATAACTTCTTTCATTGTTGCAAAGTCATCATTTTTCAACACAGTTTCATTTTTAAATTTTCGATAATCTGCTTTCTTGGATTTTCCATTTTCGAACACAACCATTGAAGATACTAAATCCGTTCCTTGAATGTGCGAATTATCAAAACATTCAATTCTTAATGGCGGTCTTGATAATTTTAAATCTCTTTGCAAAGCAAGCACAGATTTGGAAATAATTTTTTCTCTGCTTTCGCTTGCAGCAATGTAATCTTCTAAAATCAATTCAGCATTGGAATTTGCCATTTCTACGAGCTTTCGCTTTTCACCAGACTGTGGAATAGATATAATAACTGATTTTTTATATTTATGCTTTAACCAATCGGTTATAAGTTCCAAATCATCCGGCTCTGTAGGTAAATAAATCTCTTGTGGCAAAAAATCACTTTCCAAATACCATTTTTCAATTGTTGTTTTGGTAATTTCTGCTTCTTCTGATTGTAAATTATCTTTAACAATAAAATGCTTGCGTCCTATCAACTTGCCTTCTCTTACAGTAAAAACTACCGAGCAAACATATTCCTTTTGTCTTGCAATGCCGAAAATATCTCGGTCTTTTAAATCGGTTGAAACAATTTTTTGATGAGAGGAAAAGTCTTTTAATTTTAAAATTTTATTTTTTATATCATTTGCCTCTTCAAATTTCAATTCCTCAGCTAAATTTAGCATTTTTTCTTCAAGGAGTTTTTCGACTTCCTTCGTTCTACCTTGCAAAATTTGAATACCTTTTTTAATATTATCATTGTAATGCTCTTTCGAAACAAAACCGACACAAGGAGCTTCGCATTTATGTATATGATAATCCAAACAAACTTTAAACTTCCCTTGTTTTATAGTTTCCTCGGTTAATTTCAACTTACAAGACCTAACATAAAATAAACTTCGGATTAATCTTATCATATGATTCATCGAACGAACATCAGCAAAAGGTCCAAAATATTTGGAACCATCTTTAATTAATTTACGAGTCGAAAATACTTTTGGGAATTCTTCATTTGTAACTTTAATATATGGATAAGTTTTATCATCTTTCAAAAGTATATTATATTTTGGTTTATACTTTTTAATTAAGTTGTCTTCCAAAATGAAAGCTTCTTCTTCAGTATCGACAACTATATAATCGAAATCCGCAATATGGCTGACCATTGCTTTAGTTTTTGCATCAACGATACGCCCTTGCTGGAAATAAGATTTAATTCGATTTTTTAAATTTTTTGCTTTGCCAACATAAATTACTTTACCTTCTTTATTCTTATGTAAATAAACTCCAGGTTTTGTGGTTAAATTAGTAATTTTTTCAAGTAAAATATCGCTTAATCCTTCGATAAAATCGAGCTTTTCTTCCAAAAGAATATTTTTAATATTTACTGGAATTTCCATACTTCAATTATAAGAATTAAGTTGTTCGCCATTTCGGCAAACTTATTTCTGGTTCTTCGATATAAATTTTCCCGTCTAATTCAATTACTTGATAAGTATTAAGTCTTTTAACTCCTTGTCTATTATTTACATTCTCACCTGTTTTTAAATTATATGTCCAACCATGTAAAGGACACATTATTTGGGTATCTTTAATAAATCCTTCGTAAATTTTATCTTGATGTTTATGAGGGCAAACATTAGAAACGCAATACAATTGCTCATCCACTAAGAAAATAGCGACTTGCAAATCGTAATCGTCACCTAATTGAACCTTAACACCTTTTTTTTCTTTTAAATCTTTTTTGGAAAGAACTTCCCAATAAATTTTGCCATTTATTGTGATTTTTGGAAAATCGTAAAATTCAAAATTCATATTAATGAGATAAGTTAAATAATAATCTGTAAAAAGTACCTTTTTCTGTAGATTTAATTTCGAATTCCTTTGTCAAAGCTCGTATTATAAAAATTCCACGACCACTATCTTTCATTAAGTTTTCCTCTTTTGTGCAATCTTCTAATACATTTGGGTCAAATCCCGTTCCTTCATCTGTTATCATTACTTCAAGTTCTTTATAATTTGAAAAAATTTCAAATTTTACAAATTTATTTTCATCGAAATGATTGCCATGAGATATTGCATTATTGACTGCTTCAGTAATTGCAACTAAAATGTTAAAATAACAATCCTTTGAAATTGAATATCGGTCTTTTACCTTTTCTATTAAATTTTCGACTATATCCAAAGATTTGTGATTGCTTTCTAAAACTAAATTTTCGTGAAATTCAAAATTTTCCATATTTTAAAAAATCATATTTACAAAAATTGACAAATTTGGTACTTGTTTTTTAATTGTTTTGTTGATAGTTTGAAATTCATACCAACCATTTATTTTTAAACTCCAATTACCTAAGACGTAATTGATTGAAATTTCAGGTGAAATTGATTTCAATTCGTATTCCAATTGACTTATATTGCTAATGCGAGATTGCGAGAAGTTGTAAAATTTAATACCAGCTCCTAAATAACTTCCCGTTGCATATTCTCTTTTGAGCATTGTCAGGAAAAAAACATCATAGATTCCATTTTGAGGTGATTCACTAAAATCATTCCAAAATAATATTCCTCTTTCACTATATTTAACACTCAAATTACTTTCACTAATAATAATATCAGATAATTTCACAACGATAGAATCGAAATATGACATTTGTCTAAAGCTTATACTGCGTAAACTTGAATATGTTTGCTCGTAATCATAAACTGTATAATTTGCAAGCACTTCTGCTTTTGGATGCATCGAAAAGCTTGGTTGTGAAAAATTGACTTGTGTTGAATACCTGTATACAATATTCCAGTTGTTTAATGAACTCCGCTGACTTTCAATATACACTAAGTGATTTCTCCTATTTTCAAATTCCAAAGTTAAATTGAGAAAATTCGAAAATCTATGGTATGCTTGTAAATTGATTATACTATTAAATTCATCACGGTCATCATAATTAATTGGACTCGGAGTATCATAAGTAAAAAGTTGAACATTATAGATTGCTGAAATTATTGTATTTTCATTCACTTTCAAACCAGTATTAGAAATAATACTTATTCGGGATGAACTATTATCTCTTTGCGTCTCAATTTGATTATATTGAGTATAATTACTTTCGCCTACCAAATATTTTAACGAAAGCAAGTTCTTTTCTGTGTGATTTGAAACACCAACTCGGAATGATTGCATAAAATTTTTATATGTGAACTCAAACCCTGAATTGAACATTAAATCAAATTGATTTACATTTCTATTATATGGTGAATAAGGAACATCAGAGATATACCATTTGTAAAATCTTTCTACTTCCATATCATTTAAACTAATGTTGAAATTTAAAATAAAATTTTTCAACAAAGCGTAATTAATTCCAAATAAAAACTCATAATCGCTTTCCTGCCTTTGTTCCAATGGCAATAAATTTGTGTTAGTGGAATAAGATAATAAGTTGTTTTGCATATTTTTATATTTTAATCTCGCATAATAATTTGTTGAATCGATTTGATTACTTTGCAATTCCACTAATCCGTATATATCACGATTTGAGCGGTCATAATTTAAATTTAAGAAATTACTTAATAATCTTGCTTTTAAGAAAAAGGACTCGAAATCAATTTTATTCAAATTAAAATTGAATGAATATAAATTTCCTGTTGATTTTAATTCCAACAAATTATTATTTTCCTTACCATAAAGTGCTTCAACTTGGAAATTATCATCCAAATAATTTAGTCCAAGTTGCCCATTCAACCTCATCATCTTATTAATTCCAATATTCCTCGAATCAGATGTAAATTGTAAATTTTGTCTAAATAAAATGCCAAAATGTTCATTTGCAAAAAAATTATTATAATTAAATAACCAAAATTCATCATCTCTATATGGATTATCTTGAATTTGTAAATAATTCCCTTGATAATTTTGCGTCAGTTCAAAATTTCCATAATTTGTTGACAATTTAAAATGTCCAAGATTATTAAAAACAAAAATATTGCCATATTTAATCAATTCAGTACTTGTGAAATTATCAATGTTATTCATATTATATATATCAAGTGCTACTGAGTCGCTTGGTCTAAAATTGAAATCAACGGCAATGAGATTCGAAATACTTAATATGTTTAAAATCAATATCAGAATTATATTAATAACAATTTTCTGCATATTGATAATCCATTTCTATTTAAATCTAAATGCTTGAATTGGATTTATTTTCGATGCTACAATTGCTGGAATTAAAGTAGCCAAAAAAGATAAGAGTGTGGTTAATATAATTACAATAATGTAATGTATAGGAACAATTTCAACTGGTAAAACATCGAGAAAATATATGTCGCCATTCAATTTAATTAAATGATAATTTTGTTGCAAATAACTAAAAATTAAACAAATTGTCGAACCAACAAACGAACCAATTAACCCTAAACTTAGCCCTAAATTAACAAAAATTGATACGACAATCTTTCTTGGAAGCCCTATTGCCCTTAATGTGGCTATAGATTTAATTTTTTCTACTACTATAATAAAAAGAGTTGTAACAATATTAAAGGCTGCAATAATTGTAATTAATCCTAAAACAATCGGAATTGGTTCTTTTTGTAATTCAATCCAAGAAAAAACTGAACGGTGCAAATCATATACTGTCAATGCATAAAATGGATATCCCAAATACTTTTCTAATTTTTCAGCAGTGGTTGGACTTTTTGTTACATCATCCAACATAATTTCAAAATTTGTTATTTCATTATTTTGCAAACCCATTAAATTTTGTGCATTTTGAAAATTAATATATGCCACAATATCATCATATTGAGCCATATTTGATTGAAAAATTCCAACTACTTTGTACTTTGCAATTGTATAATTTACGTTTGACAAGGATTCAATGGATTTTATGCCGAATAAAATTACTTCGTCCCCGATTTTTAAATGCAATTTTTCTGCTAATCTTTTCCCTAAAACTATCGAGTTTTTTTCCTTAATATCAAATTTTCCTGAAGTCAAGTCATTTGTGAAGGAAGAAAAATTATAAGTTGGAGGCACACCTCTTAAAAATATTCCTTCAACGTTATTTTGGTTCTTTATTAATGCTTCACTTTTAATAACAGGTTCGACACTTTTGATTTCTTTAAAAAAATGTAACATTTTCGGAATATATTTTTGGTAATCTTGAATAATTTGGCGGTTAAAAGTTTGCAAGTTAATATGGGCTGTGAATTTAACTGCATTTTTTCTTAGTTCTTTATCATATCCTTCAAGGACTGATAAAGATAAAACCAAAGCTAAGGAACCAATTACAATACTTGCAATCGCAAAATATCGAGCAAAGTTAACAAATCGTCTATTTTCAGTATCCCAAAATCGAGAAGAAATAAATTTGCTTAAATTCATTCAACAAAACTAATAAAAATATTGCAATTAAAAAGATATTTGCATCTATTTAAAACAAATTATGCGGGCTGTTTAAGAGAATAAACATATGCAAGAACTTGGGCGACAGCTTTATATAATTCTTCTGGTATTTCTTCATCAACGTCAACATTGTAATAAAGCTGCCTTGCAAGCGGTGGGTTTTCAACAATTGGAACGTTGTTATCCATTGCTATATCTCGAATTTTCATTGCCAAAAAATCTACACCTTTGGCAATTACTTTTGGTGCTGACATTTCGCCCTTAGTGTATTTGATTGCAACTGCAAAATGAGTAGGATTAGTTAAAATCACATCGGCGCTTGGTATATTCTTTATCATCAATTGTCTCAGTCGACTTCGCATAATTGAGCGAATTCTTGATTTTATTAATGGGTCACCTTCCATTTGTTTGAATTCATCTTTAGTTTCTTGCTTGGTCATTTTCATATCTTCGTTAAAGCGCCATCTTTGATAAAAATAATCAGTCAATGCTATAACGATATATGCAAGTCCAATTTTCCAAATTAATTCGAAAGAAGTTGAAAATATAAAATTTGCAACTTCAATAAATGGCTGATTCATTAAAATTACAATTCTTTCACTTTTATTTTCCAAAACAGAATACGCTATTAACCCGAGAACAATTAATTTTGCAATACCTTTGGCAAGTTCGAAAATTGAATTTTTCGAAAATATTACTTTTTTTATGCCTTTAAATGGATTAAAAACTTCTTTAAATCTAAGACCTTCCGTAAATTTTTTATTAGCGAATTTAAACCCAACTTGAGCAACTTCTCCTGCAATAGCAATTCCAAAAATTGTTAAAAGAACTGGAGCAATTATTCCCGCAACGAATCCAAATAATTTGAAAGAAAAATCTTGAATTGAAGAATCTGTAATTTCAATTTTGGTAATATTAATTAATAAAGATTTAGTAAAACCAAGCAAATTAGTTGAAATTGTAGTACCAAAAATGAAAACGGACATTCCACCTAAAAGCAACATAGCTGATGTAGTAACATCAACACTTTTCGCAACTTGACCACGTTCTCTTGCTTCGCTTAATCTTTTCGGCGTCGCTTGCTCGGTTTTCTCCATTCCATCTGGATTTTCAGCCATTTACACTCTCCCTGGATTTAGTGATAATAAAATCTTCATAGTCAAATCTTGGAAACTTTCAAGAGAATATTTCGCAGCATAAATGAAAAAAGGAACAGTAACAAAAAGTAATATTAATCCAACTGCAACTTTTAACTGAAAACTTAAAACAAAAATATTCGTTTGAGGAGCGATTCTCGCAAGTAATGCAAGTGCCAAATTTGTTATAAATAATGATAATAGCACAGGTGCTGATATTTTTATTGCCACAATAAAGATTGAAGTAGCAAATTCACCTAAAAGTTTAACAGTGCTTTCTGTTACGGCAAAAGTACCAATAGGAACTGCTTTCATACTTACAAGTAATGCTTCCAATAAATAATGATGTCCATTTATTAATAAAAATACCATTAATACTATTAATTCTTTGAGTTCGCCAATCAAGGTCGGAGTTGTAGAAACAGGGTCAAATAATATTGAAGTATGATAACCCATATCAAAATCTATCAAACCACCAGCAAATCGTGCGGCAAAAAATACAAGTTGCGCAGAAAAACCAATTGCTACACCAATCATTATTTCTTTGAATGCTAAAATTGCTAAAACCCAAGGGTGAAGCTCTAAACTTGGTTGCTCTTGCCAAAAAGCAGTAGTTAAAATCAACGTTAATAGAATTCCGAACATTACTTTTACTTGCGAAATTATTGCCGATTGTTGGAACATTGGCGAAGCAAACAAAAATCCACTAACTCTAAGAAATATCATTAATCCTACCAAGAATTTATTCAATAAAATGCTTATAGTTGTGGAATCTAACATAATTTCACATATTTTGAATCATTGTAAAAATTCGTATTGTAAAGTCTTTTAATTGAGTTATAATAAAAGGCAGAATAATTAAAATAATAAGGAACACAGCTACTAATTTCGGCACAAATGTCAATGTTTGTTCAGAAATTGAAGTTGCTGCTTGAAAAATAGAAATCACCAAACCAACAATAAGAGAAATCAATAAAATTGGTCCAGCAATAATTAAAGTATAATAAAATGCTTCCTTTACTAAATTAATTACCATTGTCTCTGTCATAATTTTATCCTGTTTTCATTATACTATTCATTAATGAAGTTATTAATAAATTCCATCCATCAACTAAAATAAACAATAGGATTTTTATCGGTAATGAAATTAGTTGCGGTGGCAACAAAAACATACCTAAAGACATTAATGTACTTGCGATAATCATATCTAAAACTAAAAAAGGAATAAATAATAAAAATCCAATTTGAAAAGCAATTTTCAATTCCGAAATAGTATATGCTGGTATAATTGTCATAGTAGAAACATCATCAATTGTTCTTGGTTTATTTGCACCACTTAATTTGATGAAAAGTCCTAAATCTTCTTCACGAGTGTGTTTAAGCATAAATTTTCTGAAAGGTTGGATAATATTATCCACTGCTTGTTGTTGGGTTATTTCTTCTCTTAAATATGGTTGTATTCCCTTTTGATTCGCTTCATTTAAAACTGGCTGCATAACGAAAAAAGTCAAAAACAAAGCAAGTCCGGTCAAAACCTGAGATGGTGGTTGAGTAGCAGTGCCAAGGGCTTGTTTCAAAAAATGAAATACTACAATAATTCTTGTGAAGCTTGTCATCATAACTAATATTGATGGTGCAAGCGTTAAAACAGTCATTATTGCAAGAATTTGAAGAGTTAACACCAAATCATTAGATTTATCTGCCATATCAACGTTAATCGAAAGCTTTGGGATTGGCATACTATTTTTCGGCAATTGCTCAGCAAATCCAAATGGCGTTGCTAAAAAAAAGCAAAGACTAATAATAGCCAATAACTTGGTGAAATATCGATATTTCTCAAGAAGCATTAGTAAAATCCTTGATAATATTCTCCAAATTTTAATAAAAGTAGTATTTCACAACTAATATGCCAGAAGTATTATTGATGCTTTTGGTTATGAAGAAAAGTTATCCACAAATTTGAGTTCATTATTTCAAAAAAATTATCAAATTAATTTTATCTAAATATTTAGTTGATTATAATTAATATTTTTGTCTTATTTAATAAAACTTATAAAATTCAAATGTTTATTTTATTAAAATAGTCAGTTAATTTTTCACTACTTGAATTTTATATATAATTCGCTACGATAACAAATTTACTCGATTGAATAAAAATAATATAGGTTTAAATAAAAAATTGATAAAAAATATATTATTACCCCTTTTTATTTCAAATTTATTTCGTAGATTTGAATTACATAATAATTGAAAACTAAAATATTATATTTATTAAAAAATTTTTTAATTGACTTGATTTAATTTTATACTATCTATTCTAAAATCAATTATTAATCTTTTTTAATTAAAATAAATTAAATCAATCATAGGAGCTAAATATGGTCAGTAACGAGCAATTTAAAGAACTTGGGATTTTAATTGCAGATGATCATAAAGTTGTGGCTAATTTGCTAAAAGCTTACTTAGATGATTCTATGAAATTTGGTAAAATTTATACTGCATACTCAAAAAAAGGAATAATGGAAGTAATTAAAAAGCAAAAAATTGACATTATTCTCCTCGATATACTTTTGCCTGATTCCAATGGTCTCGAAGTTGGTAAAGAAATTTTAGAAAAATATCCAAACACACAACTTATTTTTCTCACTGCAATTAATAGCAGGAAGGTTATAGTGGAATGTTTTCAAATAGGAGCAAAAAGATTTCTTTTCAAGTCAGCAAACATAGAAGAAACGATGCAAGCAATAGAAACCGTAAGCTTTGGAGATAAATATTATTCACGTGAATGCTTGAATATGCTTATTCAAGAAGAGGCTCAAACTGAAGAATACACAACTTATATCCAAAATTCAACAGATTTAACTGATAGAGAAAAAGAAATCTTAAAAATGCTGGTAGAAGAAAAAAATATTCCAGAAATTGCCGACAAGTTGAATCTTAGCCCTCGTACAGTTGAAACTCATAAACGCAATATTATGGCTAAATATGGGGCTAAAACAACTATTGGACTTGTAAAAATGGTATTAAACAAACAACTTGCAGAAAACGACATAACAAAAAATTAACTCTGCAGCAAAAAGTTACCTAACTATATAGGTAAGTGATTCCCACAATCACAAACAAAATTAAATAACTACGGGGGGCTAAAAATACTAAAAAGGATAATACCTTTTTAATGATTTTTACTTTTTTATTTATAATCTTAGCATTTTTCCTCGCACTTGTTTTATAAGAATTACACAAAATATAAAAATTTATCGTCGTGCTTATTTGAAAAAAATAGAAATTAATGATTAAAAGTTCTACAATCAGCTTCTTAGAAGAGCTAAATCAAAATAATAACAAAGATTGGTTTTCACAGCATAAAGATGACTACGAAAATGCGAAGAACAATTTTCATACATTTATACAACAAGTAATTAATATCCACTCCGGAAATGATAACTCAATTATGCATTTGACAGCAAAAGATTGCATTTTTCGGATTAATAAAGATGTTCGATTTTCTAAAGATAAAACTCCATATAAAATCAATTTTGGGGCAAGTATCAATAAATCTGGACGAAAAGCTTGGAATACAGCCGGATATTATTTTCACCTACAACCGGGTAGTACTTTTGCCGGTGGTGGAATTTATATGCCCGAACCAAAAATCCTTGCCAAATTGCGCTATGCCATAGAAGGTAATTTTGAAGAATTTGAAGATATCATTTTTAATGATAATTTTCAAAATATTTTTGGCGAACTAAGTTCAGATGACGGGATGAAATTAATTCGAGTTCCAAAGGGATTTTCACAGGAAAGTCCAGCTGCCGATTTCTTGAAATATAAAAGTTTCGTTGCTATGGCTTCAATTTCTGATAAAGAGCTTTTGTCTGATGACATTATTGATAAAACACTGATAATTTTTGAAGCAATTCAACCTTTAATCAATTTTATCAATAAATTTACTCAATAAATTTACTCAATAAATTTACTCAATAAATTTCTTATTTTTCTCAAAATAATATTTTGAGAAAACATTTTTTTTTCAATATTTTATCCAAAATCTCAAATGAATTAGCTTTTTTTCAATTGCAAAATAAAAAAAGAGGTAGAATACACTACCTCTTGCTTAAAAAAATACTTATGGATTTTTAAAAGAAAATAAATGCTGCCAAAAGAAATCTAATATTGGAAACACTTTCCCCATTGTTTACTTTTCCATCTTTGTCATTAATCCCATATTTGGCTGCTGTATATTCAGTTTCGAACGCAAATTTTGTTTTACCTGATGAAAAAGCAATTCTCGGTGATACACGAATTAAATCGTCAATATTAGAATTCCTTGCAAAAATATAAGAACTTTGTAAACCATCACCCATAATTTCATCAGATGTACCCAAATTTTTTGAATATCCTCCAAAAACAGCAAGTTCAAATTTACCATAACTTGTTGGAAATAATGATATTATCTCTGTCCAACCACTAACTACATTAAAAGGAGTATATTCCCATAAATCATTTGTTATTTTAGCTTGATCTGTAGTCTTTTTTACGGCATATCCTCCTATTTGCATCAAATCAGCGGCGTTTTGTCCGTAAAAGCCCTGTAATCTAAATTCAATTGGGTCTGTTCTATATTTGAAATATCCAGTTGCTTCGAAACTATTGACTTTTTCGTCGGTTACTTCAACATTTTTGGAATTTTTTTGTCTCGGAACCAGTGACTTGTAGCTGCTTGCTGCACCAAATAATAAATCTTCGTTTTGACTTTTCGTTGAATATTCAATTTTAGCATTTAATTCCGGAACAATTGCATTTCTCAAATAACTTGACGAAAATCCATTTGGTCCAGGACTGTTGAAGTCCCTTTGAGTTAAAGCGGTTAAATATAAATTCAGAGCACCAAATGATTGTTTTAATCTGACTTGCGGATTTCGACCAAATGGTTGAAAAGGAAAACCTGTATTAAAGGAAATTACTCCCGCAAAGCAGTCAGTTTGAAACATAGGATTCCAAGTTTGTCCAACTAATAATTCAGTTGTTTCCCATTTTAATGTCAAAAATGCATGACGTAACCTAAAACCATTAACATCTCCATCAGATGTACCATAAAACTCACCTTCTAAATAACCACTACTCTGAGCACCAAATGCATCAGGTGCTGTAATTTTACCCCATACTCTTGATTGGATTGATAAAATATTAAAACTTCCATTCGCATTTAAATCTTTTCCATTTGCATCTAAAGAAACTGGTAATGGATAAAACAACACGTGCCCTTCTCTTAAAACTAAACTTTGTCTTGTATCGTAAAACATATCAGTTTTTAGATATCCGCCTAAATTAATTCCAAATTTCGTGTCATTGGTCTGAGCAAACGAAATGTAAATCGTTGCAAAAAGCAAAAAGAACAAAGAAGATGATTTTTTCATAAAAATTCCTTTTTTAGTTGGTTTAAAATATTTATAATTAATTTACTTTATTAATTAGTATAATTTAAAAATTGCCTTCTGCAATGTTATGAATTGATGTAACAGCACGTTTTAAAGGTCTAATTATTGATAAACTAATAAAAATGCCTAACAATATTGACAAAATTACTATTATTACACTTCCGAAAATAATTGAGTTAGTAATTGAAGAAATGTGATTTTCTACGTCATCAACCCAAGTCCCTGTTCCTATGACTAAATCCCATTGTTTGAAATATTTAACTTATGAAATTTTGGGTAGCGGATGTTCCAAATCTGTTGGTTTTGGAAAACTGTAAGATACATAACCATCACCATTTGCTAATGCTACTTTTGTCATCTCAGCAATATATTTAACTCCGTTATTATCTGAAGCATCAGACATATCTTTATTTATTAGTTTTTTATTAGGATGGACAATAAAAATATTTTGTGAATTATGAAGCCAAACGTAGTTTTTACCATCATCGTATTTTAATTTCGGAACTGTTTCGATAGCCTTTATTTTTGCTTCCTCTAAAGTTAACTGGCCTAAGACTACTTTATTATTTAAACTGTCAAGTAGAGAATAAACCATTTCGACAGGATTTTTCAAAGATTGTTTTCGTTCATCAAAAATTCCTGTTTTGATATTTGGTAGCGTAAATATAAATACAAACAAAATGAATAATGCATTGCTAAGTACAATGATTGCTATTATTCTTACAAAAATAGAAGTATTTTTGAACATATAAAACCTATAAATAATTAAATATATTTAAGTTATAAATACAAATTTACGATATTATTTTCTATAAACAATAATTTTAATTAAGATATTTTCATAATATTTATATTCTCGCAATATTATATTCTACATATTTATGTAACAATATTACTACATTGATTTAATCACATTATAAAATTTTGAAAAAAAATAATTATAAATAAAAAAAATTTATTTAATTTAGCATTTTATTTATATTGGAGGTAGATAAAACAATTTTCTACTTTAATATTTTTTAGGTAAAAAATGTGGATTAACGAATTAACCCCCGAAGATAGTAATATTCAAGATACTTTAAAAACAAAAGGCAAATTACCTCAACATATTGGCATTATAATGGATGGAAATGGTCGATGGGCTGAATCAAAAAATTTGAATAGGCTCGAAGGTCATCGTATGGGTATTGAAAGCGTTCGTGATATTGTAAAAGCATGTTCGCAAATTGGCATTGAATATTTAACTCTATACTCTTTTTCTATTGAAAATTGGAATCGACCTGTCGAAGAAGTAAATGGTTTGATGTTACTTCTTGAATATTATCTTCGCAAGGAAGTTGATGAATTACATAAAAATAAAGTACGTATTAAAACAATCGGGAAAACAAACTCTTTGCCAATGAGCGTACAAACATTACTATACGAAGCAATTGAAAAAACAAGTAAAAATACCGGATTAACTATGACTTTAGCTTTAAGTTATAGCGGGCGTTGGGATATTGTTCGTGCCGTTCAATTATTAGCTCTTGATGCAAGAAGTGGTAAACTTTCTCCCGAAGATATAAATGAAAAATTATTCTCTTCATATTTAACAACAAAAGATTTACCAGATGTTGACTTATTAATTAGAACTTCGGGTGAACTAAGGTTAAGCAATTTTATGTTATGGGAAATGGCTTATGGTGAATTTTTTATCACAGAAAAGTACTGGCCTGATTTTCGACGAAATGATTTGTATGATGCAATAAATAGCTTTATGCTTCGTGAAAGAAGATTTGGAAAAACATCTAAACAAATTAGAACGCAAAATTTTGCACCCAACTATTCAAATACCGGTAAAAATAATGAAAGTTAAATTATTTTTAGTTTTTTTATTAATTTTTTATTCATTTTTTTCTTATGCTCAATTACCAACCGAGCAAGCTAAACCTATTATTATTGCTGGTATAAGTGTTGAAGGCAACAATTTTGTTTCAGCTGAAACAATTATTTCTCTCTCTGGACTTCGTGTTGGAGATGTGATTGCTCAAACAAATGAAACAAAAATTCAAAATGCCATTTTGAATCTATGGAAAAGAAAACAATTCCATAAAATTGAAATTTTAATCGACAAAATCACAGATGCAGGCATTTTTCTGTTAATTAAAGTTGAAGAATTCCCAAGATTAAACGAAATTTTCTTCGAAGGAAATGATGCAATAAGCACAAAGGACTTATTAAAAGAAGTCAATAAAACTAAAGGCGACATTATTTCTAATTATGATACTCTATTAATTAAAAATGCTCTTAGAAAAAAATATAGCGATGAAGGATTACTCTTTGCTAAAATTTCTCCGGATATTCGGTATACTGAATTAAAAAACTACGTCGATTTGCACTTTTTTATTGATGAAGGCACTCATTTCAAAACACGCTCAATCACTATAATCGGAAATAAAAAAGTCGATGCAAGTGATTTAATAAGCTCTTTCGAAGAAACTAAAATCAAAAAATGGTGGCAATTTTGGAAATCTGGTAAATTTGACGATAAAAAATATCAAGATGATAAGAAATTGCTAATTGATTATTACAAAAATCATGGTTTTATTGATGCCGAAATAATTAAAGATACGATTATTTACGACCAAAATGAGGGTAAAGTTGACATTACAATAAATGTCAATGAAGGCAATCAATATTTTATTAGGAAAATCAATTTTGACGGTAATAGTGTGTATTCTAACGAAGTTTTGCTACGCAGAATTGATATCAAACCAGGTGATGTATACAATTATGGAAAATTAAAGCAAAACCTTGAAGCAAATCAAGACCAAACTGATGCTGCTTCTTTATATTTAGATAATGGTTATTTACAAGCCCGCTTAATTGCTAATGAGAAAAAAGTTGCAGATGATTCATTAGATTTAACAATTATGATTTTTGAAGGCACAAGGTATAAAATAGGCAAAGTAGACATAGTTGGAAATACAAAAACAAAAGATAAAGTAATTAGAAGAGAATTATACACACGTCCAGGTGATTATTTCGACCGTTCTGCTATAATTCGAAGTATTCGTGCATTAGGTGTAATGAACTACTTTAACCCCGAAAAATTAAAACCGGATGTTCAACCGTCGGCAATTGATAATACCAGCGTCGATATAATTTACAATGTCGAAGAAAGGTCAACTGATACATTTAATGCCTCAATTGGTTTTGCGGGTACATTTGGCTTAACCGGCTCAATAGGCTTTTCATTTAATAACTTTTCATTATCCGAACCACTTAAAGGTGGTGCTGGTCAAATATTTTCATTTAACTGGGAATTTGGTCAATTTTCACAATACCAAACATTTTCATTAGGATTCACAGAACCTTGGTTAAATGATGAGCCAACAACTATTGGTTTCAATTTATTTGACACACGCTACAATTATTATTTCAGTATGCGGAGAACTGGTATTACAGTAAATTTGGGTCGCAGATTTAAATGGCCTGATGATTACTGGCGTGGAGATTGGAGTTTCCGATGGATGTACAATGATGTTGGTCAAGGCTCTTCTTCATTATTTGTTCCTGGCACTGAAATCACTTTAAGTCAAAAATATTCCAGAATTAGTATTAACAATCAATTTTTCCCTTCCGTAGGTTCAAGATTTTCATTAAGCAACGATTTTGCATTAGGTTCTTTAGGAATTGGAACAACAGATTATCTTAAAACCGAACTTAATTATGATTCTTTCAATCCTATTTTATCCATCGAAGGGCAAGATAGATTAGTATTTATGTTGAGTTCGAAATGGGGCTATTTAACAAGTTTTAAATCACTTTCTACAATCCCACCAATCGAACGATATTATTTAGGCGGAAATGGTTTGAGTGGATGGGGTGTAACTCCTTTACGTGGTTATCAAGATAGATCAATTGGTAGTGATAATGGAAGTTACGTATTGGCAAAATATACGGCAGAACTGCGATTTGCAATTTCTTTAGACCCAATGCCAATTTATGTTTATGCTTTTGGCGAAGCAGGAAATGTTTGGCAATCGTTTGCAAAAACAGATCCATTTGATTTGAAACGCTCTGCTGGACTTGGTGTACATTTATTGATTAATCCAATTGGTATGATTGGATTTAGTTATGGTTACGGATTTGACCCAACTAATACCTCGAAAGCACCTTCAGGTTGGCAATTCCTTTTCCATCTTGGTCAGCAATAAGAATATAATAAAAAATTAAGAAAAAAAAGAATTATTATTAATAAATAAGGAAAAACTATGAAATACACAATCATCTCATTAATAACAATTTTTGTACTTGCTTTCAGCTTTTCTTTCAATGCTGCTTTAGCACAAGGTAAATCTTCTAACACTCCAACTTTGAAATTTGGAATTGTCGATATTGAAATTATTTTAAAAGAAATGCCTGAAGCTGTTGCAGCTGATAAAAAATTAAAAGAAATAGGAACAAAATGGCAGGACTCACTTATTGCAATGAAAAAAGAATTTGATGACAAAATTCAAAAATATCAAAAACAAAAATCTTTAATGTCCGCTGACCAACAATCAAAAGAAGAAGAATCCTTACAAATGATGCAAAACCAATTAATCCAATACCAAGACCAAAAATTCGGACAAAATGGTGAACTCAATCAAACAAGAGAAAAATTTTTAGACCCAATTAGAGAGAAAGTTAGAACTGCCATCCAAAAAGTTGCAAAAGAAGAATCTATTTCATTAGTCTTAGACAAAACAAGTAATGCACTTTTATATTTTGATGATAAATTTGATTTAACATATAAAGTATTAGATGTTATAAAAAGAGGTAATAATTGATTTTTAGAAATTAGTCGATTTTATTAATTTATATTAAAATTTATGAAAAAACTACTTTTATTAGTACTATTAAGTATAGGAATTGTCCCTTTTACAACATTTGCACAAAGAGTTGCTTTTATCAACTCGCAAATGATTCGCACAAAATTACCTGATGCTCAACAAGCTGAACAACGAATTCGTTCATTCGTTGAAGAATGGAAAAGAGAGTTGTCTGTAATTCAAAAAAATATTGATAATCTTGAATTTGAAATTAATAAAAATCGGCTAATTTGGACAGACGAAGAAAAATCTCAAAAAGAAAAAGAATTACGTGAATTAAAAGAACAAAGCGAAGGCTATGCACGTTCGAAATTTTCACCAAATGGTGAATATGACCAAGTTGTTAAACAAATTATGACACCAATTGACCAAAAAATTTCTGCAGCCGTACAAAAGGTAGCAAATTCACGAAATTTCGATATTGTATTTGACCAAAGTGTTCAACCTCTTGCTTATGTCAATTTCAAATATGATTTAACAATAGAAGTGCTGAAAGAATTGGGTGTCGATGTTGAGCAATTAGAAAAAGAATTACAAGAAAAAATTCAAAAAGACCCAGCTAATCAACAAAAACAATCTGTTAAGCCCAAAAGAGTATCTCGAACAAAAACTGACACACCCGACGATAGGCAGTTCGAGAACCCAGAACAACAGAATCCAAATAACCCAGATTCTTTGAAATCAACACCACCAAATAATGAGCTTAACCCTATTAAAAGGTAATATATGTTTGAATTGGATATTAAGGAATTGTCAGATTTTTTAGAATCTAATAATATTGTTGGAACAACAAATGCAAAACTTAAAAGATTAAATCGTATAGAACATTCCAAGCAAGGCGATGTTACTTTTTTAGCAAATGAAAAATATGAAAAATATCTTCAATCCACTGAAGCAACTTGTGTTTTAATTCCCGAAAAATCAAGTTATCAACCAAAGGCAAACCAAGTCTTTATTCTTGTAGAAAATCCTTATGTGGCATTCTTAAAATTAGTTTTTCATTTTGCGGAAAAAGAAGAGTATTCATATGGAATTCATCCAACTGCGGTAATTGAAAATGGTGCAAAAATTTCTCAAAATTCTTACATTGGTCCGAATTGTTTTATTGCAAATGGTGTTACCGTCGAAGACAATGTAATTATTAAATCAAATTGTTCAATCCATAAGAACGTACAAATCGGCAAAAATACTATTCTTCACTCTAATGTAACTATCTACAAAGATTGTGTAATTGGAAATAATTGCATCATTCATTCTGGTGCAGTAATCGGGTCCGATGGCTTTGGATATATCGATAATCCTGATGGTTCCTACACAAAAATTCCTCAAATTGGTAATGTAGTAATTGGAAATAATGTCGAAATTGGTGCAAACACAACAATAGACCGAGCTTTTGTTGGTTCCACATATATTAACGATGGTGTCAAATTAGATAATTTAATCCAAATTGGTCATAACGTAGAAGTTGGTGAAAATACTGGAATGGCTGCTCAAACAGGAATTTCGGGCAGTGCTAAAATTGGCAAACGTAATAAACTTGGAGGACAAGTAGGCGTCGCAGGTCATCTTAACATTGCCGATGATGTAATCATTTATGCTCAATCCGGTGTTCCAAAATCTATTCCCCAAAGCGGCATCTACTATGGTTCACCTGTTCGTGAAAAGTCACTTGCTTTCAAAATTGAAGCTGTTTTAAATTCCTTGCCTGAGCTTTATAAAAAAATAAATAAAATCATGAAAACGATTGATGACGCTAAAAATCAATAGCAACATTTTGATAAATTAATTAAACAAAAGGTTCTGAGAAAATTAATTTTTCAGAACCTTTTTTAAATTTGCAAAGCTATTGAAATTTAATAAATTTTCGTTAAACTATTGAGGCCACTTGCAAACATATAAATCAGAATGCTTAATCATTAATGGATGAGATGGTAAAACTCGAATTGTAAATCCTTGTTTTCCCGTTGCATTACAAATGTAAGTCCCATCATAAATATAACTATCACCTTCTTTTCGAATTAATTTAAGATTTGCATAATTTGTATCTACTATTTCACCAGAATGAGCATCTACAGTTCCATAATAGACTTGAACAACGATATCTTCGGGTGAAAGCTGGGCTAAATTAACTTTTACTGACACTTCTATTGGTTTGCCCAACCAAGCGACGTGGTCATTTTTCATTTCGATATCTTGTATTTGTATTTTGTCCCAGTTGCTGTAAATTTTCTTTCGCCAATTTTCAAATTCAACAACAAGTTGAGCATTATTCTTTAACAACAATTGATTTTTTTCCAGAGCTTTAAAGTAATAATTAATTGCATATTCTTTTACCATTCTATTTGTTGAAAAGTTAGGAGTAATAGTTTTAATGGAATTTTTCATCATTTCGACCCAACGATGTGGAGTTCGTGATTGTCCACGGTCGTAAAATGTTGGTACTACTTCGTTTTCCAATAAATCTAAAAGCATTTCAGATTCGAGTTGATTAATTTCGGCGTTATTTTCCCGTTCTTCACCTTGACCAATTGCAAAACCATTAGTTCCATCGTAGGCTTCGTCCCACCAACCATCTAAGATGCTGCAATTTAATGTACCATTTATCGCCGCCTTCATACCACTCGTTCCACTTGCTTCAAGCGGACGAATAGGATTATTCAACCATACATCACAACCTTTTACCATTAACCGTGCAATAACCATATCGTAATCTTCCAAAAATACAACGTGCTTTTCTAATCCGAAATCACGGACTTTTTGTATTATCATTTGAATCATTTGTTTGCCTTCAGTATCGTGTGGATGAGCCTTACCTGCCATAATAATTTGAACAGGTCTTTCTTTATTTGTCAGTAAGTTTTTCAAACGCTTCATATCGCTGAAAATCAAATAAGGTCGTTTATAAGTTGCAAAACGGCGAGCAAATCCTATTGTCAATGCATCTGGGTCTAAATATTCGTTAATTTTATTTAATTGGTCTGGTCTGAGAAAATCTTTCTGTTTGCTTTTCAAATAATCTCTTGCGAAAAGAACTAATCGAATTCTTCGACGCTGTTTTTCACGCCAAAGTTCTTCACTTGGAATATCGTCAATATCTTTCCATATTTCTTTATTGTCAATATCTATTTCCCAACTTGGTTGTAAATATCTTTCATATAATTCTGCAAATTCACGAGCAAGCCAAGTATGTGTATGAATCCCATTCGTTAAACCATCAATTGGCACTTCCTCCCACGGCAAGCATTTCCAAATATTATTCCACATTTTCTGGGAAACTTTGCCGTGCAATTTGCTAACCCCATTATGATAACCTGTCAGCCTCAGTCCTAATATTGTCATAGAAAATGCTTCGTTATAATTTATACCAGAAGTTTGTCCCATAGCTATAAATTCTTCGTATTCCAAGCCCAAACTTGGAACATAATTACGGAAATAGGTTTCCATTCTATCCAATGAAAATGCTTCATTACCAGCAGGCACAGGTGTATGTGTAGTAAAAATCGAGCTACTTCGAGTAATATGCATTGCAGAATGGAAATCAATATTATAACGAAGCATATAGTTGCGAGTTTGCTCGAGTAATGCAAAAGCGGCGTGTCCTTCATTAATATGTATGACCGAAGGTTCAATACCCATAACATTTAATGCACGAATACCACCAATACCAAGTAATATTTCTTGCTGGATTCTTGTATCTCTATCGCCTCCATAGAGTTGGTCGGTTATATTTTTATATTCTAAATTTGTATTTTCATCAATATTTGTATCTAAAAGATATAAAAAAGTACGCCCAACTAATATTTTCCAAATTTGTGCATATACTTTACCATTGGGCAAATCAACATCTATTATCTTGCGATTGCCGCTTTCATCTCTTACTATAAACATCGGCATTGAATAAAAATCGTTGATTGGGTAAAGTTCATTTTGCCAACCATTTTGACTTAATCTTTGACGAAAATAACCTTGTTGATATAAAAGTCCAACACCAATTAAAGGTAAGCCCAAGTCACTTGAAGACTTCAAATGGTCCCCAGAAAGTACTCCTAAACCACCAGAATATACAGGAAAACTTTCATTGATTCCATATTCAGGACTAAAGTAAGCAATAACGCCTTTTGAAGTAATTTGCTGTTCTTGAAACCAAGTTTTCGCTTTGATATATTTTTCGAATTTACTATGAACTTTATTCAAAAAATTAGTAAAATCATATTGATTCGATAAATCCTCCAACTCTTGCTGCGGCAATCTGTTAATTAATGCAATTGGATTATGGTGCACTTCATTCCATATTTTACGACTCATCCTATTGAATAATTCTTTTGCTTCGCTGTCCCAACACCACCAATAATTATAGGCAATATCTTTAATTTTTTCTATACTTTCAGGTAATTTTGCTTTTACTACAAAACTATGCATTGGTTTCATATTTTTTCAATCTCATTTTTTTGTAAATTAATAAAATTTATAAAAATATTCTCTTTATTTTACTTAATTTTGATTAATATTTATTTATCGAGAAAACGATTTACCATTATGTTTAAGAATTTAATTTTGATTATTGTTTCAACATTAGTTGTATTTTTTGTTGCTTGTAGTGATGAAGTTAATAAAGATAAATTCCTACAAATTTATCGGCAAATTTTAATAACCCGCACCAAAACAATTGATAGTTTAGAAGCAAACAAGAGAGTTCTTGAAATCTTAAAACAAAATAATTATGATGAAGAAAGTTTTAAAAGAGAATTTTATTATCTCGCAAAAAATGAAAATGGATTTTTAAAAATTATCGATTCAATGAGAAATTCCATTACAATAGAATACAAGCACAAATTTGATTCTGCAAATCGAGCTAATAGAAAAAATCATCCTGAGTATAATGAATAATTTTGGAAAAATAATTTAAATTTGAACTATATTCTTTCAACTTCTCCAAACAAAGTTGCGGAATTTGCTTTTTTGATTTTAACTTGTATTAAATCACCGTAAAGAATATTCTCGTCAGTATTATCAAAAATTACAACTTTATTGTGCTTAGTTCTTCCCATCCATTCACTTTTTCTCTTTTTGGATGGACCTTCGGCAAGAACTTCAAAGGTTTTACCAATTTCTTTTTCATTTAATTCTTTCGAGTGTTTATTTTGCAATTCAATAATTTCATTTAATCGTCTAAGTTTCTCTTCTTCGGGAATGTCATCTTCCATCTTAAATGCTTTTGTGCCTTCTCGTGGCGAATACTTAAACATAAAAGCACCATCGAATTTTACTTCATTCATTAACTCCAAAGTTGATTGGTGGTCTTCTAAAGTTTCAGTTGGGAAACCTGCAATAATATCAGTTGAAAGTGCATAATCTGTTAAATTTGCTTTTATTTTTTCAATTCTATTTAAATAATGCTCAACCGTATAACCTCTTTGCATCTTTTCAAGTATTTGATTCGAACCAGATTGGAATGGTAGATGAATATAATTGCATAAATTATCAAATTCACTTAAAGCATAAATCAAGTCATCGCTCATATCTAATGGATGCGAAGTAACAAATCTAATCCGCATTTTCGGAAATTCCTTGGCAAGTGTTCGAAGTAAGTTTGGGAAATTTTTATTCGAACTTGAATCAAAATAACTATTCACATTTTGACCTAACAAGGTTACTTCCATAAATCCACCATCAGTTAAACTTTTCATTTCTTCAATAATTGTAGAAACTGTCCTTGACCTTTCTCGACCTCTTGTATAAGGGACAACACAATAAGTACAGAAATGGTTACAACCCCGCATAATTGCCAACCAAGCACTCAATCCTTTTGTGCGAAGTGGTTCGATATCTTCATAAGTCTCCACTCGACTTAAACGTACGGCTACCCCAATTTCTCCAGCAAGTGAATTGTCTAATATTTCAGGTGCACGTCGGTATTCATCAGGTCCAATAACAACCTTGACTAAATCAGATTTATTAAAAATATCTTTTCTTAATCTTTCAGCCATACAACCTGCGAGACCAACAATTAAATTTTTATTTGCTTTTTTATTTGCTTTTAAATGCATTAATCGGTTATAAATAGTCTTTTCAGCATTATCTCTTACGCTACAAGTATTAAGCAAAATAAAATCTGCTCCTTCTGGTTCTGTGATTATTTCATATCTGCCAGTATTTTTTAGAATTCCACTGAGTATTTCAGTATCATAAAAATTCATTTGGCAGCCATAGGTTTCTATATATACTTTTTTATTATTTTCCATAAGATATTAAAATCCTTATATAAACATTTTAGGTTACCCTAATAAATTAAAGAATACAAAATTAATAATAATTTTTACATTTTTGAATAAACAGGACCGCTTCTTGTAAGCTCGCTTTTAATTAGCTCGATTTTATAGCTTTCAACCTCACCGATTGAAAAATTAAAATATTGTTTGATAAACTGTGAGTATTCAGGGTGGAGGTTTTTCACACGAACAAGAGTCAAATGTGGAGTATATGGTCTCTCGTCTGTCTTGAAATGCAATTTTTTCAATATTTGAGTTAGCTCTTTTTGCAATTCAAATATTTGGTGTGATTCGTTTAAAATTTTACATACTAATTGCTTGGGTTTCCATACATTTGGGAAACCAGTAATTCCTTTAATTTCGAGTTTATCTTTATATTCTTTTAATAATGGATTAAGTTCAGCAATTAATTCTTCTGCCATTTCGTCTTCTACTTCGCCAAGGAAATTGTAGGTAAAATGTAAATTATGTGGTTCTACCCATTTCCCATCAATATATTTCGTCAATTTGTTAAATAAATTTGTGTAATTGCCGATAATATAACTCGAATTCAAAAAAGTGCCTATAAATAATCTCATATTCCAATTTTTTATTTATCAATTAAAAATTTTAATGTATAATTTATTTTTTTTTTGTAATTTTCGTCAAATTATCTTAGTATGGAAAAGAAATATTCAAATTTAACTAAAGAAGAATTAATAAATAAATTAATTTATTTAGAAGAAAAACTAAACAATGAGTCCCAAAGAGACGAAGAGACTTATATTTCTTCGTTTTCACTAATTTTTGATTATTTTCCATATCCCGTAATTTATTTAGATACAGATTTTAATATAATCTATTACAATGCTTTATTTAACGATTTTTCTACTTTGATTTATAAAGTTTTCCCAAAAAGGGGGGAAAATCTTAAAAATTTATTTGAAAACGAGAAGATCGAATACAAAAAAGAAAATATTAATAAAGCTCTTCTTGGTGAAGTTGTGAATGTTTTCGAAACAAACGTAATCAATAATAAAAAGTATTATTTCCAAAAAATTTTCATTCCTCATATTAACAATCACGGCACTATTTCTGGTATTCTAGTAACAATAATTGATATCACAGAAAATGAAACTATTAATCAACTTTCTTTAGAAAAAATTAATATTACAGAAAAATTACTCAATTCCTTGAATTGTATGATTTTTACAATTGATTGGGATACAAAGAAATTTTTATATAGTAATGAATATTTCAATTTTGTAAATGGTGATGTCGAAAATAAATATTATAACGAAATATTCGAAAATGATGATTTAAATCTTTTAAAATATGAAGAAGAAGATATACCTTATATGTCTTTCGATGTAGATTCAAATAAATTTTATTCTAAAGAATTATTTATAACAAAATATAATCGATGGTTTCAAGCAATTTATAAACCATTTCGTTGGTTGGATGGTAATTTGGCAGTTAATATATTACTTTTTGATATTAATAAATATCAAGAACAAAGTGAAAACTCTTCACGATTGTTGGAAGAGCTGAAAAACCTTCTCGATACTCAAACGAAAACTTATCAGAAACTAAAAGAAGATTTTAAATTAGAGAAAAAAGCCCGAGAAGATGCTGAGATAGAGCTCCGTTTAGCCAAAGAACAATTAACACTTAACCTGAAAAGAGAAAGAGAACTTTCCAAGCTTAAAAGTCATATTTTAGATAATCTATCGCATGAAATTAACACGCCGCTTACAATCATTACAAGTTCTATTTACTTAATCAAAATGTACCTAAAAAATGGCAACACAAACGAAATAATCAAGCATTTGGATCAAATAGAAAAGTCTGCTTTAAATATGTCTGATTTTACAAAAGCCACACAAGATATTTATAGAGCAAGATTCGGATTAAACCCCGTTTCATTATCAATTCAAAATATTATTTCCAATATCGAGGAAGTCTTATCAAGTTTTGAGTCGATATTGAAATCTAATAAAATTCTCAACAGGTTTTATCAAAGCAATATAATTCTTTACGAAACTGACTTTAATCTTTTTAAGCAAATTATTCATCAATTCTTAAGCAATGCATTTAAATACACAAAAGATGATGGCATAATTTCAATAAAAGTTACTGAAGATGAAGACAAAATTATAGTTTCCGTAATTGACAATGGAATTGGTATAAAAAAAGAAGACCAGGATTTAATTTTTGATTTATTTTATCGCTCGAAAGATACTATTGGACTTTTTGAAGGTACTGGTGTCGGGCTTGCTATCGCTAAAAGCAACGCAGATGCAATTGGTGCAAGCATTGAATTCACAAGCACTCCAGATATAGGAACTGAATTCAATTTAATTTTAACAAAATAATAAATATATGAAATATTCAGCTGTATCTTATTGGAACTAATTATTTGTTATAATTTCTTTTTGATTTCTTTTATTTTTCAATCTTTTTTCAACAAATATTGTCTTTTTTGAAAAAGGTTCTTTTTCAGTATAATACATTAAAGTGGAATAAGTTGATGGAGTGGGTGTAAAGATTTGGATTTGTTCTGGATTCAATCTCAATTCTTTTTTGAGAAATTGTTTTAGTTTCTTCATATGAATTTCATCGCAACCAGGATGAGCGGCAATAAAATAATAAGTTAGAAATTGCTTTTTGTTTGTTTCTTTATTCAGTTTATCAAATTCACGTTTAAATTCAGTTAAATATTTGTGGCTTTTTCCCATTGCATTTAACACATTTTCTTCGGTATGCTCGGGAGCAATTTTCATTTGACCTGATATATGATGCTCGACAATATCTCGTAAATACCTCGAACCATCTTTTTTATCTTCAAGAATTAAATCATATCTGATGCCAGAACCAATAAATACTTTTTTTACTCCTTTGATTTTACGAATTTTGTCCAGTAATTCTATTTGGCTTTTATGAGATAACTCCAAAGCACTACATACTGTCGGAAAGGCGCATCTCTTTTTCTCGCACAATGCTTTATTTTCACGTACTTTGCAATAATTTTGATACATATTTGCTGTTGGACCGCCAATATCTGAAATATATCCTTTGAATCCTGGCAACTTGGTTATTTCAATTACTTCATTAATTATCGATTCTTGACTTCTACTGACAATTCGTCGTCCTTGATGAACCGTTATACTGCAAAAATTACATTCTCCATAACAACCACGATGTGAAGTAACAGAGAATCTAATTGTTTCCAATGCTTTAATTTTCCCCATTTTTGCATAATATGGATGCGCATCTCTTTCGAAGTCGAGAAAATAAGAATCTAATTCTTCAGTTGTTGGTAAAAATTGTGGTGGATTTTGAATTAAATAACGGTCATTATATTTTTGAATTAATGTTCGAGCGGAATATGGGTCATTATTTTTATAAAAAAAATCGAACATTTGAATAAATTTATCTTTATCTTTTTTTACTTCATCAAAAGATGGTAATTCAATAAAATCAGAAGTTGGAGCATTTTTGGAAATATAAGTAACACCACGTGTATTTTTCCAATCTTGATTTAAATCAATTTTATTAGCAATTTCAATAATAGATTTCTCCCCCATTCCGTATAAAATCGCATCAGCCTTTGCATCAAAAATAACTGCACGCCGAATCGAATCAGTCCAATAATCATAATGCGCAATTCTACGCAAACTTGCTTCTATTCCACCTAAAATAATAGGTGCCGTATTCTTAAAATATTTACGAATTAAATTAGTATAAACGATTGTAGCTCTGTCAGGTCTTTTATTATTTTCGCCACCTGGCGTTAAATCATCTTGATGTTTTTTCTTCATCAAAGCAGTATAATTAGCAACCATAGAATCAACACAGCCAGCGGTAACACCCCAAAAAAGTCTTGGTTCGCCTAATCTTGTAATATCATCAGATGAATTTACATCAGGTTGTGCTATTATTCCTACTTTCCAACCAGCTCTAATCAATACTTTTGCAATTACTGCCGCACCATCGTTTGGAGAATCAATGTAAGTATCACCTGAAACTATAATGACATCCAAGTTATCCTTCCATCCTAAATGTATCAATTCTTCTTTAGTTGTTGGTACAAACATAATTCTCTTTTTTAAAATTGTAAATTAGCATTTTTTTATTTTATTATAATATTTTATAAATTAATGTAACTTTTATTCAATATTTTTGTCTTTAATTTGTTAACTTAAGTATTATAAAAATACAAAAAGAAAAATGAAAATATTATTTTACATTTTATTATTTCTACTAACTCAAACTACATTTTCTCAATATTGGGAAAAAGTAACTAACATTCCTACACCATACAATAATGGCTATTATTTAGATTTATATATACTTCCATCAAATACAAATTATATTTGGGCTTGCGGTTTTGGTGGTTTTGTGATTCGCTCTACAAATTATGGAGCAACATGGCAAGGCTCTACACTCCCTCAACCTGCAGACCATATGGAAAATGTTTTTTTTGTAAACGAATTAGTTGGATATGTGTCTGGTGTCGAAGGTATTTGGAAAAGCACGGATGGAGGCGCCTCTTTTGTCAATGTTACTCCTAAAGATTCCGCAATTTATGGCTTTTGGGGAAGTTATTTTTTAAATGAAAATCTTGGGGTTATCATTGGTGGTGGTTGCGATAATATGCAGCGTTTCTATAAAACTACGAATGGCGGTGCTTCTTGGACTTTATTCAAAACAAATGTTGTTGGAACGGGTCTAACAGATGTGATACTTTATCAAAATGGAACTGGAATTGCTGTAAGTAGCGGTTATTTATGGATTACTACTGATTATGGTTCTTCTTGGTCAATTAGCAAATCTACGGGAACACAAGTATGGCAAGAAGAAATTACTATATCCGGAAATTCTATCTTGCTTCCTACTGCGGGAACAACGTGTTTTGGAGGTGGTAATTCAGGCGGGATGAGATTTTCAACAGATAACGGGAACACATGGCGCAGCTTCAATTCCGGTTACCCTATGTTTGGTGCATATTTAACAAGCCCCACAACAGGTTGGGCTTGCGGTTATAATAGGTCTCTTTATTACACTTCCGATGCCGGGGCAACTTGGACACTACGAAATTGTGGAATTGAAAATGTCGATCTCGACGATATCACATTTCTCACGCCAGATGACGGCTGGGTGGTCGGACAAGGGGTTTACCACTTGAAACAAACTAAATTCCTTGCTTCGAAAGATAAAATTGACTTTGGTGAAATATGTTATCCAGACTCTCGAAAAGATTCATTAATTGTTTCAAACCATTCATTTTATGATGCTGATATGAGCATTTTACTCTCTGCTAATTTTGATAATGCTTTTTCTATTGTATCTCCCTCGAGCATTTCTTCAATTTCTCAATGTGACTCAAATGCAATCGTAATTAAATTCGCACCTCCAGGAAATGGTCCATATTCCGCAAAATTATCAATTGTTCTTTCCTCCAAAGATGGTAAAACTACATTCACAAAAGATATCGACTTGCTGGGACAGGGAAATAAATCAACTGCTCGCCCTGAAACTAATTTACTTGTTCTTGATAGCATTCAATGTGGAGTCGTTACAAGTTCACTTCTTAAATGGATTGCAGATGATAACAATAGCCAAGTAAAAAATTATTCTGAATTACTTGACGATAAAGGACAAATTAGCTTCGAAACAAAAACCCCATTTTATGTCTTTAAAACTGGGACATCTACGGAATTTAAGTTTATGCTCTCTGATACTGGTTGGGTCACCCAAAAATATCGTTTCTATTTATTACCCTGTAATTTAGATACTGTAATAACTGTTCGTGCTTACGGAATTTCACCAATAATCACAGTTCCTGACAGCATCCATTTCGATAGCTTTTGTAACCAAAAAATTATTGACACTATACCTATAAAAAATACCGGTAATGCAACATTAATTGTTTCAAAATCAGTTATCGTTTCTAACCCAACTGAAGTCTCAATTTTGGGTTGGACTAGTGGTAAAAGCGAACCGGTGTCGATTCCTATCGGGAAGTCAGATTCGATTATCGTTCAATTTACTCCTAACTCCCTTACACCAGTCAGCTATCTACTGCGTTTAGATAATAATGACAAAACTACAGTCAGAGGAAATAAAAACCCTGTAAATATTCTTTTAGTTGGGAAGAAGCAATCAGAGGAAATTTTATTAAAAAATCCGATAATAGATTTTGGAAAGGTTTGTATAAATACAAAAAAAGACACACTTTTACAATTAGAAAACACTGGCAATTTACGAGGTTACATTACTCAATTAAAACAAACTCAATTACCCTTTGCAGTCCAATTACCAAGTAATACAACAATAGAACCTAAACAACTTTTGGATGTAGTTTTTTCCTTTATGCCTACTAAAATGGGTAAGTTTTCTGATACTTTGCTCTTTTCAACCGGAAAATGTAATAGTTTGCAGATAATTGTTACAGGTTTTGGCATTGAAGCGAGTATTGATGCTTCACCGAATTCAATTTCTGAAGTTTTAAAAAGCAATGAACCAAAAACCAAAAAAATTATTTTGAAAAATACAGGAAATGAAATTATTACTATCGTTAATTATACTTTAAATCCACCAACGAGCGATTTCACATTTGATTTAAATCCTCAACTTTCTCAAGTCTTGGATATCAATCAAAATATTGAGTTAAATTTAACAATTAATTCTTCTAAAAATGCTTTTTATAAAGGTACAATATGTTTCAATACATCAAGTCAATGCCCTGCTGATTTCTGTATTCCATTGGATTTATCAAGTATAGATAGATTTATTGTTTGGGGAACTAATTCTGCCTTTGGAAATATTATATGCGATGGCACTAAAATTGATACTATTTGGGTTAAAAATTTAGGTTCAGTTCAAGATACTATAACCGCTATTGATATCTCAGGTGCTCCAGAATTTACTTTACTTTACCCAAATACGTTTCCATATTATTTAAAAAGCCAAGATTCGCTTGGAATTATCGTCAAATTTGAAACCCAAATTGAAGGAGATTACTCTTCTGATTTAATATTGAAAACAATAGACCCTGATGGACAAATATTATCATTCCCTTTAAATGTTAATTTTATTAAATCCGTACTTCAACTCGATTCAAATTATATAGATTTCGGAACATTTGAGCGATGTGATAACTCTTTAATAAAAACACGAGAATTAAAAAATATTGGGAAATTAAATGATAGCATTTCGATTTTAGACCAATCTTTCCCTAATTGTTTCACAATTTCACCAATTTCTAATTTTTCTTTAAATTCAAATTCATCCCAGACAATAAGTGTTGAATTCAACCCTGAAATTGCTGATAAAGCGGGAATATATTCTGGTTATATAATTTGGATAAGCAATATTTGTGGCGATACAAACAAATTAACATTCAAAGCTGAAATAATAGAACCACATTTAGTTTATTCAAAAAAATCTTTGAATTTCGGGAGTGTTTGGGTCGGTGATGAAGTATTTGATACTATTCAAGTTCAAAATCCTTATAATACACCAAGAATTATTAAAGGAATATCTTTACCACAAAACTTCGAAATACACACGCAACTTCCATTAATCGTTGCGCCAAATGAAACTGAAAATATAATTATCTCATTTCTATCACAGAAAGAAGGTAATTATGTCGATAATTTTATAATCGAAGAATCTTCGATATGCAAAGATACAATTATCTTCAACTTAATAGCACAAACTCCCGAAGAGAGTTATTTTGCAATAATAAGTACTCGAGATTATAATTCAAAAGCTGGTGATACACTAACTTTATCTTTTTATTTGGATACCAAGCTCCCCAAAGTTTTAACAGATTCAATTCAATTCCGACTGAATTTTGATAAATATCTATTTTTCCCACTTGAGTTAAAAGCTATATCATCACCAAATTTATTCTTAAAACATAATTTTGATTACTTAAGCGGTGTAATCAACGCTTCATTTAATGCATCAGAGTCCTCAAAATTATTATCCATAGCAGACACTATTTTGCAAATCAAAGGCTTGGTTTTGGCTTCAGACCCAAATTACACGCCATTAATAATTAATAAATTTGATGTTTTTACTTCAAAAAATTTGAATATCATTAAAAAAGATGGTTCATTAACCATAATACCAATTTGCACATTGGAAAGTGGAAATCATATTATCATTTATCCAGAATCAACATTTCAACTACTTGCTCAACCAATCGGTCAAAAATCAGTTGATATTTCTTTCAAAAATATTTATGAAGGTGACAAGTTAGACTTTTATAACTATTTAGGTGCAATTGTTTTAACAATTGATTTATCGAAGGGTTCTTACGTAAAAACAATAGATTTGTCGAATCTTTCACAAGGAATTTATTTTATAAAATTAAGTTCTACTAATCCAAAAATTGAAAAAATGCTTTACCAAAACTAATTTCAAACTAAATAAAATTAGATAATTTCGTCTCTTTTAATAAAAAAATGTTTTTAGATAAATTCTTTGGAAAAAACGACTCAAAGCAAAATATTTCTAATCTTGAAGATTTAGAAAAATACCAACTTGTAGAGAAACTGATAAATTCAGAAATTAAGCATTTTATTAAATCTCACAATGGTAAAATCAAACTTGAAAAAGTTGAGGATGACATAGTATATATTCAGTTAAAAGGTAGTTGTTCACATTGTCCGGCAATAGAATTAACTCTCAAAGGATTTGTTGAACGTATCCTAAAAGAAAATCTATCTTGGGTTAAAAAAGTTCAAAAAATATAAATCCTGCTAAAATTTAATTATTAGTTTCAAATAACTTAGGTTCAACCATAATAACTTCTTCTTTTGAAATGACGACTGCACCAGCATTTGCACCCTTTGGCTTCCGTACATATTTCTTTTGAGTATAAACTACAGGAACATATTTGCCATTTCGTTGAGATGAATAATACGCAGCAATTGAAGCCGCTTTTTCTATAATTTCTTTTGGTGGCTTACCTGATGCTGCATATTTTAAAATACAATGTGAACCACTTGCACCACGAATATGGAACCAATAATCATTTGCTTTTCCAAACCCAAAAGTAAGTTCATCGTTATTTTTTGCATCTTTTCCTACATATAATATTGCATCGTCCGAAAGTTGGAATTTTTTAAACTTTTCGCTAATTTCTTTATCCTCTTTTGCCATTTTAACCTTATAAAAATTAGAATATTTTTTTATGTGTTCTTCTAACTGAGAAAGACTTTCGCATTGTTTAAGTTCTGTTAAACGTTTTTCAGCAAAAAGATATTGCTCTTCTATCCTTTGTTTTTGCATTCTCATAATATTGACGCTTTTAATTAAATTTTTCGATTTTTCATAGAATTTTTCGGCATTTTCAATTAAGGTCAACTTCGGATTTAGCTCAATTTTCTTTTGTGTACCTTGAAAATCAGACAGGATAATTTCTGCTTTACCTTTTGCTTTCAAATTTTGAGGAGATGAGTAAATTAAATCACCATATTCACGGTATTTTTCAGCTAATTGTACTTTCATTTTTTCATTAGCATAAGCATCATATTTTTTCTTAATACTTTTGAAATCTTGTTCAGCTAATTTTTTAATTCTTTTGAATAAGTCATTATATTTATTTTGCTGAAATCTGAAAAATAATACTTTTGAAACCAAATTTGATGCTTTATCTGAGACAAACTCAATTACTCCAATACTTTCGAGAGGTATTAATGATAAGAACTTATCACCTTTTGAATTAGAAATTAAGTAAAATTTTTGTGATTTTCTGATTGAACCAACGTATTCCTTAGCTTTGTCAATGATATCTGAAATCTCTTGACTACTAAAATCAGCCACTTTTTTATTAGAATCAATTTTTAATAAATTGAAAAAGTCGTCACTATAAAATTGATTTAAAAGTAAATTTGAATAAGATAAAGCTTTTTTAATTGTTAAATCGGATGGAAGATTCTTTAAATCAAACAAATTTGAAAGTGGTATTTTAAACTGAATACCAATAAGTTCTTTCGAATTTTCTAATGAATCGATTACTACGTCTTCAAAATTTGTTAAAATTAAATTATTTTGTCCATTTCCAAATAACAAAAAATATAATTTATACTTCATAAATGTTAAGCAAATTACTCGTGTATCAGAAATTAAAGAAACATCTTGAAGAAATTCATTAGTGATTTGAGGAAAAAGTACCGAAAAATTTGAACGTTTTTTACTAAACTTTTCCGTCATATAAATTGCTTCGAAATGAGGAATACCGTAATATTTAATATAACGAAAATTTTCATTATCAAAAAAAGTCAAAACAGCAGAATCTTTTTCCTGAGAAATAACTTCAATTAATTTAAAACCTATAATTTCTTGAAATTCTATTGTTATTTTTTCTAATGTGTAAAGATGATTTAGCATATTTTAAAATTTGCAACAAAAAAAATTAAGAAAAATTTGTTAAATCGATATAAATAGTAAGAAATTGCATAATTATTTAATTATATAATCGTAATTTAGTAATCTTAAAAAATATAAAAAACAAAATTAATGGTTAGTAATGGATAAAAAATTAATCAATCGAATTTTTGCAATACTTGCATTCGTTGTATCCTTTATAACTTATGCATTAACTGTGCAACCAAGCGTCCCATTTTGGGATTGCGGTGAATTTTCTGGTGCAACTGTTTGGCAACAAGTTCCTCACCCACCTGGCGCTCCATTATTTTTGATGGTTGCGAAATTATTCCATTTATTTTTACCATTTGGCGACCCAGGTTGGAAAATTAATATGACCTCGGTTTTCGCCGATGCATTCATTATCTTGCTTGTTTATTTGATTACTTATAGAATTATCGAAAATTTAATGGGGAAAAAAGTCGAAACAACCTATGAAGCAATATCTGTTTATGGTTCATCGTTAGTAGCGGCTTTGGCTTTTAATTTTAGTGATACATTTTGGTTTAATGGAGTTGAATCCGAAGTTTATGCCTCTTCAAATTTATTTGTTGCTTTAATCATTTATTTGATGATGAGATGGAACGAAGAAGCCGATAATCCAGGACACGAAAAGTATTTATTATTAATAGCTTATCTTATTGGATTATCAACGGGCGTCCATTTACTATCAATATTAACCATATTTTCACTTGTTTATTTAGTTTACTTTAGAAAATATCAAATCAAACCAGTATCATTTATAGTTGTTAGTATTATTTCCATAATCATTTTTTCAATAATTTATCCTGGTATAGTCAAATGGATTCCAGCTTTACTTGCAGGGCATTCTCCCACAAAAAATGATGCACATGAATACATAATTACAGACAGTTTGTTTTTAAGATTGATCCCAATAATATTAGTAATTCTTGCAGGATATTATCTGTGGTATAGTCAAAAGAAATCAAGATATATAATTGGTTTGGTCGCCTCATCATTTTTATTAATGATAATAGGCTATACAACTTACACACAGATTTTAATTAGATCAAATTCCAATCCTCCGATGAACGAAAACGAACCCAAAAACATTGAAAGATTAGTTTCCTATCTCGGTCGGGAGCAATATGGCGAAGCACCAATGTGGCCACGTCGTTACCAAACAGATAGTTACTATGTCCGCAATTATAATAAGCAAGACGATAAGGGTAATTATGTTTATGGTCCTTGGAATCCTCCTACTAAAAAAGAAGTATATAAGTCAGATGGAACAGGATATTTAGCCAATGATTTCACTAACGTAAATACAAGTGGAGAACTGAATTATCTATGGAAATACCAAATTGACCATATGTTTTTGCGTTATTTCTTTTGGAACTTTGTTGGTCGTTCTTCTGACATACAAGATGCTGGCGCATCTTGGTTCGATACCCGAGAAGCTGATGTTTTGAATATTAATAATGGTTACAAAAATTTATTCCCTGTAAGATTTTTTGCAATTCCATTACTTTTTGGTCTTCTTGGTTTGTTTTTCCATTTCAACAAAGACCCCAAAATGGCTTTTATTTATTTAGTTATGTTTCTTATGATGGGTGTCCTTGCTGCTATCCAACAAAATCAACAAGAACCTCAACCTCGTGAACGTGATTATTTCTATGCTGGTGCATTTATGGTATGGACGATGTGGATTGGACTCGGTGTTTATTCAATAATTGATTCATTAAAGAAAAACTATAATAAAAATTTTGTTCCAGCCACAATAGTTGCCATTTCAATGTTACTTGTACCAATAAATATGGGAGCTCAAGGTTGGAAAATACACAGTCGTGCTGGAAATTATTTCCCATTTGATTACTCATATAATATCTTGCAAAGTGTAGAAAAAGATGCCATCTTGTTTACAAATGGAGATAACGACACATTTCCCGTCTGGTTTTTGCAAGATGTAGAAGGTGTACGTCGTGATGTTAGAATTGTTAATTTATCATTAGGAAATACTTTATGGTACATTGACCAACTTAAAAATCGAGAACCTTGGGGCGCCAAGAAAGTGCCAATTTCAATCCCTGATGATAGTTTGAAAGTATATGATGAAACTGACCCAAGAGCCTATAGTTATGAGTTCGGAGAAGCTCGTGAAGTTACTTTGAATATTCCTAAAGAAATTATGAAGCAATATACTAACGACCCACAATTAATTGAAAATAGCAAAATGACCTTTACATATAAAGGCGAGCAATACCGTGAAAATGAAGGTAAAATGATTTATTTATTCCGTGTTCAAGATAAATTAATCTTTGACATTTTGAAAACAAATATGTTCAAAAGACCAATTTACTTCTCTGCAACAGTTGGTTCCGATGTATATATTGGATTAGAAGATTTCTTAGTCCGTGGCGGTCTTGCTTTAAGGATAACACCAGTAAAACAACCACGTGGCAAAGCATCTGACTTAGATATTAACATTACCGAAAAATGTTTATTTAATTATGACAACTCAAATAATTTCCATAAAGAACCACATTACGGATTTAAATTCAGAAATTTAAATGACCCATCAGTTTACTATGATGAAGTCCACAGACGCTCAATTTTGGGTTACAGATTAATTTTCCTTGATTATGCTCAAAATGTTTTAACAATACAAAAAGATACAGTAAAAGCAAATAAAGCATTGGAATTAATGAATAAGCTTATTTCTGTTGACTTATTCCCTATGGATTGGGAAATGACTGCCCAAGTAGCTGATTTATATGATAAAATGAATAATAAACAAATGGCAAAGAAATTTGCTGAAATGTCTATCAACTTAGTTGAAACTGCTTTAGCAAATAACCAAATAATGAAGGAAATGCAATTTTATGAGCTTTTGGGACGCTATCGAGGTCCTTACACAACTATGGCCGATATGGCATATTTAATAAAAGATTATAAATTAACCATCGAAAAATTGAATATGGAATATGCTATGGCTTCACAAATGCTTCAAGATATTAAATCCGACCCACAATATGCTGGTTATCAACAATACCTTGTTGAAAATATGAATAATATCAAAAAGAAAGTGTTGATGATTCAAATGGAACAAGCAGAAGCTGCAGGTGGTAAAAAAGGTCGAATTGATTTTATAAATAAAACAATTGAAAGATTGCAAAACACAAATAATCCAGATTCCATTATGTTAGCACGGCAACTTGAAGCATTCGTGAATAATATTACAAATAATGATTCAACAAAATAAGCATTAATTGATTAGTATGATTTCTATTGTAATTCCAGCATATAACGAAGAAAAGCGATTGCCCGATACATTGAAAAAAATTATTGCATATTTTAACAGTAAAAATAATGCTTACGAGATAATCATTGTTGATGATGGTTCTAAAGATAACACTGCATCTATTTCCCAAAATTTTGCCCCAACAGTAAACGTTATCAAATTGGGACAAAATATGGGAAAAGGTGCAGCAGTTAGAACTGGTATGCTTGCCGCAAGTGGGGATATAGTCTTATTTACTGATGCTGATTCATCCACTCCAATTTATGAAATCGAAAAATTGCTTCCTTTTATTGAAGAAGGCTTCGACGTTGTAATCGGAAGTCGTGCTATTGATTACTCACAAATCAAAATCCATCAACCATTTTACCGGGAAATTATGGGCAAAACATTTAATAAAATTGTCCAGTTTCTCGTTATAAAAGGTATAAGAGATACTCAATGTGGGTTTAAACTTTTAACTAAAAACGCTGCACAAACAATTTTTTCTAAAGCACTTGTGAACGGCTTTAGCTTCGATGTCGAGATGCTATATTTGGCGAATAAACTTCATTTAAAAATAAAAGAAGTCCCTGTTGAGTGGTATAATGACGAGCAAAGTAAAGTAAATCCATTCTTTGACTCAATTAATATGCTAATCGAAATTCTAAAAATTAAAAAGCTTCATAAAGAAAAATAACATTTGTTACTTCTTTATAATTTCAATTCAATAGATAATTTTATTATAACAAGAGTATAATAAAATAACGCAGCAGGGCACCCAATTAGAATACCCTGCTTTGTTGATTATTAGGTATGATTAATTAATTTTACTTGACAACAACAAATTTTTGTGATGTAAAGCCATTGTTAGTTATCATTTGAACAAAGTATAGTCCGTTTGATAAAGTTGATAAATTTATATTTAAATTATAGTACCCAATTGGTTGTTGACCTTGTTCGAATGTTGTCAGAACATTCCCATAAGTATCAATAATTTTTAAAGTTACATTCGTATTATTTAGTAAATAATAATTAACAGCAAGCAGATCAGTTGCTGGTTGTGGATATAATGATAAATTAAATGCAGGTTCTGAATTATTATCTTCTACACTTGTGGCTTTATATTCCACATTCACTGGGTCATATTCAGCCCAAGGCAAATCCCATCTTTCTCCAAATGCAAATGCACCACGATATGGAACTTTATCAAAATATGGATTTGCAATATCTACAATTGGGTCACTATCATAATTAGCATTATTTAAGTATGGAGCATCAGCTGTTGGACTTGGGTCGAATAATGATAATTCATCACTAAAAGCATTTTTTAGATGAGCTACATCATCTAAATCACCACTTGCATTTAAAAAGATATTTCCTTTTTCAACTGAACTTAACCAATCGTTTGTAACTTTTCCATCAGGATTTGTACCACTTGGGAAATAAAAGAACTTTGTTTCATCTTTTATTCCATAGAAATTGCAATAACGTACATGGATAGAATCATTATTAGCAGCACGAACTGTATTTTGATTTGTTAATTCAACACCACGAGGCCAACCAACGATTAATGAATTATATAAATTCATTCGTGAATTTCTACGTATTTGGACAGCAGTTAAAAATTTGGGATTATACTTATTCGGACCTGTTCCAGGTTCCATTGTTAAATCGCTAATTGGTCCAATGTTGGTCATATTCGAAAAAATTGCACCAGTGAAAGGCTGCCTTTCACTTGATTTTGAATCATTATCACTTTCGTAAGCTTCACTATTTGATTGGTCTGCAATATCTGCAAAACGCTTGGAAAGTCCAAATTGCACTTTACCTCTGAAACCATTGTCTGTATCAAAATCATCATCTATTCCATTGTATGCAATAATTCTCTTGCAATTAACAGAACCACCAAACCATTCAAATGAATCATCTCCTGAGTATGACACTTGTACATTTTCAATTACAGTTCGATTTCCAACGGCTCCAAATGTTAGACCATTTAATTCATTATCTGGAGATTCAGCAATACCAGCGAATTCAACACGAACAAATCGCAAAATTCCACTACTATCAGCGTCATCGTCGCCACCATACCAGCCATTCTTTTTAACGTCTTGTCCGTCTGCAATTCCACCTTCAATAGGAGCTTCGACTAAGTTCGTTTTTGCTTTTCCCATTAATAACAATCCGCCCCAATCGCCTCTATCTCTTTGTCCTGGAGGTGCAGCACTTGTCATAACTATTGGTTTTTGTGGTGTTCCATTTGCATAAATTATACCGCCACGGTTGACACAAATTGCACTTGTATTACCAATTTCACCCATTATAATTGTACCAGGCTCTATTCTCAAAACTCCACCCCTTTGAACAAAGACTATTCCTTTTAATCCGTAGATTTTATTTGATGATAAAGTTATCGTATTTGTAATATCTCCTGTAAGAACAGAATCTACTTTTGTTGGTAAAGGTGCTGTAATTTCAATTGGTCCTACAACGTTGTTAACATTCTCGTCATTTTTCCAAGCCATTTTTAAATATAAATTCTTTGTTGCTTTTCTTGGGAATACTGTGTTTACTGAACCGAGGGGTTTTGTTGTATCGGAGCTAACATCTTTTAGTTCTGTCACCCCTTTTGGAAGAGTTAGTAATGTCCAAGGTCCGTTAGGTCCTTCTGTACTGGCATAAAACTTGAAAGTCTCTTTCAATGTGTTAGTTCCTTGAGTGTTCCATTTGATTGTTACTGTTCGGCCAATTTTATAACTTTCACCTGCTTGAGGTGAAGTTATTTGAATTACTGGAGCTGCGAAGTTACTATATGTAATCATAGTAACTGCTATTAATATTAGGAAAATACGATACATAAAAAATCCTTTATTTATAAGAAATTAAAATTTAATATCAAAGCTCAAATTATAGTTTGTTCCGTAAAGATTTGTTGCTACTTGTTTGCCATTTTGTTCCCAAACAAGCTCATCATTTAACAAATTCTTAACAGATAATTTAAGATTAACAAACTCAAATAACTTTTGCGATAAAGATATATCAACCATATTTCTTGGCATCTCGTAAATATGTGGGTTTGCAAATGAATATGCTGCAACGTCTGCTACTTGAATTATTCTTTTTCCGTAAGTATTGTATGCTAAATTGAATGATGTGCCAATTTCAGGATTGAAATAATATAGTCCAAGGTTAATTGAGTATGGAGATTGTCCCCACATTGGTCTTGTATCTTTTTTAGCAACTTGTTGGACAGTAATTTCAGATTTAATTAATGATAAATTCGCATTAACGCTTAAATAACTTAAGAAATCGGCAAGGAATCCTAAGTTCTTTCTTGCTTCTAATTCTATCCCATAATTATATGCTTTACCTTGAGCATTTGTGAATGTCCGGTCATATTCGCTTGATGTTGGCAAAATTGTTTCTTCTATTGCATTGTCGAAAATTTTGTAAAAAGCGCTCACTGAGAATATTTCACCAGGATTTGTGAACCATTCATAGCGTAAATCATAATTTTGAATCAATGCTCTTTTCAAATTTGGATTTCCCTTCACATTACTTTGGAAAAGAAAATCATAAAATGTAAATGGTGCATATTCTCTAAGTGATGGTCTTGCTAAGGTTTGTGTTGCCGAAGCCCTTAAATTCATTTTATTATTAAGTTCGTAAACAAGGTTCAATGAAGGTAAAATATCATTAAATTGTTTATTTACGAAATTTGAATCATAATAAGTCTTTGTTTCTTGATTGTAAAATGGATAATAATTATTGAGTAATTGCTGGCTGACTTCGTATCTTGCTCCAGCAATTACTTTTAACTTTCTTGAAAACAAATCGACTGGAAAATCAACCATAAAATAACCTGCATAAATGCTTTCGTTTGCCTTATATGAATCTGTATTTTTAGTATCTTCGCTTAACCCTAATCCATGCAAATAAAAATTATTTGGATTAAAGATAATTGCTGGGTTCATTTCGTTTAAATCATTGATATAATATAAATCAGTTACTTGAGGGTCTGTATAATTTTTAACATAATATCCTGCACTTTCGTCGTAATATGAACGGATTATGCTTTTAGTTTCTACAATTGTAAATGACCTAACTTTAAAATCACGATGCTTATTTTCAATTAAAGTTCCAATTTTCAAATTTAAATTACCAAATGGAATTTTATAGTCCAGACCTCCAGAGTATGCATTTTCATTTAATGATGAATAAAATCGCCCTGCTTGACTACTATTTCCTTGGGGTAAACTGTAAAGGTCTAAACGATATGGTTGTGTTGTATCATTTGTTGAATAACGAACCCGTCTTAAATCAGGTTGTTCTCTATTGGAAAATGAATAACCTAATCGCCAATTAATTTGTGAATTTTGAAAATCTAATAAATGCTCTCCTGTAAGTTGAGATGAAAATATCGTTTTTTGAAGATATTCCATACTCATTTGCATTATGTAATTAACTTCTTTTTTACCTTTAATTTGGATTACTTCCCAATCACTTGTATTATTGAATGTATTTTTAAAACTAATTGAACTTGCTTTGCCAATTTTATATGAAATATTAACTAAACTTCCTAAATTCGTAGAATAAGTTGATTGTACGCCATCACTATAATAATAAAGGTCGTTGCCATTTGAATAAAGTACACTTCTATAAATTGGCAAAAACGTACGGGAGTTACCATAGTTAACAGTTGCAACAAGACCTAAATCATTTTCAGCAACTGAAAAAATATCAGCATATGACAAACTTAATCCCATATTTGGATTTGCTGTGTATTTTTTTGGGTCCCACACATCATCTTTAAATGACTTACCCATTTGGAACCATTGCTGTTCTGCCGCTTTCTGAATAGTTGGGTCAGTTGATTTCAAATCATTAAACAACAAATTCCTCATTGCTTCTGGGCTATTAGGAGTATTTGTTGGGTAAGAAAAATAGTTTTTGTCAAAGCCTAACCAGCTTGCATTGCTTCCTGGGAACGAAATAAATTTATTATCTTGAAAAGTTGTTTGCGAATTAAGACCAGAAGAAATATTAAAGCCAATATTCTTTTTTTGAGGAAAATCAATTGTATTTAATTCCACTAATCCACCTGCAAAATTTGCGGGTAAATCAGGAGTAAATGATTTAATAACTTGTGCACTTTGTAAAAAATCACTCGGGAACATATCAAAAGCAAATGCTTTTTTGTCAGGCTCTGTTGATGCTAATGATGCGCCATTTAATGTGGTGTTGCTGTATCTCTCACTTGTTCCTCGAATATAAACGAACTTATCATTTACAAGCGTTATTCCCGCAACTCTCTTTAAAGATTGTCCAGCGTCGCCATCGTCAGTTCTCTTAATTTCTTGAATGGATATCCCATCACTAACTTGATTCGCATTTTTCCTTTGTGCTAATATTGCCGCTTCGTTGTCATTGACTCTTTTTTCCTCAACGACTATTTCTTTTCCTTGTGAAACTTGTGGACTCAGAACAATTTGAATGTCATCGATATTTCCATTAACAACTACATTTTTAATTTCCTTCGTTTGATATCCAATATATCTTGCTTCAAGAGTATATGTTCCGAAAGGCACATTTTTAATTTTGAATTCACCTTTAATATCGGAATACGTTCCAAGTTTGGTTCCTTTAACAACAATTGTTGCCTTAGGAAGTGTGGTACCTGCTGATTCATCGTATATTTTACCAGTAATAGTACCGTTTTCCGCAAATGCGATGTGAACTGAAAAAAGTAGAAGTAATAGATAGTAAATTTTGTTGGAATTTTTCATAACTTAACCTAATAATTAATCAACCAAATAATCATAATACAAAATTCCTCTTTTAGTATTTAGTTTATGTTTGGTTCAAGTTAAAATATGTTAAAGTTAAGTTAATGTATATTAACAATGTTATAAATATATATATTGCAGATAGTTAAATAAATAAACAAGTTTTCCACTTAATAAAAAAATTAAAATTACACAGTATTAATTTATAGAGAGTTAAAAAGGAATTTCAATAGATGTCTTTATCATTTTATATGAAAATTTTCAAAAGCAACCTTTGAAAACTATAAATCAAATCGAGGGTTTACAATGTTATTATAAATGGAACCAAATGAATAAGAAATGCCACCAGAAAGCCAATAACTATATTGAGATTCCAATTGTCTTTGCCTTGTAAGAATTTCTTCACTTGAAGCAGTAGATTTTCGAAGATTTATTTGGTCATGAATAAATGATATTCCACCGTTCATATTGAAGGAAAGACCGCCAAATATCCTCCAACTTATATAGCTATTTAAAGATAAATTGTTTAATTTGAAATTACTCAAATAATTAGACCAATAAACATAAAATGAAGCAGAGCCCCATTGTTCAATTTTTTGAAATCCCATTTTTAGTGATTGTAAGAAAAGCAACTCTTGGGTTTTAAGATAAATGGTTGTGTCAATATAATAGTTTTGTTTTATTCCAATTCCGTAAAAGAAACGAAATTCCCTTCTTGAAGATTCACTAAATGGGAAAATATTGAATTCAATTGCAGGAATAAATGAAGCAGTTAATTTATAGTTGGAATAACTACTTGACTTCAAATTTATTTCTTCGCCAAAAGACCAGTGCTCGTCAATACTTTTAACAATTAGATTATAAAATGAATAACTCTGTGTTTCAGAAATAATTGTTGTAGTATCGTCTAATTTATAATGAGAATTGCTATAACTATTTGATAGTGAAAATTGATATTTCCAATCATTATTAATTTTACTTGCAGAGATATTTGACCAAATATTTAATGAACTAAACATTTTTTCTCCACTTGTATAAATATCTGATGAAATCTTAAAATACCATTGATTCCACTTATCTACAATTTCTTCTTTTCGTTCAGGTAAATTTATATTTATTGAAATAAATTTAGAAACTTCTGTTTTAGATACATATTTAATCAATCCTAATTTGATTATTTGCACCATATTTTGCCGTATATCATCAGTTGTTTCATTTAAATTTGAAGTTAAGTTCAATGTATCATTTACTCCTTCAAATTTATTTTGTCCGATAAAATAAAATACGAATTCAAATCCATGCGACGCAGTGCTTTGCTGTGTAACTAATATATAAACGTCGGCATCTTGTTGAATACGCACATAATTCACAAACTGAATTTCTCTGCGAATATAATCATTATCACATCGGTTGCAATCGATAAATATTTTTATACTATTATTACGTATTTCCTCTATTTGTTTTTCCTCTTGAGATAATAATATCATTGGGAAGAAAATAAAAATTAAAATTATTTTTTTCATACTTAAAACTTAAAACTTATAAATATAATTGAATTAAATAGAAAAAATGAGCTAAAAACTTAATTGGTCTGTTTTTAAAAGAAATATTAATTCAAATTTAATAAAAAAAATTTACTTAGTAATATTTTGACAAGAATTGATATTAAATAAAATTGATGAAAAAAGATTTCCATTATTTTCATATAAAAATGTCCGATTGAATTTAATCGGACATAACATTGAGGGACATTGTATAATTTAATTTATCTTAACTTTTTTCCGGTCTCATTGTAGGAAACAACAATACATCTCGAATTGAAGTTTGGCCTGTCAAAATCATAACTAATCTGTCAATTCCAATTCCTAAACCTGCGGTTGGAGGCATTCCAATTTCAAGTGCATTTAAAAAATCTTCGTCCAATACCATTGCTTCATCATCACCTTTTGCTCTTTCTTTGGCTTGCTCTTCTAATCTTTGTCTTTGGTCTCTTGGGTCATTAAGTTCAGAAAAAGCATTAGCAAGTTCACCACCATTAACAAAAAGTTCAAAACGTTCTACTAATCCTTGTTCTGTGCGATGTTTCTTGGCAAGTGGTGAAATTTCAATTGGATAATCAGTAACGAAGGTTGGCTGAATTAAGTGTGGTTGGACTTTTTCGCTAAAAATTTCATCTAAAATTTTAGTATATGACGAATTAGGCGGTATTTCCAAATCATATTTGCTAATATAGGACTGTAATTCATCATAACTTATTCCTCTGAAATTTACTCCTGTATATTCTTGGAATAAATCGAACATTTTTGCTCTTCTAAATGGCTTTTCGAATGAGATTTCCTTGCCATCGTAAATAAAATTAGTAGTCCCAAAAACATTTTTTGCAATTGTATGAATTAAATCTTCCGTCATTTCCATCATCCAATTATAATCCTTATATGCAATATAAATTTCCATAGCAGTATATTCGGGATTATGCATCTTATCCATTCCTTCGTTTCGGAAATTCTTACTTATTTCATAAACACCTTCAAAACCACCAACGATTAATCTTTTTAAATATAATTCATCAGCAATTCTTAAATAAAGTGGGATATCAAGTGCATTATGGTGAGTTACAAATGGACGAGCGGTGGCACCTCCATAAATTGGCTGTAATATTGGAGTTTCTACTTCCAACCAACCTTTCGAATCAAAATATCGCCGCATTTCACTAATTATTTTGGAGCGATTAATAAAGGTTTTTCTGATGTCATAATTTACGATTAAATCAATATATCTCTGACGATATCTTGTTTCTTTATCAGTAAAGGCGTCATAAACTATTTTATTTCCATTTTCATCTATTTCTTCCTTGGCAACTGGCAAAGGGGTTACTGATTTGCAAAGTAATTGTACGTTTTTCGAATGAATTGATATTTCCCCTGTTTTGGTTCTAAATACAAAACCTTGTACTCCGATTATATCTCCAATATCGAGTAATTTAAATTTATCATAAAATTCAGGTATATCATCTTTTTTTAAGTAAATTTGAATCTTTCCTGTTTGGTCCAAAATATGACAAAAGCTTGCTTTCCCCATTCTGCGAATTGTCATAATGCGTCCCGCAACAGAGACATTTGAAAATAATTCAGCAGTTTCATCATTGTATGAATTTAAGATATCAACTGCATTATGCGTTTTGTCGAAAGAATACGGGAAAGCATTGAATCCATCTTTTTCAAGTAATTCAAGTTCTTCAAGTCTTCTAATTTGTTGTTCTGTTCTTTCCATTTTTATCAATTATACTTTTTTATAAACTTGCAAATTAATGAAATTTAAGAAAATAAGTTTATTTAACTTTAATCTCATTCTATATTTTAATATTTTTTATTACTTTAAATTCTTGATTTTTCTTGTGTAAGCATCAACATCGAACTTTTTCTTCGCACCGTTATAATTCATATATCTTATTTTTCCGAAAATAGGACGCTCAAACCAAGCACGGTCGTGAACACCACCGATAGACCAAGCAATTCCAGTATATCCGTTTGCATCACGTCCATCAATAGAGTATTTGTCATTTAATTTAATCGCAATTTTCATTGCTTCTTCTGGTGTATTAGTCCATTCCAAAATTTTCTTTGCCCAATACATACGCATATATCCGTGCATCTTTCCTGTTAATATCATTTCTTTTTGAGCGGCATTCCATAATTCGTCACTTGTTTCTGCATTTTCAAATTGCTCAAATGTATAAATATGTTCTCGTTTATCTGCTCGATGGCTATTCAAACTTGCTTTTGCCCAATCTGGAAAACCTTCGAAATTATCATAATTTTTATTATAATAACAAAAATTATCCGATAATTCCTTTCTTACAATCAATTCTTCCAGAAATGCTTGCTTGCTTTGTTCATTGGCATTTGAATTCAAAACCTCGAGCGCTACTCTTTGAGATGAAATCTGACCATAATGAAGATACGGTGATAAACCTGATTGGTAATCTAAATTGGGATTATTCCTGCATTCATCATATTTTTCGATTTTGTAACTTATGAATCGATAAAGTGTATCAAAAGCCGCTTCCTCGCCAGCAATTATATTTTTTAATGGCATTACTTCTTTATCAATTTTAAGAATTTCTGTTATTTTTCCAACATCTATTTGTTCAAAGTTTATATCATATATAAATTCTTGTTTTTCAAGTGGTAAGAAAGGTTCTAAAAATTCATTAAGAAATTTATGCAATTTTGGTCTTAGTGTATATGCTCCAAATTCCTGTTTCTGGGATACGAGCAATGCAGGAACAACATTGTGAGCATCAACTTCCCAAAAAGGAATATCAATTCTTTTGGCTATTTCTTTTTTCCAAATCCTTTTAATTTTTAGAGGATCGAAATCTGAAATTAAGTTGGATGCTTTTACTTTATTAATAAAATCCACAATTTCAATTTCAGGCTTCCCAAAAAGCAAAATTAATGGAATATTGAGACTTTCAGCTTTAATTTGTTGTTCTTTCAAACCTTGAAGTAAAAATTCATAATTCCTTAAATTTGCAGATGGGAAATTATCAATTAAATTGAAAATTATAATAATTGGTTGCTTCAATTTCTTGCTTAATTCTATTGAAAAATGAACAGCCCAATTATCATCAATTCTTTGGTCTCTACTCATCCAATAAACAACGGGACCACTTTTGGTAGTCCCGTCTTGTAACAATCTTATTCTTTTAGAATTGACTTTCATCAATTATTTTGCCTTCTCAACGTAGATTTTAACGAGATTTTTCAAAGTTTCAACATTTTTTTCGAGTGCGTTAACAGAAAGCCATTCGTTTTTACTGTGGAAATTTTGACCTCCATTGTATATATTTGGAGTCGGCAAACCCATTTCTGTTAATCGTGAACCGTCAGTACCTCCACGAATAGGTTTCCAATATGGATTTGTTCCAGCTTGTTGTGCTGCTTCAAATAAATTATCTAACACTTCGGGAACTTCTTCGAGTGAATCTAACATATTGCGATATTGCTCTTTTACTTCAAATTCAATTTCAGCTTTTGGATAAAGTGCTTGAACTTCAGCGATTATTTTTTCTACAATTTCCTTTTGAACAGTCAAACCTGCAGTTTTAAAATCTCGGAATAAAATTTTAATTGAGGCATTTCCAACTGTTCCTTCCATAGTATGCGGATGAATGTATGGTTGATGTCCTTCTGTTGTTTCAGGTGCCATATCTTTCGGGAAACGAGCAACAATTTCGGCCGCAACTCTTGCAGCATTGACCATAATATCCTTGGCTGAACCTGGATGAATATCTCGCCCTTTAATTTTTATGACTCCACCGTTTGCACTAAATGTTTCTTTATTTAATTCACCAGGCATTTCGCCATCAACTGTGTATGCATATTTACATCCGAATTTGTTAATATCGAAATACTTTGTACCCTGACCAATCTCTTCATCAGGAGTAAATCCGATTCTAATATCGCCATGTAAGATAGAATCATTTTTCATTAAATCTTCTGCTAATTTCATTATTGCGGCTACACCTGCTTTATCGTCTGCACCAAGCAATGTAGTACCATCCGTCGTTACCAATGTATGACCAATACATTTTTTTAATGCTGGATTTTCAGCCATTGTGATTACAATTGAATTATCGGCAGGTAGTACAATATCACCACCTTGATAATTTTCGATTATTTGGGGATTTACATTTTCTCCGGTTACATCCGGTGAAGTATCGATATGAGCCACAAATCCAATTGTTGGAACTTTTCCATATGCGGGATGATTTGCTGGTAAATTTGATGGAATTGTTGCCATTACATAGCAATGCTCATCTATTTCGGCATCCTTAAGACCTAATTCCAACAATTCTTTTTGCAACAATCTTCCCAAATCGAATTGCTTCATCGTACTTGGTGTAGTTTCTGACGAGTCATCTGAGCGAGTGTCGATTTTTACGTATCTTAAAAATTTGTCCAATACTGATTCTGACATTTTTTTGCCTTTAATTTTTAATGATTAAAATTTTATTTTCATTGTTAATTCTGGATTTCCAATCTTATTTATATTCCAATTTATTGCTAAATTATCATCAACATTGAAGCCATATAAATTAGCTCCAACATAAGCATCAATTGCAGAAATGAGATAAATTCCTGCAAGGTACAATATGTTCAAATCACGGTAATCTCGGAAATACTCTCTTTTCCTGTATAAAAAATCTTTGTGGGCTAAATCTGACCCTGTGTAGGATGCATATTCATCAGCAGCAAGATTGTACTTGTTATTATTATCAATGATGAAGAAGATAACAGTGCCGTATGCCGCAACAAAAATGGGCGCCTTCCAATATGATTCCACATAATATTGCCCCCACCCTGGCAATGCAAGTGAACGTAAAACTGCACCTGTTGCACTCTTTTTATTTGTTGTATCAAGCTTTGAAATTTGTGTTTTCAAAGATAAATTTGAGTCGATATTTGTATTAACCTCATTATCACTTGAATATAATAAATGAGTGTTCAAACAAAAATACAGTAATAGAAGCAATATTAAGATGTATTTATTCAAGAGCTTCCTTCAATTTGTTTACATTATATAAAAGAAAATCATTATAGTTCATACGATTGTTCTGTCCACCAATCGGATCTAATAAGTAAACATTAACAACTGCTTGCTCGGCAATAATCTTTGCTGGTTTATCTGGCAATTGCGGTTCGGAAAAAATTGCTTTAACACCCGATTTTTTAATTTTTTCAATTATATCATATAAAAATTTTGGAGAAGCTTCTTGTCCAGGATTTCTTTCAATGGAACCGCCATAAGTTAAATGATATCTGTTTATCAAATATAAAAAGCTTGGATGAAATAAGAATATTGGCTTATCTTTTATATTTTGTAATAAATTAGCAACTTGTTTATCAAGAACATCTAATTTATTGATAAAAGCTTCGCCATTTGATTTATATAAGTTTGCATTTTGAGGGTCAATTTTCGAAAGTGTATCAATCAAAATTTTGACTAAACTTTTAACAACAACCGGATCAGTCCAAAAATGCGAATCATAATTAGTGTAATCGTTGTCTTCCGTTTTAGCTTGTGTATTATCGTCAACTTCATCATTGTGAGTAACATTGAATTTAGATTTTAACAAAAGCATATTTTTGGGAATTAATCTTATTATTTCAATTTTATTTTTTATATTAAAATTGTTGGCCCACCCATCCATTTGATTCGAAACAAAAAAAAATGCAGTTGCTTTTGAAACTTTCATAGCATCTGAGGGTTTTGGTGAATATGTATGGGGCGAGGCACCGACTGGCACAATATATTCAACTTTTCCGACCGTACCGACTATTTCTTGCAAAATCATTTGAAGTGGTAAACTTGAGACAATATAATTTGCTGTTATATTACTTGAATTGCAACTTGTTATTAAAAATATAGCTGTAAAAAATAAGTATTGTATTATCTTATTCATAATTTCCTATTTTTCAATTTATTTTTTTTATAATAACGAATAAAATCGCTTACCATTTAAATTCTGAAAGAAAAGTTCTATCGAACCCGAAATTATCGAGATAATTAATATAAGTTACAAAGTTGAACCAAGAAAATGGAGTAATAGACACACCAATAGAAGTATAAAGTGGATATGAATTTAATTTCAAATTTGCAGAAATAACATCCTTAATAATCAAAAATTTAGTCGACAAAAAAACACTTGGATGGTAACCGAGCCTCAATATTCCTCCGAACTCACAATTAAACTTATCTATTGGATGATAATTAATTGAAAAAATCGCATTTTGGTAAACAGTTTTAGAATATGAAGAATAATAAGCTCTGTTCAAATTTGTTAATAAATAACCAACAGTAAAATATGTTGATAAATTCATTCTTCCAAGCAAATCAAATGTTACAATACTCTCAGAATTAAAATCTTTTACTGTTGCTTTATTATATGAAATAGTTCCTCCAAGTGTTAAATCATCAAACTTATATAATCCCGATAAACTCGTAGAAAATTCGTTAAATAAATCAAAACCAAAATAATTTGCACCTAACAGTAAATCAATTTTTTTATTCAAACAATATCTTAAATTTAAAGCACTATTTGATAATTCGTCAAAACCCAGTTTTACTGGTTGGTATGCAAGACCAATAAACCACAAATTTGTTGTATCATCCGTATTGTTTAAGTATGGATTTTCAAAAAAAGATATCGCAGCAATTGAAGTTGGCACAAAATTTAAAACATTATTCAATGAGTATGGCTTTTGTGCGTTACTAACACTAAGAAATAATATAAAAATAATAAAAATATATTTTATTTTCATTGAAATTCCTTAATTTGTAAAATTAATAAAAATAATGGTTTTTAAAGTGAAAAAAATTAAATATTTAGTCTTTTTTTTGAGTATTTTACTAACTGTGAATTCTTATTCTCAAGAATTTAAAGCCACAGTGACTGTTGATATGGAACAATTAGATTTTGAATCTCGAACTTATGTTACTAATTTGAAATTTGACCTTGAAAATTATTTAAATAATCAAAGATTTACTGATATTACCTGGGATGGACCGAAAATTCCAATTGATATAAGTATTTATTTGACTGGTGGTTATAAAAATCGTTTTTCAGCACAACTTATATTTGTGTCTCGAAGGGTAATCCGTGGAACCGATAATGAAGGTTCATCAGTCGCATTAAAGTTATTAGATAGAAATTGGCAATTTGAATACCAAACAGGTGCAATGCTTTCATATAACCCTACACGTTTTAATGAGTTTACATCTCTTATTGACTTTTATGCTTTAATGGCTTTGGGTTATGATTTTGATACATACGGAGAACTTGATGGAACACAGTATTTCAACCAGGCTCGACAAATTATTCAAATGGGTGCAACATTAAATAAAGAAGGTTACAAAACTTATTACTCACCTGGAGAACTCACCCGCTATTCTTTAATTTCTGAAATGGCAGACCCACGATACGAAGATTTCAGAAAACTCATCTTTGCATATTACGTTGATGGTTTAGATGTTATGGTAACAGATAAAGAAAAAGGATTAAATAATCTTGAATCAATTATCACCGAATTAGCTAATTTCAAGAAATCTAAATTGAGTGGTCCAAGCGTCTTTTTACAAATTTTCTTTGATGCAAAAGCTCAAGAAATTGCTCAATTGTTCAAAGGCAAACAAAGCAGTTCAGTTTGGAACAATTTAATTTACTTAGACCCGACAAATACAATGATGTACCAAGACGCAATGAATAATAAATAAAGAAATATTCATCATTATTCAATCTTCATTACAAGTATAGAATTTTTTTATTAAGTGTATATCGTTTTCGCTTCCCGCAATAACGACAGTTAAACACTTCCTCACTCTTTAATCATCCTTATTGCTTCTCGCTTTGTTCCGTAGTCGATGAGCAAAGTAAATGAACCAGCTGGCAGGTTGCTAACGTTAATTTCCAATGTGCCGTTGCCTGAATAACCCGACCAAAGTGGATAGGAACGACCAAGAAAATCCACTGCTGTAATTGCCGTCTGCCCTTCCTGCTCCATCTTTACCTGAATCGTTGAACGAGCGGGGTTGGGATAAAATACTTGTTTTATCTTCTTTTCTGATTTGCTTTCTTGAATACCGTTTAAAAAGTCAGGGTTAGACAGAAGTCCAATTTCAGTAGCTAAATGTAAATTATTCTTTGGGTCGATACAAAAATCATTAATCGGAAATCTCAAATTTTCGAATCCATTTGCTTCTAAATTTTGACTCTTAAAAATGCCATTTCCTTGATATCTATAAAGATAACCTTTAGAATCAGATGCCCACACATTATTATCAATCAATTTTTTAAATTTAATTAAATTTCCTTTGATGCCACAATTATTAATAGATACACTGTCATATTTTGTTTGATTTATCGAAAAATAATATATATAAGATAAACTTTGGAATTGATTTTGTGGTATAAATAGAATTTCGTTTGTATTTTTATCATATTCCATTTTAATGAAAAACTGGTAATTATCTTTTAGTTGAACTTCAAATCTATCGATTTTTCCGTCTTTAAATTTTTGTAAATTCTTCGTTGTTAATATCCAAATGTTATCATTTTTATCACCAATAATACTCAAAGGTACTTCATCAGGAATTTTAGACCAAAGATTTTCGTATGTATAATAATATTTCTTTAATTCTGAATTATTAACGTCAAAATTAACTGCTTTATCATTAATGAGGTTGTAAATTGTAATGTTCGGAATTAATGTATCAGCATATTTATCAGTATAGTATCCTAAAGCATATATATTATTATTGATACAATCAAAATCAGTTACTACTGAACCGGGAATTTTTGTGAAACCTAAATCTTTTAAAATTATATCATTTCCATTAAATGTTGCCAAATATGATTTTTTAAATTCATTGGATTCCCATTTCAAAAATTGATTAAAATAAATGTGCCCATCTTCTGCTAATTTTATTGTAGGATTGTTTGTTCCTAATTTCGGTAATATTTCAACCCAACTTGAGTCGGCTTCATAAACAAGTGGCTCGGTCAGAACTGACAGTGATGCTTTCCTTGTTCCACGAAATACACCTTTACTATTTTTATCGATTTCTACAAAATCTAATTCTTCGTACTTCATTTTATTTTGAGCTGGAAAGTACTGTTTGCCAGTTTTTAAATTAAGAATAGACGACTTCCAAGGTTGATATAATTCATAAATCGCATTTATAAAAACAGTATCATTAATTGCAAATGGTTTATAAAAATAATTATATGAGCTATCTAATCCTAAACTACTTTTTGAAATTTTAGTCCAAGATGTATCATTGCAATTTTTGAGATAATAATTATTAGGAGTTTCAGCTATAACAAAACCTTCTTTCGTCACATCAATACTCATAAAACCTGATGTATCATTGGTAAAATATACTTTTTTATCACTTGTAGCAATTTCAAAGCTTGCTATAAATATCTTCCCCGAACTATTATGCACCATATACCAAAGTTTACCTTTATTATCATTAATTATGCTATTTCCAAAAGTCAAAACTTTATAATCATTTATATCAAATTTTGTTGTCGTTTCCCAAAAAAAATCATTATAAATGTATAAAGAATCAAGTGTCCCGACAAGAACATAATCAATTGCATCAGTAGGATATAGAGCACTTATCCTTTTCATAAATGGTTCATTATCTATTATTTTTTGAATTCCATTTGACGTTACAATTGCATATTTTATATTATTTAAAGTTATTACAGCAGGACGATTATAAAAATTCTCAACTTTTGGTTTCTCTAAATTAGTGTAGATCGCCCAGACAGTTTTGCTTCGAATCATAAGATCCCAAATTTCAAAATCATAGGAAAGAGAATCAGCAAGATTAATTGAAGTCCAATTATTTTCAGCCCAATAATATAATTTATGGTCGGAATGTGTCCAAATCCTTCCTGCTGAATCCAAATGTAACTTTCTTGCATCAGTATCGGGATATTTGAGACATATATCATAATTTGAAGATATTTGTCCATTTTCCCAAATTAACAAACCTTGTCTTGTTGCAATTAATATTTGATTATTATTCAAAGGTAGCAAATCATTTACACGATTTACAGGCAGTCCGGAATTTATCATTGTATAATGTTTTACGCTGTCATTATTCAAATTATATTGTGATAATCCATTCATTCTTGCAACGAAGATTTGTTTATTAAGAATTGCAATTGCATTAGCACCGTCTGAATAATAGCGGTTTTGCCATTCACTATGTGCAACATTGAACAATAAAAGTATAAGTATAGATTGTAATAATTTGTGCATTCTGGAACTCCTACATATTACATTAATTAATTAACTCTTATAAATACAACTTATAAATATATATGACAAAAGTTTTAGAAAAAAATTACATTCTTGATAAAAAAAATTTTCCCTCCTCATTTTGAGCGAAACTGAGAATCAAAACTAATATTTTGATAAAATTGTCATTAATAAGAATAAATATGTTACAATTTAAAAATAAAAAACTCCACTTTTGAAGCGGAGTTTTTGGTAATTATTTATATGCTTATTTTGAAATATAATTTTTGTTTGATTAATTAACTATTAAATCATACTGTTCTTGTGATAAATATTGCGGGACATAAGTAACACCATTTTTGCTTAATACTTTCACAAACGCACGTAAATGATTTTCTGACCCTTGTATTAAATTAGAATAGATGTTTTTTATATCCTCGTTGTCTGTTATATCAATAGCTTTATATAAGTCAAGTATATCAATTTCTTCGATTGCAGCACCAACTTTTAATGCATCAATCAAACTGACGTCACCTTCTTGTACCAGCTGAGTATATAATTCTTGCAATTTAGTATTTGTAAACTTTCCGACTTCATTTGTGCTTACTGGGTCAGTCAAGCTATATCTGTTAACTAAATACTTAAGTGCATCCATATGTTGTTGCTCTGACTTTGATATATTGTTGAATGTCAACTGGTTCCACTTCGAGAACATAGTAATATAAACATCTCGTGCCAATTTCTCTTCTTCTCTCATATATAACAAATCGTCCATTTCTTGTTCGTTTAATTCCTTAACAGGAATGTTTTCGATTTGTCCGAGCAAAGTACTGTAATTTTGCTCTTGTTGGTTTGTGTTGTCTAACGGACCAATTGCCGAATCGCTTGAGCAAGAAGTAACACTTAAAGCAAGTATGCTTGTGAAAAGTATTGCTGCTGTTTTGATTAATGTTGTTTTCATTTTTTTCTCCTTTTATTATTAAAAATACATATTAATTATCTACAAAGATTATGCCAGCATTTCTAAGTAATTGATATGTAGAAGTTTACAGATTTTATAAGTATTTTTTATATTCAATAATACGGCAAATTTGTAGTAAAAAGTAAAGTTTTGCGGCAAAATTGTCGAAATTTCTTTTTCATTAACAACTAAAAAAAAGGCTGCCTTGAAGACAGCCTTTTTGTTAAGTTAATCGATTATTCTTACTTGATGTGAATAATCTCTTTTGTATCAACACTTGTGCCAGCAATTAATCTGATTAAATAAACACCAGCAGGCAAGTTTTGACCGTTTAAGTTAACGCTATGCGTTCCAGCATTGAATTCAACTCCATCAACTAATGTTGCGATTGCTTCACCTGCAGCATTGAATACTTTGAGTGTAACTTTCGTTGGGTTAGTTAATGTAAAGCTAATTCTTGCTTCTTCGTTGAATGGATTTGGTACAGGTGTATTGAGTAAGTAATTTCCAGCGATTGGTTGTTCTTCAACGTCTGTACCACCGATAATCTTGAATTCACCTGTACGAGCATATTCCATATCTTCTTGACCATTCCAAATTGCACGAATTATTGCATGGTCAGAATTTGTGTTTGGAATTTCCCAAGTATAAACACCTTTCAATGCATTTACTTTCTTAGTGATGAATTGCCAAGTATTACCGCCATCTAATGATAATTGTAAGTCAAATTCATTGATATATTCGAATGTCCAACGTACTGGTTGTGAAGATTTTGCTTGGAATACATCAGCTTTCTTAGGATTAATGAATTGTAAAGAACCACCTAATACTTTGAATGGAGTTGAGTAAGCATTTACTTCACCTGTTGTAGCATCAACCATACGAACAACTGCTTGTTTTGTATTAACTGAAGGAACTTCCCATTTTTGTTGGAATAACTTGGAATTGATTGCACCAGTTACTGGTATCCAGTTATCGACACCGTTTGCACTAAATTCGAATTTAACTGTTGCAAAATCTTCCATTACCCATTGAATATAGTCTTTTGCACCATATTTATAAATTGGGTCTGTCGATGCTGGTCTTGTAATCTTAATAGCATCTTCATTGATTGAGAACATTGCATCACTTCTATCAATTTCGTTGCCATTTCGATTATCTATGATACGTACTAAGCACTTGTTAGAGTTAATCTTTGGAGTTTTCCAAGTATATGTTCCGCTCATTAAATTGATTGGGTCAGTTGTGATTGAACTCCATGTACTTCCACCATCGATTGAATATTCTAATGTTCCTAATGCATTATCAGATGGTAATGTCCAAGTAATTTGGTATGTTTTTGCTGAACGCCAGTTTTCGCCACCATTTGGTGATGTAAGTGTTACAGTTCGAACTATATCAATAGGTGCAATTGGTAAGAATTGTCCTTTACTTGTAATATTTTGTCCATCTGTTGTCAATACTGCAGTGATTGGATGCCAGTTGAATTCATATCTATCAGCAACATTTTGGATTTTGTATACTAATGTTCCAAGTTTTGTCCAACTATTCGGTACAATAACACCTTCTGGACGAGTGTAGCCATCATAATCGATTTCAATTGTGCGTAAGTTGGTAAATGGATTGTTGGCATCTTTTGTTGGACCACTGAATGCTGCTGAATAACCTTTACTATTATAATTATTGAATGGGTTTTCGTCAGTTCCTATTAAATCAACAAATTCCAATTTGTTTGTTTCATAAGTAACACCAAATGTACAGTTACCAGGAGCCCAATCGCCACCAGTGTTTTGGATATATAGTGATACGTAAATTTTATCATCTTTTCTTTCGGCATTACCCATTACTTTGTAGCTAACTCCACCTTGTAAGTTGTATGTATTATTCTTTTTGTCATTATGTTTGCCACCATTTGCTAAAAATTCTTTAGCAGCTGCATTCATTTCTTCAGAACGTTTTGGATCAAGTGGAGATATTGCTTCTAATGGATTTTCTTTCGAAACATAGCTCATTATTCCTGGTATAGCTGAGTAACTTACCACACCTAAATCAGTTAAACGAGTTAATTTATTTGAATTTCTATCGACTAAATCACGGTCTACCGCATTTACATAACCATCACCAGTAACATCAGAACGATAAACACCCGAACCAATATCAGCACGAACGAGTACACGGTCTACTGCATTGATTTGTCCGTCACGATATACATCGCCTGCAACAAGGGCTGCCATTTTGTTCGATGATGAAACAACTTGACCTGCCGAAAAATTAAGTGATGTTTGGTCATACCCAGTTATACTTGGTGACAATTGATGTTCACCATAAGCACTGAATAATCCATTTCCTGAGTAGATATTATCTGTTGATTGAACCATATAATCACTTGCAGATGGAGTCGCATTTTGTCCCCAACTTTGGAAGTCCCAACCAGATTCGATTGCCCAAGTTTCCAAATTATCGCCATCGAAATTAAATGTTGCTGGGAATCTTGAAAGAACAGGTAAATGGTTGAGGTGTTCAACCAAAACAAAGTATTGTCCATTTGCCAAAGTTGTGAAAACGAAAGGTAAATCAGCAAAGTAAGAACCATCAATTCCACGAGTTGTTGGATCTAATGCACTTACATTACTTGTAATATAACCAGTTCCTTCAGCTGAATCTACTTTTGCATTTGGTAAACCAGCTACTGTATTGAATAAACTAATTTTAACACCTAAAGCATCAAATGTCGAACCAGTATTTGTTATAGGATTATTTGCTCCTTGATGGAAACCTTCCAACAAAGCACGTACAGTAAAGTTTGATGGAGGTGTTACTGTAAATAATGGTCCTTCAGTTTCAAGTGTATTAATGCTTGTGTATTCCCAAGGAATTGAAGCATTAATTGTTGCACGTCCTCTTAAACGTAATCTTGAGTTTGTCAATGATGCAGATAATGGACCTTGGTCATTGTAAACTTCATCATTGTTAGCATCTGGATCAGCAATTGATACATTCAAAACTGCTGCATATTGTGGTGTGGAGGAAACACCAGCAAAACGATAAACATCTGTTACTGGTAATTGCATTGAATTTGTGTAAAGTGGGTTATATTTATCACTTGCAACATATTGATAGTTTTCTATGAATTGTCCACCACCACCAAGGATGCCAAATGATAAGTCAGAATTTTGATTTAAAGCATTGCTTCCTGTACGGAATGCAACAGCATCATAATCAAATCCTACCCAACGAACTCTTAGATTAGTTGTTGAATTTGCAACTTGTTGTTTAACAATTGGTTCAACCAACTTAATGTAAGGTTTAGAGGATTGATAATTTACACCACTTGTCAAGCTAACATCACCTACTACTAAAGCGTTAATTGCACTGTTAGTTGAAGCAAATGATTTATACCATCCATTATTTACAAATGAGCCACCATCAAAAGCAAATGCTGCTACTAAATTCTTAGTATAAGTTGATGAAAAATCACGTGCATGGCTTGTTAGAGCTCCTTGAATGAATTTTGTCAATGAAGTTGGGTTTGCTTGGCTTTCTACACCATCGATTTGTTGGTCTGCTGGATATCCATTCCAAAATCTCAATTCACGGAATTCACCTACGTAATTAGATCCTGTTGGTTGGCTGCAAATATAAAGTGGATATTCATTTGTTAAGTTTGGATTGATATTTGCACCTAATTGACTTGTAATTGCATCGCTATATTGTGGTAAACCATCAATATAAAATCTGATGTTACTTGTTCCAGTGCCGTTTGCTAAATTCACAAATACTCCAACGTGAGTCCATACTTTGCCCAAAACTTGTACGTTTGGAACTGGAATAGTTTTGTTTATATCGCTTAATGCTGTATGAACTGTTCCATTTGCATCATAAACATCAAATTGTAATTGACCATTTGGCAATAATTTCAATGCATAATTTGTATTTGTTCCATCAGTTTTTATAACAAGTGGGAAATAACCTTCAATAGTTGATGGGAATCTATCAGGGCTAATCCACATTTCAATGAAATTAACACCTCTGCTTAAGTTCAAATCAGTTGAACCAGGAACATAAATTTTTGAGTTTCCATCGTTCTTTGCAGCAAAATATGGAGAAACTGTTATCGGTCCACTTATTGAATATATATCACTTTGATTATTAGAAGTCTTGCCACTAACTCTGACTAATACTTCTTTAGCGTAATTTTGGTCGATTGTGTTTCCAATACCTTGTAAGTCAGAATATGCTCCTGAGTATGTAACACTATTATAAGGTTCCCAAGTTGCAGAAATACCTTCAATTTCTACTTGATCTAAAGGCAAACCTGCAGGACTTACTGTATTGTCTAATGCATCAGCCCAATTTACACCACCATCACGACTATATTCGATTTGTAAATCTTGTGAAGATGGAACTGTACTACCTAAACCATAACCAACCCAACGAATTGTGAATAAATCACCACTTTTATTTGCGGCTCCATCACCACCAAGTGGGGATATAACTTTAATGTGTGGACGGTCTGGTCTAAACGTTACATTATCATTTGAAACAACATCATCAATGTAATAGTTCAACACGTTATTTCCATCTTGATATGCTACTACAGTTGCTGCATCATTGCGGTTTGCTTGCATCTTATAGTACATATCCAACGAAATACGTAATGAATCAAATGTATCTAATGCACCTAATGGATAAACATTACCTTCAGGGTCATAAACTCCTGCTGCATGTCTCAAAATTTCATCTGCAGTTAAAGCTGTTCTCCATACTTTAACTTCCTTGATTCCTGCTTTCAAAAAACTACCTGCACTAGGTCCATTTGTTGGATTTACACCAATCCAAAGTGGATGATCAAATGTTGCCATTCTTGTATCAACCGCTCTTTTGTTAACTGTTTGTCCAACTCTTTGACCATTTACATACAATTGTACAGTATCGTTTTTAACAACACCAGTAAGTAAAACCCAATTTTGACGATGTGTTTCACTTGCTGCATCATTGGATAATGATATATCGGAGTTTGCTACAGTCAGTGGTTCATTTGCAACAACTTTACCTAAATATATTGAACTGCCATCATAACCTCTGTCTTGGAATTCCCTTACACGAAATGCAGGATATCTTCCATTATCCAAATATAACAAAAATGCACCTTCTTGTGGACTACTTGCTCCACCACCATGGGCGATGATTCCTGGTTCAGTTCCATCTGCTCCATAAGCGTTTAAGTTCACCCATGCTTCTACTGTTAACTGAGTTGGTAAACTATAGTTTTGTGCTGTGCGGAAATATTGATTTGTTCCATTTAATTGTGCAAAGAACAATCTAGAAAGAACAAAACTGAATTCGCTTGTTCCTGTTACTGTTCCCAAAGTTCTTCCTGAAATTGGTGAACCAACTCCACTTGTTGAAAGTTGTGTAAATCTCAATTTACCTTTTTCTGAGCGCAAAGAGAAAAATGGATCGCCTTTCCAAATTACTCTAACAATACCTTTCCAGTTCAACGGTAATGATGAACCATCACCTTTCGTTACTGAATAACCTGGTAATGCACCTGTTGTTGTTTCAAGTTCTCCATCATATAAGTTAGCATAGTTTACAACTGTTGCTTGAGATGATGTTTCAGCAAATCTGAAAGAATTTGTAAATGATGTGCCATCAATTGAGTATGCAACATTATAAGCTAATGCTTCACTTCCATAATTATATGAGGTAACATCAAGTAATCCCGAACGTTCGAAATATACAGGATAACCATTTACTGAAAGTGATGCATAATTATAACTGCGGTTAACTGTTTCACCACCGTTTGGATTCAATATTGTAATACCTTTGATAGTTATATTGCTTGCATCAGTTATTGTGTAATTTGTTGCATTCAATACATTTCCATCAATATCAGCAACTGCAACAGCAGGAATTCCACTTGTACGAGTTACTATATCAGCCAAATCTGTATTTGTTAGAGTTGCATAATTGATAATATCAAATTCGATTTTACCAACAAATGTACCTCTTCCAGTTGTTGCAGGTTGCAATCCAGCACCACCTGCATATGTGATTTCAAGTTCTGCGTAACCAACACCATTTGAAACCATAATAGCATTGTATCCATTTGTGCTACTGTATCCAGAGTTTATTGTTACAACAGGGTTTGCTTGGTCAACATTCAAACTTACACTGTCAGTCTGTGCTGCATTATAAGTCAATGCTGCTGGTTGCAAGAAACTGCTGTTGAAACTTACTGGATATGTAAATGAACCTAATTTAGGTGCACTTGATGTGAGAGATTTCACCCATACTTCAATTCCGACCTTATTCCCTAATCTTCGGTACTTAGTCGAAAATTCGTAATATTGCTGAGCAAAAGTTTCGCTTACCATTCCAGCAAGTAAGAATAATACTGCTGCGAGTCCTGCGACTTTTGTCATTTTGTGAATTAAACTTTTTCTCATCTTTTTTACCTTTTATTTTTTATACATATTTTCTTTTTAAATAATGAATTTACCGTTATCTTACCCCCTCTTATTTCCAGAGGGGGGTCGATTTCTTTTGTCAAACAACTATGGTGTTTCACTCTTGTATTCTAACGATGTTTCTAATACATTAATTCTATATGGTGTAATAGAGAAATCTCCGTTTGAAGTAATAACTTTGATGTAATATGTTCCTGCTGGTATATTATTTATTACCATTACTTCATCTGTAAGATTTGAAAAATTACTTGAACGTAATCTTCTACCATCTGAATTATATAGTTCAATTTTATAATCCTTTGGTAAATTCATTAATTTGATTCTTAAATTGTTATTACCTCCTGCAACATCTGGTTCAATTGAGAACCAATCTACATCAGATGCGTTTGATATTATGCCGGTATATAGCGTTCCGTCTGAAGTTATATAATTTGCTTTACTCATAACATCATTTGATTCATAGCTATCTGCTATTGCATAACTTGGATTTCCAGTTGCATCACTTGTCAAATAATTAATTGTTGAAGTTGCATATGCAGTGTTTGTTCCGTTACCATTGTTATATTCATATACTTTAAAGTAATATGTCTCGCCATAAAGTAAACCAGTTACTGTAACTGTATTTGCAGTACCTGAGTGAACAACATATGCGTCACCAATTCTATCTCCTGCACCAAATGCTGCATTGGCTGTATAATCATCAGTATTTGCTTGATCAACTGGATTCTCTGCAGCTGCTATTGGAGCGCCCGCTTTTGCTAAGACAATACATCCATCTCCATTACCTCTAACCCAACTTAATATTAATTGAGTATTGTTTGCAAGTGACGGCGTTTGTGGTGCAAATGAAATGTTATGAGCTTGAACTGTTGGTTCAGTTGCTAATGTATAACGGTTACCACTTGCTCCGGTTGTGTAATAATTTGTATATATTCCACTGCCGTTATATTCGTAAACTACAAAATAATATCGACTATTTGGTAACAAATTAGTTACTGTTACAGTGTTCGAATTTCCATTATATACAACATAACCAGTTCCACCTGGAATAACGGTGTTTGGATCGCCATATGCACTGTTTGCAGTATAAGTTACACTATCCACTGGTGTTGCAGTTGGTGCTGACCCAAGATATGCAACAACGATTCTCTTTTCACCATTTCCATTTGTCCAATTCATCTTTATCGAACTGGTTGTTACTTGTGTAAATGTCAAGCTTGTTGGTGCAACTGTTGGTTCAGCAGTGAGTGTCTTAGCATAATTCTTGTTATCAGTAACTTCAACAGTGTAATAATTTGGTTTACTTGTGGATATTGCACCTCCATTATATGGATATAAAGCGAAGTAGTATGTTTTCCCTGGTGTCAAACCAGTTACTGTTACTCCAGTTCCTGTTCCTTTATATACAACCACTGATCCTGTTCCAGTAAAGTAATTTCCACTTCCGCTTGTTGCTGAAAAGTCATTAGCAGGCACTTGATCATATACCATTCCATCTTGAGGATCAACAGGCCAAGTGTTTTCACGTGCAACCAAAAGAACATCATCTGAACCTGCATTTGTCCAACTTAAGGCAATTGTAGTCGTTGTAGTTGTTCCTATTGTTAAAGCAGGAGTTATTGCTGCGTTTTCGTCTGCATAAAGTACAATATTATTATATGTTGCTGGTGTTAACCCGACCATACCACTTACTGGTGTAACCTGAATTGTTATTGGTGAATAACCCAAAGCATTTGTTAAAGTCAATGTAGCCCAATTAATATTAACACTGCCAGACGTTATAGTTGCGGTACCATTTGCCACTGTTGCAGAACCAGATAATATTGATACACTAACTTGAGTATTGCTTGTAACAGGTGCTGGATTTCCAGATCCATCTTGTGCTTCCACAGTTATATTTAATGCCTCTCCAGACACGATTTCTCTACCTGTTTTAATAGGTAAATCAGTTAATAATTTGGAATAATTATCCATTCCAAAACTTGTAACTACTAATCTTGTTGGCGTGATCGTTTGGTCAGCTACAGTAAATGTTCCACCATCATAAGGACCGCCACTTACGATTGTAGCAGGACTTTGTAATTGTATATCGTTATATGATTCAATTGACATTGATATTTTTCCGCCTACTGTTGCAGTGCTTAAAACATCTGCTCTTACTAAATAGTTTGTTTCAGTAGTAAATGTATTATTTGCTAATGAATTAAAATTCAAATATCCATCAGCAGTTAATGTAACACTCGATTGCAGAGCAGCATCAGCACCATCAACTATTCCATTTTTATTATTGTCCTTGTATAAATCGTAACCACTAAAATCACCTGTTACAGCTCCATCAGAGAAATTAACTTTTACTCTGACAGAATTGATAGTTATTGTTGGAGTATTTGCTGGAGGTGTTAGTGTAAAGCCATAAAATGCATAATTACTTGTACCTTGGGATACTGGAGCAGAAAGTGGTGTGTTGTTTGGACTTACAGATACTACTTGCCCTGTAAATGAAATTTCAGGTGATGAAACTGCACTACCGGTAAATGTGAAGTTACTTGCTGTTAAGCCATTTGTTCCAAGTGAAAATGTTATATGTTGAGTTGCAGATGTTACAGCACTACTAACATCTCCTTCCAAAACAAAATAATAATCAGTACCTGCAGTCATTGATAAACTACCAACAGCTGTTAACGTTGTTCCGCTAACTGAAACTGCTGGGTCAAAATCTGTTGATACTCCAGGAGTGTTTATATTTGTGTAATATTTAAGAACTAAATTGCTTAATACACCTGTTAATATATTATCTGAAGTAATAACTATTTTTGTTAATGTTGCCGATGCATCTGACTTCAATGCAAATCTCATTAATTTTTGTGAAGTATTACCAGCAACTATTGGCATTGTTGCTGTTGCTAATGTTGGGGATACAAATGTATTTGGCCAAGTTGTTAAATTAATAGTTTTACCTTTAATTCCAAAAATATATGCAGTTGCGTCAGTCAAACCACTCGATATTGTTGATATAGCTAAACTACCCAAAGTCGATGGACTTACAGCAGCAGTTACTGTTCCACCGACAGATTCCCAACCTGTTGTGCGGTCGCCTGTTATTGTTGTCGGGTTGCTTACACTATTTGCAACTAAATAACCAGAAAGATTATCTTCTGTATTGCCATTTAATTCACTTGTGGAATATTCGAGAGATATATCGGTAATAGCATCTGTACCGGCTCCGTCATCTGGTAATATATAATAATACCTATTTACTGTTTTTACTCCATCTATATATTTTGCTGCAACATAACGTCTTGCGATAATATCTGCAATAGCATTATCATCACCGGCTGCAGTAATTGATGAAATACCGATTCCCGAACCTGTAACACTTGCAATAAGACCAGCATCCCCGGCATCATTATATTCTATATATCCAGGGGTTTCAGATGAATTAGTTACTAAATATCCATTGTCGTAATCCTCCGAGATAACTGGCGCATTTCCTGATAATAATATTGAATGATTACCATTTAAATCAATACTTCCAGTTGTTAAAGTTAAAACCGTGGCTCCTGTTTGTTGTAATTCGATATTTTGTTCTAATTTTAATCCTGCGGCATTATTTAAAGTAATTGTCCAAAACTTTGGAGCTGTGCTCCCTTTAATTGTTTGTTGACTTGTTCCTTGGAATAATACATCACCAGCTGTAGCATCATATGCAGCATTACAAATAAAATCTCCTTTTACAACATATGGAGATGCTGGTACTGCAGCTGCTGTGAATTTTACATTTTGGAATTTTAAATTTGCTTGTGTAGTATTAACTGGAGAAACACCAGCTAAAGCTAATGTTACTGTACTATTTCCCGAAGCAACAAATTGTCCGTTTGCTCCAACTGTAAATATGTCATTAACTGTAAAATCACTTTCAGTTTGAACAACATTACCAGCAGTACTTGCAACAGTAAAATCATAAAATGTTAGAGTTCCATAATTATAAATATTTTTTGTAGTCGCAGTTGAAAAGTTAGCGGTTGTATTTGCTCCTGTCCAATCCATAGTTGCTTTATTTCCAACAGTTACGTCACCTTTTATATTCGTAATAAATGCTCCAGCAAATGCAATAGACGAATTTTCTGCAACGACAACACTGTTAAAAGTAATAGCATTATTAGCTGTTGAAGTAATTGTTCCGGCTCCATCACCACCTGCAAAAGTTGAGTTATCAAATGTAATTATTGAAGGTGCTGAAGCTGTGAATGTTGCCAAAGCATTACCTATTGTGAAATCATTAAGTACAGTAAAGTTAGATGATGTCGTATACGCATCTGCACCATTTCCAAGTGTCAAATTGTAAAATTGGCATACGCTATTACCTGTTGTTGTTATTGCAGCACTTGCGCCAGTAAATGTAACTGTTCCAGCTGTTTGCTTAAAAGAACCAGAACCAATTACTTCAAATGCAGTTCCACCAGTTCCGATAACACTAATAGATGAACCGGTTTGGACATAAGAAGCATCATCTATTTTCACATTGAAAAATGTCAATGAACCACCACTAACTGTAATAGTTTTTGGATTATGTGGAGTTGCAGTGTTTTTAAAATAAATAGTTCCTGCACTAGCAGCATTTGCCCCAACTGTATTAACTAAATTACCAGCAATAGTAAAACTTGTTGCAGGAGTAATGTCGCTTGTACCATTCAAATCTACATTATATAAAACCATATCATAATTACTTGTAGCACTGTTAACAATACAAGCAGCTGCACCGCCAGTTCCGTTTGTAAAAGTTAACGTCCCACTTGTTTGTGTGAATTTACTGTTTAGACTATTTGTGAATGAACCAGGAATTGTTGCACTTCCTGACCATGTTCCAATTGTAGATAATATACCATCTCCAAATACAACATTACTCAATGTTACAGTTGCATCTGTACCAATTGTAACAGTAGGATTTGTTCCTAAAAATTTTACAATTTTCGCTGCATTATATGCATAAGTTACAGTTCCTGTTCCATTAACAGTCAGGTTTCCATAAATGTTAAAAGAAAAGTTGCCACTTACAGTAACTGAAGAATTATCTGCGACAGTAATATTGTAGACGTTCAAGCCAACAGGTGTTGCATTCACAGCATTTGCTAATAAAGTTACTGTTTGAGCTGCTGTTCCAGCAAAATTCAAATTCAGCTTGCCATTGCCATTATTATAAACAATTGCAGCACCGGCATTCCCAAATGTCAAATTACCTGTTAAAGTTATAGTATTACTACTCGAGGTGTAAGGATAAAGAAATGATGTTGCTGAACTTAATGTCAAGCTTTTTATTGAAGCGTCAACATTTAAATAGACAGTATACGCTCCTATAGTAACATCATCATTTGGTCCTGGTAAAACGTCACCAGACCAGTTTGCAGCTGAACCCCATAAGCCATCACCAGCACCATCATCCCATGATATAGCTGCTGCCCAGCTGTTTCCGCTTGCCATTAGCAGCAAAAATGCTGCGGCAAGAATTGTTCGTAAAAAAGTCTTTTTACTCATATTAAAACCTCTTTTTTTTGTTTTAAATATATTTTTTTTGTTTGTAAAAATTGTTTGCATTTTTTATCTCCTTCGTCCTTGAATTTTAATTTTCTTCCAATTTTTCACTCCTGTTCGATGTTTTAAGGGTAACCTTCCATCAGTAAACCTCCATGTTTTTTCCATAAAATTCGATTCCTTTTAATTTTATAATTTGTTTATCGGAACTTTTCTCAATTTCTTAAGTTTTATGTAAAAAAACTTTTGGTTATTTTTAACCAAATGTCTATTTTAATTATCTGTTTTCTGAAATATTGAAAAATTATCGTCAATTTTTACAATTTTCTTAAGTTTTATCTGATAACGAAAACGACGTGCCAATTCTTTATTGAATTTTTATCTTTTCAAATGTTTGTTTTACCTAATTCAATAAATTACAAATAAATTGTTAATAATAAAAAAATATAACATTATAATATAACAACAACTTTTGCTGTAATTAGTGCAAAAAAAAGCAGTCTTTGAATGACTGCTTTTCTTTGATTGATTTTATATTTATAGTTTAACAACCACCTACTATACGTTTCTTTTCTGATTTTGCTTTTTGTGCGGGCTTGTATTCCTTTAAAATATCTGGAATTATTGCTTTTGCATAAATTCTAAATCGGTTAGTGTATTCATCCTCTTTCGTTTTGGGATTATCAATAGGTTGGTAATTCAAGATATTTTGAACAAAATTATCAAGACCACCACGTAAAATTCGGATTCGTTTGTAGCCAAGCTGATCAGCAATAATTGCCATTTTACGCTCTGTAAGCTCGTCATTTGCTAAAAATACTGTAATTCTATCTCTTATGTTAAGTGTTTTGAAAGCATCTTTTGCGAACAAATCATTAATTGTCATTTTCGTGGAGCGTGGTATAGTAAGTTTTTCTGCATCTTTTTCGGAGCGGAAATCAACAGCTTGGTATTTATCGCATTCTAAAATTTTGGTCAAACATAAAGCAAATTCATCGACGTTCATTGTATCCAAAGGATATGAATTGACATAATTTAAATCTTCAACTTTTTGTGTTAAATAAGCTTTTCTATCAGGGAAAGCAAAGGCGGAAAGCGCTAATAAAATTCCAAGGACACCTATACTTATATAATATGGTGTGAAACGAATTGCAGGCTTTTTAACACCATTAACTTTATTTTCAATAATTGAAGTGAACCAAAAAGTTACTAAACCAAGCACGACAAAAATGAAAGCAAAAAGACCTTGAGACATACCCAAAGTATTGAACATTTGAGGTGAACCCATATTTGCAGCCATATACAAATTTTCAAATAAAGGATAACCTTCAGCGAAAATTAACACACCAACAACAGCGGACACTACGAAAATCATTGCATCGATTTTTCCTATAGCTGCAGCACATATACTTGTGCCAGGGCAAAATCCCCCAACAACGAAACCGAGCCCCATAATAAAACCACCAACAATTGCAGATGTTAAAAATGTTGGATTAATATAAACAAGGCTCATATCAAGTAAACCGTAATAATCCAATGCCATAACACCAATCATTGCTGTTAATCCTGCTGTGAAAAACACACGCAAAACAGTAAAATCATAACCATAAAATAATCCAACTAATTTTTTTGAGGTTGAAAAACCTGCTTGCTCAAGAATTGCACCAAATAAAACTCCAATAACAAGAGCAACGATATAATTCATATTATTACTAATTAAATCAGGCACTAATGGTCCCATTTCATTTCTCCTTAATTATATCCAAAACTTTCTAAAAAAATACGCAAATAAATAAGCACCACCGAAAATAGCAAACATTGTAATTATTCCACCAGTAGACATAACTGCCATACCACTTAAAGCGGCACCACTGGTACATCCACGGCCTAATTGCGAACCAATTCCCCAAAGAATTCCACCGATTATAGCACCAGCTACACGCATTTTTGTTGTTGCTCTTGGTCCCTTTTCAAATTTTAAATCTAATCTATTTGAAATTAATCCAGAGATAAAAGCGCCAATAATTACACCTACGACTTCGAATACTAACCAATTCATCATAGGACTTTGTCCCGGATGTTGTGCTGTATATTCTTGATAAAATTTTGTATTTGCAGTATGTGACGGGGCAACCAACTCAACACCAGTTACGGCAACACTTTTGATTGCTCCACTTGCTCCTAAACCACGACCAGTTATATAAATTGTAGCCAAAAGAAGTAAACCTAATAATAATCCTGCTAAATATGAATTCATATATTTTGTTTCATTTTCCATTTTTTCACCTATTTAATTGTTTTTGGAGAAATATTCTCATTTGTAATTTCTTCTTTATTATCACTTTCATCTCTATCGAGCTCTTCGTAACCTGTCAACATTGCCTTTAAGTTAGAAGTAATTGTTTCGCCAGTTGTAATCAAATATAAGTGTGTAATGATAAACACAACTAATAAAATAGCAGCTACCGTGTGAAATATAGCGATGACCTCCAAAGAAGATACGTTAATTGCATCAATGCCGTGTCTTGTTGGATAGCGATAAAACATATAAAGCAAACCCGAAGTAACACTTAATGGAATAACTAATACTTTCAACGCAAAATAAGTTAGTTTTTGCATTGGATTTAATTTGCTCAACACAGTCTTTTTTGTCGGATGAGGAGCATTACGAAATATTCCAAAGAGATAATAATCAAGTTGTGCTTTGATATTTTTGAAAGAAGGAACATATTGTTTCCATTCACCAGTTGTTATATGCCAAAATATAGCAAATACAATAAGAACTAAGAGCATATAAGCAGCAATATTGTGATATCTTACTGCATCTTCATAACCTAAAAATGTATAAGAACCATGAATTTCGAAGCCTGAAAAAGCAAGGAAGAATATTAATATTGCTTGCATCCAGTGCCAAAATCTTTCGAACCCTTTATAAATATAAACTAATTTCTTGCTCATTTTTTTAACCTTTTTGTTGTTTAACTTTTTTATTTGAAATAATTCTTAACAAACCGTGAGTTAATATACCAAGAAATGTAAGTACAATCAGCCAATTTCCAGCAATATCAACTAATGAAGAATAATCACGACCAGGCATATAAAAACCAGTTAATTTAGCTAATCGACCATTTTTTCTCGTATGACATTCATTACATTTGACAGATTGTTCTTTTGATGAAACCATATGATTGATAGGCCAATACATTTCTGTTTCAATAAATGAGACTTTTCCACTAAATGGCAAACCAGCATCTTTCATACCAACTTCAGACGCAGTCACCCAGTTGAAATCTTTCCAAAATGCACCTTCGCCTTTTTCTGGAGCATAAAGCTTTGGTTGAATTAAAATTCTATTGACTGGGTCATAAGGTTGTTTTGCAACGTGAATTTTCACAGGATAAATTTTTGAATCATAATCAGAATAAGAACCGTGCAATTGATTCAACACCAAAGGATGAGTTGTATCGTTAATTTTATCGCCTTCAAGATAATGTGAGGCTGTTCCATTAAACCATATATAATCTGGTTTTACATTCTTTTTCCAAACAAAGCTACCTTTAATTGACATATAAGCATGATTGCCCATACTATCTTCTTCAACATATGGTTCGCCATTTCTTAATTTACCAGCTGTCGACCAATCCCAATACATTTTTGTAGCGTTTACTTTCGAATAAATTGGAATGTGGCAAGTTTGACAAGCAACTTTGTAAGTATGTTCGTTTAATATATCGCTTTCGTGAGGAGTATTTGTGTGGCATTGCTCGCAATTATTTCTATTGACATTCATTGAACTTAGCGAGTAAAGTTTTCCAGAAATATTGTGTTGTTTTGTAGTATGGCAATCAACGCATTGCAAATTCATACCATCGACTCCCATATGAATATCAACATCCTTAGTAGGTTCGAACATTGACATTTCTAAGTCACCATGCTTAACATTATTACCACCACCACCATAAAAGTGGCAAACACCGCAATTTGTTCTTTTAGGTTTACCAACACTTTGAGCAATTTTATTGAAGTCTAAACCAGGTGCTGGTGCCCCACCTTTTTCGCCCGCTTTAGCATAAGTTTCAGTATTATCGTGGCAAACTAAGCAATCGATATTTGTTGAGTCTGTAAATATTTTGCGTGTTGAATCCATTCCAAATCCAATATGGCATTTGGCACAACTGAGTTCGTTACCTTTTGTTCCAATACAGAAATTATTAATAGCATTTGCTTTTCCAAGATAAACAATGCCTTTTCCTTTGATGAAATCAGCACGTTCCCAATTCCAGTGATTTGAATTCATCACTTGGTGAGCAGTCATATTATGACAACTTTCACATGCTTCCGTAACTTGTTGTGGAGTATTGAAATGTTGTTGTAAAATTGCAAATTTAGAATGGTCAACGTTCTTTTGATATTTTTTTGAGTATTGTTGTTTAAGCTTTTGTACAGTTGATGGTTCGTAGAACTTATCTGAGAAATATCCAACTGCAATCAGCACAACCAAACCCAAAAAAGCGAGAATTAATACATACTTTTTCACTGTAAATCTTTTGTTTTGTTGAACATATTATAAAATATTTATTTTAGACTATAAATTATTTTTGTCATTTACCCATTTTTTAAAAACATCAACTAAAATCTCTAAAGATTTTTGGATGTTTTCTAATTGTTCATTACCAACATTATGTAAAATATTCTTATGTAAATTATTATACTCTAAATGCAAATTTTCTAAAAATGAATCTGCTCTTGGTTGCAACTTTATAAAGATATTCCTTTTGTCGTTTTCGTCTTTAATTCGTTTAACGAGTTTTTTACTTTCGAGCGAATCCACAATGTGAGTAATTCTTCCTGGAGTAATTGCAAGTAAATTCGTTAATTCTTTAATAGTGTAGGAATCAGAAAAAACAAATAGTTTCAAAAATCTTAATTCCGTAGGTGTTAAGTTAAACTTATTTGCAAACAAATCCTCCTTTATCGTACAATTTCTTGTTAATTCGCAAATTAACTCAGTAATTGGTTCAATTTCTACATTCATAAAATCATCAAATATTAACAAATAATCATTTTTATAAATACAAAATTAAATATTTTAGACCATAAAATAATACATTATGAATAATTATTTTTTATTCATTTTTATATTTTCCCGTATTATTTTTACTAAAACTTACTTATTACGTGTTTATTTATAGAATAATGAATAAATGAAGAGGTTTACAAAAAAATGGGTATATCAAAAAATAATTCTTTTAAAACAAAGAAACAAAGTTAAAAAATGAATTAGTTAAAACTAATTCGGTTAATTTTTGAATAATTTGCTATTATAAATAAGTTTTCTTGTTAGCTAAAATGAAATTTTTATGTTGGGATTCTCTTTCAGTGCTTGTTCTTTCACACTATCAGGAATTTTATTATTGCGGAGAGATAAAACCTTCAATGAAGTGTTTTTTAAAATAGAAAGCGGAATATTTGTAATTTCATTAAAATCAAACATTAACCATTTTATTTTTGATAGTTTACCTAAATTATCCGTTATTGCTTGCAAATTATTCTTCATCAACATTAATGTTTCTAAATTGCTTAACTGTTCGATTGAATTTGGTATTGAGGAAATTGAATTATAAGACAAGTTAAGTTTTATTAAATTCTTGTAATTCCAAATATAAGGTGGAAAATCTGTCAAGCCGATATTTGAAAAATCTACAGTTTTCAAGTTTATAAGATGCTCCATTCCTGTAATTTTACCCAATTTATTACTTGCTATACTAAAATTGATGAGAGAGGTTAAATGTTCAAAATTTGCGTTTAATATATTAGAATTTTGATTTGAAATATCGAGGTTTTCCAATTGCGCAAAACTTTCTCCCGGAGAAAAATTCGAAAGATTATTTCTCACAAGAATCAGGCTTTTTAGTGAATTTTTAATTTTTGATTGAAATACAACGTGTTCAATTTGATTATTTGATAAGTCAAGAAATGTTAAATTAGGAAAATTTGAAATATCAGGAAATGATGAGAATTTGTTAGTTGATAAATTGAGCTTTTCTAGTGATTTAAGATTTTGCAATGAATGGTTTATTGTTGTTAAATTGTTTCCATTTAGTGAAATTAACTTCAAAGATTTTAATGTGTTAATTGTTGAAGGAATATAATTCAGCCCACAGTTAGACAAATATAATTCCTCAAGAACATTATTTGTTTTAGTAAAATTGATTGAATCTACCTTATTTTCAGATAAAATCAGTTTTTTCAACTTTGAATTTTGTGAAATATCAAGGATAACAACTTTTATAGAATTCTTTGAAACATCAATTGATTCAATATTATCTAATTTTAGTAAGATTTTCGGAAACTCGGAAAATTTATTATTATATAAATTGATAATTCTTAATTTTTTTAATGTAGAAATTTCATCTGGTAAAGAACTTAAGGAATTATTGCTTAAATCTAAGACTTCAAGATTTTGAAATGCAGAAATTCGGCGGTCAAGGTATTCCAATGCTTTACCACGAAGATTAAGTGATGTGAATTTATCAGCAGACTTTAAAGCAGTTTCAAAATCAAAATTCTTTTTTTCGAAATTCATCCGATTTTTAAACTGCTCTCTTTGTTCAATTTTAATTATTTTTTGAGTATCTTGGGCATTAATTGCTGAAATTAATACTGTAAATAAAAGTGAAAATGAAACTATATTTTTCATTTGTTCAATGTTTAATTTTAAATTTAAACGAAAATTGAAATTATTTATTACAATTTGTAATTTTGTGTAATCAATATTTTTGTATTTTGTTAGTTATCTTATAATTACTTTAATTTAAAATTAAATTTCTTGATTTTAATCAAATAAAATATAAAAATTTCGTCTAAAATTATTTAAAATTATTGTCGAATAAATAAAACTTAAAATTATGATTATAACATTTCCCGATGGTTCTCAACGTGAGTTCCCTAATGGAACAACTGGGATGGATATTGCTAAAGCAATTTCTCAGAAATTAGCCAAAGAATCTTTAGGTATTTTTGTAGATGGTGAAAAATATGATTTATCTCGTCCAATAAATAAAGATGCCTCAATTAGAATTGTTACTTTTGATGATGAAGAAGGTAAGGAGATCTTTTGGCACTCTTCAGCGCATTTAATGGCGGAAGCAGTTGAAACACTTTATCCAGGGACAAAATTCGGCGTTGGTCCTGCAATCGAGCAAGGATTTTATTATGATATGGACTTACCAGAAGGTGTGAAATTAACAAATGAAGATTTGCCTCGTATTGAAGCCAAAATGCTTGAACTTGCTCAAAAAAATTCCAATTTTGAAAGAGTTGAAATTGATTGGAAAGATGCCGTCGAATATTTCAAAAAAGATGGCGATCCATATAAAATTGAACTGCTCGAGGGTCTCACAGACGAAGAAATTACCCTTTATAAGCAAGGAAATTTTGTTGATTTATGTCGTGGTACTCACGTACCAAATACTGGTGTAATTAAAGCAATCAAATTACTCAATATTGCTGGGGCATATTGGCGTGGTGATTCCGAAAGAAAGATGCTTACTCGAATTTATGGTATTACTTTCCCCAAAAAACAACTTCTTGATGAATTTTTAACTTTAAGGGAAGAAGCAGAAAAACGTGACCACCGCAAACTTGGAAAGGAATTAGAATTATTTATGATTTCCCCGGCTATTGGTGCTGGTCTTCCTGTTTGGTTACCAAAAGGTGCATTTATTCGCAGGAAATTAGAAACATTTATTAAAGAAGAATTACTCAGACGTGGCTATGTCGAAGTAATAACTCCCCATATTGGTAATTTAAATTTATATCGCACATCTGGACATTATCCATATTATGCAGATTCACAATTTGCACCAATTAAAGTAGAAGATGAAGAATATTTGCTTAAACCAATGAATTGTCCACATCATCACCAAATTTATTCTTTGAAACCACGCTCATATAGAGATTTACCTGTTCGACTTGCCGAATTCGGCACTGTTTATAGATACGAACAATCTGGTGAACTCAATGGGCTAACACGTGTACGTGGCTTTACTCAAGATGATGCTCATATTTATTGTATGCATTCACAACTAAAAGATGAAATTAAAAATGCAGTTGAACTTACTCAACTTGTTTTCAAAACTTTTGGAATGAAAGTATCAACCAGATTATCTTTCCGTGATGAAAATTCCGAGAAATATGCTGGCAGTCCAGAAATGTGGGACCAAGCTGAACGTGAACTTAAAGAAGTTGCAGATGAAATGGGACTTGACTATTACATAGGTTTAGGTGAAGCATCATTTTACGGTCCTAAAATCGACTTTATTGTTAAAGATGCCTTAGGACGCAAATGGCAACTTGGTACTGTTCAAGTTGATTATGTTATGCCCGAACGTTTCGGTTTGGAATATACCGGTGCTGATAATCAAAAACATCGTCCCGTAATTATTCACAGAGCTCCATTTGGTTCTATGGAAAGATTTATGTCAATTTTGATTGAACATTATGCTGGTAATTTCCCGTTTTGGCTTGCTCCAACTCAAATTAAAATTCTTCCAATTAGTGATAAACAAATCGATTATGCAAATGAATTAGCAAATAAATTGAAAGAAAATGATTTCCGTGTTGAAGTCGATTTACGTAGTGAAAAAATTAGCAGAAAAATTGCAGAAGCGGAACAAGCAAAAATCCCTGTTTCATTAATTATAGGACAAAAAGAAGTTGATAATAACTCTGCTTCTTTAAGAATTCACGGCAAAGGCGATTTAGGAAGTAAATCGATTGATGAAATCTTAAAACTTTTCGAGCAAATGAATGTTCCTGGTTCTGACAATTCTTAGAAAATTACTTTAAACTTACTTTCAATAAAAATTAAAATCCCCAAATAAATTGCTTTTTTGGGGATTTTATTATTTCAATAATCAATTTTTAAATTAGTAAGATTACATTCCTCGTCTATATTTCCCACCAACATCATAAAGCACTTTTGTTATTTCGCCCATTGAACAATATTGAACTGTATTCAATAGTTCTTCGAAAATGTTTCCACCGGTTAAGCAAACTTTGCGAAGATTGTCCAAAGCTTGTTGGGATTCACTTGAATGCTTTTCTTTGAAGTCCTTAAGTTGTTGCAATCTAATTTGCTTCTCTTCATCTGATGCCCTTGTAATTTCCATAGAATCGTAATAATTTTGAGCACTTTCAGGTAAAAATGTATTAACACCAATGACAGGGTATTCACCTGATTGCTTTACATATTCATAATACAAAGATTCTTCTTGAATCTTTGAACGCTGGTATTGTGTTTCCATAGCCCCAAGTACACCGCCTCGTCGAGATATATTTTCAAATTCATTTAAAACAGCTTGTTCAACTAAATCTGTCAATTCTTCGATTATAAATGAGCCTTGATTTGGATTTTCATTATATAACATTCCGAATTCTTTTGATAAAATCAATTGAATTGCCATTGCTCTTCGGACAGATTCTTCGGTTGGTGTAGTGATTGCTTCATCATAAGAATTTGTGTGCAGTGAATTACAATTATCATACATTGCAATTAATGCTTGTAATGTTGTTCGAATATCATTAAATTCTATTTCTTGAGCGTGTAATGAACGACCTGATGTTTGAATATGATACTTTAATTTTTGACTTCTTTCATTTGCACCATATCTTTCTTTCATTGCAACCGCCCAAATACGGCGGGCTACTCTCCCAATAACTGAATATTCGGGGTCCATTCCATTTGAAAAGAAAAATGATAAATTTGGAGCAAAATCATCTATATGAATTCCACGATTTAAGAAATATTCGACATATGTAAAACCATTTGCAAGAGTAAAAGCAAGTTGTGTTATTGGATTTGCTCCTGCTTCAGCAATGTGATAACCGCTAATGCTTATTGAATAATAATTCTTAATTTTATTTTTTGATAAATATTCCTGCAAATCGCCAATTAATTTCATTGCAAAATCTATTGAGAAAATTATTGTATTTTGCGCTTGGTCTTCTTTTAACATATCTGCTTGAACTGTTCCACGCAATTTTTGGAATGTTTCAATCTTGAGTTGCTCTTTTTCTTTATCACTTAAATTTATTCCCGCCTCTTCTCTTTTCTTCAATTCTCTTTGGTAAGCAGTAATAAAATAAAAAGCAACCATAATCGGAGCTGGAGCATTAATTGTCATTGAGACACTTGTCATTGGGTCAGTCAAATCAAATCCATCAAGCATAATGTCCATATCATCTTTGGTGCATATTGAAACTCCGCTTTCGCCAATTTTGCCGTAAATATCAGGTCTAATGTCGGGGTCTTCTGCGTAAAGTGTGATGCCATCGAATGCAACTGAAAGACGTTTGGATGCTTCTCCCTTTGTTAAATATTTGAAACGCTTATTTGTTCGTTCTGGTCCTCCTTCGCCCGCAAATTGTCTCTTTGGGTCTTCTGTAACTCTTTTCAATGGGAATACACCACTAGTATAAGGAAATTCTCCCGGGAAATTTTCTTTATAATAATACCTAACTATATCGCCCCATGATGAATAACGAGGAAATGCAATTTTTGGAATTTTCAATCCTGCTAAGCTCTTACGGCTCATTTCAATGTGTACTTTCTTTCCTTGAATTTCATAGTCGCATGCTTCTTGGTTAAAGTATTTTCGTTTTTCTTCCCATTCAGCAAGATAATTCGCAACTTCAGGATTAAGTTTATCCCATTTTTCTTTAAATGCACGCTCCAAAATTTTGATTGCGTCTACATCTTCGATTTGTTTAATTGTTTCTTTTATTGCTTGTAAATCTGAAGCAATTTGTGCTTGAACTTCTGCTTTTGAATGATAGTGTCTTATTGTATCAGAGATTTCTGCAAGATAATTAATTCTTTTATTTTGAATCAAACTCGTTTCTTTTTTATATTTGGTTGGCAACAATTCAATTAAATCGTCTTTTGTGGACAAGTTTTTGCCTTTTTCTCTAATTCTTTTAATTATATCTTTAAAAAGACGGTTGACTCCAGAATTATTAAAATGATTAGAACTTATTGCATAAACTGGTAATTCTGCTTCTTCGAGTGGAACATTATGCGGGACATTAGCATTACGGTTTCGTATATAATGTATCATAACTTCACGGTATGCATCTTCGGCACCCACTTTTTCTGCTTTATTAATAGCTATAAAGTCCGCATAATCGAGCATATCAATTTTTTCCAATTGAGAAGGAGCTCCAAATTCCGATGTCATAACATAGAGTGATAAATCACTAAGTTTAGTAATCCTGCTGTCACCTTGTCCAATTCCACTTGTTTCGACAAAAATAAAATCAAAGCCAAAAGTTTTTAAAATATTAATTGAATCTTCCAAAGCTACAGATAATTCGTTTTGGCTTCCACGAGTTGCAAAGCTTCTGAAATATACTCTATCATTATAAATTTGATTATATCTTATTCTATCACCGAGTAAAGCACCTTTTGATTTACTTTTTGTAGGGTCAACCGCTAATACAGCAATTTTAGTATTTTCAGTATAATTTAAAATACGTCCGATGAGTTCATCAATCAACGAGCTTTTACCACTTCCGCCTGTCCCTGTAACTCCAATTACAACAGAATTCTTTTTATCATATTTATTGATTATTTCTCTGATTGGTGTCAATTTTTGGCAATCATCTTCACAATTTTCAATAACAGTAAGTTCTTTTGCTAATTCATAAAATGAATTATTTTGATTATTTTCTAAAGTATCTTGAGTAATATGAAATTCTTGCTTATTTGCACGTGCTTTGCGAAGTCTATTCATTATATCATCCGCAATTCCATCTATCCCAATTTTTTGCCCTTCGGAAGCATGATAAAGCTTTTCAACACCGTATTGCTCTAATGCTTCGATTTCGGATGGCAAAATAACGCCGCCACCTCCGCCTAATATTCGTATATGTGACGCATTATTTTCCTTTAACATATCAACTAAATATCGAAAGTATTCATTGTGTCCACCTTGGTAAGAGCTAACTAATATACCGTCAGCATCTTCTTGTAATGCAGTTTGAATTACTTCATTAACGCTCCTATTATGTCCTAAATGCACAACTTCAGCACCACGCTTTAAAAGAAGTCGCCGGAATAAATTTATAGAAACGTCATGCCCGTCAAATAATGCGGCTGCAATAACAACTTTTATTCTTTCCATTTTTCTTTTTTGATTTATTTTAAAAAAATTTATAATTAATAAATTAAGATTTGTAAATTAATAAAATTATTGCAATTAGTTGTTTTTTTCCTAACTTTTAACTTTAAAAAATTAAACATAGAATTAATTTATAACTTTCAATTTTTTATTGAACATTTTCGTTTTTAACAATAAAAAAGCATATGGATACGAAAGATTTTTTGACCGAAAAAACAAAGAATTATTTTGACGATGATTTGTTGGAATTGGCATCTAATTTCTATGATGAAGTGAAAGGTTTAAAATTGAATGATGATTATGCAGCAATTGCATTTCTCTCAACTAATGAAAAACTCACAGAAATTGCACCCAAATTATTTTCCGAACATTTTGGTCCCGCAATTTTTGAAAAAATTGAATTATTAAAACGAATTGGTAAAATTTCTTTTCCTGAAACCAAAAAGAATATTTCTGCAATTAGAAAATCATTTATTGAATTAACTGACGACGTCTCAATCATCATTTTAAAATTAGCCGAAAGATTAGTGAAATTAAAAAAAGCTGAAAAAGAACAGTCTGTTAATTTACGGAATTTAGCTGAAGAATGCCTTTATTTTTATGCTCCTGTTGCACAGATGCTTGGTATTAGAAAGATATATCAAGAAATGGAAGATATTTCCTTCAAGTTTCTTTTTCCAAAAGATTTCGAACATTTACAAAAAAATATTAATGTGAATTTGCCGCTTTACAACAGCAAATTAAATTCAATGCTTAACGAATTAACTAAGTTATTAAAAGAACATAACGTTGAAGCAAGAATTCAATATCGTGTGAAGCGTCCATATAGCATTTATAGGAAATTAGTTAATCAAAAGGTTGATTTAGACCATATTTACGATTTGCTTGCACTTCGTGTCATTACTAAAGAAAAATATGATTGCTACTTGACTTTAGGAATTGTTCATAGTAAATGGGTGCCAATTGATGGACGTTTTAGGGATTGGATAACATTCCCAAAATCAAATGGTTATCGTTCAATTCAAACAACAGTAATGACACCTCAAGGGGATAAGTTCGAAATTCAAATCAGAACAGAAGAAATGCACGAAGAAGCAGAATATGGAACTTCTGCTCACTGGGCATATAAACAAGGAACAACCGGCAATATGGGTAATTGGTTGAAAACTTTACACGATTTTTTGGAAAATGATGAATATTTCGAAAATCCTTTTGAATTTTTTAACAATTTAAAACAGGAAATGAAGCGAGATTATATCAATGTTTTGACGCCAAAAGGTGAAATAATATCGCTTCCCGAAGGTTCGACACCGGTCGATTTTGCTTTTGCTATTCATACTAACTTAGGTTTTAAAATTACTGGTGCAAAAATAAATAATAAATTTGCTAAATTAAAAACTGAACTAAAATCAGGCGACGTCGTTGAAATTATTACTTCAAATACCGAAAATCCATCAAGGGACTGGTTATCATTTGTCAAAACAAACCGAGCAAGAAATAGAATTTTACGGTGGTTTAAGAAAAACGAAAGAGATATTTTCATAGCACAAGGACGTAATGCATGGGAAAAATTAAAAGAACAGCATAAAAAGAAACTTTATGGGTTTACGGATGAACAAAAATTCAAAAAACGAATTAGTGAGATTGGATTCGATTCTGTTGATGATTTTTATTTTGCAATTTCAAGTAAATCTGTAAAATGTAGTTTATTCCAATTAAAAAAATTATATCCTGATGCTTTTAAAAAACAAATTGAAAAAGAAAAAGTTAAAAGCAAAAGTGAAATTTCATTTTCCACACCAAAAGTGGAAATTGAAGGAATATCGAATATTTTAGTTTCACTCGCTAAATGTTGCAACCCCGTTAAAGGAGAACAAATTACTGCTTACGTTACCTCGAAATCTGAAATCAAAATACATAAAGAAAATTGCCCTTTTTTAAAACGTTTAAATCCGGCAAATTTTAAAACTGCAAAATGGGCTGAAGGTGAATCTCAGCAAATTGTCTCTTTCAAAGTTTTTGGAAATAATTATACAAAGATGGCACAAACTATTTCGGAAATTGCCGATTCTCAAAAAATCACTATTAATTCATTGAAAAAATTACAAACAAAAGAAGGTGCAGGCTTAGATTTACAGTTAATTGTTAATGAAGTTAACCATTTAAATGCTTTTTTAAACAAAATTAAGAGTTCCAAAGATATAACAGGCATAAAATAACAATTTGAAGTTCACAGATAAATTATACTGCATAAAAAGTTTTATAAATGTATTTTTTCTATTTTTGTAAAAAATAAAGTTTAACAAAGATTAATAAAATTTGGCTTGGATATTCATATATATAATTCTTATACTGATATTTTTTTTAACCACTATTGTGTTAAAAATATTTGGATCGAGTATTTTTCAACAAAGTAAGAAATTAACTATTGTCAAAGTAATTTTTGTCCTTCCTTTTTTTCTATATTATCTCGGTTTTATTTCAACCTTTACTTTTACAGATATTTTCAAATTTTTCAACAAACCAAAGCAATGGCAAACAGTTCGCATAATAAATGATACAAAAACACCACAAACTTATATTTTTTTAAAAAAATTATATTTTGATAATCACTGGCAGCGACTTATTGATTTAAATCAAAAGATAAATTATAATATTGAATATAAAATTCAACCTAAACAACAGCGTACTTTTTATTTATCAGTCGATACAACAGAGTCTTGTAAAATCGCAGTTATTAATTTCAATTCAAAAAGCGATTTTCCACAAAAAGCTTTTATTTTAAATGTTCCAGATTTACCCATTATATTTTTCTCGGGCGAATTTAAACGTCAAATAATAAACTCAGTAATACTCAGGGATGCGTTCAAGGATTATTTCGATATATTTTTAATTTTCACTTCTTTCATTGGAACTTTATTGTTTCTATTTAATATTCATAATTTATTTGAAGGTAAATTGGTTTTAAAATTATTTCTTTATTTTCTTTTGGTTGTTAATTTATCTTATTCTGGATTTCTTACGTATAAATTCATAATTTACTTAATTAAATTCTATTAAAATGGACAAAGTATCATTAATTGGTTATATAGCTGCAACTTTAACAACTTTTGCTTTTTTACCACAGATGATTAAAACAATTCGTTACAAAGAAACAAAAGATATTTCATTGGGGATGTATATTATATTCGTAATTGGTATTTCAGCTTGGCTTATATACGGGTTCCTACTTAATGCAATGCCAATAATACTTGCTAATATTGTATCTTTTTGCTTAGCGTTTACTATTTTAATTTTAAAAATAAAATATAAATAAGTAAAAAGATGATAAAAGATTATTATAAAATCTTGGGAGTGGAACGAACTGCTTCAACAGAAGAAATTAAAATTGCGTATCGCAAATTGGTAAAGCACTTCCACCCCGATTTTAATAAAAATCCTGAATCTTTAAAGTATTTTTACTTGATTACAGAAGCTTACCGAGTTCTTGGAAATTTAAATAATCGTTTGGATTATTCTTTGATTTTATATGAACAAGATATTATTAAAGAAGAAGCACGTAGAATTTTTAAAATCAGAAAAATGAAAAAAGAAAAAAATAAATAAGCGTATTTTTCTTCTTATTCTTTACGATGAATATGGAAAATTTAAAAAAATTATGCAACGAAAATAAGGTATTTTTTATAAATTTTTTCCTCTTTGTTTTTATAGGAGGAATTGTTTTTTTTGGTTTTAATAAAGATGAAATACTTTTTTATTTCAACCAACATCAAAATTTTATATTAAATAAATTTTTCATTTTATCAACAAATTTAGCCCAAGAATTAGGTATCATACCAGTTTTGATAATATTATTACTTTTCCGATATTCATTATTTATATTATCATCACTTTCATTAATAATTACAACTCTAACAGTAGGAATTATAAAAACATTCACAGCACTACCAAGACCAATTTTATTTTTCGAAAATAATCCAAATGTCCATTTGAATTTAATTGACGGAGTGAATATGCACCGTTTTATGTCCTTCCCATCGGGACATACTGCTGCTGCCTTTGCAATGTTCTTAATCCTTGCCTATTTTTTTAAAAATATTTATGCTAAACATATTTGCTTCTTTTTAGCTCTTTTTGTGGCACTTTCTCGTGTTTACCTTTTACAACATTTTTTTAGGGATGTTTACTTCGGTTCGATTCTCGGTGTTTTTATCACTGTCATATTATTTATGCTTGCATACCAAGTAAAATGGTTTAATGAATTAGATAAAAAAGCAGGTTTAATCCATACTATTTTCAAAAAATGACAATTCTTATGTAACTTTATTTCTTTTTTTAACGTCTATTTAAAATATTCTTTCACAACAAGGTTTTTTATGAACAAATTATTTTTATTTCTTTGTATGTCGACATTACTTGCGATATCAACATCAAAAGCAGAACAAACACAAACAAATTTAACAAACAAAACCACTGCTATCAAACAAAAAATTTTGAAATTAACACCAGATGAGTTTAAACAAAAATTGTTCCAAGTAAATCAACGAATTCCACAATTTAAATCAAATTTAAATTTACCAAAAATCCAAGCACAACCTGAAACAAAAAGTAACAATAATTCACTTCAATTTATTCCAGAATTTCCTAATCAAGTTACTTATCCAGGAGAATTTGAGGAAGTAAAAGCAATTTTAATGACCTGGCCTTATGTTACTTTTGATACAACAGGCGAAATTACAGACCAAGTCTTCGAAAATATTGGAACTTACTACGACCCAATTACAAATGAATACAGCTTCGGTCCAGTTTATTCAATAATCGATACCTTCGAAGTAAGTCCTTATCCGCCCGTTTTTTCTAAATTAGCTTACGATATTAACTTGGAAACTCAAGTTTGGATTACACTTTGGTCTGCAGAAGATACAACAACATTAAAAGAATATATGCAAAAAATCGGAATGCCTTTAACAAATTATAAATTTTTTATAATACCTGGAAACTCATTCTGGTATAGAGATTGTGGTCCTGTTGCTTTTTATTATGGTAATAATGATGATATAGGTTTTTTAGATTTGGAATATTATGGTGGCAGACCATTGGATGATGCTGTCCCCTCAAAACTTGCTCAAAAAATTAATATTCCCTATTACACAACTTCTATTGAGTATGAAGGCGGTAATATTCTGTTAGATGGACTTGGTAATCTTTTCACCTCTAATGCTGTTTATGCTAACAATCTTGACACCTATGGACAATGGTCCCAAGGCGATGATGGGCAAATTTATGAAATTCAAAAGAAAGCACTTAAAACAACACAAGTTAATGACAGTTTAAATTATTTATTCAATTTAAATTCACTTAAAGTCTTGCCCGCTCTTCGTTATGATGGAGGTACCGGTCATGTCGATTTATATGTTGATATGTGGGACGAAAATAGATTCATCTTCTCGCAATATCCAACTGAAATGAAAAACTTTACTGATTATGCAATCGTTAGCAAAAATATTGACACCCTTTTGTCTATTACCCGTTCCAATGGAAAAAAATATTCAAAAAGTTACATCCCATTCCCGAAAAAGGACGATGGAACTTGGTATAAAAATAATAATGATTACGCAAATTACACTCGTTCATACTCCAATCATCTGTTTGTAAATAAAGCAATAATTCAACCAATTTTTGCCGATGAAACAACGGGCGATACTGCCGGTACAAAAACTAATCTACAACAAATCTCAAAAGCTTATCCGGGTTATAAGATTTATCCAATTGATATTCGGGCATTTGATGGTTATGGTGGCGCTATTCATTGCATAACAAAGCAAATACCAGCAGACAATCCAATCCGGATTTATCATACTCCTATTGAAGAATTCGTAGAATCTAATGAAAGCTATTCAATAGAAGCAATAATAAAAAATAAAAGTGGTATTGCTGATGCTAAAGTTTTTTGGCGTTATAATGATGAAACTGAGTGGAAAACTGCAAATATGTTACCTTCTGAAAATTCAATTTTCCAAGCAAATATTTTAAACTCACGTATAAATGGAACAATTGAGTATTATATTCAGGCGACTTCAAATAACGGCAAAACAATTACCAAACCTATGACTGCTCCTGATGGATATTACTCTTTCTATTTTACCGTTGTTTCCGTCAAAGAAAATATAGATATGAATCAAAATATTAGCGAATTTTATCCAAATCCTTCAAATAACATAACGCAAATCAATATAAACATTAAAAGCAAACCAATACAGATGTTCATTTCGAATATTTTAGGTGAAGTAGTTTATAGCAATATCCTAACTTTGAATAATGACGAAAATGGATTAATTATAGACACATCAAAACTCGAAAACGGTGTTTATATTGTTACTTTCGGATTTGATGATGGAACTAAAACCACAAGAAAACTAATTGTCAATTAAATTAAATCACAATTTTATATTAAAGTAAAATCCTTCTGAAACATTATATATTCAGAAGGATTTTTTATCATTACTCTTTCATCAATCTCACGGCTTCTCGTTTTGTGCCGTAATCAATCAGCAAGGTGTAGGAACCCGTCGGCAAGTTACTGACGTCAAGTTCCAGAGTGCCGGTGCTTGCATAACCCGACCAAAGCGGGAACGAGCGACCAATCAAATCCACTGCCGTAATTGCCACTTGCCCTTCCTGTTGCAACTTGACTCGTGTAGTAGAATAGGCGGGGTTGGGAAAGAGTTGATATTTCGTTAATTCCTGTCTTTGCTCTTTTATATCG
>CAZCNL010000002.1:156683-353629 GCA_964500435.1 uncultured Chloroherpeton sp. | reverse complement strand
AGAATTTGTTAAATTAGAGAAAGTATAGGAAGCAAATAAAAAAAATAAATGAAAGACGGAAATAAAAATATTGGAGAGGCGGGAAAGACGAAAAAGGGCATAAGATGGGCTTTATGGCTTTATGGCTTTATGGCTTTATGGCTTTATGGCTTTATGGCTTTATGTGGACGCTTCAAGAATATTTTTATTGTATTGAAACTGCGATTTATTCAAAATATCCAAAGAAAGAGAAATTACTTTGTTCAAATAAATTTTGCCGAGAAAAATTATTTATTCAAAACTGCGAGTGGAAATTTATTGCGACGTTGCTATAAAGCAATTGCGGGAGGTGTGGTAGTTCCGCTTCGCTTTGTAGCGTTTTTGCAATAGCGTTGTTACCACAAGCGGTCGCTCCCGAGCCGGTGAAATAGAGGGAGAAAAATAATTTTTTTAATTTAATAATGAGTTATAACAATGAAAAAAACAATTTTATTTATAATATTTTTTATTAATATTGCTTTATTAGTTAGTTGTGGTAAAAACTCACAACAACCAACAAATATAAAAGATAATCCTCAATTAACTGCAACAGGTCCATTTTGGCGTGATTGTCCCAATGAAAGCTGGAATGGTAATTTAAAAAGCCCATGTGAACCACCAGAATATAATTGTGTTGTTGTATGTGGAGAAAAGCTACCTCCTAATTTAGGTTTTACTGAATATGATTTACATGTGGCAAACGGAACAATTGCTGAATATTATCAAAATGGAGATGGACAAAATTTTTTACCTTTACGTGAAGATATTTATAATGCTTTAATAAATCATCAAGTTACTATTGTCAGAGTTCCATCTAATTCAGGTGTCTATTATGCAGTTGTTGATAATTAACAAATCAAATATTTTGAAAGGGGCAACTTATTGTTGCCTCTTAACATTATCACTATTACTTAGTTGTGATAGAAAAATATCTTCTGTTCAATTTGTTCCTTATAAAATTTATGAATTTTATAGTCCAAAATATGTTGGAGCAGACAGAGTTTTTTTGCTTGAAGAGAAAAATGATACGAAAATAATCCATCCACAAGTTAATTTCAATCAAATTATAATTAATTCACTAAAAAGCAATAAAACCGATACGATAAAAATTAAATCCAACTTATTTTGGGAAAATTATTATTATGTAAATCAAGACTCAATATTTCTTATAAATAGACATAATGGAATTATTTATTTGATAAATTCAAAAAATGAATTAATTAATAATTGGAAAATTCCATTACGTATTGATTCTGTATTTTACGTGATTTATATTGCAAGGCAATGTGATATAGTTTTCAAAGATAACTCATTATTTTTAACAGTTATAGGTTTCAGAGATAATGATTACACCTATAATTATCCTATAAGCATGATATATAATTTGAGAGATAAAAAAGTAACTAAGTTATTTATGAAATTTCCTGATAATTATTCAAGTAATCATCACTGGAGTATTATGGGCAGTACATTCACAAATACATTCCTCTCGGATGATGAAATTGTATATAACTTTCCTATGAATGAAAAAGTTTTCAAATATTCTTTAAAAGATAATAGCGTTAAAACTATAATTTTAAAAAAGAGCAAGTATATTAATAAATTTCCTCCAGAAACGTTTGATAATTTAAGGGGCAGAACAGAGAGCGAATACATATATAAATATTGGATAGATAAGCCTTCTTATCAGCAGATTATATTTGATAAATATAGAAAACTGTTTTATAGAATAGTTAATCACGAACAACCATTAAAAGATAGTTTAAATAATTATAACGATGACTTTACTCAAAATTGGTCAATAATGGTGTTTGACGAATCCTTTAACTTTATATCAGAACAATTTTTTGAAGGTAAGAAATATTCTAATTTTTATACATTTATAACAAAAGAAGGGCTTTTGCTCGTATACGATGATAAATATAAGCAAAGAAATAATAAAATGCTTTACGAACTTTTCACAATTAAAATATCGTAGAATATGAAGAATAAATTTTATTTTATTTTTATGATTATTTTATTAACTGCTTTCAATTATAATTTATTTAGTGAAAGCAATTATTCAAAAATATACAAAATATTAACACAAAATAAAATTGATTTAACGCAATATAAAGTGCTATTAATAATTCCTGAACCTTCTTGTCATGGTTGTTTTACTTTATTAAAGAACAATTTAGATAAATTCGTTAAAAATAAAGATTTAAAAGTAGTAAATTTATTTATATCAGAAAAATTAGGTTATCCATCATTAATAACAGAAATTAACTATTATGATAATTACAAAGAATTTGATGAAGTTTTTGGAATAACAGCATTTATACTTAATAAAGGAATTTTCACAAAGAAAGTACCAATAATTCCTGACAATATAGATAATTTTATTAAAATTATATCGAAGAGTTCTTTAAACAAAAAGGACATTAAAAGTATTGAAAAACTGAATAATTAAATTTATCAATGTGCATCATCACAATAAATTACGGCACAGAGAAAAAGGCAATAAAAATAATAAAGAATTAATCTGTCATTGCCAGTAAACGAAAGTCGACGCAGCAATCCCAAGGGTGCAAGAGATTGCTTCGCTACGGTCGCAATGACGAGGTGGAAAATTTTTTTGCATCTGAATGTAATTTTTTTGCTGTTTACTTGTTATATAATATAAAGAATTTGTTAAATTAGAAAAAGTGTAGGAAGCAAATAAAAAAAATAAATGAAAGAAGGAAATAAAAATATTGAAGAGGCGGGAAATACGAAAAAGGGCATAAGATGGACTTTATGGCTTTATGGAGACGCTTCAAAAATATTTTTATTGTATTGAAACTGCGATTTATTCAAATTTCCCAAAGAAAGAGAAATTACTTTGTTCAAATAAATTTTGCCGAGAAAAATTATTTATTTACAACTACGAGTGGAAATTTATTGCGACTTTGCTACAAAGCAATTGCGGGAGGTGTGGTAGTTCCGCACAGCTTTGTAGCGTTTTTGCAATAGCGTTGTTGCCACAACCGCTCGCAGTTCTATCGGGCAGGGCGAAAGCTTGGAACTGTGCAAGTAATGCCCGAAAATTTAAAATAATTTTTTATTAATTAAATTGAGACTAAAAATATGAAAAATAAATATCGTATTATTATTAGTATATTAGTTAGCATTTTTACAATGTTAACAACAAGTTGCGAACAAAACCCAACTACCCAAAATTACAAAATTCCCGTAAACGCTTATATGCAATTAAATACTTTTCGAGATACAATTGAATATATAGGTGCTACTCATAACATTATGTTAGATTCATTTATCGTTAATTTAAATAGAATAAAAAACGATTCAAGTTATAATTTTACTTACGATAATTTAACGTCATTGCTTTTAACAATATCAGTTCCTTATTATGAAAATGAAGGATTTAATATTACTTCAATGATTGATACATCGCAAATTGAAATAGATACAACGAGTAGAACAGCATACCAAACAGGTTTACTTGATACCAGTTTGAGTGCCACAGCATTAAATTATTTAAGTAGGATTGACAATATCATAGATTTGTATTTTAATACTACAATTAATTATTTCTTTTTATCTGATTCATTGAATAATATAATTACCCAAGCTTCTACGTTAAACAAAAAGTACGAATATCTAATTGTTGGGGTAGCTGCTAGTATAGCTAAAAATAGTTGTTATTATTGGGTAGAAAACAATGGATTATCTAAAATAGATAACTATTTGGGTGAAAATTCAGGTAAAATAAATTACAATAATAAAAAACAATACCAAAATCCGAAGATACAAATGACTGTAAAAGAAAAAAGAATCATTTATTCTGATATTAGTTCGGGAGTTGCTGGCTTGATTGAAGGTGCAAAATGGGGAGCTATTGCTGGTGGTATTGCCGGAGCTGTTGCTGGTGGCATTGCAGGTGGATTAATTTCAGGAAGTGTCGGTTCTTTGACTGTTGGAATTATGAATGAATTAGGATTTCCGTGGTGGTTAATAGCTATTGTTGAAGGACTTCAATAATGTTTAATGTTATGAAATTCGTAAAAAGTATACTTCCGCAATTTATATTAAAAAAACAATTCCAGATAATAGTATATTGGATTGTTTTTTTTGCTATTAGGTATATATTTTTCTTGGTGACAGAAAATAACTATAGTTTCACAAATATTTTAAAATTAAAAATGAATAATGATAAGAAATTTTTTTATTTTATTATAAGCGTAATTTCAGCTTCAGTTTGGACTTGGCTCCTATTTTTTATTACTAAAAAATTAAAGAAAGCAAGGATTAATGGCAAACTTCCACTGTAGATATTGCAACGAAGAATCATATAATGTCTATATTTTTATAGCATTTAACTGTTCTTAAATTTCCAATTTTAGTTTGCTAATAACATAGAGAATACGATGGTGATAATTTTAGTGATAAAAATATTAATTTTGTAACAAGGGGGAAATTTATTTTCACATACTAATTATAAATCATAAAGTTAAAATGTACGAAAATTACTTTGTTCAAATAAATTTTGCCGAGAAAAATTATTTATTTACAACTGCGAGTGGAAATTCATTGCGTCGATGCTACAAAGCGATTGCGGGAGGTGTGGTAGTTCCGCTTCGCTTTGTAGCATATTTGTATTAGTGTTGTTACCACAAGCGGTTGTTCCCGAACCGGTGAAATAGAGGGAATTACGTTAATTGATTATTTTTTAATTAAAATAAAGTGATTTATTATGAAAAAATATGTTGTCTTAATTTTTGTTGTTTGGTTTAATATGGTCGCAGTTGCTCAAAATTCAGATTTACCGAGCAAACTTAGTTTTGGTTGTTCTTATGTAGTTTTAAGTGATAAACAAAATGATTATGGTTATGCAGGATTGACTGTAAAATCTGCATTTGATAATAAAACATTCGTAAGTACTAATCTTTTTTTCAAATTAAAAGATAATTTGCCTTATAAATTTATTTTTGAAGGAAATATTGGAAAATATAGTAATTCTTCTTCACTTTTTTCCAAAAATGGGATTAAATCAAGGTCTATGGGTTCAATAAGTTTTGGCATTTTGGGACCAAACGATAAAACAATTAACAATGAAAATTATCTGATTTATAGTATTGGCGGCTCGCTTGGGCTTGAATTTTCGTATAAATTTCTTGTATTAGATTTGAATATTGGTCCGCAGTGGGACACAGAAAATAATTTGTATAGCAAATTTTCAACGAGTTTGAAATTTACGTTAGGAGAAGATTGGATTCCGTAAATTTTATAATTTCGAACATTTTTCGTCTTTTTCTATATGTTGCATTATAAGTTTTTTGAATTTTTTTTCTTCTTCAAGATTTATGATATTTTTTAATTTCAAAATATCGATTGTTGCGAGGGAAAATTCGGCATAAATCTTTTGAAGTTCTTCATTTCCGGCAAGTGCAGAAAAATGCTTTTGGATTGTGGTAATGTCTTTTCGTGCTATTGGTCCTGTGAGAGTAAATTCATCATCGTTAAAATGTGCAAAAACGTCGTCCACTGAGCGGTTAACGATTTGTTTGATAATTTCAGGATTGTTTAATTTAATTTCTTTTGCTAAAATTTTTGCAAATTCAAGCGATGCTTTTAAAAAATTTGATGATGCAACGGCGACGAGATGGTAAATTTGTTTTTGCTCTTCTTTCGTAAAATTTAAATAATATGGTATTCCAGATAAAGTTGAAATTATTTCGTCGATTTCACTTTTTTCTGCTGTACCATTTTCGATTCCCCAAATCAAATTTGTAAAAATATCGGGTCTTGCTTCATAAAATGTTTGATAAGGATGTGCGGTAAAAACTTTGAGTTTATCAAAATTTAATTTTAATAAAGGTTCGAAACTTAAAAAGCCGGAAGTGTGGAAAATATATGTTGTTTTGGTCAACTTTGGTAAATTATTCGAGAGCAGTTCGATAATTTCATCAAGGGCATCATCTGAAACGGCTATAATAATTACATTTGGCAAATTACTTTTTTGGAAATATCGGATTAATAATTGATTAGACGGAATTATTTTTGTGTGTTCAATATTATTTAATATCAACTTTTCTTGATTTTTTTCATTTCTGCAAAAAACAAAATCCAAAGCATTAATTTGCGAAAGTTTCAGTGTAAGTGGGAATCCAAGATTCCCACAACCAATAATACCAAAATTGTAATTGTTTACATTCATTTTTATTGATTTGGCTTAATTTCGTAACCATCTTTTTTATCAAGAATTGAATATCCTAATTCTGTAATTTGTTTGCGTAAAGCATCAGCAGTAGCAAAATCTTTGTTAATTTTAGCTTGATAGCGTTTTTCAGCAAGTTCTTTAATTTCTGATGGGAGCGTAATTTCTTGATTTTCTTGGACTTTAATTTCCCATACATTGAAAATCGAGTTTAATTTTTCGAAAGTACCAATCAAAGTATGCTTCAATGATTCGCTTAACTTGTCAGCAGGATAATTTGCAATGAATTCAAAAATTTTTGCGAGAGCTTTTGGTGTATGCAAATCATTTGCTAATTCTGTAAATACAGTTGTTTCCAAAGAACTACTTTCGGGGATTTCTGTAATTGATGGATTTGAGGAATTTTCAAAGAGTTTATAAATATAATCTTGGATTCTCAGACGAGCTTTATGAGCAGCTTCGACACCTTCGAAAGTGAAATTATATTTTGTACGGTAATGAGCGGATAAAATCGCCAAACGAATATCGAGCGGAGAAAGTCCTTGATTGAATAAATCTCGAAGTGTATAAAAATTACCCAAAGATTTGCTCATTTTTTTACCTTCAACTTCTAAAAATTCATTATGGCACCAAAATGGATTAGGTTCGATTCCATAGCCAGCTTTGCTTTGAGCGATTTCATCTTCGTGATGAGGAAATTTTAAATCAACTCCGCCTGTATGAATATCGAAAGGAAGACCCAAAATCGAGTATTCCATAGTAGAGCATTCCAAGTGCCAGCCGGGACGACCGGGTAAGTTTACACCATCCAAATTAAATTCCCAGTAAGGCTCATTATCTTTCTTTTGTTTCCATAACACAAAATCGCTTGCGTCGTCACGTTCGTAAGTATCGGCATCTATTCGTACACCTTTTTTGAAATTGTCCCAATCAATTTTTTTTAATTTACCGTATTTATCGACTTGACTCCATTTTGAAACGTTAAAATAAACTGAATCATCACTTATGTAAGCAAATCCATTGCTGTAAATACGCCTAATTAAATCTTGCATTTGCTCAATGAAATCGGTTGCATGGGGCATTTCGTAAAAGTGTGATAAATCAATTCCAAGTTTGGAAATATCATTTAAAAATTCTGTTTCATAAAATTTAGTTAATTTTTTCAAATTAATCAAAGGGTCGTCAACTTGCTCGCCCATTTCTTTGAGCCAAGCAGTCGAACCGATTTGACTATCACGGATTGTTTTATCGTCGATGTCCGTGATATTCATAACCCACTTAACTTTATAATTTCCAACAACCCGCAAAGTCCGTTGCAATAAATCAGCAAATAAAAAAGCTCTTAAATTACCAATATGTGCGTAATTATAAACGGTTGGACCGCAAGAATACATTCGTACGGTGTCTTTTTCAATTGGTGAAAATTTTTCAATTGAATTATTTAGTGAATTATATAATTTTATTTCCATAATGTGTAACTTGTTTTTTTAAATTTAAATGCTTTATTTATTTGTTAAAAAAATTCATTTTCAAATAATCTTGTCGTTCGTTTTTTCCGGAGCAGCAATTTCCATCCACCCAACTTCATCTTCAATGAGAAATTCATATTGTTTAGAAAGAGCGACGAATTCATCAAGAACAAGTTGGAAAACTTTGCCATCGAAAAATGCAGACGAAAGTTGGAATAAATCATTAGAATTTTCGTCAAGAATTGAAAGAACAATTTGTTTTGAATTTCCAACACGGAAGAAACGAATTAAATAAATATCTTTGTAACAAATATTTAATTTTTCTGTTTTATAATTGATGAATTTGACAGAATCAGTAGAAAAAATGAAAAAGCGTTTTCTATTTCCAATCAATAAAACGGCTCCACCGAAAATTAATAAAAGTATGGAAACATAATTATAGTGTGCAATATTTTCCACACTTTGAATTTTGAAATTAACTAATAAAATGAGGATCAAACCAACAGCAATGAGCTCGAAACCTAAGAAAATCAAGTGATGTTTTTTCGAAGAATAAATTTTAGCATCCATAAGTATTTGATAATTAATAAAATATAAAATGTTTGTAATAAAACAATAAAAAAACAACAAAAATTTGAATAATTTAATAAATTTGTATAATTATTGCTATGTAAAATTAAGGATTAAAAGAAAATAATAATATTTATAAGAAATAATTATAATTTTTATTTAAAATGTATAAGTTTTTTTTAAATTTGTAGTTTGGAATAAAGAAGTAAATGAAAAATAAATATAATTTTAATAAATAAGGAGTTATAAGGTGAAATCATCTAAACGAATTATTGGGCTACTTTTGCTCAGTTTTCTGCTTTTAGGGACTTATAATGCAAAATCTCAAAGCTTACTTGGTTCAAAGATGAGCGAGGGATTTGAATTATTTGACCCAATCACAAATGGAACATACCTGGGAAATGGCGATGACCCAGTTTTCCAAATGTCAATGCCATTTACATTTAAGTATGATAACCAAACCGTAACAACACTATATATCTACGGTAATGGTTTCATTTCATTCAACACATACAGAGAGCCTTCAGCACTTGCAATTCCGAAACTATATCTTTATCCAAATATAGTTTCGTGGTATGCTGCAGATTTAGTAACTGAAGATGGCTTTTATTATCAAGTTACAGGAACAGCACCATTCAGAGTGTTAACAATTGAACAAAGAAAAGCAAGGACATTCGGAAATGGCGGTGGTGCTACTTTTGATGTTCAAATTAAATTTTACGAATCGTCAAACCAGATAAAAATAATTTATGGAAATACTGCAGGAATGGGCGCTGCAAACGTTTTTGGATGGATTTATTTTACAGGTTCGACAGCAAGCAATTACATCAATGTTCAACCAAATGACCCAAATATTCCTTCCACTTTCCATTATAGCAACTCAAACCCAGATGTTAACCGCTATATCCGTGATGATGCTCCATTCAAAATACCAAAAGGTAGAGCATATACCTTGAAAGTATTGCCATCACTTACAAAAGTAAATCCTGACGGAAAATATATTTTAACCAAAGATTATATTTACGATGATGATATTAACAGACCATATGTTTTAATTTCAAGAGAAGCATCACAACAACAAGTAAATTTAAGATATAAAATTTATGGACCAGTTGGCGATGCTAATGCTCAAACAATTTACACCGCAATAAATGACCCAAATACCCCAACAGACGAATTAGTACAATTATCACCACAACCAGTTGGTAACGCTTATCGATACAATATTGCATACGCAAAAGGTATTGCGGCTGGAACAAATGGAGCATTAGATTTAAAAACAAATCAAAATTTAATCAAAGGTGGTTTATATCAAGTTACTGCAGTTTTAGAAATCGTCGGTGCACCTGCATTAAATCAAACTTTGAATTCATATTTCTATATTGCTTTAGATTATGATTTAGAAGCAACTCAAATTAATTTGCCCGTATTGCAAGAAGCATCCACATACAAATATGGCGACCATAGAGTACCATTATCACTACGTGTAACAAACGTAGGTAAATACGATATTAACTACTTTACCATTGAGGCAAAAATTTATAACGCACTTAACAATAGCTTAGTGGCTACTAAATCAGCAATTTGGGAAAATTTAAATCAACCATTGACAAGAAATAATTATGTCGATGTTTATTTACCTGACTTTAATCCACCACAAGTTGGTACATATTATGTAACATATACTGTAACTACAGACCAATATCATCCAGATACTGGAACTGATAATAATTTAATCCCAAGAGCCGGTTCTCCTTCTTATTACTTTGCTGTAAACTTTGAAACTGAAATCGCTGAAACACAAATATTAGCACCAGCAAGCTCAGTTTACCAAAATATTCCTTTCAGACCAGGTGTAAAAATTGTAAATAATGGTGCTGTTGATGCTACAAATATAGCGATGACCGTTTCAATTACTAAGAACAATGTCGTGTTGTATTCAAAATCATATACAATACCAAGTATTCCAACAGGAGTAGCAAATACAATAGACTTTTATTTTGATGATGCATTTGTTCCGACAGAAACAGGAAATTATGCAATTACATTCAAAGCCAATATCTCGGGCGATGAAATTCCATCAAACAATACAATAGCATACGCATTCACCGTAGTAGGTGGTCTATCAGGTGATTATACAATTAGTGCAACCGGTTCGGGACCAAGAAACTTCCCAACAATTCAAGATGCTGTTGACGCAATGTACATTCGTGGCGTAAGTGGACCAACAGTATTTAAATTCCTCGATGCAAACTATACAGTTGGTTATCTCGGCGTAACTGATAAACCAGCAATCGATATGACTTCCAAGATTCCAGGAATGAGCGCTACAAATACTGTTACGTTCAAAGCATCGGAAGAAATAAGCCAAAGAGGATACGTAAAAATACATATTCAAGCAGGAAGCGGAATTGGTTTTATGTTCGGTCAATCAATTGCACCTAACAACTTATACGCACCAATTAATTCTACTTCAAATGCAGGTAAAAAGCTTTTTGCAAATAACGATGGTTATATCACTTTTGATGGTGGTCCGCTATATACTATTCAAGTTATAATGGAATCAAATAACTCAAAAATCCGTGCACCATTTTATTTAGGAAACGGAGCATCCAATATAACTTTGAAGAATTTGATTATTACTGATTATACACCATTATTTGTCGGGCAAATTCCATTAATTAGTTATACAGCAAACGCCTTACGTGAATTTAATTATCAAGCAGACAATTTAATTTCCGCTGGTGTTTATATGCGTAGTATTGCACCTTATGATGTTAAAACAGGCGGAAATACCTATGGAATCGATACTTTAGTCAATAAAAACAATGTTATCTCTGGCAACTACATTAGCGGATTTGGCTATGGTGTTGTTGACCTTGGTATCGGTATTTTGAAAAAACCTTTATCTGATTATATTATTACATTCTACAACAAGAATAATACAATTGAAAAGAACGTAATGACAAACCTCGGTTTTGCTGGTGTTTATATGGGATTCGAAAACAACTCAAAAATCGAGAGAAACAGAATCGACAATGTTCAAAATACTTCTTTAGGAACTGCTGCTGGTATTTATCTTGGTGGCAAACTTGCTAAAAATTACTTTGGATATCATAATACTGATATTTCAATTAATGGAAACGAAATTAGCAATATTAAATCATCAACTAACATTTATGGAATTTTTGTCGACCAAACCGGATTTAACTTTGGAACAGGACAAAACACACAATTTTTCCCAGAAACAGATGATAATATAACAATTATTAATAATATTGTTCGAGATATGAATATCACAAGTGCATCTACAAACCAATACGGTGTAGTAGTTATGCCATCACGTAATCCATTGCTTCTCGGAAATACTTTAAATAAAGCACCATATTTGGATTACTATTATGTCAAAAACGTTAAAATATCGAACAATACAATAATATTAGATGACCAAAACGAAGAATTCATCCAAAATAACGGCGAAATTGCAGCTTTAGGACTTGCTCAAGTATTAAACTCACAAGTTATAAATAACGCAATTGCAGTGAAAGACCAATTAATCACAGCAAATAATCCATTGGCTGCAGCAGTATTTTATTACAACCCAATGCCAGTTGAAGCAAATGTTATAATGAATAACAACGTATTTTGGATAAAACAATCAACAGCAGACCTCGCACGATTCATCGAAACAACAATGAATATGAACATATACGAAAATGGTTCTGCTCATGAATTCACACGTTTGGACCAATGGCAAGCATGGACAGGTCAAGAATTAAATTCAGTTGAAATATACAATTTCATAAATGATTTAGAAATAGTTACATCAACTCCAAACAAACTACGAGCTAAATCAAATCCAGTTCCAACAGGTTCAGTACTTGATGGTCGTGGTTTAACATTAGATTATGTCCCAACTGACCTTGATGGAAATCCACGTGGATATGCCGGTCATAGATATGATGTCGGCGCCGAACAATTTACTGGTAAGCCTTATGTTGTCGACGTTGAAATGTTAAACTACACTCAACCACTTGTTTATCAAGCAACAACTGGTTTTCCCTTCGATGATGCTCAATACATTATGACAAAAGCACCAATAGAAGTTAAAGCACAAATTCGCAACAATGGAACAAATATGCAATCCGGTATAATTGCAACATTGAATATTTACCGTGAATCAAACAACAACAGATTCGATGATGGCAAAATTGTTTTAACTACATCCAAAAAAGTTGATAACTTAATGCCTGGTGAAATCAGAGAAATCACTTTTGATTTAGCTGACGGTGTAGAACCAGACTTCGTTCCAAAAGCATATAGCAGCTTCAACGGTACTGCTGACGCATATACAAATATCCCAACACCATTTGTTAAAATGATTGGAAACGTAACTCCACGATACAAAATAGTTATCAATACTAATTATGACGAAAACAATTGGAACAATTCTGTTGAAGAAACTGTTAGATTCTACTTATTGCGTTCTAAACTAAATATGCTTATTTCAACAGAAAATTGGCAAACATTAGATTACGATAATTTGCCAACAGACGCAAATATTGTTGCGGCTAATTTGAACTTAGACTCATTAGTTTCAGGTTTATTCAAACTTGGGTGGTATCGCAATCTCGATTTGGAAGATCCACGAATTGACTATGACATCTTCGATAGAAAGAATTGGGAAAGACGCTCAGTCGATTATTCACTTTATAAAACATTATTCTGGGTTGATGGTCACGATACTTACATAAATGGCGGTGTTCCAACCACTAATTCATTAAATGTTTATGAATACAACCAAGTTATCAATTACTTAAATTCAGGTAACGAAAGTCAAACAAAGAAGAACTTCTTCATAAGTTCACAAGATTTCGTAAGAAACAACGAGACTATTTACCCAACATTCGATTCATATTTCCACGCAGGTATTGCCGACCCGAATACTCCGCTAAAAGGTACTGCAAATTATTCCGGTCATTCCGTAAATGGAACTTATGTTGGACGTTTACAAATATTTGATGTAGTTGAAACATACTTAGAAAACTTAAAAGCACTTCAATATCCAAATAGTTATCCAATGCCAGGCTTATTCACAGCAATAGAATCCGGAATAGGTGTAGCAAGAGTTGGTATGCTTTATGATACTGTATGGTTTGATAATAGAGTTTACAGTTCTATCATAGCAGTACCAGAATCAATGAAAATTGCATGCGTTACAACAAGTGCTGTTCCTTATAACCTTTGCTTAGTTGGTGTTGATTGGAGACATTGGGGCAACATTGAAAAAGTATTACGCACAATGGTTGATTACGCAGAGGCAAATGATGGAAATATCGTTCCAATCGATTTATTGTCGTTCGAAGCAATACCATCAAACAACAGAGTAGACATAAGCTGGACAACATCAAGCGAAATTAATTCTTCAAGATTCGACATCGAACGTTCCAATTTAACCAATGGAATAGCTGATGGTTTCGTTAAAATTGGAGAAGAAAATGCTCGTGGAACATCCGCATCAATCACTCATTATGGACCATTCGTTGACAACAAAGTTAATTATGGTGACACTTATGCTTATCGTTTGAAAATGATTGATAAAAATGGCGAATTCAAATACAGCGAAGAAAAATATGTTACTGTGTTAGGTGAAAACGGCAATATTGCTATTAGCGAAATTGAACCAAATCCTGTTTCATCATCATCGAACTTAAACATTTATTTGACAAACTCAAATAATGTTAATATATCAATCTATGATATGGCAGGAACACTTATCCGCACATTACAAAATGGCACAATGAACAGTGGCAATAATCAAATTTCAATTAATGCTGCTGATTTCAATTCCGGTGCTTATAACGTTGTAATTACAATAGGAAACGAATCATTCGTCAAAAAACTTAATATTGTTAAATAACAAATAATCCTCTCCATTTGCATTGAGGAATCAAAAGGCAGTCGTAAGGCTGCCTTTTTTTTCGCTATTCTTTATTTTTTCTTACTTTTGTAAAAAATGAGTAGTTAATTATGAAATTTGTTTATATATTACTTTCAACTTTACTTTCAATTAATCTTGCATTTTCCCAAAATAACAATGAACAGCTACAAAGCGAAATATCAACACCAACAAAATATATACAGCAGGATTTTGATATTTTATCCTACGATGCAACTATTAAATTTATTGATATACCAAATAAATTGATAAATGGAGAAAATAAAATAACATTCCGTTGGATAAACCGTACCGATTCAAGTAAATTTTACTTTCATCTTCGGGGGTTGAAAATCGACTCCATTTATTATAATAAAATAAAGATATCTTGGAACGTTGTTGGCGATACAACTATGGCGAGCTATCATTTCGAAATTAACCCTCCTGCCAAAGAAACAGGCGATACAGCTATAATTACAATTACTTACTCAGGACAAATGACAAATGAAGGAGGAAAGCAACCCTGGGGCGGTGTAACTTATCAAGACACTGTTCTTTTTGCCTTAGGAGTTGGATTTTTAAATAATTATGTTGGGACAACTCAACATTGGCTCCCTTGCTACGACCACCCTTCCGACAAAGCATTATTCAGTTGTAATTTTATTGTACCCTCAGAATATTATGTTATTTCGAATGGAAATGTAACCATTAATAATTTGCCAAATCAAACAACAGAATACCATTATACTATGAAAGAACCGGCAGCGACATATTTACTAACATTTAATATAGGCAAATTTACATCAATACAGTTCGATGGAGCATCAGTTCCAATTAAAGTATATGCAGACCCAAGAGATACTGTTGCCGCAAGATATGCCTTCAAATTAACTCCACAGATGCTAAATTATTATTCATCAATATTAGGGGATTATCCTTTCGAAACATTTGGCTATGTTTTGACGCCAAAAGGCTCAATGGAAAGTCAAACAATAGTAAATTTTTATAAGCCCCTCATTTATTCATCATATTCACAAAAGGATAGTTTAAATTTAACTGCCGCTCACGAAATGTCTCACCAATGGTTTGGAGATATGGTCACACCTTGGGATTATCGAGATGTTTGGTTAAACGAATCCTTTGCAACTTATGCTGAATCACTTTGGAAAGAAAGTCTCTTTGGTTTACCCTCGAATTTGAATGAACAAAGAGTGAAAATGAGCAAATATTTTAACAATATTGTAAAACTCGAAGGTGTTATTCCTCTTTATGATTTTCCGAGGACGATGGCAACATCGAATTATCCAACAACAATTTATTATAAAGGTGCAGTAGTTCTTGGAATGTTGAGATATAAATTAAGTGATGATAAATTTTTCAGTGCCTTAAAAGGTTATTTAAGAAAATATAAATATAATAATTTAAATACAGAGGATTTAAAAGAGAATTTCGAGAAAGAATCATCTGTAAATTTAACAACATTTTTCGAACAGTGGGTATATGGAAAAGGTTGGCCCAAAGTTAAAATTACTGTAGGAGTGAATGATTTACCAGACAATAAAAAGACATTAGAAAATATAATTATTGAACAAGACCCGAATAATGAATGGGGATTATTTCTTGATTTACCAATAAATCTCACAATTAAAAAGACAAACGGCGAAATAATCGATACAGTAATAGTTTTAAATGGGACTTCGAAACAAGTCAATTTTAGCAATTTCCAACTTGATACAGTTTTGGTAAATAACGGAAATAAAGTTGTAACATTAATGCAGCTAACTGGTTACAAAGTAGAACATTTAACTGACGTAAATGAATCTCAAACAAAAGCAATTTATCATAAATTATTCAATAAAAACTTGGAAATTCATTCACCTCAAAATTTATATCAAACAGAATTAAAAATATTTGATTTGTTAGGAAAAGAAATAATTTCCCAAAATAATGAAAATGTGAATGATATATTTATTAATTTGCAAAATCTGAAAAATGGTTTTTATTCTTTTATATTATTGAGCAATAATCGAGTAATTTATTCAAACAAAATGCTATTACAATGACAAAAAATGAAACTTTGAAGCAAGTTTTAAAAGAAAATTATTCAAAAATTCAAAAAAGTATAATTTCAAAAGCAGAAAACGAATACCGCAACCCCGGTGAAATTACACTTGTTGCAGTTTCAAAGACCTTTTCTTCTGAAATACTCAAAGCAGCATATGAAGTAGGAATACGTGTTTTCGGCGAAAACTATGCTCAAGAATTAAGAGATAAGATTAAATATTTTGAACAAGAATCAAAGCAACCTCAATGGCACTATATTGGTCATTTGCAAACAAACAAAGTTAAATATTTAATCCCATTTGTAAAGTTAATTCACACGGTAGATTCAATCGAATTAGCCGAAGAAATTGATAAGCGAAGTTCGCAAAATAATATTATTCAAAATGTATTAATACAAGTTAATACAAGCGGCGAGGAATCGAAATATGGTTTAGAACCTGATGAAACAGTCAATTTTGCAAAAGAAATACAAAAATTCAAAAGAATTAATACCATTGGCTTAATGACAATCGGAACATTTTCAGATGATGAGAAAGTCATACGGAAAGAATTTACTTTGCTTCGGAATTTAAAAACCGAAATAAATAAAAACCTCGGAGTCGAAAAATTTACCGAATTATCAATGGGTATGTCTCACGACTTTTTAATAGCAATTGAAGAAGGGAGTACAATTTTGAGAATTGGTACTGCAATTTTCGGAAATCGCAATTATAATAAATAATTATAATAAATAAATTATATTTTGAACACAAAAATTATGGATAGAACACAAAAATTAGCAGAATCGTTAGAAGATATTAGAAAAGTAACACAAATCACACCCAAAATCGGTATTATCTTAGGAACCGGACTTGGTGGATTAATCAATGAAATAAATGTTAAACATATTATAAAATATAAAGATATCAAACATTTTCCGCTATCAACAGTTGAAAGCCACCAAGGAAATTTAGTAATTAGTGAAATTGGAGGTAAAGAAGTTGTAATTATGCAAGGGCGAATGCATTATTACGAAGGTTACACGATGCAAGAAATTACTTATCCAATATTCATTTTGAAACAAATGGGTGTGGAAATATTAATAATTTCGAATGCTTGCGGAAGTGTCAATCCAAGATTGCCTAAAAAGAGTTTGATGATTATAGATGACCATATTAATTTACTTGGGGATAATCCGCTCATCGGACCAAATGACCCCAAGTTTGGTGTTAGATTTCCGGATATGAGCGAGCCATACAGTAATAGATTGATAAATTTAGCCGAAAAAATTGCTCTTGAAGAAAAAATTAAAATATATAAAGGTGTTTATGCCGCAATGACTGGTCCTAACTTAGAAACACGTGCCGAGTACAGAATGTTAAGTTATATTGGAGCGGATGTTGTTGGAATGAGCACAGTTCCCGAAAATATTGTGGCAAATTATCTTGGTATGGAAGTCTTCGGTTTATCTGTTGTTACTGATGAATGCTACCCTGATTCCTTACAACCAGTTAGTCTTGAAGATGTGATTCTTGCTGCTTCTGAAACAGAGCCGCTTATGGCTAAATTAATAGTAAAATTAATCAAGAATTTGTAAGATTATGATGCCAAACGCTACACCAGTTGCAACTATTCTTTTTATACTCACTATCGGGTTTTCTGTATATTCTTTTTATTTAAACAAAAACTTAATCGAAAAATTTGCTTTAAATCCCTATGCTATCAAAAGACATAGAAAATATGCATCTTTAATTTTAAGTGGCTTCTTACATTCAAATTTTCCTCATTTACTTTTCAATATGCTCTCATTTTACTTTTTTGCCTTTCCGTTGGAAAGAGCTATTGGCAGCCTTAACTTCTTAATTATATTTATCGGAAGCCTTATTATTGCAAATATACCAACTGTAATAAAAGAAAAGGATAATCCACAATATAGAGCAATTGGAGCATCTGGCGCAATTTCGGGAGTTATTTTTTCATTTATTTTATTTGAACCAATGATGGGAATTTTAATTTTTCCCATTCCATTCCCCTTGCCAGCGTTTGTTTTTGGCATTTTGTATTTGCTTTGGAGTTACTTTGCGGCAAAGCAGGAACGAGATTTAATCAATCACAGTGCTCATTTTTGGGGTGCCATTTCGGGTATAATATTAACAATTTTTTTGGAACCGAATTCGATTAAGTTTTTTTTAGGTAATTTTGTAAAATGATAGAAATTCCAACATATTCGGATATAGAAAGTGCACATCGAAGAATATCGCATATTATCCAAAGAACACCAATTTTTTTTAGTCGTGGAATAAATAAAATAATTGGAGCAAGCGTATTTTTCAAATGTGAAAATTTCCAAAGGGTTGGTGCATTCAAATATCGAGGTGCAACAAATGCCGTTCAATTACTTACCGACGAAGAAGCAAAAAATGGAGTTGTAACTCATTCCTCCGGAAATCACGCACAAGCATTAGCATTAGCCGCAAAAATTCGAAATATAAAAGCATATATAGTTATGCCAAAAAGTGCACCAAAATCTAAAGTTGAAGCTGTTCGAAGTTATTACGGTGAAATAATTTTTTGCGAACCAACTCTCGAGGCGAGAGAATCCACAACTGCGAAAGTAATCGAAAATACTGGAGCCACCTTAATCCATCCTTATGATAATCCAAATGTAATTGCTGGTCAAGGGACTGCCGCAAAAGAATTAATAGAAGAATTAGGTTTTTTAGATATTATTATGGCACCAATTGGCGGTGGAGGACTTTTAAGTGGTACATCGATTGCAACAAAATTTTTATCCCCGAGAACAATGATAATTGGTGCAGAACCGAAAAATGCTGACGATGCTTTTCAATCTTTTCGTGCAGGAAAAATTATCCCATCAAACAACCCAAAAACAATTGCCGACGGATTACTTACTTCTTTAAGTGAACGCACATTTACCATAATAAAGAAAAATGTTCTTCGAATTTTAACTGCTCGTGAAGAAACAATAGCTGAAGCTATGAAATTAATATGGCAAAGAATGAAAATTGTCATTGAACCATCTTCAGCTGTCCCATTAGCCGTAATGATGGAAAATCCTGATATTTTTCTTGGTAAAACTGTTGGTATAATAATTTCGGGCGGTAATTTAGATTTCGATAATCTACCATTTTAATTTCAAAATATTTTAATATAATCAAAAATTTCTAACTTATAGATTTAGAATTTTCCAAACATTTCTTATCTTTGTAACTTATTAATTCGAAATATTTTTTATTCATAAAATAATAGAATCAATATGTTCAAAGGACATCCAAAAGGTTTAATCGTAGCTTTTTTCGCAAATATGGGCGAAAGGTTTGGTTTTTACACAATGATGGCAATTCTTGTAATGTATTTACAAGCAAAATTCAACTTAGGCTCAGGTGACGCAGGTTTAATTTATAGTATATTTTATTTTTCAATTTATGGACTTGCTTTACTTGGCGGCTTTCTTGCCGATAGAACTCAAAATTACAAAGGCATAATAATGTTTGGAATAATTATTATGTTTCTTGGATATGTATTAATGGCAATACCGGGTTTAGGATTAATATTCTCTCTTATTGGTTTATTCACAATTGCTTTTGGAAATGGATTATTTAAAGGGAATTTGCAAGCACTTGTTGGGCAAATGTATGATAGTCCCGAATATTCTCATTTGCGTGATTCCGCTTTTAGTATATTTTATATGGGGATAAATATAGGAGCATTTTTTGCTCCAAATGCCGCAAGAGCAATTCGAAGCTGGTATTTAGGAATAAATGGATTCAAATATGATGCCGATTTACCTAATCTTTGTAATCAATTGATTAGCGGACATTTGACCGATACATCAAAATTACAACAATTAGCAAATACAGCCTCACTCAATCCCGTAACTGATTTGACAACATTTGCTCATAATTATATCAATGTGTTCAGCACTGGTTATAACTATGCTTTTGGAATTGCGGCTATAGCGATGCTAATTTCGCTTCTTTCCTATGTTCTTTTCAAATCATATTTGCCCGATAGAAAAGCATTGACTTCTTCGGGTCAGTTAAATATTAATCAAATGTCTAAGGAAGAAGAAAAACAAAGATTAATTACTCTTGGACTTGTTTTCCTTGTTGTTATTTTCTTTTGGATGTCGTTCCATCAAAACGGATTAACATTAACATTTTTTGCACGTGATTATACAGTAAAAACAGTATCACCGTTTACTTTTATCTTCTTCAATATTTTTTCATTTTTGTCTTTTCTTGCGGCATTGTATGGTTTATTCTTCCTATTAAAAAGAAATACGAAGCCTGCTGTACGTGCAATAGGTGGCGTATTATTGATTTTAGGAGGCTATTTAACATATTTGCAATATCAAGGTTTTGGATTAGAAAATTTAATAGAACCCGAAGTTTTCCAGCAATTTAACCCAATTTTCATTGTTGTCCTTACACCGATTGTTGTAGGCTTATTTGCTTGGTTAAATAAAAGAGGTAAAGAACCATCAACACCACGAAAAATAGGCATAGGTATGTTGCTTGCAGCTCTTGGTTTCTTGGTTATGCTACTTGGTTCAATGAATTTAGTTTCTCCAAGTGAATTAGCTGGACAACCTTCACCTGAAAGAGTTTCTGCATATTGGCTAATTTCAACGTATTTTATATTGACTGTTGCAGAATTATTTTTAAGTCCAATGGGACTTTCGTTCGTTTCGAAAGTTGCTCCACCACGTTTCCAAGGATTGATGCAAGGTGGTTGGCTTGGTGCCACAGCAATCGGGAATCAACTCTTATTTGTTGGTTCGACAATGTGGGGGAAAGTAGAAATATGGCAAGTATGGTTAATATTTGTTGTTTGCTGTTTGGTTTCCGCCGCTTTCATTTTTTCAATAATGAAAAGATTAGAAAAAGTTACAAACACAATAAAATAATGTTTATTGTTTGAAGTAATGTTTTTCATATAAAAAAGGCATAGTTCAATTGACCTATGCCTTTTATTATTTTGTGTAAGTATTAAAAATTTTAGTTTAATCCCAAAACTTTTGTTGCAAGTATGGGAATTCTTGTTGTAATTCACCTGAATAATAAAAATCAAATCCGATACCTCCAAATGTGTATGTTTTATCATGAACCTTGATCAACGCACCACCAGCTTGAGGATAGGGCTTTGGTTTTGACCCATTGAAGCCAATATTATATAAAGTTGTAAGGATTTCCGGTCTATTCGAAATATCGTAATTCATTCTTTCCCACTGTTTTTTTATTTGTTTTAAATATAAAGCAGTATATAAATATTGGTAAAAATGATTGCGAACATTCACAAAACGACGATTTCTTGTGGAATCATCTATATTTGTAACATCACCCAATACATTTTCATATTTTTGCCCAAGATAAAAAGGAGATTCTCTATCTATTAAATTACGTTCAATCTTTTTGGCAGTGAAATCCTTCATTCCTGTTATACCTAAGGAAAATTTGTTTTCAACTAAAAGTATCTTAAGGGGAGCAATTACCCTTTTGTATGCTTCTCGTTCACTGTTATAAAGGCGAATTTGTTCCCCAATTAAACTACAAACAACAAGACGTGGTTCAACTCCGGCAATATAACAAGCACTGTCAATAACTTTTTTATCTTTTGTTATCGCAATTTTTAAATCATACCATTCGGGGATATTCATCCATTCATAGAGATTTTCATACTCACCTTTCTTTACGGTTACATCATAATTTGCTTGTATTTCAGAATATAAATTAACAAATTCTTTGTTATTGCTTAGTTTTGAAAAGTTAGCAAAAATCAGTTGACGAATACTTCCAAGCGAATTTGAGTTATTATTGATTGCATCCATAAGCAACTTTGCATTATATGGATAAAACTTGGCAAGAACTAAGATTTTTAAGTACTCAACGCTTAATTCAGGTGATATTTTATCTTTAAATAAACTATCGTTCGAAATATTGGAAAAATCTTTTTCAGCCATTTCTTGATATAATCTATCGTTAACATCAACAGCGCCGGGGTCGTCTGTCAAATGAAATTTAACAGCAAAATATGCTGCAGTTAACCCGAATCCAATTATTGCGAAAATTATTATAAAAGTATAGACGCCTATTTTTAGAAACTTCTTCATCGAGTTGTTCATACTATAACTAAATTGAATCTACTATAAATTAAAATTTCAAAATTAAATAAATTTTATTACATAAATAAAAAATTACTGAATAAAATAAAAAAAGATGAATTATTTCAATAAAAGAATTATAATTAACAATAAATATTTTATGATATTTTATAAATTGTTATAAATCAATATTATACTATATTTATTTAAAGAAGAATAATAATAAAAAGGCTATCATTTCTGATAGCCCTAAATGATAATTATTAAAGTATTTTTTGTTATTTATTTCTTTGGTTCGAAGGTTGAATCGTCAACTTGTGGATTGACAAATACGTTATTATTTAGTTCAATTGTGTAATATGGATTAGAAACTGTTAGATTCAAAGGATATTTAATTCCATTGAAATTTTCATAATCAGAAAATTCCTCCACTATTTCGATAGGACCTTGTGGACCTTGTTCCGTAGAAATTCTTTTTGCTGGTAAAAAGGTCTTTTTGTCGAAATAGTAAGTAGCAACGTCGCCGTCAGTATCTTTATATTTGAACTTGATTAAACCATCTTTTTCGCCTAAAATTTCGCATTTATAACCTTTTTCGATAAATTTTGGTAATTCAGTAATAAAAAGACCTACGGACGAAAGAGCTTTTTTAAGGTCATCACCACTTACTTCTTCAACACCAGTACCAACATTTCGCCAAGCTTTTTGTCCATTAATCCAGCCTTCTTGTTTGAAAACAGGTGTTTGCATAAAGGAATATTCCTTATCCGGGAATTTAATAATTTGAACGGATGTTCCCGCAAGTGATTGACCTTGAGCTTTGAGCGTAGCTTTTGATTCTATTTTAATAGTTTTTAAATTATTTAAAGCATCTTTGCCGCCGATTGCTTTAGTAAATTTTTCAATCAATTCTTCTGGAGTTATATTTACAGGAGTTTTTGCCGCCATTTCGTCTTCAGATTCCAAATCCAAGTTATACTCGTGAATTTGTCCGAATTGTGCAAGACTATCTTTTAATTCAGGAAGTCCTACAACAGTGATATACAGTCTATCACGTTTTAAATATTTGTCGGCAACTTTTTGTATGTCGAAGGTTGTTAGTTCATTAATTCTTTGAGCGTAACGTGTATAATTTTCGAGGGGTTCGCCATAAAAATCTGCATTTTGGATTAAGGACGCAACAAATTCGGAATTTTCGAAACTCATTTGGAAATTACCAACAACGTTACTTTTTATTCTCGCCAATTCTTCTTCGGTTACACCATTATCTTCGTAAAGTGCTTTAAATTGGTCTAAAATAACAGTAATTGAAGAGTCTGTTTTGTCGTTTTTGACTTCGGAACCCGCATTAAACATATTGGCAAATTTATAACCTGTGTGTCTGGCGAATGGGCTATAAGTAAATGAATATTTTTCTCTTAATGTGCGGAATAATTTCGAGCCAAAACCGCCACCCATAAGTGCTCCAGTTAAACGTAATGCTAAGTAATCGGGACTGTTTTTCGGAACTGTGATTGCAGAAATTACTACTGATGATTGTTTCGAGCCTGCTCTTGGCACAAAGTAAACACCTCTCGAAAGTGGTTTTGGTTCGGGTACGTCTAATTTTGGCAAAGTTCCTTTTTCCCACTTTTTAAATCTTGCTTCTAATGCTTTAATTAATTCTTTTTCGTTGAAATCACCAATCACTGCGAGAGTTGCATTGTTTGGCATAAACGTTGATTTGTAATAATTCTTAATATCATCTAAAGTAATAGATTTTAAACTTGCTTCAGTGCTAAATTTTGCATAAGGATGTTCAGGTCCGAAAGTTGCTAAGGTAGCAAGTAAAGAAGCAATTTGACCTGAATTTGATTTTCTCATCTTTACACCAGCGAGTGCTTGGTCTAATAATTTTTCAAATTCATCTTTTGGGAATTTTGGGGAAAGTACAACATCAGCAAAAACTTCGAACATTTCATCAAAATGTGAAGTTAACGAACTTCCAGTAACCGAAATTGCGTCTTGTCCGGCGGATGCACTAACACCTGCACCTATACCATCAAGCTTTTGTGCAATTTCAAGGGCATTTCGTTTTCCAGCACCTTTTGTCATTAAAGATGTAGTCATATCAGCCAAGCCTGGTTTGTTGCCGTCTAAATTTTGACCACCACCGAGCATTAAATGCAAAGTTATTTCTGGTTGTTCATTATCTTGAATTAAATAAACTTTTAATCCATTTGATAATATTGTTTCTTTATAATTTGGAAATTTAAATTCTTTTACTGGTCCTGGATTTGGTTTTGGTAAAACATCCGGATCGTTAATTTCTTGTTTCTTTTCGGCGACTTTTTGTGTTGTTTGGTCTTTGATATTTATATCATTTGGTGCTTTTTCAGTATTAGCTGGTGCAGTTTGCAATTCTGTTTTCTTTGGTTTTGCAGGTTGTACTTTTGCTTTTTGTGCAAAAGAATTCACTGTTAAAAGCGAGATAAATAATAATGCAATTACACTAAATTTAATGTTGAATGTTTTCATTTTTATTTCCTTTTATAATTTACTATTAAGATTTTTCTTTTGGTGTATAGATTAAAATTATTCGTTTGTCAGTGTCAAGATACTTTTTCGCAACTCGTATAATATCATCTTTTGTTACTTTTAAGTATTTATCCAATTCTGTATTAATTAAATTGGGGTCATTTTCATAAGCAGTGTAACTTGCAAGGCTTTCGGCTTTTTCTAAAACGTTCTTTTTATCACCAATGAAAGAGGCTTCGGTAATATTTTTCGCTTTTTGTAATTCTTCGTCGGTAACTCCATTTTTGACAACGTCTTTAATTAAATCATCAATTGTATTTAAGTTATCATCAACACTTTTCCCCGGAGCAGCGATTGCATAAAATATAAGCGATCCCGCTTTTTCGAGTGAGAATGGGAAAACAGCGGCAGCAACCGCTAATTGTTTTTTATCAACAAGTGTTTGATAAAATCTTGAACTTTCGCCCGATGCGAGAATTTGAGTTAAAAGTTCTAATGCATAATTGTCCGGGTCTAATTTACTGCAACCACGATATCCAATGAAAATACCAGGCAGCTGTGCTTTTTCGTCAACTATTGTTTCACGAACTGGCTTTTCAATTGGTGCAGGTACAAAATCTTTTTCTGGGGGTATTGGATGTCTTTGGAAGTGCCCGAAATACTTGTTAACTAATGCTCTTGCTTCTTCTAAATCGAAGTCGCCGACAATTGCTAAAACTGCATTATTTGGGTAATAATAAGTATCATAAAATGTTCTGAAATCTTCATTTTTTGCATTTTGAATATCTTGAAGAGAGCCAATAGTCGTCCATTCGTAATTTGTTCCTTTAAACAAAAATTCGGACATTTTGTCAAGTAATGTTCCATAAGCAGTGTTTTCACGTCTCATTTTTAATTCTTCCGAGACAACGCCTTTTTGTGTTTGGACGCCGATTGTATCGACTTTCAATCCTCTCATCCGAGATGATTCAATCCATAATGCTAATTCTAAATTGTTTGATGGTAATTTTAAATAAAATACAGTTTCATCAAAAGATGTATGAGCATTTAAATTGCCACCAGCTTCTTCTACGAATTTATCAATTGAAGCACGTTCGTATGATTTAGTTGCTTCGAACATTAAATGCTCGAAAAAGTGTGCATAGCCAGTTTTGCCTGGTGTTTCATATCTCGAACCAACTTTATAATGAATGACTGTGGCAATCACTGGCGCTGTTTTATCTATCGAATAAACAACTGTCAAGCCATTAGGTAATGTGTCTTTAATTATTGGAATTGGTTTGAAATTTGCAGCTTGTAAATTTAATAAATTGATTAATAGGGCTGCTCCTATCACTAATATAATTTGCCTGTGTTTTTTCAACATAGCTAAACCTCAAAAATTGTTTTAAATTTTTCAATTATTAAAATATATAAATACGAAATTACACAATCTTTAGTTACAAATTGCCGCTTTCAGTTAGTTAAAACAGTAAAATAATCTTTTTGCAGAAATCGAAATCCTTATGCATTGTCAAATTTTGGAAATTCTATGAAAAATGTGGAACCTTCACCTAATTTACTTTCTAAATATATTTTGCCATTATTTAGCTCCATAAATTCTTTGCAAAGAACAAGTCCCAATCCAGTGGATGGTTCTCCTTCAGTTCCGTGCATGCCAATTTTTTCTTCTATTTTAAATAATTTATTAATAGTGTTGTCATCCATTCCAATTCCTGTGTCAGATACCGAAACTATAATTTTGCCACCTTTTTCTTCACTATCGATTGTAATTTTGCCGCCTCTTGGTGTAAATTTTATAGCATTTGTGAGCAAGTTTCTAAGAACTGTGTTTATTATGTTAAAATCTGCATATCCAGAAATATTTGGGTTAACATTATTGATTAATTTTTGCGATTTTGCATTTGCTTGTTGCTCGACTAATGAAACACTCATTTTGACAACTTGGCTTACATTAAATGTCGAAAATTGTGGTTCTATCTTTCCTCTTTGAATTCTTGACCATTCTAATAAATTTTCAAGTAATTTATATAAATTATCTGATGAAGAAGAAAGGATATCCATATATTCTTGAAGTTCATTTAAAGATAAGTTTTGTAGTTCTTCTTTAATATATTTTGTTAACATTAAAAAAGAGCCAAAAGGATTTCTTAAATCATGAGCAATAATCGAAAAGAATTTATCCTTTGATTTAATGACATTATCCAATTCGTCTTTTTGCTTGCTTATTTCTTTGTTTAAATGCATCAACTGATTGTTAAATCTCAAAGTCCTACGTCTATTTATGAATACAATTGCGAATAAAATAACTAAAACAATAACGACAAAGGAAAATATTAGAGTTTGTAATCTATTTTTTTCTTTTTCTTTTTGGACAATCAAATTTTGCTGTTCAATCTTTTTTTGAGTATCAATCAAATACATTTGCGTGTAAATTTTATTATTATATAGCTCCAAAATAAGTTTTTTTACAGAATCAGCATAAGTTAAAGCAGACCGATAATCACCAAGAGCACGATAAGTTTCGACAAGTTGCTCTGCAGATAATTTCCGATATACTTTAATTCCTGATTTTATTGCCATTTTGTTTGCTTCTAAAGCATAATATAAAGCTTGTTTATTTAATTTAAGTTGCGTATAAAGATTTGATAAATTTGTATAAATTAAAGGTAAATCGATGCTTGAATATTTTTGAGCAAGCGCTTCCGATTTTTCTAAATAGTCTTTTGCGTGTTGATAATCTTTAATTAATAAATAATAAGAGGCTAAGATTTGATAATTTGAAAGTGTAATATCAGGCGTATTGCTATTAATTGATTCTTTAAGTGATTTATTTGCATAATATAATACTGAATCCTTTAAGTGTTCTTTCTCGCTTACATTGTGTGAATTATTAATCGCTATTACATATAATTCGAAATAAACAGCGGCTAATCTATTTTCAGCTTTAATCACACCTTCGTTATAGTTAATTTTACTTAGCAACCATTTTCCTGAATGCAAATATTTTAAAGATAGTTCGAAATTAGTAGTCGCTCTATTAATCTCCCCGAGTTTCAAATCTACCATGCCCCGCCAATAATCCGAATTTATTGAATCTGCAATATGTCGTGCTAAATTAAGTTTTTCGAGTGAAGTAACGGGATTGCCAATTCCTTGATTTAACGAAGATATTATTATTAATGAGGAAATAATATTATGAGGATTCCGACTTTGGATTGATAAATCATAAGCCTCATTTGCTAATTCAATACTTTGAGGTGAGTCTGAGGCAGAGAGATTATATGCAGAATCCAACATCCTGAATATTTCGGGAGATGTTTTATCCCACTTATCTTTTTGTGCGTAAGATTTCAGATTGCAATGAATAATTACAAAAAATATTAAAGTTATTATAAATAGAGATTTATTTAAAATCATATATCGAAAGCTATATAACAATATTTTCAAAATTACAAATAAAAAATAATTAAATCGTCTATATTTATTCATTTTAAATAGTTTGTTGTGAAAATAATTTTTTATTCTGTTAAAATAAAAGATAAAATTCAAGAAACGCAAGATGCCGTTTCTTTATTGTTTGACATTCCAAAAGCATTGGAAGAGCAATTCCAATATAAACCTGGGCAATATATAACTTTGAAAGTGATTGTGAATGGAATCGAAGAGCATCGTGCTTATTCAATTTCAAGCAATCCGTATTCCAAAGAAGATTTAAGAATAACAATTAAAAAAGTCGAAGAAGGACTAATTTCCAATTATTTAGTGAATCGAATTAAAGCCGGTGACGAAATAGAAATTATGCCACCTTTGGGGCATTTTATCTACGAACCGAAATTAGGAAATGTAAATAACTACATTTTATCTGCTGCTGGTAGTGGAATTACTCCTCTTTTTTCCATTTTAAAAAGTATTTTGACCAAAGAACCACATAGCAAAATTTATCTGTTTTATCAAAATAGGTTTGAAGATTCAATAATTTTTAAGGACGAATTAGAAAATTTGCAAAAAAAATATTCAAATCAACTTAAAATTTATCAATTTTTGAGCAGGGAAACAAATTCTAATTCACTTAAATTTACTGCTGGAAGATTGAATTCAGATGATTTTGTTAAAATCGTCAAGCAAAATGTTGAAAATTATTTCGAAAATAGCGAATTTTATATTTGCGGACCACAACATTTTATGCGTGAAATTGAAACAGGAATAGCAAATTTGTCAATTCCAAAAAACCGAATTCACAAGGAATCTTTTACAGTAGAAAAAGACGAAGAAGAAAGTCAAACTACAGATTCTCGTGTTGAATTAATCGATAGAAAAGTCAAAATAAGAATTTATGGCGAAGAAAAAGAAATAACAGTAAAAGCGGACGAGACAATTACAATAGCAGCGAAAAATGCTGGATTGCAGCCGCCTTATAGTTGCCAAATCGGCGCTTGTTCGACTTGTAGAGCAAAAGTCGTTTCTGGGAAAGTTATTATGGATGAAAGAGAGGCGCTTACAGACGAAGAAATTCAACAAGGTTATGTTTTAACTTGCCAAACTCATCCAATTTCGAACGATGTTTTTATAAATTTTGATGACTAAAATAAATATTTTTTTCAAATAATTTTGTAATTACAAATAAATCAATTAATTTTGTATTCTTTTAAAAATGAAAAAGTTATTTTTATAAAAAATTAATACTCAAAAGAAAGAAATATAATAGAGGAAAAATGAATTATACAGGTCCAAAAGTAAAATTATCAAGGAAAATTGGTGTTTATATTACACCAAAAGCTGGAAAATATTCCCAAAAGAAACCTTATCCTCCTGGACAATTTGGTGCTCAAAAACGTAGAGCAAAACAATCAGATTATGGCAAGCAATTATTAGAAAAACAAAAATTGCGACTACAATACAATGTAACTGAAAGCCAAATGCAAAATTATTACCATAAAGCAACAAGAATGACTGGTAACACTGCTGACTTCCTTGTTCAATTACTTGAAACAAGATTAGACGCAGTTTTATACCGTTCTGGTTTTGCTCGCTCTTTATATCAAGCAAAACAATTGATTTCCCATGGTCACATTTTGGTTAATGGACGAAAAGTTGATATTGCATCTTATTCTGTAAAAGTTAATGATGTAATTTCAATCAAAGAAAAAACTCGCACATTGCAAGATGTTCAAGATAACATCCGTTACTCGAATCCTCCAGCATATATTGAAGTTTCAAAAGCTGATTTTACAGCAAAATTACTTTATGTACCTAATCCAACAGAAATTCCAATTCAGTGCGAAACTTCATTAGTTATTGAGTATTATTCAAGATAATAAATTTTTAATCATAATTATACCTTTAAATTAAAAAAGGCTGTCTATTCAACAAGACAGCCATTTTTTTATCTTTTTTTAATTCAAAATAATTGCTTTAAGCTCTTATATGATACGGTTTTTGATTATCCAAGATACTTTTTATAAGCTTCAGCATCCATCAAATCATCTGCTTCTGCAGGATTTGAAATTTCGATTTTGATTAACCAACCAGCGCCGTATGGGTCTTTATTAACAGTTTCAGGAGCGTCGTTCAATGCTTTGTTAATTTCAAGGACTTTGCCTGAAACTGGTGCTAAAATATCGGCAACTGTTTTAACTGCTTCGATTGTACCAAAAGTTTTTTCTTTTGTAACTTCAGTTAAATCGTCAGCAATATCAACAAATACAACATCGCCAAGTTCTGATTGAGCATGGTCAGTTATACCTATTAATCCTATATTCCCATCAATTTTTAACCATTCATGGTCATTTGTGTACTTTAAACCTTCTGGAATATTCATATTTTCTCCTAATAAATTTTAAATTTTTACAAATTTACTAAAACTTTTTATTTTTTATAAAAAATTATTTTTTCATTTAAATAAAGTCCTGCCAATTTGTCCTTTCCAAATATTTTGTATCAATCCGACCTTCAATAAAATCGGGGTTTTTCATCATTGCTAAATGAAAAGGTATTGTCGTTTTTACACCTTCAATTATTAATTCATCTAAAGCTAATTTCATTTTATCAATAGCATCTTGTCGTGTATTTCCGAATGTAATTAATTTGCCTAATAATGAATCATAATTTGGTGGAATAACGTAACCTTGATACAAATGAGTATCAAAACGAATACCTTGACCACCTGGACAATGGAATCCTTCAATTTTGCCAGGTGATGGTCTGAAATCATTAAAAGGATCTTCTGCGTTGATGCGGCATTCGATTGAATGAAACAGCGGTGGACGTTCTGTCAAAGTTAATTTTTCGCCTGCGGCAACTCGTATTTGTTCTTTTACTAAATCGACTTTTAGGGCTTCTTCAGTGATTGTATGTTCGACCTGAATTCTGGTATTCATTTCCATAAAATAAAAATTGCCGTCTGGAGCAAGCAAATACTCGATTGTACCAGGTCCGACATATTTTACTGATTTAGCACCTTGGGCAGAAATTCGTCCCATTTTTTCCCTTAATTCAGGTGTAACAGCTACTGACGGAGTTTCTTCAATTAATTTTTGATTTCTTCTTTGTAAAGAACATTCCCTTTCATTCAAATGAATATAATTGCCGTGCCTGTCGCCAAAAACTTGTATTTCTATGTGTTTTGCTTTAGGAATTAATTTTTCCAAATATAAATCTGGATTACTAAAAAAAGCGAGTGCTTCACTTTGTGTAACTTCGAAAACTTTTTCCAGTTCAGATTTATTATTTACAATACGCATACCTTTACCGCCGCCGCCAGCAACAGCTTTTAACATAATAGGATAACCTACTTTATTAGCAGCAGCAATTGCTTCATCCAAAGTTTTTAAGACGCCATCACTACCGGGCACAACAGGAACTCCAGCGGCTTTCATTGTCTCCTTTGCCACTGCTTTATCGCCCATTTTGCTGATAGCGTCGGGGTTTGGACCGATGAATGTAATGTTATGGCTTTCGCAAATTTCAGCAAAAAATTGGTTTTCAGCTAAAAATCCATATCCAGGATGAATTGCATCAGCATTAGTAATATTTGCTGCGGTAATTAAGGCGGGAATATTTAAGTAACTTTGCTTCGATGGTGGAGGTCCGATGCATATAGCTTCATCTGCAAAACGAACGTGTAAGGAATATTTATCAGCCTCTGAATATACTGCTACGGTCTTGATACCGAGTTCCTTCGCTGCTCTTATGATTCTTAAAGCAATTTCCCCTCGGTTTGCAATTAAAATTTTATTGAACATTGGTGACCTCGTTTATTCTGGTTTTACAAGGAATAAAGGTTGACCAAATTCAACTGGTTTTCCATTTTCAATGAGAATTTTTACGATTGTTCCGGAAATTTCACTTTCAATTTGATTCATTAATTTCATTGCTTCGATTATGCAAAGAACTTGACCTTTAGTAACGTGTTCGCCAACTTCAACAAATGGAGCGGCATCGGGCGAAGGTGCTCGATAAAACGTTCCAACCATTGGTGATTTAACTTCAACTAAACCTGCATTTTCTTCATTATGAGCGAGTTCAGTTTTTGCGACTTGAGTTTCTGCTTTCGGAATAAATCCTTGCTGATGTCCAGGCATTGCTGTCGTGCTTTCAAAAGCAATTTGTTCAGAAAAATTCGGTCTGTATTCTATATTTGTACTTGTTGTATTCGGTTTGCGAGAAAATTTAATTTTTGTACCTTCTTCTTCAATCACGAGGTCGTCGAGTGTGCTATCATCAAATATTTTTACAAGTCTGCGTAAATAATTTAAATCCATAGTCTTGCTCCTATATTATACAAAAAAGAGGTGTCGACCGGATTCGAACCGGTGTTCACGGTTTTGCAGACCGTTGCCTAACCACTTGGCTACGACACCTTAATAGAAATACAAAATTACAAAAAAAAATAAATTTACAAATATTTATTTAAATTTTAATAATTCAATAAATTAACATAATCTTATGATTAAACTTAATAAATATTCTGCAAATTTGTAAATATTTAATTAATCAAAATAAGTTGTGTTGAACGAGAAAGTAAATTATCAACTCAAGAAACTTTACGACAATTCAAAGAAAATTAGTATTTCGGAGAATGATAGATTTGTAATTTTTAGCGACCTACATATGGGTAATGGTGGAGCAAATGATGATTTCTTAAAAAATGCATATTTATTTGATTATGTTTTGAATAATTATTATTTGCCACGCAATTATAAATTGATTCTTAATGGAGATATCGAAGAACTTTATAAATTTTCTATAAAATCTATTATTTCAATTGCCAACATTTCAAAAATGTTGCTTTGAACTCAAAGGAAACAAAAAAGTTATAATAAAAATTAATTATTAAATAAGATATAGCAAATTATCTTTCACTTCATAAATTAATCCAATTACCGGAATATTCGGGTATTTTTCACTTAATTCTGCGACTTGTTGTTTTGTAAAATCTATTTCGTTGTATATTTCATTTTCCGGTGATTTTGTCAAGAAAAAGTCTTCGGCAATCTTTTCTTCATAATTTAATTTATTTACAAATTTATCAACGAAGGTGGATTGTTTTTGCTGTAAATTTGCCATTCCACAGTCTGTATGACCGATAACTGCAATTGCTTCACACCCTCCAACAGTCAAACCAAACGCAATTTGAAAGTCATTATGACGTAAGGAAGCTCCACCATTTCGTATAATAAATGCGAATTTGTCGGGTATTTTTAAATTTACTCGATAATCCATGCAAGTGCCAATCAATAATTTGGGCTGATTATATTCTTCGTGCTGTTTTTTGAAATTATGATATTCTATTAATTTTTGAATTGGAGTATTCAAATACTCGGTAGGCAATTTTTCTAATTTATCAATTAATAACATAAAACTCCTTCAATAGTTAAGAAGATAATTATAATATTACTCAAGATACTTTATTTATATTACGATTTAAGATGTTTTTTTGTTAAATTATTAAGTAAATTTGAGAGATATTTTGCGGACTCACGACGTTCATATTTATTTATTTTTTCTTCATTAATACCACTTAATTTTTTATTAATCTTCCAAAGATTAAACAAAGTTAAAAAATTATCGGCAATCTTAGCTATTTGAGTTTGATGGGCAACTAAGCCCGCACCTGTTTCATAAATCAAATCAGCGACTGCACCTTTTTCCGGAGCAATTACAAGTAAAGGTTTTTTTGTGCCTAAATATTCATAGACTTTGCCGGGGACGATTTCCTCGCTTTCTTTTGCTTCATCTACAATTAAAAGCAATGCGTCGCTTTGGACGAGTTTCTTTAAGCTTTCTGAATGTGGCAAATAATTTATTTTTTTTATATTTTCTTTGAGCTTTGTATTTTCGAACATTTCGTGAATTTCACTCCCAAAACGTCCGATAAATTGCAAAGTGAATTGATTTTGTTCTATTTTATTTTCATCTACAAGTTTTTCGATTGCTTTGAAAAGTGAATCTGGATTTCGTCGACCATACATCGAACCGGTATAAGTTAAAGTAAATCTTTCGTTTCTTGTTTCATTAAATTCGGGATAATCAGCCGAATCGAAACCATTTGGATTATGGACAAATTTTGTTGATTGCAAGTCGGCGTATTTTTTTAAAGCATCTTTAATTATCCCTTCCCAAGCACATTCAACCAAATCAGCAGATTGAAATACAGATTTTTCTAATTTTTTATCTATGTATTTAGGTAAAAACCAGCGTTTAGGAGTTGTCAAAAAATCTGTCCAAGGGTCTCTAAATCCTGCAATCCAAGGAATATGATATTTCTTTTTTACATATTTAGCAATTAAAGAGCAAGTGTAAGGGGGCGACGAACTATAAACAGCATCAATTTTTTGTTCTTTGAAAATTTGTTTGAGCGTACTTTTTGCAGAAAAATACCAAGCAATTCTTGCATCAGGAATGAATAAAGTTGCACGAATAAATTCCGCAACTTTTTCGCTTAATTTTCTTTTTTGGTTTTCTTTTTTGATATTATTAACATCAATTGGTTGGTCTTTTGCTTTTCCGGTTAAAAGTCTATAAATATCGTAAGGTTCAAAAATTTTGGTTTTATAAATTATGCAATCTTGAGGCACTTCTTCGAGCAAGGAGTAATCAATTGCTTGATATTGTGCATCTTTTACTGTTAAAATTATTGGATTCCAGCCAAATTCTCTAATGTACTTAATGAGTTTTAAAACTCTTTGAACACCTGGTCCCCCAGAAGGTGGAAAATAATATGCAACAACAAGTAAATTTTTCATTTGATTAACCAAGAAAAGTAATATCTTTTAATTCATCAAATTTAATTAAATTTTGCTTGCCGCTACTTAAATTTTTTATTGAACAAGTATGATTTTTAAACTCCTCCTCACCGATAATTATTGCAAATTTTGATTTAAGTTTATTCGCTTCTCGCATTTGTGCTTTGAAGGATTTTCGTGCAATATCAGTTATTACTTTTTTACCTAAATTTCTTAAAGATTCGGCGATTTTATTGACATAATTTTTATAGGACAAATTTTGAGCGACAATATAAAAATCAGGGACAAGTTCGATATTTGGTAATAAATTCGAAGCTTCCAAAATTAAAATTAATCTTTCCAAACCAAAAGCAAAACCGACAGCAGGTGTTGCTTTTCCACCAAGTTGTTCGAAAAGTCCATCATATCGACCACCGCCACCAAAAGAATCTTGACTTCCCAATTTATTGCTGCGAAACTCGAACACTGTGTGGGAATAATAATCCAAACCACGAACTAACTGCGGAGCGATTTCAAATTTAATATTCAAATCATTTAAAATTTGCTTTAATTCTTCGAAATGAGTTTTGCTTTCTTCGTCAAGATAATCTAAAATTACCGGAGCATCTTTTAAAACAATAATGTCTTGCTCATCTTTCGAATCTAATACTCGTAGCGGATTGGTCGAAATTCGATTTTTGCTATCGTAAGATAATTCTGCTTCTTTTGATTTAAGAAAGTTAACTAAGGCATTTTTGTAATTGTTCCGTGAAAATTCATTTCCTAATGAATTGATGAGCAATTTATAGTCATTTAATCCAATTTTTTTTATCAAAGCATCTGCTAATTGTATAATTTCAGCGTCTGCTTCCGGGAAATTCGAACCAAGCAACTCAGCACCATATTGATGGAACTGCCTCAGTCTTCCCTTTTGTGGGCGTTCGTAACGAAAGAAAGGACCAAAATACCATAATCTTAAAATATTGCCTTCTTGAATTAACGAATTTTGAATAACAGAACGAACCATTGCTGCAGTTGCTTCGGGACGTAATGTGATTGATTCGCCACCTTTATCTAAAAAAGTGTACATTTCTTTATTGACGATGTCAGTTTGTTCGCCTATGCTGCGATTAAACACTTCCGTTTTTTCTATAATTGGTGTACGAATTTCTTCGTATCCAAATTGATGTGAGACATTTTTAAAATTATCAAATAAATAGTGCCAAAAAGTTATAGTATCAGGTAAAATATCCTTTGTGCCACGTATTGCTTGAATTTTTTCCATTATTACCTTTGTATAATCAAACTTTGTATAAATTTTCTTGTTGGTGTTTCCAAAATGCATCGATATTGACCTGAGGGTAGGTCGGCTGAATTAATTTTATAATTATATTCGCCTTTTTGCATTATCGAATTTGCCAATTCTTTAACCACACGTCCAGTTAAATCTACTAAATATAATTTAGTATAGCCATCTTCAATTAATGAAAAATTAATAGTGAATATTCCATTTGTCGGATTAGGAAATGCTTGGTTTAAAAATACTCGACCGTTTTCATCGAATAATCTTGGTGTGCCTTGAATGCAGTAACCAGATAATTTAAATTGTCCGGATTGTTCATTAATTAATATCTTAGCTAATCCAATTGGTTGAGTATATTCTATTTTTAGTGGTGTTAATGTATCATTACCTAATGCAACCTTGAATTTCAATTTTAATAAAACAGAATCTGAACCGAATTTCGAAGGCAATGTAACTTCCATAACCCTATCTTGACCATCGAACCATTCAGGGAAATAATCAAGTGGTTTGAGCATAGATTTATTGAATCGTAAATTTGTTTTAAATCCAGTTATAGTTTCACGGAAACCAAGTTGAGAAAGGTTTTTGACATATATTGGCACTTCAATTATATCCCCAGGTTTTCCAGTTGCATCGCCAACAACGATTGTAACAGTATCCATTCTCGTTTTAATACCTTCGCCCAAAAGTCCAATTTTTAGAGGTGAAACTAAACCGTCGTTTTCGATTACCAACGTTCCGTTATTAACTTCCAACGCCATTGGTGTATATCTTATTGTAAATCCCATTGTCTCGTTTGGACGGAGTACATCTTTTTGTGTTTTACTTATAATGTTAAAGTGTAAAGTATCGGGCTTTTGCAAGCGTATGCCAGTAATTTTTACGTCACTTTGACTTTTATTTTCTACCAAAATATTTATAATAGTATCTTTGCTGTCTCCTAATTCGACTTTCCCGAAATCAATTAAATTAAAATAAGAAACTAAGCTCCGGTCAATACCTATACCTGAGATGGTTGATTTGTAAATTCCACCGGGAGTTGTAATTTTAATTGTGTCTGTAATAACACCAACTTTTGTAGGTCTAAAAAGAATAGATATGTTAAATGGTTTTAATGTATCTAAAATAAAGGGTGTTTCAATATTGCTTAATATTTGAAAATCGCCATTGGAATTATTTGCAAGTTCGATATTTCTAATTTGATAATTAAAATCAGCTTTGTTGACTATAAAATTTAAAATTGTGCTATCTTTAGAATCATTAACAGGAACATCGGGGAATTGTATATCCGCAATTTCAATTTTAATTGGTTTAATGCGGAATAAGCAATCAGTCGTGTCCATTTGCAAAGCTCTTTGCTCTAAATTCCAAATTTTTGCTGTAAAGTCTCGTGAGGCGGTCAAAATACGTTTTGCATCAAAATTAAATACAGCAGTTAAAACAGCTTCGGTGTGTTCTTGAATAATGTGAGGTGGCGCCGGTATTCCTTTATTTGCATCCCAAAGTCTAACATTATCTTCTGCTGCGGTTAAAATTAATTCGCCATATTTTACATCATGATAAAACGAGGTCGAAAATATAGTAATATTATCGCCTGGTTTGTCATTATGAGTTAAAGTATATAATGTATCACCTGTTGCTACATCAAAAACAGTAACTTTTTTGGCGCTTAAATCGCAAACAGCAACTTTTGTTGCATTGTAATTATATGTGGCATGAATAGCATTTGCATAATTATTTATTCGAACATCAAAAAGTTGCACTGGATTATTTGGATTAGTTTCCCATTCCCAAACTTTGGCAATTCCATTATTTCCAGCGGTTAAAACATATTGACCATTTGGGCTAAACTCTGCATACCAAGTTAAACCATTTGGATATGAATTAATATCTTGTTTAATGCTTAAATCGGATGCATCTAAAACATAAGTATGTCCATCTTTTGAAGCGACAACTAAATAATTATCATCTGGACTATACTTAACAGATAATATATTCGAAGTGAATTTCTTTCGGAAAAGCTCAGTTCCTGTGGCAACGTCCCAAATTATTAAATTTTGGTCTGCACCAACAGAAGCGGCTCGATTTGCGTAATTATTGAAAACTGCATAATTTACAATATCAATATGACCAACTAAGTTATGAATTAATTTGCCCGTATTGGAATTCCAAATTCCAACAGTGCCATCGGAACTTGCTGTTATTACTAAATTACCATCGCTATTAAAAAATGCGGAGTTTACGTCTTTTTTATGTCGTAAATCAAGTGTCCTGCCGACATTGTTGGGCCACAATTGAATTGCTCTTATTAAGCATTCATCAGAAGTAACATCCGGAACAGTCCAAACATATTTTAAATCAGTTATATTTTTTGCGAGTGTGTCCCAAGTTCGACCATTATCCAGCGAATATTCTAATTGAATTACGTCTTGTGGCAAAAGTCCTGTCCATATTATCGAAAACGTATCTTTTGGCACTAACGTAGTCTTGCATTCGGGTGTAAGAAGCTTAATCGTTCTATCCACTGGTGGCGTATTTGGGTAACCGCCTGTTAAATATATTTCGTTTCCTAAGCAAGCATCAGAAGTAATTTGCAAAGTTGTAAATGTAATAGCCGAATCACTTGGATTATATCGTATTGTTAAAGTGTGTGATTCATTTTCTTTGATAATTAATTCACCGCCAGTAACATCACCGCTTACGATTGTATATCTGGGGTCTTGAATACTAAATTTTGTGATTCTAATATCAGAATTTACTGCTGTAAGCGAAATATCTTTTTGTTTCGGGAGTAAAGGTTCATTTACGTAACTGAAACCTAATGCTTTCGGATTGGTTGTGATGATAGGTTTTTTGTGTGAAATGACATTATAATTAAATATTGCTTGATAGTTCTTTGCGGGTACATCAATTTCAACATCATGGGCATCTGCACAAGTGAAAGGAACGTCCCAAGAAATTATCGATGGTTGGAAATTGATTGCTGAACTGTAAATATATTTAGCGATTAAAATTAAATCATCTTTTGAGTTGATATTATCATAAAAAGCTCCACCCGTTTGATTTACAATATCGAGTAAATCCGAACTGATTGGCTTGCCAATAACTAAAACAAATACCTTAATATTTTCGCTTTGTAATTTATTTAATATTTCACTTTTATTTTGCAAACCAGCTCCATCAGTAATTAAAATTGCAATTTTATCGAATTGAGATTTTTTCATAAATTCGATGCATCCAGCAGGGCTATTTAAAAATGCTTGGTCTAAGATTGAAGTTGTTTCGGGAGTAATTGTGTTAAGAGCTGATAAAAGAGCAACTTTTGAATTTGTAAATCCTTGATTTATATAATTAATCGCATCGTATGAAGTCAAACTTAATTCGCTTTTTGTTGTATCACTGAGCAATATTAGTTGTTTAATCAAATTTTGAGCAATTTGAAAACGAGTTAGTGGGGCGTTTTCGATGCTTTCGATACCTAAATCAAAGATTAAATCAAATGATTTATTTGATTGAATATTTTGCTGGGGGTTTGTTAGAACAATATTATTGGGGGTTATGCCATTATCAAGAACGACGATATTTTTTTCCGTGTAAGTTTGAATAGGATAGTTTACATCTTTATCGAAAATAAATACTTCTGCCGAAATGGTTGGATATTGTTTCGAATCATATGATTTCAAAATAATTCCACTTTGAGAAAAAAGCAAGGAATTATTTAAAAAGATAAATAAAACAAAAATCAGAGTTTTTACATAAGAATTTTTCATTTCACTTCTACCCCCATTTACAAAATTATCAATAACTTATTAATAAATAAATATATAAACAAAAAATATACCAAGAATTAATAAAATTTTTAGTACAAGTTGAATATAATTTTATTTTTTTTCATAATTTAATTTTTTTTTCAATGTTAATTTGAATTAAGTGTAAATCAAAATATACAAATTGTGTAATAATTTAAAGTTTTAATTATTAATCAAATATATTTAATAAACATTAGAGGTACAAATGATTGCATATTTTATCTTAGTCCCTGCACTTGGTATTTTAGCACTTCTTTTTACTTACATTAGGAGTGTATGGATATCACATCAAGACCCAGGAAACGAGAAAATGCAAAAAATATCTGGGTTCATTGCAAGAGGAGCAATGGCATTTCTCAAAGCGGAGTATTCGGTAATTGCAATTTTTGTTGTTATAGTTGCAATTTTGTTGATGATTCAAGGCTCAACCGCAACCGATTCTTCATTTTTAGTCGGAGTTTCCTTTATAGTTGGTGCTGTATTTTCAGCCTCAGCAGGATTTATAGGTATGCGAGTAGCTACAAAAGCTAATGTTCGTACTACCGCTGCTGCACGTCATAGCTTGAACTCTGCATTGTTGGTTGCGTTCAACGGTGGTTCCGTTATGGGAATGGGCGTTGTTGGTCTTGGAGTATTGGGGCTAGGTTTACTGCTTTTGATTTACTCATCACTTTTCGGATTGTTTGATAATATGGATGATATCCATATTGTAAATACTGTAATTACTGTAATTACAGGATTTTCTTTTGGTGCATCTTCAATTGCATTATTTGCACGTGTTGGCGGTGGTATTTATACTAAAGCTGCTGACGTCGGCGCTGATTTAGTTGGTAAAGTCGAAGCAGGTATCCCGGAAGACCACCACTTAAATCCAGCAACAATTGCAGATAATGTTGGCGATAATGTAGGTGACGTTGCAGGAATGGGGGCTGATTTATTCGAATCTTATGTAGGTTCCATTGTTTCTTCGATGGTTCTTGGTGCAACATTTTTAGCAATCCCCGAATTTGAAGCAACGCCCTTCAAGGGATTTTCTGCTGTAATGTTGCCTCTCTTTCTCGCTGGAGTTGGTATCATTTTCTCAATTGTTGGAACATTTTTTGTACGAGTAAAAGAAGGTGGTAATCCGCAATCTGCATTAAATGTAGGAACTTTTGTTGCTGCAATTTTCACTGTGATTGGATCTTATTTTGTAATAAACTGGCTTTTGCCATCACAATGGGTGTTTAACGACCCACTTTATGGCACAACATCAACAATAACATCAAATGGGGTATTTATTGCTACAATTTTGGGATTAGTTGCCGGTGTATTAATTGGACTTGTTACTGAATATTATACAGGTTCCGGAAAACCACCTGTTCGTGAAATAGCAGAACAATCAGTAACTGGTGCGGCAACAAACATAATTGCTGGTTTAAGTATTGGAATGATGTCCACTGCAATTCCTATTATTTTAATTGTCATTGCAATAATTGGTTCATTTTCATTTGCCGGACTTTATGGAATCGCAATTGCAGCGGTTGGTATGCTTGCAACAACTGGAATTCAACTTTCTGTTGATGCTTATGGTCCAATTTCCGATAATGCAGGAGGAATCGCAGAAATGGCTGAATTACCAAAAGAAGTTAGAGAAAAAACAGACCAACTCGATGCTGTTGGAAATTCAACTGCAGCTATTGGCAAAGGTTTTGCTATAGCTTCTGCTGCACTTACTGCTCTGGCTTTATTTGGTGCATATATGACTGCCGCACATATTCCAACCATTGATATTTCTAAAGCAAATGTAATTTCTGGTTTATTTATTGGTGCGCTTCTTCCTTTCATATTTTCATCTCTCGCAATGCAAGCTGTTGGACGAGCTGCAAAATCTATGATTCAAGAGGTTCGTCGTCAATTTTCAAGTATTCCTGAACTTAAAGCCGCTTTGTCCGTGATGAATAAAAATGAAGGAAAAGAAATAACTGAATGGTCAAACGAAGACCAAGCAACATTCCATAATGCCGAAGGAAAAGCAGAATATGAAAAATGCGTTGCAATTTCCACAAAATCAGCAATCCGACAGATGATTGTTCCAGGTTTACTTGCTGTAATTATGCCTGTGATAATGGGATTCTTACCTATATTCGGAAAAGAAGCTCTCGGTGGTATGCTTGCTGGTGTTACCGTTACTGGTGTTTTAATGGCAATTTTCCAAGCAAATGCTGGTGGTGCGTGGGATAACGCTAAGAAAATGATTGAAGGTGGAATTGAAATAGATGGCGTAAAATACGGTAAACGTTCATATCCGCATCAAGCAGCTGTAGTTGGCGATACTGTTGGCGACCCATTTAAAGATACTTCCGGTCCTTCAATTAACATTTTAATTAAATTAATGTCAATAGTATCATTAATTTTAGCTCCACTACTTTAAGTTGATAAAAATATAATAAATTACATAAAAAAATAAAATGGCTGTTCAAATCAAAGAACAGCCATTTTTTTTGGATTAATTTATTTTACCAAATTTTAGCTCTTTGAACCTTTGGTCGGTATAATTTATCTCCTTCTTTAATTCCAAAAGCGGAGTAAAATGCATCTAAATTTGGTAAAGCACAATTAACACGAGCATCAGCGGGCGAATGAACATCGTCGTGCAATCTTTTCATTAATTCTTCGGGACGTATGTTTTGCCTCCAAACTTGAGCCCAAGAAAGGCAAAATCTTTGATCAGCAGTGAGTCCATCAATTTTATCAGGTTGTGGGTTATTCTTTAATGCTCTTTGCAATCCATCATAAGCAATTGTTAATCCACCTAAATCTGCGATGTTTTCTCCAAGAGTTAATTCACCGTTAATATGTAAACTATCTAATTCCGCATAATTATTGAACTGTTCAACTAATAATTTCGTCTTTTCTTTAAACTTTTCAGCATCTTCCGGTGTCCACCAATCTTGCAAATTTCCATCTTTGGTATATTGACGACCTTGGTCATCGAACCCGTGAGTCATTTCGTGGCAAATAACGGCACCAATGCCACCGTAATTGACAGCATCGTCCGATTCTGTGCTGAAAAATGGATATTGCAATATTGCAGCGGGAAATACAATCTCGTTCATATTGGGGTTATAATATGCATTTACAGTTTGTGGAGTCATTCCCCATTCTGTTTTATCAACTGGTTTTCCAATTTTCGAAATTACATATTCAAAATTATACTTATTTGCATTTAATACATTTTGAACAAAATTATCGGCCGAAATATCCAATTTTGAATAATCTCGCCATTTATCAGGATAGCCGACTTTTACGTTTATAGCGGCTAATTTTTCTTTTGCCTTTTGTTTTGTTGGTTCGCTCATCCAATCCAAATTTGTAATTCGGTCATTAAATGCTGCACGCATATTTTCAATTAGTTCGGTGATTTTTTTCTTTGCTTCCGCAGTGAAGTATTTTTTGACATAAAGTTGCCCTAAAGCTTCACCTATACTGCCGTTGACAGTTTCCAAAACTCTTTTCCATCTTGGTAAATTTTTTACTTTACCGGCAAAAATTTTTCCGTAAAAATCAAAATTTGTATTTGCAAAATCATCACTTAAATATTCAGCCATTGAATTTATTACATTCCAACTCAAATAATCTTTCCAATTATTTAATGGAACTTCTTTGATTAATTTATCAAAGCCTTTGAAAAATTCAGGTTGGCCAACATTTATGTCACCGGGGTTACTCAAGCCAATTTGTGTAAAATATGTTTTCCATTCAAAATTAGGTGTTAATTTTTGTAAATCCTCAATAGTCATTTTGTTGTAAATTTTGTTTGGGTCTCTTTGTTCCAACAAAGTCATCGACATATTCGCAATTTTGGATTCAATATCCATTACAATTTTTGACTTTTCAATATTTCCGTTAATATTATTATTTGACAAATTGAACATATTTTCGATAAATTGAACATATTTTTCCCTTAATTCTTTGGAATGAGCATCTTGCAAAGTATAATAATCTTTATTTCCAAGTCCTAAGCCACCTTGGTAAAGTTGAGTGATGACCATTGTGCTATTTTTTTCATCAGGATTTGAAAAAATATTGAAAACAGGATAAATCCCGTAAGTGTGTAAATACGCAATTACATTTTGCAAATCTTTTGTTGAACTTATAGCATTAATTTTATCCAAAATAGGCTGAATTGGTTTTATACCTAATTCGTTCAACTTAACCGAATCCATTCCTGATTTATAAAAATCTCCAATTTGTTGTTCAGGAGTGAATTTTTTTGGATTTGTAACTTTTGCGGCTTCTTCAACAATTTGTTTCAAGCGTTCGTTATTTTCTTCGGCAAGAACATTGAAAGCGCCCCATCTGCTGTATTCATCAGGAATAGGATTGTTTTTTAGCCAATTCCCATTTGCATAGAGGAAAAAATTAGACCCCGGAGATATTGTAGTGTCCATATTTTTTGGGTCAATTGCGTGAAAATTTGAATTTTCCGACTGCTTTTGACAGCTCATTATTAATAATGAAGCTGCAAAAAAGATTATAAAATATTTCATTGTTGTATTTGTTTTATTTTTAAAAAATTTGATTTAACAATTATTTCGAAATTAATTTCTTAGATAATATTATTAAATAACAAAATTAAAAACAAAAAATATAATAACAAGAAAGAAAGCTTCGTTAGAGAAAAATATTGCCATTGAAATCGAATCACAGTAAATTCCCCAAGTAAATAATTGAAATACTTACAAGATAAAAATTTATTTTCGTCTATTAATTTCTATATTTTAAAAAACAGGTAAATTGTGCAAAAAAATTCAATAAGAAATATTGCAATTATAGCTCACGTAGACCACGGAAAAACAACACTTGTTGATGCTATGTTGAAACAAAGCGGAACTTTCCGAGAAAATCAAAAGGTCGAAGAGCGAATTATGGATTCGATGGATTTGGAGCGAGAAAGAGGAATTACAATTTTAGCAAAAAATACAGTAGTTTATTATAATGACATTAAAATTAATATTCTCGATACACCAGGACACGCCGATTTTGGTGGTGAAGTCGAGCGCAGTTTGAATATGGTTGACGGTGCTTTATTGCTTGTAGATTCCAGCGAAGGACCATTGCCACAAACTCGCTTTGTATTGAAAAAAGCTTTGGAAAGAAAATTGCCAATTATTATTGTGATAAATAAAATTGACCGCCAAGATGCTCGAATAAACGAAGTAATACAAGATATTTATGATTTATTTATTGATTTAGACGCAACGGACGAACAAATTAATTTCAAAATTATATACACAAATGCAAAAGCCGGCATAGCACATCGGGATTTGGATGACGGTTCAACAAATTTATTGCCCCTTTTTGACACAATTATTAATTCAATTCCTGGTCCGACATATACCGAAGATGAAGTTACACAATTTTTAGTTACAAATTTAGATTATGATAATTACGTCGGACAAATTGCGATAGGTCGGTTGGAAAACGGCACTCTCGAAATGAACAAGCAATATGCTTTATGTGGACAAAACGAAATAATAAAGGGCGTTAAATTATCTGTAATCTATACTTTCGAAGGACTGCAACGAAGACAGGTCGAAAAAGTTGAAGCGGGTGATATTATTGCTGTTGCAGGTTTGAGTCAAGTAAAAATCGGCGACACAATTTCTGATTTAGAAAATCCCAAGCCATTGCCCAGAATTAAAGTTGATGAGCCCACAATTTCTATGCTATTTTATGTTAACGATAGCCCACTCGCAGGTCGTGAAGGCAAATTTTTAACCACAAGGCACATTAAAGAAAGATTAGAAAAAGAAATGCTGAAAAATGTATCTATTGAAGTCAAACCAACAAATAGAGCAGATGCATTCGAAGTATGCGGACGTGGTGAATTGCAAATGGCGATTTTAGTAGAAACTATGCGCCGAGAAGGTTACGAGTTTGCTATTTCTAAACCAAAAGTCATTACTAAAGTTGAAAATGGTGTTACGCTCGAACCAGTCGAAAAAGTATTTATGGATATTCCAGAAGAATACACTGGTGTTGTAACTCAGAAATTATCACAACGTAAAGGTGTGATGACTCATCTGATGAATCACGGCGGTGGACGGGTTAATTTAGAGTTTCGCATTCCTTCTCGAGGTCTTATTGGTTTTAGAAGTCAGTTTTTAACTGATACAAAAGGCGGTGGAATTATGAACACGCTTGCAGATGGCTATATTCCATGGGTTGGACCTATTCCTCAAAGAACAACGGGTGCATTAATTGCCGACAGACCAGGACGAGTTACGGCTTATGCATCATACGCAATGGAAGATAGAGGCGACTTATTAGTTGAAGTTGGCACTGAAGTTTATTCAGGTATGGTTATTGGCGAGAGAAATAAATCTGGTGATATGAGTGTTAATATAACTAAAGAAAAGAAATTGACAAATATGAGAGCATCAAGCTCTGATGCTACTATTGTTTTACGCCCGCCAAGACGTCTTTCCTTAGACCAAATGATTGAATTTATTGCCGAAGACGAATTAGTCGAAATCACTCCAATTTCTTTACGTTTGCGTAAATTTGAATTAGACCCACACAAACGTAAAAAAGAAGCAAGAGATGATTCTATTTAATTCTTTTATTTAACACTGAATTATTACTACTTCAATTTATTTTTTAGTTTAAATTATAGTTTTGCTTGTTTTAAAGCTTCTTGAAGTTCTTTATATAATTCTTTGAAATCTTGATTTCCTTTATTTGTGAATTCTGGATTCCAAACTGCTTTGAATTGAGTGTTATTTTTTTTGTCAATATATTCGAAAAAATTGGATGTTTCGCCGGGTGAATTCAGTGCTTGTGTTTTTAAAATATTCTCTTTTGCTTTTTTCAATAAATTACAATATACTTCATCGGGAATTATGCCAATTTTTTCCTTTTTATTTTCACCAGAAATTCCGTTGTTAACAGTAAAAGTGATATTTTTATCGGTTGTTAATTCATAATATAATTGATAATTATTTTTGTTCATCTCGCCCCAACGCATAACAACATCTGTTGTGTATTTGGTAACGCAAGGAGCTAACTTTACAGTTGTTGAACAACTTGACAAAAATAAAGAAAGAAATAAAATTAAATATAATTTAGTTCTCATTTCAATTCCTTGTTATTTCTTCAATATGTTTAAATATTAATTAAAACGAATTAATAGGAAAAAAGTTTCTAAAATTTTGATTATTCGTTAGTAATCATATTATATAAATTTGAACTTATAAAATAATATAACTTGTAAAATAAATAATAACTCAAAATAAAAAATAATTTTAGCCGTCACTAAATTTTAGAATAATTATGGTAATTATATGAAAATCAATAAAATATTAATATTTGCTTATATTATTTTTTTAGCAAGCACAAGTTTGATTTTTGCTCAAAACAACGGAATTATCAAAGGCAAAATCGTTAATAAAATCAATGAACAACCTTTGAAAAGTGTTTATATTAGGATAATTGGCACAAATTTAGGAGCAATATCCAATCAAGATGGTGAATATACAATCAAAAACTTAGAAAGTGGACTTTACACTTTGCAATTTTCTATTATTGGGTTCGAAACTTACACCGCAACAAATGTGGCTGTAAACAATGCACGTCCGACAATTTTGAATGTAGAATTAACTGAAAAAGTAATAGAAACACAAGGCATAGAAGTTACATCAAATTATTTTAATAAACGTATTGACGGTAGTTCCAGTACTGAAACATTAAATGCACAAGATATAAGAAGAGCGCCTGGGGTTCAAGAAGATATTATCAGAGCGACACAATTACTTCCGGGAGTTGGAGTCAGTTCTGCTGGTCGCAATGATTTAGTTGTACGAGGTGGAGCACCATTTGAAAATTTGTTTATTGTAGATAATATCGAAGTTCCCAATATAAATCATTTCGGCACACAAGGTTCAACTGGTGGACCTCTTTCGTTTATCAACATCGACTTTGTTAAAGAAGTACAATTTTCATCCGGTGCCTTTCCTGCTTTTTATGGCGATAAAGTATCTTCAATAACAAATATCTCATTAAGAAATGGTAATGAAGATAAACTCGCCGGGCAGGCAAATTTGTCGGCAACGGGTTTTGGACTTTATTTCGAAGGACCAATTACAAACAAAGGTTCTTATTGGTTTAGTGCACGTCGTAGTTATTTAGATTTTATATTCAAAGCTGCGGGATTTGCTTTTATTCCTCAATATTGGGATTTTCAAAGTAAATTTAATTACAATATTGATTCAAAGAATTCAATTTCTTTTCTCACAATTGGAGCTTTGGATAATGTTACTTTAAATAATTCCACTGCGGAAGATTTATATAATAACAGCCGAGTTGCTATACCAAATTTGAAGCAATACTTTTCGGCTATCACTTGGAAACATTTCTACGAAACAGGTTACTCTAATTTAACACTCGGCGAAACATTAAGTTTATTTGATACTTTCCAAAATGACTCGCTCGGAGTTGAAGTATTTAAAAATATTTCCAAGGAAGCAGAAACTTCGTTGAAAAATGATTATTTCTTTCAATTAAATAAAAGTACAAATTTATCATTTGGAACACAATTTAAATATGCCACATCATTAAATTATGACGTGATCATTCCAGGCAATTTACGCACTGATTTTCAAAATAATCAATTACCTTTAAAAGTTGATACAACCTTCAATGCACTAAAATGGGGGACATATATTTCGCTAACTCATACGAACGAAAATATTAGTTACACACTTGGTGGACGAGCGGACTATTACAGTTTTTTGCAAAAAAGCTTATATTTTTCACCGAGAGCATCAATAAATTGGCAAATCACAGAACGTTCAACAATTGGATTAAGTGCTGGTAGGTTTTACCAATCACCATCATATATTTGGATGATTGGTGACCCTGCAAATTCTGCATTATCGGCAATCAGAGCTGACCAAATTGTATTTTCGTTTTCTCATACACCAAGAAGTGACACAAAAGTTCAAGTTGAGATTTACCAAAAATGGTATGGTAATTATCCCGCAAGAGTATTCCGTCCGTATTCTGTGCTTGCACCAAGCGGTTTTGATGATTTGACAAATGATATTCCTTTTGGTTTAGAAAGATTGTCGAGCAGTGGAGTTGGCTATTCACGAGGCATTGAATTTTTCATACAAAAAAAATATAGTGAAATACCTTTATATGGATTGATTAGCTTGACAATAAGCGACACAAAATTTAAATCATTAGAAGGCGATTACATCGAAGGTGCATACAACACACCTGTAATTTTAAACATAAGTGCGGGTTACAGAATTTCGAACTTATGGGAAGTAAGCGGGAAATTCAGACTTGCATCAGGATTGCCAACGACACCTTTTTTACCAAATGGACAAAGAGATTACACAAAATATAATCAAGGTGAACGGCTGCCAATTTATGATGCATTAGATTTAAGAGTGGATAAAAGATGGGTATTTTCTTCTCTTTCATTAGTTACATATATCGATGTGCAAAATGTATATGGAAGAAAAAATGTTGCCGCAGTTCGTTGGGATTATCAAACTAATCAACCTGAATACCAACGCTCTTTCGGAGTATTGCCCAGTATCGGAATAAATTTTGAATTTTAATCAAAACAATTAAAATAAATAACGAAATTAACGATTTGCTAAATTTTTGAAATAATAAATCGTTTAAAAGTTATTTATTAAGGTCATAAATGGAAAACATGCAATTTATTCCTCTTTGGGCGTCAATTCCTTTTATTTTAATGCTTGCATCAATTGCTGTTATGCCAATAGCAGCAGAAAAATTTTGGGAATCAAATAAAAACAAATTGCTTGTATCGCTGATTTTAGGAATTCCAGTTGCAATCTGGCTTATAGCAAATGGTATGGTTACAGAACTGGAACATTCCATTGTGTTCGATTATTTGCCATTTGTCATTTTACTCGCAGCGTTATTTGTAATTACAGGTGGAATATTTGTTGATGGCGATATAATGGCAACTCCACGGAATAACACAATATTGCTTGCAATAGGGGCTGTTCTTGCTTCATTTATGGGCACGACTGGTGCGGCTATGCTTTTAATTCGACCATTGCTTAAAATTAATTCCGAACGTGAATGGAAAACTCATTCTGTTTTATTTTTTATTGCGATAATAGCAAATGCGGGTGGTTTACTTACTCCAATTGGGGACCCACCACTTTTTATTTTATACTTGCGTGGTGTTCATTTCACTTGGTTTTTACATTTATTTCCAGAATGGTTCTTTACAAATGGTATTCTCTTATTAATTTATTTTATTTATGACAAAATTCAATATAAAAAGGAAAAGCCAGAAAACATTGCCCTCGATATAGTTGAAATTACTCCAATTCGCATTCGTGGTTCAATCAATTTTATATTTCTGCTTGGTGTTGTGCTTTCTGTTGCTTTAATTAACAAAAATGTAATTCCGGAATTAGCAAATTCACCTTACACATCTTTTATTAGAGAAGTCGTAATATTATTAATGCTAATTCTTTCATTAATTTTCACAAAGAAAAAAGTTCGAGAGTCAAATAAATTTACTTGGCATCCGATTATTGAAGTAGCATACTTATTCTTTGGAATTTTTATAACAATGGTACCCGTAATTTTATATTTAGAAACAAATGCTGAAGCACTCGGGGTTATTCATCCGACACAGTTTTACTACGCATCCGGCTTTTTAAGTTCGTTTTTAGATAATACTCCAACTGCTGTAACATTTTATTCACTTGCTGAAGGTCTTGTGAAGATGGACCCGAAATTATTTGCTAATATACCGCTTGTTGCTGGGGTTCCCGAACACATTCTTGCCGCAATTGCAACAGGTGCAGTAATGTTTGGAGCGATGACTTATATAGGGAATGGTCCTAATTTTATGGTAAAATCAATTGCAGAAGAGCAAAAAGTGCCAATGCCTCACTTTTTTGCATATATGTACAAATTTTCTTTGATTGTCCTGTTACCGTTATATATTTTAATTCAATTAGTTTTTATAAATTAAGTTTTTATAAATTAAATATTGCAGTTATTAAACATTTGCTTTTTAAATTTAATAGTTGGCACTTAATTATGTTTGGTAACGGAGCCGGCGCCAATAATTTTTTTTACGACTTTAGGATTGCCTTTGTATGAAACATCGCCTGCTCCAAAAACTTTAATCAACAGAAATGTTTCGGACCAAAGACTAACGTCACCAGCACCAGAGATTTCAACTTTGGCGCTATCGGTTTTAAAATTAAACATTCTAATGTCACCAGCGCCACTTGTTCTTATCGCTAAATTCCCACCAATTCCATTATCTATTTTAACATCGCCACTTCCAGATAAATCAATACTTAAATTAGGGCAATTAAGTTCTTTGAAATAAATATCACTTGCGCCATTCCCTTCAATCGCTAAATAATTGAAATTAATTGGATATTTTGCAATTATCGAACCGGCTCCGTTAATTGTTATTTGTTTCAAATTTGGGACTACTATATATGCTTTTTTTATTTTACTACATAAACTTTTAGTTTCCGTAACTGTGAGCTCTCGGTCTTCTACTGTTGTTCTCAAATATTTGATTAAATTATCGTCTATTTCTATTGCAACGGAAATTGAATCGCCTTGTTTGAGATACAAATCAATACCACCATCTAAACTGATTTTATCGAAATCACCAACGTTTCGACTCTCTTTGGTAATTTCACCTGAACCGTCTAAACAGTTCACCGAACTTAAATAGCAGGAATTTACTGCTAAAACTAAGGGTAAAATAAAAAGTATATAGTAATATTTTCTCATAATTTTCGTAATTTAAACTATTATAATTATACGAAATAAAATTTTAAAAGTTTCAATTTAGGTGAATTATGTTTAAGAAATATCTAAAAATGTTTTTCTTAATTGCTTTCATAAGCATACCACTTTTTTCGTTTTTACCGAAAGATGTTAATTATGACTCAGACCAAGCAACAAAGCAAAAATTCATTGAAATTATGAAATTAGCACAAGACGAAAATTGGGGCAAGTTACCAATTGGTGATGTAATTGAAAAAGTCGCTTCTCAATTTTTAGGAACTCAATACTTGGGGCATACTCTCGAGGGAGATAAGGAAGTATGTCGTGTTACTTTTCAAGGTTTTGATTGTGTTACATTTTTTGAAAATTCATTGGATTTGGCTCGAATAATAAAAAAAGGGGAAAATTCATTTCCTGATTTTATTAAAGAATTAACTTACACACGTTACCGCAATGGTGTAATGACAGATTATAGTTCCCGCCTGCATTATACGGCAGATTGGATTAATGATAACGTTAAAAAAGGTACAATCAAAGATATTACAAAAGATTTAGGTGGCAAAGAAATAAAATTTAAATTATCTTTTATGTCCCAACATCCCGATAAATACCAACAACTTAAAAATGAACCAAGTATGATTCCTGCAATTCAACAAACTGAAAAAGAAATCAACTCGAGGACATATTATTACATCCCAACTGCACAAATTAAATCAATTGAACCGAAACTGCAAACGGGCGATATAATTGGATTAGTAGTCGATAACAATGGACTGGATTATTCCCACACAGGTTTAATTATAAAATCAAAGGATAGTGTTGCACATTTTGTCCATGCCTCACTAACAAATAGCAAAGTTATGACTGATGATGCTATTTCTGAATATGTTAAATATCGGAATGCAAAAGGAATCAGTGTGCTACGTCCATTAGAACCTTTTACTAAATAAAATGAAAGTTGCAATAATAGGTGCGGGTATTGCTGGAATTAGTTCTGCCCTCAATTTATTAAACTTGAAAGATGATTTTGATTTAAAAGATATTTATGTTGATATTTTTGAAGCAACGGACAAAGTCGGTGGACGAGTTTACTCTTTTAAAGATGCAAAATCGCAAGAAATAATTGACAATGGCAAACATTTGATGATTGGTGCTTATAGTAATTTATTTTCTTTACTTAATAAACTTCGCTCATTTGAAAATTTACAATTTCAAAAATATTTACAAGTCCATTTAATTAATAATTTCAAAGCTAGTAAGTTCCAAAATGGAATTTTTGGAAAATTCTCGCAATTAAATTCATTATTAAAATTTAATGGATTATCAATGCAGGAGAAAGTTAATTTAATTAAATTTACGGCAAAAATAAATCATATTAAAATATCACAATCTTCAACGCTTGAACTTCTCCTTGCTAACAATCAAAGCAATAATGTAATAATACAATTTTGGGAACCGATTGTGCTTGCCACAATGAATTTGCCTATTCATATTGCTTCTGCCTCGCTTTTTATTGAAATCTTAAAAAAAAGCTTTTTTGCTGATAAAAATTCTCAAAAACTTGTCTTTTCAAAAATACCATTAATGCAGTTATTTGATGGAATTAAGCAAGTGGAACATCCTAATTTCAACTTGCATCTTGAAACAAAAATCGATGGAATTATTGTAACTGAAAAGAACAAGTATGAATTAATAAAAAAGGATAAATCTCTTGGAATATACGATGGAGTAATTTTATCAATACCGCCGAAAATGGCATATAAATTAATTAAAACAAATCAGCAATTAGTTTCAAAATTAAATGAGATACAAATCAATTTTTTTGAACAAGTCGAATATTCACCAATAATTTCAATTTATCTATGGACTGAAAATGATTTTTTAACGCAAGATTTTTATGGCTTAATTGACACCGAATTCCATTGGATTTTCAAGGAAAAGAAAAGCAACCCCTATAGATACACGCTTACGAAAAGTGCGGCAGAAAATTTGATAAAACTTAGCAAAGAAGAAATTATAGAACTTGCATACGATGATTTAAGCCGAAATTTCACTGAATTCGACCGAAATAAAGTAATTCATCATAATATTATTTTCGAAAAGCAAGCTACAATCAAGATTACAGAAAATATCCAAAATATGAGACCAAGCCAAAAACTCATCAACGGATTTTATTTAGCTGGAGATTGGACTCAAACATACTTGCCTGCAACAATGGAATCTGCCGCATATAGCGGCAGATTAGCTGTTCAAGAACTTAAAAAAGATTATCTGGATTTTTAGCGTAAAAACTATTTATAATTTTTTGTCGTAAATCATATATTTCTTATAAATTTGTCCTTTCATAGCTTGTTGAAGAGCATTATTCATTTCATTATTAATAGACAAAATCCAGGAAGCTTCGCCTTGGGTGATACCACGTTTACGACCACGTTCACCAATTTCATAATACAAAACAGCATCAGCACCTGTTTTACGGAATTCAGGTAAAATACCAAGTGTAATTATTCTGAGAGTTTTTATTTTCTTCGATTTTGTAAATAAATGCCAAGCGGCGCCAAGCAAAGAACCACTTTTGTTATGAATTAGAACTTCATTAATATCAGGTAAAGCAAGTGCAAAGCCTGCAACTTTATTATTAATTTCGACAATTAAAACAAGGTTAGGGTCGGCGATTTGAATTAAATCATCAGCAAGAACATCGAATTCTTCATTTGTAGCTTTTACAAAACCCCAATTTTTTTCCCAAGCATCATTATACAAACCTTTAATAATTCTAATATCCTCCATTAATTTTTTCTTGTCTTTAAAATCAAGATTTCGGACTTTGATTTTGTACCTTTCACGTACAATATTTTGCATTCTAACTAATTTTTCGCTTTGATAATTATCCATTTTCAAAATATATGCATAAAGCAACATTGCTTCATCAAAGCCATAATTTTTAATTAAATCTATATAATAAGCTGGATTGTATTTCATTAACACGACCGGAGGAAGCTCAAAACCTTCAATTAAAAGACCGCATTCATCGTTTAAACTTGGGTCAACTGGACCACGCATTGTGTCGAGACCTCTTTCCAACAACCATTCTTTGCAAGCATCAAAAAGCTTATTAGCAACTTCTTGATTGTTAATTGATTCAAAAAAACCAAAAAATCCAACTTTGTCATTATGTGTTATATTGTGGTTGTCGTTTTTTATAGCCGCAATTCTACCAACGATTTGACCATTTTCGTATGCTAAAAATTCTTGCATTTCGGAATGCTTGAAAAAAGGATTTTTCTCACGACTCAATAGTTTTTTCCTATCCGTAATAATTGGCGGTACGAAATTAGGGTCGTCTTTGTAAAACAACCATTGCGATTTAATGAATTTCATTAAATCTGACTTTGTTTGAACTTTCTTTATTTCTATTGCCATTTAATTTTACTTTATTAATTTAAAAATTACAAATTATTAAAATAAAATGAATAAATAAACAAAAAAAATTAATGACCAAAAATTATTTTACTTTAATTTCATACAAAAGTGAATTTCATCTGTTTATTAAGTAAATTAAAAGTGCAAAATTGAAATTCTTTTTATTACATATTAAGAATAATGTTATAAATATCTCAAAAAGATTGATTGTCCGTCATCTCGCTGTTTTATTAATATTTCCAATTATTACTTTCTCATCGTGTAATTTTTGCCCAAACAATCCTTCTGATGGCAGTTCTTCTGGTAATGAATTGTATTTTTCGCTTGCACCGTTAAATTCGAATTTACCTATAATTATACAAATTGATGTAAACTCTTTTTATTATAATCAATTAGCAGATAATGGATATTTATATTCTGCACCATCGCAAAATGGGAATTTTGCTTTCATTCGAATTAATACGACCGATAATAAAAAAATCTTGATGCTCGGAAATGTTTTCTCCAAATCAATTCAACAACTTCAACAAGAAGCGAAAAATATATCGATTTATTATCCAATATTATCACCAAAGGGCGATAAAATAGTCTTTCAAGGCGGTTCAAATCAGCTTTTTCTATGGGTTAATGATATTGCAAATCAATCTTCATTTATTGATAAAATTTCAAGTGCAGTTGTAGAAAATTCAATACCATGTTTTTGCGACGATGGTAGCAAATTAGCATTTTTCGAAAATTCAAATGATTCAAATTTAGTTTTAAAAATTGTTGATTCGGATAAACCAGATAATATTATAAATTCATTTACTTTTCCAAATGAAAAATTGTTCCCAAACATAGAAAATTATATAACACTGGCAACAAAAAACCAAAACCTCTTTTTTGTGACACAAAATGATTCAAGTTACTTGTTTAGAACAATTAATATTAATTCATCGATTATTCATAATTCCATAATTAATAAAAATAATTTTGAAGTAAAAATTGCAAAAATTTCGCCAAACGGAGATTATGTGATATTTTCGACCAGCAACGGAAATTTATGGTCAATCAATTTAACTACAAGTGAGCCGTTATATAATAAATTAACTAACGTAAATGCTTGTGAAAAATATATTTATTTTAATTGGAATAAAGAGGGCACAAAAATTGTGGCACAAAAAATTAAGTGCAATTCACCGAGTAATGTTTATAGTGATGCAGTAGTTTTTGAACTTTTGTCGCAGGATAATATTCTTTCGGTAAAGAACTCTTATATGGTTTCAAATAATGTTATTACAGCATTTTGGGGTAATTAGAGGAAATGAATGTTTAAACCTTGGAGTAAATATAGCGATATTGAATTAGTCCAAATTATCAAAAAAAATGGAAGCGATAAAGATAAAGCGTTTGCTGAATTTTACAATCGCCATTCGGATAATTTGTTCACTTATTGCTTAAAAATCCTCGAAAACTATCAAGATGCAAAAGATGTATTCCAAGAAGCATTTATTAAATTTTATCAAAATATACAAAATATTGAGCCTTACGGTTCGATGACAAGTTTACTTTATAAAATTGCCCGAAATGAGTCATTGAATTTAATCGCTAAAAGGAAAAATTTTACCGAGTTAAAAGATGAAGAACTACCATATTTTCACAATTTCGAATCAGAGTCGCAAGAAATAATCGAATTAATTGGACAAGCATTAGAACTAATTCCGTTTTATCAAAAGGAATTATTTGTTTTAAAATATTATCAAGGTTTAAGTTACGATGAAATTGCAAAAATAACTTTGTTAGATAAAGGAACATTACGCAATAGAATAAAACGAGCAATAACCAATTTGCAAAAAATACTTGAACCTTACTTTAACGATCAAATTATAAAAGAAAAAAAAGGTAAATAAAAATGGAAAGAGAAGATATAATATTTAATTATTTTGAAGGGGATTTGCCCGAACAATACCAAGACGAGCTTTTCGAGCAACTTCATTATGATGAAAATATACGTAAAGAATTTTATAGTCAATTGAAAATTCGAGAACTTGTCCGTGAAGAGGCTATTAGAATCAAAGCTCCTGTGGAATCAAGAAATGTAATTTTCAATAACATCGGACTAAATCCAAATGCTTTCAAACCAAATAAATTTAGTAATATTTTTGCAAATATTTTCAATAAACAGAATTTTCAAAAAATAGCTATTGTTGCACTTTTGGGATTGCTATCAGTTTCTACATTAATCATTGCTACAAATTATAAGGCAATATTTAATTCAAATTCCAATAATTATAATTCATCCATAAATGCGAATACTACAAAGCCTTATGCCGTAGTTTCTTCTGCCGCTACCAATAATTATTCAAACGTTGAAAATGAAAATAACAACATATTCAACCAAAGCAATAATTCAATATTTTCAAGTCTTGCATCATATTCAATTTTTGTAAATCAAATTGAATCAACCGTTGCAAAAGCTTATAATTTAAAATTAAATAAACTTGCAAAAGATTATCAAGCTAAGCAAAAGGAATATATTGCGGCACTTAATGAATTAAAGCAAAATAGAGCAAACATTACTGATAATTCACAAAGTGGCAACTCACAAGTTAAAGAGCAATTTTATAACAAAGAATTATACTCCCAAAAATTGCAATTAAATCCACAAATAAACACAAATTTGTTTAATTCAAATAGCAATACTTTTCAATCTCAATTAATGCCTACTAAAACAAATTATGATTTAAGTACATTATTGAAAGATATATTGCCAAATAATTATAATTATGAATTTAGCTTTAACACAAGTCAGGTGCAAGTTTCTACACCAAATAATACAATTTCATCAAACAATTCTGCTTATACATTTGATTTTGGAGCAAGGAAAATATTAAATCGCACCCAAAAAGTTGGACTCAGCATCGGGCGAGATATTTACCCACAAAGTTTTTCGAGAAAAATAGATGGCAAAAGTTACACGCAAGTTCAATCACCTCAACTATATTATATTGGATTGACTTATCAATATGTCCCATCTTATTTCTTTGCACAATCTTACGTTTTGCCTGTTCTGTCAGCTTTTGCTGGTGGTACAAGTGTTGGACCACTGGTAAAATTCCAACTTGGCACTGAACTTAGCTTTATTGAACGAATTTCTTTAAATTTTGGGGTTGAAAATACCACTTTATTTTACAACGTAGAAAATAAAATTTATTCTACAAATAAAGTTAATTTTGTATATGGAATTAACTTTAAATTATAATGTATGTTAAAAGCAAAGTAATAATTTTATTGTTTAAAATTATAATTACACAAGCATTTATTACACTTGCTTTTTTAAATTCTTGCGAATGTCCCCCAAATTTAAATACAAATAAAGAAATAATACCGACCGAATTTTCGAATATTGCAATAATAAATTTAATCCCGTACGAAAAACCGTTTGATGTTTACTCACAAAAAATTCCCATAGCAAATAATATAGATTGCATAACAAATTCGGAATTTAAATATTATAAGTTCCCCGCAAATTATGCAAATTTAATGGTAAAGCAAAGTAACGAAATCGTATTCAATACGATGATTTTCAGTTTGCCGGGACATTATTTGACTATATTTTTATATAATCAAGAAAATACAACGCAATTTGCTGTTGTTGAAGATGATTATATTGATAGCCTATCAAATGCATATTTAAGATTGTGCAATTTTTCGACAAATACGAAACTCAAATATGAAATTGCAAGCTCGCTACCCCAGCCAATAATTTTATTGATGAATAGTAATGATATTTCAAAAATGATACCTATGCCCGCAGGTAAAATCTCTATAAAAGTGATTAATCTCGAAAATAATCAACAAATTTCTTCAATTTCAGATATCCAGCTTCAAATAAATAGCATAACCAACATAATAACTATTGGCGATACAAATAATAACCAAACAAATTTAAAAAGAACATTTAAAAACAAAAACTAATAAAAAATTTAGTTTTGTAACTTTTCCGTCATTCATTTTGTATAAAAAAATAACAAATTGTCAAATAAATTTAAAAAAATAAGATAAAAGTTATGGATAATTAACAAATCAATCTTAATTTTGTAAATTGTATTTAATACACTTATAAATATTTAAATAAAGGTGAAATAATGAAAAGAGCATTTGGCTTACTATTTTTTCTTTTGATTGGAGCAATAGCATTTCAAGGTTTTCAATGCAGTTCGAGAGAGTTAACAACAGCGAAAGTTGCGTTTGCAAATAAAGATTATGACAAGGCAATTGATTTCGCACAACAAGAAATAACAAAGAATCCAGGAAATGGCGAAGCATATATGTTAATTGCCGATGCGTACTTGATGAAAGGTAACGTAAAACTTGCTGCCGAAAATGCAATGAAAGCAGACAAAGTCATCGACAATAAAAATCCACAATTAGCACAAAGACCAAAAATGTTATTGAATAAAATTTGGGTAGAATCATATAATAATGGTGTGGACAATTTTAATAAATACTTCACAACAAAGAACAAGAAATTTTTAGATTCTGCGATTAACTATTTTGATGTTGGTAAAATGGTAAGACCTGAAATGCTCGATTTTTACAGTTTAAGTGGTCAAGCATTAGAACTTCGGGGCGATTCCATCGCTGCCAAAGCAGAATATATGGCTTATGTTGATAAAGCAAAAAAAGACATTGATGTGCTTCAACAAAATGAATTTTATTTAGGAATTTCCAGAGGTGACGTACTCCGAAAATTAGGCAAACCAGTATTAAATCAACCATTAAGCGGATTGCAAGGCGATTCACTTCTTACAGATTTATATCAATTAAATGGTAAAGATTTATATTTATTTTACAAAGACAATAAAAAAGATTTAAATTTCAAATTAGAAGGTGTTCGTTACGACCCACCAGCAAATTGGCTTCCGTCAGAGCAATCTCAATGGACAACATTTAACACAAACCCAATTGCAGCATTAGCACAAATGAATTATTCTAAGCAAAAATATCAAGATGCATTGAATTACATCAAGATGCTTGGTATTTTAGACCCAACCAATGAAAATGTAAATGCATTTATGGTGCAAATTTATCAAGATATGGGACAAATGGATCAAGCATATAGTTACATCCGAGAATTAATCAAAAATTATCCCAAAAACGTTACTTATCTTGTCCAGTTAGGTGACTTGTACCAAATTGATAAAAAATATGACGATGCAATAAGTTATTATCAAAAAGCACTTTCTATTGACCCAACTAATGTTGCAGCAATTCGCAACATTGCTTCTGCATATAAAAATAAAGCAAGCGTAAAACAAAATGAAATTAAATTAAAATTAGACCAAGATAAAAACTACAAACCAAATCCAGATGAATATTTCCCAGAATTAAAAGAATCTGCAAAATATTTTGAACAAGCCTCAAAAACAGACAAATATAAGAATGATTATAAAGTTTATGCTGAATTAGCAAACATATATTTTGTTTTAGACGAAAAATCAAAATTAAATGATGCTGTCTCAAAATTAGAAACACTCGAAAGTTATGTGCCGGATGAAGAAAAGCAATATTATTATTTAGAAATGGTTAAAACATATAGTCAGTATATCAAAAATTCAGAAAAAATGAAGTTTTACCAAGAAAAACTACAAAAATAAATAAAAACAGGAGTCAGAAATGGGAAATTTTGAAAACAATCCTAATCAAGGACAGCCACATCAAATAAACATTGAATTGGGTGAGAAAGAAGCAGAGGGAATTTATTCTAACTTGGCTATTATTTCCCATTCTAATGCTGAATTTGTTATAGATTTTACTCGAATTTTACCAGGTGTACCCAAAGCAAAGGTATTTTCCCGAATTATTATGTCACCTTTGCACACCAAGCTTTTTTTAAATGCTTTAGCTGAAAATTTAAGAAAATTCGAAAGCCAAAATGGTGAAATAAGAATCGACCCTGGACAAGGACCTATGGGAAATTTTCCTGGATTCCCTCCGAGTGGAACTATAACAAATTGAAATAAAAAACATGCTTAAAGATTTAGCACAAAAGGAAAAGCCTCCACCTTCTGAGAGATGGAGGTTTTTCGTTATAAAACCAATCAAGAAATTGCGAATGAATAATTTGAAAAAAAAATAATTTCGTAATTAAAATTTAAAGAAATTTAAACTATAACCTATCGAAATACCGCTCCAGATTTGAAATTTTGTTAATTTACTGTCAACATCAGTGCCAATCTGGAGCATTATGGGCAAAGGATATTTATTTAACAGCAAGGATATGAAAGCAGAATAATTGATGTTCGAAAGATTATTTGGCATCGAATGCGAATTTGCAACTCCAAATCCGGTTCTGACAATATTATCAAATTCGAGAGCAAAATATGTTTTCGATTTATAACCCTCGTAAAACACGTTTTTATCTGTTGTAAATACTTTACTAAACTTATAAATCACACCAATTCGATTATGTGAAATTGGATAACCGTATCTATTTCGGTCAAAGCCAAATTTCCAAAATATTCCACCAGACAAACCGGTACTTAATAATTTGCTATTTTCGATATGATTTGCATTTTCAGCTAAATAGTTAACATCCCAGTTCAAATCAATTGCCATTCGAGGATCGACTTTTTCTTCTAACTCTTGTTCAATTGTAGCAATATCTCGTTCACGAGCATCGAGTTCTTGCTTATAATTTGCCAATTTACTTTCTTTTTTATCTAAATCATTTTCACGTCTATCAAGTTCTTTTTTGCGATTGTCGAATTCTTTATTGATGCGTTTTGCATTTTCTATTATAATTTGAGATTCGTATTTTTGCTTTTCATAATCTGCTTTCATTTTTTGAAATTCAATTTGCTCCGTTTGCAATTTCTCTTTATCTTTGCGTAATTGTTCCCTTTCTTTTTTAACGGAACTTATTTCATCTTCTAACATATTTACCAGGTTTTCGTATTCCGAATTTCCATAAAGTTTAGGTTCTGTATAATATTTAAAACCTCTTTTCTTTAAAACTTCGATTACCCAACTAATTTTAGTGGCAAGTTTTCCAGTCTCTTGAATTTTTATATTATGATTATTGTTGTACATATATTTGTAAGCAGTAGCAACACCTACAACTTGTCCTTTTGAATTAATTAAAGGTCCGCCACTATTTCCTTCGTCTGTCGGTACATCGTGTTGAAGTAAGTAAACATCAGGCAAATTAACCTTAGATATAATTCCTTTGGATTGATTCCAATAATCTCCATTCGGGTGTCCAATTGCAACAACATCCTCACCTACTTTTAATTCATTTGCATATAAAGGGAGAAAGTTAAAGAACCTATCATCGACTTTGATTATCGCAATATCAAGTCCAGGGAAATCAGGAGTATCGTCAACCAAAGATACTTGATAAGCTTTTCCGTCTTTTGTATTTACAGTAATAGAGTTTGCTGGTAATGTATAACCTTGCCCATCTTGAACGACGTGGTGATTTGTAACAATATAACCGGATTCATTTATTAGAAAACCCGTGCCTAACCCAAAAGGTGTAGAAATAATTACCACAGCATCAGCGCATTTATCGTATATTCTCTTTGCGTCGTATAACTGAGCGTTAGTTACATTGATTGCAGCTATGAAACATAAATTAAGGACTAATAAGTTTTTAACTGATTTTATAGCTTTCGAATTCAAAATATTTGTAAAATATTTGTTCATATTTACTCCATTATTTATATATTTAATTATTATCTACGGCGAGGAGCAGCTCTGTAATGACTACGGACATAAGTCCCATTGCTTTTGTAGTATCCTTTAACATATATTGTTTCGATGCGACCGTCGCCATCATTATCGTAATTTCTTCTGTCCCCGTTTTCAGCGATTTCCGGTGGGTAAGAGTTATTTCTTGAGTAATTGTTTCTGTTGTAAATCTTCGTATAATTACGATGATTTTTTTTATAATAGCGATTATGCTTTGAAGTTGCTGTCTCGTAAGACCCGAACAATAATGTTAAAACTGTTAATATTAGTAATGTCTTTTTCATTTTTTTCTCCTTTTTAATAAATTGATTTACTTGCTATACAATTTGCATAGCACTTTTTTCACACTTTTTAAAATTTTATTTAGTTTTGTTTGAATCGTTTGTAGCTTTTATTAAGGCGAAATAACTTTTTGTCATCATAAGATTTGTAAGATGTAATAATTAAATTATCTTTCATTACTACAACTAAACCAACTATTTTATTCATAGATTTGGTTAATTCACCAGCCTTTACGAGCATTTCGAAAATTTTCTTACTCATAAAGTAAAGCACAGTTCCATCACTTTGCAATATCATTTCTCCGAAATGAATAACAATATCAACATCTTGTTCTTTAATTTGACGTTGAGAAAATCTTTTTACTGCGTGTGCAGATGGTTTAAGTTCCTCACATAAATTGTATTTAGATATCATAGGACACCTTTTTTTTGTTAATTAATATTTATATACTATACAATTTGAAAAGTATTTTTTTCACACTTTAAAAAAAATATTTATTTAACAGAAATTTTGTATTTTTGAAAAAAAATGCTATGTTTGTTTTGTTACTAATAAAACAACGGAACGATATTCGGATAAATCAACTTATGGAAGTCATAGCAAAAGCTGAGCGACTTTCTGATGTAAATAAGGAGTTGACCGAGTTGTACAAACTGCTTGAAAAGTATCTATTTGTTCATTTTCGAAGAATATTTAAATCTTTTATTCCACCCCATACGATTGAAGATTTACAAGATGGCTATAGCGAAGGTTGGGAAAAATTGCTAATTAAAAGGCGGCTTTATAACCCCGAAAAGTCCATTAAAGCAATTGATTGGATAAAAATAGTAATAGAAAATTCTATACGTAATGTATTTAATTATGGGAAAAATCATCATTCTATTAAATTATTGGATGAAACAGAGGATGGCGGTTATACTACTAACACTCAAGCGATTGTGCTCCAATCTGAGGAACGAACTAAAATTACACTTTTTAAAAATGAAATTGATTATTACATCCACTTATTTTTAGAAAAAGATAGTTATGTCAGCAAAAATAGTTTAATAAGACAAGTTTTCGAATTACGGTTTTATGAGGACAAACCAAGTACCGAAATTGCAAAAGAATTAGGTATTGCAAATTCAACTGTAACAAAATACTATACTAAAACTTTGGAAAGATTACAAGAATTTTTTAGACTAAATGGATATGAGGTAAATTAGAATGGATGATAATATAAATAACGAGCTTAAAAAATTCGAAGATAAATTGAAACAACTCTCATCGAAAGATGATAGAGAAGATTTACTTTATGCCAAAAGCTTTATTGTAGAAATGAAGAAGGAATCAAACTTTGAACAATTGGAAAGAAAGCGAAGGCAAAGAACAATTTATTTAAATATTACTTTTTTAATATCACTAATAATTGTTGTAACACTTGGTTTTAATCAACTTATAAATTCCTGTAATCAAAAACATGATAAAAATAAGAATTTATCGACAAATGAAACAATTGAAAACAAGCAACAAGAAAAAAATTCTGCAACTGCTTCAAACCCAGAAACTAATACTCATTCAATGAAATTATTAAAGAATTTATATATTATCGGGTTGGAACCATTGAATAACCCAAATCTAATTGATAAAATAAAAACATTAGTAGATACAAACTTTGAATATAAAATAATTTTATATGCTGAAAACTTAATTCCACCTAATAATTTCAAATTAAAAAATTGTTCGCTTGCAGATTTTCAATTTAATAAACTTCAATGGAAAAATATCGGTAATTTATTAAAATATGCCTTCTATCAATTTTCAAACGATACGAATTCATATTATGAAATTATACTTTTGGGCAATTTCCCCCCATTGGAAAATAATAAAATTGAAAAAGGACTTTTTACCACAAAAAATGATTATAAAATTTTGACACAAATGAAATCAGTTAATATAATCCAAATTATCGAGAATAATAAAAACGAAGTTAGCGATGCTTTTGCTACGAAAATTAATATGTTAGAGAAAGAATTTTTGATGGAGAACGCAAAAAATAGTATAAAATATACATATATTAAATTTTAACTTATTTCCATAATTTTATTGAGGTTCTGTAATGAGATATTTATATATTTTATTAATAATAAGCCCTTTATTTTTCAATAGTTGTGCTATATTCAAATCATCTTCAAATGAGGTCGTTCACGATACAGTTTTTGTACAAATAGATAATGATGGCAATATTAATTATATTCAACCAACACCAGGTTTACGGGTACAAAAACCTTATTTATTAAGTAATAATTATGATTATGTACTTTTCAAAGCTAATGAGAAAATCCAATTAGTTGTTGACGGTGTTGATTTTAGCGAGTCAACTTTGAAAATTGAAAAATATGATGAAGACAATTCAATAAAAATTTCAGTTTTACCACTTGATTCTAAAATAGTGTTGGAAAACAAATGCCAAATTCAAAAATGGTATGACCCTTATGTTTTGCCAGAAATCACAGTTAAAGATAAAATTATAAATGGGAAAAAAGCAAAAGACCAACAAATTATAATTACTCCACTTTATAATAAACAATGCGAAAGAGTTGGGTTCCAAATTCGATATGGTTCTATCGAACGAGGTTGTGCGAAAGAAGGTAAACAAGTTGTCGATGAATTCAATAAGTGTAACGGAAATCCAAGAATTAAAGGTTCTCGACCTTTAAAATTAATAGATATATTTTAGTTTATTTTTAATAATGCATCATTATATCTTTAACGAAATTTATTTATACGAGGGGAAGATTTACTTCCCCTCTTGAATTTAATAACTTGGATATTTTTTGATGAACATACTTAAAAATAAAAACTTATTGTGAAATTATAAGAACTTGTTCCCATACCGAAATTAGTAGTTTTGGGCAAATCATATTTATTTTCGTATGTTGAAGAAGTTGCTTGGTATTGTCCGCTTTGAATCAAATAATTGAATTTATACTCTGCACCAATGCTTACATTTTCCCAAGCAAACCAATCGACACCCAAAAACAAACCACCACCATAAGCAGAAGAGGCAATAGTAATTTCGGGCGTATCTTTTTTGAAATTACTATTTTTTACGGTAGTTTGTTGATATTTATAATTTAACTCGCAACCGACAAATGCCGCAATCGTTGTATTTGTTGAAAATATATATTTGAAACCTGGTGAAAATTCAACAGAAAATAAAGATGAATCAATAGAAACAAGCTCGCTATTGCTGTTGTCGGGATATGTAATTTGATTAAAGGAATTAAAACCTAATCCTGCTCGAACTGATATATTTTCAGCAACGAAATATTGATAGCCAATGCCACCTCCAAACGAGCCTGCTTTGAATTCTGATAAACCAATCAATGAAAACAACAATGATTGGTCGCCTTTTTGATTATTCACTATTGAACTTTGTGAATAAATTTTACTTGTAATTAATACAAGACTTATCAAAATAAAGGTTAATTTTTTCATTTTTTCCCTTTTAGTTTATATAAAATGATAATATTAAATTCAATTTTGGATTTAAAAAGAAAGAATTTGCCTCAGATAAAGGTGTTTCGACTTTTTCTGTAAAACCAATTTCTTTGAAAATGTATTGATTTCGGTAACCAAATGTATATTCTGCTGAAATGCTCAAATTATGGAATGCAAATACTTCTGCACCAAGACTTAGCCCAATTGTATGTGAACGTTGATTTATATTTTTGAAAAATTCGTCATAATATCTTGTCTCGTCGGAACCGAAACTATATCGATAATAGGGCAATAAATATCCAAGAATGTACCCTTTTTCATAAACATTATATCTTATTGAGCCCGAAAGAACTTTATTATTGAAAATAATATTTGTCCTGTCGGTCAACAAAGAATAAGTATCATTATTATCAATCCCGTAACTTAATCGAACAGAGATTTTATTCGACAAATAAATTTGTACTCCTAAACCCAAGTTGTATCCTAAATATTTGAAACTCCTTAAGTTGTTTGTTTCGAATAATAATGATAGAACTCCAAATCCTGTTCTTGCTTGAGGTAATATATTATTTTCTTGCTTTTTTATTCCAACTAATTGTGCAAAATAATTTTCGCAAGTATTGCTGTTAATTTCCAAAAGAGCATTTAATGAATCCAAGTTACTCGCTTTCATTTCAATTTTTAAAAGTAAATTATCTCCAGGTGCAATTTTTAGTGGGAAGTTGAGAGTATTTTTTATTGTATATTGAGAATTATTAATTTTAAGGGAATTAATAGTAACTGTGTCGTTTTTTGCAAATAATGGAATTTCAGTATTGTATTTAAAACCTTTTTGGACAATGCCAAAATTGACAAATTTATTAGGCATATCTATTTGTGCTCGCATACTGTCCGGAGCTATATATTTTACTTTCTTGGAAATATTCATCCGCTCTTCGAGAAACTCTATATCACCACATTCCAAGTAACTTCGCCAAGTTATTTCGCAATATTTTTGTGTTACAGCAACCTCTAATATCTGTTGATATATTTTTTCTGCTTGTTCTGGAGTGTTGACATTGCCATAAGCCACGCCATTTGTTTGATATGCTAACGAATTTAAAAAATAAGGGACATCGTAACCAATTACAACCGGGTAAATTGTTATATTATATTTCTTGGCAATCTGTATCATTTGGTCAATATTTGGCATTGTGTTTGGCATACCATCTGTTAAAAATACTAATACCCGTTTGTTTTTCCCTCTTGCCGCAAGGTACAAACCGCTTTCATTATAATTAAGCAAAGCTACGTCGTAATCCGTTCCACCATAAGGATAAAGTGAATTGATTGCACTTAATAAAGAATAATATGAATTAGTAAAATCAATCAGCAATCTATTATAGGTTGAAAAGGCGTTAATTGCACACTCGGACGATTGATTATACACAAGTAATTTATTTATCCACGTCGTTGCAGCACTTCGTGCTATTGCAATTCCGTTACCTTGCATTGAACCAGATTCGTCGATTGTTAAAACTGATGATATTGGTACGGCTGTTTCTTCTTTCGGGCAATTTATTTTCAAAATTTTTGCGGGTATATTGTTTTCTAAAATTCTAATATAATTAGTATCAATTTCCAGAGTATTATTTTTCGAGTCTAAAATCATTACTTGTGCTCTTTTGGTACTATCGTCGAGTACTTCTAAATTTTTAATAAATAACTCATTACTTAACAATACTGATGGCAAAAATAATGTTATAAATATCAAGATATTTTGTATATAATTTTTCATATTATTTGCAATTAATGAACAACAAAAAATTTCTTGCTTATTATTTCTGTTTCTGTTTTTATAATTGCGTAATAACAACCGCTTGTAAAATCGGACGTTTGCAAGTTAAAATAATGCAATCCAGGTTCGTAAACATTTGGATATACTTTGATTAAATCGCCAAAACAGGAATGAATTTCGATGGCAATATTTCCGTATTCCGATGTCTCGAAAACAATTGAAGTTGAATTATTCGCTGGGTTCGGAACAACATTTTTGATTTTTGATTCTGTTTTATGACAATTACAGCCCTCTTGGATAGAAGTAGCAGAACCTGCTTTTTTACATTTCAATTTGATTTCTTTAACTATTAAATTGCTGTCGATTGAAAATATAATCTTTACAGTTTTAACTTCATTTTCATCATTACAATATGTACCTTTGAAAAAGATGGAACAGCAATCATCATCACTTATTTTCTTCGATAATTCATCGTAAATTTTATTAAGAGAATCTTGTTCTTTGACAGAGATAACATTCCCTTTTACAGTTGAATTCAAAATAGCCCTCATTGTGTCTAACGTGCGGATTTCTCTCGGTGAACCAACAAAAGACAAAGTAATTATGTAAATAGGAATATTACTATAATCTTTTTTGACACGTGCGATGCATTCTTCGCTCCAAATAGGACCACGAGTATTATCACCATCGGTCAGCAAAATAACTGCTTTGCCAGGGTTCGAGTGATTCTTTACCTTTTCTAATGCTTCAAGTAATGCCGCATACAAAGCTGTTGCCGAGTCTGGTTGAATTCCATCAATAGATTTACTTAAACTTGATTTATCTGAGCTCCAATCGTGTTCGAGACGAAAATCGTTCGAAAAACTTAAAACAAACGCAGAATCTTTGACAGAAGAATTTACATTCAAATTATTAATAAAATTCTTAATTGCAAATTTTGCGGCATCCATCCTTGTTGTTAACAAGTCGTATTGGCTAATTGGCTCTTCCATACTTGCTGAGCGGTCAATGACTAATCCTACCGCTTTTGGAATAACTTGTTCGTATTCGCAACTTAAAGAATCGGGGCAAACAAAACGTCCATCGAGCACTATTCCAATTTGACTTAAATCTGCTAAGATTCTTTTTGTGCCAGTCGATGAAGTCGAATCTTTGACTAAAATTGTAGCACCAACACGGATTTGTGTCGAACCATTTTCATTTGTAATAATTTCTGCATCACAAATTTTAACAAGTGTGTCCGTTATTTTTTCAATAGTTACCGTCAAAAATCCATTATTATCGTCATATCTTGGTATAACCATTTCTTCTTGTATATTAAACACAGAATCTAATATTTGGAATTTAAAAGGTTGTCCATTGCCCATTGCTGCAAATTGGTAACGATGATTAATAGCATCGAGCGGATATTTATCCAATGGTTTGTCGTTAAAACGGAAACCTGTATATTGGCGAAGACCAATTTTAATGCTACCAATTGAACCTGTGGAAGGCAAGGTGATAATAGTTGAATCGCCAAGCCAAAGCGGGTCTTTAAGCAATTGGTGGGTTATTTCGTCGCCAATTGGATTGCTAAAAGATGGAATATCATTATACCAAACTGCATCAACGCCAAAACAGTCGGATTGCGTGACAGGCCATTGATGATATTTCCCTTGAACTGTAATTAAATATTTTGCTCCAACTTCAGTTTGTTTGCTGAAAGTTGGATTCGGATTTCTTGAATCCAGAACATATTCTTCGGTGCTTTGTGCAAACAAAGACATCGATGAAACTAATATTGCTAAAAAAGTAATTAATTTTTGCATTTCTGCCTCCAATTATGTTTTTATCTACTTTACAATTGAAGTAGAACATTTTTCACACTTGAGGCAAAAATTTTTTTTGGGAGAAAAAGTTATTTGTTAATTATATTCAAAACTAATAATTAATTCAATCTTCGTCTAATATAGATCTTGCATCTTCTAATTCTTGTCTTACATTTTCTAATTCTGATGATAAGTTTTCATTTTCCTCTTGCAATTGCTCTATTTCATATTCTTTTTCATCTATTATTTGATTTAGCCTTTCAATTTTTTTTTGACATTTATAAGGATTATATTTTGAGAGATTGTGAGTTTCTCCAGTTGAAAAAAGAATTGTAAAAATTATAATTAGAATTATTTCCATTTTGACATTCCTTTAGATTATTTTAAAAAATGCAATATAATAATTCTACGAAAATATTTAATTAAAAACATTTAAGTATTATTATTTTTAGGGGTTTTTCATATTACTTTTTACCATTTTTTAAGTAATTTTGCTTTTACTTGGGATTTATGAATGAATTAGGATTTACGTGGTTGGAATTAGTTACAAAATCTTTAATTAAAATGAAAACAATAAAAACGAATATTAAGGAATTTATTACGAAAGCGTCTTTTTGATTAATGTGGGTTTTTCTTGGTCGAGTAGTTATTATTGATTTTGATGAAAATAACAAATTAGCCATTGAATTATATTTTTCCATCTATGATAAATCCTTTATCGCAGAATTAGTTATTGCCTCTATAATTGCTACTTTTTGGACTTATATTATTTTTTATTGGCTAAAAAATCAAAAACCATAAAGTGCTGAAAATACTACACGGTTCCTTCATTCTGAAGGAGCGATAGCGACTGAAGAATCTATTTGAATTATTCTGGATTCTTCGTCCCGACAAGTCGGGACTCGTAATGACAAAAAAAATTTTTTTTTCACTTTTTTGTAATTTTTTTCAAAAATTTGTGTCATTATAAATAATAATATTTTGTTAAATTAGAAAAAGTGTAGGAAGCAAATAAAAAAATAAATGAATGAGGGAAATAAAAATATTGGAGGGGCGGGAAAGACGAAAAAGGGCATAAGATGGGCTTTATGGCTTTATGGCTTTATGGCTTTATGTGGACGCTTCAAAAATATTTTTATTGTATTGAAACTGCGATTTATTCAAATATTCCAAAGAAAGAGAAATTATTTTGTTCAAATAAATTTTGCCGAGAAAAATTATTTATTTACAACTGCGAGTGGAAATTTATTGCGAAAAGCGGACTGTTGCTATTTTTCCGAACAATATAATTTTTTTTGGCAATTAGCAAAAGTCCGCATAAACCGCTCGCAGTTCTAATGGGCAGGGCGAAAGCTTGGAACTGTGCCAGTAATGCCTGTGATAAGAGATTTTTTTTATAATAGGAGAAATAAAATGAAGATATATTTATTTTTAATAACATTATGTACATTAATTATATCAAGTACAGTGGCTTATAGTCAATCACCTTGTTATCCTTGTCCACCAAGTAATTCCGAGATGAGTATAACTTACACGGTTAGCCAAATTAATTGTGGTTCTTGTACTTATACTGTATTTTATGAAGAAGGTTGTCCTGGAATTTTTCTCATAAAGAGAATCGTAGCAGATAATTCAAATCCGCCATGTTGTCAAGGGACAGCAATCAATGACCCGATAGTCTCCGGATATATATTAGATGCAGCAGCGGATACAATTGCTGCAGGAACGATAGATTCAATTTGGATTTACACACCATCAAGGTGTTGGCAATGGGAGGGTTTTTTAGGACCTGGACCTTTACACAGTGCAGTTTTAGAACCTTGTGGAACAGCGGAAAGTTGCTGTAGATATACATATTTCAATGGTGTTTTTGTACGAAGAGAATCTTTTGGTGTTCAAGAATGCAGAAATGATCCTGAAGGTTGTTTTCCTTTATGTGAATAACGAAATAAATAAATGGGGTGGTTATAAAACCACCCCTAAATTAAATCAATTAAATTGCGGAAATAATATGAAATACTTAACAACAATTTTTATAAGTTTAGCTTTTCTTGCAGCAAATCTTTTTTCACAAGATTTATCTGAATGGGAGAATTGCACTGAAGGTTTGAACACTTATAATACCGCTAAAGGTATAAGTAAAATAGATACTATTTTATTTATTACATATGATTACACATATTTAAGCAAAAATTATGGGGAACAGTGGCATACAATTAAATACTATGATAATTTCATTAACCAAATAAAATTAGCACGTACTTTTAAAATGATTAAATTCAAAAATAAATACATAATGTTTAAAAGTACGACAAATTCCTATATATCAGAAGATTTGCAAAATTGGGAATCTATTAAAATTGAAGGATTTGGTAAAGGTCCTTCTTTTGTTAGTATATTTTCAACTGATTCAACTATAATTGTAAGAACAACAGAAAGCGACACAATTAGCCAGTACAGAACTCATATTTGCAATGAAATAACAAATGATTCAATAAAGACATTGAAATTTCAAAAAATTCCAGGAGATGGCGAAATTGTTGACAATAACGAAGACTTTGGGAAATCATTTAGCAATGTCACAAATTATTATCAATTTGGTGACACCTTATATGCAATTTATTATAATGGGAGTAAGTTGTTTTATTATCCACGATATTTTTATTCAACAGACTTTGGTTGGTCTTGGAAAAAAGTGGATGTTAATATTCAAGGTGGTATAAAATCTCTTTCCAAAATAAACGGTAAATTATGGATATTATCGCCATTTGCAATATGGCAACCAAAGGAAGATGGAACATATGAAAAAATCGTCGATGAACAATTTGACAATTTTAACACAGACTTTTTAATAGAACATAAAGGAATGATATATGCGCAAGCAATAGATAGCTTAAACCATAAAGCAATATTAGTAAGAAAAAAAGACGGAGAGACAAAATGGGAAATTGTTGGTAATCGGCATTTTACTTTGTTACAATTGATTTCTACCGGTAATTTATTAATAGCATCCAATCAATCTTATGGGGTATTGGTATCAACCGATGATGGTGTGACGTGGGAGGAAAGGAATAATGGTTTGTATTATTCACCAGATTATCTGTATGAAGGACCTTGGAAGAAAATAGTAAAGATAAATGATAATGAATATATAACAGCACCCAGAAACAGGTTTTATAATGTATATATGAAATCATATGACGGTGGGAAGTCGTGGCAAAGAAAATTTGTCATAGATTCAATTGGATATACAGAATATAATTGGACCGGAGTAAAGTATAATTTTACTTTTTCTAAGAATAAATATGGGTTATTTGCAGCAGATAGAGGAACTAATAAAACCTATAAATCATATGATAAAGGAGAAAGTTGGGAATTTTATTCTGATGTTTCAGCTTTTTTCTTGGATGAAGACAAAAATATGTATGAAAGAAACGACACACTATTTTATTTTTACAACGACCGCAACTTTGCGACATATAAATACATTTATTATTCATTAGATACAGGACGCACTTGGGTAATGTATGATTCTTTATTTCTACAGAAATTGCCCGAAAAGAGTAATTTTTTATTTGTAAGAGATGGGAATTATTACAGTATTAACTACAAAAGCTTTGCTTTATTTAAATCCATTGACGATGGGAAAATCTGGAATTTTGAAAGACAAATAAGCAAGATGACAAGTGATACACTAAACTATCAATCTGTTTATTCCTATGTTGAAAATAAAGATACAATTTTAATATTAGCGAATTTAGATTCAATCATTAGACAACCAATATACATAACGAAAGATTTTGGACGAACATTTATTCAAACAAACTTCCCAAAAATTAATGGTAAGAACATAGCAGAAGATAACAAATTTTTGTATTTAAATGGAAAATTAATTTTGCTATTGCTTGGATTTCAAAATTCAGAATCAAATTTATTTGAATTTGATGAGGAAAAAAATGAATGGATAAATATAGCACAAAATTTAGATGGTAATATAATCACAGACATATTGTCGGTAGAAAATTACTTATATATCAGTACGATAGAAGGATTATTTAGGATGAGAGTGGACCCAGTGAGCGTAAAAGAAGAAATAGAGAAAGTCACTCTTTTACCAATAGAATTATATCCAAATCCATCGAGTGGAATAGTAAAGTTGCAAAATAATTACTATAATTTAACGAATTTACAAATATTTGATATATATGGACGAGAGCAACAGGCAAGTAATTTTAGCAATGAACAATTTGATGTAAGTGGTTTGCAAGCAGGTGTTTACATAGTAAAATTAACATTTGATAATAGCTGGTTTATAACGAGGAAATTTATAAAGATGTAGAATGCAACGCTTGCGCTCGCAATGACAATTCAGGCTGTGTCATTGCGAGGAGACGAAGGCGACGAAGCAATCTCGAATGGTGCAAGGGATTGCTTCGTCCCGATAAGTTGGGACTCGCAATGACGATGGAAAATTTTTTTTCACTTTTTTGTAATTTTTTTCAAAAATTTGTGTCATTATAAATAATAATATTTTGTTAAATTAGAAAAAGTGTAGGAAGCAAATAAAAAAATAAATGAATGAGGGAAATAAAAATATTGGAGGGGCGGGAAAGACGAAAAAGGGCATAAGATGGGCTTTATGGCTTTATGGCTTTATGGCTTTATGGCTTTATGGCTTTATGGCTTTATGTGGACGCTTCAAAAATATTTTTATTGTATTGAAACTGCGATTTATTCAAATATTCCAAAGAAAGAGAAATTATTTTGTTCAAATAAATTTTGCCGAGAAAAATTATTTATTCAAAACTGCGAGTGGAAATTTATTGCGAATAGCGGGCTAATGCTATTTTCCCAAAACAATATAATTTGTTTTTGCAATGAGCAAAAGTCCGCAAAAACCGCTCGCAGTTCTATAGGGCAGGGCAAAAGCTTGGAACTGTGCAAGTAATGCCTGGGATAATAATTTTTTATCAAATAAATTAAAAGGTAAATTATAATGAAAAAATATATAATTTTAGTGTTAGTAATTATAACTTTTTTGTTCATATTTATTTCATTTGATATACAAGCTCAAAATTGTCCAGACGGTTGGAATTCGAATATTATCACTAATACATTTCACTTGCCAAATGGTAATGATTGCGAGGGCTACATTATGTACTGTTGGAGAGATTATAACGGAAATAGAGAAATATTTGTTACGGCAGTAGGTTTTTTAGATAAAACTTGTCTTTATGGTACAGATATCAATAATCCATATTTTTGGGAATTATGTGATATAACAATCTTGAATTATGAAGCAAACTTGCCTAATAGTAATAATGAGCATCTTTCAGTCTCACCTTGTTCCGAAAAAACATTCATTGTATCAGTGGATAAAAAAAGTTGTTGGAAATATATCAATAATGCAAACAATTCGGTTGATTTTGTACAATGCGAAAATATTCAGGGTAATTGCCTGAAAGAGTATAGTTTATGTTGGGATTATAGTTCTCAAATACCAGCGTTAATTATTACAAATGTACAATTACCACCCGTTTGTGTTTTATGTGAAACAGGTTATATTTACAACCCAGAAATTCCTGAAAGTCCTTGTTTTTCGAATTGTAGTAACTAATTCTTATTGTTATTAATTTAAAAAAAATAAACTGGTTGAATTATGAAAAGAATTATTTTAATTTTAATATTAATTTTGAATTTCCAAAATTGCTTTTCTAAAGTAATAACCGATTATTTTTATACACTTACTTCTGATTTGAAATATGGCAATTTTATTAACGATAAAGAGCTTTTTATAGTTGGTTCAGATGGATATGTGATATATTCTTCTGACAAGGGAAATACATGGAAAAGGAAATTAACATATACATTTGAAACACTAAATCAATTCACATTTCAGAAAGAAAGTCAAACCTTGTTTATCGTAGGCTCAAATGGGATATTTTTAAAATCTACCGATAAAGGAGATTCTTTTGAAATAATAAAATTGGGTGTTAATTCTAATCTTAATTCAATCAGTTTTGAAAATAATTTTGGAATTATTGTAGGTGATAGTGGCAAAGTATTTTTGTCTAATGATTATGGCAATACTTGGACACAAGAAAACTATTTAACGAAAAACAATATTTATAAATGTATAATTTATAAAAATAGACTTTTTTTTTCGGATAATAAAAATATAATTTATGTGAAGTCAATAAATGACACTGAGTGGACTATATTAAATAAAAATGAAGAAATTACAAAAAAATCAGCACCAGTAAAAATTTTAGGATATGAAGATAATTTATATATATTGGGAAATGATTTTCTTTTACGTTTAAATATTACACTTACTAAATGGTCTAATTTACAATTAACCCCTTCGAATATTCTTAGAGATATGGAAATAACGGATTCTAACGAAATTACTGTCTATTCAATGAATATTGTAAATAATAATCAATTTTTCAAGGAAACTTTTTTAGATTTGACAAATTTTAATATAAAAGCAAATGATATTTTACCAGACTTTGAAATAAAGATGTATCTATCGAGTGCAACAGTGTTAAATGACGTTTTTGTTTCACCTGATTTTTCCATTATATTTGCTATAGGAAACCAAAATACGATAGCAAAAAAATATTCAAACAAAAAAGAATGGGAAATATTATCTCAACAAAATTCGAGTGGAGCCGGATTCACAATTCCATATTTCTTCAATGATAGTGTCGGTATTTTAGCAAAGGAAATGCAATTGATTGAAAAAACCTATGATTTTGGTTGTACATTTTTACCTGAAGATAATCAATTACAGTATGAAAGTAAATCAAGAATTCACAATATCATTGTTGAAAATGATAAAAGAGCATATCTTTTAACTTCAGCAACCTATGGTTTTGCAAAATTATATAGAACAGAAGACCAATTTTCAACATTTACAGGATTACCAATTAAAATTCCTAATGCTTCTATATATAATTTTGATATAAAAGACAATATTATGCTAATAACATGTTCTGACAAATCTTCATCTGACGAAAAATTCACCATAATTAATTGTTATAATTTGAATAACAATTCAGTAACTAATACTATTAGATTTGATTCTTGTTGGATAACAAGTTGTAAAATACTAAATGATTCCTTGATAATAATGAGCGGAAATAAATATAATAAACCATATTACTGGGAGAAACTTAAATCGTGGGTTCTTCTGCCTGAGGGAAGAATCTATAAATCAACGAATTTAGGTAAAAATTGGGAAGAAATTACCATAAATAAATTATCACAGATTTCCAATATTTATTATGTAAATGATAAAATTGCATTTTTATTTGGAAGTTTTATGGATACAGATTCAACTAGCTATCAATGTATGTGGAGAACAACTAATCAAGGATTAAATTGGGAAGTACAGTTTGATAGTTCCAGGTACAATTATAAAAATATAATTATTGATAAAGAAACAGGATATGGTTTAATAATTAGGTTAGATGGTGCAATGTGGGAAACAAAAGATTATGGTGAAAATTGGAAGCCAATAACTGACAGTATCCCAAATTTCAATCAAGAGTATTTTAGCAATTTTTGCTTTACTGGTAAAGATTATATTGTAGTAACAAATAAAAGAGCCTTTAAGTCTTACAGTAGTAAATTGAAACCTAACAGCGTTGAAGAACATAATAATAAGTTAGAAGATGCTCCTCCATTTTGGGTTTATGTTCCTTATCCAAATCCTTCTCAAAGTAATGAGATAAATTTGAAAATTGTTTGGTCTAAACAAATTGATTATAATGAAATCACTTACAAATTATTGGATTTTTTTGGAAATGAAGTTTCCAAAATATCCCGTTTAAATTATAATTTTAATGAATTAAATAGAGCTTCGGTAAATATAAGTATTGAAAGAAAAATATCAGGATTTTACTATTTACAAGTAAAATATAAGAATACTTGTTCTACTTTTCCTGTTATTTTCTATTAATACTATAATCGTCCTTTAAAATATGTTTTCTGAAAAAAGAAAAAGAAATTACTACAATATAAATGGTGTAAACTCAACAGTAATTTCCTCGCAAGAGGGAATTCTCCGAATTCTTCGCTAACGCTCGCAATGACGGATGGATTATTGTTTTTACTGGATTGATGATGGTGTTTTTTATATAAAAAGTGGTTGACTTCTTTAAAGCCAACCACTATAGTATTAAAGGAATTTTTTATTAATTATAATAATTCAGTAACTGATTTGCCTTGCATAAATAAGAGCAAATAATCACGACTGCCTGCTTTTGAATCAGTTCCGCTCATATTGAATCCACCGAATGGATGTACATCGACGATTGCGCCCGTAATTTTTCTATTGAAATATAAATTACCAACATGGAAATGTTTTTTAGCTTTGATTAGTTTTTCACGATTTAACGTAAAAACACCACCAGTAAGACCAAATGAAGTATTATTTGCTATAGAAAGTGCTTCATCAAAATCCTTTGCTTTGAAAACGGCGAGTACAGGTCCAAAGATTTCTTCAAGTGATATTCTCGAATCAATTGCTAAATCAGCAACAACAGTTGGTTCGATGAAATAACCTGGTCTATCGAGTTTATTTCCACCTGTTAAAATTTTTCCTTCTTTTTTCGCAATATCGATATATTCAAGCACAGTTGCTTCAGCACTTGCACTAACAACAGGACCAAAGCGTACATTATCTTCTGGTGAGCCAATTGGCAATTCTTTTACTTGTTTTACCAATTTTTCGACAAATTCATCATAAATTTTTTCATCAACTACAACTCTTGAACAAGCGGAGCATTTTTGACCTTGGAAGCCATATGCACTGACGACGGTTGCATTAACTGCTGCGTCTATCGAAGGTGTTTCGCTATCAACAATTAAGGTGTCCTTACCGCCCATTTCTGCAATAACACGTTTTAACCAAATTTGACCTGGATTAACTTTTGCGGCACGTTCGTTAATTCTTGTGCCGGTTGCTACGGAACCAGTGAAGGCAACAAAGCGAGTTTTCGGATGGTCAACCAAGTAATCTCCTGCTTCTGCGCCACTTGCCACAAGGAAGTTTAACACACCATCAGGTAATCCAACTTCTTTCATAATTTCAGCAAAAAGGTAAGCCATCATTGGTGAATCGCTGCTTGGTTTCAAGACGACTGTATTACCGGTTACGATTGCAGCGGAAGTCATTCCTACCATAATTGCAAATGGGAAATTCCAAGGTGGAACAATAACACCGACACCTAATGGAATGTAGAAATATTCATTATATTCTTGTGTGTAAGGAGTAAGTGGTTGACTTTGTGCATAGCGGATCATTTCACGACCGTAGAATTCCAAGAAATCGATTGCTTCTGCTGTATCGGCATCTGCTTCGGCAAAATTTTTGCCAACTTCTTTAATCATCCAAGCGTTTATTTCGAAACGTCGTTTTTTACAAACCTCAGCAGCTTTGAATAAAAATTTTGCTCTTTCTTCGGCAGGGAAATATTGCCAAGTTTGGAATGTTTTCCAAGCTGTTTGGATAGCTTCTTCTGCTTGGTCTTTTCCGCTTTTTTGAAAGACGCCAATTATTTCAGCAGGATTTGCGGGATTGAGTGATTTAGTTTTCTTTTCTGAAAACACACTTTTACCGCCGATAATATTTGGATATTCTTTTCCAAGTTGTGCATTAACTTTTGCTAAAGCTTCTTTTTGTAAATCAAAATTTTCTTTTTTAGTAAAATCAAAATAAGTTTGATTGGTGAAGGGCATCATATTAAACCTCGCCACATTTTTTAAAATTGTAAAAATTAAAAATGCAAATTACAGATAAATTTTGATTTAAGAAAATTTCGATTAATGAACATTAATAAATTTTGAGTAATTTTGGTTAAACAATTTGAAATTTTAATATTTTAATTAAAATAATATAATTTGTAACAATTATTTTTTTGGATTGTTTTAATGTTGAAATTTAAAAAAATAAAGGTATTAAAATGAAAAAATGTATTGTATTTTTCTCACTCTTTTTTATTTTCAATTATATTGTATTTAGCCAATGTGCAAATGAAGCTAATATTTACAAATTTGAAATTAATGGGACAAAATACGAATTGGTAAAAGAGGCTAAAAATTGGATCGAAGCAGCAAATTGCGCTGTTGAACGAGGTGGTTACCTTGTCGAAATTAATTCTCAAGAAGAGCAAGATGGAATTTACGAAGCAATTTTAAAAAGCGGAGTCGCAAGTGATTATAAATCAGTCATGGACGGTGGTGGGACTTCTTATATTTGGGTCGGGGCAAATGATATGAAGGAGGAAGGAAAATGGGTTTGGGACGGTAATAATGATAGCAAAGGCGAATTGTTTTGGGTTGGACAAGGTGGCGCTGGAAAAAATGATGGTTATGTCGTTGATAATAATTTCGTTAACTGGGGCGGCAAAAGCAAGGGCAAATTTAACGAACCAGACAATTATAATAATTACCAAAACGGTGCTGCGCTAGCTTTGGATGGATGGCCCAAAGGCACAACTTTGCTTGGTGTAGCAAGTGAATGGAACGATATAAATACAAATAATGAGATTTATTATATAATTGAATATCCAAATGGTACTGGTTTGAATGAAGATGGAAACTCTTCAGAACCATATTTTTCATATTCTAGTGCTTCACAATTAATTTTTAAAAATATTGGAAATTTCAAAAAGATTTCAATTTTTGATATTTTGGGAAATGAAAAAATATCAATTCAGGGAAATACATCAAAGGAACTTGCATTAGATTGCAATAATTTAACTTATGGTGTATATTTTATTTTGATAACAAACGAGAGTGATAGAAGCCATTTCTTTAAATTTAGTAAAAAAAATTAAAAATCCAAATAATCTATTAAAAGAAATAAAAAAGGGCTGTTATTCATTATTTGAACAATAGCCCTTGTTTGGTTAAATTGAAATTATAATAAATTAATTTTCTGCTTCGATGTACATATAAACATCAACGTCATCATAAATTAATTTGTCCCCGATTTTATCGAAAAACTTTTTTGAACCATAACGGACATCATATTTAGTTCGGTCAAAAGTGAAGCTAACGTTAGTTTTGATTTTATCCGGAGTAACATCCAAAGTTACTGGAAATTTGACTTCGTTTGTTTTTCCTTTTATCGTCAATTTGCCAACAATAAAGTAATCTTGATTCAATTTACGACTAATTGATTTTGATTGAAAAGTAGCTTCGGGGAAATTTTGCACATCAAAAAAGTCCGTACTTTTTAAGTGATTCACTAATTTTTCCTTTTGGTCTTTGTCTTGTAAGTCAGTATTTTGAATTGTTGTCATATCAACAACAACTTTAATATCGGTCAAAACATTATTTTTCATTGTAATAGTACCTGATTTAATTTTGAGCGTGCCTTCGTGAGTAGTACCAAATTTGTATCCTGACCAACGTACATCGCACTTTTTAGGATTTAATTTGTATACAACTTCATTTTGAGAGAAAGCAAAATTGAAGGAAAAAAGCAAAATTAAAGTTGCATAGAGAATTTTTCTCATTTCAAACTCCTTTGTAAAATGACAAAATTTATTAAACTAACAGTTATTATTACTTAATAGACACAAAAAAAAGAAAAAAATTACATTTTGATACAAAATTTTTTTGTTTTTTCTTCGAAAAGTATTAAATTAACATTTATTTATTGTTAATATTATAAAAAGTTGTAATTTTGATATTATGAATTTTGATTTCGAAAGAAGAAATCAAGAGTTTTATTTATTCTTTTGTAACAATTATAAGGATTTATTGTTTAAAAGAGTAGAAATAAATTACGAAAGAGAAAAATTATTATAATTTAAATTAAGGTGTTTTATGAAAACTAACAACAAAGTAAAAACATTGCTAAGAATAAGTTTGGCGATGTTATTTTTCTTTACGATGTTCAGTGCGAAGGGAATATCGCAACCAACTACTTATTGCGACCCATCGAACCCGAACACATTTACCCAGCCAGTGTATTATTACTGTTGGCCTGCATATTACAATTATTGGTATGGATATGATCAATATTACGGATCATTGATCCAAGAAGTTGATGTACTCGATATGAACGGCAATACAATTATGTCGAATGTTACATCCACAACACAATACAACAAAATCGGAACAGTAAATTGCTTCGAATATTTTAACACAAAATTAGCAAAAGTATCACCAGGCGAAACTTACATTTTCCGTGCTAAGATTCGCCATATTTATGGTTATGCATATAGTGGTTATGATTATACATATTGTACATCATATTATTATTCAGTTCGATTATTTATTGACTGGAATGCAGATGGCGATTTTGCAGATAATGGTGAATGGATAAACTCCCCCTCAGGCTCGAACCCAACACCAACATTTTGGGCATATCGTCCAACTAGTTCGAACTCAGCTGGCTGCCCAAACCCACAAGTTTATGATTTTACAGTCAAAGTCCCAGATAATGTAGAACCTGCGCTTGCTCGTTTCCGTGTTAGTACAAGTTACTACTATCCATCGAACGAAAACTATGAATACGATTATGGGTATATGAAATACTATAATTCAGGAAAAAATCCTTGTGTTAATGGTTATGCTTATGATTACTATTCATATGGTTATAGCTATGTTTATTCATATGGTGAAACAGAAGATTATGTTATTGAATATCAACTACCAATTAAGAGCACATTCCCAAGTGATGTAGCACCAGATGATATTTTGAAAGCAAATGTAGCGTATGATGGAACAAATGGTAATCCAAAACCTTATGTTACATTTTATGCTCCGAATGCTGCAGGCGTGCAAATGCAATTCAATATCATCGGACCACTTCCTTTTACAGATATGGTATATAAAGGACTTGATCCATCGGGAAGTGATTGGATTAATGTTGCGGGTGTTAGTTCTTACACAATTTCCAAAGCAACAGGTATTGATGCTCCTGGCGGTGATGGAACATTTAAATCCACAAGCGGTGGCGAATACATTTTGAATGTAACAATCCGTAAACCTGGTTCACCCGATAAATCTATTGCAAAGAAATTTACTGTTTCTTGGCCAAACGACTTATCAGTTATCGGTATTGTTGCACCAAGAGCTGCTGGAGCACCAGATTATTTCCAATATCCAAGAGAAAATCCAATTTCGCTTTCTGTTGAATACCAAAATGTTGGCGAATATGATATATCTAAATTTAAAGCAATTGTTGAAGTATATAATCCTGATGGAACATTATTCAAGTCATATTCAAAAATTTACGATGTAGCAAATGGCGATAAGATCTTGAAGAGAAAGGATAAAACTATCGTAACAATGGACGAAACATTTGCTACTTCAAATGTTGGTTTGTATAAAATAATTGCAAGAGGACAATTACTTAGTGCAACTGACGACGAAGCATATAATGACCAATTCAGAAGACAAGGTTATCCACCTTTCTATGTATCGGTACAGTATGAATACCAAGGTAAAGCTGCAGATATAATGTTTCCAAAGACAAATTCAGATGTTATAGTTCATAGACCATTTACCCCAGTTGCTTTAGTTGAAAATCTTGGTTTGAACGACGCATCCGACATTCAAGTAAAGATGACTTATTATAAAAAACCTAATGGTACACCAATCAATGTATATACAACTGTAAAAAACATACCAAGTGGAACACAAGGTAATACAAAAGAAGCATTTTTCCCAAGTATAGTCATTGATGAAGTTGGTGATTATCACGCTAAATTCCAGATTTTCTTGCCAGGAGACCCTGTACTTGCCGATGATATTATCGAAGGCGATTTCACTGTCCAAGCTGGTTTAAGTGGAGTTTATACAATAGGTACGAAATACACAGGAAACGCAAATAACTTTACAACAATTGAAAAAGCAACTGATGCATTATTCTTGAAAGGTTTATCTGGCAACGTTACATTTGAATTTACTGATGATTCTTATGATATTTATTCACCAGGATTAGACCAACCAGCTTGGGATTTAAGCAGTGCAATCTTAGGTTTAGGCTACGATGCAAATGCTGATGTTTATAGAACAATTACGTTTAAACCAAGTGCAGAAAAAGGTGCATCACGTGGAACAGTTACTATTAATTTACATGCACAAAATGGTAAAGGTATCACCTTCGGTCAATCCAGTACAAATATGAACCCATTCGCTATAATCAATGCATCAATCGAACCAGATAAGAAAGGTGCATATGTAAATAATGGTGGTTATATTACTTTTGATGGTGGTGCTCAAAAATCATTGAAATTCAACATTATAAGCAATGAGCCAAATCACGCTAGCGTCTTTTATCTTGGACGAGGAAGCCATCATATTACAATCAAAAATTGCTTAATCGAAAATGGCACAGAAGGAACAATTACAAAAACAGCGTTACCAAGAGTTACTTATAATGCAGCTGATGGATTCATTTTCCAAAGCGACGTTGTTACTTCGGTAGACGGAATAACAGGTTATAGTGCAGGAGTTGTAAACCGTGCATCAATTTCCAATAGTTCCATTGAAAAAGCTTGGGGAGTCCCAGCGATGACAAATCATCACAACGTGATTGAAGGAAATGAAATTAAAAACTTCGGTTATGGTGTAGTTAGTTTGGGTATCGGTGCAAATTTGAACTCTTCAAATCTTTTCGTAAAATTCTATAACACAAATAATGTAATTAAAAACAATATTATAAATAGAGTTTATGGTGCTGGCGTATTCGTTGGATTTGAAGACAATACCGATGTTGCTTATAATAAGATATATAAAATTAATGGTGGAAATACTGGTTATGGTGTTTTAGCAGGACTCGAAAGTTACAACAGTTTATTTGGCTACAACAACACTAATTTACATATCTACGGAAACCAAATTTCCGAAGTTAAGGGAACAAAAGAAGCTGTAGGTATTAAAGTATTACAAAGTCAATTAAAATTAGCTAACTCCGACGGAACAGCCTTTACAAACCCATCAGGTGAAGAAGGAATCGATGTTTATAGCAACGCTATTTGGGATGTTCGCACAGCAAACAATTTGACAAGTAAAGGTGGTATTTATGTAACAACTGAACGCAAAGATGCAAATACACCAGATATGCCAAAAGTTAACAACTATTATATAGATAAAGCAACAGTTGCAAATAATACTGTTATTATCGATGACGATAATATTGATAACTCTGGAACTATTTCAGGTATTGCAATACAAAATACTAAAAACTTAACATTAGCAAATAATGCAATAGCAGTATTAGATACAAAATCAAGCGGTCCTGGTGGATGCAGTGCAGTATTTTATCAAGGCTTAAAACCAACAGCAGATGTATTGACAATGAACAATAATGCTTATTACACAGTAAATGGTATCGCAGTTGTTCGTTATATCCAACTTGATAACAATTCAACAATCGTAGAACTTGGCTACCCAACAGAATACACAACATTAGACCAATGGAGATTGTGGACAGGTCAAGATATGACTTCGAACATTGGATATAATTTCGTAAATGATCATATGTTTGTTGGAACAGAACCAATTAACATAATAATGAAGAGCAACCCAACACCAAAAGGCAGTGTACTCAACAATCGTGGTATGATTTTGAGCAATGTAAAAACAGATATGTTCGGTACTGCAAGAGGTGCTCAAGGACAATCTTATGACATAGGAGCAATCGAATTTGTTGGACAAGCATACATTACAGATTTGGAATCTTATGGAATAATTAATTCAGGCATTAAACGTGAATCATCACCAATGGATTTCTCTGATGCATTCTATCAAATGACAGTCCCAACAGTAAATATGCTTGCAAGAATTTATAATGGCGGAGCTAATACTCAATCATCAGTACCTGTTTCATTAACTATTACTCAAGAAAATCCAGATGGAACATATTCATCAGTATTGACCGAAACAATCAACGTTCCAGTAATAACAACATCATCATTTGCAGATATCGATTTCAAATTAAATGATGGAATAGGAAAAGAATTCACACCAAAGAGTTATTACGACTTGAACAAAGAAAGAGCACAACAAGGATTGCCATTATATACAATACCAGATAAATTCAAACCAATGGCGGCTAACGTTACACCAATTTATCGTGTTACAATATCATTACCGTTAGATGAAAATAATAATAACAATACAAAGACAACAGAATTTAGATTCTATGTAAAACGCAGCCCAATAGGTTTAATGACTATTTCAAATAGTGATTTAACAGACATTAGCAGTACACCAACAATAGACGAAATAGCAACAAAAGCAAACTACACAGCACTTGCATCAGCATTACAGAATATGGGATGGTATACTGATTACAGCCTTGGCAGATTTGATATTGACTATTTATACTTAGCTGGTTGGATGCCAAAATCACTCGATTTCACAATGTATAACTCTATCGTTTGGAGTGATGGCGACTACGAAAATTCAGGAAATAACTTGACTGTTTACCAAATCGATGCACTCGGAAAATTCCTTGATGCAGGTAAAAGTGGAGCTAAGAAAAACTTCGTAATTGCAAGTCAAGAAATTGCAAGATTAAATCGCTCAGGTTTAGGTCAACAATTCTTGAACAACTATTTGAAATTAAATAATAATTATCCATCGAATCCATTAGGATTGAATGGAAATTATGATGGCAATACAATAAAAGGTATGTCAATAGCTAAAAACTACATTACAACAATCAAGAAAACAGACATTACAGGAGATGATTATCCAAAACCAGCATTGCTGATGATTAAAAACGATATCGCAGGACAAACATCAATAGGTCATATTTATACAGTTCTCGAACAAGGTAAAAATGGCGAAAACGATGGCGTACCATATCCAAATAGCGAAAGAATAATGAGTGTTGCAACAAGTACAATTGGATACAATACAATTTATTTAGGTGTAGATTGGCGTCATTACGATAGAACATCCGATGTTGTTCGTGGAATTAGTGATTACATCGAATATAACGGAGGAAACTTATTACCTGTCGAACTTTCTAACTTCACTGCAGAAGCAGCTGGCAAGAGAGTAGATATCAATTGGGTAACTTCATCCGAAACTAATTCATCAAAATTCGAAGTTGAAAAAGCAAATGCTGGTTCAAATGACTTTGCTGTTATAAGTGAAGTACCAGCAAAAGGCAATAGTGTCGACGAAGTTAAATATGGACCAGTAAAAGATTATGCTGTTGAATACGGTAACACATATCTTTACAGATTAAAGATGATTGATAAAGACGGTGGCATAAACTACAGCGATACAAAAGCTGTCGAAGTAAAAGGCGACGTAGGATTCCTCAAATTAGGTGAAATATTACCTAATCCAAGTGCAAGCGAATCCAAAGTTGAACTCGTAATCGGCAATGAAATGCAAATGGAACTTGCTTTATATGATATGGCAGGTCGCAAAATCGAAACATTGCTTTCAGGGTCGCAAGCTGCTGGCAGTAAGCAAATCGTCATCAATAGCAGAGGACTTACAAACGGCACTTACACATTAATCTTAAAAGCAGGCGATGTCGTAATTACACGCAACTTCCAAGTTGTAAAATAATTAAGTCTAATCGCTTAATAATTAAAGAGGTTGTCAGCAGACAACCTCTTTTTTTATATCTCAATTATTAAATACGTGATTAAAGTTCAAATTCGTAACCTAAATTCAGTGAAATTGAATAATTTTTTGTTGCTTGCAAACCGTTGAAGTATTTATATGCCATATAATCATATTTTAGCGATAAAAAGTAATTATTTTTAAAAAAACTTAATTGCGGAGATAAAATTATATTATTAAATCCAGAATCCACGTTTTCTTTATCATTGTTTTCATCGTGCGATTTATATTCATTCCTTAACTCAATTGAAAAGCTAAGTGCTTCCTGGAACGTGTACGATGTAAAAAAAGATGTTATAAATGTTGTCCCAAACTTGTAATTTGCATCATTTTTAGAAAAATATTCTCCCTGATTGACAAGAAAAAAATTAAGTGGGATATGCTTAAAACCTTTATGGATATACAAATAATGTATTGCTGAAAAAGCACCATTCGAAGGTTGCAAATAAATGTAAGTAGTGTCCGATACTTTTTGAATAGGAATTTTTCCGCCCAATCCGACTGTTATTTCAAAATCACTTCGAGGCAAAAAAAGTACATTATATTTGCCAAGTAATGCTATATTACCAAGACCAGATTTTTTAAACACAAATGGTGGTGCGTCAATATAAGTTTCCCAAATGTACGACATTGCGAAATCAAGGCTAACTCGATTATTTAAGCCATAAGATGCATAAAGAGTTGAATTTGCGTTATAAAACTCACGAACGGCATCTGGAGGAGCAAGTTCAGAACCTTTGTAATATGTGTTACCATAAATATAATTCGTTGCTAAATTTAAATTAAAATATCCTGCTTTGAGCGTGCCATTATTTGTGGTACCAATATTCGGCGATAGTGAACCAACAGATATGCTACTCATGCAACCACATTGTGAATAACTTGAATAATTGATGCAAGTTATAAAAAGTACAAATAATATTATTAATGTTGTGTGTTTTATCATATTTTTTCTCATAATTTTCTCAAAGCATTTTCAAATTCATCGATTAAATCATTTGACGAATTTATTAAAATTAATCTCTCATTCATTCCTTTAAAAAAAATTGCAGGAGTTGAATTAAACTTGAATTGTTTATAATATCCCGAAGGTTCGGTTGAATATTCATCAAGTCCATAAAAGATTATATTATCAGTCGGTATATTGAGCATTTCGATTATTTTGATAATGTGCGGTATTTTTTCCAAACAATCGTCACAAAAAACACTCGCAAAAATGATAATTTTAAACTTTTTTTCTTGTATTAATTTATTTAAATTAATAATTTTTAATGAATCAATTGGATAACTAAAGTATTCGTGTTCATTCCAATATTTCGAATTTTTCCATTGTTCGAAAGAGATATTACCAATTAAATTTGTTTTTTCATTGATGGAACTACAAGAAAAAAGAAGCAAAGTTGTGAAAATGATAAATGTGTGAATTAGTGAAAATAATTGATGTTTAGTAAACATTTTGAAATTAATTTAGTTATGACAACAAAATTAATGAATTTATAATAACATTACATTTTATATTAGCAATAAAATTATAAAACAAGAATTTAAATGATATTTCGTAATTTTGAAAAATATCTTGAATAAAAAAGAGAAGAAAAATGATAAAATTTGGAACTGATGGATGGCGAGGTTTAATCGCACGAGATTTTACATTTGATAATATTAGAATAGCTGCTTATGCTACAGTTTTATATCTAAAAAAGCAAAATTTGCAAAATCCGACAGCTGTGGTTGGTTTTGACACTCGTTTTTTATCAAATAAATTTGCCGAGGAAGTTGCTTGTGTATTTGCCGAAAATGGGATTAAAACATATTTGGCAAATTCAATCAGTTCAACTCCACAAGTTAGTTTTAACACAAAATTGCTAAATGCAAGTGTAGGAATAATTATTACAGCATCGCACAATCCTCCGGAATATAGCGGCTATAAAATTAAAGCAAATTACGGTGGTCCTGCAACTCCTGAAATGGTTTCCGAAGTTGAAAAAGAAATACCTGCTTTGGAGAAAAACCCACCAGAATTGAAATTAAAACCAGTAAAAGATTATATCAGCTCTGGTATGATTGAACTTTATGATTTTAAAGCAACTTATATTAATTATATTCGAGAGAAAATCGACATAGAAGGAATAAAAAAATCAGGATTGAAAATATTATTTGACCCAATGTTTGGTGCAGGAATTCATACATTAGGTATACTTTTCCCTTATGTTGAAGAATTGCATTCTTATTATAATCCATCATTTGGGGAATTAGACCATCCCGAACCGATTGAAAGTATGCTTGGTTTGTTGAAAGCTCGTACCGCACAAGGATTTGATGTTGGTCTTGCTTCCGATGGTGATGCTGATAGACTTGGTGCTGTTGATGAAAAAGGAAATTTTGTCGATGCTCATAAAATTTATATGATTATATTGAAATACTTGAATGGTTTTAAGAAACTTCAAGGTAAAATTGTCAAAACTGTTTCGCTGACTTCAATGGTGGACAAGTACGCAGAAAAATATGGATTGGAACTTATAGAAACACCAGTTGGCTTCAAATATGCAGCAGAATTAATGGCAAAAGGCGGTGTGCTGATTGGCGGAGAAGAGTCCGGTGGCTTAGGGACTGTCTTGCATATTCCTGAAAGAGATGGTATTTTTAATGGTTTGCTTTTAATTGAAGCAATGCTGAATAAAAAAATGAAATTATCTGAATTAGTCGATGAACTCAATAACGAATTTGGCAATCACGTTTTCGAAAGAGTTGATAAAAAAGTTACTCCCGAAGAAAAGGAAAGAATATTAAAAGCCGCCGCAAATACTCCAGAATATATTGGTAAATACAAAGTAATTCATAAAAATTTGTTGGATGGATATAAATTTTTCGTGGATAATGGCTGGCTTTTAATTCGAGCATCTGGGACGGAACCTTTAATTCGCTTTTATGCCGAAGCAGAAAATATTGAAAAAGTTCGAGAGTTAATTTCTGCAGCTATAGAATTGAAATAAAAGATAAAAGAAAGAGAAAAAGTATTGAATGAATTTTATATTTATGGCAGAAAGCCAATCTTAGCAGCTTTGAAAGCAGAAGCGAATATTACTAAAATTATTATACAATATGGTATTACGGGTGATGAAATTAATCAAATAAATTACCTCGCCCGTAAAATCAAAATTCCAATTACAACATACGACAAAAATAAATTTTATACTTTATTAAAAACAAATAATTTAGACAAAGAAAATCATCAAGGTGTAGTGGCATTAAGGGAAATTGGTATTTCACTCCCTTTATTTCAACTAATTGACGAAGCATACGAAAAAAATGAGTTTCCAATAATATTGTTTTTAGATGAAATCCAAGACCCCCACAATTTAGGTTCAATTGCTCGCTCAGCTGAGTCAGTTGGAGCTGCGGGATTAATCATACCCGAATCTAAAAGTTCCCCTATTACACCAGTAGCATTTAAAACATCAGCTGGTGCTTTGGAATATTTGCCTTATTGTTCCGTAAAAAGTGTACCAAATACACTTGCTTACTTGAAAGAAAGAGGTTTTTGGTTAATTGGGACGGATATGGAGGCAAATCACAATTATTTCGATATTGACTATAATTTCCCTGTTGTGTTAATCATTGGTAATGAAGGGAAAGGTATCCGACATAGCTTGGTTAAACAATGCGATTATGTGGTCAAAATTCCTACACTTGGCAAAACGGAATCTTTGAATGCATCAGTTTCTGCGGGTATTATTTTATTTGAGATTCTGCGTAAAAGAATAAGTAAAAAATAAATTAAGAAGGTTATTTTAATAGAAATGAGCTATCGCCATAACTTAAAAATCTATAATTTTTTTCGAGAGCAATTTTATAGATATTTTCATAATTTTCCTTACCGACAAATGCCGCAACTAAAAGCAATAAGGTGCTTTTCGGAAGATGAAAGTTTGTGATTATTCCATCTACAATTTTAAAATCATACCCTGGGACTATAAATAATTGAGTTTGACCAATTATTTGATTTGATGAATTTTTGCTCAATAAGTTTATTAAAATTTGTATTGAATCAGCCGGAGATAATAATTTTTGAGAAATTAGTTCCGTCCAATCCCATTGTTTTAAAATAATTGTTTCATTTGGTTCAATCTTTGATGTATTAATTTTATTTCCTAACCAAAATAATGTTTCTAATGTGCGTACGGTTGTTGTCCCTGTTGCTATAATTTTTTTCTTTGCTTGCAAAGAATGACGTAACTTTTCCAAGAAATCGAGTGAAATTTGAAATTGCTCGAAGTGCATATTATGTTCGGCTATTAAATCTGTTTTTAAAGGTTGAAAAGTACCTGAACCAACGTGTAATACAATTTCTTCGATTTGAATTCCTAAATTAATTATTGCTGAATCAATTTTCTCGGTGAAATGCAATCCTGCTGTAGGAGCTGCAATGGAGCCATCATACTTTGCGAAAACGGTTTGATATTTAATTTTGTCAATTTCTTCGGGAGTGCGATGAATGTAAGGTGGCAAAGGCACTTTCCCTATTTCGGAAAGAAATTCAGCAAAGCTTAAATTTGCTGGTTCCCAAGAGAAATTCACATTTCTTTTTCCCGCAATATCTTCGACTATTTCACCTTTGATAAAAAAATCTTGTTGAACGGGGCTATTTGAGTTAAATTTAGTAGATAAAATAACGCCAGGTTTAAGATTTTTACCTCTCATAGTACATTGCCAAATTTGAGGGGATGATTTTGCTAAGGCTATTTGGGGCAAGGAATAACTGACAGGATTTTCAAGTAAAATTTCAACCTTGCCACCTGTAATTTTCGTAAGAAAGAAACGAGCGGGAAAAACTTTCGAGACATTACGCACTAAAAGAGAGTTTTCAGGTAATAAGTTGGGTAAATCATAGAAAAAATAATGTTTGATTGAATTGTCGTTTGAGTTGAAAAAAAGCAATTTACTCTCATCTCTGTTTTCAAGAGGGTATTGAGCAATTTTTTCCTCGGGTAGAAAATAATTAAAATCGTTGATATCGATTTGATTTAACTGCATAAAAATAAAATTAATAATAACTCAAAACGTAATTAAGAATAAAAAATTTAGAAAAATAAATTTTAAATTTTTCGTAAAAAAAGAAAATGTTAAATTGCAAAAAGCTAAATTATGGTAATGAGAAAATATATTCAAAAAACAATATTCGAGAATACTTATAATACAGAAGTATTTGAATCTTCATCAAATAAAGAAGAAAATTTGAGTATTATACAAATTTTAAATGAATTATTACAAAAAAATGATATTATAGAAATTAAAGAAATTTTAAAGATAATATTTAATAATTCAAGTAAAGAAGTAGATGGAAATCTAATTGTAAATCAAGACGATATCGAAAAAGCAATTAATTCCTATTCACTTGAAAGAACAAAATATTATATTAAAAAAATAATAAAGTCTATAACCGAAATTAAGACAAGCAATTATAATGATATTAATTTAAATAGATGGAAAGATTATAATGATATAATCACAGATAGTCTATGGATCTTAGAAAGGCGGGATAATAGTGGTGCTCATAATGGACAATATTGGGGAAACTTTGTTCCGCAAATACCAAATCAGTTAATGAAAAGATATACAAAGAAAGGCGATTGGATTTTAGACCCATTTTTAGGTAGTGGAACTACTTTAATTGAAGCACGTAAATTAGGGCGAAATGCATTAGGAATTGAATTAAAAGAAGAAGTTGCTAAAATGGCTCAAGATTCGATAAACAGTGAAAAAAATTTATACAATGTAAAAACAATAGTAAAAATTGGAGATAGTTCAAAACTTGATTTCAATAAAATAATTGCAGAAGAAAATATCGAGAAAGTTCAATTTGTAATATTGCATCCACCTTATTGGGATATTATTAAATTTAGTGATGACCCCAATGACCTTTCAAATTCTAAAACATTGAATGATTTTCTTTACAAAATTGGCGAAATAACTGATAACTCACTTTCCATTTTGGAATCAAAAAGATTCTTCGCATTAGTTATTAGCGACAAATATTATGAAGGAGAATGGATTCCCTTAGCATTTCTTACAATGCAAGAAATTTTAAGGAGGAAATGTGTGTTAAAATCAATAATTATTAAAAATTTTGAAGAGACAAAGGGAAAATTGAATCAAAAAGAACTTTGGAGGTATAGAGCATTAGTTGGCGGTTTTTATATATTTAAACATGAATATATTTTTTTATTTCAAAAAAAATAATATAGATACAAATGGAGTATATTCTAAATAATTTGAATGAAAAAATTGCAAAAAAAATATTTGGTAATAAGTCAAATGCTATTATTTTTTTAACCAGACTGTTCGACGAATCTAACAGTCCATATGAAAAAACAATAATGGATAAGATGAAATCTTCAGAAATATGGAAGTTGATAATAAAGCATTGGAACTATCAAAAGGCATTACCAATAATTCGTGAAATATTTAAGGAATCAAAAAAATTTCAAAATGGAATAGAATCAGAAAAGCAATAGATAAATTATTAGAAGAATGGACTACTTTAAAATTAGGTGAAGTTGAATGGCCTTGTTCGCAAGGAGATTTTGATGGTTTTGTTCAACGAATTAATGCATTAAGTGAATCAGGGATAATAAAAGATGAAAAAGTTAAAATTGCCGCTGTCAAATATAGGAGATTGAAAGAACTAAATACTGTTAGAAATGATTTTATTGAAACATTAATTTTTCTAAAGAATGAAGAAATCTTACCTACAATTAATCATAGTCGGGGTACAGATTTTTATATTCGAGGAATATCTTATGACCAAAAAGTAGCTAAAAGCCCAACAAATCAATTTAAAGCTAAATTCGGTCAAAATTGGAGAGATGAAGCAATTAACAATCCATCTTTAGTTGCTCAATATTTATACGAATACCAAGATGAAGGGAGATTTGGCTCAGACCCAAGATTATTTATTGTTTATCTTGATGAAAATATTCCTATTTTCAAAATAAAAGAACAAATTAAACAACTAAATTTGGAAAAACCACTAGAAATTACATTTGAGTACAAACATAAAAATGTTGGGCTTAAAGCATATAAAACAACCTGTTATGTAATTCTTTTAAGTAAATAGAATTAATCTAATGTTATTGTCTATTTTATTTTAAATGTACATTTATAGTATTATTCTTCATTATCATCCTTAGCTAACATCTGCTCCGGTTGGGAAATCGTTTTCTTCCACAGTTAGCAATGATAATTTACCATCAGGTGTTTTTGCCGCCAACAACATCCCTTCTGATAAGTTGCCGAAAAGCTTAGCTGGTTGCAAATTTTCCACTACTATTATTGTTTTATTTATCATTTGCTCTGGTGTATAATATTTTGCAATTCCGGCTATAAGCTGTCTTTGTTTACCCGCAATATCGATTTGCAATTTTAATAATTTATCTGATTTTTCGATTCTTGTTGCTTCGATAACTCTTGCTGTTGTTAGCTTCACTTTTTTGAAATCGTCTATTGATATTAATTTCACATTGATTATATCTTGTTCAGAGTTATTTTCATTTTTACCTAATTTTGAAATTTGTTTTTCGATGACTTTATCTTCAATAAATGGGAAAAGAACACCTTGAATTTGAATATTATTACCACTTTTTAAATTAGGCAATTTTGCATTATCCCAAAGATTATCTGATTTTTTTGCATTTGTTGCATTCCCGATAAAAGGAGATAACCCAAGTGCAGTTTGTAATTTTGCGGCGGAATTTGGAATTGCAGGTGCAAATAAAATAGAAAGTGAATAAATAAGTTGACTGCAAACATATAAAGTTTTTGCAGCTTCATTAGGTGAATTCTTTATTGAATTCCAAGGTGCTTCATCATTGAAATATTTATTTGAAGAACGAGCGATATTCATTATTTCGAGATATGCTTCTCTAATCTTGAATCTTTCAAGTAATTTTTTAGATTTTTCAATACCTTGCCACAATGATATAATTACCGCAACATCATTATTATTTAATGAAGTTACGAATTGAGCAGGTAGTTGTGCATTGTCAACATTCTCTGAAAAATTGTTATTTAAATAAGATATAATTTTTTCCCATTCTTCATTAATTTCACTATTTACTTGTGGTACTTTTGAATCGAAATTTTTAGCAATGAATTGAGCTGTTCGGTTAACAAAATTACCGAAAATTGCTGCTAACTCGCTATTATTGCGTGTTTGAAAATCTTTCCAAGTGAAATCTGCATCACGGGTTTCGGGAAGGTTCATAAGTAAAGCGTATCTCAAAGCATCTGCGGCTGTTTCGTCTTTGAAGTCGTTAAAATAATCTTGTAAATCGATGCTCCAGTTACGTGATTTCGAAAATTTTTGCCCTTCCAAGTTTAAAAATTCATTTGCGGGCACATTTTTAGGTAAAATATATCCGCCTTTGGAATGAAGCATCGCAGGGAAAATTAATGTGTGAAAAACTATATTATCCTTACCAATAAAAGCAAAATAATCTGTTTCTGTGTTTTGCCACCAATCAGCAAAGACATCTTCATTGTCAAACTGCTCCCTTGCCCATTCTTTTGTTGCAGAAATGTAACCTAAAACAGCATCAAACCATACATACAGTACTTTTCCTTTAGCTTTTTCTTTATCAATTCCTGGGATATCATCAATTTTCACACCCCAATCCAAATCACGTGTAATGGCTCTTTCGGTTAAACCGAGTTTTAACCAACTTCGGCTTTGTTGCAAAACATTTTCTTTCCAATCATTTTTATGGGATTCGATATAATTTTCTAAAAATTGTTGTAATTCTTGGAATTTGAAATACCAATGAGTTGTTTTTTTAACAACAGGAATATCTCCGCTAACGATGCTTTTTGGATTGATAAGTTCTATTTGATTATAATAAGCACTGCAATTATCGCATTGGTCTCCACGAGCTTTGTCGTAACCACAATTAGGGCAAGTGCCTTCGACATATCTATCCGGCAAAAACATCTTTGCTTTTTCATCATAAAATTGCTCTTCTTCTTTTTCAACTAACAGTCCTTTTTGCAAAAAATCTGCAAAAAACTCTTTGGCGATTTTATGATGTTCAGGAATAGAAGTACGAGAATAAATGTCGAACGACATACCAAATTTTTCGAAGGCGGTTTTATTTGCAGTATGATATTTATTTATAATATTCGTTGGGGTTGTTTTCTCTTTTTCAGCGGAAATTGTTATAGCGACGCCGTGTTCATCAGAACCACAAACGTAAAGAACTTGCTTTCCGGAAAGTCGGGAATACCTTGCGAAAATATCTGCAGGTAAGTATGCACCTGCTAAATGACCTAAGTGCAAATATCCATTTGCATAAGGTAAGGCTGATGTAATTAAGATTTTGTTCAATTTTTTTCTATATCTTTTTAATAAAATTCAAAAAAGTAAATTAATTAACTTCAAAATTAACTAATTTATAAAAAAACCTATACATATAAGATAATTATTTTGTAATTTTACATTGTAGCAAAAGAAGGAAAATAATATTTATGTATGGTAAATCTTACATTGTTCATTTTATATTGAATAAACAAGAAAACTCCCCTTCAATTCATAAAATTCAGTCAAAATTTTCCATTAAGAGAAATATAATTTCATTGTCAATCTTTTTCATTCTTTTTTCTTCTTATACATTAAAAGCTCAGTTGCAAATAAAGGAATTAGAGTATGGGAGTGAATTATATAATCAATCAGCTCAATTACTTGATGATAAATTATTAAAAGAAGCAGAAATCAGGATTATCCGTTCAATTGAGCAATTTCCAAATAATCCTTCTTACGGAAATTCCGAACTTTTAAGAGCAAAAATTGATTTAATTAATGGCAACTTTGAAGTATCGAAAAATATATTACAAACATTTATCGAAAAATATCCCAACTCACCATTACAACCTAATGCATTGATGCAAATCGCCTTTATTTATTTGGAGCAAGGCAACTTTTCGCTTGCACAAAAATATTTCGAAAAAACATTAGAGAGAATAAAATTCGAAAAACAATATAGAACAGACAGCCTTTATTTAGATAATTTAGCTACGGAATCGCTTTATTGGATGGGTGTTGCAATTTTTCAACAAGGAAAATATTTTGAATCATTACCAGTTTTTAAAGAATTAATTACATTTTATCCAAATTCGAAATTAGCAGATGATGCATATTTCAGTATCGGCTTAATATTCGAAAAAAATAAAGATTATGATAGTGCAATTGTTAATTATAACAAAATAATAAATAATTATGAATATTCAAATTCAAGTCTTGCGGCAATAATCCGCTCGTCAAATAATTATATTTTGTTGCGGAAAGCATCTCGAGCACTTTTTGATTTAGAAACTGCCGATTTAGTTATCAGTCATTTGTATGAAAAAGATTCTATAGGTGTTTTATACGAAGAGCAAACATATTTGCAATATCCAAAAGATGAAATAAATTACTTGAGGGGCGAAGCATATAATATTGTTGGAAATTATTCACAAGCGGCTAATATTTTTCGTGCTTTTTTAGAAACATATTCTGATTCGAAACTAAGGACATATTTTCTTTTTGGTGCTGCGTGGTCTTATTTAAATTTATCAAATTATGAGGATGCATTAAAATTTTATGAAAAAGTAATAACCGAGGCAAGTCCAGAGGAAAAGAATCTTAGATATATGGCTGAGCTTTACCACGCAATAACGCTTACTAAGATGGGCAAAGAAGATGATGGAGTTAAAGAACTATCAAATTTATCTTCAAGGAGCGATTTTCCGTATGTCGGGATTGCCTTACTTGAACTTGCACAAATAAATTATCAAAATGAAAATTTCAATGAAGCAAAGAAAAATTTAGTAAGAGCAGAACGTGAAGATAATTCAGGTAGAATTTCTGCACGTATTCATTTATTGCTTGGGGCAACTTATTTACAGTTACGTAATTACGAAAATGCTCTTTACGAACTCGATAAAGCAAAAACTATAATTCAAAATAGTAGTCCAATTTTTTTACCGGAAAAGAAAATATATTTGAGCGAGATTTTATTTAAAAAAGCTGTGGCTCTGATTCAAACTCATAAATATGCTGAGGCAATACAAAATTTAAATAATTATATTGCGGAAAAGCAATCAAGAGTGAAACTGAGCGAGGCTTTATTTTGGCTGGCAGAGAGTTATTATCGTTCGGATTTGTTAAAAAATGCACAAAAAACATATCAGACGCTTTTAGATTCTTTTCCTCAATTTCGTCGTGAAGAAGTACTTTATGGCATTGGTTGGGCATATTTTAGAGATAAAAATTTCAAAAAGTCGTCTGGATTTTTCGAGACCTTGACGAATGAATTTCCAAAATCGAAATTTGCAGTTGAAGTGTTAGCAAGACAAGCAGATGGATATTATATTGAGAAAAATTATGCAAAAGCCGCACAATTTTACGAACAAGCAGCAAAATTAGAGCCAAAATCAGAAGAAGGGCAATATTGTGCCTATCAACTTTGCCATGCTTTATATCGAAATGGACAATTGGATAAATCTGTTGATGCTTTACTAAATTTTGTTGGGAAATATCCAAATTCGCAATATGCACCAAATGCTGTATACTTAATCGGATGGATTAAATTCAATCAAAAACAATATAGCGAAGCAATAAATAATTATTCATATTTAATTGAAGCATATAACCAAAGTAATCTTGTCCCACGTGCTTATTATTCAATTGGCGATTGTTATTATAATCAAGGTAATTTTAACAAAGCAATTGATTATTATAAAAAAGTAGTAGAATTATTTCCCAGCGACCCACTTGCTCCGGAAGCTTTAAAAAGCACACAATATTGTTACGTTGCGCTTGGCAAATCTGACGAAGCAATTGCACTGGCGGACCAATATATTTCTTCAAACCCAAATTCTCCATTTGTCGAAGAATTTTCGTTTAAAAAAGCTGAAATGTTCTTTTCAGGTCAAAAATATCAAGATGCTGTAACAGAATATGATAATTTTTTGAAAAAACACCCCGATAGTGAGTATAATCCCGAAGCATTATATTGGATGGGAAAAAGCTATCAAAATTTGAATGAACCAGATAAAGCAATATCTACATATACTAAATTATATAATCGCTATCCTAAAAACGAGTTCGCCGATAGAGGATTGATTGAAGTAGCTCAGTTGTTGAAAGAGAAGACATTCCTTGCCGAAGCAGATTCGGTGTATCAAATTGTAGAAAACAATGCTCCGACTACTGAATATGCGGCTCAAGCAGGTTATAGACGTGCAGAAATCGCCTTACTTTATGGCGATACCGTTAAAACATTAAATTTATACAGGAAAGTAGCAGATAATTTTCCGACAAATGGTTATGGATTGAGTGCAAGATATCGAATCGGAATGTATTATCGAAACACCAATCAAATAGATTCTGCGAAAAAAGAATTCGAAATATTGTCAAGCATTTCGGAAGACCCCGATTTAGCTGCTGAAGCGCAATACAGAGTGGGAGAATTATCAATGAGATTGAATAATTATGACGATGCAATAAAAGCTTTTAACGTAGTGAAAGATAAATACTCGGAGATCGAAGTTTGGTTCCCATTATCATTGTTAAACTTAGGCGAAGCATACGAAAAGAAAGGCGATTTGGAAAAGGCTATGGATGTGTATAAATCACTTTTGGCAATTAATCCAGATGATGATTACGCTAAAACAGCGAGGACACGTTTGAAAACTTTATCCAAGATTTTAGGTAAATAATTGACGGGAGGAAATATGAAAATTACAATAAAAAAAAGAACTTTAAGTATAAAAAAAATAATGAAATTAAATAATACTTATATCTTAATAATTTTACTTTTGCTTTGTTCAACGAATTTATTTTCGCAGCAAAAAGCTGAAAATCAAACACCATCAACGCAACCACCACTCGAATTACCTACATTTATCATTGAAGGAGTTGAGCAAGTAAATATTAAGGCTGGTTCGAAGCAATTTCCTTCACCACCGACTTTACTTACAAAAGGTGAATTGGATACATTAAATCCGCTCGAAAAGCAACAATCACTACTTGTTCCACCACCATCATTGCCGAAAGGTTTATTTATCCCTAAATTTCCCGATGGTTTTTTAGATTTTCATTATGGAATGTTTTCCACGCTCGGAATAGCAGCAGGTTATGGTGCGAAATGGGAAGGTTACGATTTATATGCAAAAGCTAATTATGATAGGTCCTCAGGCGATATTGTGAATTCTGATTTTAATAAGTTAAAGCTAAGTTTACACTCAGATTATATCGCACCGGATATTTTTTGGATTTTTGGAGGTAGTCGAACACGTTCTCAAACTGAATTGAATTATTATGATTATAAATTATATGGTACAGATAGCGCATATAATCGCAAAACTTACGATATTGATTTTTCATTAAATAGCGAAGGTAATTACGAAGGCGTTAATTTTTTAGTTGGGGCAGGTTTTTATACTTTGCAATTAGACCAACAAAGCCGCAAAGCATTCGAAAACAGAATAGAAGGCTCGTTGATTTTGAACACCTTGCTTGATAATTATTCATTGGGAATGGTTGCAGATTTAAACATTGGGAATTTAAGCGGGAAAGATTTGAGCTTTTATCAAATCAAAGGTACCGGTGCATTATATTATGAAAAAATGACTTTAGAAGGCGAACTTGGCTATCAAGTTTCTTCCAATACAATTGGTGATAATTTATCTGCATTATCGTTGAAAGCAGTTTTGAGCTATTTGCCAAATATGAACTTTAGCGTTCGAACTGAATTCATTACTGGTTTAGAAAAAGAATTTTTCAAAGATTATTTCCGAAAAAACCCATATCTTGCTATTAGCACTGGTTATGTTTATCCAAAGGCAAGTGCAATCATTCGAGGAATTGTACAATATTTACCGGACACTAAAAAAGGCGCTACATTAACTATTGGATTAAATTTTTATGAGAAATATCCATTTTTCAATTCCGATAGTTTAAATAATGTTACAATGCTTTTCGAAACTGCAAATATTATTAATTTTAAATTTGAAGGATTTTGGGAATTAACAAAACAAAATATATTTAATGGATTAATTGGCATAAATATTGGAGTTTTAGATTACAAAAGCAATACCGTCCCATATTTGCCATTAATTGAAACAAAAGCCACATATTTGAGAAAATGGACAGAATATTTGAATTCTGAGATTGGTTTCCTTTATAATTCTAATAGATTTGCCGATAAAGATAACAAAAACGAAATTAATTCGTATTTAAATTTATATTTTAAATCTAATTATCAAATTTTAAATAATTTAAAAATTTATTTAGAACTTGATAATTTAACAAATAATAATAATATCCTTTGGGGAGGATATAGAGAAAGAGGTATATACGGCTCATTTGGATTAAATTGGTTATTTTAAATGGCAATATTTGATGAAAATAAGTTAAAAGATGAAGAAATTAAATCAGGTTTCCAACCGGGAGAACCTGATGATGATAGTTTTTTACTTGAATCACAAGGAACTTACCCAGGTAAGTTTCCAACATTTGATGACCCTGAGCCCGAATCTTTTTTAGATATTTTTGACGAAACTCCTGAAAACTCAGAAGTTGCGGCAAATGAAAGTCCAGTGGAAAGCAACGAGGATAGCGGTAGTTCAATTTGGGACCAATTCGAGAGCGATTCACCGGAAATAACCACACCAACTCAAACCGAAACAACAGAAAACATCACCGAAGAGGCGATACCAACAGAAATTGATAATTCTATTGCTGAAGATAAAGAAAATCCACCCCAAGAAGAAAGTCCAATTGTAAACACCCAGGTTGATAATGCTTCTTCAAATATTGTATTCGACGATGACTTCAAAAAACAACTTGAAGAAGAATTAAAACAAAAACAAGCAAAGAAAGCCAAGAAAAATATAATAGAAGAAGAGCCATTAATTGAAATTCCACCCGACCCAAATTTCAAGCCCGTCGAAGAAAGAGAAAGAAATTTTGAATACATCGATTTAGGAAATTTATCCGGAGAAGGGACATCCGAAAACTTGGGGAATATTTCAGGTGAATCAATTCCCGTAATTGAAAAGAAAAAAGCTAAAGCACCAAAAGAGAAGAAAATTAAAGAGAGCAAACCCCAAAAAGAAAAGAAAAAGAAAGGGTTAGTTTTTTGGTTATTCCTTTCAGCAGCAATTTTGGCTGTTTTCACTGTTGCGACTTATTTCAGTTTGGATTATATAATTAAAACACCAGAAAAGAATTACCAAGATTCGTTAAAAACAGCACATAAAGCTACGAAACAAATTCAAAATAAAGAAAAAAATGAAAATAAAGCTGAAATAAAAGATACAAACACCGTCAAAAAAGAAGAATCAGCAAAAATTGACACAGTTGCAAAAGAAAAAACAAATCCACCTGGAAATGAAATTGCTAAAAACGAAGAAAAACCGAAACTTAGTAAGGAAGAACCAATAACACAAAAAGAAAATAAAATTATTAAAAACGAAGAGAAGAAACCACAAATTAGCCGAAAAATACCAAATTATTCTTATGCTCCACCAATTAAACCAAAGAGAAGATTTGTACCAAAAACCAATGTTGAACACAAAACTCAACAAACAAAAGATGATAATTTAGTTGAAACAATACAAGAAGATAAAACGTCTCGCAAAGAAACGGCAGTTTATACAATTCAAGTATATTCGACACCATCTTATGAAGATGCAAAAATATGGCTCGATAAATTATTAGCAATGAATATATCAACAGCACGTATAGTTCAGCAAAAAATCAGAGACTTGACTTGGTATAGAGTACGTTTCGGGAATTATCCGACAAAAGATGAAGCAATAAATGCAGCAAAACGATTGGGTTTCAGCCAAACTTGGGTTGATAGAATCAAATAACCTAATTTTAGAGAAGAAGAAATAAAGATGAATTTCAAAAATTACGACGAAAAAGATTTTGTAGCTTTCAAAATTCCTTGGGATAAAAATACATACACAGGATGGGCTTTATCCATTTTATTATTTTTAATCATTATAATTTTATTGCCATTTTATAATTTGGAACCTCCACAGCCGATTGAATTGCAACGCAATGTAATACCAATCGAATTACTTAGTTTTGGCGAAGGTGATGGCACGGGTGGTAACAAAGGTAATCTTTCTGAAGAAGGAAAAGCTCATAAAGGTCCAGAAACTACAAATCAATTACAAGATGCGAAAATAGCAACTCAAAGTAATAATGTGAAAAAAACTGATATACAACCCGAAGATGCAGCATATTTAAAACCTTCCGGCAATCCAAGCACAAATACAAAGAATAATCAAAACGAAAGTGGGAGTGATTCCCGAAATATTGGTAAAACAGAAGGCGATGCTTTTGGCTCCGGACTTGGGGATAAAGGATTTGGAAATGGTTCCGGTCGAGGATTTGGTGATATTGATTGGGGCGGTGGCGGAAATAGAATTGTAATTTATAAAAAAATACCTGAATACCCGCCAGGGGTGAATGCTTCGGGAACAATCCGCATACAATTCACTGTTCTTCAAGATGGAACAATCGATAAAATGTACCCACTTGAAAAAGCAGATCCAAGATTAGAAAAAGCCGCTATGGATGCGCTTCGCCAATGGCGTTTTAATTCTATTAGTCAAAACATTGTCCAAGTTGGAATTATTACCTTGAATTTTAAATTAAGATAATTTATTTATTTTATTTATGGAAATATTAAGTTTTTTTATAACTTTACCGAGTTTTGTTAAAGTAATTCTTGTAATTTTTTTTATAGGATTATTTTTTTCATTAATAAAAAAATTAGTAAAATTTGCGATATTAATTTCAATTCTCATAATTTTGCTTTTAGTAATTTCCAAATTATTATAAACTCATTAAAATTTTTACATTATTTATTCATAGGTTACATATGTCTCATAAAATTGCAATCATTGGAACAGGATACGTCGGAATCGTTTCCGGAACTACTTTTGCAGCCCACGGAAATGAAGTTTATTGTGTAGATATCGATAAAGAAAAAATTGAGAAAATGAAGAAAGGAATTTCTCCAATTTTCGAACCGGGATTAGAATGGTTGTTGAAAAAAAATTATGAAGAAGGTCGATTAAATTTCACAACAGATTTAGCAAAAAGTATAGAATTATCAGATTTAATCTTTTTATGTTTGCCAACACCCCCAAGCGAAGATGGTTCTGCCGATTTGCAACACGTTTTACATGTTGCAAAAGATATTGCTGTAATAATTCGTGACCAAAATTTACCTAAAAATAAAATTATCGTTGATAAAAGCACTGTTCCCGTAGGAACTGGCGATAAAGTACAAGAAATATTCGACTTAATTCTTGGTGAAAATGAAATTGAAGTTGTGAGCAATCCTGAATTTTTAAGGGAAGGTTTTGCTATTGAAGATGCAATGAAACCAGAACGAGTTGTTGTAGGTACAAGTTCAGAGCGAGTAAAAAATGTGATGCGTGATTTATACGATTCGTTTTTAAGAAGCGGGAATCCTTTAATTTTTATGGATAGGAAAAGTGCAGAATTGACAAAATATGCGGCGAACGCCTTTTTAGCTACGAAGATTTCATTTATGAACGATTTGTCTCGTTATTGCGAAGCAGTTGGTGCGGATATCGAACTTATTCGCAAAGGAATAGGTGCAGATTCAAGAATCGGTAAACGCTTCATATTCCCCGGTATTGGTTACGGTGGTAGTTGCTTCCCAAAAGATGTCCGTGCATTGATGTATTCATCAGAAGATATTGGTGTACCTTTGCAAATTATTCAAGCAACACAAGAAGTTAACAATACTCAAATAGAGTATTTTTTCAATAAAATCAAAAAAAGATTCCAAAATTTAGAAGGTAAAAAAATTGCAATTTGGGGACTTGCCTTTAAACCAAATACAGACGATGTTCGTGAATCGCCCGCTTTTAAATTAATTGATCTTCTCTTAGAAAATGATGTAGAAATCCAAGCATATGACCCCGAAGCAATCGAAAATACTCGAAAACATTATGGTGATAAAATTAAATATTACAAAGATCCATATACCGTTTTGAAAGATGTTGATGCCTTAATTCTTGTCACTGAATGGAGTTTATTTAGAAGTATTGATTTCAACAAAATGAAATCATTAATGAAAGAGTTTATAATTTTCGACGGTCGTAATCAATACGAACTTGATGAAATGATTAATTCTGGTTTTGAGTATCATTCAGTCGGTCGAAAAAGCATCTTTCCGAATATAAGTGCAGAATAAAAGAAAAAAGGGCTGCTAATCACAGTCCTTTTTTTAACTATTCTATATCAATGTTTTTACATTAATAGTTTATTTTTGGAATTTTTCAACTTAAAAATTATGTTTTTACAAAGTTTGTATTTTATGTGAAAAATAAAAGAGCCTCTTTTGAGAGAGGCTCTTTTTTGATTTACAAAGGAATTTAAATTAAATTATATTTTTACAAACTTTTTCTGTGTATTTCCAATTTTCAAGAAATAAGTACCAGCGGGAAGGGTTGATACATCTATTTCATTGGAAATCACGCCTTCGCTGACTATAGCTCCTAAATGGTTGTAAATTTCATATTTAGTTGCTCCATCAGGAATTTCTTTTATTTTTAATTTGTTAGTTGTTGGATTTGGGAAAAGCTCTAAAACAATTTGAGCAACTTCGTTAACGCTTAAAGGTGGGTCAATTACACAGCCTAAATTATCGCCTGTTTCGGCGTCGTAAGCACAAGTTGCCATATCAGTTTCTGAAACCATTACAGTTGCTGACCAAACGTTTGCTTCAGTTTTGCCATTGGGTAAATCACCATAAAAATGATAAAGTATTAAAAATTTGGATGTAATATCGTTGCCCTTAACTTGAATGTATTGATTTAAATCGGGTGTGTTCTTTAATTTTTCTGCTAATTGAGATGAGCCGACCCAAGTTGTTTTGAGAAGAGTAATTGCTTGTTGTGCATCATTATCAGAGTCAGTTTCTTCCTGATAATTAACAACTCCTAACATAGACATAAAGATAAACATATGAATATCGTGGTCTGAAGTATCTTTTGAGCGTGTTGCAAAGATCCAATTGTTTGCACGTCCTGTTTCAAAATCAATTAATAGACCCGAACCTTGCATTTCAATAGCTTCCACCAAAACTATTTCGTATTTATCAATGTTCGGTATTGTTTTGTAATATTCGTAAGCAACATCGACAGTTATGAAATCGAGTTGCTGTGCATTTGCTTTAACTAAAAGCAAAGAAAAAAGAAATAAAAGTAATGTAAATTTTTTCATTAAAACTCCAATAAATTAAAAAAAAATAAAAACGTAAGTAACAAAAAATATTTTTTTTGAATAAAATTTTTAAAAAAAAGGTTGCCATTAATGTGGCAACCTTTAAAAGATAATACATGCTTCATCTACATAACGGCACTTGGTGGTGCAGGTTCATCTGGATCACCAGCGTTTTTAAGTGGAATAACCGTTAAAATTACACCAATCAAAATTAATGGGATTAAACTGAATATGAATGATGCATTTGGAAATATTTCCGGTGGGAAAATATTTCCTACACGAAATCCAGCGAACACTAACCCCATTAGCGCCTCTCCGGCAATTAAACCGGAAGCTATCAACACTCCTGTGTTTTCTACTCTTGCAAGTTGGGCAGGATTGTATTTTAAATTTTTATTATACATATCTACAATGCCTTTCATCAAACCACCAATAAATATTGCAAAAGTTGTTTCGAGTGGTAAATACATACCAACACTAACGAGCATTGGACTTTTAATTTGCATCAAAATAAATGCAACTCCCATCAACATTCCAACGATAATAAGTGGCCAAGCCATTTGCCCTTCTACGATACCTTTCGAAAGCATCGCCATAAGTCCTGCTTGCGGTGCGGATAAGTTTTTGCTTCCGAAACCACCTTCGTAACCTTCTTTCAAACCTTGTGCAATATCACCGTCGTTTAAAAACGAAAGAACAAAGAACATAACTAACCCAGCGAGAATAACACCAATGATATCGCCAATTTGCATTTTCCAAGGTGTACCACCGAGAATATGTCCAGCTTTTAAATCTTGAAGCATTTCGCCGGCAACAGCAGCAGCAACGCAAACAATTGCCGCAACTCCAAGAACTGCTTTGACTCCACCGCTATTTGTATCCACGCCTAAAACTACGAGTATAAGTGCAGTTACAACAAGTGCAGTTAAAGTGAGCCCTGAAATTGGGTTGTTGCTTGAACCAATTATTCCAACCAGATAACCTGAAACAGCAGCAAAGAAAAATGCCAGTACTATCATTACTGTTGCTGCAACAAGTGCTACAAGGAATGAAGTTTGGAATATTAAAAATGTAATTAAAAATGTTGCAATTGCAACAATTATAATGCCGGTTAAAATCCAAAAGAATGGCAAGTCTTTTTCTGTTCTATCAGAAACAGATACATTACCAGTAGCAGCTTTTTTTACATCGCCGATAGAACGTTTGATACCTTCAATAAGGCTTGTACGCATTTTGAATAAAGTAAATCCTGCACCGACTAACATACCGCCTATTGCAATTGGACGGACAATGAATTTCCAAACAGAAGTAATTTGATATAATGGGTCGCTTACGCTATTCATAGCTTGAGCAAACGGGATATTTTTTGTTTGAACCAAATATGTTGCCCAAGCATTTAAATCAAGTGAAGGAGCGATAAAGTAAAGAATGATAGGTGCGAGTAATCCCCATGCAACCACACCACCGCTGAAGTTCAATGATGCGAGCTTTGGTCCAATGATATAACCGACGCCCATATATGCGGGGCTGACAGATGGAGAGCTCATCATTATGCCACCTTGTCCTTGAAATACAGTGCCAGTAACTAATTGTTTTGAAAATGATACGAATTTTTGCCAAAGTTCAGGGAAAATTTTAAATTCAATTAATAATTTAACAAGACCACCGAAAATCATTCCACCAAAAAGGAATTTAGAGCCACTTCCGCCGCTTCGTCCTGTCTTGTGGATTTCAGATGCAGCGACAGATTCGGGGAAAGGTAAATCAGCATCTTCGACCATAACCCTACGGAGTAAAGCAACAAACATAATACCCAAGATGCCACCAAAAATTAAAATTAACGAGGCAGTGATATAAGTGCTTGTTGTTAAAAATGGTCGCCAAATACCGGCTATATAAAATGCGGGAAGAGTGAAGATTGCACCTGCAGCAACTGATTCTCCGATAGAACCAACTGTACGTGTGATATTTTCTTCAAGAATAGAGCCTCTTGTAACTTTTAATAATGCCATACCGATAACTGCAGCTGGGTAAGTAGCGGCGATGGTCATTCCTGCTTTCAACCCTAAATATGCGTTTGCTGCTCCTAACACTACTGCTAATATTAATCCAATTAATAATGCTCGTAATGTAAACTCGGTCATATTTGTTTCGGGTGATACAAACGGTATAAATTTCTTTTCTGACATTAATACTCCTCTTTATTTGTATTTCTCGTTTTTTCCGTTTATTCTTGTTTTATATAAAAATGTAAAATTAAAAAATAATTTTGAATTTCTTTATTTTTTTATAGATTTGATAATACTTTTATTATATCTTCACTCATTTTTGTTATAATTTCATTTGCGGCTTTGTTTACCGCCGGTGCAATTGTTACTGATTTTTCATTTTCACGGAAAATTTTTGATTTGTAAATATTTGTATAATAAGAGATAAAGTTGGCGCTATCGGGAGTGTAGCCCAGCAAATTAGCTTTAACAGTAATTGCTGCATAACTGGAATCTTTTAGTTTTTCTGAACCGTTGTATATTTTTAATTCGAGGATTTCTCCTTCTAAAATGTAATTTGGTATTTGAACTGTATTTTGTGGGACCACACCGCCAGTAAATATTTTTGAAGTATTTAATCTATTCAAGCAAAGCCAGGTAAATAATTCCGTAAAATCATCATTCCATCGGTGGTAATAATACTGCTCAATTTCTTGATTTGATTTTTCGACTAAAAATCGTCGAGTTGCAAGTATATTTGAACCAGTGAAGGTTCGTACTTGCAAAATGCCATCGAATTTGAAACGTGTGGGCTGCGTTTCAATAGGTTCCAATCCATAGTACTTTATTTCTGGGTAATCAACTCGAAGATTTATGCAACTAATGAATATTGCGGGGAAAATTATAAATATTGAAAGAATAATTCTGTTATATCTTATAAAAGTATTAAATTTGCAGTACATAAATTGCACGTATTTTTTTTTGCAATTTAACAAATTAATAACAATTGTTAATTTTAATTATGTTTTCAAACAACATTAATATTTTCAATCTGAATGTCCACGAAACTTTTGATTTTGGTTTAATTATATTCAATGAATTGGGTATAATTCTTGCGAACAAAATTGGTGCATCGTGCTTTGGGTTTACCGAAGAAGAAATAATTGGTTTATCCTTCCCAGAAATTTTCGACAAAAATTATCCAAAACTAAGTGATGAGTTTGCGGTTGCCTTCGAAAAGCTTAAAGGTGGAGAATTATCTCATTTTTATTTAAAAAATATTGACTGTAATTTTAACAATGAAAACGAAATAATTTTTAAAATAACAAAATTGCAAAATAATGAAATTGATTTTTATGTAGTTCAAACCGAAAGAATACGTAAAAACGAAATAAATAAACGAAATTTTTTAAACGTTCTCAAAATATCATCAGAAGAAGATTTATTAATCGCTAATGAAAGATTAAACTCTATATTAGTTAAAAATCAAGAAGATTTAGAAAAAATCAAAAAACTTGAAAAGCAAATTACAATATTAAAGCAAGATATTAATAAGTTGACGCAACTTTATGACGACAATCAAATGAAAATTCTTGCATATGAACAACAAATTGCCGATTTAATCAAGCAATCTGAGGATGCTCAAATTTTCAACAATATACAACTTCAAGAAGAGAATCGCAAAACTGTAAAAATGAAAAAAGAATACGAAGATTTAATTAAAATACAGTCTTCAATAATCAATAATATTGGTGCTGAACTTAGAACTCCACTAAATGGTATCTTTGGCTTTTTGCAGTTATTGCAAATAGAACTGAACGATAATCCAAAAAGTAAAGAAACATTGAAATTAATTCTTAACTCTGCTGAAAAATTGCGGAACATTTTAGACACTTTAATGTTGCTTTCTGAGTTGGAATCAGGAACTAAAGATATTCTAATTCAAGAAATCAATTTGAAATACTTCTTTGAATTTTTGATTGAGACTTTTTCAATTTATGTGCCAGATAGCAAAAGAATAAAATTTGAATATATTTTGAAAAACGACAATTTAAGCGTCAAGGCTGATAATAATTTATTGTTTTTAGTATGTTCACAGATTTTAGAAAATTCTTTTAAATTTACAAAAAAAGGCTTTGTTCGGATTGAAGCAGAAGAATTTTCGACAAAAGAAGAGCAATTTGTTTTAATAAAAATTAAAGATTCAGGAATCGGAATTCCTAAAGACAAACTTAGCAGTATTTTCGAACCTTTTACTCAAAAACGTGAGCTAAAGACAGAACATTTCACAGGTATTGGAATTGGTCTGCCAATATCTAAAAAAATTGTTGAGCTAATGCATGGTACAATTGGAGTACAAAGTACTGTAAATCAAGGAACTACTATTATTATTCAACTTCCAAAAGCTTAATATTTTCTATTTGTCAAATAAACAATTTAATTTTTCATTTTATAAATAACATATCTTTTATATTTCTAAGTAATTTTGCTAAATCATTTTAAAATAAATTACTATTCATAAGCTGGTGTTCAATATATTTTCGCACTTGAATTAAATAAAAGAATTCAAAAAAGGTGCGAAATGTGGATAGAAATTTTTAAAGTTGGCAAACACACAGATTCACAGGGCGAAAGCCATTCATACACAATCGAAGACCTCGACCAAATTGCAAATCAATATAATGAAAAAGTAAATAGTGAAGTGAACTCTTTGGCGCCGCTTGTTTTAGGTCATCCTGACAATAACGAACCCGCTTACGGTTGGGTAGAAAAATTAGCAAGAAGAGGCAAATTTTTACTTGCAAAAATTACAAATTTATCTTCAGAACTTGCTCAAGATATAAAGGACAAAAAATATTCCAAAGTTTCAATTTCAATTACCTCCGACTTGAATTTGAGGCATATTGGATTATTAGGTGCGGCGACACCTGCTGTAAAAGGGTTGAAAGCAGTTGAATTCGAAAATGATTTATCAGAAGAAATTGCTTTTGACTTTAATTCAAGTCAAGAAGACATAATCGATGAATCTCAAACAGAAGATGCGAATGAAATTAACAAATTAAATGAAGAAAATAAATTATTAAAAGAAAAAATTAAAAAGTTCGAAGACGCCCAAAGTGAAAGGCATTTCGAAGATATTTTGAATAAATTCGAAAAAGAAGGGAAAATTACCAATGCTTCACGGAATAAATATTTCGAGGCATTGAAAAAACTTAAACACATTGATGACATTACAGAAAATCAATTTGAACTAACTCAATTTTTTTTAAATTTCATCTCGCATCAAAATTCATCAATTTATACCCAAGAATTTGCTACAAAAGAACAAGCAATGAACTTTTCAAATTATGATAATGTAAATACGAGAAATATGAATTTAAATCCAAAACGGCAAGAATTACATAACCGAGCAATCCAATTAATTCAAATGGATAACTCATTAACTTATGAGCAAGCATTATCGAAATGTTTTGAGAATAAATATTAAACTGTTAGTAAAAAACAAGGTTTTATAAAATCAAATAATTAAGAGGTAAAAATGATAGAAAGCAGATTAGATTCATTGAGAATGGTTGATCCGGTATTGACTAATTTAGCGTTAGGTTATCAGCCATCGAATTATATTGGTCATAGGCTTTTTCCGACGGTTAAGGTGAAATCGCAAAAAGGACGTGTCCCATTTTTTGGCAAAGATTCCTTTGTAATTCGTGATTCAGAACGGGCAATCAGAAGTAACTCAAATCGAATACCGACAATGGATTTCGAAACTATTGAATTCTCTTTGCAGGAAAGAGATTTGGAAGTTGCAATGGATTATTTAGAAGAAGAAGAAACGTATGATTTATTGAAATATGAGCAAAAGCTAACAATTGATTTATTAAATATTTTGACCTTAGAAAGAGAAAAAGCAATAGCCGATTATGTGCAAAATCCTGATAATTTTTCTTCTGATATGAAAATTGTTATGGAACCAGGGATTACATTTACGAATGGTTATGGAGATTTTTCAATTAATAATATAATAGAAACGGCAACAGATAAAATTCGTGCGAATATATCCAGAAAGCCGAATATAGTTATAATGGGTCCAACGACTTTCAATCAAATTTGTGCAAATTCAAATATTACTTCAATTATTCAAAACTCAGGGACAATAAAATTAAATCTTAAATTATTACAAGATTTGTTTGAAATAGAAAACATTTTCATAGGTCTTGGTGTAAGTTCCACAGATGGACGCAACTTCGATGATATTTGGGGAAATTCATTAATTTTTGCATACGTCGACCAATCCGACGACAATAGCCGTTCACAATATAATCCAAGTTACGGGTATATTTTCGAAAAAGAAGGTATGCCCGAAATTGATACTTATTATGAAAATGGTGGGAAAATTAAAGTTATACGAGCAACAGATAATTGGACTTTAAAAGTTGTATGTCCCGAAGCTGCGTTTTTAATTACTACCACACCACAATCTTAACTAAGTTAAATTACAATAAATATCTCAAATTATAAATAAAATCAAATAAATAAAATAAGTGAGGTTAAAATGTTATCACAAAAATCATATCAACCAGTTTTACGACTTACAGTCCGAGCGGCAGAAGATATTCCGTCATATAGATTTGTCGATGTAAATGGACATTTGACAACACTTGGTGGTTTTGCATTAGGTGTATCTGATTATCCTGCAAAAGCAGGGGAATTAATCTCCTTGATTGTTGAAGGTACTGCAATTGTCGGTTGTTCAGCAAATTTGACTGGGGGGTCGAAAGTTACCAGCGATGCTACGGGAAAAGCCGTTGTTTCGGATACTGGCAATACTACAAATGGAATAGTAATCAGTAATTATAATACAGAATATGCAGAAATTTTATTAACTCATTAAAGGAATTGAAATGCTCGATAATATTAAAAATTTTGTTCTAAGAAATGGGCTTTGGCTGATTTTAGGAATTATATCTCTTGCCTTGCTTAATCCTGGAATGACAGAAATACGTACGTTATTATTTTTAATTATAATTGAAGTACTAGCAATAGGATTAGCGGGATTGTCCACGATTATTTATACGAAGTTGGATTTTGTCAAAGAACAATCTGTCAATACTTTGGGATTAATATTTCTCGGTGTGCATTTCTTAGTTGGTTTGAGTGTTGTTGGAGTTTATTATGTTATTTAAAAAGGTGCAATATGAAAAAGTTAATTTTAATATTATTCCCATTGATACTTATAACTTTGCCTGCATTTTCACAAAAGAAATATGATTTAATTGCAAGGGCTTGTGTTCTACAAAAATCCTTAGAAATAGGTCTTGCAGAAGTTGGGAAAACAGAAAGAACTAATAATAATGATGGGATTACTGCAAAATATCTGGCTCCCTTTGGTTTACCCGAAGGGAGTCCATATTGTGCCGCTGGAATTTATTGGACATTTTTGCAAGCTACTAAAAAATTAAATCTCCCGGAAAGCGATATACCAATTCCTCGAACAGCTCTCGCAAACGAAGTATTTAACTATGCGATGAAACAAGGCAAAAGGAATAAGTATTTACCGAAAGTTAATGATTTGATAGTCTGGAAAAAAGCTAAAACACCTTTTGGACACATTGAGCGAATTATTTCAATAAATACAAAATATTTAGTTACAACACTTGCTTTTAATGTTAGTGATGAGCTTTCAAACAAACAAGGTGTATTTATTAAAACTCGTAATATTTTCCACCCGCTTGGCAGGCTTGCAATTCGTGGATTAATTGGATTTCGGGAGATATGATGTCAGAAAATAAAAAAAATATTATAATTCTCATCTTAATTTTATTTATTGCTTTTCTTTCTTTTAATAAATTTGACATTTTAAAAAGTAAAGCAAATAATTCAAAATATATTCCGATACAACAAATAAAAACTGATACTTTAATAATTTTCAAAGAAGGGAAAAAGATTGCTTTGGATTCAGTTAAGATGAAAATTAAATATGTGCGAGATACTGTAATTATTACTAAACCGTTTGTTGCAAAAATTGATACTTTAATAAAATTTGACACTATTTCAATTGTATATCATTATCCCGAAAATTTATTTTCGATGAAATTATCTCAAAAACCAGATTCTACAATCATTATTAAACAAATCGAATATGTTCAAAAAGAAGAAGAATGGTGGAAACAACCTGCTTTAATTTTATCGGGTACAGTGATAGGATATTTTTTAGCAAAGTGAGGAAACTATGATTGATACGAATTATTCATCTCTTGCAAGTGGAACTCCACTTTTAACGAAAGAACTTGTTACGAGAGACAATTATTTGACATTTCATAAATATATCGGGATGTTGCCAAATCCGAATCAAGTTATTTCTGAACAAGGAAATTTATCGAGAGCATTTTCTGATTTGAAAAATGACCCGCACGTTTGGAGTTGCATTCAATCTCGCAAGACAGGCGTTTTAGCATTAAAAAAGGAAATTAAAGGGAATTCCGTTGATAAAGAGATTTATTCTTTAATTAATAATATTTTTGATGAATTTGATTTTTATAATATAACATCGTACATTCTCGAAGCGATTTTCACGGGCTTACAAGTGATGGAAATTGTTTGGGAGGAATCGAGTAATTCAAAATTGATTCCTAACTCAATAATTCCTAAGCCGTTGGATTGGTTCTTTTATGACAATAATAATCAAATAAAATTTCGAAAGAAAGGAATAATCGAAGGTGTTGGACTTCCCGAAAATAAATTTTTAATCGTTAGGCATAATCCAAGTTTTGAAAATCCGTATGGAGATGCATTGTTGGCAAAATGCTTTTGGGCAGTTACAACAAAAAATTTGGGTTTTAGATTTTGGATGAATTTTTTGGAAAAATATGGTATGCCGCTTGTTATTGGACAATACAGTTATCCGCCAAGTGCTGAGGAATTACAAAATTTGAGCATAAGATTGCAGCAGTTAATTGATTCGCAAACAATAGCGACTCCGTCAGACATTTCAATTGATATTAAAGATTTGGGGAGTGCCAAATCAGTAGAATTATATTCTCAATTGATTAAAATGGCAAATAGCGAAATATCTAAGGTTTTGCTTTCGGAAACTTTAACCACAGAAATGGATTCGGGCTCTTATGCCGCTTCGGTTACGCATTTTAAAATACGTGAAGATGTAATATTGGGCGATGTGAAATTAGTTGAGCGAGCTTATAATGATTTAATCAAAATGATTATAAATATAAATTTCCCAAATAAAAAAATTTCGAACAGCGAATTACCAAAATTTGCTTTTATTTTAGAGTGAAAACCCGAAATCTCAATTTGATGGGTAAACAAAGGGAAGAACTAATCTTCTTCCCATTTTCCCATTTTATAGAATTTTTCTTTTCTTAACTTAACTAATTTATCGGGTTTAATTTTGGCAAGATTATCTAGTTCTTCAATTAAAATAGGTTTTAAAGTGTTGAACATTTGCTCATGATTTTTATGAGCACCGCCAATTGGTTCAGGAACAATTCTATCAATTACTCCAAATTCGATTAAATCTTCGGCGGAAAGTTTCAAAGCTTCAGCAGCTTGTTCTTTGAAATCCCAAGAGCGCCATAAAATACTCGAACATGATTCAGGTGAAATAACAGAATACCAAGCATATTGGAACATTAAAATTCTATCGCCGACGCCGATTCCGATGGCACCGCCGGATGCACCTTCGCCAATTATGACAACAATAATGGGGACTTTCAAATCACTCATAAGCATTAAATTAGAAGCGATTGCTTCGGCTTGTCCACGCTCTTCGGCTTCAATACCGGGAAACGCTCCAGGAGTATCGACAAATGTGATAATCGGTTTCCCAAATTTTTCAGCTAATTTGAATAATCGTGCAGCTTTACGGTAACCTTCGGGATTTGACATCCCGAAATTACGATAGAGATTGTCTTTTGTCCCCCGACCTTTTTGCTGACCAACGACCATCACTTTATGTTTGCCTATTGTGGCAAAACCACCGACGATGGCTTTATCATCAGCATATTTCCTATCACCGTGCAATTCTTGGAAATTTTCAAAAATATTATTACAATAATCCAATGTGTAAGGTCTATCTGGATGACGAGCGATTTGAACCTTTTGCCACCTTGTTAAATTACTGTAAATATTTTGTTTTAATCCCAATATTTTCCCTTCAAAATCCTTAATTTCTTTCGACATATCGACAGTTCCCGTTAAAGCACGAATTTCTTCTAATTTTTGTTCTAATTCAATAATTGGCTTTTCAAAATCAAAAACTTGCATAATTTTTTTCTCCTCTTTAAATTAAACTTTTGATAAATATGTCGAAATCTAATGATAATGAATAATTTAATTCATAATAATCATTTAATTTCTTGATTGCATCCTTGCTAATATCTTTATTAGCAAATTGCACTAAATTTAATAACCCAGGTTTTGCATTATAATTTCTAATATTTTCAACAGGATAAACTCCGATTAAAGAATATTTACCCTTTAAAACGTTTAAAATGTCTTTAAAGTATTTTTTATTCTTTGAATTTTTATAAATTGTTACAGGCAAACAAATTGTCAGCATTATTAATGAAGAAATAATATCAATTGTACGTTTTGCGAATTTGTATCGTGGCAGAATTATTCGATAATTCTTGATTATTACCGGATTATTGGATACTGAATTGATTATTTGTGAGGCATAAAATTCTTCTAACTTTTTTACAAAATGTAATTTTATATTTGTACCGATTGTTTTATTAATTAAATCATTATAACTTTCAGTTTCGGAATTATCCGTAATTATGATAACATCATTTAAGTTGAACTCCTTGATATTTTTTTTGAGGAATTCATAATTTCCTATTATTTTATAATTAGATTTGATTTGTATTGTTTGGTTGGTTTCAAAATAAAAAAGACCGACTAAATCATAATGTTGGTTAAAGTCCAACTTCTTTATATTTGATTCAAGTTCTTCCCATTTTGAATAATTGAATAAAATTGCCGTTCTGCTTTTCTCTGTTTTAATTTTTCTGCTTTTGATTGTATTCAAAATAAATCTAAATATAAAGGAAAATGTTATACTAAAACCAATTGTCAAAAGCACAACGCCACGGCTAAATGCGTAGTTTTTGAAAAAGTACGTAAGAGCAGATAATATAAAGAAAGTTATTAAATAACCAAAAAATGTTTTTCGGTATGAATTTTCTCCTTCGAAATATTCTCCAACAAAAAATAAACTGCCAAAACAAAGCAATGAAATTACTATAAAGACAGTCGGATACGCATAAGACGGGAAGCCAAAAAAGCGTTCAAATTTGACATCTGTTGCAATGAGCAAAGAAATATTAGCAATGAGCAAATCAACTATTATTACAGGAATGTCTTTTTTGTATGTTTCGAGATATGCTAAAAAAGAACGGAAAGCAATTGCCATTCGGAGTAAAAATAAGAAAAAGTGCGAATTTGCATAATGTTTTTTTACATATATTTCCATTGCTTCATAAAAATGTCTTATTTCGTTGATAGAGCTTCGGCGGGTGCTTTCGCCTTTAAAATGAGTAATGGAAGATGAATGAACATAAGCAACTTTGTGCCCAGCTTCGTGAATACGGTAACAGATATCAATATCTTCGCCATACATAAAAAAGTCTTCGTCAAATCCATTTATTTCTTTTATAACATCTAAGCGAGCAAACATAAAAGCGCCAATCAAGGCATCAATATAATATGTTTCGTCAGTTGGTCTGAATGTTTGATTATATTGTGCAAATAGTCTCGATTTCGGGAATAATGCTTGCAACCCGAATAATTTTGTAAATGATGCCCAAGGTGTTGGGAACCCACGTCTGCAAGCATATTGAAAAGAGCCATCTGCATTCAACACTTTGCAACCCGATAGTGCTACTTCGGGATGTTTTTCCATATAATTATACATTACTTGTAAAGTATCGGGATTGATTATTGTGTCGGGATTTAAAATCAAAACATATTTGCCATTTGCTTCTTTGAAACCAATATTATTTGCTTTTGAAAAGCCAAGATTGTCCTTTAATTCGATAAATTTAACCTGAGGGAATTTATCTTTTAAAAAAGTAACAGAATTATCAGTTGAATTATTATCTACAACAATTATTTCGTAATTAAGTTCTGTTTGGGATTTATAAATTGAATACAAACAATTATTCAGAAAGTCTCGAACGTTATAATTTACTATAACTATTGATATATCTATATTATTTGTTTTGTTCGAAATTTCTTGCATTAACTTTTTTCTTTAAAAAAGAATTATAGTAAATTTAAAATTACCAAATTTCAATTAATAAATTTTGAAATTAATGTAGATTTTTTAATAAAATTAAACCAGAGAGGTTCAATTAAAACACTAATAAAAGCAAAGAAGATTCCTGCTAATATATCAACAAAATAATGATATCGCATATATACCGTTGCAACAATCACACTAATACCTAAAAATAAAACAAAATTTTTCGATCTAACATTATATTTATATGCAAAATAAATAGTTACTAATGTTATCATAGTATGACCGCTTGGCATACAATCTCGATTAACTAAATAAATTGGATTAAACGTTTGCGTTGTAATTCCACCACCCAAATTAATTGCCCAGCGAAGAAAATCTGTAATAAATAATCCTGGTAAATCTTGATTTAAATGGGTAAAATCATAAATAGTAAATCTCGGTCCAATTGCGGGCATAATTAAATATAAAAAATACGAAAAAAAGTAAGCAAACATTATATTTCTAATAAAAGTATCCAAATCCGAGCTCTGCATTTTGTAAAGTGCCCAACCAACAATTAATGGCAAAAAGTAAAATAAAGAATAAGCAATTTGTAAATATTCCGTCAAAACAGGTGTTGCAATTTGTGAGAATAAATCACCTGCATTTTTACCTAAAAGTAATACATCCCATTTGATTAAGATATTATCATAATCTGTTTGCCTGAAAGCTTTGATTATTAGTTGGAATTGACTATAAATGAATAATATTGCGATTAAATAATATGTATATCTGAAAAAATTTAATATTTGATTATTATTTTTCTTATGGTAATAAATTAATATTAGAATCGCAGTGCTGAAAATTAAACTCGAAAAAAGATTAATAACTGAATGCTTAATTTGAAATATAAAAATCAAATTTATTAACATTAAAAAGCATAGCATCAACAATGTGTATAAATCAGAATAATTCAAAAGTTCGAATGTTTCTTTGAGTTTCTTTTGCATAAAAAAATGTAATCTATTTTTGTATTGAATTTAAAAAATTATACAAAATTACATAATCATTAAGTGATAATTCTTCTGGTCTTGAAGAGAGGTATTTTTTTATTTGAAGTTCTTGGCAATTTATCAAATTTTGATATATTTCGGAAGAAGAAACATAATTTTTGATGCTATTAGAAATCATTTTGCGTCTTTGTTCGAATAGTGTTCTAATTAAATTAATTAATTTCTTTTTTTGAACTTGATTATCTTTTAAGATACTTGGCGAACGGAAATTAATTTCAAAAAAGGCACTTGTAACTTTTGGCGGAGGTAAAAAGCAAGATGCCGGCACAGTGTAAATTTTTCCCATTTCACCAAAAATTTCACGGGCTAAGGTGAGTATTCCATAATCTTTTGTGCGAGGTTTTGCTTTTAATCTTAAAGCAATTTCTTTTTGCACCATTAAAACTGCATACTGTAAATAATTTGCATTGTCGAATAAATGGAATAAAATCGGGCTTGTAATGTAATATGGAATATTACCGATTAAGTGTAATTTTTGATTATGTTTCGTAAAAATTTCTTCGAAATTGACTTTTAAAATATCTTGATTTAAAATGAATAATTTCTGATTTAAATAATTCGCATATTTTTCTTGCAAAATATCAATAGAGCGAGTATCTACTTCGACTGCATAAAGCACAATATCTTTTTCGAGTAAAAAGTCAGTTAAAACACCAGTTCCTGGTCCGATTTCTAACACAATCGAACCAGGCGGTATTGAAAGCAATTCTACAATTTTTTTTGCAATATTTTTATCATGTAAAAAGTGCTGACCTAAAGATTTTTTCGGAGTTATATGGTTCATTTTGATACAGTTATTGACATTAAAGAATGAAAAAGCTCTTTAATAACTTTCGTCCAAATTTGGGAATTCAGCATCTTTAACATCTTCCAAATAGCGACTTACACCTTCAGTAATTATTTCTCTTAATCGGGCATAATGCCTTACAAAACGTGGTGTAAAATCAGTTGTCAGCCCTAACATATCAGTATAAACAAGTATTTGACCATCGCAATGAGGTCCCGCACCTATTCCAATTGTTGGAATAGATAGTGAATCAGTGATTTCTTTTGCCAAATTTGCAGGAATTTTTTCCAAAACAATAGCAAAAGCACCGGCATCTTCTAAAATTTTAGCGTCTTTCTTGATTTTTTCTGCTTCTTCCTGGTTCGTACCACGAGCACGGTATGAGCCAAATTTATGTATGCTTTGAGGAGTAAGCCCGAGATGCCCCATTACGGGAATTCCAGATTCGGTCATTATTCTTACCTTTTCTGCGATTATTTCGCCGCCTTCCAATTTAACAGCAGCAGCACCAGCTTCTTTCATCAATCGCCCAGCATTGTAAAAGGCATCTTCGGGTGAAATTTGGTAAGTCATAAAGGGCATATCAGCTACAACCATTGCTCTTTTTATACCGTTCATTACTGCTTTTGTATGGTAAATTACTTGGTCTAATGTAACTGGAATTGTCGTATCTAAACCTTGGACGACGTTCCCGAGTGAATCGCCGACTAAAATCAAATCAATTCCAGCTTCATCGAAAATTTTTGCAATAACGGCATCATAAGCAGTTAATGCGGCAATTTTTTCGCCATTTGACTTCATTTCTTGTAGTCGTAATGTTGTTACTTTACGTCTATCAGTTTTATTGTATGAAAATTGTGCCATAAATTCCTTTATTAAATAATACTTATATTGATGACAAGACCTTATCGAGAGCTTTCAATAAATCATCAATATCTTCAATACCAATAGACAAACGAACAAGTCCATCAGTAATTTTAGCACTTAACCTCGCTTCTTTGGTCATACCGGCATGGGTCATTGAAGCAGGATGTTGGATAAGTGATTCGACTCCACCTAAACTCACTGCTAATTGGAATATTTCAATATTATTCATCAATTTCACACCAGCATCGAAACCACCTTTTAACTCAAAGGAAATCATTGCACCGGGTCCTTTTTGCTGCTTTTGTGCAATATCATATTGTGGATGGCTTTTCAATCCAGGATACATCACTTCCTCTATTTTGGGGTGTTGTTCCAAGTATTCTGCAATTTTTTGAGCATTTTCTTGAGCTTTCATAACTCTTAATTTCAATGTTTTCAAACCACGGTGAACTAAAAAAGCATTGAAGGGGTCAATAGTGCCACCAAAATGATTGAGCATTTTACGAACAGGCGCATAATTCTTTTCTTCTTTGACAATTATTACACCTGCAACAACATCGGCATGTCCGTTTAAATATTTCGTCATTGAATGTATAACATAATCAGCACCGAAATCAAAAGGTCTTTGCAATACAGGGCTCATAAATGTATTATCAACTGCAAAGATTAAATTATGTGCCTTGGCAAGTTTACCAATCCTATCTAAATCAGAGATAACAATTGTAGGATTTGCGGGTGTTTCAACATAAAGCATTTTTGTATTTGGTCGTAAAGCTGCATTAATTGCTTCTAAATCTGATGTATCGACAAATGTTGTAGTAATTCCGAAACGAGGTAAAACATTTGCAAATAATGTTTGTGTAGCACCATAAACTGATTCACTGGAAATTATATGGTCGCCTGCTTGGAGAACACCCGCAACTAATGTATGCACAGCTGCCATACCACTTGCACAGCCCAATGCTTTTGCTCCACCTTCGAGAACTGCGAGTGCCTCTTCCATTGCTTCTATTGTTGGATTGCCTAATCTTGTATAAATAAAACCTTTTTCTTCGCCTTTGAAAAGACGTGCTCCTTGTTCCGCATTTTGAAATTTGAATGTTGAAGTTTGATATATTGGAGTAACTACTGCTCCTGTTTCGTCAACACGTGCACCAGCGTGTACGCATTGTGTATCGAAAGAATAATTTCTAATATTATGCATAACTATCTCTAAAAATTATAAATTGTTATTTTGTTAAATTCAAAATTATGAAATATTATTTGTAATTTATCATATTCCAATTTATTTTATATTATTTACTTATTAAATATACAATTCCCTTTAATCCAATTTTTTTAAATTTATTAGATTTTAAGTAAATAGATTATTTTTGTATTTTGCTTTAAAGTAGTTTTTATATGCTCAAAAACACAAAAAAAGTATTATTATACTTGTTAATTTTTACTTTCGTCATAAGATTTCTTTTTGCATTTGCATATATTGATTTTAACTCCGAAGTTTTTTATTATGAATATGGAAATATAAATAAAAATATAATTGCAGGTAAAGGTTACTCACTTTTTTATATCGAAAATGGGTCAATAAAATATGAATTTAACCCGAAAGCTCAACCAACTCCATCAGCTTATATGCCACCCGGATATTCACTTTTAACTTTGCCAATATTTTTGATTCAAAATGTCTATTTAAGAAACATTGTTATTATGCTATTCCAATCACTTTTAGCCGTTCTCGCCGCCTTGTTTTTATATAAATTAACTGCATACTTATTCAACGAACAAATTGGAATAATTGCTGTGTGCCTTTATGCATTTTTACCAGAATTTATTTACGCAACAACTTCTTTCGGTCCAACTTTGGTTTATCATATTTTTATAGCACTAATCTTTTATCAATTAGCACGTTATCAAAAAAGTAAAGAGAAAAAATATATTTTAAGAGTTTTTCTTTTATCCAGCATACTAATTTTGTTTAGGATGGAATTTTTTCTTTTTTCATTTATATTAATAATCTATTTTATTAAATTAAAAGAATTTAAATTATCTATAATTGGGATAATTTTAATTTCGTTTGCTTTAATGCCATGGCAAGCCAGAAATTACTTAACGTTTGGTACTTTTATTCCTTTTACAACATCCAATGGATTGAATTTATACCGAGGACATAATTTGGAAAATCCCGGAATTTGGGCTGACGATAGTGTTGATGCAAAATTAAAGGAATTAAAAATGTCCAAAAATTTCGAAGTTGAATTGAATCAAATGTACACCAAACAAGCATCAAATGCAATTATAAAAAATGGATTAAGTGGAGAGTTAAATCTTGCTGTTCGTAAGCTATTTAATTTATGGATATATTATCCTGGAGATAGCAAAAGCAAAAATTTATTTTACCTCACGCCTTGGATTGTTTTGTTAGCACTTTCTATGCTTGGGATTTTTAAAACATTTGAAATAAATAAATTCGCAATGTTTTATTTATTTTTTTTATATCATTCTACTTTAGCAATTGTGTATTTCTCATTACCACGATACCAAACAATGATGAAAATAGCATTAATACCTTTCGCTGCATTCTATATTTATTATATAATCAAGAATATTTCTACATTTAAAATAAAAACCAAAATGTAAAGAATAGGAATTATTACTTATATCTTTCTTCTGATTTTGAGTTTAGAAAAATATTTATATAACACTAAGGACAATAAGGTAAAAATTTTACATTATAATGATAATGAAAATTGTAATTTGTTAATTTGTTAATTGTTCAAATATTAAGAATATGAAAAGAGGCTATTTAAAATTAAATAGCCTCCTTAAAAAAAAAAAAGAATTAATTATGTTTTGGGGACAGGTTTTAAATAAACTGATATGGTATGCTGCAACATTCCAACAACAAGGATTTGTTTGCCATTTGATAAATTTTTAATATGTGGTTCATAAGAAGTTACAGTAAGATTATAGTAACCTTCCAAATAAAGTCCATCGAAAAATCTATTATAAAAATAATATGAATGATTATTATCTATAATAAAGCTGTAACCTGTATAAGTCTTTTGTGTTAATGTATCAAGCATAGTACTTGTTTTTTCAATTGATATTTTTACTTTGCTGTTTGGGTCACCACCAATCCAATTTAATTGATAACCTTTATCTCCGGTTGTATCTGATACATTCAATGTATCACCACGGTGAAAATTCATAATTTTAATTTCATCGGATAACAAAACCGAGTCAATTGAATTTGGTATTGAATTGTTATCAGATTCAATAATCCATTTGTTGTAAGTGTTACCTGTAAAAATATCAATTTCATGGTAAGGGGTGTAATAACCAATTTGAAATTCCCTCATTTGCATTGCATTGATTACAAATGAGTTTAAATGTATTTTATCATAGGAATTAGGCTCAAAAAAGATACCAGATGCATCTGTTTCATATCCATCAAATGGATGATATAAAAAATCATCATCCTTTCCGCTAAGAACATAATCATTTCTATATTCTTTTCGCAAAATTATCATACCCACTAAATTACTGTTATTATACATTGATTTAAGCTGATCCTCTGTATAATAATTTCCTGTATACTCGGAAATCTGTTGAGAAAATTGTTGGTATGTTTGCTTTTCTGGTTGAACCATATTTTTATTGCACGAAACGAGCGTAATCATTAAAGTAAATAATATTAATAATTTGCTTGTCTTTGTTTTTAATTTTTTAACAATCATTTTAAAACTCCTTATGGTTATAAATGTATTAATGACATATTATTGACATGCTGAACATACTTTTTTTATTTTTACTAAAAAAGTATTAATATGGCGCCACATAAAGCCATAAAGCCCATCTTATGCCCTTTTTCGTATTTCCCGCCCCTTCAATATTTTTATTTCCGTCCTTCATTTATTTTTTTATTTTCTTCTTTACACTTTTTCTAATTTAACAAATTCTTTATATATATAACAATCGAACAGTAAAAAAATTACATTCAGATACAAAAAAATTTTTTTCGTCATTGCGAGCATAGCGAAGCAATCTCTTGCACCCTTTGGGATTGCTTCGTCGACTTTCGTTTACTGGCAATGACACGTTCCAGTCCGTCATTTGCCTGAAAACGGGCTTTCACACTATAATCATAAAATAAATTATTTTGTAATTCTAAAAAAATAGAGACGCTAAATTTGGCGTCTCTATAAATTTATTGGATTAATTATTTTTTTTAATATACGATAACTTTCTTAATCAATGTGTTACTTCCTGATATTAATTTAACGATATAAACGCCAGTCGGGAATTTATTGCCTTTTCCATCAACTAAATTGATTGTGATATGATTGCTTGAATTTGGAAATGTTTCGAAATTTAATTTATTTACAATTTCGCCATTCATATTAATAATTTCAAAGACGGTTTCGTTTGCTTTTGCTTCAAAATCGATATTTATTTTTTCTGCTGCTGGATTTGGGTAAATTACAAATGAATTTGAGATTTCTTCTATACCTGTTGTTTTAATTTCGGCAGAAATAGGCAAGCTTTGTAAATAAAAAGAACCGCTTCGTGAAGTTTGCAATTCCAATGCTTCAACATAGTAAATAAGTGTACCATCATAAAGGAAATTATCTTCGAATTGCAAGTCTGCTGTTGGAGTTGAAGTAATGAGCACCATATTTGGATTATTTTTTATTGCACGATAAATGATATATCTATAATCGCCATTTCCAGCAGGTTTTTCCCAAGTTAGTTTAATGTGACCATTAGGTAATTCTGTTAAAACAAGATTATTTGGTGCTCCGACCTTTGCATTATACATCTTCAAAGTTGGGTCGCCAAGTAATGCAATATGAACGTATCGTGTTCCGGTCGTATAAAGTATACCATTAGGATATTGAGACGTATAGTAAATATTTGGATAATATGTACTTAAATTATTTTGTGTTAACAACAATGCCGAACCAATAGTTTCACCCAAATTCATTCGATGGTAAAACCAATGTGGTCGTCCAGACCAACCTATTGTCAAAGCCCCGGGGTCCGAAGCAAGTGGTGCTCGTAGAAAATTGTTTTTTATATCCCAATCACCAAAGTAAGACCCAAATAAAGCTGTGAAAATCCCATTAACTTTTTTCCCAACGAAATCGCTCGTATTGCCTATTCCACCAGCGGAAGTATAACTTCCACCGCCACATCCATAAGACCAAAGATAATTATTTGTGCTTAATGTGGTTAAATAATCAGCAATTTTAATACTATCCGGTTCAAAAAAGTTACCAAAAGCACGCCAAGCAGAAGCCGCAAATCCTTCGGGATAACTTTGTGCAGAAAAATTATCGTCAATTAAACCTTTCCATTCGAAATCCAATTGATTTGTCCTGAACTGGTGGTCTCTTCGCAAATATTTGCGGATTAATTCGGCTTCAGGATTTGTTTTACTTTTATCATAAAAAAGTTCCATTCCATAAAAATCGATACGACCAACTGAAAAATTAACGCTAACTAAATTACTTATTTGGGTAACATCAAATTTACCATCACCTGGCACATTTTTATTTTCCTCTCTCGTTGCTGTTGTACTATTAATTTGGGCATCAGTCCAAATACTTTCGTTTGCTGTTCCATAATAAATATCTGCGGGCCAAGCACCCAGATGATCGGGATGTCCATCTGGATTTAAGTTTCCGGAATACGGAACTGGGACTCGTCCGATTAAAATTATAGTCTTCAAATCTGGATAATTCGTTGCTACTTCATTTATCATATTTTTAACTGCTTTGACTTTTGCTCCATCAAAAGTTTCAGCACGTGGCACTATTTTCCGTATAGTTGTCCAACCTTCTGCTTTTAAATCTTCTTCGAAAACAGTTAAATCATTAGCTATTTCATCTTTCATCGTCGAGTCAATTAAAAGCAAGCAACTTCCGGGCGAAAACCCAGGCATTACCTCCATACCTGCTAAAATATACCCCGTAGATGAAAACATTACATAACCAGAATCTTTGTCACTTGGTTTTACCCACTTTTGACCAGTTCCTAAGATTTGATATTCGTATGGTGTGCCAACTTTCACGTTAAAATCAGTCCATTCCTTTGCGGTACTATCCAATGTTACAACAGGATTTCCCCAAAAGGCATCATTTGTACTTTTTCGAAATATACTGTATGTCTTTGCGTAACCGTAATTTTCCCAAGTGAGTTTTATTGAAGGTGCTGGTAATTTACTTACTTCTGCTTTTATTGGAATTGCTAAATCTTTTGAATTCATAACTTGTGAATTTAGATTTTGCATCCCACTAAAAAAACAAATTGCTACTATTAAAATAGTCAATAAAGTTTTCATTTCATACCATTAATTTTTTTGCAAATTAGTAATTTTTATTTTATGTGGAATAATGTTAAGCAGTCTGAAATTAATAAAAAAGCGAATTAATATTTTTGTCATACTCTACTTTTGTTAAATAAAGTCCCGTTGGAGGAGCAAAAGGCGAAGCAAGCGAGCGGTCTTTCGAATGTAACGCTCCAATAATTTCTTCTTTGCTACGCTTACCTCTTGCATAATCTAACATTGCTCCGACAATTGCTCTTACCATTCCATATAAAAAATGATTTGCTCGAATTTTATAAACTAAAATTTCATTATCCAATTTTTCCCATTTGGAAACATTAACATTGCAGATGTTATTTACTATGTCCTCATTCACTTTAGAAAATGTTGTGAAATCATTATTCCCAAGGAAAACATCAGCAATTTCAAATAATTTGTCTTCGTTAAAAGGCAACTTATAATTTGTTATATAAAATCTTTTAAAAACAGAATAATTTTGAGATAAAAAATAATTATATTCTCTTGATTTAGCATCAAAACGAGCGTTGAATTTGAAGTCCAAATATACAGATTTTCTTATAAATATGTCAATGGGCAATACTGAATTTAATGCAATACATAATTTATTTTCAGGAATTATAACTTCAACCGGATATGCTGAAGCAACTTGGGCAAAGGCATGCACACCCGCATCAGTACGCCCTGAACCGGTAAAATTGATTTCTGTTTTAGTTAATTTAGTCCATGCTTTTTGCAACTCTTCTTGAACCGAACGTCCGTTTGGTTGGATTTGCCACCCACAAAAATTAGTGCCATCGTATTCGAGAATTAAAGCTACGCTGTTCATATAAAACTAAATGAGAATTAAAACGTTAATAATCAAAAATAGATAAAGTACAAAAATGAGAAAAATAATTTTAATAGCAATTTTTGTTGCAATTAATATAAATTTTGCAAAAGCAGATAAAATACTCATACCAATGGATTTAGCTCAATTAGACCACTTAAAAGCTTACGGATTAGTATATTGGAACTTGTCAAACGGTAATAAAGTTGATTGGTTGCTGAATTATCGTGGAGGCTCATTTATGACGGATAATTCAACAGATTTAGTTGCCGAAGCAAGAATACGTGGGGTTTCATTCGAACGAATTTCCGATAATGAAGCTGCTGACATAACAAATATGATTAAACAGAACGATGTAAATATGGACGTGGTTGTGCTCGAAAAAGCTCCACGAATTGCTGTTTATGTTACTCCTGGCGTACAACCTTGGGACGATGCCGTCCGAATGGCACTTGAATATGCAGAAATAAAATACAAAACTGTTTGGGACGAAGAAGTTTTACGGGGTGATTTAAAAGATGTTGATTGGCTACATGTGCACCACGAAGATTTTACCGGACAATATGGAAAATTTTGGGCTAATTATCAAAATCAACCTTGGTATATCCAACAAGTTGCAGTAAATGAAAATATGGCTGCTAAATTAGGCTATAAAAAAGTATCAAAAATGAAACTTGATGTCGTAAGAAAAATGAAAGAATTTATTGCAAATGGTGGCTATATGTTCGGAATGTGCAGTGCAACCGATACTTGGGATATCGCTTTAGCTGCTCAAAATACCGATATTTGCGACGTGCCTTTTGATGGTGACCCATATGACCCAAATGCTAATGAAAAATTGGATTTTAACGAAACTCTCGTTTTCGAAAATTTTAAGGTTGATTTAGATCCATACGTTTATGAATATTCCGATATTGACGTACAGCCAAATGCACTAAATTTAAATCCTGATGCCGATTACTTCACATTATTCGATTTTTCCGCAAAATATGACCCAATACCGACTATGCTAACACAAGACCACGCCAATATAATACACGGATATTTAGGTCAAACAACAGCATTTCATAAAAAATTTATCAAGAAAAATGTTGTCATTTTGGGCGAAAAAGAAGGCACAGACGAAGTTCGCTATTTATTAGTAAATTTCGGTAAAGGCTTTTTAGCATGGTATGGTGGACACGACCCCGAAGATTACTCCCATCTTGTTGGCGACCCACCAACAGATTTGAATTTACATAAGAATTCACCAGGATATCGCTTAATATTGAACAATGTTCTGTTCCCTGCAGCCAAAAAGAAAGTGCTTAAAACATAACTTGAATTTACTCTTCGAAAGCATTTCGAGATTATTAACAAGTCGAATTAAAAGTTCAGAAGTATAATAAAATAATTTATTATAAATATCATAAAGAAAATTTTTTATATTTTTACTTGCTAATTAAATTATTATTCGTAATTTTGTATTCTATTTTTTGGGCAAGTAGCTCAGTTGGTCTAGAGCATCTGCCTTACAAGCAGAGGGTCGGGGGTTCGACTCCCTCCTTGCCCACACTACCAAAAAAAATATCCCAAGCAGGAATGGCGGAATTGGTAGACGCGCTGGACTCAAAATCCAGTGGCCCTTAAAGCCGTGAGAGTTCGAGTCTCTCTTCCTGCACACGAACATCCAATTCTCCTTTATTCCTGCTTATTAATAATTATAAATATATTTCATTTAATTTATAGTTTTAATAATTTTAAATTCTTTTAAAAATTTTATTTATTGCTTTTTCATAAATTTGTAAGCTTATGAATAATGATTTTCAAAATACTGAGCGAAAAGTTAAGTTAATAACATCGAACAAACGGGCATTGCACGATTTCGAAGTAATTCAATCAATCGAAGCGGGCATCGTGTTGCAAGGTACTGAAGTAAAGTCGCTCCGTCAAGGTAAATGCAGTTTACAAGATTCCTATGCTGCCTTCCCGGATAAAATTAAAAATGAATTATATATTTATAATTTACATATTCCTGAATATTCTTTTGGCAATATTGCAAATCATAAACCTAAACGACCTCGAAAATTATTAATCAAAGCACGTGAAGCTCAAAAATTGCGTGTAGCAGTGAATGAAAAGGGTTTGACTATTATACCTATAAGTATTTATTTTTCAGGTCCATACGTCAAACTCGAAATTGCTTTAGTTCGTGCTCGAAAAAAATACGACAAGCGTCAAGTCCTTAAATCAAAAGACGCACAAATGGAAATTAAAAGAAAATATGGTGTTTAGATGTTCCCTTCAGTTAATGAACAAATGGATTTAATCCGTTCAGGTGCTGTTGAAATAATTCCTGAAGAAGAATTAGTTAAGAAAATAGAAAAATCTATTTCAAAGAATCAACCTTTAAAAATCAAATTAGGTGCTGACCCAAGTCGACCTGATTTGCATTTAGGCCATGCAGTCGTTTTGAATAAATTACGTCAATTCCAAGATTTGGGGCACACGGCTATTTTAATTATTGGCGATTTTACCGGAATGATTGGGGATCCAACTGGACGTAGTAAAACTCGCCCACAGCTTACTATTGATGAAGCTCGAAAGAATGGAGAAAGCTATTTGCAACAAGCAACTTTAGTACTTTCAAAACATAATCTTGAAGTGCGTTATAATTCCGAGTGGCTTGCCAAAATGACTTTTGTTGATGTTATTAACTTGGCTGCAAAATATACTGTTGCCCAACTTCTTGAACGAGATGATTTTTCAAAACGATATAAAGAAGGCATACCAATTAGCTTGCATGAGCTTCTGTATCCACTTGCTCAAGCAATGGATTCCGCAGCAATAAATTCTGATGTCGAATTAGGTGGCACAGACCAGAAATTTAATTTGCTTGTCGGTCGAGAAATTCAACGTGCTTTTAACATTGAACCTCAATGTATTTTGACTATGCCAATTCTCGAAGGCACTGACGGTGTCGAAAAAATGAGTAAATCTTATGATAATTATATTGCTTTGTCGGATACGCCAGAAGATATGTTCGGTAAAATTATGTCAATCCCCGATAAATTAATTGTCCGATATCTGCAATATGCGGCTTTTGCACCGTTAAGTGATGTTTTAGCTACAAAAGAAGGGCTGGAAAATAATACTTTGCATCCACGCAACGAAAAAGTACGACTCGGTAAAATGGTCGTGTCTAAATATTATTCAAACGAAGATGCCGAACGAGCTTTTGAACATTTCGAAAAGATATTCAAAAATAAAGAGTTACCTGATGAAATTGAAGAACTTATTTTCGAAAATGAATCTAAAGATATGTTAATACAAGATATTTTAGTCAAATCTAATCTTTGCCCTTCTAAAAAAGAAGCAAAAAGGTTGATTGAACAAGGTGGCGTTTATGTTGATTCACAAAAAATTTCCGACCCATTTGCTAAAATTAACCTCGATGAATTCCATATTTTCAAAGTTGGCAAGAGGAAATTTTTAAAAATAAAATCAAATTAAATACTTGCAATTATTATTTTAGCGATAAAAAAAGAGGCTGTCTTGTCTAACAGCCTCTTTTCATTTTTTTGTTTATTATTTTCTGCCGCCACCGTTACCAGAGCGGAATTTGTTGCCAGTGCCGCTTCCGGTTCCATCTTTCAATCTTTGTTGAATTTTTTGTCCTGTTCCATCGCAATTTGGGTTACCTGCGTTAACGCCTGTACCAGTAACGCCTTGAACAGTTGTTTTAGTGGTTGCATTGATGCCAGTGCCTGCCTTGCTACCTTTGTATTTGTTCATACTGTAGCTTGGATTGTCAATATGTAAACGTGCTCCGTTTGATTGACCTGCACCTGGTGTTTGAGAATATGCCATACTTCCAAAGCTGATGGCGAAAGCTGCTGCGAGAACTAATAACTTTTTCATTTTACTACTCCTTAAAAAATATTAAACATTCCCTTTAAGTATTACAAATCTCGTGCCAAAGTTTGTAACTATATTATATTTATAGTATTTAGACATTTTTGACGATTTCTTTATAAAAAAATATTGGCAAATTTCGTCGAGAAAAAATAGAGTAATTCGACAAAATTTGCCTAAATTTTTATGAATGTTGTTGGGGTTTATATTGCTTTTTGTGAAGTTGGTATTATGGCAATATAATATGTCCTTGAATTTGAGTTGAAATATTCATTTGCATTTACGCACAAACTATATGAAATATTTGGATTTATTTCTTGCAATTGATGAATTAATTCCGCAGCTTCATTGAAATCAGTTGTTTCTTTCAACACGTTCATTTGTTGAAATTCTACAATTTGCAAATCAGAAATGAGAGGGAAAGCAATAAATTTGTTGCTTAAACTTATTGAATCCACGGCTTCCGTTGAGTTGAAATATTCAATTTTTACTTTCGGAATGCCAAGTCCATTTATTTTTTTAGCTACTTTTGTGGATAAATCAATTATACGTTTGCGAATAAATGGACCTCTATCGTTGATAATAGCAAGCGAAGTTTTATTGTTTGATATATTCGTAACTTTAATTATACTGCCCATTGGCAATGTTTTATGTGCAGCTGTATATTTATTTACATCGAACCTTTCTCCGCTTGAAGTTTTTCGCCCATGGAATTTTGCTCCATAGTAAGATGAAATACCTTCGTCTTGATTGTATATTAAATTTTTTAAAGTCTGATTTAATCTGTTTTGGTAGTTAATTTCATCAGCTTGAAGTGCGGCTTCGTCGAATTTCAATGGTTGGTTTATATCATTTTCGGCTTTGGTGAGTATTATCAAAGAAAGTATAAATAATACGGAAAACGATAGTGGTTTTGTGATTTTTGAAATGAATATTTTTAATCCGTTTAACATAAGCAACTTAATAACTGAAACATAATAATATTGTAAATTTTCCCCCTATAAACACTCCTTCTTTTATTTTAACTCTTTATATTTTAATATTTTATAAAGATAATTGCTTTTTAATAATTATAATTTACAAAATATAATTTAAATAACAAAATTTTTTAAAAATTAATTAACGAAACTATAAAATTTATATTGTTATCTTAATATTTATTGCAATAAAGTCCCATATTTTAATGTGTAATGATATATATAAGGTGGGTCAAATCTCAACACTTTTATGCTCGGGGGTAAATCAATTTTAGGGATTAAAATTCCTGTGGTATCTTTAATGATATCATCCAATGTTAAAGTTGCTTTGATTTCATCATAATTAAGTGACGAAACTTCATCTACGCCGCCAGAAATATAGAGAGTAAGAAACAAAGGTGTTATTATGTTATTGGTTGGTAAAACTCCACCTTTGATTTTAATGGGCACTTGTTTAATTTGAAAATCACAGCGTTGTTGGATTTTAGCAATGTAATTGACTTGCTTGGGATTAATTTTTATGATGGGGTCTAATTCATTAATTAAATTAATAGTTCCTGAGATATCGTGATAAGCATCATGTATTTTTAAATTTTCAGTGTATATATTTTTAATTGAATCTAATACTTTTTTATTTCCCTTTGTTTCTACTGAATCAGGTATAATCTGTATTTCTCCTACAAGAGTGAACCAATCTCTCGGTTCAATTTCAATATTTGATTTTACAATTTTTGTTTCACTCGAAATTGTTGATGTTGCCAACGAAATACTTTCGGGAGTAACTGATTTAATTTCAAATTGCTCAAAACCGATGAGACTTTGTACTAATTTTGAATAATTAATATCAATCACTTTCAAATTATTAGGGTATTTTGTTAAATTCAAAAAACATTTTTGACTTTTACCAAAATATTTTAAATTAAACAAATCCCATCCTTTTCCACGCACTTCGACTGTTAAAAATTTAGGTATAGTTGATTCGATAGTTTGGTCTTCGCTTAATTTTAAAACGACAGGGACATCAATATAAATTGAAAAAGTGTTTTGTAAAGTAATATATAACCAAATAGAAAAGGCAAATGCAAGAGAGAGCAAAACACCTCGGGAGCGGAGAGTTTCTCTCAGCTTTTTTAAATTAAAAATTAGTTTATTGCCAGATATAGGTGATTCTTGCAAAGATACCTCTTTTCGTGTGATAACCTATTCCTAAATTCATATCATCTTGGACGCTATATTCGCCCCCAACACCAAAGCAAGCACCAGCAGTCGTGTAATATTGATAGTAATATCTTAAATCGTTCTTGTAATCATACGCAAGAATTGTATCTTGTTGTGAGAAATAACCAATCGATGCAAATGCTGTAATTTTATCTGTAACCTCGTAATGAAATGACAAATCGCCCGTTACAATTACAGCAGGATAACGTTCTTCGGTATAATTTGGTGGTAAAGGCTGACCTGGTTTAATTGCAATATAATCGTATGCATAATTTGGAACTTTATTTGCAAAACCAGCAAGACCAATATTCACACTTGCAAACCAATAACGAAAACCAAGAGCCGCAGATAAACCTGCCGGTCCACTATATCCTAAATCGAAATAAACACCTTTTTTAATCCCTGATTGTTCTTCTGAGGTTTCTTCGCTGTCTTCCCAATCTTCGGACTTTATTTGTGAATTGAAAGGAATTACAAGTAAAATAAAAGCAAATAAGTAATTAAATAACTTTTTCATAATACAAATTAATTTGAGAAAATTTAAATTACAAAAAAAATATAATTTATTACTCTTTTAAATTAATTTTTTGCTTCTAATTTTTTAAATTCTTTATCTAAAGTTTCTTCAATAGTCTTGCTTGCCATACTTCCAATTACATTTAGTTCAAAATCAACTTCAACTAAATAATCGTTCAAGATAATATTTCCCGTACCAAATTTAGTATCCATAAACAAAGAATTTCCATTCCAAGTCGTTGAATTAACAAATTGCCCGAGAAGAGGATGAGGCAAAATATTCACAGACACCCAATTTTTCATTTCGTCAGCTTTATATGCTGTTTTGAATTTTTTATTTATTCTACTCATATTAATTAAATTTTTATTAATAATTTGTTAATTTAAAGTTCATTATTATTCATATGTTATCTTATCTAAATATTGTTATTTAAAATATAAATATATCTATTTTATTAAAAATAATTAATTTAATTTATCATTTTTTTCTTTAATTTTGTATTTACAATTTATAACATTTCCAAAAATAAGTAAAAAAATAAAACTATGCAATCAGTAAACGAAAAAATCGAAGAATTAAGAGTTAAAAAAGAAAAATTTAAACTTGGTGGTGGTTCTGAAAAAATCGAAAAACAACATCAAGAAGGAAAACTAACAGCTCGTGAAAGGTTATCCGCTCTTTACGATGACGGTTTTTACCAAGAAATATATACTTTGGTTGAAAATATTGGAAGTTCGACAGAATTGGAAGGTAAAACAATTCCTGGTGATGGAATTGTTTCATCTCTTGGAGCAATTAACGGCAGATTAGTATTCGCAGTTTCACAAGATTTTACTTCAATGGGTGGCAGTGTCGGGAAAATGCATGCATGGAAATTTTGCGAGATGATGAAAAAAGCATTGAAAAATGGCACTCCTTTTATTTCTATAAATGATAGTGGTGGAGCAAGAATCCAAGAACCAATTGACTCACTAAACGGATATGGAGAAATTTTCTATCACAATACATTGCTTTCGGGTGTTGTTCCTCAAATAGCAATTATTGCAGGACCATGTGCGGGTGGTGCAGCTTATTCTCCGGCTCTTATGGATTTTATTATAATGGTCAAAGGAACAGGAAAAATGTTTATTGCTGGTCCTCAAGTTATTAAGGAGGCAACTGGTGAAGTTATTTCTGCCGAAGAATTGGGCGGTGCTGTTGCTCAAGCAACATATAGTGGTAATGTTCATTTCATAGCAGAAAATGATATTGACGCTATGCAACTTACTCGTAAATTACTTAGCTACTTACCTTCAAATAATACGGAGACTTCACCTTACTTTGGTACAGGAGAACTTGATGTTTCGGAGGATTTAGAGTTGAATGCTATTGTCCCTGATGACCCACGTGAACCTTATGATATGATGGAAATTATTAAGAGAGTTTTCGACCCTGATTCAATTTTGGAAGTACAAAGCCATTTTGCACCGAACATTATATGTACTTTTGCAAGATTGAATGGGCGAGCTGTTGGTGTAGTGGCAAACCAACCAATGCAAAAGTTTGGTTCAATTGATATTGACGCATCGGACAAAAGTTCCAGATTTGTTAGATTTTGCAATGCTTTCAATATTCCAATCATTACTTTTGTTGACGTACCTGGCTTCTTACCTGGCGTAGAGCAAGAATTTGGTGGAATTATCCGTCACGGGGCAAAAATGCTATTTTCTTTTTCCGCTTGCACTGTTCCAAAAATTTCCATCGTTATCCGAAAAGCTTATGGAGGAGCATATTTGGCAATGAACGCTCGAAGTCTCGGTGCTGATAGAGTTGCTTCTTGGCCCACTGCTGAAATTGCAGTTATGGGACCAGAAGGTGCTATTTCAGTACTATTCAGAGATAAAATTAAAAAAGCTGAAAACCCAGAAGAATTTAAAAAAGAATTGATTGAAAAATATAAAGATAGTTTTGCTTCGCCTTATCCAGCTGCTAAATCAGGTTTAATAGATGATGTAATTGAACCATCACAAACAAGGCAATATCTTTCTATTTGCTTGGAATCTTTGAAAAATAAAACTGAATTAAGACCACAGAAAAAGCATGGTTTAATCCCAATGTAATAGGAGATTTTTATGTTTTACAAAATGTTTATGAAAGTTAAAAATAAAGAATATGAAATTGAAATCGAAGATATTACCGATAAAAAAATAGCGGGCGTTGAAAGTTACAGCAAGGGTATAGTAAATAAATTTTCCAAGCCGACGAATATCAAGCAAAAAAATAAAGCAAAGGAGTAATGTATGAGCCCAGCACTTTTAGAAGCAATGTATTTATTATTTATCGGTCTTGGTGTCGTTTTTGCTGCTTTGTTTTTCTTCTATATTCTGATAGTTATAATTGGTAAAATTAATTACTATTTTAATAAACGAAGAGTAGCAAAGAAACTTGGCAATGAACCATCAAAGAAAAACACAGTTACAAATGATGATGTTGATCCAGAAATTATTGCTGTAATAGCCGCATCAGTTTTTGCAACTTTGCAAACAAAAGTTCGAGTTAAATCTATTAGATTTTTAACAGAACCAGACGATACATCATGGTCCAGAATTGGACGTTTATCGTTAATTGATTCACACCACATAAAAATTAATAAATAAATGAAAATAAAGGATATTTAATATGAAAAAATTATTAGTAACAGTAAATGGCGTAACTTACGAAGTTGAAGTTGAATTAATCGAAGAAGAAGATACATTAGAAAATGTGAAAGAAATAATTCCCCAAGTGAGCAAAACACAAATAGCAACAGCTTCAGATCAACCAACACAAACATACACAAGACCTACGGCAGATCCCACAACGACAATGACAGATAACATATTGCGTTCACCAATGAATGGTAAAATTATGAATATCAAAATAGCTCCGGGGGATGTAGTAAAAAAAGGACAAGTGGTTATTGAATTAGAAGCAATGAAAATGAAGACCAATATTTTTGCCCCTATTGACGGTAAAGTAAAAACTATACTTGTTTCAACAGGAACATTAGTAGAGAGTGGTCAGAAGTTACTTGAATTCGAATAGAGGAGAAAATGAATATAATTGATTTTATCAATAAATTTCTGCATGGAATGGGCTTTTGGAATTTGACTTGGGGTCAAATTCTAATGATGGCTATTGCTTTGTTATTGATGTTTTTAGCGATAAAAAAGAATTTCGAACCATTGTTGCTTTTGCCAATTGGATTAGGTGCATTTTTAACAAATTTACCTGGAAATGGCTTGTTGGATTTACCAGTTGTGCAAATGGTAAATAATTTACCAGAGTTTCAATCTACTGGGGGATTGTTCTACTGGCTGTCGAAAGGTGTAACGTTGGAAATATTCCCGCCCCTTATATTTCTCGGAATTGGAGCTATGACTGATTTTGGACCTTTACTTTCAAATCCTAAAACGTTTTTGCTCGGTGCCGCCGCTCAATTTGGTGTATTTGCCGCTTTAGTTATGGCGGTGATGCTCGGCTTTAATTTGAACGAAGCAGCGGCGATAGGGATAATTGGAGGTGCAGATGGTCCTACAGCCATTTATTTAACTTTAAAATTAGCACCGCATTTACTTGGGGCAATTGCTGTTGCGGCATATTCTTATATGGCATTGGTTCCACTAATTCAACCACCATTAATGAAATTACTTACAACAAAAAAGGAACGAGAAGTTGTGATGCCCCCATCAAAACAAGTTTCAAGGAGAGTAAAAATAATATTTCCAATTCTTGTTATTCTTTTTGGTACTTTAATCGTACCGCCAGCGGCACCACTTTTGGCAATGTTAATGGGTGGCAATTTAATGCGGGAATCTGGCGTTGTCGAAAGATTGACTAATATGGCACAAAATGAATTGATTAATATAATTACATTCTTTCTTGGTGTTTCGGTTGGATTAACAATGACCGCCGATTCATTTTTACGACTTGAAACTATAAAAATAATAATTTTAGGTGTGTTTGCATTTGGATTTTCTACTGTTGGTGGTCTTTTGCTCGGCAAGTTAATGTATAAATTAACAGGTGGAAAGGTCAATCCACTGATTGGTTCGGCTGGTGTATCTGCTGTTCCAATGGCGGCACGAGTTAGCCATAACGTAGGTCAAGAGTATAATCCTAATAATTATTTATTGATGCATGCGATGGGACCAAACGTGGCTGGTGTGATAGGCACTGCTGTCGCTGCTGGTGTATTAATTGCGATTTTAGGATAAAATAAATTATATATTAATCTTAATTTATTTTAAATAAACTAATTACGAATTTATTTGGTTGAGTATTTTTATATTAATATTCAACCTTTTTTTTGTTAATTTTGTTTTATTTTTTTTCAAATTTTTAGGTGTTTTATGAATGTAAAATATTTACTAACTGTCCTTTTAGCATTTGTCATTACTTTTAATTTTGCGCTTTCTGAAGAAGCAACCCAAGAAAAATCGGATAGTTCATCACTTTCAGTTTCGCTTGCACAAGACCCATCATTTGGATTTTATCCATCAGTAAATGGTTCGATTCCTATCGGGGAAACAACTTCATTGACTTTTTATGGTATATTTTGGACACAAGACGCACTTGCCGGCAATTTAGGTGGTATTGGTTTACTAACAGAATTCGGTGTTGGACTTAATTTTAGTATGCTTGACGGAAAATTAAACATAAATCCATCACTCGGCTTAGGTAACGGGAAATTCCAATCTGGCGGGGGACGTCATATTATTGGTGATGACATAGTTCCGAGTGTTTATGTTACATATTCAACAGATGCATTGGAAACGACAATTGGTGGTATTTATTGGAAAGGTTTAAGAAGGGAAGAAATGGTTACACCTTATTTAGACCAAATTGAATATTTCTTGCAGTCTTGGTATAAAGCAAGTAATCATATTTCAGTTGGACTTTATGTAGACCATTTTCTAATTACTGAAGATAATAAAATTGAAACAAAAACAAATACATCATATTTTTGGGTTGGACCAGCAATAAAGTTCACAGTCTCATCTGGGGCAAGTTTCTGGTTTACTGTTGGACCAGATTTTGTTGATTATTTGAATAATGCTGACAATAAAGCCATTAAGGATTATTATAAAATGGTTGTTACCTTTAATTTTTAGGTAAATATTATGACAATATTATTCAGGTGGTTTGAAAACTTAAATATTAAATACAAATTGCTTCTTACTTTGCTTCCGTTTTTTATTGCCGGGAGTTTAGTTATTTCCTATTACACATATAATATCGTGTTGAATCAAACAACCGAGAATATTAACAGAGAAATAGAACAAATTATCAAATTGAATAAAAATGATTTAACTTCTGATATTGTTGGGTCGTTGTTTCAACTTAAGCAATTTGCAGGCATTTTGAACGAAAAAAATTCTGTGTCAAAAGATAAACTTCGCTCTTATTATGCTTTAATTTTAAAAGGTACATTGCAAGCAAATCCATTATTATTAACAACTTGGGCTACTTTCGAACCAAATAAGTTTGACGGAAACGATGCTGCATATATAGATAAAGAATATAGTACAAAGAAAGGTGTTTACTCGCCTTATTGGGTTAGAAGTGGAAACCAAATTGAGTTAACAAAATCTAATGATATTGAAGAAGATAATCCTGATTTCGAATTTTATACAGTTCCTAAACAAAAAAAAGAACTTTTTCTGACTGAACCTTATAAAGACCCTGATACAAAAATACTAATGGCAAGTATTTGCTTGCCACTATTTGAAAGAAATGATTTTATTGGTGTCGCTGGTTTTGATTTTTCAATGGATAAAATTACAGAAAAAGTAACAAATATACATCTTTTCAAAACGGGCTTTGCTATATTAATCACTGAGCAAGGAAATATCATTGGTTATAAAGATAATAGTTTAATTGGAAAAAGCATAGATGAGCTTATCTTTTTTAAACCATTAAAGGAGAAAATATCGTCACAATTACAAAATAAAGATAAATTCATTGTTACGAGTCAAAATAATAATGAAGAATTTGATTATTATTTCGATAGAATTTATATCAGTAATAATAAAACAAAGTGGTTTAGCGTTTTTGCAATTCCCTATGAATCAATTATTAAATCAAACACTGATTTTATTTGGACTTTGTTAATTATTAATATTGGCTTTTTAATTTTATTTTCTGCTATTGTCTTTTTCTCTGCGAATGAATTTACAAAAGAACTAATTAAAGCAAGGGACGTAATAATTAAAATTTCAAAAGGATTATTTTAACAAATTAACCCCAAAAGTAAAGAGCTTTTGGGGTTTTCTTGTAATATTAAATTTAATAGGAATATTTATCTTTACATAACGTTTTCGGATATATCTGAGGCTAAAAATAATCCATTTTTAGCTTTTTTATCGTCGGGGTCGAGTTCTAAAGCGATTTTAAAATGTTTTCTTGCTTCAATCTTTTTATCCAAATTCAAATAAGCTTCGCCAAGAAGTGAATGAGCAGTCGGGCTATCTGGATTTACTTCAGTTAATTTTGTGAAGTTGCTCACAGCTTCGTCGAAATTGCCCATTCTTAAATTGGTAACGCCGAGATGATAATAAGCAATTGTAAAATCGGGGTTTACGCTAATCACGTGACGATATCTTTCTCGAGCCTTGCAAGGTAACCCGTAATGATAATATAAAATTCCAAGCCAATAATGCGCAATTAAAAAAGTATTATCCATCAAAATAACTTTTTCCAAACAATCAATAGCTTTTTTAATTTGTGCTTGACGGTAAAGTGCAAGTCCGAGTTCGAAAAGTGGAGTAGGAAATGTTGGCATTGCCTCGACAGCTTTACGTAAATATTCTTCTGCGCTTTTTAAATTACCCATTCTGTAGTAAATGTTACCGATATGTTTATAAACAATTACCAAAGCAGGGTCGTCTTCCAATGCTCTTTTATATTGATTTATTGCTTCGAGATATTTACCTTCTGCTTCTAATTTATAAGCTTTGAGCAAATACTCGTTATCGGAATCATATCTAACATTTTGAATGTCTTCCATTTTCGCCTCTAAAAAATATTAAGATTGATAGGAACTGGTGGATTTTGAGAATAATCATAAAAGCCTTTGCCGTTTTTCCTTCCATAGTAACCCGCATTTACTAATTTTTTGAGTAAAGGACAAGGGCGGAATCTTGGATCGCCGATATCATTATGTAATACTTCCATTATTGCAAGTGTTGTGTCCAAACCTATTAAATCTGCTAAGGTCAGAGGTCCCATTGGATGAGCAAAGCCTAATTTTGCTACTTGGTCTATTCCTTCAATTGTTCCAACTCCTTCCATTAAGGCAAACATTGCTTCGTTTAATAATGGCATCAAAATTCTATTTGCGATAAATCCTGGATAATCATTCGAAAGAACAGGTATTTTTGAAAGTGAAAGTGCCGTATTGTTAATTAATTCATATGTTTCGTTGGATGTTGCAATTCCTCTGATTATTTCGACCAATTTCATCATAGGAACTGGATTCATAAAGTGCATACCGATAACTTTTTCGGCTCTCTTGGTTTTTGCAGCGATTTCTGTTATTGAAATTGTTGAAGTATTAGATGCAAGTATTGCACTATCTTTTGCCAAGGAATCGATTTGTTGGAAGATTTTGAATTTTAAATCTTTATTTTCGGTTGCAGCCTCGATTATTAAATCAGCATCTTTGCAATCTTCCATTGAAATTGTTGTTTTTATATTGCTTAATGTTTTGTTTTTATCTTCTTCGGTAATACCACCTTTTTTAACTTGTCTATCTAAATTTTTTTCGATTGTTGAAATTGCTTTTTTTAACAATTCATCAGAAATATCCATCATTGTAGTATCGTAACCAAATTGTGCGAAAGTATGGGCAATTCCATTTCCCATTGTTCCTGCACCAATTATAAATACTTTTTTTATTTCCATAATTTCCTCGTAGTTTTTATTTTTTTTGTAAATTTATAATTTTAAAATTAATAAAATTTAAATCAATATTGTATAAATTTATTTAAATCTTTTTCAATAATTTATATAATTTCATTTTTAAGTTATAACAAAACATACTCGATGATGGAAAATATTAAATATCAAGCATTAATAGTTGAAGAAACTTTTGAAGGAAAATTTCGCCACGAAATTAAAGAAAAATATATCGAAGAGTTACCGTCAGGTGAAGTAACTATTAAAGTTGCATACTCTACATTGAATTACAAAGATGCACTTTCCTTTAGTGGACATAAAGGAATAACAAAAAACTATCCTCATACGCCTGGTATTGATGCATCAGGAATAGTTGTTGAGTCAGTAGTTCCAGAATTTTCTGTTGGCGACGAAGTTCTTGTAACGGGATATGATTTAGGAATGAACACATCCGGCGGATTCCAAGAATATATACGAGTTCCATCGAAATGGGTTGTGAAACTTCCTTCAAATCTTGACCTTAAAAAAGCAATGATATACGGAACAGCAGGATTTACTGCTGGTTTGGCAATTCATCGATTTCAATCCAACGGAATTACTCCGGACACGGGAAAAATTTTAGTAACAGGTGCAAGCGGAGCAGTCGGAACTATTTCAATTGCAATTTTGAAAAAAATTGGATATGAAGTTGTAGCATCAACAGGCAAGCCGGAACTTAAGAATTTTTTGTTGCAAATAGGAGCAAGGGAAGTTATTAGTAGAGAAGAAGTTACCGTTGAAAGTAATAGACCACTTTTACCGAGAAGATGGAAAGCAGCTATCGACAATGTAGGCGGACAAACACTTGTCAATATTGCCCGTCAACTCGAAAAAGGTGGAGCAATTGCAGTAATCGGAATTGTTACAGGGGACAAGTTCGAGTTGCCCGTTTATCCATTTATTTTGAGAGGAATTGCCTTGTTGGGAATAGAATCTGCGGAAACAGAAATGCCATTGCGGTTGAAAATATGGGAACAATTGAATTCAAATTGGTGCATCGAAAATTTTGATATTTTATATAATGAAATAACATTAGATGAAGTTCCTTTGGCATTGACGAAGATGCTCCAAGGAAAATTAGCAAAAAAAACAATTGTAAAACTATAGTTTTTTAATAGTAAAAATTAAAATAAAACTAAAATTGAAACGATTATTACCGATAATATTAAAAAAGCTTTTGTTAAATAAAAACTTTTTATTAAATTAGAAAAAATATTTATGTGATGGAGGAAATATGGAAATAAATCAATTGGGCAGTATGAAGAGGATGAACGAGGACGAAAAATATATGCGTACAACGCAAAGTTTGAAAACCACCAAGGAAGGTAGCAATCCTCAACAACAAATGCAAGTTGAAATGTTAAAACAAGCAACTACCGGTAATGTTGTCGGAACTGATAATAATTTACAAAAACAGTTGTTGCAAATGATGGCGGCTGCATCACCAGCTCAACAAATACAATCAGTTGCTCAAAATCAAATTTCAAAAGGATATTTGGACATTAAAGTATAACAGTAAAATAATTTCAGTCGTTTGATTATCTTTATAACCGTAAAGATTATTGACATTATTTTTATTTAATAAATCTCTTGTAGTTATTAATACTAAACGGTAGTGCAAAATTTATTAAAATTGCATTATTACTTACTTACAATTAATTTTATTATTATATGGCAAATGTTTTAAAAACGAAAGAAAGTGATATCGATGTTGTTGATTTTATAAATCAGTTCGTTGAAGATACTCAAAAAAAAACTGATAGTTTAAAGTTATTGGAACTTATGAAGGAGTGGACTGGTTACGAACCTAAAATTTGGGGTTCATCAATAATTGGTTTTGGAAATTATCATTACAAATCTGAAAGAAGCAAGCAAGAAGGCGATTGGTTTTATGTAGGCTTTTCACCAAGAAAAGCGGCTTTTTCTTTATATGTTTTAGCTTATAATGAAAATCAAGAATCCTTTTTAAAAAATTTGGGTAAATTTAAACAAGGTAAAGGTTGTATTTATATCAAAAAACTTTCAGATATAAATGTTGATGAATTAAAAAATTTAGTCTTTAATACTTTAAATTATTTCAAAACCAAATATATCAGTTAATATAGAAAATTACACCAAATGGATATTATTTTGTAATTTTAAAAATTATTATCTGATAAAAATGAAAATACCATCTGTAATTGTTGATGATGATCTGAGTGTAATTGAATCGTTAAAAGATTTGATTCTTTATTTTGATTTAGAAATTAATTTGCTTGGGGTAGCAAATTCAGTAACAGAGGGAATTAAATTAGTTGAAAAAGTTCGCCCAAAGTTAATCATTTTGGATATCGAAATGCCGGATGGTAAAGGCTTCGACTTAATTCGCCGTCTTGATTATCAACCTGTTATCATATTTATTACAGGTCACTCTGGATATGCATTGGAAGCATTCGATTATCCCGCTGTGCATTTTTTAGTCAAACCTATTGGAATTCAAAATTTAAAGGATGCAATTCAAAAATATCATAATTTTCAAGAAAAATTTAAAACCAACCCACTTCCATCTGTTGTTGAACCAACTGAAACTACTCCCAAGCATAATAAAATTGCTATTCCAACAAGTGAAGGTCAAAAATTTTTCAATATTGATTCTATTATAAGATTGGAAGGTGAAAGTAATTATACAGTAATTATTTTGACAGATGGAAAGCGTATAATGGTAAGTAAAACTCTTTCACTCGTCGAAAAGCATCTACCGCAAGACATCTTTTTGCGTGTCCATAAAGGTCATATTATCAACATACATTACGTGGCAGCAATCCCCAAAAATAAAAATTTGCAAATTGAAATGACTGACGGGACATTAATTGGGGTTCCTTACGAAAGAAAACAATTTGTAATCGACAAGCTTAAAAATTTTGCATATTTTATGTATGATTGAAAAAAAAGCAGAATTCTTGAAAGTTTGTCCCCCGCTTAAATAAATAATGTATTGACTACGATAATTAATTTACTATATATGATAATTCTGAACGAATTTTCATTATTATTACTCGTATTTTGCACTTGGATAAATTACGAGAGTATTTATGTTTTAGTCAATGATTCAGTTTACGAAAGAGAGTTATTAATAACTCAAATGATGGAAATAGACCCATCGATTTCATTTTCACTTGCTATGCTCCACTTTGAATGGTCATTAAAACGAATAATTTTAAGTTTAGGCAAATCACCAAGCATTTCCATTAAGAAAAATTTAGAAACAGCCGCCACTGTGGCTGACTTTCGTTCCATTTGGCAAAAAGAACTTACTGCAAAACGTGGTATGTGTGTCATTTCAAAGGTATTTTCAGATTGGGAAACCATTCATGAGATTTTCCATTATCGTAATAAATACGTAACTTACAGCCGATCACACGATAACGAAATACTTTTAAAATATACTCAAGTTTTACTAATTGCTTCAAGGGAACTATATGAGTTAGGAGTATCTCATAATGTTGATATTTATACAAAAATCCCAGTCAAGCAAATGCGATTTATGAAAGTTATATAAAAATCGTTAAATTAAGCATTATATTTGAATTTATTTATATTTTAATTTAAAATTGATAACCAACGTAAAGCGTAAATAAACTGTAGCTCCAGGTGTTTTTACCTGCCAAAGTTACGAAGTAGTTAAAAGTTGTATTAAATTCATCAGTCAGGTTAATTTTGAATAGTGCCCCAACTCCATAATTATTTTCCTGACTAACAGTTTCTCTAATATTTAAAGGTCGAACATTATCGAATGAACTTGCAGAAATATGCATTGCGGCAAATAACTTCAATTCTGTGTTCGGCACAGTTGTAAAACCAATTCCAGAATTTACAATAAATTGGTCTTTGTAGTCTTCTGCTCGATAATTATACAATACTTCAGTAAAAAAATTAGTTTTATTAACTTTGGCTCCAAAGTAAGAACCTGCGAGGAATTCGAATGCTCCATCACTTAAAAAGTCAGTATGCCCGTAAAGACCGTTTTGCCCTCGGCTTGGTATACGTACTTTCGCTTCCAAACCACCAAATAACTGCGCTGCTTCAAATTTGTAAACCGCATTTATTTCAATATAATCCAATTGTGTTAAAGAAAAATTCCCTCTATCGAATCTGTTACCATATTCATCGCTCAAATACCTTTCTCGTAATTTATAAAAACTTAAAGGTAATGAGAGCCCGACAGCCATAGTATTATTAACATTATATTTTCCATCTAAAGTTAGAGTTGTACGAGTAAAATCAAAAGTATAGCGAACAGTTGTATCAGCCGTGCTATCATAGTTTTTAAATGTATCGTATTGGGTTGTAATGAGCGAGTCATTTAAATTATAATAACTTGATGAATTATAGGCATTATATGAAATTCCGATTTCGAATTTTTTCGGTTTAATAACTTTAGGTTGTTTAGCAAAAGTTATAGAAAATAACCAAACAAAAGCTAAAAGGAAAATTAATAAATTCTTTGAAGTTGAGATTATATTCATATTTATAACATTTTTTTAAGTTCGTATAAAATTTGTAAAGCCTCTAAAGGCGAAAGTTTTTCGGGGTTAATTGATTGCAATTTTTGTCGTATTTTGTCATCATAGAACTCAAAAATAGATAATTGCTCTTTGATGTGCTTTTTCGGCGAAATCATTTTTGTATTAGCCTTTTGCGTTTTAAATTGAGATGAAGAATTTTCGGGCTTAATATCCGAAATAGTTTTTAATATTTCTTCAGCACGAATTGTTAAATCTATCGGCATACCCGCAATTCTTGCTACATAAATACCGAAAGAGTTGTCGCTTCCACCTTTTGATAATTTATGTGTAAAAATTACATCTTTACCAGTTTCAATAACTTCGACTTTATAATTTTTAATTCTTGGGTACAAGTTTTCGAGTTCTTGAAGTTCGTGGTAATGAGTTGCAAAAAGCGTTTTAGCTTTTATTTTATCGTTAATATATTCAGTTATAGCCCAAGCAATTGAAATACCATCGAATGTAGCCGTACCTCGTCCGACTTCATCTAACAAAATAATGCTGCGAGATGTAGCATTATTTAAAATATTTGCGGCTTCTTGCATTTCAACCATAAAAGTACTTTCGCCACCGACGATATTATCTGACGCACCAACACGTGTAAAGATTTTATCTACAACACCAAATTTAGCACTTTTTGCGGGTACGAAACAACCAATTTGCCCCATTAAAATAATTAATCCTACTTGCCTCAAATAGCTGGATTTACCAGACATATTAGGTCCAGTAATTATTTGTATTAGTTCATTTTCGTAATCTATATTAGTCGAATTTGGAGTATAATTCTGTCCAATTTTTAATGATTTTTCTATTACAGGATGTCGTCCATCTTCAATATCTAAACTATATGAATCATCAATTATTGGTTTGCAATAATTATTTTCCTTGGAAATTTGAGCAAAATTTACAAAGCAATCCAATTCAGCAATTAATTGAGAGTTGTGTTGAATTTCTTTTACTTTTGATATTGCAAATTCACGAATTTCTTCTATTAATTTTTGCTCAATTGAAAGCAAAGCTTCTTCGGTTTGCAAGATTTTAGTTTCGAATTCTTTTAACTCAGGAGTAATATATCGCTCTGCGTTTGTCAAAGTTTGACGACGTTCGTAATCATTTGGGACTTTGCTTGTATTTGCTTTACTAACTTCGATATAATAACCGAAAACACTATTGTAACCGACTTTGAGCGATTGAATACTCGTGCGATTTCTTTCGTTTTCTTGGAAACTTGCGAGCCATTCTTTACCCGAGTATTTCAAATTTACGTATTCATCTAATTCTTTATTATAACCTTGCTTAAAAATTCGTCCAATTCCAATAGTTAACGAAGGTTCGTTTAAAATTGCTTTGTCAATTTCTAGTATTAAATCTTCAATATTGAACAATGAATTCAACAAAGAAGATAAATATTTATTTTTAATAAATTCTTGGAATTGCTTGAGTTCATTAACAATAATTAGGCTGTTTTTCAAATTAACATAATCACGAGGATTTGCTTTTCCAAAAGATATTTTAGAAACAAGTCTTTCCAAGTCGCTCATTCCTTCGAGCAATTTCGATATATTTTGTCGTAAATCATCATTTTGATAGAATTCATCAACAATTTCAAGGCGAGAATTTATTTTTTCAATATTCAATAAAGGTTGCGTCAACCAACGTTTTAACAATCTACCACCCATCGGAGTGATTGTTTTATCGATAACTTTAAGTAAAGTATTGCCTTGTTCTGTGTCATTATTCGAAAATAATATTTCTAAATTCTTTCTTGTAATATGGTCTAAGACCATAAAATCAAATGGATTATAAACAGAAATATTTTGAATTTGTGCTAATTTACCTTGCTGAGTTTCTTTTATATAATATAATAAAGCACCAGCAGAAATTATTCCTTCTTCAAAATTATTGATTCCAAAACCTTTCAATGAATTAACCTTAAAATGCTTCAAAAGGGCATCCAAAGCAAAAGTTCTTTCGAAAAACCAATCTTCGAGTTTAGTAACAGCAGTTTTAAAATTAAGTGAATCAATTATTGGCAAAAGAATTTCTTTTTGCGACTTCGAAATAATAAATTCACTTGGTGAAATGTTACCTAAAACGTCAATTAGCAAATACGAAGGTATTTCGCTACAAAGAAATTCGCCAGTCGAGACATCAGCAAAAGCAACACCGAAACTTGAATTATGCTTTTTGTTAAATTGAAATAAACTTAAAATATAATTATTTGATTTAGTTTGCAATAACTTATCAGAAATTGCCACACCTGGAGTTATAACTTCCGTAACACCTCTACGGACGATTCCACGAGCATTTTTAGGGTCTTCAAGTTGGTCGCAAACCGCAACTCTATAACCTGCACGAACGAGTTTAGGCAAATAATTATCCAATTGATGAAAGGGAAACCCAGCAAGCGGCATCGTCCCGGCGGCACCATTATTTCTCTTTGTTAAAGCAAGCCCACATACCTTCGATGTAATTACAGCATCATCATTAAATGTTTCGAAAAAATCACCTAATCTAAATAATAAAATAGAATCAGGATATTTGGCCTTTATCTGATTATATTGCTTCGTAAGTGGTGTTAAATTTTCACTCATGCTAATCCCTTGGAATTGCAACAGAATTCATTCTACTCATTATCCAATTTGCTCGTTTACGAATGTAAGGCGTAGGAGCACCTGCATTCCATCGGCGTGGGTTAGGGACAACCGCAGCAAGCAGGGCTGCTTCTTGTGTAGTTAAATCTTTTGCATCTTTGCCGAAGTAATATCTCGATGCGGCTTGAGCACCATAAATTCCATAACCCCACTCAATTACGTTAGCATATACTTCGATTATCCTTTTCTTTCCCCAAATTGCTTCGATTAAAACTGTAAAATATGCTTCAAGAGCCTTCCTTACATAATTTCTCCCATGCCATAGAAATGTATTTTTAGCAGTTTGCATTGTAATAGTGCTCGCCCCTCTTTTCTTTTCGCCGTCCATTCTATCATTATACCTTTGAGCAGCTTTTATTGCCTTCCAATCAAAACCTTTATGAGTCATAAATCTCGCATCTTCACCTGAAACCAATGCTTTAAATAACTTCTTATTTATATCTTCGTAGGAAGCCCAATTTTTATCAATTTTTACTTCACGTCCTTCGAAAATATATTCAAAAGCACGAATAACCATCAATGGTGTTATTGGAGGATTTATAACTTTATAAATTACTACAATTAATACCGATGAAATTAAAAAATATATAAATGTTTTAAAAAGTATAATTGCAATTTTCTTAATCATAAATATTATAACGCATTTGTCCTACATTTAGTTACTTATTGAAAATAATACTTTAAAAGAATTACAAAATTGCCAAAAAAAAATTTACTGTTCAATATAATATTAAATAAAATTTTGGATTGGATTTAAACGAATAAAGTTTCAAAAACACAAAAAAATTTCAAAGGTTAACTACTAATAAAAAAATAAGAGTTAATTTTGTTTTTTTTGAAATTTAATAAAAGGAGTTTCAAGTGGAAAGATTCAAAAATTATATTAACGGACAATGGGTAGAACCAAAATCAGGTAAATATTTTAAAAATATTAATCCCGCAAATATTGAAGATATTATCGGAGAATTTCCAGAATCAGGTCAAGAAGATGTGGATTATGCTGTTGCTGCAGCCAAAGAAGCCTTCAAAATGTGGAAAAATATGCCTGCACCAAAAAGAGGCGATATTATCCGCAAAGCAGGAGATATTTTTGCTCGTCGAAAAAATGAAATCGCAAAAATAATGACAAGAGAAATGGGCAAACCTGTTTTTGAAACTGCAGGTGATATTCAAGAAGCAATCGATACTGCATATTATGCAGCTTCAGAAACAAGACGTCTTTTCGGGTACAACGCACCAAGCGAACTTACAAATAAAATGAATATGTCGTTCAGAACACCAATTGGTGTTGTTGGTGTTATTACTGCTTTCAATTTCCCTATTGCTGTGCCATCTTGGAAAATATTGCCCGCACTTGCTGCAGGTAATACTGTAGTTTATAAACCATCGAAAGATGTTCCACACGCTGGAGTAGTTTTCGCAGAAGTTATGGAAGAAGCAGGTGTGCCAGCTGGCGTATTTAATGTAATTCTGGGCAAAGGTTATATGGGCAATATGATTGTCGAACATCCTGATGTCAAAGTAATAGGTTTCACCGGCTCAACTGGTGTTGGCGTAAAATTAGGTGAAATTGGCGGACGATTGAATAAACGAATCTCACTCGAAATGGGAGGAAAAAACCCACAAATTGTTATGCCCGATGCAAATATGGAACTCGCTCTTGATGGTGTTTTATGGGGCGCTTTTGGAACAACTGGTCAACGTTGCACCGCAACTTCGAGATTAATATTACATAAAGATATTTACGAAGAATTTATCCAAATGCTTGCAGATAAAGCATCCAAACTTCGGTTAGGAAACGGGTTAGACCCGCAAACACAAATGGGACCTGTTATCCACGAAGCTCAGCTTAATACGTGTATCGAGTATACAAAAATTGGATTAGAAGAAGGTGCCAGACTTGTTATCGGTGGCAAACGTGCAACCAATGGAGATTTAGCAAAAGGTTACTTCTTCGAACCAACTATATTCGCTGATGTAACGAAAGATATGAGACTTTTCAAGGAAGAAATTTTTGGACCAATACTTTCTGTTATCAAAGCAAATTCATTTGAAGAAGCAATCGAATTAGCTAATGCAGTCGATTTTGGCTTATCATCATCAATATACACTAAAAACGTTAATCAAGCATTCCAAGCAATTAATTTGATTGAGGCAGGAATTACGTACATTAATGCCCCAACGATTGGTGCCGAAGCACATATGCCATTTGGTGGCGTAAAAGGAACAGGAAATGGACACCGAGAAGGCGGCTGGACAGTTTTCGATATATTTACCGAGTGGAAAACCGTTTATGTCGATTTTTCCGATAAATTACAAAGAGCACAAATCGATAATTATTAGTCAAGAGAATAATTCCATAATTAAACGACCAAAAAATGAAATAGAGACAAGAATTTACTTGTCTCTATTTTTTTTAACTTAAACCGAACTTTTCGTATTTTATGCGTTAATATTTATTCTTTGCTTTTCGTCCCGCACTTCCCGTGAAAACAATATTTCAATCGTCCTTCTGAGCGAAGCGAAGCAATCTATACTTTTACAAATTTCCTCACCTTTTCATTATCAATTTTTAGAAAATATATTCCTGCGGGAAGGGTGGAAACATCGATTTCATTTGAAATATTGCCACTACTTACTTTTATTCCCAGTTGGTCGTAAATTTCGTAATTCCTTGCATTTTCTGGCAAATTATATAAATTTAACTTATCAAATACTGGATTTGGGGAAATAAACCTTGAAGTTATATCATTTTCCTGAACGGAAACTACATTGTAATTTCCTATAATTGTTCCATCACTTAGCTTTATTCCTAATAAAATAATATTTCCATTGCCATATTTATATTCAGCAAATCCTGTAGTTCCGTTGAATTCGCAACTATAATCCACATCAGTTGGTGAAGTTGGCATACAATTACTATTAACAAATGTACCATAATATTTGATTGACAAAGAATCTTTTAAGACATTATTTTCCGTTTTGTAGTAGCAATCTAAATAATGAACGGGTCGCCCCCATTCTTCTTCGTCTTGAGTTATAAAAATATATGGAATATTTAAGTTAAAAGAATTTATTGGTTTTGTGAATTGAGCATACAACTCAGTTGAATCAATTATATACTGTCCATTTGAATAAACCTTATAATTATTTAAATATTTCGTTCGATTAAAGAAAAATATTTTTTTATTTCCCTCATAAATTACATTTGTTATAGAATCAAGATAATAACCTGAATTTTCAATGTTATAATCATCAATATACCAAGAAAGCATATCACCTGTATGATAAGAACCTAAAGCTTTAATTATATTATTTGCCATTCTCGAAATATCTTCATTTGTTGCTACAAAACCTATTTGATTTTCAGTTGATTTTACACCTTCTAATTCAAGTTCACTGATGTAATATGTATTAAAAGTAGAGTATTGCAAAAAACCTAACATTTTACTTATTTTTAATGTCGTTACTTTTTTACTATAAGAATTATTGCTCCCAACTTCATAAACGCCAATTGTTATGACTGAATCTAATGATAAACTATATTCTTTATTTTCAATTTTAAAGAGATAATTTAAATAATCTGATTTTTGGGTTATTACGGAATCCCCAATATTGCCATTATATGGGAAATATAAATAATTTTTTGAAGAATTCGGTAGTTGAAAATAAATATATTTATCATCAAAACAGATTGAATCAGGAACCAATCTACTCTGATATAAATTTTTGGCACATATGGAATGTTCCAAAGAATCAATACAACTAAATTTTCTATCTTCAATAAATTTCGAAGAATAAAGGATTGTATATTTACCTTTTTGAGTAACAGAGTCAAACAGAATATTTACAACTCTTTCCTTATTATCCTTTAAAGAATATGTGTAATTATTGTTGATTTTAAAAGGCTCCCAATCTGCAAAACCTTTAGTTACCAATATTATAGAAAATGCTAAAAAAAATAGTAAATAATACTTTTTCATAATTTCACCTTAAATTTTAAAATTTATTAGCCTTTTGTACTTTAACAAATATACAATTTTTATTTAAATAACCAAATATTTTATATTTTTTTTCCTATTATAATAAACAAAGACAACTCAACAAGCAAAAAGTTACAGTCAGATGCAAAAAAATTTTTCAGTCATTGCGAGCGAAGCGAAGCAATCGATTGCACTCTTTGGGATTGCTTCGTCGACTTTCGTTTACTGGCAATGACAAGTTACAGTCCGTCATTGCGAGCGATGCGAAGCAATCCATACTAATCCGATGGATTCTTCAGTCGCTGTCGCTCCTTCAGAATGATACATCAGTATTCTACCGTCATTGGGAATCTCGTCTGGTTGGTATGAAGTAAGATGCGATTTTTTTTATTTTAATTTTTCTAATGAATTAGCTTTTTGTTTTTTCATCAATTGCTCAAATTATCTTCAATTAGTTAATTTTTAGTTATTTTTGTAATTCTAATTGTACATTTAAAATAATGATTAAGAAAAAAGTTATTGAAAATATTTTTTTGCACGAACCTAAAAATTATTTGGATTATTATCCATTTTCAATAATGCATCCTATTTGGGAAATTTTGGTTGGCACTTGTAAAATTTATGAGAAATATTCATATTTTTTTCCAGGAGCAAAGATAATTTATAATGGTCGAAAGGATCAAACTGAGTCTTTTTTTACTCGAACTGAAATTCAAAAGCAATGGTATAAAAAAGGTAATATTTTATCTCTGGATGCATCTATATACTTGAATAAGCGTCTTTTTGATAAATTAATAAATCTTATATCAGACAATGCCGATAATTCTATTATATTCACTTTCCAAAGCAAAACGTTTGGAATATATTTGTCCGAAAAAGATGCGGATAAAAGCGAGGAATTCACCCGTCCGGACTTGCTGTCTGATTTGGATGTTAATATTTTTTCTAAGTTTAATCGATTTGAAATTGACAATGTTCAAAAAATAAATTATCTCTATGACGCAATATTTTTAAATGCTGATGCGATTAAAGATGAAGTAGACTTTTTCAATAATTATCAAAGATTTAACGAAGATGGATATAATAAAGTTAGCTCAATAAATCCAAATGAAATTTATATTGGTCGTGATGTGACAATATCGCCAAATGTAGTTCTCGATGCAAGCGATGGTCCAATAATAATCGACGAGAATGTGAAAATTATGCCACAAGCCACTATATTAGGTCCGACATATATCGGTAAAAATTCGTTAATTAAAATTGGTGCGAAAATATACCATAATAATTCTTTCGGGAAGTGGTGTAAAATTGGTGGTGAGGTTGAAGAGTCAATTATTCAAGGTTATTCAAACAAGCAACATGAGGGCTTTTTGGGTCATTCATTTATTTCCGAATGGGTTAATTTAGGCGCCGATACAAATACAAGCGATTTGAAAAATACTTATTCAAATATTAAAATCAGAATTGAAAATCAAGAAATAGACACGGGCAAAACATTTTTAGGTTTGCTTTGTGGGGACCACACAAAAAGCGGTATAAATACTATGTTTACAACAGGCAGTGTTGTTGGTATTTGTGGCATTTTAGTTAAGGACTGGTTTTTGCCAAATTTCATACCTTCATTTTCGTGGGGTGGTGGGAAAAATTCACCAATATACAAAGTCGAAAAAGCGATTGAAACAGCTCGTATTGTGATGAAACGTAGAAATGTAGATTTGACGCCAGTTGAGGAAAAATTAATGACAATGGAATACGAAAGAGTTCAATCCTTGAGGTAAAAATGAACTTGCTTATCAATTTAGTCGGGAACTCAGAAAAGATGCTTGCTTCGCATAATTTAGATAAAGTATATTTTGAAATTATTAAGATTGATGAAAAAGAACTCTCAAAACCCAAAGAAATATTAAAATTAATCAGGAAAAAGAAATATGATAACGTTTACTTTGGCACAATAGACCTGAATTTTCAACGATTTCAATTTTTTATCAAATTATATTTATTTCTAAGCTTTTATTGGAACGGAGCAATAATAGACGAAAGCGGGGGAACAACCGAATTCAAGCTGATTAATTTTATATTATTCACGATACCTTATTTCATATTTGAAGTATTTTGCAGTGCAATAGTTATAATAGTATTTTTCCCAATTATAAGAATTAACAAATGGAAAGCATACAGAATATAAAACCACTTTTTTGGCGAACTGGATTTTATGGGGCTTTAACAGAAGGTGGTGTCGGCACATTGTATTATTCATTAACGAATGAATTTGTCAAAAAAGGTCATAAAGTTCACTTTGCTGCAGGTGGACCAATGCGTTTGCCAGAAGGGGTAAACCATCATTTAATAGAATACAGTAAATTATTTCGAAATCTACCAGAAGTACATAATTTGACATATAATTATAAATCATCTAAGAGAATTAAAGAAATTATTAAATCTGAAAATATTGATTTCATATATTTACATCACCATGATTTTCATTTTGGTGGTTATAAAGTTAAAAAGGAAACAGGAATACCTCTTATTTTACACTTCGATTCCATAGAATATTGGGTGAAAAAAAATTGGGGGAAATTATATTTAAGTGACTATTTAAAATGGTGCGAACAAATTGAGATTAAAGCAGCAGACGCCATTATAGTAATTTCTGATATATTAAAAGACCAATTAATTGAGTTTTATCAAGTAGATGAAAATAAAATATATGTGTCTCCAAATGGCGTCGATATAGATTTATTTAATCCAAATATTGATGCTTCTCCTATTCGAAAAAAATATGGGCTTGAAGATTCATTTGTAATTGGGTATTCTGGCGTTTTCAATTCGTATCATGGTATCGATGTTTTAATAAAATCAGCACTAATAATCCTCAATAAAAACAAAAATGTTAAATTCTTTTTAATCGGTGATGGAGAATACAGAAAGTATGTTGATGAATTTGCAAAGAAAAATAAAATAGAAGATAAAATTATTATTACTGGATTAGTACCTTTTACGGAAGTTCCTAAAAATTTATCTGCTTGTGACATACTTGTTAGTCCTTTTAAGACAACAAATAATACTATGTTTTTTAATAGTCCTATAAAGACTTTTGAATATATGGCTATGGGAAAGCCTATTGTTACTACAAATATCGGACAACTTGCTGATGTTTGTCTTGACGAAAACAATTCATTAGTTATGGAAGAAAATAACCCAAACTCTCTCGCTGAAAAAGTTTTTAAAATTTTGGAAGAACCACAATTAGCAAATCAATTAGGGAAAAATGCAAGAGAATTTGTTATTAAAAATTATTCTTGGTCTAAAAAATATGAATTAATTTTAGAAATTTATAACAAATTAAAATAAAAAAATTATTGCTTCTTTTGAAAAACAAGTACATTTGTAGAAGCAAAAGATGGAAATAACCAATTAAACAAGTAAGTAAATTTAGTTGAGCCAAATCCTCTATTGTAATGAATTACTTTATATCCTTTTTGTTTAAAGTATTTTTTTATTGAAAGAGGCTGGCATAAATGAACAGCATCATCATCACTTCTTTCAAAATTAATTTTTTGATCTAACATTTTAGGATAAATCATAATAAATTTTGGTTGTCTACTAAAAAGGTTTTCTATATACCAAAAAATGCTTCTGAAAATACCAAAAAATGCTTCAAAGGGATTTTCTATTTGCCAAAATCTATTTTTTTTCAAGAGGGTATGATATAATCCTGTAATCATAGGAAGGGGTCCAGACCAGTTCGGACAACTTATTATTACAAAACCATTTGGTGCTAACACTCTATCAATTTCATTAAAGAATTCTTCCACGTAAACAATATGCTCAATTACACATAAAGAACTAATAGCATCAAATAATTTATTTTTAAAAGGAATTTTGTCATCAACATAAGAAATTAATTTTGCGTTTGTATTTTTTATTTCCTTTGAATATGCTTTTAACTTTTCAGGTGAAAAATAATCTAATCCAATTACTTCGGAATAACCATATTTTGCAATCTCATCTGGAATTCGCCAAGAGCCAGAGCCTATATCTAAAATTGTAGAATTAGTATCATTTACAATAGAATTAATAAAATTAGCATATTCTTCGTAAACTTTATGTGGTCGCTCCATTAACCCATATTCGTCTGGTCTTTCATTGTAAAAGTCAATTAAAGCTTGTTGAACTAATTTAAAATTACTTTTGGGTAACCTTGTTGGCTTTATACTCATAATTTGAAAAATTTGTAATTTAAAAAAGCAACTTAAAAAAATTTTTTTAAATAATATGTAATTTTTATTTAATAATTTTGTCTTAATGTTTGTCTTAATATAATATATTATAATAGGTATTATAATAGGAGTGAGAAAAAATGAAAATTTATATTTACATTATTTTATTTTTAATATTTACTTTAAATCTGTATTCAGTCGGGGATTCTTTAATAGCATATTATAATTTTGACAATGAAGATTGTCTAGATTACTCAGATAATCATTATGATGGTATTCCTATAAACGGGCCATCTTATTTAAATGATGGCATATCTGGCAAAGCAATACACCTTGTTGGCAAAGGGGATTTCATTTCTGTGGGTCAACCCATAAACCAAATAGGTTCTTACGTATCGTTGCCTAAGATTGATTATTCATTATATAATGAAATAACAATAAGTTTGTGGGTTAGATTCCAAGGATTATCGGTAAGTGGAGGAGAATCTTATTATTTTGCTGGTTATCATACAGGAAAATGGCTCGGTATTATGAATCATATCAATCAATACGTTGGTGATAATAAGTTACGCATTTTTTTTGCTGTAGGAGCAAATGAGTGGGACCTAAATGTACAGACAATTTTTGACCGCAGTAAAGATACAAATAGATGGGTAAACTATTCGCTGACTTACAACAAAAGTGGAATAATGAAAGCTTACATAGATGGTGTTTTGATAGATTCTATAAACCAAACTTTACAAGTAAGTAGAAATTTATCTGCACTTGGTAGCCACTGGTGGACTTATAATGGAGAAGAACGTCAATCTGCTCGTTTTACTGGTGATATTGACGAGGTAAAAATTTTCAGCAAAGCTTTATCCGATGAAGAAGTAAAAAAAATTGCCAATCCTTGTAATAGTTATTTTACTTTTTCTATTGAAAATAATAATAATTCATTAGATTTCGACTCCGTTGCTTACGCCACAACAAATTGTAAACAAATTAAAATAACTAATATTTCAGATTCACCCGAAATCATATCTCAAACTTTTTTGAAATATAATATTGATTTTTCTGTTCCTCAAAGTCAATTACCTTTAATTATCCAACCCCAAGAAACTAAGACTTTATCAGTTTGCTTAACACCGACAAAATTAGGAAATATTGTCGATACGTTGCTTATTCCAAATAATTGCGATACTCTTCAAGTTCCTTTATCGGGGGTAGGTTCGCCAAATTATTATAATTCAAAGACAAAATGTGAAGTAACACTTGCAGGTAAAACCGTTCAAATCGTAAATGGAGGATACTTAAATGTTAAAACGGATTATATCCAACAATCTCAAAATTTGAAAATATTTATCCAAACTAATTTTGAAGGAATATCCAATTACGAAATTTATATATATAATTATTTCGGACAACGAGTTAAAGAATTCACTTTCCAATCAACCAATAATAATTTTAATGAATTTAATTTGCCATTTGAAGGAATGCCCAAAGGGACATATTTAATTGTACTTAAGGCTGGAAATAATATTTATCCAACAACGAGCTTTGTATTTTGATTATTTTATGATTTCATAATTTCGATATTCGAAAGGACGCCATCCAAATTTTTCTTGAATCGCATAAAGTAATCTATTAATTAAATCGAAGTTCTTTTTATTTATATCTAATATAATGTCAGTATTTGTCCGTTCAATGTATGATTTCATAACTTTGGGATGAGTTCCATCGAATATTTTTATCGAATCAACATTGGAATAATCATATAAAGCGATATTGTTATAATTTTGATTTATCCATTCATCAGTATACCAATATTTATGAAAATGTTTGATTTTCTTCTGCATTACCTCGGGAGGTCTAACCCAGCCGTAATGATAAATATAAGCGTCGATTAATTTTACTTTCAATTTTTTATTATTTTTACGAAAACCTTGTGCATCTCCGTGTGAACGGATTTCTTTATTATTTCGAATTACTCGAATTTCACGCCTATACCATTTTCTCGAATCTGCATAATAATTAAATGAGCCATAAAAATGAAGATACTTGAACAACAAACCTTCGACAACTTTATCATTTTTATATTTTTCCATTGCGTCAAATACTGTTTGCAAATATTTTTCGTGAATTGCTTCGTCTGCTTGAATATAAAAGCACCAATCATATTCTTCGGCAATTGCATCAAAAGCTTTATTTGTTTCGATTGCTAAAATTTGTCCTCCACGACGCAAATTATCATCCCAAATCGTTTCGATTATTTCAATTTTATTCGATGATATACTTTTTATTAAATCAAGTGTATTATCGTCAGAATTACCCACAGCAACGACGAAATGGTCGCAAATTGGTAAAACAGATTCTATTGCTTCTTTAATTGGATATCCGTACTTTTCTGCGTTCCGTATAATCGTAAATCCACAAACTTTCATATTTTCGATATAAAATTAATTTATGACGTTGAATTTCAAAAATCATTGATTTAAAAAAACAAAAAGAAGATAAACCTAAATTTATCTTCTTTTAGTAAATTAAACAGAAAATTTATTTTTTAGTTGTATCGGGAGCTTCAACTTGCGGTACTGGTGTAGCTCGAGGGATACTTGTGATACCGGAAACAATCACCCATTTGTCGTTTTGTTTCCTTAATGTACGGGATGCTCGTAAAAATACGTGCTCTTCGAGATTTCCACGTTTTGCGTCTAATTCAACACCATAAATAATTGATGCAAGAGTTGCATTTTTATCCATCGTGATGAAAACATCTGTGATATCACCGTATTTTGTAAATTCATATTCGTCCCATTGTTTTTGTATTGCAGCTTTGTAATCAGCAAATGTTTTGATTACTTCGCCTTGGTCCGAGCCAAAAAACACAACAGAATCAGCGAGTGTTTTCAAAAGTTCGGCAAAATTCTTGTTCTCGGAAGCTTTATTGTATGCCGTTACAACTTTGATTATTTCATTTTCTTCTTTTTTTATATCGTCAGCTGTCAAGTATCTTGGCTCTGGCTGACAAGAAGAAATAAACAATATGGAAATTAGAATTAATGGTAAAAATAATTTCATAAACTTTTCTCCTTGGTATAAGATTTGTTTTTCAATTTTGTAATATTTATTTTGTTTAAAATACTACTTTTTTTTGAAAAAAACAAGAGAAATTTATGAAAATTACATCAATAAATCGGGAAATTTTCACAAAATATGAAAATTTTGTTAATAACTTACCTAAAATTGATACCACAAAAGAGAGCAAAGATATTGTAAATTATAAAGTTACAGATATTTTGCCCGAAAATAAAATTGCAAATTCAACTTTTTTGGATGAAGCATTAAAGTTAATGGTGAATAATCTACAAAGTAACAATAATCACCCGTTATCGAAAATTGATAATATGCCAATCGAAAATTATAATGAAGCTCTAAATGTATTAAAACAAGTATCAGTTAAAGATATAAAAGTCAATGGAATTGCTTCTCAGGCGAATATAAACTTAAATGATGTGCTTCAACTCTTTTTAGAATAAATGAAGCACACCATTTTTGCAAATTACATATCGGGAAGATTATGAGTTATGTTCAGTTAGCCATCTATCTGCGTCAATAGCCGCAGAACATCCGCTTCCAGCAGCAGAAACTGCTTGGCGATAAGTTGGGTCTTGCACGTCGCCGCAAGCAAACACACCTTCAACATTTGTGTATGTACTTTTCCCTTTTGTTATTATATAACCTACTGGGTCAGTTTCTATGATGCCTTTGAAAATATCTGTATTTGGAGTATGACCGATTGCTAAAAATACGCCGTCAACTGAATGTTCGCTGATTTCACCTGTTTTTGTATTTTTAATTTTTACTCCGGTCAAACTTTTCATCCCCATTTTTTCTGTGCCTAAATATTCGTCAATTACAGAATTAAGTAAAAATGAAATTTTGGGATTACTTTTTGCTCTTTCGACCATAATTTTCGACGCACGAAATTCTTCTCTTCGGTGAACAATGGTTACTGATTCGGCAAAATGTGTCAAATACAAAGCATCTTCCATTGCAGTGTCGCCTCCACCAACAACGAAGACTTTTTTACCACGATAAAAGAATCCATCGCAAGTTGCACAACCGCTAATTCCAAATCCATAAAATTTATCTTCGGATGGAATATTTAATCTTTTAGCACGAGCACCAGTTGCAATTATTACGGCATCAGCTGTATATTCATTCGGACCATCGGTAAATACTTTGTATGGTCTTTGCGAAAAATCAACTTTGTTCGCTGTTTCGTAAACTGTAACTGCGTTAAATCTTTGTGCTTGTTTTCGGAAAATTTCCATTAATTCGGGACCTTGAATACCGTTTTCAAATCCTGGATAATTTTCAACTTCTGTAGTAGTTGTGAGTTGTCCGCCTGGTTCGGGACCTTCTAAAATTAGTGTGGAACGATTTGCTCTTGCAGCATAAATTGCCGCAGTCAAGCCTGCTGGACCTGTTCCTATGATTACTATTTCGTAATGTGTAGCCATTATTTTTACCTTATCTTTATTTTTTTTATTTTCGTATTTTATAAAGTATATTAACGTTTTAAAGTTAAATAAATTATATATGAATAATCAGTAATATGAAGTTTTACAAAAGTGATTTTACATATTTTGCTGTTGCAAGTGAAGACGTGAGACCTGGAGATTCTATTCCAATCAAATTTATTATACCCGGAAAACCTTTTGTACTCTCTTCGGAGATTATAAAATCTTTTTGACCTTCACCTTGCTTTTGAATTTTCGGGCGTATTCCTGCTTGGTCAGGCTGTAAATCTTCGATTTTAATCGAAGGTAAATAACGTTTTATTGATTCATAAAAGAGCGGTTTTCGTTCAATTGGAATTGTGTAATCTTCAATATTTTCGGGTAAATACATTACATCAGGACCAAATTTCACGTTTCCTGCCAAATCCAAAGTAATATGTACACCAATTCCACTCCAATTTTTTTCAGGAACGGGGTAAATGAGATGTGATGCAATATTCTGCCTTGTTGTTTTAAAATAATGCCCACGACAAAATGTTTGCTTATAACCTAATTGAGCGATGTCCAAGCCGATAAGTTGAGCAATTTGATCAGCATAAAGCCCAGCTGAATTAATTATTTTTTCGGAATTAATATCGAATTTTGAGTTACTAAACTCAAGGGTAATTTTATAACCATTTGCTTTTTTGTCGATTTCCACCACTTTGTGATTATAGACAATTTCCAAGCCGTTATTTATTGCAAATGCTTCAAAACTTTGCATCAAGCTGTGGCTATCCACAATTCCTGTTGTAGGAGAAAACATCGCCAGGGACGCAGAAATATTTGGTTCGAGATTTTTTAGTTTTTTAGATGAGATAAATTCCAATGTAGAGACGCCGTTAATATTGCCTTGCTCATATAATTTATATAAATTTTCCTCATCTTCGGAATTAACTGCAACAATAAATTTGCCAATTTTGTTGTGTGGAACGTTAAACTTATCGCACCATTCATACATTAAGCGATTACCTTCAACACATAAAGTTGCTTTTAAGCTATTTGTTGGATAATAAATACCTGAATGGATAACTTCGCTATTGCGAGAACTTGTTCCGTTTCCGAAACTTGGCATTTTTTCAACTAAAAGAACATTCTTATTTGTCTTCGAAAGCTCGGCGGCTATTGCTAATCCAACTACTCCAGCACCAATGATTACTATTTCAAAATCCATTTTTTTAATTGGTTGTTTTAACTATGCAAATTAACATTTTTATAAGTGCAAAATACTATAAATATGGTGATTTAATTTAAAAGTTGAAAATTTAGTATTTGTTTATTTAACAGCGAAAATTTTGTAATTTATTTTTTTATTTTTAACAAAAATAATTTTTCTAAATGAATTTAAAAATTTTAATCAGAAAATTACTTATTGCGTTACATATTGATTTAACAAAAAATTTAGAGTATGACAGATTAACTGATGTTATTTTAAAACAAATATTAAAGGAAAATTCAAATTGTATAGATATCGGTTGTCATAAAGGGGAAATACTCGCTTCTATTCTCAAAGTTGCACCGAAAGGCAAGCATTTTGGTTTTGAGCCAATTCCTTATTTATACAATTACTTAATTGAACATTTCAGTAATAAAGCGACAATATATCCTTATGCTCTTTCTGACGTTGAAGGAAAATCCAAATTTAACATCGTAAGAAAAGATCCCGCATTCAGTGGACTAAAAGTGCGTCATTACGATTTCGAAAATCCAGATATTGAAGAAATAATCGTCGAAACAAAGAGATTAGATGATTTGATACCTCAAAATATAAAAATTGATTTTCTCAAAATAGATGTTGAAGGTAATGAATTTGCTGTTTTAAAAGGAGCAGAATATACATTAAAAAACTCTAAACCAATTATAATTTATGAAAATGGATTGGGAGCGAGCGATTACTACGGAACTCAACCGCTTGATGTTTATAATTTCTTGACAAATAATATCGGGCTCAAAATTGCCACTTTGAAAATGTTCAAATACAAACAAGGCTCTTTAAGTGCTGATGATTATTACCGAATTTATACAAACAATAAAGATTATTACTTTATTGCATATCCTTAATTAGTTATTTAATATATATTCAGTTAATCCACCAGCTAATTTCTGCAATTCTAATTCATTAATTTTTATTGCATAAGTTATATTTGTTACAGCATTTTGTGCATTAAGATAATTCAGTTGTACTTGCCGAAAATCGAACCCATTAATTGAACCTTCGAGTAATTTTTGTTCTGCAATATTTAATGAATTTGCAGATAATTTAACATTGCTTTTTAATATTTCATATATTTTTTTCAAAGAAACATATTGCGAAAACAAATCATCCAGTGTTTTTGAGAGTTGATTTTTTTTATCGGAAATAGAGAATTCTGCATTTTCGGCATCAATTTTTGCATTTTGATATGCGATTGTTGTTTTTTCGCCATTGTAAAGGTTAAAGCTAAATGTCAACCCGTAAGTTACTCCATTTAATTGATTTGATTTATATATGCTGGCATTGTTATTTTGCGATTGATAATTATAAGAAGCGAACACGTCCAATTGAGGGTAAAAACTGCTTTTTATTATATTAATGTCTTCTTGGGTTATTAACTTTTTTATTTTATCCATACTTAAATCCAAATTTTTATCAAAAGTTAGCTGTTGCAGTGCTTGCAAATCGAGCTTTCCATCAAAAGCAAGTGAATCCTTTGGATAAAAGTATGAATTTGTCTCGGAGTTTATTGCTGTATTTATTTGCGATACAAGTGATTTTATTGTAATCAATTGCTGTAAATATGAAATTGAATCTTGATTAAAATCATATTCTGCTTGTTGTTGTTCTAATATGCTTGTTTTGCCAATTTCAAATTTCTTTTTTTCTAAATCTAATCTATCTTTCGAAAATTTCTTGGTTTCTTGCAATATTTTAAGTTTATCGTTTTCTTTAACCAACTGAAAATATGCCAAAGCGAGTGAAAAAATAGTTTCCTCAATATAATATCTTGTGTTCACCGCACCAAGGTTTTCTAAATATCCAAGTTTGTTTTTCATAGCAAACATTTGCAAACCATCAAACAAAGTCCAATCAGCAGTCAACGAAGTATTTAAATTATTGCTTGTTGCATTTGGGTTATTTCTTTCCTCGCCTGTGTATAATGTTTGCTTTGTATTATTAGCACTCGAAGATGCCCCCGCCGAAAGGGATAGCACTGGATAAAAACCGGCATTGCCTAAAGTGTTAGAGTTTACGGACTTTTTTTCTACATTTTTAATAATTTTAATTTGATAATTATTTTCTAATGCTTTATTTACCAATTCTTTCAAAGATAATTGTGATGTTGGTGAAAAATCGTCTTCTGCAAACGAGCCATTATATATTAAAGTAATCAAAGCAAAAATCAATATTAATGTTATATGTATTTTTTGAATTTCTATATTTATCAACTTCATAACTAATTCTCCTCCTCAACAAGTTTTCTTTCTTTTTTCGAAGTTATATAAGTATAAAGTGCGGGAATCACAAAAAGAGTAAGAATTAACGAAAACATCAAACCACCAATAATTACAATACCCATTGGAATTCGGCTTGTTGAAGCCGCACCAAGAGCAAGTGCTATTGGTAAAGCTCCTAAAACGGTTGCTAAACTTGTCATTAAAATTGGTCTTAATCTATGCACTGAAGCATCAATCACTGCTTCGAAGATTTTTAAACCTTGTTCTCTTCTTTGATTTGAAAATTCAATAATTAAAATACCATTTTTCGTAACAATACCTATAAGCACAATCATTCCAATTTCGCTAAATATATTTAAAGTATATCCAAAAATATAAAGAGAAATCAAAGCTCCAGCAATAGCCAACGGAACTGTAACCATAATTACAAGTGAATCACGGAAGCTTTCAAATTGCGCCGAAAGTGTTAAAAAGACAAGGATTAAAGTAAATAAAAATGTAAATAATAAATTTCCGGAACTTTCAGCATAATCGGCTGATTGTCCCGTCAAACTTCTTGAAAATGTTTCATCAAGCAAATCATCAGCAATTTTATTCATTTCATTAATACCATCGCCAATAGTTTTACCTTGTGCTAAACCAGCCGAAATTGTTGCAGAAATATATCGATTATATCTCAAAAGCTGGGGTGGGCGGCTATTATAAGAAATTTTAACTAAATTATCCAATTTAACCATTTGTCCGTCTTTATTTCGAACGGAGAGCATCTCTAAATCAATTGGTTTACTTTTAAAATCATCGTCCGCTTTAATTATAACATAATATTGCTTAGTATTTTTTATGAAATATCCAATTCTTTGTTCACCTAAATATAGTTGTAATGTTGCTGCAATGTCCGAAACAGTAACACCCATTTGCAATGCCTTATCTCTATCAATATCAACGGTTAATTCGGGTTTATTAAATTTTAAATCAACTGTTACAACATCAAAGACAGGAGATTTTTGAGCTGCAAGTAAAAATTTAGGTAATACATTTTTCAACTTTTCCATCGATGGAGCTTGAATCACGAATTGGACTGGAAGTGAGCCTCTACCACCAGTTCCTGCTGCGATTGTTGGTTCTTGGATTACAATTGTTTGAGCAAATGAATATTTATTAAAAATTTTTGTTAGTTCCGCTGCAATTTGCATTTGTGTTTTCTTTCTCGTTTCGGGATTAGTAAGTGAAATTCTTATAAATCCTGAGTTTGCGGAACTTGCGGCACCAAATCCAGGTGATGTTACGGCAACCATATAATTTTTCTCGGGTAAAGTATCAACAATATTGATCATTTGCTTCATATATTCATCCATTGCTTGATACGAAGTTCCTTCCGGTGCGGTTGAACTAATTCTCAACATACTTTTGTCTTCAAGTGGTGCTAATTCCGTTTGCAAATTTTTAAAGCCAAAAAATATCATAACAAAAGAAAACAAAAGAATAATGAAAACAAGCCAGCGTTTACTCAAAAATTGTGTTAGTAAATTTTCATATCCTTTTGTTAACCAATTTAAAAATTGTTCAATTAAATTAAATAATTTCGAATTATGCTCTGACTTGTTGAGTAATCTCGAAGACATCATCGGGCTCAAAGTCAAAGAAACAATTGTGGAAATAATAATTGCAGATGCAACAACTGTGGCAAATTCTCTAAATAATTTGCCAGTAAAACCTGATAAAAAGAATATTGGTAAAAAAACTGCAACAAGTGTCAATGATGTTGCAATAACCGCAAAGAAAACTTCTCGGGTACCTTTGAAAGCTGCTTGTATTGGATTTTGTCCACTTTCGATCTTTTTGTAAATATTTTCGAGTACTACAATTGCATCATCGACGACTATACCTGTACTTAACACTAAGCCTAACAATGTTAAGATATTTATAGAAAAATTCAAAAGATACAGAAAGAAAAACGAACCAATCAATGAAATAGGGACGGTTATTATTGGTATTAATGTTGCACGCCAATTTCTCAAAAAGAAGAATACCACAATAATTACAAGTAAAAATGCTATAAAAATAGTTTCAATTACTTCACTTATAGCTTTTCTTATGCTTTGAGTGGAGTCAAGAACGACATTAATTATAATATCTTTAGGCAAATCTTTTTTCAAAATTTTAATTCTACGTGCTGCTTCGTCAGCAATGTGAATAAAATTTGCACCAGGCTGAGTTGTTAGAGCAACACCAACCATTGGTATGCCGCCGTTGCCTCTTAAAATTGTTCTTTCATTTTGTGCACCAAGATATGTTTTACCAACGTCTTTGACTTTAATTAAAGCTCCGTCTTTTGAGTAAATAGTCAAATTATCAAATTCTTCGGGAGTGGAAATTCGCCCTAATGCTCTTACGGTCAATTCCGTTGCCTTACTATCAATTCGCCCCGAAGGCAATTCTATGTTTTGTGCTGATAAAGCATTTGCAATATCTTTTGGTGTTACTTTGTACGCTTCCATCTTTTGAGGATTGAGAATAATTCTCATAGCATATTTTCTTTCGCCCCAGATATTAATTGTGCTCACGCCGGGAATGGTTTGTAACCTTTCTTTGAAAATATTATTTGCCATATCAGTAAGTTCGAGCAAGCTTCTCGAATCGCTTTGCAATGTTACAGTGTAAATCGTTTGTGCGTCTGCATCTGCTTTGGTAACAATTGGAGGGTCAACATCTGGTGGCAACTTGCCCACTGCTTGTGATACTTTGTCACGTACATCATTGGCAGCTGTTTCCATATCGACGTCTAAAGAAAATTCGGCTGTTATGCTGCTTCGTCCGTCAGAACTAACTGAACGCAAATTCTTAATTCCAGCAACTTGATTTATGCTTTCTTCCAAAACTTCGGTGATTTGAGATTCAATAACGTCTGCGTTTGCACCAGGATAATTCGTTGTAACGGTTATAACTGCTGGGTCAACGCTGGGATATTCCCTTACTCCCAAACTCGTTAAACCTACTATCCCAAATAAAACTATTACGATTGAAACTACTGATGATAATATTGGTCTTTTTATACTAAGGTCTGAAATTGTCATTGTATATTTATGATTATTATGAAATTAGTTAATTGATGTTTATAATTGATGAAATCTTTCTCCATTTATTTACATTTAATTTTCTTATATTAATTATTTTAATTTCTTTGATTTGAATTATTTTGCAATTTGACAACCTTGACTGGTGTGTTGTTTCGGATATTTACTAAACCAGTCACCATTATTGTGTCACCGACTTGAAGTCCAGATAAAATTTGAACATATTTATCATTTCTTAACCCGAGCAATACATTACGTTCGTATGCAATTCCATTATGAACCACATAAACAAGTTGATTATTCAATGACGGTACCACAGCTTCAGTTGGAACCACAATAGAATTTTTTAGATTTTGAAAATTTAAAACAACATCAGCATAATCACCAGGTAGATACTTCCCGTTCGGGTTTTCTGCCAAAGCTCGAACTTTTATGCTTCTTGTGCTTTCGTCGGCATTAGCATCAAAAGCAATAATCTTTGCGGTTAATGAATCGTTTGATGACTTACGCAACACTTTGATAGATTCGCCGATGCTTAGCATTTGAGCATATTCTGCTGGAATTTCGAAATCTATTTTTATTGGATTATTACTTACTAAATTCGTAATTGTTTGACCAACCAGCAAATAAGCACCAGGACTAATATTTTTCAATCCAAGTTTGCCTGCAAAAGGAGCTTTGATGTCTGTATAATCGATTTGTATTTTCAGTTGTTCAATCTGAGCTTCAAGTTGAGCAACGGAATTTTCTGCCTGTTCGATATCTTCGGTGCTTACTCCATTTAATTTTTTAATCTCTTTTTTTCTGCTTAAATCTTTTTTTGCAGTTTCAAGAGCAATTTCAGCAGCCTTCAATTTATTTTTCAGTTCTCTCGAATCAATTTGCAAAATCAATTGACCTTTTTTTACCACCTGTCCATCTTTAAACAGAACATTCGAAACATATCCGGCAATTGGTGATGTAATTGTTATCATATCATTTGCTTGGAATGTGCCCGGAGTAGATAATTCATTCGAAAAGCTTTTCATATCGACAACGTAGCCTACAACTTGCAAAATCTTTTTGTTTCCCTTATTTTTTACATTTTCATTTCTTGATTCGCAAGAAAATAAAAGAGAAATAAATATTGTTAAAACCAAGAGATGTGTTATATTATTATATTTCATAATTATTTTTGAATTAATTAATTTAAAATAAAACAATAAACGAATTAATTATCAAAACGTTTGAAAATTTTCAAAATTAAGACATATTTACATTTAGTGATAAACAAAAAGTAATTAAATAAAGTTAGGAAAGAAAAAGTAATTCAATTGGTTGTAATTATAAATTTTGAAGGGGATAATTCAAAATTTGGGGACTTAATAAAAAATACCCTAAGTTTTAGGGTATTCGTAAAATTTAATTTTATGTTTTATTAAATTATGCTTTTATAGCAAAGTTTACAATTTTTGCGGAGGATGAGAGACTCGAACTCCCACAGGGTTGCCCCCGGCGGTTTTCAAGACCGCTGCAATACCATTATGCGAATCCTCCCCATAATAGAATTACAAAATTAAAAAAAATTTTTTAATTAACAAAATTTATACCCTTACTTCATACATTTTCTTGAAAAGTATTTAAAATTTTAATTTTTATTATTATCGCAAACCTAATAATAATATTATGTTGAAATAAACGTTGAAGAAGGTTAGACTAAATATTAAATATTATTTAAATTACAATTTAGTTGTTAATTATTTATATTTTTTTATGGAGGTTTAAAATGACACGTCAAGAATTTTTAAAAATTGCCGGTATTGGGGCACTTGCAGCAGTTACAGTATTGGGACATACAAGTTGTTCGTCCAGTTCACCAACCGCTCCTTCCAATGTTGATTTCACGATCGATTTATCAGATTCTGCTAATTCTGCTTTGTTAAACGTTGGTGGTTATGTTATTAAAAATGGGGTTGTTGTAGCTTATACAACAAACAAAGTCTATGTTGCAGTGAGCGCTCAATGTACTCACGAAGGAACACTCGTGAAGTACGATGAGCCAAATAATGATTTCTTATGTCCATCACATAATTCAAGATTTAGCACAAGCGGTAAAGTTCTTAACGGTCCAGCAAAGAAAGCTCTGACTGAATATAAAGTCGATTTGAATAACAATATTTTACATATTTATTCATAAGACATTAATTCAGAGAGAGTTAATATGAAAAAACATCTAAAAGAAATTCTTTGTTATATTTTATTTGTTGGGATTGCTTTTCTCTTGAATCAAAATTCGAGTTTTGCTAATTTTAATTTGGTTGAAGAAAGTCAAAGTAATAACTTCATCACAAATCCTTACGATAATGCTGCGGATTTTCAAGTTCAAAGCAATAAAATTAAAAATTTTGAAGCTCAAGATTTTACAATAAAATCACAAGATTTGTTTAAAAAGGACGAAACAGCAAATTCTACTTTATTTGTATCTGAATTTAAAAATTCCAAAAATTCAGCCACTTTATTTGATTTATCAGATGAAATAAGTAAAGACGGAGATACTAACACAGTAAAACCAAGTGGAAGCGAAGAAAATGATTTAAATTTCGATGATTTAAATTCTCAAACTGTAAATGATAATAATTCTTTATTGCCCAGCAATATTAGCATCGTTGAATCTGCTTTTTGGTCAAAAAATGGATTATTTCGAACGCTCGGCTTCACGGGAGAGCTAACGTCTGATCAACGGCAAAAAGAAATTAATTGGCGTCGTACATTTCTTACAATTCATCAAACTTCGGGGCTGGTTACTCTTGGATTAATGTTAGCTTCTTGCTATACTGGTCAAATGTGGTTAGATGGGAAAAGTGATTCACCAGATTTACATAAAACATTAGTAACATCAACAATAATTGGCTATTCATTTACCGGTTTAATGGCATTAATTACGCCACCTCCAGCTATAAGACGAGATGAATTTTCTACAATTTCTGTACATAAGGCTCTTGCTTGGTTACATTTTGGTGGGATGGTTCTTACCCCAATTTTAGGTAGTTTAATTGAAGATAGCAAAGATTATTATAAGTCCGCTCATTTTCACCAAACGTCAGCATACATAACAACAGCGATTTATACTTCGGCGATGTTAGTAATTTTACTTTTCGAGTAAATTAAATCAAATTTTAAAAAGGAATATAAAAATGAAAAAATTATCTTTAACAGTAATAGTGTTTTTTTTCTGCATCATTAATTTGAGTTTAGCACAAAATACAGTCCAAGTCGCAAATAACAAGTCAAATACAACAATTACGTATAAATTACATCATCCTGCGCACGAAGTCGAAGCAAAAAGTAATGATTTGGTTGTGAAAATCGAATTTGACAAGGAAAAACAACAAATCACCAAAGCGATTGCAATGATTAAAGTTACATCGTTTGATAGTGGAAATTCGAATCGTGATTCCCATGCAATGGAAGCAATTGAAGCAATCAAATTCCCAAATTCAACATTTAAATCTACGGGATTTTCATATTCTGGAAATAAAATAAAGATATATGGCGACTTAACATTTCACGGTGTAACAAATAATATTACAATCGATGCTGTTCAACAAATTGAAGGTAACACATTGAAAATTTCGGGTAAATTTGGTGTAAGCTTAGACAAATTCAAAGTTGAGCGTCCATCATTACTTTTTGTTCCAACTGACGAATATTTAAAATTTGATTTCTCAACCAGTTTTACTTTAAATTAAAGGAAAAATTATGAAAAAATTACAAAATTTAGTCAAATACGTAATTGCTCAATCCTTAATAATTATCTTATCTTTTGGATATAGCAACGCAAAGCCAAATGGCATTTCAGGTTTAACATCTTCTACTTCTAAAGGATGCGACTGCCATTCTTCTTCGAAAAATACTGCTGTATCACTGTCATTGACAAGTTCAACAGGTTCTTTTGTTGTGGAGCCTAATTCTACTACAAAATTTACAATAACAGTGATGAATTCTGGCTCTAAAGTAGCTGGAATTAATATTGGAGTGAAATCAGCTCTTACAAATGAAACAAATGTCGGAACATTATCTGCAATCAATGGTGAAGGATTAAAATTATCTAACGGCGAGTTAGTTCATAGCTCTCCCAAACAAATGAGCAATGGCAATGTTTCATTTAGTTTCAATTGGACGGCTCCTGCACAAGAAGGAACATATTATATACGGGCAATTACACTTGTGGCAAATGGTGATGGAAAAAATAATAGTGCAGATATTTGGAATTGGCTTACACCGCAGGCAATTACAGCACAAAAAGCTTCATCTGTTTCCGAGTTCGAAACGAATTCAGTGAAAATTATGCCTAATCCATTCAAAGAATTTGTTTCTATTGATTTGAGCAAGTATTCCGGGAAAACAATTTCAAAGTTAGAAATAATTGACGAATTAGGGAATATCATTAAAACTTTTGACAATACTCAATTAACTCAATTTACTTGGGATGGTCACGATAACTCCGGCAAAAGTATTAGTAAAGGACTTTATTATCTTGTAATTCAGTTCCAAAATTCAAGAAAAATTATTCCGATGATAAGTTATTAAATTAATCAGTAATTTTTAATAAATAAGTTCTCTTAAAAATTAAATATTCATTTGATAAGTTAATTATCAAATGAATATTTTTTTAGTTTATAAAGATATAAATTTATTAACTATTATCTTTGAATAATAAATGCTTTTTGTGAATTGAATTTATTTGAAGATAATTTTAATATATAATATCCTGTTTTAATATTTGTAGTATTAGTATTAAAATTATATTTTCCGCCCGAAATATAATTGGAATAAACATTTTGAACTAATTTGCCTTGCAAATCATAAATTGAAATATCAACATAATCAGGGCTAACAAGTTCAAAGGAAAACTGAAGTACATCGTTTAATGGATTTGCACCTGTAATTTCCAATGAGCTTTGTTCGATATTGTTTGATAACTCCTCAACTGAAACAGACTTTTGAATAATTTTATTAATTTGATTTGCTTTAATGTCATTGTAAGTTATATATGTCTTGGAACCGGGCCAACGCACTTCTACTTTGTCAATAAAATCATCTGTACCCAGGCCAAAATGTAACCTTGAAGGTTTTTGCATACCACAACCACGACCTGCACTAACTTCTTGGGTATATATTTTACCGCCAGCATAAACTTTAACTTTTGCACCAATAGCAAAATAATTTGTTTCTTCCGACCTTAAATCAATTTCCACCCAATTATTTTCGGTATTTGCATTATTTTTAAATAATTTATATTTTCTGTCAAGCGACATTGATAAATCTAATCGCCCGTCATTATCATAATCAACCCAAATTGCATCATCACCTGTAACTATGCGATTAAGTCCCCATTCATAAGTTACATTTTGAAAATGATGATTTGGTAATTGTTTATATAAATCAATATAGCGGCAGCCATAATCTGTAGTAAATATTAAGTCTGCGAGTCCATCATTATTGAAATCACCCCAGGCACCACCGGAATGAGTTTCCTCAAATTCAATTCCCAGTCCTGAAGCACCAAGTTGTTGGTCCCAAGTATTTGTGAAGTTTGCATTTTTATTGTTATATATTGTTGTTCCTTGAAATCCTAATGGTAATAAGTTTGCGGGACAATATTGTGGCAACAATAAATCCATATCTCCATCATTATCGTAATCATACCAATCGACACCAACGCCCCAATTGCTATAATTTTTGCCATTATATGTTAAAATGTCGATAGCCTTTGCTTGGATCACATTTGTAAATACCAAATCTCCTTTATTTTCCCAAAGTTCATCCCAATCTTGATAATAATTTGAAACATATAAATCCAAATCGCCATCATCATCAAAATCAACAAATTGAGTTCCCAAAGTTCTACGTGAAGTTGGAGACTGACAAACGCCACCTTTGATAGTAAATGTATTATTTTTGTTATTCAATAATAAATAATTTTGAAGCGGGAATTGAGGAGTGCTTGACCAACTTTGTGCAACAAAGATATCAGGATATTTATCGTTATTAACATCAGCGATACTAAAGGCTGAAACACCTCTAAACCCTGGCAAATTAATGTCTTTAGATGTAAAATTTCCAGAACCATCGTTAATATATAACTTCGATAAAGTTGTTCCCAAAGTGTCAGAATTTAAAAATATAATATCTAAATCGCCATCATTATCAAAATCAATAAAGCCATTTGCTGATGGAGAACCGCTCAAACCAGCTTTCGAAGTTGTTTCTTTGAAACCTGAGCCTTTCCCTTGATTAATAAATAATCTACCATTAACTAAAACATCTAAGTAATCATCATTATTTACATCACCCCAAGCAACACTCGATACACTCATATTGGGCGAAATTCCTTCGCTCAATGTGCGGTCTGTCAAATAAGCTTTTGAACCAGAATAAGTATATTCCACAATTAAATTACATAAATATGAAAAATTAGCAGTTGCCCAAACTTTGTTAGTATCAGTTATATTTAATAAATATTGATATCCATATTTGTCTCCTTCCTTTGTTTGACAACTTGGTGGTACTTCTGTTAAGCCCGTCAAGAACTTAGTTTTTTCTACATTATCAATGCGAACGCCGACAAAGCATTGGTCGCCGTCGTATTCAATTGGTGTATCAAAGGTTAAATTGATTGGAACTGGTTCTGTTGAACCTTGAAATTGTATTTGAGTTGATGCTAAGATATTTTTGCCAGTGGCTGAAAATACAAAAGGTATTGAGTTCCCGCCTTGCTGACCTAATATAACTACATCCACAATTGAAGTTTCCCCCGACAAATAAATGGTCGTTGATTTTAACTTGCAAGGAGCACTAATATCAAATCTTTGAAATTGCCAATCATACGCAAATTGTTGATGGTCGAAAGTCGCAATTTTATCGTCATCTTTCCAATATCTTAAAAGAATATCATCAGCAAATAAATTCAGTGTATTTATAAAAATAAGTAGTAATAAATAAAACTTTTTCATAATGTCTTCCTTTTTTTTCTCTAATTTAACTAAATATTTTTTATTAATAAAATATATTAATGAATTTTGATTATTATTGAATTTACTAAGTGTTTTTACTGCAATAGTAAATATTAATAATTATCTCATATTTGGCTTATTAATTCGTCAATTTAAAATAAAAATAGTCTTTTTTTATTTTTATCAAAAATATTTAATACAATTATGAAAATATTATCAAATATTCGTGTTTTGGATTTGACGAATGTGCTTTCTGGACCATTTGCTACTTTACATCTTTCTTTACTTGGTGCAGAAGTTATAAAAATCGAAAATCCAAAAGATGGCGACCTTGCTCGTAAACTTGGTGCAAAATCCGAGTATAACAAAAAATTATTAGGTACAAGTTTTCTTGCACAAAATGCAAATAAAAAATCTCTCACATTGAATTTAAAAGAAAATGAAGCAAAAGAGATTTTTAAAAAGCTAACAGCAACGGCAGATGTCATTGTCGAAAATTTCAGACCGGGGGTAATGGATAGACTTGGTATTGGTTTCTCCGAACTTGCGAAAATTAACCCAAAAATTATTTATTGTGCGATATCGGGCTTTGGACAAGATGGACCCGATGCCGATAAACCTGCCTATGACCAAATCATACAAGGATTAAGCGGTGTAATGGCAATAAACGGCGATAAAACACTAAATCCATTACGAACAGGCTTTCCTGTTTGTGATACGGTTGGAGGATTGAATGCTGCTTTTGCTATTATGGCAGCGCTTTACCACCGTGAACGAACCGGTGAAGGTCAATTTATCGATATTGCTATGCTCGATTCTATAATGCCGCTTATGGGATGGGTTGTTTCCAATTTGCTTTTTGCTGGGCAAGAACCACAATTACTCGGAAATGATAACTTTACAGCTGCTCCTTCTGGTGCTTTTAAAACGAAAGATGGGATAATGAACATCGCCGCAAATAAACAAGAACAATGGGAAACTCTGTGCGATTTAATCGATATGCCCGAACTTAAGGAAGACCCTCGATTTAAAGAAAGAGACACTCGCAAAGCTAACAGATTTGAACTAACTCCAATTATTGAATCGAAATTAAGGCAAAATAATACAAAATATTGGGTAGATTTATTCAATAAATTTGGCATTCCGTCTGGCGAGATTTTATCTTTGCAAGATGCTTTAAATCAAGAGCAAATAAAACATAGAAAAACTTTCCAAGAAATGGAAGTCGAAGGCATCGGGAAATTGCCTTTTTTCAATCTTACAGCAAAATTTTCGAAGACTCCGGGTTATGTTGAATCCCCACCACCTTTACTTGGCGAGCACACAAATGAAATACTGCAAGAAATTGGATATTCCATAGAACAAATTAATGAATTACGGACAAAAGAAATCATATAATAATTCTTACTATTTAAAATCATACTTATGAAAAGTTCTGATTTATTCATCTTTTTAAGCATAGTATTGACAATTTATACTGCTGCAAATTATTATGTTTTCAGGCGGGCTTACCAAGCCTTGCCTGATAACTTTACTTTAAAATTAGTTTTTATTGTCATATTCTTTTTGCTCTATGCGTCCTATTTTACTGCAAGATTCTTAGAAAAAGCAACTGATTCTTCTATTATTACTGGATTAATTTGGATTGGTTCGATTTGGCTTGCTGCACTTTTATATTTTTTCTTAATAGTATTAATGTTGGATGTTTTAAGATTAATAAATCATTATTTTCATATATTTCCCGCTTTTTTAACATTTAATTGGGAAAAAACAAAACAAATTACGCTTATTGTTTCAACCATATCAGTTTTTTTAATTTTAACTATAGGATATTTTAACAATTTATATCCATCGATCAAGAAATTGAACATTACCATTCCGAAGAAATCATCTCAACTGAACAAACTGAAAATCGTTCTTGCTTCAGATATTCATTTAGGAACAACAATACAAAAGCAAAAAGTAATAAAATTAGTCAAACTTATTAACAACGAAAAGCCCGATATAGTTTTATTTGCGGGAGATATTTTAGACGAAGACCCACAATATGTGATTCGTACTAATTTAGGCAACCCTTTGAAACAGTTAAGCTCAAAATATGGCATTTATGCCATTACCGGTAATCATGAATATATAGGTGGAGTCAATAATTCTGCCAATTATATAAAAAGTTTAGGCATAAATTTATTAAGAGATTCGATAGCATTAATTGATAACAACTTTTATTTAATTGGGCGAGAAGACCTTTCAGCGAACCGTTGGTCGAAAACCAAAAGAAAAGATTTAAGCGATTTCTTTTTGGAAATCAATAAAAATTTGCCGGTAATATTAATGGACCATCAACCATTTAATTTACGACAAGCTTCTGAATATCTAATCGATTTACAGGTTTCTGGGCACACACATCACGGGCAATTGTTCCCTTTTAACTTTATTACAAAAGCGATTTACGAAAAAAGCTATGGTTATTTAAAAATCAATAACACAAATTTCTTTGTTTCATCAGGTTATGGATTATGGGGACCACCAATCCGAACCATCAACCGTCCCGAAATCGTAGTAATTAATATAAATTTCCAATAAAGAAAAATAATTTTACAAATCAATAAAACTACTTTTGATTATTTAAAGAGCAAGGAAATTTAAAAAAAAAGGCTGCCCCTTGCGGGTGCAACCTTTATGTATGAGTGTGTATGGGTGTCGAGTTTATTCAGTTATCTCGTTTTTCGTTTTAATTTTATTTAAAATTTCTGGGACTTGAGTTGGTGTAACATTACCAAAAACTTGTTCATTAATCGTTACGACAGGAGCAAGTGCGCATACACCTAAACAACGTGTTCCTTCGATTGAAAAAAGTCCATCTGATGTAGTTTCACCAATATCTATACCTAATTCATTTTTGAATGATTGTAAAACTAAATCCGCACCTTTAACGAAGCAAGCGGTACCAAGACAGACCGATATTGAATTCTTACCTTTTGGCTTCAATCTAAAGAAATGATAAAACGTGGCAACTCCAAAAACTGTTGAAGTTGGCACTCCCAATAGATGAGCGACTTGATACATATTGTCGTTTGATAAATATCCGTATAATTCTTGGACTTTATGCAAAACTGCAATCAAATAGCTCTCGGGATGTTCTTTTTGCAAGCATTCTTCGATAAAATCAACTATGCTTTTATCTATTGTTATATTTAAGTGACTTACATCTCTCATTTCACACCTCTTGGATATTTTTCAGAATAATGAGTATGCAATAATTTATGTGCAATTTCACTTCCTGGTTTTTTAAGAAAGTTCTTGTATAATTTTTTAATTGATTGATTATCGATTGATATTCTCACATCTTCTTCTTTATCAATTTGATAAAGTGCGGCTTGTCTTTTCTTGATAATTTCGTTATCAAGAGGATAAACGTACTCAGAAGCGTTAGGCAGTGGTTGCCCTCCACCAGCAACACAACCGCCAGGACAAGCCATTAACTCAATGATATGATATTGTTTTTCACCTTTCTTAACTTTTTCCAATATTGTTTTTGCATTGCTTAATCCATTTGCAACGGCGACATTGATTGTCTTCCCATCAATTTCAATTGAAGCCTCTTTTAAGCCGTCAACAGCTCGAACTTCCGTATATTCCAAATCTTTAGGTTTTTTCCCAGTAAGTTTGAAATAAGCTGTTCTTAAAGTGGCTTCCATAACTCCACCAGTTGTTCCAAATATAACTGCCGCACCGGTACTTTCGCCTAATGGATTATCAAATTCTGAATTCTGTGGTAAATTTTTGAAATCTATTCCCATTGCTTTAATCATCCAAATCAGTTCTCGGGTTGTAAGCACAGCGTCAGTGTAAGGATAACCTTCTTCGGAATAATGCTCTGGTCTGCTTGCTTCATATTTCTTTGCAATGCAAGGCATAATTGCAACTACGTAAATATCTTTTGGATCAAGTCCTTTTTGTTGTGCATAATATGTTTTGATTAACGTTGAAGTCATTTGCATAGGTGACTTGCAAGTAGAAGCATTGGGAATAAATTCAGGATAAAAGTGTTCCATAAAGTTAATCCAGCCAGGTGAACAAGATGTAAGAATAGGTAAATTTTCACCTTTTTCAAGTCTTGATAAAAATTCGTTAGATTCTTCGACGATTGTTAAATCAGCGCCAAAATTTGTATCGAAAACTGCATCAAATCCCAATCTTCGCAAAGCTTCAACAGTTTTGCCAGTTGCATTTATGCCAACTTCATCGTACCAGCCTTCTGCAATAGCAACACGAATTGCTGGTGCAGTTTGAACGACAACGTGTTTTGTGGGGTCATTCAAAGCAGCAAATACCTGTTCTGTGTGGCTTTTTTCTTCGAATGCCGCAGTTGGACATACATTGATACATTGCCCGCACATTATACAGATTGAATCATCCATTTTTGTTTCGAATGCGGGTGCAACAACAGTGTTAAAACCACGATATAATTGACTTAAATTCGAAATTCCTTGAACTTCAGCACAAACTCGGACACATCGACGGCAAAGAATACATTTTTCGGCATCTCGAACTATTGCGATATTATCTCTTTCTATTGGAATTCTTTTTCTTTCACCAGCAAATAATCTATCTCGAACACCGAGTTTATAAGATAAGTTTTGTAATTCGCAATTCCCATCTCTATCGCAAGTAAGGCAAGCACGAGGATGATTATCTAATAATAATTCAATTAAATCACGTCTTGCTTGCATCAAAGATGGGGAATTAGTTTTTATTTTCATTCCTTCTTGAATCTTAGTATTGCAAGAAGTTGTAAAATTGTTCATTCCTTCAACTTCAACAATGCAAATTCGGCATGCTCCTTCAGTAGATAATATCGGATGATAGCATAAACGAGGGACGTGCGAGCCTATGCCATCTGCAGCTTGCATAATTGTTGTGCCTTCTGGCACTTGGATTTCTTTATCATCTATTACTACATTTAACATATTCATATTTTACCTTTTCTAAATTTTAATAATTGCATCAAACTTACATGCGTTATAGCATTCACCACATTTAATACATTTATCTTGGTCAATTTCGTGAGGCATACGTTTGCTTCCACTTATGCAAAGGACTGGGCAACGCCTTGCACAAACAGTACATCCTGTACATTTATCTTCATCAATTACATATTTGATTAAGTCAGTGCAACGTTGTGTTGGGCATCTTTTTTCAACGATATGCGTGATAAATTCATCATAAAAGTTTTCTAAAGAACTCAACACAGGATTAGGTGCAGATTGCCCTAAACCACATAATGATGTCTTTTTCATTAAATTACCCAATCGCTTTAATTTATCTAAATCTTCGAGAACTGCTGTGCCGTTTGTAATTCTTTCTAAAATTTCAAGCATTCTTACCGTACCTTCTCGGCAAGGTAAACACTTGCCACAAGATTCGTCTTTTGTGAATTCTAAAAAGAATTTGCAAGTTGAAACAATACAATCAGTTTCATCAAGCACAATCATACCACCAGAGCCCATCATAGAGCCTACTGATTTCAAAGATTCATAATCAACTGGTGTATCAATTTTCGAAGCAGGGATGCAACCACCAGAAGGACCACCTGTTTGAATTGCTTTTAATTCTTTGCCGTTTGGAATTCCACCGCCAATATCGTATATAATATCACGCAAGGTTGTTCCCATCGGAACTTCAACCAAGCCAGTATTTTTTACTTTTCCAGCAAGAGCAAAAACTTTTGTCCCTTTGCTTCCTTCTGTACCAATTTTATTGAACCAATCAGCACCATAAAGCATAATAGCCGGAACGTTCGCCCAAGTTTCGACATTATTAATGCAAGTTGGATGTCCCCAAAGTCCTTTGAAAGAAGGATAAGGTGGTCGGAATACTGGTTGTCCACGTTTTCCTTCAATTGATTGGATTAATGCAGTTTCTTCGCCACAAACAAAAGCGCCGGCTCCTAAACGAATTTCTATATCAAAAGAAAAACCTGAACCTAAAATAGTATCTCCTAAAAGACCAAATTTATGTGCTTCCTTTATTGCGTTTTCCAGTCGCTTTATTGCCAAAGGATATTCAGCACGAACGTAGATAAATCCTTTGCTTGCGCCAATTGCATAAGCACCAATAGTCATACCTTCAATAATGCTGAATGGGTCACCTTCCAAAGCACTTCTATCCATAAAAGCGCCTGGGTCACCTTCGTCAGCATTGCATATAACATATTTAACAGGGTCATTCGACAAAGTTCGAGTGTTTTTCCATTTGGCGCCTGTTGGGAAGCCACCACCACCACGACCTCTAAGACCGGACTTTAAAATTTCATTAATTACCCACTCAGGGTCGCCTTTGAATAAAATATGTGAAAGCGCTTCATAACCTTGTGCGTGAATGTAATCTACTAAGCTTTCTGGATCAATTATACCGCAATTCCGCAATGTGATTCTGTTTTGTTTGTTGAAAAATGATAAATCACCATAAAATTTGATGTATTTTTCAACCAAATCTTTTGCAAAAACGTGATTTTCTCGTACAAGTTGTTTATTGATAAATTGTCCTTCTATAATTCGTTTTAAATCTTCCTCGTCAGAAAAGCCATAGAGAACATTTTCGGGGAAAATCATTAAAATACCATCGTATTCGGAAGAACTTCTTTGTTGAATTTGAATTTCACCACCAAACAATACTCTTACGTCGTAATATAGTCCATAATCTTCGAGCATTGAATTAATTTTCTTGCCCCATTTTTCATAAAATTCATTTGAGCTATGTTTTGTAGCAAAAATTGTAGCAACCCACTTACAGAGCAAATTTGTATGCTTATCAAGCATATATTTGGTAACTGGATTTGAATTGATTATATGTTCGTTGAATATCTCATTAACTTTTTCTACTGTTACTTTGCTGTATTTCACTGGGATTTGATTTGGTAAAAACACAGTAACAATAGGTTCTTGTGAACATCGACCTGTACAACCGGTTTGCTTAATAACAATGTCTGATTTACTGGATGCTTTGATTAATTTTTGAAACTCGGCACGGACAATGTCAGAGCCCGCTGCTTTTTCGCAGGTTGCCGAACCAACTTGAATAATAATTTTTCCTGTTCTGTCTGCATCTGTTGAAGCAAAATCCAGTTCTTTTTTCAGATTTTCATATTCTAAAAGTACGTTTGCCATTTTAACCTACGTATATTACAAAAAATAATTAATAAATTAATTTTGTTGATTTATTTTAATACAAAATTACAAAGAATATTTTGATTTTATATTATTTATAAAATACTTTTCTGCATTAAAATGAAAATTTATTAATAATATTATTGACTATTGTATTTATAAAATGATTAATTATTTTTAATAAATAATCGTTGTTATTTCATTTTTATAGGAATTAAATAAGATCGAATTTGAAAAATAAATTTAAAATTAAATGTTTTTGTTAATTTGCTTTTTTTTAAGGATAGTTTTATGAAAAATTCAACAATATTAATCTTACTTTTCGTTATTTTGTCAATCAATTTAAATCAAAATATGAAAGCTCAAAATTTAACTCAACCGAAAGCAAAGAAAATTCCGGTTGTCGACACTTTGCATAACTTTATTTTCACTGATTACTATCGTTGGTTGGAAGATAAAAATAATCCCGAAACATTGGAATGGTCGCACAAATCACATAATTATACAGTTGAATATATTAAAACACATTATCCTGTCGTTGTTGGCTTAAAAGATGAGATAACAAAGTATCTCGATAGAGATTATCGTAGTGCACCCTTTTTCAAGGCGGGCAGAGAATTTTTTTGGGCAAGGAAAAGAGGTGAACAGCAAAATAAACTATATACAGTTTTGAAAGGTAAAGAAAAGCTAATTTTCGACCCGATGACGTTTGATAGTTCAGGAAAATCTTCACCAGTTGGTCCAGTTTTAACTGATGATGCCTCTCGAGCTGCTATCGGATTGCAATATAAAGGCAATGAAATTTATACATATAGAATTATCGATACCAAATCTGGTAAAGTCTTGGGCGAACCTATCGAAAATATTTATAGTTTTAATTGGACAAAAGATGAAAAAGCTGCTTATATTACGTTAAGAAGTAAGGAAATTATAGAAAAGCAAGTTCCTTTGCCTACTTACTTGCATAAAATTGCTGATGGAAATAATTTGAAAAACGATGTATTTTTAGGTGCTCCAGAAGATGCTAAAAATTTCTTTTCAATTTGGGATGATGATGAAAGTGATTTAACGTTGATTGCAACAGGTGATTTTTATTCAACTACCTTGAAAATACGTAAACAAGGTACTTTCGATGAACCAAAAGTTATTTTTTCCAGTAAGGAATTTCATTGTGACGTGCAAATTAAAAACGGAAAAATCTTTTTCTTTACCAATGAAAATGCACCAAATTTCAAGTTAATGGTTGCTGATTTGAGTAATCCAACTTATTCAGATGCAAAAGAATTTTACCCCGAACAAAAAGATTTGGTAATTGAGGGCTTTCTTTTAACGGAAAAGTATGTTGTTGTCGAAGTAAAAAAAGATGTGCTTACTAAAATATATTTATTTGATTATAGCGGAAAATTTATTCAAGAACTAAATCCACCAGAATTTGGTGATGTTGCCGGCATTAGTTACGATAAATATGCTAAAAATTTATATGTTTCATTAAGCACGTTTTCGAATCCAACAAAAACTTTCAGAGTCGATGAAAATACATTAAAATGGGAATTTATTTATCAAGATAATCCACCTGTGAAAACAGATGATTTTGAATCCAAGATGGTTTTTTACACATCAAAAGATGGGACAAAAGTGCCAATGTTTATTATTCATAAAAAAGGAATTTCACTCGATGGAAATAATCCAACGCTACTTTATGGTTATGGTGGATTTAACATAAGTATGAAGCCGAATTTTGTGGGGACTACCGCCTCATTTATAAGCCGTGGTGGTGTATATGCGATAGCATGCCTTAGAGGTGGTGATGAATATGGAGAAAATTGGCATCGTGGCGGAATGCTTGATAAAAAGCAAAATGTTTTTGATGATTTTATTTCAGCAGCAGAGTATTTAATATCCGAAAAATATACTAATCCAAAGAAATTAGCAATAAGAGGTGGTAGCAATGGCGGTTTACTTACGGGCGCTGTAACAGTTCAAAGACCAGATTTATTCAAAGCTGTGGTTTGTGCTGTACCGCTTTTGGATATGTTAAGATATCATAAATTTTTGATTGCTCGATATTGGATTCCGGAATACGGTTCTGCCGAAAATCAAAAGGATTTCGAATACATCGTAAAATACTCGCCTTATCACAACATTAAATTAGGTTACAATTATCCTTCAATGTTAATAAAAGCAGGTGAAAATGACGCACGTGTTGATCCATTGCATGCCAAAAAGTTTGCTGCTGCATTGCAAAATTTAGAAAGCCAAATGAACCCAATACTTTTATTTGTCGATTTTGAAAGTGGGCACGGCTCAGGTCAATCTATTGAACAAATGATTGCAAATACTGAATTAGAATGGCAATATATTATGGGTGAATTAGGTGTTATATAATTTAATTTGAATAATATTTTAAAATTAATATTTATAAATTCCTTAATTTTACTTTAAATTAAAAAAACAAATTAGAAAAAATGGAGTAAAAGAAAATGTCACGCAAAATTTATGAATTTTTAGCAAAAGAATTGAATAATCTCGAAGAACAAAAGCTTTATAAACACGAACGAATAATCGAAAGCCCACAAGGTGCGGAAATAATTGTAAAAGGGAAAAAAGTATTGAACTTCTGTGCCAATAATTATTTGGGTCTTTCCTCTCATCCTGTATTAATCGAAGCGGCTCATCAAGGTATCGATAGCAGAGGTTTCGGTTTGTCCTCTGTAAGATTTATTTGCGGGACTCAAGACAGGCATAAAGTATTGGAACGTAAAATCGCTGAATTTGTGGGGATGGAAGATGCAATATTGTTCTCATCTTGCTTTGACGCTAATGGTGCTGTTTTCGAACCACTTTTCACAGAAGAAGACGCAATAATAACAGATGCGTTGAATCATGCATCCATAATCGACGGCATTCGACTTGCGAAAGCACAAAGATGGATTTATAAACATAGCGATATGAGAGACGTCGAAGAGGAAGACCCCGCAACAGGGAAAATGGCAAAAGGATTAGAAAGATGCTTGAAAGAAGCTAACGATGCTGGAATTCGATTTAAAGTTATTGCTACGGATGGCGTTTTTTCGATGGATGGTGATATTGCTAAACTCGACGAGATTGTTGCTTTAGCAGAAAAATATGACGCATTAGTTATGGTTGATGATAGCCACGCAACAGGTTTTGTTGGTAAAACAGGGCGTGGAACTCACGAGTATAATAATGTTATGGGCAAGATTGATATAATAACCACAACATTTGGTAAGGCACTAGGCGGTGCTTCAGGTGGTGCGATTATTTCCAGAAAAGAAATTGTTGAATGGTTAAGAAACAAAGGTCGTCCTTATTTGTTTTCGAATACAGTTGCTCCTGGCGTTGTTGAGGCAACAATACAAGCAATTGATTTACTCTCTGCTTCGACTGAACTCCGTGATAAATTAGAAAGAAATACAAAAATATTCCGTGAAGCTCTCGTAGATGCAGGTTTTGATATATTGCCTGGAGTCCACCCAATTACGCCAATTATGTTCCGTAAATATGAAAACAGTTCGAAAGTTGCTGTTGAATTTGCAGATAAATTATTAGAAAATGGAATTTACGTCATTGCCTTTTCATTTCCAGTTGTACCAAAAGGTAAAGATAGAATTAGAGTGCAAATTTCAGCTGCTCACGAGTTGGAACATATTGATGCCGCAATTAATGCATTTATCAAAGTCGGAAAAGAAATGGGACTTATTTAAAAGAAAAGGAATTTATTTTTGATTTTTCTTTTTGAAGAAATCAATCTGGTTCCTTGCGTCAGTTCTTAATTTATCTAAATCGGTTCGGTTTTCTGTTTTTTCGAGAAAGAGTTCGAAATCAGAAATTGCCGAATCGATTTTTTTATTTTTTAATTTTGCAACAGCCGAATTGAATAGACTTTCGACTAATTCAGGTTTTAAAGAATATGATTTTAAAAAATAATTGCTTGCTTCTTCGTAATTTTCCTTTTGATAAAAGCAATCAGCAATGTTTTGATAAATTGCAGGTAAATCTTTTGAAATCAAAGTAGAATATTTATCAACTATTTCGCCGCTTTTATCGCAATCACCTTGGTCTAATAAGATTTCAAGTTGAATTGTAACTACATAATCATTCTCCAATTTCTTTGAATATGCTTTATCGATATATTTCAATGCATTGCTATATTGCTTCATCTCATAATATAATCCAATTAAGTTATAAACAAGTTCATTACTTGTGTTGCCTAAACTTTCTGCTTTTAAATATTTATCAATAGCTTGTTGTTTTTGCCCCACAACTTGATAGCAATAAGCAATATTCAAATTATAAACATCAGAATTAGGATTTAATTTTAAAAGTGATCGATAATCTTTGATAGCATCTTCGTAACGACCAAGTTGGTCATTAATCACAGCACTTAAATATAGTGCTTTTTCATCCTTATTGTCAATTTTCAACAGATTGGTCAAATCAGCTAAAGCTTCATTTTTCATTCCAAGTTCATAATAAACTGTTGCCCTGCCATAAAGAGCAAAAATATTCTTCGGATTTAATTTCAATGCTTCTGCAAATTCCTTTAATGATGTTTCATAATCTTTATTCTCGGCGGCTAATATTGCTTTATTATAATGTAAATTATCTTCTTTGTTCGGTTGTTTAGGTGTATTTTCAGTCAAATTGACCGGCGGAGATGTAACTTCATTTGTTTGAGGTGCCGCAACAAGAGTAGCAAACATCAAAGCAAAAAAAACTATATATTTAATTTTGAGAAGATTCATCTTATAAAATAATATTAAAGTTAAAATTCGTTCAAAAAAGTTGATATATCAAATATTGTGCCGTTTTATTTTAGATTTTGATATTTTGTTCATAATAAGTATTATGTTAATAAAGTGTTAACGAAATTATTAGAAAAAAGGTTTAAAGTAAATTATCTAATTATTCGTCTTAATTAAATGTGGTTAAACAATAAATAGAATTAAGATATGCAAAAAGGTATTAGAAAATCGGGAAATGTGGCAAAAGATATTTATAATACTTATGTTAAACAAAATAAAGACAGTAAAATTAAAAAGGAAAACACTCAAGGAGAAGATATGATTGATGTGCAATTAAATGAAAATAATGAAGCAAATGAAAAAGTAACAAAAGAAGAAACTCAGCAATATTCAGTTGAAGATTTAGTTGATGAAGTCGTAAAATTAAATGCAAAAATTGAAGAATTGACAAAAGAAAAAGATGAATTAAAAGATCAATTAATTAGAAAAGCTGCAGAATTTGAAAATTATAAGAAAAGAACACAAAAAGAAAAAGAATTATTAATCTTCTTTGGAAATGCAGAATTATTAACAAAGTTTTTGACCTTATTTGATAATATAGAAAAGGCGGTAGAGTCATCACAAAAAACACAAGATTTCGAAGCTTTATTAAAAGGTTTAGAGTTAATATATAAACAATCACAAAAATTGCTTGAAGAAGAAGGTGTGAAACCAATTGAAGATAAAGCCGGTGACGATTTCAATTTAGACCTACACGAAGCAATAATGAGCCTCGATAGCGATTTACCACCTGGGAAAATAGTTCAAGTTTTCCAAAAAGGTTATATGTACAAAGATAAAGTTTTGCGCCATTCAAAAGTAGCAACATCAAAAGAAGATTAAAGGAATCAAAAGGGAGAAATGATGGAAAAGAAAGATTATTACGAAATTTTAGGTGTATCTCGGAACGCAACTAAAGACGAGTTAAGAAGTGCATATCGAAAAATGGCAATGCAATATCATCCCGATAGAAATCCTGGAAATAAGGAAGCAGAAGAGATTTTCAAACAAGCTGCAGAAGCATATGAAGTTTTAAGTGATGATGAAAAAAGAGCCCGATATGATAGATTTGGTTTCGATGGTGTACGAGGTGCCGGAGGACAACAAGGTTTCAATGATTTTTCTGATATATTTTCTCAATTTAGTGATATTTTCGGTGGTGGAAGTATTTTTGATGATTTCTTTGGTGGAAGCCGACGCACCAGCGGTTCCCGCAGAAAACGCTCGATAGGAGAGCAAGGCGGCGATATAAAAATTAAATTGCCACTTACTTTGGGTGAAATAGTTTCGGGAGCTTCAAAGAAAGTAAAAATTCGGTCATACCAAACTTGCACGACTTGTCAAGGAACGGGCTCGAAAGACGGAAGCGGATATAGCACTTGTCCACATTGCAACGGTGCCGGTGAAATTCGTCAAGTGACTAATACATTCTTAGGACAAATTGTCAATGTTTCAAGTTGTCCGACTTGTGGCGGTAGTGGTCAGGTTGTGAAAGAAAAATGCCCTGTTTGCAAAGGTGATGGACGTGTAGATGGTGAAAAAACAGTCGAAGTGCAAGTACCTGCCGGTGTCGAACAAGGGCACTATATTACACTTGAAGGACAAGGCCACGCCGGTAAACGTGGTGGTGCGCCCGGTGATTTGTACGTGATTTTCGAAGAAAAGCCGCACCCATTTTTCAAACGTATGGGTAATGATATTCATTATAATTTAACGATTCCTTTCACAACAGCGGCTCTTGGAGGCGAAATAGAAATACCAACAATTGAGAGCAACACCAAAATCGAAATTCCAGCAGGAACACAACCAAATTCCCAAATTGTTTTAAAAAATCTTGGGGTGCCTTATTTAAACCGAAATCAAAGAGGGAGTTTAGTTGTAAATATCACTGTTAAAATACCAACGAAATTAAATGCTCGTGAAAAAGAATTATTAAATGAGCTTTCTACAAGTGAAAATTTCGTTTTAACAAAAAACAATAAAAAACATAAAGATTTTTTCGAGAAGGTTAAAGAAACATTCTTTTAATCGAAATTATTTTTTTGGATAATTATAATTTGTTAATTTTGAAAAATTGATTTCTTTTCTTTTCTATGAATAATATTCTTAGGAAAATACAAACAATTTTCAAAGTTACAAAGAGCGAAATTTATGTAGCATCAATCTTATTATTCGGTTTAATAATTGGTGTTACAGCAAGTAATTTCAAAAATGAACATACAAAAAATATAATAATTTCAGGAAGTTTATTTGATTCATTAAAACAAGAACAAATATTAGCAGCTAATTTCGATAATTATAGCACAAATAAAGCGATAGAAAATAGTGAAGAAACTTTTCAGAATAATAATTTAAATGATACAATTGTCACAAATTACAATGCAAAAACAAATTATAATGAACGAAGCAAAAAATTAACATCAGGAAGCAATAAGACAATTAATTTAAACATAGCAATGAAAAGCGAATTAATGCAATTGCCAGGAGTTGGCGAAAAAACTGCAGAAGCAATAATTGAATGGCGAAAAACAAGAAAATTTAATAGGCCCTCAGATATATTAAATATTAAAGGAATCGGACCTGCAAAGTTCAATAAAATGAAGGAATTTATAATTGTAAAATAGAATAAGTTGAAAATTAAATAAAAAATATTTTGCTATTTGAATTCTTTTTCTTAATTTTGTTTTCTCTAAAAATGTAAATGATAAAATATGTTAGCAGTAGTAGAAATAGCTGGTGGACAATTCGAGGTTGAAAAAGCCAAGAAGTTAAACGTTCCACTATTGGACGGAAATGAAGGCGATGTAGTTGAATTTTCAAATATTTTGCTTACAAAAGATGGCGAAACAATTACTGTTGGTGAGCCTTACGTAAAAGGTACAGTAACAGCAAAAATTCTTTCATCTTTTAAAGATAAAAAAGTCTTGGTCTTTCACAAAAAAAGACGTAAAGGTTATCAAAAATTGAACGGACATCGTCAGCAATACACAAATATTGAAATTTTGGATATAAAGATAAACTAAGAGGAACAAATGGCTCATAAAAAAGGTGGCGGCTCATCGAAAAATGGAAGGGACTCGAATTCCCAACGCCGTGGAGTGAAAAAGTTTGGCGGTGAATTTGTTCAAGCTGGAAGTATTATAGTTCGTCAATTAGGAACAAAATTCCATCCTGGTGAAAACGTTGGTCTCGGTCGAGATTTTACTATATTTTCACTTATTGATGGTTATGTGAAATTCGAATGGAAAGACAGAGAAACAAAAAGAATTTCTGTTTACCCAGCCGAATCAATTAATTAAGGAAAAAATATTATTTTTTTCATAAACCCTCCTATTTTTTCCTCCGCCTCGGCGGAGGTTTTTTTTTCGAAATTTATATGTTTGTATGAAGATCTTATCTTTTTGATTTAAATTTATATTAAACAGAAAAATTATTTATAAATTATTGTATTTTATAGAAAACTTTTGTAATTTTGTATTTTATAAAATCGAATAAAAAAGTTTTTCTAAAACATCAAAAATTGCCTACAAAAGTATTAATATTAAATTTAAAAAAAGCAGGAAAAAATAATGACTGAACAATCCTCTGTTATCAATGCACAAACTGATAACAATCAAACACACTTAGGTGAAAATTTAAATCAAAATGTTGAACAACAAGTTGCTGAGGAACCAGTAGCTGAAACAACAAATACATCACCAGATGTAGTTCAAGTTGAAGTTACGGAAGAGTCCAAGCCAACAGAAACTTCCAAGAAACCGGCACCAACTGTGGAATTAAATCCTGAAGTTATTGCTAAATTGAAAGAGATTCAAAAAGCAGGTTCTACAATTGTTGCTAAAGTTGAAGATAAAGTTAAAGGTGGTTTGAAGCTTAGCTATGAAGGAATACCTATATTTTTGCCAGCTTCTCATTATTCTTTAAGACCAAATCCAACAGAAGATGAGTTAATCCAATCTGTCGGGGATTTATTGGAAGTTGAAATTTTGGAAATAAACGATGATGTACCTTCTCATAAACGGAACATAATTGTTTCGAGAAAACGCTTACTCGAAGATAAGTTCTGGAATGAAATAAAAGAAGGTCAAATTATCGAAGGACCTGTTACTTCAGTTACAACTTTTGGTATTTTTATTGATATTGGTGGGTTTGAAGGGTTAGTTCATATCAGCAGATTATCAAGAAAAAGAGTTGTTTCCACTAAATCATTTGCGAAAACAGGCGAAAAATTAAAAGCTGTTGTTATTGAAGTTGATAAAGAAAAGAAGCGTATAGGATTGAGTATAGCAGATTTGGAACCATCACCTTGGGATGGTATTGCAGAAAAATACCCTGTCAACTCTATTCAAAAAGCAGTAGTTAAAAGATTAGTTGATTTCGGTGCTTTCGTTGAATTATCCGACGGAATTGAAGGTTTAATCCGTAATATTGATTTATCTTGGACAAAAAGAGTAAATAATCCAAAAGATATATTAACTGTTGGTCAAACTATCGATGTTCAAGTAATGTCAATAAATGCTGATAAAGAATTGCTTTCATTAAGTTACAAGCACACTCAACCAAATCCTTGGATGGAACTTGAACAAAAAATTAAAATTGGTGATGAAAAAATCGGAATCGTAAAACAAGCAAAACCAGAAGGTGCTGTTGTTACTATTGACGAAGAATTTGATGGATTTATTCCAAGAAGTAGAATGCGTAACTTATTGCAAGGTAAAAAAGTTCCTTTCAAGAAAGGCGATTCAATTGAAGTTATTGTTGCAGACTTTAACCCCGCTCAACAATCTTTAATTTTAGAACCAAAAGGCGAAGCTCAAGCACGTGAAGAACAACAAAAAGAAAGGCAATCAAGAAATAATAATCGTCAACAAAGAAATGATGACCGACCAACTCATAATCAACCGATTGAAATGACTTCAAATGAAGTGAGCAACTTCTCCTTCTCCGATATGCTTGGCGAAGAAACATTAAGCAAATTGTTAAGAAATAAAGACTAATTTAAATTAATTTATTGAAAAAAAAAGAGAGAGGCATAAACCTCTCTCTTTTTAATTTATAGAAGTGTTATTATTTTTCAATAACAACAGGAATTTGTGAATAAACGCCATCCAAGTTGGTGATAACGAAATATTTTCCACTTGGAATTGCCTTGTTGCTAATTGTTAAATTATGAGTTCCAGCGTTAATTGCCCCACTCGAAATTGTTGCAATGCGGTTGCCCATAACATCAACTAAATAAATATCAGCATTTTGTACGTCATTTGTTGCTGTGAAAGAAAAATTAGATGAATTAACAACTGGGTTTGGATAAACAGAGAGATTTGCACTGTTTGTTGTGTTCAAATCTACACTTGTTGAACCAAGCAACCAGGTAATCATATTGCCAAGTAACGTAGTACGAGTAACTTTATCAGCAATCAAATCGAAGCCAAAGCCCATATAAATATTTCTATTTGTTGGAGTTTGTACTTTTACGGCTGCTATATTATCAGTTAAATTAGCAATGTTATAATTTAAAATTGGAGAAGCAATTTCTGGTTTTAGTATTTTGATATTATCTAAATAGAATGTGTAATATGGATATGAACTTGAATATTGATTAATGTTGAAAGCCATACCATTTGTGATATCATCGTTTGTTCCAGCAACATTAATAATTGATAATTGACCAGTACTTGCATTCCCAGCTGATAAAGGCGCTGATTGTTTTGGTCCTGTAATGCCAAGCGTGTTATTGTAGAAATCTTTTGTTGCTTGGTCAGGTAAATATTGGGCATAATTCCCAGCAGTAAAGAACATATCGATAGTTGATGTAATTAATAATGGGTTACCTTTAGTTACCATACTATTCATATTTGAAAGGATAGCAGAATTATTCATTAACATTCCTCTCGACATCCCTGTTTCAGCGAAAATTTCGAGTTTAAATGGATAAGATGAAAAGGCTTCTGTAGTTTCAGATGAAAATGGCAAAATCACTGTTTTAGGAGCTACATTTGGTAAACCATTTAAAGCTTCCACAAGCGGATTTACGAAAGCATCGAAATAGTAAACAGCGTATTCAAAACCATCAGATAAAGCGGCTACGAATGCAGTTTCTTTTGCACCATCATATTCTGCTGTTCCAACAACTTCTGATTGAATAGTAGCATATGCAAAGGCTTTAGAGGCGCCTGCTTCTATTTTTACTTGTACGTCTACAGTTTCTCCTGATTTTATAACTGCTTGTGGATTTAAAATTGTCATTTTCCAATCTGTTGGGTAATTACTTGCATTTGGAAGAATAGAAAAGTTTACAGTCAAATCTTTTGGTGAATAATTTGTAAAAGTAACAGTTTTTGTAATAGAATTGCCTCTATCGATTTGAACATAATTTGATGCAAATTTTGGTAATGGACGGCTATGGAAAATAGGACGTGGCAATTTTTTATTAACCATTACTGAATTTAAAATTTCGTAGTTTGGAGCTGAACGTGAAACAACACCAACGTACCATAATTTATCAGGATTTTGTACCGGAACAGGGCAATCTTGCATATCATATTCGAATGTCCATTCATAAACATCACCAGCCTTTACACCATTAGTTGGGAAAGTACCATTTACGCCGAATGCACCACCTACCATATCGTGTAAAACATTTTGGTGTTTGTAATTTGTTACAGTTCCAGGTAAATTATAAAATGGATTGTCTTCGTAACCAGCACGATTAGTCAAATAATTATGTTGGTCCCAACCTTCGCCAACACCTGTCATATCGTCTTCCATTATGAAGAAATTGAATTTTAATTGTCCTTGAACATCTTGATCAAATATTGCTTTTACTTTGCCGTTTAATTTCCAAGTTTGTTTGTTATATGTATATTCAATTTCTACTTTGACGGGAGAAGTTTGATTAGGGTTTTGGAAAATAGCGTCAGCCCATTCTGATGGGTCGATTTTTAAAGTTGGTACACCATTTAACATTTGAGGTGTTCTGTTAATTGTTCCCGTTGGGTAGCCAGTTATACCCATTGCACTTGCAACTGTACCTTGTAAAGAAATTGCCATTGCATCACCATTGTGGAATCCAACAGGGATAAAATCTTCTTGTAATTCAGCTGAAAGCAAATCAATTGCATATATACCACGAGGGCACCAACCACACCAAGCACCTGTATGGTCTTCGACGAGTATTTTGCGTGGAAACGCATTCATCGATGTTGTCATTATTGCTAATAATGCTATAGCAATAATCAATAAGTTAAAAAATTTTTTCATTAAAAATACTCCTTTAAATTATAATTATAAAAAAAATTATACTAAATAAATAATTTTAAAAAATTAATAAAATGCTAATTTAAGAAAAAAAAATCTTAACACATATTTTTTTTCT
>CAZCNL010000002.1:22941-156583 GCA_964500435.1 uncultured Chloroherpeton sp. | reverse complement strand
AAATTAATAAAATGCTAATTTAAGAAAAAAAAATCTTAACACATATTTTTTTTCTACGTTTTAAATTTTTTTTTTAATTCAACTAATTTTTGTAGTTAAAATAATTACATAAATTATTAACCGTGAAATACAAATCATAATTTAATATGAAAAAGTTGTTATATCCAATATTTAAATTAAAAAAAGCAGGAACGCATACAAGCTCCTGCTTTTATTGAAATTATGTGTATGAAATATATATATTTATTTCGGCATTTTTGTATAATCAATTTCGGAACCTAAAACACTATGAGGAATTAAGTAAACTGCTAAAAGAACGATTGAGGCGATAATAGCCCAATGTCTTCTTTCTGGATGCTTTTTCAATTGAATAACTGCAACAAGCCATCCAATAAAAGCAAGCAATGTCTTGTTGTCTGTTAAGTCGTGACCAAAGGGCCAACCTGTCCAAAAGGCTCCAAAAGCAAAATATTGAACTAATGGACCTAAGATAAGTCCACCAACTATTAGCAAATTCATTGTCCATACTGAATAAACGTAAGTCTTGTTGCCCTTTGCTAAAGCTTCGATTCCGGCTCTCATTGAAAATACCATCGCTAAAAACATTGAAATAATATGTGGAATTAAAATGTATGGTGGAACAACACCTTTAAACCTTAAAACAACTGGTTCTTTTGTTAATTGAACATTGTCTCCTGCTAAATCGATTAAATATACTTGGTACATTACCTTGCCGGCAGGTGGTTGTTCAGGTAAACTGCCGTATAAATAATTACCATCTCGTCTCATTTGCTCAATTGTCCAGTCATCGTGACTTTTATATCTGCGATATTTTATGTATCCTATTATATTTTGATTTGTGACTTTTACTTTGATTAAATCTTTTGCACTACCGTCGTGGCTGCGTGGGAGTTTGGTATTAATTTCTTCACCTTGAAAAGTAACTGTGCTGGATACGGGATATGTTGGACCTGTTAAACGTTGGTATGTGGCAATCAATGCCATCAATACAAATGCTAACACCCAAAAAAGTACTGATTTTGTTCTACTCATTTATAACCTTTAAATTTTTTCAAAAATAAAATTGCAAATTATTAAAATTTAGTGAATTATTTATGCTTGGCTAAATTTTGAAGTAAACTTTTCTTCAATTTTATTCAATTCTTTATTTTCAATATTTTTTAAAATTAAAATGCTAACGGAATCTTCTATTTGATACACTTTAAAATTATAAGTTGTGAATAAATCATTATAATTTAAAATTCTTTTGTAAATATCTAAAATATGATAATTTAATAAAATAAGTATTGTATAATTGGACTCGCTTTCAACTGCTTGAATATCATCATTATTTGTATATATTTCAGCTATTTCGTTTGTATTCAATGAAACATAAAAATCATTATTTGTTTTTAAAATAAATTCATCTAATTTATGTTTATTGTGCATTTTGTTTAATTTATAATATCGAATATTTTCGAAATAATTAATCATTTGTCTTGGTTGAATGACTTTTGCGGAAATTTCTGTATATTTGCCGTTAGGTTTGAAAATTGATTTATATAAAATTGTCATATTGCTAATCTTAGCTTCTTCAATCATCAAGGGATAAAAAAGTTTATTGCCATACTTTGCGGCTTTCAAAGCATCATCATAGCTGATTTGTTCTAATTGCTCAGTATGTGTAAAGTAATTAGGGTCGGCATTGTAAACTCCTTCGACATCTGTCCAAATTGTAATTTCAGAAGAATTGAGTAATTTCGCTAAGACAAGTGCAGAAAGATTCGAGCTTTCGAATCCCATTGTTGTAATTTCACCTTTTTTGGACTTACCAATAAACCCTTGCGTAATGATAATATTTGTTTCTTCAAACTTTGGTAATAAAATTGTTTGCAACTTCTCTTGTATTTCTGTTTCTAATGGAGTTGCTTTGTTGAAATTCTCATCGGTGATAAAAATTTCTTTTGCATCAACAAATATGAAATTTACGTTATGATTTGTTAAAAAGTATCGAAAAATGATAGAAGAAATCATTTCGCCGAAAGATAAAATAGTATCCATTATTCGAGGTGTTACTTCGCTTATGATAGCAACATTTTTCAAATAATTTCTTAGTTCATCGAATTGCAAATTAATTTGTTCCAAACATTCTTGAAAAATATTCGGTTCTTGGATTATACTTTCTGTCAAATTATGAGTAAAATACTGAAGTTGATTAATTATTCCAAAAGCGTCAACTAAATTATTTTTTTCGGCGAGTTTGGCACTTTCGAATAATTTACGTGTAGTTTTTCCTAAGGCTGAAATTACAACGATAGATTTTTCATTAAAGGAATTAATTATATCAAGAAAATTATTAAAAGTATCAACAGAAATGAAATTTGAACCGCCAAATTTATGAATTTTAACCATAGAAAAAGCTAATTAAATTTTTTGATTTTCAAGTTCCTCACTTAAAAGAGCAACTTTTTTGTTTATTAAATCAGCAATATCTTTCAAATCGACAATTTCAACTTTAGCACCACTTGAGATAACCGAAGCGGGCATTGATGGAGCTATTGCTGATTCCGGAGATTGTACGATAACTTGTCCGCCGGCATTTATTAATTTGGCAACTCCATCGGTCCCATCTCGTCCAAGTCCAGAAAGTACAACACCAATTGAATATTTGCCAAAAGCCTCTGCTATTGACTGAAATAATAAATCTGCTGATGGACGAACAAACGAAACAAGTGGGTCATTATCTAATGTAAATGAATATTGCTTTGGTTTTATGCGTAAGTGTGCATTACCTGGAGCAAAATAAATATTTGACTTTTGGCAAATTTCTCCCTCTTTTGCAACCGATATTTTATATTTACTTTCTAATCCAAATCGTTCAACAAGATTTTCGATAATCCAGAAAGGCCCGTGTTGGACGATAAAAATTGAAGCATTTAATTTATAGTCAAGGACTTTAAGTAATTCTGACAACGAATGTGGTCCTCCGGTGCTTGCAGCAATGCCCACTGCAATCATCGGTGGTAACTTGTGGGTGTCCGAAAGAGTCGAATAAGTATTGATAGTGCTATTTTGTTCTCTTTTTTCGATACCTTCTTTGAGAAGCTTTACAAAATTTTCAACATCAAGAGGTTTTGGGATAAATACATCAGCTCCGGTTTCTATTGCATATTTTCTCGCAGAATCATTTGCTAAAGCAGTAACCATCATTATGAAAGGGGGATTTTCGTATTGTTCACGAATTTTTCTGATTAATTCAATTCCATCCATTTCAGGCATCATCCAATCTGTTACAATTACATCAAAATGGATGAGTTCCATCATTTTCAACACTTCCATCCCGTTTGAAACTATCGAACATAAATATCCCTCTCGCTCGATAATCCTTTGGAAAAGTAATTGGCTTGCGAAATCATCTTCTACGATGAGAACTCTCGGAATATTATTAGTTAATTCATTGGTCATTGTATTTATTTGTTTTTTTGACAAAGCAAGTTAAATTATCAATTTTAATAATTTCAACTGTCTCACCATTTGAGATATTTTCATTGGATTTTGCTCGCCAAAGTTCACCCATAAATTTAATTTCACCAATTCTTAAAGGGGTTATATCTTTTGTAACAATCGCAGTTTGACCAACAATTGAATCAACACCACCTAATCTTTTTCTTTTTTGAGCTTTCAATCCTAAAAAAAGTAACAATATAGTTACGGCAAGCAACATTAAACTAGCTAAAATAATTACTGATAAAGAAATTCCCATACCGCTACTCTGATTTATTAAAATATAAGACCCAAAACCAAAAGATATTATACCTAAAAATGTAAAAATACCATAACTTACTATTTTAACTTCCAAAATTAACATAATTAAAGCAAAAAGCAATAAAACAAATCCAAAATAATTGATTTGAAAATAGCTAAATCCAATTATCGATAAAATAAGAGCAAGTAGCCCAACTATTCCAGGAAAAGATGCCCCAGGTGCGGACACCTCGATTACAATTCCAAGCATTCCAATAATTAAGAGCACAAAGGCGATATCGGGCGATATTAAATAATTTTCAATCATATTTTTAGTATTTATAACATTTTGATAATTTAGATACTTTTAGAAAGTTAACGTTCTATCAATTATAAAATTTTTAAGAAACAAAAAGAATAGTGATTTTTCGTCGAAGCTACTTATTTTATAGGAAATTAAGTATTAGTAATAGAATTTAAATCGAATTAAATTAATATGTAGTTTTTGATAAAATTAGATGGTAATTATAAAAAAAGCCTTGCCATCGGGGGGATTGGACGGCAAGGCATGCAGCAAAAAGAAGAAGAGCGACTCTCGTCGTCGAGCGGGAAACGAGACTCGAACTCGCGACCCCAACCTTGGCAAGGTTGTGCTCTACCAACTGAGCTATTCCCGCTTGTTTGGATTACAAAATTACAAAAAACTTTTATTCTACACAAATTTTTTTGTTAGATTTTTTTGTTTTTTTTAAAGAACGTTAATTTTGTTTGAATATTTATTATCAAATATCTTGCCAATTTTTTTTGTTCTTTTAATTGAATCTAATGTTTTTCATTAATTTTCTTCAAAAATTAATAAAATTGTATTAAATTTTAATGTATTTCGTTTTATATTTTTTAAATTAGTTTATGTCAAAAAATATTTTATTTATGGAAAAAAAGATTTATTCAATTATTACTGCTACAGGAAAGTGTATTCCAACATTGATTGTTAAAAATTCAGATTTTTTGAATAATGTGTTCTATGATTCAAAAGGTGAAATTATTGACAAAACAAATGAGGAAATAATTAGCAAATTCCAAGAAATTACTCAAATTTCAGAAAGGAGGTATATTGAGGACAAATACGTAACTTCGGATATTGCTTATTTTGCGGCAGAAGATGCACTTCAAAGCGGTAATATCAATCGTGAAGAACTTGATTATATTATTGTTGCACATAACTTTGGCGATGTGCGGAAAGATAATCCAAAAACAGATATCGTCCCTACGATTGCGGCTCGTGTTAAACAAAAACTCGGCATAGAAAATCCCTACACCATTGCTTATGATTTACCTTTTGGTTGCCCAGGATGGTTACAAGCAGTGATTCATGCAAATTATTATATTCAATCTGGTGATGCTAAAAAAATACTTGTAATTGGTGCAGAAGCATTATCCCGAATTTCAGACCCTCACGATATTGACAGTATGATTTATTCTGATGGTGCCGGTGCTGTTGTTCTTGAAGCAATTGAAAGTGAAACTCCGGTTGGTATTTTGGCTCATAAAACTCGTTCGGATACGTTAAATCACGCTCAGCTTTTGAGAATGGATGTTTCGTATAATCCAAATTATGGCTCTGACAGGTTATTTTTAAAGATGGAAGGACGTAAACTTTATGAATATGCTTTGACTTATGTTCCTCAATTAGTTAAAGAGACTATTGAAAAAGCAGGAATAAGCATTACTGATATTAAAAAAGTGCTGATTCATCAAGCAAATGAAAAAATGGATGACGCAATTTTATCGAGGCTTTTGAAACTTTACGGTATAAAAATTATTCCCGAACATATTATGCCTATGACAATTTCCTTGCTTGGTAATAATTCCGTTGCTACTTTGCCAATTTTAGTTGATAAAATAATTAAAGAAGAAATGCCTAATCATATAATAGAACCGAATGATTATATCGTTTTTGCTTCTGTTGGAGCAGGAATGAATATCAACTCCGTTATCTATAAAGTCCAATAATAATTTCTTTAAAATATTAAAAAAGGCGAGATTGAAATTAATTTTCAGACTCGCCTTATTTTTTTGAAAAAAATACATTTTTCACTAATTTTTTTGAAAAATTGTAATTTTTGGTTGATATCTTTGTCATTGTATATATAAAATTTAAGCAATAAAAGGTGTAAAAATGATTAAGTTTTATATTTATTTGATTTATTTTCTTGCTTTTTCAATATCATCGACTTGGAGTGCAAATGCTCAAGAAGAAAAGTCACCAATTCTTAATCATAATTCTACGGAATTAAGCGGAATATACTCAGCAACAGAATTTGTTTTCGGGATTCATCCAGGTCTTTTGAGCAAGAATGATGATAATTATATCCATATTTATGCTATTTCAAATGAGCAAACTGAAGTTAGGATTTACATACCTGCCTTAAGTTCCCAACCACTTTTAAAAAAAGTCGTAGAACCGAACGTTCCTAATGATTTTATTTTAACACCTTCACAAGCACAACCATATATAAGAAATGGTGATGAACTTACTGAAGATGTTAAAAACTCACAAGTTTGGAAAGGGCGTAGTATTATTGTAAACGCCGATGCACCAATTATTTGCTATGTTGTTATTGAATATGGAACTAAAATTGAAGGTTTTCTGGCGAGACCAACTTATACTTTAGGTAAAAGCTATAGTATTTCATCTTACGAAGAAACAATAAAGTCTAATAATAAATTTTTCACACATTATGTAGATATCATTGGTGTTTATGATAATACAAAAATATTATTCAATATCGGAGGAAACGATAGAACAAGGGTTATTGATGAACAAAACAAAGTATGGGAACCGTTACAAGTAATGTCGGCAACTTTAAACCGAGGTGATATGTGGCTAATAACTTCACCAAACTCAGTTTCAGACCTCGGTAGCAGCCTGGTTACAGCAAGTAAACCTATTAATGTTTTATCTGGCAGATACTGTGCCAGGGATCCAGAAAATGGAACCACTATGAATTATTTGATAGAAAACGAACAACCAATAGAATTATGGGGGAATTTATATTTAGTTCCACTTTTCAAAAATGTATCGAGTGAGCCATTATTTAGTTTTTTTATAAAAAATACTCCAACAACTTTATACAAAGATAATGTAGATTTTATTACTCTTTATTCTAATGTAGGTTTTGAAGGTGAATCTTGGTACCAAATACGCTTAAATCCTGATAATAACAACCCGCATACTTTTTATTCACAGTCGGATTTTAATGTGGTACAATATAATTTTGTTAAGAATAAAAATAATAATGATTTGCTGCCTTTTCAATTGAATTTATTACCAGTTAAAAGCTTTAGCCATAATATTGCTACTTTAGTACCAAAATTTGCAAACGATAAATTTTTTACAAATAATTATTTAAGTATTATTTATCAAGTTGATAGTGCAGGTGAAATTCCCGATGATTTATTAGTTGGCAAAGTTGATATTAATAATCAATTAGTATGGACAAATCTAAAACTTCTCGATTCTGTTGTTGGTTGGCATTATTTAGAGCCTTTGGGTGGAAAGCCAAAGCAAACTTATTATGCAAAATTTCTTGAAATAAATGAGCCGGGAATATATTATTTACAAAGTCAGAATCAAAATATTTTTGCTTATTCTTTCGGTTTCGATGATTCTTTATCATACTGTTTACCAGCTTATTCGAATAAATTATATTTCAATAATGAAGATACAATACCGCCAAAGCCTGTTTATAGTATTAACTACGATGGTAGTACTTTTGCATGCAATGGTAAAAATACTGCGTATGTTGTTGATATGCCGGATGATGATTCAATTCGTTCAAATATAGCTTATATAAATTTCGATAAAGAAAAAAGCTATAATTATATTTTTTCTGTAGATGAATTCATTCCTGGCAACCAACGTTTAGTTAATTGGTCATTAAAAACTATGGATTTTATGAAACCAGCATACGCTGTGATTACATTTGCTGATAGAGCTGGCAACGACACTACAATTGAAATAAATTACGAGCCGGTTAAGTTACAACTTGACCCAAAATTTCATAATTTTGGCTTTGTAAATATTGGTCAAAAAGTAACAAAAACCTTTACTCTTACCAATAAAGCAAATCAAAGAAGTTATTATTTAAAAGAATTGTTTTTGCAATCAATCAAAGAAAAAATCGGGAATCAAGGATTTACATTATCTTACTCTGAAAAATTGCCAAAGTTACTGTTGCCTGACAGTTCATTTCAATTCACAATTGAATTTGAACCAAAAGAGTTGATTTCATTTTTAGATTCGGTTGGTGTTAGTGATTCTTGCTTTTCAATGTACATAGGTAAATTACAAGGGTTCGGAAAACCGCTATCTATTTATGCTAATGATTCCAATTCATCGGAACAGCTTTCAATTTCGCCAAATCCAGCATCAAATATTTTGAATATGAAACTTGAAAATGGTGAGCAGATTTTAGGAATTAACATTTATGACGAAAGTGGCAAGTTGTTAAAAAATTTTGATGGGATTTATAAATCAGAATTTGAAATAAAGTTACAATCATTTGCTATTGGTAATTATTTTGTTGAAGTAATCACAACATCAAGCAAAAAGTTTGTAAATAGTTTTTATATAATAAGATAAAAAATGCGAGAAGATAATTTATCCAAAGAATGTATGGTGCTGAGTTATTAGAAATTATAATAAAAATAAACTTGCAACTTTACAAGTCGAGTGTAAATTTTTTTTGAGCCAGCGAGGGGACTTGAACCCCTGACCTGCTCATTACGAATGAGCTGCTCTACCAACTGAGCTACGATGGCATAATTTTTATTTTATTTAATTGGATTTCCCCAATTATTTAAAAAGAAATTTTTATTAATATCATTACGCACTCTTGCGGCTAATTCTCTTTCTTTATATGGTTCTTCTAATTGTTCTTCGCTTGCTTGGTAACCTATTACAAGGATTGAAACAGGAGTAAAACCACTAGGAATTGCAAAAGTTTGTTTCAATTTATCAGCATTAAATCCGCCAATTGGATGCGTTGCAAGTCCCAATGAAGTTGCTTGTAGCAATATATTCATCGCTGCTGCACCGCAATCATACTTTGACCATAAATTTAATTCATCTTTTCCATCAAAATAATCAGCCGCAAAAATACCAATTAATACGGGAGCATTTTTAGCCCATTTTTGATTCCATTCATTTACGCAACTGAAAGCTTTATCATAAGAAATCTTATCTTCAAATTTATCCCATACAATTATTCGCCAAGGTTGAGCGTTCATAGATGAAGGTGCCCATCGAGCTGCTTCAATTAAAGATAATATGTCAGTTTTCGAAACTTTCTTATTCGCATCAAAAGAGCGTGTACTCCATCTTTTGGCTATTATTTCGTTTATTTCAACATCAGTTTTTGCTACCTTATGAATCATTTGCTTAATGATTTTATATTTTACTATTGACGATTAATATTATCAAAGATTGATTATTAAGTTTAGTTACGGAGTAAAAAGTCAAAAAATTTATCCGTTTGTGTTTTATAGTCGAATTCTTTTTGAACAAATTTAAAGGCATTTTCTGCCATTTGCTGAGTTGTGTATTTATCTTTATAAATTTTTATAATTAGTTCTTTTAATGTTTCATTATCTTTTGGTTCGAACAAAAAGCCATTTTGTCCATTTTGAATTAATTCAGGAACACCACCGCTATTTGTACCAATGACGGGCAATCTGGAAGCCATTGCCTCGAGCAATACAATTCCTAAAGTTTCAGATAAAGTTGGTAAAACAAATAAATCGCTTGCGTTTAATAATTCCGGCAAATCTTTGCGAAAGCCCAAAAATCTAACTTTATCACTTAATCCCAATTTCGTTACTAATTCTTGAAATATATTTTTATGCTCACCTTCTCCAACTAAAAGCAAAAGCGAATCTGGAATATTAGCATCTGCGAATGCCTTAATCAAGGTGCCCTGGTCTTTTAATGAGTCCATTCTGGCAATATTAATTACGACAAAAGAATCGGGTGGTATGTTTAATTTTTTTCTTAATTCAACTTTATTAAAATTTAGTGGATTATATTTTTCAAGTTCAATTCCGATATAAACAAATTCTATTTTATTTTCGGGGATAATTGTTGTTTCTGCTAATTGCTTTTTCATAAATTCAGCAATAACGATTGCTCCATCTGTATTTTTATAAACCCAATTATGGAATACATCTTTTTTTATAATTCCATTTTGCATTTGTTGATAAAAATAAATTTGAGGCTTAATTTTTGCAAATTTCCGAGCTAAAATGGCAATGCTTAGTTCATTTGATTTGCTGCAAACAATTTTATTTATTTGATATTTAGCGATTATTTTTGAAATTTTATAAGCTAAAATTAAGGGAACATATGGGAGTGTTTGGTTTAAATCAATATTTGGAATTGAATTTTCTTTGCAATAATTTGAAATTTTTGAATTAATTTTTGTAATAAAAAGACCAAAGCCAAATCGTTTATTAGCTTCTTTGGTTCTTTGTGCCATTTGAAGTTCCAAGCCACCAAATCCATCGGACATAGATAAAAATAATATCTTCGGGTTCATCATCTCTTTTTATTAATTTGCATTAATTATTTTTTCAAATTTATTATAACTATTGAAATTAATGAATATATTGCAAAGTTTTATATTTGGTGAATTTTCAAAAAATCAACCACTCAAAATTACACAATCCGAAAAGATTTTTTCAAATTTGAATAAAATCTTACTTCTTCGACAAGACCGAATTGGCGATGTTATAGTATCTATTCCATTTTTAAAGATTTTGAGGGAATCTTTGCCAAATACTGAAATTCATATTTTATTAGGCAAAAAAAATATAAATGCGGAAATTTTTATCAATAAATTTTGTGATAAATTTTGGTTCTATGATAAAAATCTTCGGAATTCTATTAAATTGATTAAAGCATTAAACAAAGAAAAATTTGATTTAATTATTGATTTATTCGATAATGCCTCTAAAACTTCAAGTTTGTTCTTGAAAATGTTGAACTCAAAAGCAAAATTGGGTATTGAAAAAGAAAATTCCAAAATTTATTCTCATATTGTTCCGTTAAAACCTCAATCTAAAGTGCATATTGTAGATAGAATTTTAAATTTACTTTTACCTTTTGGTATTAGAACTGAAAATCAAAATATTAAAATATCAATTGATGAAAGTATTTTTGGAAAACTTGATGTACAAAAAAGTATTAGTAAAAAAAATAATTTTCAAAAAAGATTTGGAATAAATATTTCTGGTTCTACGGAAGCAAAAAATTGGGGTGTTGAAAACTACATAGCATATATTAACGAACTCTCGAAAATCTATCCAGAAATCGAAATTATGGTATTTTCAACAAAAGAGTTGCAAGAACAACAAGAGTATATTTGCACTGCAACGGGAGCACAAGCAGCACCAATTACTCGTTCATTACTCGAATTTGTTGCTTTAATAAGAACATGTGATTTTATGCTTACACCAGATACTTCTGTTGTTCATTTTTGTGATGCTTTTTCGATTCCGTGCGTCGCTCTTTATACAGTCAGCGAGGACCCACCAAAGCGAATACCTTGGACACCTTATTCAACAACGTATCGTGCAATAATTACGGATAAACCACTGACAACAATACCAGTCGAAGAAGTGTTGGATAAAACAATTGATTTGATTAATTCAATGAACTATTAAGTATGTCTGTTTGATTAATTTCATCAAGCGATTCGATTGAAATTACTTCTTCGTCCGCTTTAATTTCTTCGATTTCTGCATCAGAAACATCAAAAGTATAAAGTTCATTATCTTTTTGAGCAAATTCTTGCATAACCAAATCTTCGAATTCTTTAATCTTGGGCAAATCATCGAGTGATTTCAATCCAAATGTACGTAAAAACTCATTTGTAACTTCAAACATCAACGGACGACCTAAAACGTTTTTTCGACCGGCAATTTTAATAAAAGATTTTTCCAATAAAGAGTTAACTACTTCATTAGAATTAACACCACGAATTTGTTCGATTTCTGCTTTCGTAACGGGTTGTTTGTATGCAATAATTGCCAATACTTCTAATGCGGCATTTGAAAGGCGGCGATTGAACTTTGTTTTAAAGAATTGATTGACGAACCGTCCGTATTCTTTCCTTGTTGCAAATTGCCAGCCACCACCAAACTCTACTATTTGGTATGGTCGATTACTATTTAGCAAATCTATATTTATTTCTTCAATTATTTTTTCTATTTCATTTTTTATTTCAATATCTTTTAATAATTCATTTTGCAATGTTTTATCATCTTTCGGTGTATTTGTTTTTGCTTGTGTATTGGAATTTTCAAAATATAAAACTTTTATCAAGGTTTCAAAATTAATTGGTTCATCACTTGCAAAAATTAAAGCTTCAATAATTGATTTTTTATCTTCTTTTGATAGTGCGCTAAATTTATTATTTTCCATAATTTTCTTTTAATTTAAATTAATGTTCATTGTGATAATTATATCCGAAAATTCTTCTTCCTGGAACAATTGAATTATATTAGTTCTTGACATTTCCAAAATAGCAAGAAAAGACACAATTATTTCGATTTTTGTGTAATCTTCGATGTATTTTAAAAAATGCAATCTTGATTTACGTTTTAACAATGTTAATATTTCTTCTTTCTTTTCTTCGATTGAAATAGGAAAAAGTTGGACTTGATGTGTATAAACATCATTTATAGCACGGCGTTTTAAGACAATTTGCAAAGCATTTAAAAGATTGAAAACATTGGCATTTTTGAAATCGTTGCTTTTATTGAAATTGGAAAGTTCAGCATCATATAATTGTCTATAATAATGATATTTATTAGTTTCGACAAATTCAGACAATGCTTTTGCGGCTTCTTTGTATTTTTTATATTCAATTAATTGCTCAACGAGAGGTTTGCGTGGGTCATTTTCGTCCATTGCTTGCTCATCGCTATTTTCGTCTTGCCTTAAAAGCATTTGTGCTTTTATTTGAAGCAAAGTAGATGCCATTACGATGAATTCGCTTGCTATTTCAATATCTAAAATTTGCATAATTTTAACGTATTCCAAAAATTCATTTGCTATTTGAGCAATTGGAATATTATAAATATCGAGTTCATCACGTTTTATGAAATATAAAAGTAAGTCAAATGGACCTTCGAAATCTTTAAGCTTTATTTTAAACATTATTTTCCACGAATATTCTTGGGACACGCTTTAAAATTGATGTTGTAATTTCATAAGGAATTGTATTGGCTTGTTTTGCAATCTCGTAAACAGAAATCTCGTCTGCTCCTTGCTTTCCAATTATTACAACTTGTTCACCTTGATGAATATTATCATTTTTAATGTCAATAAACATTTGGTCCATACAAATTGAGCCAATTAAATTATATCTTTTGCCTCTAATTAAACATTGTGCTTTATTTGTTAAATTACAACTAATGCCATCGCCATAACCGATTGGTATAACAGCGACTTTTGTTGAGTTTTTGGCGATATATTTAAAACTATAACCAACCGTATCGTTCTTTTTTATCGAATGAACTTTTTTAATATGCGTTTTTAATGATAAAGTTGGCTTCAAATCAAGCAAACTAGCATAATCTTCACGAGGCATAAGTCCGTGCAATGCAATTCCAGGTCGGACGATATTAAAATGGGAATTTGGTAAAGTTGCAATTGCTCCTGAATTAGCAGAGTGAATGTATTTGAATGTTACATCATTTTCTTTTGCAAAATTGATTAATTCTTTGAATGTATTAATTTGTTGATTTGCAAATGTTTTATCGTCAAAATCAGAAGCGACAAGATGCGTGCAAATCCCCTCAAAATCAATAGAGTCGTATCGATTCAAATTTTGAATAAAATTTTTAAACTCTTCGGGAGAAATTCCATCACGATTCATTCCTGTATTAATATAAATATGTGCTTTAATTCGGGAATGTCTTCGTTTTGCAACATAATTTATTTCATCAATATGTTCGATATGACCAATTGTAATATCCAAATTATTTTCGATAATTTCGCTTATTTCATCTACTTCGGGGGGAATGATTATTAATATCTTTCGAGTTTCACCTGCATTACGTAATTCAAAGCCTTCCGAAGGATAAGCAACACCGAGCATTTCAATCGACGGATGAACCAAATTCTTTGCCAATCCAAGCATCCCGTGACCATATGCATTTGCTTTAATGATTGGCATAATTTTAGAACCATTGATATGTTTAGCAATTTGTTGAAGATTATTCTTCAAATTGTTCAAATTTATTTCAATAAAAGTGTTTCGCATTCTAACATTTGTATATATTTAGCCGATAATAAAATTAAATAGATATTATTTTTTATTAGACGAATATGTAATAAAGAAAAATCTATTTTGATGTAAAAAACAAAATTATTAAGAAAAAGGATTTGAATAAAATGAACTTTTCCACAGGATGTAAAATAATAGGAATAATATCTTTGTTTTTTGCTTTATCTTGTTCGACACCAAAACCTTGCGGCAAGGAAGCCTCCGCTTATGGCAACTTGGATGGTGTGTTCAATACAAAATATAATGAATTTTCTCCCACATTTTTCGAAGGGAAATTATATTTTACGATGAAACCAATAGGGAAAAATAAGTCAGAAAAAATTTATGCTTCAACTATTAAAGACACAGGTTTTACGGTTCCTGTGGAAATAAAAGATTTGCCAATAAAATCAATTAAAAATTCAGGTACAATTAGCTTTTTCAAAGATGGAGATATAACAGAACTTTTTTTTGCGGGCACTTCACTAAATAAAAAAAATAGCAATAGAGATATATTTCACGCTGTTAAAACCAAAGGAAAATGGTCAGAACCAAGTTCCATTAGTGAAATTAATTCGCCAAATTACGAGTCATATCCGTTTATCTCGGAAGATGGTAATTTACTTGTATTTTCCTCCGATCGACCTGGCGGAGTTGGTGGAATTGATTTATACTATTCAATTAAAGGAAAAGATGGACGATGGAGTTTACCTAAAAATATGGGCAAAACTGTAAACACCGAAGAAAACGAAATATCAGCTTTTTTAGATAAGAATTATAATTTATATTTTGCATCAAAGGGGCATAATAGTACAGGTGGTTATGATATAATAAAGGCAGAATATATGGGGAATTATACTTGGGGACATTCGTATAAATTACCATTTCCTATAAACACCGAATTCGACGAAACAGGACCTTTTATATACAATGATTTTCTCTTTTTAGCATCAAACAGAAAAGATGGTTGTGGCGAAAGAGATTTATACTTTTTTAAGTTATGTGGGGACGTTACTCTCGAAGGAACTGTTTCGGATCCGGAAAATAAGATCCCGCCTAATGGTATTGTTCGCCTTTATAATAATAATTTAAAGAAGATAGATTCGTTGAATGTCGGTGCATCGGGCAAGTTCCATTTCGATTTAGAAAGCAATAAAGAGTATTATGTTGATTACATTAATAATTGCTTACCACTTTACATTCCTTTACATAAAATAGAAACGCATTGTAATGATACAGCAAACGTGAAAATATCTCTTCCTATTAAATTAACTTATAAATCCACAAAATTCGAATTTAAGAAATTTAAGGTTCCATTTTTTGTAACTGGCTATTATAAGCCAATTGTACCCGAATATTTAACAGATTTGAAAACGCTTTTTGAATTAAATTTAATTGGTACAACACTCGAAAGTAAATATATTGAAAATCCTGGGGATAAATACGATGAATTTTCGCAAGAAGTCGAAGAGAATTTGCAAGAAGTTGTTATGAAAATAGAAGAACTTCTCGAAAACACACGTTTAAACTGCAATTTGCTCAATAACCCCAAAATTTTTATAACTATTACTGGCTTTACTGACCCACGTGGTATTTCAGATTTTGCACAATATATTGGTGATGATTTAACAGATAAACTATTGCCAGAAGCAATATTCCAAGGCGATAAAATGAGTAACGAAATGCTGTCGCTTTTACGAGCATATTTCACCGCAAAATATTTGCAAAAAGAACTCCTCCCATATTTTAAATCACATCCGGAATCCGTTGAACGTGTACTGTGGAAAATAAAATCAGGAGGCATTGAGGAAAGTGATGACGAATATATATTCCAAAGAAAAGTTGATATTGAAATTGGAGTAAATTAAATCAATAAAAAATAACCAAAAACAAATTTCTTCATTTTTTAATTTACATAGTATTTTTGGTTATATATGTTTTAATAATATTTTCATAAAATTATCTAAATAAATGAAAATAATGTAAATATAAATACTACAAAAAAACAAGAAAATCTTATTTTAAATTTAATTATTTCAATTTATTTTACAATAATTAAATTTTTTTTCTTAATTTATTTTATTAAATAATTTAAATTATGAGAAAGTTTTTTACTTTTTATTATATATTCATCATTTCAAATTTAATTTTACTTTTTTTAATTCCTAATATATTGCAAAGCGAGGCTAACACATTAGATTCGCTTATTAATTACGTAAAATCATATCAAAAAGGTGATTCGACCGAAGTTGATTTGTTAACCTCAACTGTTAAGCAAATTGCTACATCTCATCCAGAACAAGCAAAACTTTTTGCTCAAAGAGCGATTGAACTTTCAAGCAAATTAAAAAATAAGCAATTACTTGCAAAAAGCTACAATGCGATGGGATTTTGTTTACGTTCCAGTTCTGATTTTAATGCCGCAATTTCATATTTGTTAAAAGCCCTTAAAATTAATGAAGAATTAGGAAATGAACAAGAAATAGCGAAAAATTACGGGAATATTGGTTTAATATATTTGGAAATCGAAGATTTCGATAAGGCTGAAAAGTATTCACTTGCAGCATTACCAATTTTTCAAAAGTATCAAATGAAGCCTGCAATCGCAACTTTGAATGGTAATCTCGGAATTATTTATAAAGAAAAGAAAGATTATAAAAAAGCATTAGAAAAGTTTCAAGAAGCATTAAAATTAGATATTGAACTTGATAATAAAGCAGGGATTATAAGACATTTGACAAATCTCGGTTCGTTGAATGTTTTAATCAATAAAAAACAAGATGCAATTACCTATTTGGAAAAAGCTCTTGAATTAAGCAAACAAATCGAAGATTATCGCTCCGAATCAATTGCTTTGGGAAATTTGGGGCATATTTATTTAACCTTTGCAACTGATACAATAGATAATAAAAATTTAAATGAGTCAAAGAAAAATGATTATTTAAATAAATCAGTTTCACTTTCAAAGGAAGCAGTTAAAATAGCTCAAGACCTTAATTTCCCCGATTTAATAGCAATGTATGCAGAAACAATTGCAAAAGCATATAAAGAAAAAGGTGATTATAAGTCAGCTTTGACTTATTTTGAACTTCACCGAAGCGTTAATGATTCGCTTTTAACCGTCCAAAAGGAAAAAGAAATTGCAAATTTGGAAGCAATAAGAGAAAACGAAGTCAAAGCAAAAGAAATTGTGATTTTACAGCAAAAAAATAAAATTGATAGAGAACACATTCTTTTGATGACAATAGTTGTGATTTTTTCACTGCTAATTACACTTGTTTTTGTTAGATTAAATAGCGTCAGAAAAAAACACAACCTTGAACTATTAAGTAAAAATCAAATTATCGAAAATGCAAAAATCGAACTCGAAGAACTATTGAGTAACATTTCTGCACAAAAGCAACAATTGGAAATTGCTTACGAAAATTTAAACAAATTGAATGAAGAATTAGAACAAAGCAACACAACAATTAATCAAAATAATATTGAACTCAAAGAATTAAATGCAACAAAGGATAAGTTATTTTCGATTATTGCACACGATTTGAGAAATCCTCTACAAGCGCTAATCACGAATAGCGAAATACTTATTAATTTTTACGATAAATTAGAACCTGAAATTATTCGCAAGAAGAACTATCAAATTTTAGAGTCCTCCAAATTGCTCATTAGTTTATTGGAAAACTTACTTACTTGGTCGAGAACACAGCTCGGACGTGTTCAATTTCACCCCGACCATATTAATTTGAAAGATTTGCTTTCCGTCACTTCAAAGTTAGTTCAACCAATTGCAGAGCAAAAATCTATCAAAATAAATAATAATTTATCAGAAAATTGCGAAGTTTTCGCAGATGCAAATATGGTAAATACTGTATTTCAAAATTTAATTACAAACGCAATTAAATTTAGTAATTTAAATAGTGAAATTTCAATTAATTGCGAAGATTATGATGGAAACTATTTACATATTACCGTCGAGGACAACGGAACAGGAATTTCGGCTGAAGATATTCAAAAACTTTTAAGACAAGACCAATTTCATTCCACCAGAGGCACGATGAACGAGCAAGGGACAGGATTAGGTTTAATTTTATGTAAAGACTTTATCGAAAAAAATAGCGGTAAAATTTGGATCGAAAGTGAACTTAATAAAGGAACAAAAGTTCACTTCACACTACCTAAAAAAAAGGTTTTACATTAGCAGTAAAACCTTTCTAGTCTAAAAAATTAAGTGATGAAAAATATAACTTCATAAGTGTTTTTTATAAAAGGCACTTATGCTATGTGCTCTCTGGGGGACTCGAACCCCCGGCCCATTGATTAAGAGTCAATTGCTCTACCAGCTGAGCTAAGAAAGCATACAAAATTACGAACTTTTATGTAATTGACAAAATGTAATTATTTAGATATTTCTTTTAAATCTAATTTAAGTTCGAAACAATAATTAATGATTGTTGTGGTTTTTCATACTTTAAAAAAAAAGAAATTATTTTATGACTATAAAATAAAATTGTCGTTTTTGTTAATCAATAATTCCTTGTTCTCTTAAAATTCCGTAATTTTGTATAATATAAATAAAAGTATAAAGCAAATGTCACTCCTTGATGATAGTAGAATATTAACTACGATATTAGAAGAAGAAATGCAAAGTTCGTATTTAGATTACGCAATGAGCGTTATCGTATCCAGAGCTTTGCCCGATGTTCGTGATGGGTTGAAACCTGTTCACAGACGCATATTATATGCAATGCAGGAAATGGGACTTTATTCAAATAGACCCTATAAAAAATCAGCAAGATTAGTAGGGGAAGTGCTTGGTAAGTATCACCCTCACGGCGATTCTTCAGTTTATGAAGCAATGGTGAGGCTTGCTCAACCTTGGTCTATGCGATATCCATTAGTAGATGGACAAGGTAATTACGGTTCTATTGATGGTGATAGTGCTGCGGCAATGCGTTATACGGAAACTCGTATGGCTCAAATTGCAGCTTATTTGCTTAAAGATTTGGACAAAAATACTGTTGACTTTCAACCAAACTTTGATGAATCGCTCAAAGAGCCAAAAGTATTGCCGAGCGTTTTGCCAAATTTGTTAGTCAATGGAGCAAGTGGAATTGCTGTAGGTATGGCGACTAACATACCACCGCACAATCTTAGTGAGGTCATTAATGGGTTGCAAGCTTTAATAAAATATCCCGAAATTAGCATTGAAGAGTTAATTAAATTTGTTCCTGCTCCAGATTTTCCGACAGGTGGTATAATTTATGGAACGAAAGGAATAAATGATTGTTATACAACAGGGCGTGGCAAAATTTTACTGCGTGCAAAAGTGCAATTAGATGAAACAAAAACTGGCAAAAAACGCATAATTATCAAGGAGTTGCCATATCAAGTTGTCAAAAAAACTTTAATTGAAAAAATTGCAGAACTGGTAAAGAATAAAGTAATTGAAGAAATTTCGGATATTAGAGATGAATCTGACCGCAAGGAAATGGTTCGAATTGTTTTAGAACTGAAAAAAGACGCTATACAAGATGTAGTTCTTAATAAATTGTTCCAACATACTCAAATGCAAGTTACTTTCGGGGCGATTATGTTGGCATTGGTTGACGGTCAACCTCGAGAATTGAATTTGAAAGAGTTGATGGAACATTTTATTGCACATAGAAATGAAGTAATTGTTCGCAGAACGAAATATGATTTAGAAGTTGCCGAGAAACGTGCTCATATTTTAGAAGGTTACATTATTGCTTTAGACCACTTAGATGAAGTGATTAAAACAATACGAAGCTCTGCGAATCCACAAGTTGCCTCCGAAGCTTTACAATCTAATTTCAAAATGACTGAAATTCAAGCAAAGGCTGTTTTGGATTTAAGATTGCAAAGATTAACTGCACTCGAAAGAGATAAAATTTTAGAAGAGTATAAAGAATTAATCAAAACAATAGAAAGATTAAAAGCAATTTTAGCTAGCCGTGAATTACAGTTACAAATTATTTCTGAAGAATTAGAAGAAATAAAAAATAAATTTGGTGACGCTCGCCGCACCGAAGTAATGATTGATACCGCAGAAATTCGAATGGAAGATGTTATCCCCGATGAAGAAGTAATTGTAACAATCACACATAGAGGTTTTATTAAACGTACTCCGCTTTCGAATTATCGTAAGCAAAACAAAGGAGGACGAGGAGTAAGCGGGGCGACAACTTCAGAAGATGATTATATCGAAATGGTATTTCAAGCAACTAATCACAATCATTTAATGTTCTTTACTGATTTAGGCAGAGCATATAGTGTGCGGGTATTTGATTTGCCAGAAGGTCAACGGACGGCAAAGGGACGAAGTATATCAAATGTTATTCCATTGCAAGAAAATGAAAAAGTGACCGTGATTCTTCCCGTTAAAGAATTCCAAGAAAATCATTACATATTTATGTGTACAAAATATGGCACAGTCAAGAAAACACCGTTAAATGAGTTCTCAAAAATTCGCTCCACAGGCATAATTGCATTGAATTTACGAGATGATGATAAATTAGTTGCTGCACGTATTACAGATGGAAATGCAGAAATAATCATCGGGTCGAGAAACGGTCAAGCTTGCCGATTTGTAGAAAGCGATGTCCGCTCAATGGGTAGGACAGCGGCTGGTGTAATGGGAATTAGATTAAGAGCAGATGATTACGTTGTTTCGATGGTTGCAGTAGATTCACCAGAACAACAAATTTTAGTAGTTGGCGATAAAGGTTACGGTAAACGCACAAAAGTAAGCGAGTTCCGGATGACAAATCGAGGCTCCAAAGGTGTAATATCAATGAAAACAACTTCAAAAACAGGTAACGTAATCGGCTTACTCGATGTTATGGAAAGCGATGAGATTGTGGTTATGACACAAAATGCAGTAATAATTCGTCAAGCAGTGAAAAATATTAGCTTGCTTGGGAGAAATACTCAAGGAGTTAGACTTTTACGGTTAGATAAAAATGATAAAATTGCCGATATCACCGTCATCCCACGTGATGAAGACGAAGATGAAAATATTGACACTCAAGAGCAAGTTCCTGAAAATCCTATTTTCAAACAGTAAAAGATTAGTTTTATGAAAATTGGATTAAAGAGTATTACAAAAGCTTCAATTCTTTTGGGGTTCTCTTTAATCCTTTCTTTTTATTATTCAAACGCTCAAGATAATCGTCGAAATAACGACCGAAGCAAAAGTATTCAAAATGAATTAGAAAGCGAATCCAACGATACAACTAAAGTTGTGATTGATACTTTAGGACTTTATAAGCCTGTTCGCAATTTTGGGAAAATGTTAATTACAACTGCTGAAGAAAATAAGTTCATATCTAAAAAAGATATTCTTTATGAAACTTATTACACAGCATCAGATATTTTAAAAAATCAACATATTGGCTTTCCGATTTCGTTAGGTTTTTATGGACTTAATAATTCAGCAATGATTTTGGGAGAATTGCCGTTTGGACTTGATGTGGAATACAATGGAATATCTCAAGATGAAGTGGAATTTAACAATACCAACTTAGCTTTGATGCCGATGGAAGCATTCGAAGGAATAGAAATTTATTATGGTTCGGATGCAGTTATTTTAAGCAATTCTTCCACCGGTGCTTTGCTGAATTTCAATGAAGTGAATAATAATACTGCAATTCCTTACACAAAACTTTGGTACTCTCAAGGAAGTAGCGAAATGATTGCCGCAGACGGCATTTTTTCTCAAAATTTTGCAAAAAATTTAAATATTCATCTCGGTTTCCGCAGTTTCAATAGTCCTGGACGTTTTACAAATCAATGGATTAATTCTTGGAATTTACGAGCAAAAGTGCGATGGAATTATGACAGTTTAACAACTATATCTTTTAGTGAATATTTCAATAATTACGGCATTGGCGAAAATGGTGGTGCAAATAAAAATATTACCACAAACATTTTCGATGAAATCGAATTCAATCCAATATTAAATAATACAAATTCACGATTATTTAAGCATAATTTACAGCTTACCTTTTCCAAATTATTTGATAGTTCTGGTACTTTTGCAATTTCATCTAAATTAGCATTAATTAATACTGAAAAAGATATATTAAATGGCGATAATCTTTTGCAAACAACTAAGGATAGTTCGAATACTTTAAACTATACGACTCGAAATTTGTTATATAACGCAAATATTGAAACTAATTATTCATTTTTACATTTAGTGCTTGGGCTGGATTTGTCCTCCAAATATATTTCAGATAATGTATTGACAGGTAAGCAAAGTAGCTTTTTATCTTCATTTTATGGATTAGGGAAAATTTCAATTTTAGACTATGCGAATTTATCAGGTGGTTTGAGGTATATTAACAATTTGGGTAGAAACTCAATTTCGGCTGGGGCGAAGTTAAGTATTAATTTTGGAATCCCTCAAAATAAAAAGTCAATTTTTTTTGATATTTCAAAATCAGACAGATTCCCAAATTTTGTTCAAGGTTTATCTCTTGAAAACGAGCACCACTATTTAGCAATTGCTGGACTATCGCTCGAAAGTGAAAAATCAACAACAGAAATACTCGCATTTTTCCGTCAAGTTGACCTTCCTATAGAATTTAAATATTCACTTGATTCAAATCAAAAAGTCCAAAATATTAACTATTCAAACGGTTCCAATAAAAGAATATACGGATTAGAATTAAATCATAATTCAATATTTTTTAAGAAAATTAACTTCGAAGGTTTTGCAAAATTTTATTACTCAACAATCGATTCCAAAGAAAACCCATTTTTGCCAAATTTTTATGGAGGCTTCAAAGTTTATTATATTTTAAAGCAAGGTAGAAGCGAAATGCATTTGGGTGCTGAATTTGAAGCAATGACTTCATTTACTGGGTATAATTATTTCCCAATTTATAATGATTACTATCTCGAAACAGAAAAATCTTCCTTTATGAGAAATGGCTTAAATTTATTTGCAGAAGCTCGGCTCGGTTCTACTTATGTTAAAGCAAAATTAATAAATCTTTTAGGACTGGGTTATTATTACACACCATATTATCCCGAATTGGGATTTCATTTCCAATTTTCATTTTCTTGGGCATTTTTGGATTGAACTAATTTTCCATTGTTTTATTCGTCATAATATTACTTTTTAAGACATTTACATTTTAATGGATAATTTACATAGATTCCAAAATAAAACGCTTTCGAAGTTGATAATTGAATTTTCACTTCCTGCTACAATCGGAATGATTGTAAGCTTTTCATACAATATTGTTGATAGAATATTTGTAGGAAACCAAATTGGTGCGGGCGCATTGAGCGGTGTAGCTGTACTGTTTCCTGTACAAATTATTATTTTCGGTTTGGCTTTTATGATAGGTATTGGGGCAAATACAAATGTGTCAATCAATTTAGGAAAGAAAAATCTTCAAGAAGCTGAACATTATCTTACTAATGCTTTTTCAATAGCAATCATAATTTCAATTGTGATTTTTGCAATTTTGCATATTTTTTTCGATCAAATTCTCGATTTAGTTGGAAGTTATGGAAATATTAGGCAATATTCAAGTGATTTTTTGTACGTAGTCTCGTTTGGTGTTTTATTCCAAACAGTTTCATTTAGTTTGAATAATTTGATTAGAGCAGCGGGATTTCCACAAACAGCAATGTGGACGCAGATAATTGGTGCGATGATAAATATTATACTTGATGCAATATTTATTTATAGATTAGGTTGGGGAGTCAAAGGAGCAGCTCTTGCGACAAATATTGGTTCATTTATAAGTATGGCTTGGGTTGTTGCGTTTTTCATTTCAAAAAGAAGTCCAATAAAGTTCAAAATTAAATACTTAATGCCAAAATTTGCGATTGTATCATCTATTGTTGCAATAGGAATTGGCTCTTTTTTGACACAAATATCAGGTAGCGTAATAACTTTGCTATTAAATAGATTACTTTACAAATATGGCGGACCAGACGGAATTGCAGTACTATCCATCGCAACAGGAATTGAAGCTTTTATGTTTGTGCCAATTATAGGATTAAGCATAGGGTTAAGACCAATTATCGGTTATAATTTTGGGGCAAAAGACTTCACTCGGGTTAGACGCTCACTTGAAATTGGAATATTTACAACATTATCTGTTGGTGTTTTAGGTTTTGCGATCATACAACTTTTCGCTCCTAACTTAATTTCACTATTTGTACCGAACAACCAACATATAATTGAGATGGGAGTAACAGCATTGCGAACATTCACATTTTTTATCACCTTGGTTGGACTTGAAATTACAGCTACTACCTATTTTCAATCAATTGGAAATGCGAAAATAGCGTTGATATTAACATTAAATCGCCAATTAATCTTTTTGCTTCCTTTAATGTTTATCTTGCCATTATATTTTGGATTAATGGGACTATGGTATGCAGGTGCCGTAAGCGATTTTGCCTCATCAATTTTATCCGCTTCGTTTTTGTTTTGGGCAATGAAAACGATTAAAAAGAAAGAAGTTGAACCAATTCCGGAAGCCGCAATAGAATAATTCAAAATACGTAAATTTATTTTCGAAAAATTCTTAAAAAAAAAGGGACGAAAATACTCGTCCCTTTTGAATTTTTAAAGAATAATAAATTATTCTTTACCAATTTCTTTGTACATAAACCACCAATCGTAATGGTCATATTTTGATTTCTTATATTCAGCAGCTTTCCAATCAGTAGGTGGAGGCACGATAACTTTATCTCCGATTAATTCATTATTTGGCCAATTTGCTGGCATTGCAGCACCGTTTTCAGCACCAACTTGGAATGCTTTGAGCATACGCAAAAATTCATCTAAATTTCTACCTAATTCTTGTGGGTAGAAAAGAATAGCACGGATTTTAGCAGTTGGGTCAACGAAGTATACCGCACGAATTGTATTGTTGCCACTTTTTGGATGTACAATTCCTAAAGTATTAGCAAAATCACCATTATCAGCGATAATTGGGAAGTCAATTTGTACATTTAATTTGTCCTTAATCCAAGACACCCATTGAATATGTGCAAATACTTGGTCAATACTCAATCCAATTAATTCACAATTAAGTTTTTTAAATTCTTCGTATCGTTTTTGAAATGCAACGAATTCAGTTGTGCATACTGGTGTGAAATCTGCAGGGTGGCTAAATAAAATGAACCACTTGCCTTCGAAAGCTTTTGGTAATTTCATCTTTCCGTGAGTTGTTTGTAACTCTACTTCTGGGAATTGGTCCCCAATCATCAATGGTTTTGTTTGTTCTGACATAACCTTTCTCCTTAAATTTAAATGTTTAATAAATAGTTAATAAAATGATAAAAAAATCTTAATTCTTTAAATATGCTGAATACATCCAAACTAATTTTTCTTGTGCTCGGATATAATCACTCATCAAGGCATTTGTTCCTTCATCGTTATGTTTTTCTGATAAATCCAAAAGTTCTCTTTGCAAAGTAATGATAATTTTAAAACTATCGAGTATCGAAGCAATGCAAGTACGACCGTCGCTAATGTTTTCAACGGGTTTAATCTCACTAAATTGTAGGTACTTTTCAAATGTATGTAAGGGAGTGCCATCGAGTGTAAGTACTCTTTCTGCGATTTCGTCGATTTTAAGTTGTAAATCTGTGTAAAGCTCTTCGAATTTTAAATGTAATTCGAAAAATTTTTCGCCACGAATATTCCAGTGAAAACCTCGTGTGTTTTGATAGAATACTTGGTAATTTGATAATAATTTATTTAATTTTTCAATTAAAATTTTTGCTCCTGTATTATCAATACCAATTTTGTTAGTCATTTCATTAGACTTTTTCATTTTCATCCTCCTTTTGAATGATAATTTCAATATTTATATCTTCGATTTTATATCCATTTAATTTGTTCTTATTAAAGTAATTTTGAATTAGTTCAAGCAATTTTGGGTCTCGATAGTCGATAATTTCATTTGTACTTTTATGAACTAAATGGAAATGTTTATCATCAACTAAATCAAATCGTGTAGATTGACCATTGAGATTCATTGTTTTGATAATTCCATTTTTTTCAAAAAGCTCCAAAGTATTATAAATCGTAGCAAGTGAAATTGTTGGATATTCTTTGCTAACAATTTTATAAATTTCATCCGCTGTTGGATGAGTTTTAAATTTCAACAAAGCTTCGAGTACAACAATGCGTTGCAAAGTTGGCTTGATATTTTTAATTTTCAATAATTCTATGGATTTTGTTTCTTTCATAGTTCAAATTTTAATTAGAAACGTTCTAAAATTTTAATTATTTTAAATTTAGAAAAAAAATAAAAAATATTTTTAATTTTTTTCAATTTCAAATTATTTTGTAATTTTGTAATAGGACGATTAGTCTTACATAATTTAGACAATAATTATGTTGCGTTCACGAAAATTTTAATGAAAAATAATAATTGTAAATAAATTTTATTATTTATAATAAAATTAAAAATTTACTTTTTAATTAACTAATATAATAGGTGAAATATGAAAAGAATTTCCAAATTAATGCTTCTTTTTGTTGCATTAGCAACATTAACAATGGCTTGTTCAAAAGAAACAAAACAAGAACCAGCAGCAGAAAACAAGACACAAACAAACGTTGTGCTCGAGAATTTACAAACAGCATATAATGGTGAAAGTAATGCAAATGCAAAATATGAAGCATTCGCCAAGAAAGCTGACGAAGAAGGTTACAAACAAGTAGCTGTTTTATTCCGTGCTGCAGCTCAAGCAGAAAAAGTTCACGCTGGCAATCTCGCTGAAGTAATCAAAAAAATGGGTGCTACTCCTACTGCTGACATCAAGCAAGTAGAAGTTAAATCAACAAAAGAAAATTTGCAAACCGCAATCGATGGAGAAACATACGAATTTACTAAAATGTACCCTGAATTCCTTGAAACAGCAAAAAAAGAAAAGAATTTAGACGCTATGAAAGCTTTCAATTTCTCATTAGAAGTTGAAAAAGTTCATGCAAAATTTTATACTGAAGCATTGAATAATTTGGATAACTGGAAAAAAGTTACTGAAGACTTCTTTGTTTGCCCAGTTTGCGGTTTCACTGAAAGAGGTAAACAAGGTCAACCTTGCCCAATTTGTGCAACTCCAGAAGATATGTTTGTAGATATAAAATAACAAACTAATAAAGAGTTAACAGTTTAATTAACTGAACGGATAATAATCACAAAATTATTATCCGTTTTTTATTTAATTCCAAAAAAATTATTAATTTGAGAAAATAAAATTTACTAAAAATATTTATTGTCTGCAGATAAAAATAGTATTTTTAATAAATTTTTAGTAATTTCGAAGTTTTAAATTTGTTAAACCTAAAAATAATGGAGTGTCTATGTTCCAATTACCTACTCCTCCACCTTGGGAAGGAATGCATCCACTGGTTGTGCACTTTCCAGTAGCTTTATTAGCGGTCGTTCCTTTATTCATTTTACTTGCTATAATATTTAAAGAACAGCAAAAAAGCTTTACAATTTCTGCATTAATTTTATTGTTGCTTGGTACATTAGGCGCAATTGTTGCAGTTATGACAGGCGAAGCTGCAATGACTTTGGCAAAGCGTTCACCTGAAATTAATATTGTGATGAGCAATCATCAAGAAATGATGGAAACTGTGAGAAATTTGGCAGTTCTCTTGCTGATTTTTTATGGTATTTTTGCATTCTTTTTCTTTAAAGGCAAATTTAAACCTTCATTAGTTTTCATCTTGCAAATAATATTTCTGATTTTCTCGGGAATAAATTTGCTTTTAATGACGATTGGAGCACATCAAGGAGCAAGATTAGTCCACGAGTTCGGCATACAATCAATTATGTAAAATGCTCCTAAAACAAACACAAAAGTTAATTTTAATACTCATACTTACCATTTTGGCAAGTATGAGTATTTTTTCTAAGAAAATCACACCTATTTTTTACGAAATAAAAACAGATTCTTCGTCTGTATATTTAATTGGCACGGTTCATTTAGGAAAAAAAGAATGGTACCCATTGCCAAAAGCTATTGAAGAAAATTTCCAAAAAGCAGATTATTTAGTTACTGAAATCGACATCAATAAAATTGACCCGTCAACTTTGATTAATCAAATGTTGAATACTGATAGTACAACATTGAAAGATAAGCTTAAAGCTGAAAATTATAATAAGGTAAAAGAAAAATTTGCAGAATTGCAAATTCCCGAAGAAGCTTTATTAAAGATGAGACCTTGGTTTGTTGTTGTTATGTTTGAAAATATCAACAGTTTGGAACAATCTAAGATTGATGCTCAAAATGGTGTTGATATGTATTTTACCAACAAAGCAAATGAACTAAATAAAGAAATAAAAGAAATCGAAACAGCCAAAGAACAGATTAATTATTTGACAGAATTTGATAATTTTGCAGATGAAATGATTGAAGCTGAATCGCAAGTTGATAAATCAGGCAAAACAGATAACGAGAAATTAATTTTAGCTTGGGAAAAAGGCGATGAAAATGCTTTGGATAAAATCATTAATCAAGTTTATTTAGATTATCCAAAATTGAAACCCTTGATGGATAATTTATTATTAAAAAGAAATTTGAAAATGGCTGAAAAAATAGACTCATACTTGAAGGACAAAAAGACGTATTTCATTGCTGTTGGGGCAGGTCATTTAGTTGGTAAAAATGGAATAATATCAATACTAAATAATAAAAAAATATATAAAATACGGAGAATCAAGTGAAATTAAAAGGTAAGATAGCGTTAATTACCGGAGCATCAGCAGGAATAGGTGCCGCAATTGCTTATGCATTTGCAGAAGAAGGTTGTAATTTAGTACTATTTGCAAGAAGGAAAGCAATATTAGACGAAGTAGCCGCCGACATCCGCAGCAAATATAATGTGCTTGTTTATACATATCAAAGCGATGTTCGTAATTACAATCAATCAAAAGAAATAATCGAAAATTTGCCTGAAGAAGTTCAAAATATCGATATACTTGTTAATAATGCTGGTAAAGCACTTGGTTTGAGTAAAATCCAAGATGGCGAGCTTAGCGACTGGGAGGAAATGATTGACACGAATATTAAAGGATTACTTTACATTTCCCGCCTTGTTTTACCAAAAATGGTGGAAAGACATTCGGGACACGTGATTAATATAGGTAGTTTAGCAGGTCACGAAGTTTATCCTGCAGGTAATGTTTATTGCGGTACTAAATCATTTGTACGAGCAATTTCCAAAGGAATGATAATTGATTTAAATGGAACAGGTGTGCGAGTTACAAATATTGATCCCGGCTTAGTTGAAACAGAATTTTCCATTGTAAGATTTCATGGCGATGAAACACGTGCAGAAAATGTGTACAAAGGTTACGAACCACTTCAAGGAAAAGATATCGCTGATATTGCCTTATTTGCTGTTACACGTCCCGAACACGTAATGATTCAAGAAATTTTCGTAACACCGACAGCACAAGCAAATGCAACGATTGTAAATAAAAATCTTTAGTTATTTCTGTAATAACATAAATTAAAAAGAGCCCGCCAAGAATAAATTGACAGGCTCTTTTCGTTTTAATATGAATTTAGAATTATTATCTCAATTATAATTTTACAAACTTTAAGAATTCTGTCTTACCGTTGTTATTTGAAATTCTTATATAATAATTTCCTGTTTGTAAATTAGTAACTGAAATTACGTGCTTTTGAATTCCGGGTTGGATTTGACCAAAGAAAATTATTTGACCAATTTGATTTGTAATTGTAAAAGTCGAACCGCTTAAAGAATTGCTTTCAATTGTAATGTTGTCTGTTGCTGGATTCGGATAAAGCAAAGAAGAGTTATTAATCATTATTTCATCAGCAACACTAACAAAATCAGAAAGTTTTGACCTAAATACACCTTTATTCGAAGTTCCTGCAAAAATATATTCATCATTAAAAGCTATAGTATTTATCGAATCGCTTGTCAATCCATCATTTATTGTTTGCCAAGAATTCCCTTTATCAGTAGAAAGAATTAAACCTTGCCCATGTGTACCAACAAAGATATTATTATTTTTAACTACTAAGCAATTTATGTAAGGATTATAAAAATTGAAATTTATAAGCTCCCAATTGATTCCTAAATTTGTTGTTTCGAAGATAGCATTTCCATAAGTTGCGGCGATAATCTTATCATCAATAAAACCTAATGAAGTAATTTTTTTAAGTGTTAAATCATTACAAATAACTTTCCAAGAATCTCCATAATCAACAGAAATATGAATGTCGCCGTTATTTGTTCCAGCATATAAAATTGAATCTTTATATGCAAGAGAAGTAATTGATTTTTGAAGATTATCATTAAGTATTTCCCATACATTATCATTCTTTTTAAAAGTAGTTTCATGCCCATTACATCCGACAAAAATATAATCATCCTTTAATATTAATGAATTTACAGAAGTATTCCAATATTCTTTAACTTTGACCCAAGAATTACCATTATCAGATGAAATAAAAATGCCATCACCTACCGTACCTGCTACGACATATTGGTCATTTGCCGCCAATGCTCGAACAATTAAGTTATTTAATCCATTGTTAGCTATATTCCAACTTGTGCCATTGTTTGTTGAAACAAAGACACCTTTGTTTTTTACACCTGCAAAAATATAGTTACTGTTTGTTGCAATACATAAAACAGTGTCTCCATCAGTTATTTGATTAACTTGTTCCCATTTCGCAAATGCATTTAAAGAAAATAAAACAAAGAAAAAAATTAGTAAAATTTTATTCATTACTGAACCCTTTTTTAAGTTTATATAATATTAAAGACAAAGTTAAGAGTAAAAAGTTACAAAAAAAATAATTTTTTTAAAAAAAAATGTGATTATCTTTGTAAAAGATAAATTAACTTGCATATTTGAAACATATTGATTGTGGGTCAAGTATTTTAAAATGCCACAAATTTTCTCTGTGGAACTATTTGAAAAGTACTCGAATAGCTTTCAAGTAAAAAATGTAAATAAAAAATGGATTTTTAATTAAATTAGCACTGCTTTATAGTCAAACATTATTTTTTCTTAAACGTTTAAATATTAATATATTGAAAATAATATAATGAAACAAAGTATAAAAGATTTAAGCAATAATAAATTAAGAGAAATTTTACAGGAATTAAAGCAGCCTGCTTTTCGTTCCGAACAAATAAAATTGGCGCTTTACAAGCAAAAGAAGCGTAAATTCGAGGACATAACTAATATTCCATCTTTCTTGAAAGATTATTTAAACGAACATTTTTATATTGATTCGATGGAAATGAATACTGTTCGTAAATCAGCAGATGGTTCAATTAAATTTTTATTTAAGTTACGTGATGGAAATTTGATAGAATCAGTTTATATGCCGTGGTTTGATGATACAAGCGAGAATATTGAACGAGAAACACTTTGCATTTCCTCGATGTCCGGATGTTCAATTGGATGTGCTTTTTGTTCTACGGGTAAAATCGGGTTTAACAAGAATTTAGAAGTGTCGGAGATAATTGACCAAATATTTTTGGTAGAACATTTTTTGAAGACAAAACTCACAAATATAGTAATAATGGGGATGGGCGAGCCGCTGCTAAATTATAATAACATTGTCAACGCATTAGAAATATTAACCGACCCAATTTACGAGTTATTTCCACGAAAAAAAATAACGCTTTCGACATCTGGAATTGCACCAAGAATTAAGCAATTGGCAAAATCAGCAAGACCTGTAAAATTAGCTATTTCCCTGCACGCCACTAATAATCAAATTCGAGATAAGATTATGCCGATTAATCAATCTTTCCCACTTGAAGTATTGTTGGATGCAGTCGAAGAATATTACAAAGTAACGAAACTACCAATAACATATGAGTATATTGTATTTGATGGACTTAACGACACGGCAGAGGACGTGAAGCGTCTTACAAAAATTGCCCGCCGAGTTCCATCGAGAGTAAATATTATTCCTTTTAATGATATAAGTTTTACTAAACTTGATGGCATTGCGAAGGAATTAAAACCAGCATCAATCGAAAAGATGCAATCTTTTGCAAGTGCATTACGGCAAGCAGGTGTTCCGTGTATTGTTCGGGAAACTTTTGGTCGTGATATTGAAGCAGCTTGCGGTCAATTAGCACTTTCAGAAAAGAGAACGCAATTAATTCCAATTGAAGAATTTTAAAAATCAAAACAATAATAAAATTTTCAATTATTAATCAAATAAAATTGTTTAATTTGGAATTAGGTTAAAAATCATTTTCAATTGATGGCTGCAAAATCTTTTAATATATTTACAAAAAAGAACTTGCCTGAAAATATTCGAGGTGTTAGCCTTGAAGAAGATACGGAGATTTTGCTAAATCAATGTAAAGCGAATCATATAGTCGTTGATCCTAAAAGAATAAAAAAAGCTATTGAACTTGATTACGACGTTTATAAAGATGCAATTGACGTCAATAATTTACCACGATATTTGCATTCAATTTTTGTTGCAACGATTGTTGCAAAAGAAATTCCATTGGACGAAGATTCCATTTTAGCCGCCATTTTGCATGATATTTGGGAAAATGATGATAAATATGATTATGATTATATAAATAAAATATTCGGTAAAACTGTTGCCGATATTGTCGATGGTTTACATAAAATTCATACTTTGAATATAGAATCCTTGGATAATCCGGAACACATTGAAAATTACAGAAAATTATTAATTGCAATTGCTTCTGATTTCCGTATCATCTTGATAAAATTAGCAGATACATTGCAAAATATGCGTAATATTGATTTTTATAAACCCGAAGTTCAAAGAAGACTTGCCCAAGAAACTTTTGAAATTTATACACCTTTCGCTAATCGCTTGGGTCTGCGTAATATGAAATGGGAACTTGACGATTTAGCTTTCAAGATACTAAATCCAAAAGAGTATAACGACATTGTGAATTATTTATCAGAAAGCAAAGAAAAGCGAGAAGATTTTATACAAAAATTTATTGAACCTATCAAAGAAAAATTAGATAAAGATGATTTTTTAAAAAGAAATAAAATAAGCTATGAAGTATATGGTCGTGCAAAGCATATTTTTTCAATTTATAATAAAATGCGTTTGAGGCAAAAAAACATAGATGAGCTCTTCGATTTGTTTGCAATTAGAGTAGTTTTGAATACTCACGACCCAAATATGTGCTTTTATGTTTATGGTTTAGTATGTCAAATTTATCCACCTGTACCAGAAACTTTCAAGGACTATATTTCTGTTCCTAAAAAAAATGGTTACCAATCACTTCATACCGCCGTTTTTGGGATTAATGGTAAAATCGTAGAAATACAAATTCGCACACTTGCAATGCACGAATATGCGGAAAATGGCGTCGCTGCACATTTCAAGTATAAAACTCATTTAACGAAAAACTCAATTTTAGAAAAAGAAGAAATTCAACAATGGATAGGTGTCGTTCGAGAGATTTTCGAAAATCACCAAGCAGTAAACACACAACATCTTTTGGATTCAGTCCGTTCTAATTTATTTTCAGATGAAATTTATGTTTATACACCAACTAATGAATTCATTACTTTGCCAGTAAATTCCACTCCGCTTGATTTTGCTTATAAAATTCATTCAGAAATTGGTAATCACTTTGTTGGAGCAAAAGTTAACGGCAAAATGGTGCCAATCGATTATCAATTACGGAATGGCGATAAAATCGAAGTAATTGTTTCAAATAAAGCAAAACCAGAAGAAGATTGGTTAAATTATGTGATTACAAGTAAAGCAAGTAATGAAATTCAAAAGTTTTTCAAAGAAGAAGCACGCCGTAAAGAACAAATTGGTAAAGATAGATGGAAAAAAGAACTTGATAGACGTAAATTTTTTATAGATAATAATCGACTTTTGAACTTGCTTTCTGAGTTTAATATTAACAATATTACAGATTTTTACATTGCAATTGCCGACGAAAGTATTGATGTATCTTCATTTGCTGAATTTGTCGTGGATAGTTTATTCTCGCCTGAACGTGAAAAAGTGTTTAAAAAATCTACTGATGAATCAGAGTTTGCAAATTTATTGAAGGAAATACCAAAAGAAGAAAATTCAAATGTTAATGATAAAATTTTTGTTGAAATAAACGAAAATGTTAAAAAATTCGCTCTTTCTTTTACAGGAAAAGAAAATTATAGTTTAATTTCGCAAATTTCTCAATTAGTTTTGAATACTAACAACATAATATTAACAAAATTTGTTTATGATTTAGAAAAAAGTAAAATTAAAGGAGAAATTCAAATAGAATCCGAAGAAATTGAAACTGTTAAATCATTATTCGAAAGTATCAAAAAAGTTCCTGGCATTGTTTATGTTAATGAATTTTTTGAAAAGTAATAAAAAATAAAATTAAAAAAATATTAAAAATTTGGAGTTAAAAATGATCGATTTATCAACAAACTACTTGGGCTTTAAATTAAAAAATCCACTAATTGCATCAAGCTCAGGATTAACTAATTCAGTAAAAGATATTAAAGAAATGGAAGAAAGCGGCATTGCTGCTGTTGTTGTGAAGTCAATTTTCGAAGAAGAAATTATGGCTGAATTAAACCAAAGCATTCACGAAACAAATCGCCCTGGCACTTTATATCCTGAAATATACGATTTCTTCGATATTGCCGATATGGAGGATAGCACTTCTAAATATTTGAAACTTATTTCTGATTTAAAAACTTCAGTTTCGATTCCAGTTATCGGAAGCGTGAATTGTGTAAGTGCGAGCGAATGGACAACTTTTGCAACAAGAATAGAAGAAGCAGGAGCAGATGCGCTCGAACTTAATATGTTTATCTTGCCATCGGATTTAGAGCGTTCACCAGCCGATTTTACCAATGTATATTTTGATGTAGTCCAAGAAGTCAAAAAAGCAGTGAATATTCCTGTTTCCTTAAAAATAAGTTATTTCTTTTCAAATTTAGGACAATCGATAGTGAATTTGTCCGAATCAGGAGTTGACGGACTTGTGTTGTTCAATCGCTTTTATAATCCTGATATTGATATTAATAAAATGGAAGTAATACCTGCTGACTTATATAGTCGTCCCGAAGAAATCTCACTTCCTTTGCGATGGATTGGAATGCTTTCACCGATTGTAAGTTGCGACCTTGCGGCTTCAACCGGAGTCCATAGTGGCGAAGCAGTTATTAAATTGTTACTTGCGGGTGCAAACGCTGTGCAAATAGCTTCACTCTTTTATAAACAAGGCATTAAATCAATACAAACTGTTTTGAACGATGTTGAAAAATGGATGGAAACAAAAGGATATAACACAATCGACGAGTTCCGTGGCAAATTAAGTTCAAAAGGCAACTCTAATCCTGCAATTTACGAAAGATATCAATTTATGAAACATTTTGCTGGTAAATAAGAATATTACTTGAATATGGAAACGTAGGCAGTCTTTATGGGCTGCCTTTTCATTATTACATCAATAAAAGATAATCATTTTCTTCTATAATATTATTCATATTATTTTTTTTCTTGAATTTTTTTAGCAATTATAAAATTGATAAGTATATGCAATTAAATAAATTAGAGTTTACGCAAATAATAAATACGACACTGGATGAAGCTTGGAGTTTTTTCTCACGTCCAGAAAATTTACGTACAATCACCCCATCAGATTTAGATTTTACTATTATCTCTGATGTGCCTGAAAAAATGTACGAGGGTTTGCTAATCGAATATAAAGTGCGACCTATGTTGGGTTTGCGAACAAAATGGGTCTCAAAAATCACAAACATCAAAGAAAAAGAATATTTTATCGATGAGCAAGTAAGCGGACCATACAAACTTTGGCATCACCATCACTTTTTCCGTCAAATAGGAAATAAAGTTGAAATGAAAGATATTGTTCATTATGCCATTCCATTTTCACCAATTTCAACAATTTTTATCAATTCTATTGTTAAAAAGAAATTAATTTATATTTTTGAGTTTAGAAAAAAGAAAATAGAAGAAATATTTCCATCAAAAAGTTCTTTGAGCAAATGAAAGAAACAAAAAAAGATGAATTCCCATTAAGTAAGACACGCTCGATTAGCGGTAGTCGACGACTTGTCAGAGTTAAGGTAATGCAAATCTTATTTGCACTGGAAGTTACACACGAAACATCTTTGGACGATTTATTTAACCACATTTTTTACCGCATCTTCAACGTTGATGATAATTTCAAGAAAAAAGGTGGCAAGTTATTTAAACCCGATGAAATTGTCGAAATGGAAGCTGATATACCAATAAAATGGAGCGACGAGGAAAAAGAATTTGCAATTTCTCTTTTAAACAAAACAATAAATAATAGAAAACTGATAGATGAGTTAATTGTGCGCTTTTCTGAAAATTGGGATTTCAATCGAATTGCTATTATCGATAAAATTATAATTAGCATTGCAATCACTGAATTCCTCAATTTTGTTGAAATACCTGTGAAAGTATCTATTAATGAAGCAATCGAATTATCAAAAGAATATTCAACCGAAAAAAGTGCCACGTTCATTAACGGACTTTTGGATTCCGTTAAAACATATTTAAACGAACAAGGTAAAATCATTAAAGAAGGCAAAGGACTTTTAGAATAGTCAATATTTTAAAAGTCCTCTTGTTTTAAGTTTTCTAATTCTTTTTTCTCCAGTATATAATCTTATTTCGCAATATTTTTGCTATCCTAAAACTTTCTACTTCATTTTTTTTATTATCTTGTTACTTGAAAAAATACTTAAAGCTTTGCAAAAATTACATTCTAAACACACCAAAATTATGTTCTGGAATTGGTGTATTTAAACTCATTGCGATTGACAAACCGAGCACAGTTCGCATATCTTTTGGGTCAATAATACCATCGTCCCACAAACGAGCTGTACTATAATATGGACTTGCTTCGTTTTCGTACTGCTCAATAATTGGCTCCCGAATTGAACGAATGTCATCATCAGTTAAATCCTTGCCACTTTTTTGGAGTTGATTTATTTTTACTGTAGCGAGTACGTCAGCTGCCTGCTCTCCACCCATCACACTTATTTTCCCGTGAGGCAACATAAACAGAAGTCGAGGATTATAGCCACGCCCGCACATTGCATAATTACCAGCACCATAAGAACCGCCCACAATCACAGTAAATTTGGGGACTTGTGCATTTGCCACTGCATGAACAAGTTTTGCACCATCTCTTGCAATACCTCCGTGTTCATATTTTTTACCGACGATAAATCCGGTAATATTTTGTAGAAAAATTAAAGGAATTTTTCGGATTGAGCACAATTCGATAAAATGAGCTCCTTTTAAACTCGATTCAGAAAACAAAACACCGTTATTTCCAAGAATACCGACAGGATAGCCCATAATTTTTGCAAATCCTGTTATTAAAGTTTTACCATAATTTTCTTTGAATTCTTGAAAACGGCTTCCATCAACAATACGAGCAATTACTTCTTTCATATCAAAGGGCTGGCGTATATTCTTAGGTAATATTCCATAAAGTTCTTCTGCGGGGTAATATGGTTCTTCGGGCTCCTCACGAGAGATGTTGAATTTTGTCTTCGGAGGAATATTTTCAACTATATTTCTTGTAATATCGAGGGCATGTTCATCGTTTGCGGCTAAATGATCAGCGACACCAGAAATTTTGGTATGAACGTCAGCACCACCGAGTTCTTCGTCTGTTACATCTTCGCCTGTTGCAGCTTTCACAAGAGGAGGACCACCAATAAAAATTGTCGCTTGATTTTTAACCATTACAGTTTCATCACTCATAGCTGGGACATAAGCCCCGCCAGCGGTACAAGAACCCATTACAACAGCAATTTGAGGAATATTTTTGGCTGACATTATGGCTTGATTATAAAAGATTTTCCCGAAATGGTCTTTATCAGGGAATGTTTCGGATTGATGTGGTAAAAAGATTCCACCCGAATCAACCAAATACACGCAAGGTAAATTATTTTCAATAGCAACTTCTTGTGCTCGTATGTGCTTTTTTATTGTCATCGGAAAATACGTTCCACCTTTGACGGTTGCATCGTTAGCGACAATCATAACTTCACGTCCTTTCACTATGCCAATTCCTGTAATCATACCAGCGCCAGGAGCTTGGTCGTCATACATTCCATTTGCAGCCAATGGCGATAATTCTAAAAACGGAGAATTTTTATCCAGTAATTTCATCACACGCTCACGGGGCAAAAGCTTGCCACGATCAGTATGCTTTTTACGAGCGTGTTCGGGACCGCCTAATTTCGTAATATTAATTTTTTCCTTTAAAACTTTGACTAATTCAAGCGAATTTTCAAAATTTTGCTTGTATTCTGGGTTTTTTGTTGAAATTTTGGATTTAATTCTATTCATTTAATTTTCACTTTTTTATTTTTCAAAATTATAATTTAAATAATAATTTTATAATAAAAAAATAAAATAGAAAAAAGAGAGAATGACAAGAAAAAATTATACAGGAAAAAAAGAAATTTATAAAAAAATAACAGGAAAATCAAAGAAAAAAGTTTTTTATTAGTTACAATTTTTTTATTTTATCATAATTTTAAAAGATTTTGATTGATTATTAAAATAAATTTTCAAAATATAAACACCAGATGTAAATTTTGGGAATAGGATATAATCATTAAAGAAGCTTTTACCGTTAAAAACTAAATTTCCATTTAAATCAAAAAATTTATATTCGAAAATATCGCCTAAAGCAAATAAATTGCGGACAATTAATTTGTTTTCTGCGGGCAAAGGGGAAATAACAATAAAATCTAAATCATTATCAATAACTCCAATAGTTCCAAACTGGTGTACCGAGATTGTTTGCGAGTTAACACCTTTTCCAGAAATAGTAACAATTGCATTGCGTGCTGAAGTTGTATTAGCTTCAGCAGTTAAGGTTACTGTTCCATTACCAGAGCCATTTGATGGATTAACAGAAAGCCAAGTTTGATTTGAAGCAACAGTCCAGTCGGTGTTTGAAGTGATGGAAATGGTTGTGTCGCCAGCTGTTGGGGCAATGTCGATGTTTGCAGGAGATACCGTAAGAATGGCTTCACCGGGAGATTGGGTTACTGTCACAGTTTGCGATTTAACATCTTTACCAGAAAGAGTAACGGTTGCGGTGCGTGCCGAAATGGTTGGGTTAGCTTCAGCAGTTAAGGTTACCGTCCCATTACCAGAGCCATTTGATGGATTAACAGAAAGCCAAGTTTGGTTGGAAGCAACAGTCCAGTCGGTGTTTGAAGTGATGGAAATGGTTGTGTCGCCTACTGTTGCGGCAATGTCGATATTTGCAGGAGATACCGTAAGAATGGCTTCACCGGGAGATTGGGTTACTGTTACAGTTTGCGAGTTAACACCTGTACCAGAAAGAGTAACGGTTGCGGTGCGTGCCGAAATGGTTGGGTTAGCTTCAGCAGTTAAGGTTACTGTTCCATTACCAGAGCCATTTGATGGATTAACAGAAAGCCAAGTTTGATTTGAAGCAACAGTCCAGTCGGTGTTTGAAGTGATGGAAATGGTTGTGTCGCCAGCTGTTGGGGCAATGTCGATGTTTGCAGGAGATACCGTAAGAGAAGGTTCAGCAGCATATTGGGTTACGTTGATCGTTTGCGAATTTACACCGCTGCCCGAAATGGTCACGGTTGCGGTGCGTGCAGAAATGGTTGGGTTAGCTTCAGCAGTTAAGGTTACCGTCCCATTACCAGAGCCATTTGTTGGATTAACAGAAAGCCAAGTTTGATTTGAAGCAACAGTCCAATTAATGTTTGAAGTAACATTAAACGATGCCGTACTGCCGTTTGCCGCAGCAATGTTAAGCGTATTTGGCGAAACGGAGAGGATTGCCTGCGCCCAGCCGATGGCAAAAGCTTGATATGTCCCAATACCAGATGAACTATCACTATCTATCGATGAACCCGTATCAATTATATATTCAGGGCTTATAGCATAAGTAAATAGTTCCCCTCCTCCATCGACAATTGACTCAGGATAAGTTTTATATCCAACTTTTCCAAAATAATCTTTTCCATAAATTGGAGTGATAATTAAAGTACCATCAGTATTAATTCCAACAGGATTATTAATCCCAGAATAACTACTTAAATGGTCAGTAAATATTTGACTTCCTGCCGGACAAGCTGATAGCGAATCAATAAACCATTGCGGGATGGCGCCGCCCGACAAGGGTTGCAGGTGTTTCGTAACGGCATAGAGGCAACTGTCGCCGTAACCTTGTTTAATAAGGTTGTCGATAAGGTAACCCGGGGCTTCGTTAGTAATAACAAAAGTGGTAGGTTGTGTTGACCAAGCAATAGCGAAGGCTTTGTAATAGGTAGTTAGATAGCCCGAAGACGTCTGATAAGTTTTAGAACCTGCATCAATATAATATTTCGGTTCTTTTGCTTTGGTAAATAGTTTATGGTTCACTTGACCTAAAGTGTCAATATAGTTTAAGTAACCTTCCTTTCCTAAAAAATCAGTTCCATAAATTTGGGCTACAATAAGATTTCCATCGGTACCAATACCAATTGGATTATTAAAAGGGCTTGAAAAATTAAATAATTTAGCGGTAAAAACATCACTATTTGCCGGGCAAGCGGATAGCGAATCCATAAACCATTGCGGGATGACTCCTCCCGACAATGGTTGCAGGTGTTTCGTAACGGCATATAAGCTACTGTCGCCGTAGCCTTGTTTAATAAGATTGTCGATAAGGTAACCCGGGGCTTCGTTACTGATAACAAACGTGGCAGACTCTATTTCTTTTGACCAGGCGATGGTATTTGTTGATTGAAAAATCAAGATAAAAAGCAGAATAAAATACTTTTCTTTCATAAATCACCATAAATTAATTTTATAAAAAAATTTATATAAAACAAAAAAGTTATTGCAATTACAATTTTTTTACATATGATTCCATAAATATTCTATTAAATTAATTAATGCTAAAATTATTAGAAATATCAAAAGCATTTTGAATTGTTTATTAATTCTTCGTTTGATTTTCGATTCATTTTCGGGTAATATTATATTTTCATATCTTTCGTCATTATTCGAATCATCAATTAACCTGATAAAACTCTTTGCACGTTGGGCATCCTCACCTGTTATATTCATAAATAATTGAACAGCTTCTTCTGACTTTCCTTGCTTTACTAATTCAGTTAATTTAGTGTAATATTGATTGATTAGTTTTTTCTTTTCTTTCCTTGATATACGTGTGTTTTTACCAAAGTATGTAGATTCTACTCTATCAACATATTCCTTTGCAGATTTTATATCACATTTGCTTTCTGTTTTATATAAAACAACCGCTTCAAGTTTTTTACCTTGTTTTAGAAGTTCAATCACTTTTTCGTTTAAACTGTACATAACTGTGTGTAAAGTTTTTATTATTTATGTAATATTTTTTTAGTTATTTTCTAAATAATTGAATTAAGAAATTTATGAAGATAACAAAAAAAATTAGCAAAATATACAAAATTTTTTTCAATAAACAATAAATATTAATAAAATTATATTTTTTTGGTTAACTTTTTCATCAAGTAATTGAATATAATTAGTAAAAAAAAAGTCCGACATAGAAGTCGGACAAATCAATTAAAGAAAATTATTTTGAATAATTAAAAAGTATAGTAAAAGCGGAAATAGGAGAAAAATCCAAGATCTTCTCTTAAAATGCCGTTAGAAGTTGTGAAGATTTTTTTTGTAATATCTCCAGGAGTTACAGCGGATAATCCTAAATCAAAAAACATTTTTTTATTGTGATTATATTTCAAAATTAAATCCAGTTCGGTTGCAAGTGAATTTTTATCATCTGAACTTTTTACATTAGTTGTGAACTGTGAAGCTTCAAATAAAATTGAGAGCGGCCCTTTTTCGTTTAATAAAATTTGAAGTCCATATTGGTTTAGCCCCAATCCCATTGTCATTGTTCTAATATTTGTAAAATAATCTGCATTACCCCAAAAAATATGACCGCTGGAGAAATTATTTTCGTATAAATTGTCTTTTGTTGCTTGATCTTCGGGTTTTGTGCCGGAGTTAATATCGAGCTTTAATGTTGGTTTTACAAATCCAAAGGAATAGCCTAAATATAAATGAGCCCCATATGAAGAAATATCTCTGGTTACGTTGGAAGCGGTTCTTTGTCCGGTTTGTGTGCCAATATGTGCCCACACGTCTAAATCACTCTCTTTGTATATCCAGTCTAATGCAGCAGTCATTTTGTCGAGTTTTTCAGCTGTTGCAGATGTTTTTCCTTTCATTTCATAAATTACAATTGGTTGAATGTATGATGTTTTTGAAGTTTTATATTTGAACGTTATTCCAGGGACATAGTATCCAGGATCATCTGTTGCAGGATATGGATATAAACTGGGATTGACGCTTGGGACATAATTAAATGAATTCGATATTTGGAACATAAATAAATCCATTCGTAAATCATCATTGAATAAGTAACCTACGTTAAAACCATCGAATGATTTTGGAACATCTTGCCAATTCGATAAACCTATGATTTTTTTGTTGTATTCAGCTTCAAATCTACCAATTTTCAAATCCATCGGCAAGTTAAAAACATTTTGGAAGAAAAGGTAACCTTGGTGCAAATCCAAATTTGCAATGCTTTTACGTGAACTTTGAGTTTGTCCCCAAATTCTATTGTCCATTGCTTCTGCGACAAATGTAATGTCACGCATTAATTGCTTTTCAAAACCAAATGATACCCGCTGCATAGAATAAAAATATGGATGTGTGTTGTTCGAAAAGTCACGTCCATCCAAAGTCGGTCTTTCGTAAAATGTTCCAAACCAACGGAAATCATCTTTATTCGCTTCTTGCGAAAACAACGATAGAGATGTTGCAATTACGATAAAAGTAGTAATAAAGTATTTAAACATAAAAACTCCTAAAAAGTTAGATGTAATTAAATTCTAAATTACAAAAATTTTATAAAAAACAAAATAAAATCAGATAAAATATTCTTATATAATAATTATACTAATTCAATTTGATTCGATTTTCATTTTACGTTAAATTTAAGTAATTTAATGAAAAATAGACAAATTTCTTCTTGAAAATACAATTTTTTTTGGCTTTATTAGTTTTTACATAATTATAAATTAAATTTAGTGATAACTAATTTTGGTGAATGAATGAGTAAAAAAGAAACAACTTCAAAGGCGAAGGATAAAAGTAAAATAGTGAGTGTGCAATATCAAGGCAAAGAACATAAAGTAGAGCTATACAGTAAATTTGATTTTAAAGGTTTTAAGAAAGAAATTATAATCGACTGGTATAGAATAAATCAATTAGGAAGGAAATTGGATGAAAAAGCTTCTCTTTATTTAAAAATGGCTAAAGGTTGGTCGTACCATGCTCCTTTTGCAGGACACGATGGAATTCAGTTGGCACTTGGCAAAATATTTCGCCCGAGCAAAGATTTCCTTTTTCCATATTATCGAGACTTTTTGACATCATTATCAGCTGGTATATCACCTGAAGAAATAATTTTGAATGGTTTAAGCAAAGATACAGATGTAGCTGCTGGTGGAAGGCATATGAGTAACCATTTTGCAAAACCAGAAATTAATATTCAAAATGTCTCATCTTGTGTATCCAATCATGCATTACACGCTGCTGGTGTGGCAAGAGCGATTAAAAAATATAAAGGTGATGAGATTGCTTATGCTTCATTTGGTGAATCTTCAACTTCTGAAGGTTATTTTTACGAAGCAATAAACACAGCATCTCTTGAAAAACTACCTGTAATATTTGTTATCCAAAACAATGGATATGGAATCTCAGTCCCAGTGACGGATCAAAGCGCTAATACAAGAATTTCAGATAATTTAGTGGGATTTAAAGATTTATTGATAGTAAATTGTGATGGACGGGATCCATTTGATTCGTACCGTGCTTTAAAAACAGCACAAGAGTATGTTTTAAGTGGAAAAGGTCCTGCTGTTGTTCATGCTGAATGCGATAGAATCGGTTCACATTCAAACTCTGACAGACACGAGCTTTATCGCAGCGAAGAAGAATTGACGAGAGTTCAACAAAGAGACCCATTATTGCAATTCCGATATCATTTATTGAACAAAGGTATATTGACAGAAGAGGAAATACTTAAAATTGAAGATGATAATAAAGTTCGAATGTTCCAAGCCGCAGATATAGCCGAAGCGGCACCACCAGCAGATGGTTCAAAATGGGACCAATTTATTATTCCTGACGATTTTTATACAGGTGAAAATTTTGTTGAAAATGATTCTGATGTCGGCGAAAAGGTATCATTATTGCACTCTATTAATGAAACTTTAAAAAGCGAATTTAGAAGAAATCCAAATACATTTCTATGGGGTCAAGATATTGGAAAAGGCGGTGTGTTCAATGTAGTGAAAGGTATGCCTGAAGAATTTGGCAAAGAACGTGTTTTCAATTCACCAATTGCTGAAGATAGTATTGTCGGAACAGCAAATGGATTTGTTCGCTACAATACCGATATTCGAGTAGTAGTCGAAGGTGCTGAATTTGCCGATTATTTTTGGCCCGCAATGGAACAATTGGTAGAAACATCGCACGATTTTTGGCGAACTAATGGACAATTTTCACCTAATTTCGTTATTAGATTAGCATCTGGTGGCTATATACAAGGCGGACTTTATCACTCTCAAAATTTGGAAGGAACATTTGTAACATTACCAGGAATTCGAATTGTTCAACCAGCGTTTGCTGATGATGCTGCTGGATTACTCCGTAATGCTATTCGTTCAAATGGTGTTACTTTGTTTTTAGAGCCTAAATTTTTATATAATTTCAAGCAAGCATATACTTCAATGCCGAACGAAGATTATATGATTCCATTTGGTAAAGCAAGGATTCGACGTTCTGGCAAGCATTTGACAATTGTAACATATGGAACATTAGTGCATTTTTCGCTTGCTGCTGCTGAAGAATTAGCAAAACAAGGTATTGATGTTGAAGTGATTGATTTGCGTTCACTTGCTCCTTGGGACAAAGAAACTGTTTTTGCCTCGGTTAAAAAGACAAATCGTGTGCTGGTTGCTCATGAAGATAAAGTAATTGGCGGCTTTGGTGGCGAAATTGTTGCAGAAATTCAAAATAATTGCTTCAAATACTTAGACGCTCCGATTCTTCGAGTTGGATCTAAATTTGTTCCGGTTGGCTTTGCTAAAAGTTACGAAAGCGCCATTTTACCAAATCAAAACGATGTAAAAGAAGCAGTGATTAAATTAATGAATTATTAATTCGTTCTTAAAAAGTAAAATCCCTGTTTATCTTCGGAATGCAAGTTAAACGGGGATTTTTATTTTTTTTATGAAAAAGTAAAGAATAAAATTTAAGGAGTTAGAGTAATTTTTTCAACGTATTTAAAGCCTTTTCCTTTTTCATTCGGACCGATTTTAGCAGCTTGCATAAAAGTATCGTGCTCGAAAATTACTATCGTATTTTCCTCGTAAATTATTGGCAAATACTTTTTCTTTTCCTCTAAAGTTACAAGTGGTTGATTGTCATAAGCCATAATAAAAGGAAATGGGATATGGGCGGCAGTTGGTAAAAAGTCAGCCGCAAAAAGAAAATTTTGGTTATCTATTGAAATTTTTATCATTTGCATTGACGGAGTATGACCGTTCATTATTATCGGGCTAATTCCTGGTAAAATTTCACTTTCACCTTCGAGAAATACCACTTGTTCATTTTGCAATAATGGAACATAATTATCTTTCATAAATGAAGCAGTATCTTTTTCGCTTGGATTAAGAGCATAATCGTAATGCTGTTTTTGGATATAATATTTTGCGTTAGGAAATGTTGGAACTACATCTTGTCCTTGAAAATTTGTGGCACCACCGGCGTGGTCAAAATGCAAATGCGTTAAAATTACATCAGTTATGTCTTGTTTTGAAAGTCCAAATTTGCTTAAACTAACATCGAAATCCGAATTCGCCAAATCTAAATTGTAAATTGCAATCTTTTTTTCGTCCCACTTGAGGCCATTTCCGGTATCAATCAGAATATTCCTTTCACCTTGTTGAATTAAAACAACACGAGTAACCATAGGAATTCTGTTAAGATCATCTCCGGGTGCATACGCTTTACTCCAAAGCGTCTTTGGCACTACGCCAAACATCGCACCACCATCCAAAGCGAAATTGCTTGTTTCAATTACATCAATTTTTGTATTATTTATAACCATTTTATTTCAAATTTAGTTTTAACTTAAACGTTTTTTTAATTAAACTATTTTCAATTTTCGAAAATTATATTAAAATATGAGCGAGACAATAAGGACAATGTTTGCAAATATTGCAAACGATTATGATAAAATGAATGATATTCTTTCTTTTGGTATTCATCGTTTGTGGCGACGAATCACAGTTAAAAACGCTGAATTAAAGCCTGATTATAGAATTTTAGATTGTGCAACAGGCACGGGCGACCTTGCAATTTCCTTTAAAAAAGCAATTACAAACCTTTCAAAGAATGAACAAAATGGCGAAGTTATCGGAACTGATTTTTGCGAAGATATGCTCGTATTAGCAAGGCAAAAAGCTCAAGAGAAAGGAATAGATGTTAAATTCGAATTTGCAGACGTGATGAATTTACAATATCCTGATAATTATTTTGATATTGCAAGTATTTCATTTGGGATTCGAAATGTAGACGATCCCAAGCAAGGTGTTAGTGAATTAGCTCGAGTTGTTAAACCGGGCGGGAAGGTAATGATTTTGGAATTCGGGCAGCCATATGGTGTTCTCGCACCTTTTTATAAAATTTACAGTCGAAATATAATGCCTTTTTTAGGACATTTAATTGCGGGCGATAAAGGCGCATATACTTATTTGCCTGAAACAGCAGCGAAATTCCCTGCTGGTGAGAAATTTATTAATTTAATGAATTCGACAAATAGGTTTAGCTCGACAAAGTATATTCCCTTATCAAGTGGAATTGCATATCTTTACATTGGTTTTGTGAAATAAGAAACTTAAATTGTTTAGAAAATTATTTTCGAAATTTTTTAACTAATTCTTGAGCGACAATTGTGGGTACAAAATCGCTCACATCTTCATTATATTTTGCTAATTCCTTGACAATACTTGAATTTAAATAAGTATATTTTTCATTAGGCAGTAAAAAGATGGTGTGAATATCGGGTTCAATTTTTCGATTCATCAAAGCAATTTGGAATTCAAATTCGAAATCGCTAATTGCACGGATGCCACGAATAATTACATTTGCATTGACTTGTCGGGCAAACTCTACGGTTAAATTATGAGTTCCTTGCACTTCAACATTATTCAAATGTTGCAAACTTTGTCGAGCAAGCTCTATACGTTCATTTTCAGAAAATAAAGTTACTTTATTTGAGTTAATGGCAATCACGACATAAATTTTATCGAACATAGTTGAGGCTCGCTCAATAACATCAACGTGTCCATTTGTAATAGGGTCAAAAGAACCAGGATATATGGCAATTTTTTTATTTAATGTCATATTAGCACCTATTTTAAATTAAATATAATAAGACAAATACAAATAAAGCTAATAATATTCGATAGTATCCAAATATTTTAAAATTATGGGTGGATATAAATTTCATAAATGACTTAATAACAAAATAAGCTACAATGAATGATGTCAAAAAACCTACAACTAAAATAGTTAACTCGTTGCCAGTAAACGCAAATCCGTGTTTAAGTAAAGAATATGCGGTTGCGGCAAACATTGTCGGTATCGCCAAAAAGAAAGAAAATTCCGCCGCAACAACTCTCGATGAACCAAGCAATAAGGCTCCAATGATTGTCGCCGCAGAACGTGATGTCCCGGGTATCATTGATAAAGTTTGAATTAAGCCTATATAAAATGCAATTTTATATGTTAAATCAAAAGTGGAATTGATTTTAACATTACGTTTTCGGTTTTCTATGAAAATTAAAGCCAAGCCACCGATTAAAAGCATAATACTTACGGTCAGTGGGTTGAACAAATAATGCTGTATTTTACTTCCAATCAATCCACCAATAACAATTGCCGGAATAACTCCAATAATTGTCTTTTTCCATAATTCAATTATCTCGTTCTTTTTTTCAGTATTAATTTGCGATTGAAATGGATTTAATCTTTTCCAAAAGAAAAAAACAACCGAAAGTATGGCTCCAAGTTGAATTACAATGTCGAAAGTTGTTTGGAAAGGCTCCGGAAAACTAAATATTTGGTTAAACAAAATCAAGTGACCCGTGGATGAAATTGGTAGGAATTCTGTAATACCTTCAATTATTCCTAAGATAACTGCATAAATTATATCCATCTGAAAATCTATTTAAACAAAAATAATAAAAAACAAAATTACTAATTAAAATGAAAACTCTTCTGTATTTTTTCTTACAGAAGAGTTTATAAAAAAATAAATAAAAGAGAAATGGAGTAAATTAATCGACTTTGATTGTCCAACCGAACTTATCTTCAATTTCGCCGTATTGAATACCAAGTAAAGTATCATACATTTTTTGGGAAATTGGACCGATTTTTCCGTCAGATAAAGGATACTCAATTCCTTTGTAAGAAAGTAGCCCAACAGGAGAAATTGTTGCGGCAGTTCCAGTTCCAAAAGCTTCGGATAAAGCACCAGTTTTCAATCCATCAAAGATTTCGTCTACTGAAATTATGCGTTCGGCGACATTCATTCCCATTGATTTTGCTAAATGGATAACTGAATCACGAGTAACACCTTTTAAAATCGTACCAGTTTCCAAAGAAGGAGTCACAATTTCGCCATTTAAAACGAACATAATGTTCATAGCGCCTACCTCGTCAATATTGGAAAGATGCACACCATCAAGCCATAGAACTTGCGAAAATCCTTCTTTTTTTGCTTCCTGTCCGGCGAGCAATGAAGCTGCATAATTAGCCGCAGTCTTTGCTGAACCTAAACCGCCTCTGACGGCACGTACGTATCTATCGGCAACTTTAATCTTTACAGGGTTTAAACCTTCTTCGTAATAAGAAGCAACAGGCGAAGCAAATATTATAAGCATATAATCTTCGGAAGGATGAACACCTAAAACGTTGGAGCAACCGAACATTACAGGTCGTAAGTAAAGTGATTCACCTCTTTTTTTCGGAACAAATTCACGGTTATAATATACAACTTCTTTAAGTGCTTCAACAAAAGTATCTTCGGGGAATTCGGGAATCACAAGTTTTTTGGCAGAATTATTCAATCTTTTTGCGTTCATATCAGGGCGGAAAAGGTTTATTCCGCCATTGATATTTGCGTATGCTTTTAAGCCTTCGAAAATTGTTTGTCCGTAGTGTAAAGTCATCATTGCTGGCTCAATTTCGAATGATCCATATGGGACTATTGCTCCTTCGTCCCATTTTCCGTTTCGATAATAAGATACGAACATATAATCAGCGAAATATTTCCCGAAACCAAGTTTGTCCCAGTTTACGAGATTTAAACGAGTGTCTTTTCTTTCAGTAAATTTAAATTTTTTCATAACAATGCTCAATTTATTTAAATTGTCATAATCTTTAATTACTAATTTAAGGAAAATGTTTTAAATACAAATAAATTTGCTTAATAATAATAGAAAAAAATGATTGTTTCAAAAAATTTTTAATTATATGTTAAAATGTCATTTATAAATTATTTGACCTATGAGAATTTAGTATTAAACCAATCAAGGAATAGTTTACTATTAACGAAGTACCGCCATAACTCATAAAAGGGAGCGGGATGCCCATCACTGGTGTGATTCCGAGTACCATTCCGATATTAATAAATATATGAAAAATGAACATCGACGCCGTAGAAATGCATATAACACTAAAAAAACGACTGCGAGTATTTGTCGCTAATCTAATTATTTGTTTAACTAAAATATAATATAAAATTAACACAATACTTGCACCCCAAAATCCGAATTCTTCGGCAGGCACAGAAAAAATGAAATCAGTCCATTGCATCGGAATGTAGCGTAATTGAGTTTGTGTTCCTTGCATATATCCTTTACCAAGAAAACCGCCACTGCCGACTGCCATTACCGATTGTGCGACATTATAACCAGATTCTTTTTTGTTTTGTCCTGGATTTAAAAAATTATCGATTCGTGCTTTTTGATGCACAGCCAAGTTATCATAGACATTAGGTGAAAGAAAAGAAAGAGATACAAAAATTAATAAAACTAAGATTTTAAAAACGAACTTTTGTCGAAAAACGATAAACAAAATTATTGCAAAAATCGAAATACCTACCCAAAATACAATCCCACCTTTTAACGAAAGTATTAATATTACTGGAATTGAAGCAATAGAAAAGAGTAATAAAGAGTTGATTCCAGTCCAATATAAAAGCCCAAATAAAATTGCAAAAAACACGACTGACGTGCCAAAGTCCGGTTGAAGTAATATTAACAAAACTGGAAATATGTATAAACTTAAAACTAATAAAAATGTACGGAGATATTTGATACTTACATTTAAATTTGTGAAAATAAAACCGGACATAATGATGACCGCAAATTTAGCAAATTCAGCCGGTTGGAAAGATTTACCGCCTATGTTGATCCAACCTTTGGTCCCATAATTAACTGTGCCCAGAACCAATGCCAAAATTAAGAATAGTATTGCCATTCCATAAGATGGGATTGCAATATAACGCATTAATTTTTCTGGAAATAATGTAAAAAATATAAGAGCAATGGTTGCAATTCCAAAAGATAAAATTTGATTTTGGAATTCTTTGTTTGCAGTGGAAGTGCTCGTTGAACTATATATTGAAATTAATCCAATTATTGTTAAAAGTAAAACAGGAATTAGGATTTTGAAATCTATATAATCCCAAAATTTTCTTTCAACATAAATCTTTTGTGCCATTCTTGATAATAAAATTTTAATGAAATTAATAAAGAATTATTCTTTGAGCTTCTTCGTATTTTGCCAATGTTTTTTGAATTATTTCCTCGGGTAAATCAGGTGGTTCGGAGTTTCTATCCCAATTTGTTGAAAGTAAATAATCTCGCAGCACTTGCTTATCGAAATTGTTTTGCTCGACACCAACTGCGTATGTACTTTTTGCCCAATATCGGGATGAATCTGGCGTCAGAGCTTCATCTATTAAAATAACATTACCATTACTATTGATTCCAAATTCGAATTTGGTATCTGCTAAAATTAAGCCTTTTTTTTCGATGTAATTTTGAGCAAATAAATAAAGTTCAATTGATTTATCACGCAAATATTTGGCATAATCTTCCCCAATTATATTCGCCATTTTCTCGAATGTAATGTTTTCATCGTGTTTGTCTGTTTCTTTTGTTGACGGAGTGAAAATAGGTTCTGGTAATTTTTCAAATTCCTGTAATCCCGGAGGTAATTCGAGCCCATTTATTGTTCGATACTTTTGGTATTCTTTCCAAGCGGAGCCAGCGATATAACCACGAACAACAAATTCAATTGGGAAAGCTTGAGCTTTTTTAACTAACATAGTTCTATCTTCGAGTTGGTCGGTATATTGTTTGCATTCTTCAGGAAAAAATTTCAAATCATCTGTAATTAAGTGATTTGGGATGATTTGTTTGGTGTGGTCGAACCAAAATACTGTGATTTTATTTAATATTTTCCCTTTATTTGGTATGCATTGCTTCATTACGTAATCAAAAGCAGAAATTCTATCAGTTGCAACAACTAACAAATGTTCGCCTAAATCATACACATCTCGAACTTTACCTCGTCGAAATAACTTCAAATTAGGGAGGTTTGTTTCTTTTAAATTATCCATCTTTTAATTATAAGAAATAATAAATTTTAAAATATGTTATTTATTTTCAAAATTCAAAATTAAAATTACATTAAGATTTTGCAAATTCATCAAAAAATATTGCAGATGCTTTGATTCCCCCGAAAAAGTTTTCTACTGAAAAACTTTCATTTGGTGAATGAATATTATCATCAGGCAAGCCTAATCCCATAAGCACAACTGGTACTTTCAATATTTTGGTAAATGTTTCAACAACGGGAATGGAACCACCTTCTCTCATAAATACTACGTCTTTATTAAATGCTTTATTCAAAGCGGAAATGCAAGATTGAATAGCTGAACCGTGCATATCCACAAGCACTGGGTTTGCACCAGACATTATTCGGACATTCACTTTAACAGTTGGTGGAGCAATACTTTTTAGATAGTTTACAACTTTTTGGTTAATATCTTCAGCACGTTGATTTGGAACTAAACGGAAAGAAAATTTTGCAGAAGCTTTTGAAGGAAGAACGGTTTTTTGTCCGTCGCCAATGTATCCACCTTTAATTCCATTTACATCAAATGATGGTCGTGCCCAAACTCTTTCGAGTGTTGAATAACCTATTTCGCCATTAACTTCTTTAACATCTAAATCTTTTTTATATTCGCATAAATCGAATGGTAACTTTTTGAAATTATCACGTTCTTCTTCTGTTAATTCGAGAACATCATCATAAAATCCCGGAACAGTAATTTTACCATAGCGATTTTTCATTTGAGTAAGCATCCACGAAAGTACCAAAATTGGGTTATCCACAGCACCACCAAAAGTACCTGAATGCAAGTCTCGGTTCGGACCTACAACTTCGATTTCAAGGTAAGCAATACCACGTAGCCCATAGCAAATTGATGGCATTCCAGAATGAAACCATTCAGTATCTGAAATGACAACAGTATCGCAACTTAATAAATCAGGGTTATTTTCGATAAATTCATCAATATTGCTTTCGCTTGCTTCTTCTTCACCTTCAATAATAAATTTTAAATTTACTGGCAATTTAGAATTTGATTTTAAATAAGCTTCAGCAGCTTTCAAGTGTGCAAAAACTTGACCTTTATCGTCAGCACTTCCACGAGCAAAAATTTTGCCATTTTTAATAAAAGGTTCAAAAGGCGAAGATTCCCAAAGTTCGATAGGGTCAACAGGTTGGACATCGTAATGCCCATAAATTAAAACGGTTTTAGCATTTGCACCAGCACCCATCCATTCGGCGTAAACTAATGGATGACCTTTTGTTTCGATTAATTTTGCATTGTCAATACCAAATGATTTAAAATTATTAACAAGCCATTGTGCCGCCTTTTTGATGTCATCTTTATGTTCAATTTCGCTACTTATGCTTTGAATTCGTAAAAATTCAAAAAGTTCGTTAATATGTTTTTCTTTATTATCTTCTATATATTTTGCAACATTTTCCATTTAAATTCCGTAATTTAAATTATTAATAATAACAAAACTAACTTAATTTTTTCAAATTACAAATAAAATTTATGAAAATATTAAAAGTCGATTCAATTTCCAAAAAATTTGGGACTTACAAAGCAGTTGATAATATCTCTTTTGAAGTCGAAGAAGGCAAAATATTCGGGCTGCTCGGACCGAATGGTGCAGGAAAAACTACTATTATTCGAATGATTACAAATATCATCGCCCCAGATAGTGGTTCCATTAAAATTTTTGATAATGATATGAATTCATCACAGCAAAATTATATCGGTTACCTGCCCGAAGAACGTGGATTATACAAGAAAGTGAAGGTAATAGAACAACTCGAATATTTCGGGAGGCTCAAAGGACTTTCGAAATCCGAAGCAAACAAAAGAGCCCAATATTGGCTAAATAAAGTTGGTGCAAATGGTTGGGAAAACAAAAAAATACAAGAACTTTCAAAAGGAATGGCTCAAAAAATTCAATTTGTTTCAACGGTTATGCACGACCCGAAATTTATGATTTTTGATGAACCTTTTTCAGGATTTGACCCTATAAATACTGAATTATTGAAAAATATTTTACTCGAAATGAAAAGCAATGGTAAAACAATAATTTTATCTACCCATCAAATGTTCCAAGTAGAACAACTTTGTGATGAAGTATTTATGATAAATAAAGGCAAATCAGTTCTTTACGGCAGTTTAAGAGAAATAAAAAAGAATTACGGTAAAAATCATTTAATAATAGAATTTAGCGGTAGCGGTAAATTTATTAAAGAATTAGACCCGAAAAAAATTGTCGATTATTCAGAAAATAGAGTTGAAATTCGTATTTCTGATTATGACGAAGCACAAGTAATTTTAAAAAATGCTCTTGAAGGAAACGAAATAACAAAATTTATTATTGATGAACCTTCATTAAATGAAATTTTTATTGATATTGTTGAAAAAATGAGTAATCAAGATGAAAAATAGCAACAAAATTTGGACAATTATTTCTTTTGAATTTTTAACGAGAGTAAAATCAAAAGGATTTATTATATCTACAATACTCGGACCGGTGTTTTTGCTTGCAATAATGATAATTCCAGGAATTGTTGCAAGTGTTTCGATGAACGATACAAGTAAGCATATCGCAGTAATTGATGAAACGAACTACATCGCACCAAAATTGATTAAAGATGACCCTAAAGTATTTTTTACAACAACTAAAAATGCTGAAGAGTTAAAAAAAGAGTTATTGAAAGGTGAACTTGACGCCTTTTTAATCATTCCAAAAGATATTTACGAAAAAGGTGAAGTTTCGGTATATACTCCAGGTGGTGGTGGTATCGGGTTGATTGAAAAAATTGATAATATAGTATCAGATGTGGTCCGTGAAAAGAGATTGATGGATGCGGGAGTAAATGAAAAAATAATTAAAATAGTGGAAAGCGGCGTTTCCGTCAAAACAATAAAAGTTACAGAGCAAGGCACACAAAAAGATTATACTGAGTTTTACTCAATTTTTGGTTATATACTTGGATTTATGATTTACTTTTTGATGTTTATGTATGGAGCGATTGTTATGCGTGGCGTGATAACCGAAAAAGTTAACAGAATAATTGAAGTCATTAATTCATCTGCAAAGCCGATGGAAATTATGATGGGGAAAATATTTGGAATTGGTGCTGTGGGCTTGCTTCAAGTGTTAATTTGGGTCGGATTGTTGGTGGTAATTTCTCTTGCCGGTGGTTCAATTATTTCAATGTTCACAAATCAGCCACAGATGGCAAATCTTCCTGCGGGGACAAATCCACAAATAAAGGGCTTGCCGTTCGATATTCCTACGATACCAATCGGCGTGTGGATAGCCTTTATTTTCTTTTTCCTGACTGGTTACTTTATCTATTCTGCTTTGTTTGCAGCAGTAGGTTCAGCAGTTGACCAAGAAGAAGATGCGCAACAACTACAAACACCAATTACTTTGCCATTAATCATACCAATTTTATTTATGCCTGCAATTATGGGAAATCCTGATGGTGTTCTTGCAATTGTGCTCTCACTATTTCCATTCTTTTCACCTATAATTATGACCGCACGTATTGCCGCTACTTCAGTTCCAATTTGGCAAATTGCTCTTTCGGTCGTGTTAACGCTAAGCACTTTATTTTTATGTATTTGGTTCGCTTCAAAAATTTACAGAGTTGGTATTTTAATGTACGGCAAAAAGCCCTCTTTTAAAGATTTAATAAAGTGGTTGAAGTTAGCAAAATAATTTTATTATTTTTATAATTTTTAAACATTTAGAATATTTTAGATTTATAAACATATTATGTGGATTATCTCATAATATGTTTATAATTTTGTATTTGTTAAAAAGCCAAACATTGTGAAATCAATACAAGAAATTTTATCTCAACAAGAATTTTCAAAAGCAGATTTAATTCATTTACTTGAAATAAAAAATCACGAAGAAATGGATTTGCTTCGGGAAACATCATACGAAACAATGAAAAATTATGTTGGTGAAGAAGTCTATTTACGTGGTTTAGTAGAATTTTCAAATATTTGTGTAAATGATTGTTTTTATTGTGGTATTCGCAAAAGCAACTCATCAGTTAAGCGATATATTTTATCAAAAGAGGATATAATCGAATCAGCAATTTGGTGTGCTGAAAAAGGTTATGGTTCCATTGTTTTGCAATCAGGCGAGCGTTCGGACGAAAATTTTGTTAGTTTTGTCGAAGATTGTGTTTATGAAATCAAAGAAAAAACAAAATCAGACACACTCCCAAATGGTTTAGGTATAACTTTATGTATCGGCGAACTTGATTATAAACAATACGAAAGACTATTCAAAGCTGGTGCACATAGATACTTGTTAAGAATTGAAACAACTAATCCCAAACTGTTCAATGAAATTCACCCAGAAAATCAAATTTTTGAAAAAAGAGTAGAATGCTTAAAGATAATAAAAGATATAGGTTATCATCTCGGAACTGGAGTAATGATTGGATTGCCAAATCAGACAACGCAAGACCTTGCTCGTGATTTATTCTTTTTTAAGGAAATGGATATTGATATGCTCGGTATGGGACCATATATTGTGCATTTGTCAACTCCGATGAATGTATACAAAGATTATTATTTTGAACATCAAAAAGAAATTTATGCCTTGTCCTTAAAGATGATTGCTTCTGCAAGACTTTTTATGAAAGATATAAATATTGCATCCACAACTGCATTACAAGCAATTTATCCTTGGGGGCGAGAAGAAGGTCTTCGATATGGAGCGAATGTCGTGATGCCAAATTTAACACCAAATGAAAACCGCAAAGAATACCTTTTATATAACAATAAGCCTTGTTTGGAAGATTTCAAAGGTGATTGCTTTGCCTGCGTTGTTTCAAGAATAGAATCAGTTGGCAGAAAAGTAGGTTTTAATAAATGGGGCGATTCGCAGCACTATTTGAAAAAAGAAAAAGTTAGTATTTAATTTTATAACAAGAATTATATTTATATTTTAATAACAACCAATACGTTTTATATTACATTTAATTACTATAAAAAAGAAAGGCATCAAAATGATAACTTTGAATGTAAATATTGACCATATTGCAACTATAAGAAATGCCCGAGGTGGAATAGAACCAGACCCAGTAACCGCCGCAGCAATTGCTGAACTTGCAGGAGCAAAAGGTATTGTATCACACTTACGAGAAGATAGAAGACATATCAATGACCGGGATGTTCGTTTGCTAAGGGAAATTGTGCAAACAAAATTCGATTTGGAAATGGCCGCAACTGAAGAAATAATCAATATAGCTTTGGAAATCAAACCAGATTTAGTGACTATCGTTCCTGAAAAAAGACAGGAATTAACCACTGAAGGAGGTTTGGACGTTAGAGCAAATAGGGAATCACTTCGAACACTTTGCAAAAAAATGCATGCTGAAGGAATCGAAGTTAGCTTATTTGTCGACCCGGACGAGATGCAAATTGAGGAAGCCTTGATTGTTGGTGCAGATATGATTGAATTGCACACAGGAGCATATGCAAATGCAAGAAAGGATCAAGATAAAAAGGACGAGTTGAACTTGCTGTTTGCAGCTGCAGCCTTTGCACATAATTCTGGATTGAAAATTGCCGCTGGTCATGGTTTGAACTATTTTAATACACAAGATATTTGCAAAATTCCTTATATTGGCGAATTAAGCATTGGACATTCAATCATTTCAAGATCTGCATTTGTAGGGCTCGAAAAAGCCGTAAAAGATATGCTCGAAATAGTGCAATTAAATCAGATTAAGTAATTTGATTTGCTCGAAACTTATTAAAATTAATTTTTTAAAATTCATTTTACTTGTGAATATATTCAGTATTGAAATTTTTCAAAATTGAAAAACATTTAATTCGTATATATATTTAAATTATAAAATTTATCAAACAACTTAAAAAAGAAATGTTGATTAATAAAAATAGATATGTATTTGCAATAATTTTATTAATTATTGGCACAAACGAAGTTTTTTCACAAGGGAAATTATCAGATTTCGTAATGCCAAGAGTTAAATATTCCGGGGGAGGTGATTGGTACAATGACCCTTCATCAGAAGTAAATTTATTGAAATACATAGCCGCACATACAAATATTGCAACTTCTCCTGTTTACAAATATGTTGATTTATCTTCGACAGATATTTTTAATTATCCAATATTGTTTTTAACAGGTCATGGAAATATAAATTTTTCCGCAAAAGAAGTAGCAAATTTAAAAGCATATTTGGAAAACGGCGGTTTTTTATATGTAGATGATGATTATGGTCTTGACCCATTTATAAGACAGGAAATGAAGAAAGTATTTCCGAATCAAGATTTTGTGGAACTTCCTTTTAACTACGGTTTATATCATTGCCATTTTGATTTTCCGCAAGGTACACCAAAAATTCACGAACATAATAATAATCCACCAAAAGGTTTTGGAATATTTATCAATGGACGATTATCTGTTTTTTACACTTTCGAAAGTAATCCAAGCGATGGTTGGGCTGACCCAGACGTACATAAAGACCCACCTGAAAAACGTGAACTTTCCTTGAAGTTCGGAACTAATATTGTTGTTTGGGCTTTAACAAATTAAATTAAAAAAATGGAAAAAATAAGTAAAGAATATAAATCAATAGTCAAAAGAATCAGTCATACACGAGATTTAATGTATTTGACTGAATTTTTGTGGGGTGTTTTGCTTGCTTTTTCGAGCACATTATTGACTATACTAATTTTTTCAATTATTGAATATTATGGTTCATTTCCATCAGAAGCAAGATTATTTTTCTTTGCTTTATTTTGGCTTGCCTTCATTGTTCCACTGGGACTTTGGTCACTTTCTCCTTTTTTGAAAATGCTTGGGCTTAGACATACAATACATATTGATGAATTAGCCTTTCGGATTGGTAATTATTACGAAGATTTGAAAGATAAATTATCCAATTCAATACAAATAATGAATCGTATTGAAAATTCAACTGGTATTTCAAATCAACTTGCACTTGCGTCTTTCCAGCAAATTTTTGAAATATCAAAAGATAAGAATTTTAATGTCGTTGTTGAAACTAAGAAACTTCGAAATATATTCCTTGTGTTTTTAGCAAGTTTGGGGTTATTTTGGGGAGGTTATACTTTTTTAAATGAACAAGTCAGCACAGGCTTTTATCGGATAAAGAACTGGCAAATGTCGTTTATTCCGCCTGCTCCATTCAAATTGACTGTAAATCCAAAATATGCTAAAATATTGATTAATACTGATTTTAAGGTCCAAATAAAAGCAGAAGGAGTTGCACCCGAAACGATAAAGTTGAATGTCCGTGAAGGGAATAGCAAAGATTTTGATAATTTTACATTAAGACTTGACACGGGCAACACTTATAATTTTACTTTTACAAATTTGAAAAATTCTATTGAATTTTATGCTGAAGCTGAATGGTTAAACACAACGGTAATATCTTCGTTGGGAAAAATCGAGGTTTATGAACGTCCTTATATTCGGTCAATAAGTGGTACATTGACATATCCAAGTTATACGAAACTCGAACAAAGGACATTTTCAGAACAAAATGGCGATATAACAGCTTTGAAAGGTTCTGTTGTCCTTTTAAATATTGCCGCAAGTAAAGAACTGAGCCAAGGTGCAATTTATATAATTAAGAATTTGGAGCAGACAACCGAAAAAAATACCGAGACATTACCTCAAACTGATACCACAATAATTCCTTTGAAGGTAAATAAGAATATGGCTAGCGGTTCTTTTAAAATCACAACATCAGGAACATATTATGTTTCGATTACAGATAAAAATAATGAGACAAGCGAAAACCCTGTACAATACGGAATAGTAGCATTAAACGATGAATCGCCACAAATTAAATTATTGCAACCATCATTCGATGTCAAACTTTCCGAAGATGCAGTTTTACCGATACGAGTAAATATTACCGACGACTTTGGATTTTCGTCCTTACGACTTTACTATAAATTAACCTATTCGAAATATAGTTCACCCGATAAAGACTATAAAAAAGTTGATATGCCCATCATTTATGATGGTTTAAATGTAGAAATACCATATATTTGGAATTTAAAGAATTTAGATATTGTTCCCGAAGACAGATATGAATTTTATGTAGAAGTAGCAGATAATGATATTATATCTGGTCCAAAAAAAGCACGAACAGAACTAATCACAGTTGTTTTGCCTTCTCTGGAAGAAGTTTTACAACAAAGTGAAAATACTCAAGAAAGCATTGAAAAAGAAATGCAAGATGCGTTGCAAGACACAAAAGAATTGCAAAAGGAAATGGAAAAATTTGCAAGAGATTTGAAGTCCGAGAATCGTTCTACTATGACTTGGGAAGAGCAAAAGAAAGCAAAAGAATTACTTCAAAAACAAAACGAAATATCAAAAAGAATGGAGAATTTAGAAAAGCAACTTTCTCAAAATACTGAAAATTTAAAGAAAAATAATTTGCTTTCTGAAGAAACAATGCAAAAATATATAGAACTACAAAAGTTAATGAAAGAGATAAATTCTCCTGAATTAAGAAAGTTGCAACAAATGATGGAACAAGCCGCACAAAAGTTATCAAAAACTGAACTCGAGCAAGCGTTGAAAAATATGAAATTCAGCGAGGAACAATTCCGCAAAAGTATTGAACGAACGATGAAAGTTTTACAGAGATTACAACTTGAACAAAAAATAGATGCTTTAAATAGGCAAGCTGAAAAAATGCAGGAACAACAAGAAAAGTTGCAACAAGAATTAAATAAAACAAGCCCTGATGCGAAAGATAAAATTGATCAATTACAAAAGAAACAAAACGAATTGAAAGCTCAAACAAAAGCAATTGACAAAGATTTGCAAGAAATAGAAAAATTAATGCAAAAAGTTGATGCTGAAAATATGCCACTTTCGGAATTAAAAGAGGCACAACAAGCGTTGAATTCCAAGGAGACGGAAAGTGAGATGCAAGATGCAAATGATGCAATGGAACAAGGCAACTTCAATAAAGCCTCTCAACAGATGCAAAAAGCAAATAAGAATTTATCTAATTTCAAACAAAAGATGCAAAAATTAAAGCAAGAAATGGATAAACGTAGTTCCGAAGAAGCAATACGTCAGATGGAAAAGGCAATCAAAGATATGTTGGAACTATCAAAAAATCAGGAAAATTTATTAAATACTACGAAAAGCACGGATTATAATTCGACTAATTTACCAAATTTGGGACGGGAACAAGCAAATCAATTCCAAGCTTTAATGAGATTAGCCGAAAGATTAGCTGACTTGTCGGAGCGTTCTTTTGCCGTTACACCGGAGATGGGCGAATTGATTTCATCTGCTTTGCAAAATATGAACGAAGCGATGGAAAATTTCACTGATAGAAAATTGCCATCGATAACCAGTGCACAATCTCAGGCATTAGAAAAAATGAATACAGCAGTGGCACAAATGCAAGAAATGGCACAAACAATGAAGAAATCTAATGGTAGTTGTCCAAATCCGGGTGGTTCTGGTCAACCAAATTCGATTGGTAACGGAAGTGGATTAAGCCAGCGTTTACAGCAACTTGCGGCTCAACAACAAGCAATAAATCAAATGATGCAACAAATGATGTCCGGAAATGGTTCGCCAAGCAGTGGAATGTCCCAAGAGCAACAAGCACAATATCAAAGAATTATGCAAAATCAACAAGATGCTCAAAAAACTATGCAACAACTTCAAGAAGAAGCAAAGCAATATGGTAATACTCCCGAAGGTAAAAGGATGAAAAATGAATTGGATAACTTGCAAAAAGAATTGAATAATGTTGCAAAAGATTTCCAACAAAATGGTCCACGTCCAGAGAATATTAAGAAGCAAGAGCAAATTTTAGCAAAATTACTTGATTTATTTAACTCACAAAATGAAAAAGAATTCGATAACCGAAGAGAATCACGTGAGGGAAAACAATTTGATTTGAAAAGTCCCGATTCCATAGATTATTTGAAGCAATCAATGCAAAATGTTACTTTAGAACAATTATTAAAAAATTCTGGAAAGCAATATACGATAGACTATCAAAATTTAATTAAGCAATATTTTGATAATATTAATAAGCAAAAAGTTCAATAAAATAAAGTTCATTAAAAAAAATAAGCCCGTCGAAGATATTTTGACGGGCTTTTTTTAAATTATATTGTTCAAAAAATTAGTTTAATTGATATCTTAAAATTATTGTTCAACTTTAGCACGGCGTGAATCCGAAACGAAATATATCATTAATATAATAAATGCTATAACACCAACCAATTCGCCACCTAAAGGATTATGTTCCCACATTTTTGTATCAAGTTCAACTTTGAAGAACTTTAACAGTGCTCCGACAACACCTAATAATGCAGCACCGGCGATAAATCCAGAAGCAATTAAAGTTGCACGTTGATGCCGAGCATTAGCGACCGCTTCACCTTGTTTGCTTTTTTGCATAAAATGAGAAATTAAACCGCCAACCAAAAGAGGAGAATTTAAGTGCAATGGTAAATACATACCGAGAGCGAAAGCAAGCGGAGAAATACCTAAAAAGTTAATAATCAGCGAAAGGATGGCACCAGTTAGATATAAATACCATGGAACGTTTGCACCGGCGCTCATCAATGGTTTAATAACTGCCGCCATTGCGTTTGCTTGCGGAGCAACGAGAGGTTCGGGTGTTTGCGGAGTTGTCACAAATCCATATGCTTCATTTAAAATGAAAATGACAATTCCGACAGTAGCTGCAGAAAAGAGTGTGCCGAGGAATTTCCAAGTTTCTTGTTTGTAAGGTGAAGTTCCTATCCAGTAGCCAATTTTCAAATCTGTAATGAAGCCACCAGCCATAGAAAGTGCAGTACAAACAATGCCGCCGATGATTAAAGATGCGGTCATACCGGCATTACCGCTAAGACCTGCTGAAGTTAATATGACTGAAGATAAAATTAAAGTCATCAAAGTCATTCCCGATACGGGATTTGTGCCGACAATTGCTATTGCATTTGCAGCAACAGTTGTAAATAAAAATGAAATGATAAACACAGTTAAAAGAGCAATGATTGCTTGTGTTAATGTGATATTAAATCCTACCATTAAATAAATAAAAATAAGAATTAAAGTAAAAATAGCCAAGAAAATGACAAAAGTTAATTTGATATCTTTTTGAGTTCGAATTTCGTCTTCCTTTTCGCTACTTCCACCGGTTAATCCCTTAAAAGCGAGTTTAAAAGCTTTTCCAATAATAGGTGAAGCTTTCAAGACACCGATAATACCAGCCATTGCAATTGCACCGATGCCAATAGGGCGAACGTATGCGGTGAAAATTTGTTCAGGTGTAAGACTTGCAAACATATTCACACCGCCGGTATTAGTTGCGACGATATTGCCAATTTCGTTGATTAATGGAATGAAAACCCACCAAGACAAAAGTGAACCTAAAGTAATGATTAAAGAGAATTTCAAGCCAACAAGATAACCAAAACCAACAATCATCGCACTGACATTAAATTGGAAAAGCAACTTTGCTTTATTTGCAAGTTCTTGACCGACCCAATGAATACGAGTGGTAACAACTTCTTCCCAAAGTTTGAGGGATTGGAAAAGGAAATCGTAAACACCACCGACTAAACCACTTACTATGAGTAACCCAGCTTGGGAGCCACCTTTTTCGCCTGTAACCAAAATTTCGGTTGTAGCTGTCGCTTCGGGGAATGGAAACTTGCCGTGCATATCTTTTACGAAATATTTACGGAAAGGAATTAAAAATAAAATACCGAGAAAGCCACCGAGAAGAGAAGATAAGAAGATTTGAAAGAAATTCACTGGTAAATTTAAAATATAAAGCCCAGGAATTGTAAAAATAGCACCAGCAACAATCACTCCGGAACTTGCGCCAATCGATTGAATAATGACATTTTGACTAAGTGAATTTTTCTTTTTTAAAGCAGTAGATAAACCAACAGCGATAATTGAAATTGGAATTGCAGCTTCAATGACTTGACCAATTTTTAATCCGGAATAAGCAGCAGCCGCAGAAAACACTATTGCCATAATCAATCCCCAAAAGACCGAGTAAGGCGTTACTTCAGGAACGACAGTCGAAGCAGGGATTAATGGAATATATTCCTCGCCAGGCTTCAATTCTTTATATGCATTAAGTGGCAAACCTGTAATTTTTGGTAATTCTTGTTGCATATTTTCTCCTATTTCCTTTGATTTGATTTAAAAATGTTAAAACTATTATATATTTTCGGTTTTGATTTTTCCAAATGTAAATGACTAACAGAGCGGACATCTTCAATTGTATAAAATGCTTTTGGGTTGAATTCATGGATTATGTTTATTACATCATCAATTTGATTTCGATGCACAACTAAAAAAATAATATTAACGGGTCCATATTTACCTTCACCGGGTACTTTTGTTACAGAATAATTATTATCAAATAAATATTGCGAGAGTTCCTCACTTGGATAACGAGTAATTACTCTAATAATAACTTGTCCTAATGATAAATACCTTTCGATTGACATTCCAATGTAAGTACCTAAAGCGAAGCCTAATGCATACGCTGCAAAGTAATAGTAATTATCCAGTTTTTTCATTATTTGACTAACTACAAGAATCCAAATGAAAGATTCAAAGAAACCTAAAATAGTCGAAATGGAACGGTAACCTTTAGAAATTAATATAATTTTAGTTGTACCAATACTTACATCTAAAATTCGCCCAAATATTATAAATATCGGGATAACTATTAAATGATAAAAATCGAGTTGCAATGTTTCCATTTATAATAAATTCTTATGTTATTTTTTTTGAACTTTTAACATATAAAAAATACAAAGATAAAGTTTTTTTTTCGTTTCTGTAACATTTCAAAAATAATTACGTAAAATAAATTTGCTTCTTTATTGAATTATCTTTATTTTCATTTGAAATATAATTTGCTTATGAAATATCTTAATATACCTGTTTTATTGATACTTATAATTCCGATTTCATTAATAAGTCAAATTTCTATTCCAAATAAAATCATTCCTTTAAAAATCGATGAAGAAATTTCAGTTGATGGGTACTTGAAAGAAAAGTGCTGGCAAGAAGCAATGAAAATTGATAATTTTACACAACGTGAACCGATTAGTGGAGCAAAACCTTCTGAATTGACACAAGTGGCAATATGTTATACTTCAACAAAATTATATATTGGTGTATGGTGCTATGATAAAGACCCAAATAGTATTGTTCGAAAAGGTATGAAGCGTGATTTCGAAGACTGGCGTGACGATAATTTCCGCTTTGTTATTGATCCTTTTTATGATAAAACTTCTGGGTTTATGTTTATGGTCAATCCAAATGGTGCAAGGAATGATGCAATTATTTCTCGAATTGAAGAAATGAATACAAGTTGGAATGGAATTTGGGATGTTGCTACAACAATAACTAACGAAGGATGGTTTGCGGAAATTGAATTACCTTTTTCAACTTTGAAATTTCCAAAATCTAATAAAAATGTTTTTGGAATAAATTTTGAACGCAATATTCGACATAAAGTTGAGCAAGTAAGATGGCAAGGTTGGTCATTGGATAATTCGTTTGATAATCTATTATCAGAAGGCGAAATCGATACACTTTATGGAATTAATGGACAAGAAAATATAATTTTAAAGCCATATTTATTGGGCGGTTTGGGGTTCCAGCAAGAAAGTTCTGTCCAAAAAATTACAAAAATCGGCGGTGATATAATCATACCTTTTTCTTCTAATATATCCCTTTCGGGAACAATAAATACAGATTTTGCACAAGTGGAATCAGACCAATTACAAGTTAATATAACTCGTTTTTCAAAGTATTATCCCGAAAAGCGAGACTTTTTTCTTGAAAATAAAAATTTGTTTAGTTTGCGGATTAGCGATGGTGATAATATTTTTTACAGTAGAAATATTGGTATAGAAAATGGAGTATTATCTCCAATTATTGCGGGAATTAAATTAACAGGAAAATTAGAAAATACAAATTTCGGGATTATGTCAATTCAAACAGACAAGCAAAATACTACACCTACAACTAATTTCACAGTAGCACGGGCTGTGCACAATTTTTCGCAAAATATTACTTTAGGCGGAATTTTAACAGCAAAGAATTTAGAAAACCATAGCAACTATGTTTATGGTGCTGATTTTAATTACTCTACGAATGAATTATTTGGGGATAAAAATTTCATTTTTTATGGAGCTTTTTCACAATCACAAACCTCAAATTTTGAGAACACAAATAATAATTCACTAACTGCATATTTATCTTATCCTAATAATTTTGTTAATTCAGATTTGCTTTTTAACCAATATGAAGCAAATTATTATCCAGAGATGGGATATTTGCAACGTGGTAATATTAAGCATTTATTTTATAACTTGGAGTTTAAACCACGTTTTAAAGGAATTGAGCCAATAAAGAATTTATACATTGTTCCTGCAAGAATAAACACATATTGGACAGACGAAACAAATTCATTGGAAACTTTGGAAATGGAATTTATACCAATTGGTTTTGCATTCGAAACAGGTGATTTCATAATGTTCAAATTTGACCGCAATTTTGATAGATTATCATCTGATTTTGAATTATCAGATAATTTTATATTTAAGGAAGGTGAATATTGGTATAATAATTATGGCATTGAAATCGATACATACGGTGGACGGCAACTTACTTCTTGGTTTGGTATAAATTATGGTGATTATTACGATGCAAATTATTTCAGCTTTGATTCATACTTGCAATTTAGCCCGTCCAGCAATTTGAGTTTGTCTGGTAGTTATGAAATTAATAAGTTGAAAAAAAACAACTTGGAATATTCAACAAATCAAATAGCGACAAGAATTGAATACTCTTTTAATCCAAAATTATATACATCAATTTATGCTCAATGGAACGACCAAATCAATAATGTAATTCTTAATTTCCGTGTTCAATGGATTCCCGTTGTTGGGAGTGATGTTTATTTTGTAATAAATCAAATTCTTTCAACAGATAGCTCAAAAGTTCAATTTCAAGACAATTCTTATATGTTAAAAATCGTTTGGCGTTTTGCAAAATAGAAAAAATTAATTTTATTAATAATTCAATTTTATTTTTGTCATTAATATAAAAAAAGACTAATTTTGTATTATTCTTTAATATTAGATTTCAAGGTAATTATCGAACAAATATATTAATTTTGTTTGTATTATTTATTGAAATTTAAAAAAAAAATAACTAAATTATGATACAAAATTTACTTTTATTTGTTATTATAACTAAATAGATAAACAAATTTCAAAATCAAAGTGAAGTTGAAAAAAATGAAAAAATTAATTTATATAATTTTGCTATTAATAATAGTAAATATTCCTTCTTTTGCTGTTTTTGACATTGACCAATTCAAGCAAGTAAGTAAAGAAATTCGGCGTATTGATAATTTTGGCACTGAATTTTATATTACTGTGCCACCAGCATATTTGAAGGAAAATTTGAGTAATGTTACGATAAAATTATTTGTTTTTGCTTATTATGATACAAAAGTTACAATAAAATCGGATGCTAAATCATATTCTGAAAGTGCAAATGTAAATGCCAACACAGAAGCAATGTTCGATTTATTACCCGAAATTGTATTCCCTTTTAACTCAACAACATCTTTGCCACAAAGTTCTGAAGAAATATATAAAAAGTCTGCATTAAAAATTACAAGTGATTTTCCGGTGTCTGTTTATGTTGTAATTAGTGGCGATTCACAATGCGAAGGTTTTTTGGCGTTACCAGTAAGTTCACTTGGAAAAGAATATGTTCTCAAAAGTTACATTGACCCAACATCAGAAATACCTTCATCAATATTTTATCCAGCAATTGCAGGAATTGTTAATCCTTTCGATGGAAATCAAATTAAAATAATATTGAGTAATAAATTAAAGGGCAATGTCTTTTTAGCAGATACAATAGTACGAGTTCTTGATGCGGGCGACACCTGGTTTTTAACTTTGAAAGGTAAAGTTGGTGATTTAAGTGGAATACAAGTTTTAAGCGATAAACCTATTTCAATTATTACGGCGAATCAACTTGCGACTGTGCCAATCGGAACACAGCCTTCAAATTATTTAGTTGAAATGGAAATGCCTGCTAATACTTGGAGCTATGTTTATCATATTCCTCGCCTTTACACACGCACTAATAATCCAATTATCCGCATTTATGCAAATACTCCAAATAGCGATATTTATTTAAACAATCAACTTGTTACTACTTTACTTTCAGCTGATAATCCTGATAATTTCATTGAAATTAGACCCAATGTTGTAAATCCAGTTGGTGTTGATGTTGTTACTTCGAATAAACCAATTTCAGTTTCTGTCTTCAATGCTGGTTATACAGAAGAAAGTAATAACTTAGATGTTTATAAACCATTTCGAATTAATTTACTTCCCTTCGAACAATACGAAAATTCATTGTTATTCAATATTTCACAAAATATGATTGAAACAATGAAAACTGACGTAGATTTAATGATAATTTGCGAGGTAAACGACGATGGAACTATTCCGAATAATTTAGAAATTGGTTATACCGAAAAAGATAAAACTATAACTTGGACAAAAATCAATTCAATGCAAATTCAAGATATAAAAGAATATAAATATTTATTTAATGGGAAAAAATTTATCCAAGTTACATTAAAAATGAAAAAAGCCGGTAATTATCAAATACGTTCCGATAAAAATTTTGCAACATATATTATTGGTTCTAATTCACAAGGCACATTCGGCTTTCCCGCAGGAACTTTGTTACGTACTTTGTCCTCTACTGATAAACTGCCCCCAAATGTGAAATACATTCTTGGATGTGATGGAACTGTTTTCGGAACAACAACGGATAGACCTGACAATGCTGAGGATCGCTCGAATTTGACAACACCAATTTTTCATTCAAATGTAAGCAGTAATTATGATAAAATTATCGATAATGTTATTCCTGGAGTAACATCTTCAATAAACTGGCGGTTGATTGTTCGTAATAAAAATTTAGATGCAAGAGCAGTAATTACTTTTATGGATTATGCAGGCAATGATACTACACTTGCATTTGAATATTTTGCACCGAAAATAGTTGTTGAACCATCAATTTTAGATTTTGGTAATACTTTGATTGGTGTTGAATCTATTAAATCTATAACTATAAAGAACAACTCCGATTCCATCGTCCATTTGAAAGAAATTAATTTCAAATATCCTGAATCTGGATTTAAATTAAAAGAGCCATTTTATGAAGCAATATTGAACCCACATTCATCAATTACACTCGATATTTCTTTTACGGCGTTAAAAAGTGGACAATTCGAAGATTCGCTTGGTATAAATAATAATTGCTTCAATTCATTTAAAATTAAACTACTTGCACGTTCTGGTAAACCAAAAATTCATACAACAGACATTAATTTTGGTGAAGTAGTTGTATCCCAAGAAGAAACTAAATCATCAACAATCACGAATATAGGCGAAAATACATTAAAAGTTATTGGTTGGAAATTAAGCGATAATGCTAATTTTTCGGTTGATTTTGGCAGACAAGTAACACCAGCAAATCCGTTAATTTTACAACCAAATGAAACTTATAAATTTAACGTAACTTTTAAACCAACAATCGAAAAGAAATTCCAGGAAAGTGTAATAATAAGTTCCGATGCTGAAGAAATTGATAGCATAGCTCTTCTTTTTGCGAAATCAATTAAACCAGGCTTGTTGACAAAAGTAAACAATTGGGATAAAGTGAGATTAGATAATTCTGCAACACCACAGCAGTATAGCAAACCTCAAGCAATTATTTTGCAAAATACTGGAAGTGTAAATTTAACTATTACAAATTCATATATTGACCAATCAAGTATAAATCCCGATAATTTCATTATAGACTTGCAAAGCATTGAAGGAAAACTTATCAAACCCAACGAATCGCTTTCAATTCCTTGCAGTTTTATACCAAAAAATTTAGGAGATAATTCATTAATTGTGCATTTTGAAACAAATTTAAATACTTCTTCAATAGCAACATTAACTGCGTTCGTCGTTATTCCGCAAATGAAAAATATAGAAGAACCTATTGATTTCGACACTACACTTGTGAATTATCCTAACAGTGAAGTTAATAAGCTTTTAGAATTGCAAAACTTGTCAATAGCAGATTGGCAATATGCAGATACTTTAACTATTAAAGATATATTGGCAATTGACCCGGGAGTTGTTTTTAGTAAAGAAAATAAGTCAGGTTCATTTATTCTAAATACTGAAAATATTAATTTCCCGATTCATCTTTTGCCCGGTGAAACAATTAAAATTCCAATTACATTTGCAGCGAAGGATACGGGCTTAATCCAAGCAAGAATAAAGATTGAAACAGATGTACCGTCCGATAAAATTATAACATTAAAAGGCTACGGAATAGACCGATCAATTTCAATAAGCGAAAATAATGTTGTCGAAACTTGTATTAATGTACCTAAACAAGTTAATTGTGTTTTAAAAAATAGCTCTCAAACCGCAATTCAAGTTGAAAATGTTGTTTTATCCTCCGAAGATTCCGATTTCTCCTTGCTGGAAGATTATTCCAAAGGATTTACTTTGCAGCCGATGGAATCTAAGCAAATAAAAGTGCAATATTTCCCATCAAGTTTTTCGAGTAAGACAGCAACTTTACAAGTAAAAGTTTTAGGTGATGAATTCCCAAGCTTGACAGCAAAAATTAGAGGAATTACTGAATATAAAACTGTTCCGTCGTATCTTTCACCAGTTTCGCAAACAGCTAAAATTAATACAGATATTAAGGTCAAAGTTATAATTAATGAAATTCCTGCTTTGGATAATTTAACGGTTAGCAAATATAAAATAAGTGTGAAATATGATGGAAATTTCTTGAAAGTTATGCCTGATTCGATTACACTTGGAAAAACTACAATTGGTAAATATGAAATTGAAAATATCAAAATTAATTCTTTTAAAGGGACCGCAGAATTTGATTTGAAAAGCTTAAATGGAGCGAGAGTTATTGAATACGGAGAATTACTGAATATCACTTTCCATACTTATTTCCCGACGAATGGAGCAAACGGCGGCAATATTGAAGTAAATATTTTCCCCGAAAATGAAACTTGTTTTGCTTTTGAAACAAGCTCGAGTTATGTTTTATTAATGCCCGTTTGTGGTGGCGACCTCGCAAAAATTGTATTACAAGATGAACAATATTACGTTCAAGGTCTCGAAGAAAATCCGATTAATCAAACAAAAGAAATTTACTATGGAATTGCATTTGATGGCTATACTTCACTTGCAATTTACAATCAATATGGAACGCTTTGCTTGGACCCTGTTAATGAATATTTGAAGAAAGGTGATTATTCATACAAATTAGATATTGAAAATTTATCTTCAGGAGTTTATTTTCTTATTTTCAAATCTGGAGAAATTAATATTACTAAAAAATTAATTATTGCAAAGTAAGAAATCTTATGAAATAACAAAAATATAAACAAACTCGTCTTTAAAGGACGAGTTTTTTTTATTAAGTCAATATTCCTGTGGAAAATATCGAAGTATCGTATAATAATAAAATTTATCCTGTTGAAATAGAATATAAAAAAGTGCGACACATTAGGTTAATGATTTATCCTGAAATTCGCTTGAAATTGATTTCGCCAAACAAACACAGTTTGAAATATTTGGCTGAGTTCGTTAAATCAAAACAAAAATGGTTGGAAAAGCACATTGATAAATTTGAAAAAAGAAAAGAAATAGAAAGTAAATTTCAAGAAACACAATTTAAATTTTTAGGAAAAGCTTATGAAAAGAAAATAGTTCAAAGCAATAAAGTATATTCTGAAGTAGTTGGTTCTCAATTTATAATTTATTCAAATGAGGAAAATAATAAAGAACTGCAATTGTTAATCGAAAAGAAATTTTTGCTATCGAAAGCTCCAAAAATCTTTGAACCAATTATCGATAAATACTTAATTTTATTAAAACCATATGGAATTTCATTAAAAGAAGTAAAGTTAAGATATCTTAAAACTCAATGGGGAAATTGTTCGAAAAGTAAGCAGAAAATAACTTTAAATACTAAATTAATACACGAAGATATTAAATTTATTGAATATGTAATTTTACACGAATTATGCCACTTAAAATATGCCAACCATAGCAAGCAATTTTATGATTTTCTCTCCATTTTTATGCCCGATTGGAAAGAGAGAAAGAGATTAATAAAAGAATAATCAATAAAAATATATATAAATAATATTTTATTCGCCTCTCAGATTTTTTTTGTAATTTAGTTCATCATAAAAGGAGATTTCCAATGAAATCTTATATTACTTTATTTTCTGTTTTAATAATTGCCTTACTATTAAATTCATCCTCAGTAATTTTATCGCAGGATTTCAATTCATTGAACAAATTATCGAACAAAAACGAATTGAAAGTTCAAGGTACTGCAAAATATACTGATGATTATGGAGCACCGCTCTATTTCAAAGGAGTAGTGTATGTAAGGTTAAAAGTCAATAATATTCTTTTACCGTTCAAAGATAATCAAACCCAACGGCTTTATTCTTCGACTTTTGGGATAAAATCTCTTGATAAATTTGTAAAAGTTAAAGGAATAACAAAAGTTGAGCAAGTATTTCCGAAAATAAAAAAACTATCGGAAAGGATTTTATCACGCCCACAAGTCAAAACAAATCAATTGCCTGATTTATCGAATATATTTATGCTATATTTTTCTGCGGACGAAGACCCAGTTGCGATAGCGAGAGAGCTTTCCAAATATCCCGAAGTTGAATATGCCGAACCAGTTCCTGTAACTTATCCATTAGAAATACCTAATGATACAAGGTATTCAGAGCAGCAACATTTACCACAAATGCATTGTCCGGAAGCTTGGAATTTACATAAAGGTGAAAATTCTGATGGTAGTGTTATAATTGGGATTTGTGATACTGGAGTTGATTGGAAACATCCCGATTTAATCAATAACATATACCAAAATTTAGGGGAAGATGCCGATAAAGACGGGCATGTCCTTGAATATATCAACGGAACTTGGCAATTTGACCCTGGTGATATAAATGGAATTGATGACGATGGTAATGGATACATTGATGATTTTATTGGCTGGAATTTTTATCCAAATGATGGAACGCCAGTGAATGATCCAATGGGGTCTTCACAAAATACTCACGGGACGCACTGTGCAGGCATATCGGCTGGTGTAACAAATAATGCAAACGGAATAGCATCAGTTTCGTGGAATTTGAAATTTATGGCAACCAAACACGCAAGCAATGCATCAGGTAATGCTATTTATAATGGCTTCGATGGTATTGTTTACTTAGCTGAAAATGGTGCTGATGTGATTAATTGCAGTTGGGGTGGAAGTGGTTATTCACAAACTGGTCAATTAGCAATAAATTATGCGACTTCGCTTGGAGCAATTGTGGTTGCTGCCGCAGGCAATAACAATTCGAGCGCACCTTTTTATCCCGCAGCATACCAAAATATAGTTAGTGTTGCATCAGTAGCGGTCAATGACAAAAAGGCTTATTATTCAAATTATGGTTATACTGTAGACGTTTCGGCTCCAGGTGGCGATGCTTATGTTGACGGTGGCATTTTGAGCACAGTTCCCAATAATGGATATGCAAAATATCAAGGCACTTCAATGGCGGCACCACAAGTTACAGGATTAATTGGTTTTGTCAAATCTTATTTACCAAACAAATCGAATGATGCAATTATCCGCAGAGTTATCGGCAATGTTGATAATATCGAAAGTTTAAATCCTAATTATCCAGGTATGCTCGGGACCGGTCGTATAAATGCTTATAAAGCGCTTTTGAATGATTTTACGGGCAAATTCCCCTTAAAAATTGTGTTCAATTCAGTTATCCATAAGAAAACAAATAATATTTATGAATTATCCTATAATATTTTCAACTATTCCGAAGATGGTGCTAACTCTGTGAAAATTACACTTTCAAGTTCGGATCCGAAAATCAATATAATTAATCCGATTGGATATACTTCTGTTGCACCAAATGGACCCACAAATACCGGTTATATCAATTCATTTTCAATCACACAAAATGCGAATTCATTTGCTACATTACATATTCACCTTGACGGAATTGACAATCAAATTCAAGCAGGAACAGATTTTGATTTCCAAATATATTGTGGTCAAAATGGCATTTTAGTTTATGAAAAATATAATAATGGACCAACGTCCAGTGGCACTTTTATTAATAATTATTTGACAACAAACAATTATCCTAATGTAGTTTATACGAACTCCACGATTACAAATTTAATCGGCTTTGATTATTTATTTTTATCAATGGGAAATGCAAATTCTTATGATTATGCTATGTTGGATAATAATTTAGCGTTACATTTACAAAATTTCTTAGAAAATGGTGGTCGAGTTTATCTTGAAAGTGGCGATGCCTTGGGATATGAGCAAGAAGGAAATCACACATTACTTTCACTTTTTGGTATTGCGAATGGATATGATGGAGCACCATCGCATACGTTTGCAGGATTGACTGGTAATGTAGGCACTGTAACAGAAGGTATGCAATTTACGCAAACTACGCAAAATCCTTATGGATGGATTGATTATTTCGATCCATCACCAACTGGAAAAGTAGCATTTTTCGAACCAGGAGTTGGAAATGTTGCTATTCAACATTCAGGTTCCTATAATCAAAAAACTTTTGCTTTTTCTTATGCAATTTCTAAATTAGTTGATGGAAATCCACCTTCGACACGTAATATCTTATTACAAAGAATATTAGACTTCTTTGGTGTTTATAATCAAGCACCAAATGCTGTTGTTTTGTTAAATCCAGCTAACAATTCGAATTTCTACCCAGGTTCCCAAGTCAATTTTCAATGGAATTCATTAACTAATGCATGGGATTACGAATTGCAGATTGCAAAAGATAATAATTTCAATAATATTGTATTCGATAATATACTCACAGGTACAAGTATACAATATTTGCACAGTCAGTTTGATTTAAATACTTATTACTTTTGGAGAGTAAGAGCAAGAAATAATAATGGATATGGCGGATGGTCAGATGTTTGGAATTTCAGAATTAGCGAAGCTTTACCAGGTAAAGTTATATTGATTTCACCGAACAATAATGCCACTGTCAATACATTGACACCAACTTTTTCTTGGCAACCTATACAAAATGCAAGTTATTACACAATCGAAATCTTTAACGATGCACAATTTACAAGTAATTTCTTGTCAGTTTCTGGTTTAACATCGACTACTTACGTACCACCAATATCATTAACTCATAATAAGACATATTATTGGCGAGTTCGTGCTTCAAATGGTGGGGGTAATGGAGATTGGAGCGATGCTCGTGCTGTTACAATTTATATGTGTTCAAATTCTGTTACATTAAGTTCGCCCGCAAACAATTCGCAAAATTTAGATATTACACCGCAATTTACTTGGAGTGCAGACCAGTATGCCACTTCATATAATTTGCAAATATCAACTAATCCATATTTTGCAATACTTTCAGCAAATTATTCGAATATACCTTCAAATCAATTTATTGTGACAAATAATTTGAATTATAACACTACTTATTATTGGCGTGTGAGAAGTTATAATAATTGTGGGTACAGTAATTGGTCTGAAACTTTCAAATTCACAACAAAAGATTTGCCGTTTGAGATTAATATTTCTGATAAGTCAACTTGTAAATCACAAAGCATTGAACTTGGAACGAAAGATGGGACTGGAAATGTGGTTACAGTAACGGGTGGCTCAGGTAATTTCCAATATAATTGGTATCCGAACACGAACTTAATTAATTACAATACGGGAAATCCAACCGCAGTAAATCCTAATATTACAACAAATTATACATTAACCGTAAAAGATTTGGTAACCGGTGTTACCAAGACAGCTAATTTAACATTGACTGTATACCCATCAATAAATATTACTATGCCATTATTTGCTATGATGAAAATTGGCACGTTTTTGAATTTAAATACAAAAATTCAAAACATAAGTGGGGGAATGCCTCCATATACAACTTCTTGGAGCGATAATTATGGGAATGTTTTAAATCCACCGATTATAAGTCCACCACTGGGTGCATATACATATTGGCTCGCAGTTAATGATGACAAGGGTTGCTCGGCGCTAAAAAGAATAATTATTTTTGTTACATCGAATAAAGATGGTGCTGATGATGAAATTACAATTGCAGGAGAAACAGGAAATAATATTTTAGCAACATATCCAAGCCCTGTTAAAGATGAATTGAACGTATTTTTATATTCAATTGACAACAAAAATGCGGACTGGACAATTTCCAACTTAATCGGTCAAGATTTACTAAAAGGTCAATTTATTGGTAACACTACAAAAGTAATTGATATGAGCAATTTACCTGTTGGAGTTTACATTTTACGTTTAACTTGCGGTGATGAGGTTATTTCACAAAAAATTATTAAAAATTAAAAGATAAGATTTTGTTGAAATTAGTAATTACAAAAATAAAGGGCTGTTTCAAAAAAGCAGCCCTTTTTCGTAGGATGATATTTATAAATTAAAAAAATTAATTAATATCATCAATTTCGTTTGATAAAACAATTTGATTTTTCAATAAATCATCGAAGCTTTCTCTCTTTCGAATAAGGAAATCTTTACCATTGTGGATTAAAACTTCGGCTGGACGATATCGAGAATTATAGTTCGATGCCATCGTGAAACCGTAAGCACCGGCATTTTTAAAAGCTAAAACGTCACCAATACGCACTTCGTTTAATTTTCGATTCCACCCGAAAGTGTCTGTTTCGCAAATATAACCAACAACTGTGTATATTTTTGGTCTGCCCTCGGGATTAGAAATATTAATAATTTCATGATAAGCATTATAAAACATTGGACGAATCAAGTGATTAAAACCGCTATCAATACAAGCGAAAATTGTTGAAGTTGTTTGTTTAATCGCATTTGTTTGAACAAGAAAAATGCCCGATTCGCTAACCAAAAATTTGCCGGGTTCAAACATTAGTGTAAGCTCTTTTCCATATTCATTGCAAAATTGATTAAACCTGTTGCTCATTTCTTTGCCAAATTCTTCGATATCAGTTTCGTAATCTTCTGGTTTATATTTAACTTTGAATCCACTGCCGAAATCGATATACGTTAAATTTGGAAATTCTTTTGCAGTGTTAAATAAAATATCAGCTGCTTGCAAGAAAACATCAACATCTAAAATATCAGAGCCAGTGTGCATATGCAAACCCTCGATATTCATTTTTAAAGTAGATACAATTCTTTTAACCAAAGGCATTTGATGAATTGAAATCCCAAATTTAGAATCAATATGTCCGACTGAGATATTTGAATTGCCACCTGCTAAAATATGAGGGTTTATCCTTATGCATACAGGAATTTCTGAGTGAGAATGTCCGAAATATTCGAGTATATCAATATTATCAATATTGATTTTAACATTATATTGAATTGCTTTTTCGATTTCTTTAATTGAAACAGAATTTGGTGTAAATAAAATGTCTTCCGGTTTAAAACCTGCTTCAAGCCCCAATTTTACCTCTTGTATTGAAACAGCATCTAAGCCGGCACCAAGTTTTTGGAATAATTTCAAAACTGAAATATTAGTTAAAGCTTTTGCGGCATAATTAATTTTTAAATTTTTCACAGAAAAAGCAGAATGCATACGTTTATATTGCGATATCATTTTTTGACTATCATAAACATACAAAGGTGAGGAATATTTATTTACTAATTCAAGTAAGTCCACACCTGAAAGCAAGTATTTTCCATTAATAAATTCAAGCATAAAATATTATAATTTTGTGAAAAATAATTTAATTATCTTTAATTAGTAAAAATGCTTTTATGAAATCGTCAATATCACCGTCCATAACTGCAACTACATCAGTTTTTTTCAACTCTGTGCGATGGTCGTTAACCATAGTATATGGTTGAAAAACATAGGAACGTATTTGACTGCCCCATTCGATTTTCATTTTTTTGCCTTCAATTTCTGCTTTTCGTTGCTCTTCTTCCTGTTTTTTCAATTGGTACAAGCGAGATTTAAGCATCTTCATAGCACGTTCACGGTTTTGCAATTGATGTCTTTCTTGTTGGCAAGCGACAACAATTCCTGTAGGAATATGTTTTAATCGTACAGCAGTTTCAACTTTATTTACGTTTTGACCGCCTTTACCACCGGAACGAAAAGTATCCATTTCAATATCATCGGGATTAATTTCAATTTCAACGTCATCTTCGATTTCGGGATAAACATAAACAGAAGCAAACGAGGTATGTCTTTTACCATTTGCATTGAAAGGGGAAATCCTCACCAAGCGATGAATACCACTTTCGCCCTTTAATAACCCAAAAGCAAATTTACCTTGAATTTCAAGAGTAGCAGACTTGATTCCTGCGACATCGCCTTCTAATTCTTCCATCAAATATACTTTAAAATTGTGTCGTTCAGCCCATCTTGTGTACATTCGCAATAGCATCTCAGCCCAATCTTGTGCTTCAGTACCACCAGCGCCTGAATGAATTGTTAATAAGGCAGTTTTATCATCATCAGGTCCCGAAAGAAGCTCTTTGATTTCTAATTCTTCAATTACTTTCGAAACATTTTCTATTTCTTTTTGGATTTCATTTTCATAAGATTGTTCGTTCGATTCTTCCGCTAAACTAACGAGAGCATAAACGTCATCAAGCAAATTTTTAGCATCTGTCCAGCTTTCAATCCAAGCTTTTAAATTACTAATTTCTTGGGAAATTTTCTTAGCAGATTCTGGGTCGTCCCAAAAATTGGAATTATGTGTTAATTTGTCTTTTTCTTCGAGTTCGAGTATTTTATTATCAATGTCAAAGAAACCTCCGAATTTGTTCAATTCGTTCGGATAATGCTTCTAATTGTGTTTTTTGTGGTTCGAACATTGCAAGTATTTTTTAATAAAATATAGACGAAAAATTTAAAAAAATAATTCAAATATAAGTTTAATATATTTCTTCAAGTGAATATTTACATTGTAGAATTTTTATTAACTAAATAAGTTATAAAAATTTTGTAATTTTGAAAATAAGAATAAATTATAAAATTAAATAAAAAAATCAAGAAAATAACCTTACTTTTTAAAATAAAACGAGTGTAGTATGAACAATAGTAAAATTATTTGGACAAAAATTGATGAAGCTCCCGAATTGGCAAGTTATAGCTTGCTCCCAATCGTAAAAGCTTATACAAAAGGGACTGGAGTTGAAGTTGAAACAAAAGATATTTCTTTAGCAGGAAGAATAATTGCAAACTTTCCCGAAAATTTAACAGAAGAACAAAAAATACCAGATTATTTAGCAGAATTAAGCGAAATCGTAAAACAGCCTGATGCAAATGTTATAAAATTACCCAATATAAGCGCCTCAATTCCTCAACTTCAAGCCGCAATAAAGGAGTTACAATCGAAAGGCTATAATATTCCTAATTACCCAGAAGAAGCGAAAACAGAAGAAGATAAAAAATTACAAGAAAGATTTTCAAAAGTCCTTGGTTCAGCTGTAAATCCCGTTTTACGTGAAGGTAACTCAGATAGACGACCAGCATTATCAGTCAAAAAATTTGCAAAAAAGAATCCACATAAAATGATGAAACCTTGGCCCGAAAGTGGCTCCAAAACACGTGTTGCTCATATGACTGAAAAGGATTTTTACGGTTCTGAAAATTCAATGATTATGGATAAAGCAACAGATGTGCGTATCGAATTTGTTGGGAAAGACGGTTCAACAAAAGTATTGAAGGAAAAACTTTCTTTACTTCCAGGTGAAGTAATTGACACATCTTCGATGAATGTTGCTGCTTTACGTAAATTTTATGCTGAGCAAATTGAAGTTGCAAAGAAAGAAGGTGTTTTATTATCATTGCATTTAAAAGCAACAATGATGAAAATTTCCGATCCAATTATGTTCGGGCACGCTGTTTCTGTTTATTACAAAGAAGCGTTAGAAAAACACAAAGACACATTAAAAGAAATTGGTGCAAATGTTAATAACGGATTACAAGATATTTTAGACAAAATCGAAAAATTGCCAACAGAAAAGAAAGAAGAAATTTTAAATGACATAAATAAATGCTACGAAAATCAAGCAGAATTAGCAATGGTTGATTCCCGTTACGGAATTACAAATTTGCACGTTCCAAACAATATAATAATCGATGCATCAATGCCTGTAGTAGTACGAGATGGTGGAAAAATGTGGAACAGAAAAGATGAATTGGTCGATACAATTGCTATGATTCCAGACCGCTCATACGCTACTATTTACCAAGAAATAATAGATGATTGCAAACAACACGGGCAATTCGACCCCGCAACAATGGGCAATGTCTCTAATGTTGGTTTAATGGCACAAAAAGCCGAAGAATATGGTTCCCACGATAAAACATTTGAAGCTCAAGATAATGGAATAATTCGAGTAGTTGATTTTGACGGCAATACACTTTTGCAACAAACAGTTGAAAAAGGCGATATTTTCAGAATGTGCCAAACAAAAGATATTGCAATCAAAGATTGGATAAAATTAGCAGTAAATAGAGCACGTGCGACTGGTTCACCCGCAGTATTTTGGTTGGATGAAAATAGAGCACACGATAAAAATATAATTGCAAAAATTAATAAATATTTGCCAGAATTCGACACTAATGGATTAGATATTCGCATATTAAGTCCGCAACAAGCAATGAGATTTTCGACTGAAAGAGCACGTCGTGGCGAAGATACAATTTCCGTAACTGGAAATATACTCCGTGATTATTTAACAGACTTATTCCCAATTTTGGAATTAGGAACAAGCGCAAGAGTATTGTCAATAGTACCATTATTAAATGGTGGTGGCTTATTCGAAACTGGTGCTGGTGGGTCTGCTCCTAAACACGTTCAACAATTTTTGAAAGAAGGGCACTTGCGTTGGGATTCACTTGGTGAATATTGTGCTTTGGTGCCATCCTTGGAATTAATTTACGAAAAAACTAAAAATGAAAAAGTTGCTGTTTTAGCAGAAACACTCGATTTAGCCGTAGGAAAATATTTGGAAAATGCACGCTATCCATCTCGCAAAGTGAATGAAATAGATAACAGAGGAAGTTCATTTTATTTGGCATTATATTGGGCAGAATCATTAGCTGAACAAACAAAAGATGCCGATTTAGCAAAAAGGTTCGGTCCAGTTGCAAAGCAATTGAAAGAAAATGAAACAAAAATAAATGAAGAGTTGCTTGCTGCACAAGGTCATCCAACTGATATTGGTGGTTATTATTTCCCCGATATAGAACTAACAACAAAAGCAATGCGACCAAGTCCTACATTCAATGCAATTATTGATTCATTGTAATTTAAAATGATATTTTAAACAAAAAAGGCTGTCTATTCAAGGCAGCCTTTTTTTTCGAATTACAAATCCAGTTGTTTTTCCATTTCTTGTATTTTGAACATTAAATTTTGAGCTGCAACTTGTATCTCTTTATTTTGATTTAGAGTTTTAAGCCAATGCTCATCTTCCTTTGTTATCTTGTTATTCTCTTCAATTTGATTAATAATTTTACTTAATGGTGGGACTGCTCTACTTAAAATTTGTGTTGTTTTGAGAATTTCATCGATTTCCATATCGTCAATATTAGATTTCATCTGGTCTAATCGTTGCAAAATTGAATGAATAAAATCTATAATCAATTGAATGCTCGATTTCTTTATTGAAATTGGATTGTTATAATTATTCTCGAATAATAATTCATTTATTTTTTCATTTGCACTTAAAAATTTTTCATCCCAAACATTTTTATTTTTCCATTCGTTTAATTTTGATTTCGGAATTCCTGTGATTTTAGCTAAAATATCTATTTCGGGCTTTTTTAATGCAACATACAAAAGAAAAACAATCTGTTCAATTTCCACTTTTTTTGTCATATTTCAAATTATTAAAATTTGAGTTTATGATTAAAAAGATATTTAAGAATTAAAATAAGCGTGAGAAGAATTTAAGAAGTGAAGAAAAAAATTTAAAAGGAAAAGGAAAGAAAAATTCTAAAAATATCTTGCCAATGAATAACTTGGAATAATTTGTAGCCTAACAAAGTGCCAAAGCTTATGAATGTAATTCCAGCAAATTGCTGTAGCCTTGTTTGGAAAATGGAACTTATTTTGTCTTTATTAAAGTGCAAAATACTTGTCATCAAATAAAGCCATAAGAAATTACCAAAGCCGAACCCCAACGCATAAAAAATCTTTGTTCCGAAATCGAAAGTGAAATAATTTAAAGATTCAACTTGTATTGATAAATAACCTAAAGAGGGCAGAAAAGTTGGATTGGCTAAATTCGAAGCAGCGATTGCAACGCCAAAAAAGAACGGTCCTCTTTGTGCCAATCTATCTAAAAAAGGTATTTTGGGATTAGATTTGATTTCAATTGAATTAATTTTCTTACTTTTGATTATGCTTAAAATGCCAAAAAGTATAAACAATAAAACGACAGAGATTTGAATTATATTTGTTATTAAAATATGGGAAGAAGTAAATGAACTAATTGCTCGGGAAATTGCAGTTGCAGCGAAGGTGGTCGAAAGTGCAAAGAAAAAATCTATTAAACCTGTTGCGGTTATGAAGCTTGTTGAACTTTTTTTGCTTGAGAAAACTGATAATTTTGCAGCTGAAACGCTCACAGGACCAGGTGGAACTGCAATAACGAACCCTATGATTGTTCCGATTATTAAAGCGATTAACATTTTTTAACTACTTCTTATATTTATTATGTTAATACTTTTTTACACTGTGTAATTTTATTAACAAACAAATATACAATTTATTGTTTAAATAATGCAAATAATTTTAAAAAAAAATGGCTAAAAATGAATATTTTTAATAATACGAAGAAAATTTTATATGGAATCGGTATTATGACGGGAACTTCTTGTGATGCTATTGATATCTCTTATGTGGAATTCAACGAAGAAAGTTTCTTAAAGATTTCTTTACTTGACTTTTTCAGCATAAAATTAACTAATGAATATGCGAATAAAGTTAAGGAAATAATCGAAAATAAAATTAGCATACAAGATATTTCTCAATTTAATTTTTATTATTCCAAAATGATTGTGGATGCCGTGATGGAATTTATTTCCAAAAAGCAAATTAATTATTCAGAAGTCGATTTTGTAGCTGTTCACGGTCAAACATTATGGCATAATCCCATACCAACAAATTTCTTAGGCAAAGAAATAATTTCAACGTACCAAGCTGTAAACTTATCTTTCCTTGCAAAATATTTGGGAAAGCCTGTGATAGGGGATTTTCGTTCGGGCGATATAGCATTCGGCGGTCAAGGAGCTCCGCTTGTGCCTATTTTTGATTCATTTTTCTTTAAAGCTCAGGACAAAACAACTATTTGCTTGAATCTTGGGGGAATTGCAAATATGACTGTAATTCCTTTTGATAAATCAGATTCAGAAATTATTGCTTATGACATTGGTCCTGCAAATACCTTAATTGATTTAGTTTCATCAAAATACTTCGGGATACAATTTGATGAAAATGGTGATTTAGCAAGTCAAGGCACGCTTGACAAAGAACTTTTAACGATAATGTTAGATGATGAATATTTCAAGCTGCTGCCACCCAAATCGACTGGTCGTGAGAAATTTAATGCTAAATTTATTGAAAATGCGTTACAAAAATTGAATTACCAAGTTAACCCAATAGATTTACTACGGACGGTGACGGAACTTACTGCCACCACAATTGCAAATGCTATTAATGATTTACAACTAAATTCATCCCGCTTGGTTATTTCCGGAGGTGGGAAAAATAATAAATTGCTCATTTCTTTACTTTTACAAAAATTATCAAATGTGGAGGTAAAAAATATTGAAGATTACGGTATTTCATCCGAAGCAAAGGAATCTGTAGCTTTTGCATATTTGGGTTGGCTTTTTTTGAGAATGCAAAATGGGAATTTGCCATCGGTAACCGGTGCAACAAATTCCACAATATTAGGAACTTTGGCAATATAATAAATCAAAAATTCAATGAAAGATTAATTGTCTTTCACGGCACGTACATAAATTACAGGAAACTTGGCGAAATCATTTTCGTCCAAGTTTGATACTTCATAAATTCGAAAATGCGCCTTTATTAAATGAGACTTTATTGAAAAGGAGTCAAAACTATTATAATGATAATCAAATTCATTTTTCTGTTCGCCGAAAAGATAATAATTGACTTGTTCCCAGGAAAATTTCCCCAAATGATAATTCAGTAATATTTTTTCCATATCGGGAATTACTAAAATGAGCAAACCGCCAACTTTGAGAACTCTCGACCATTCTTGGAGCACTTCATCAACTTTACGATGTGAGAATACTTGAAGCAAATTTACACAATAAATTAAGTCAACGCTATTCGAAGAATAAGGTAAATTGCTGACGTCTGCTTTTATTTCAAGAGGAGACTGTGGATTTGCATCAAAATTAATAAAGCCCGGCAAAATAACTTGCTGACTGCCAAGATGAAGCATCAATGGTGCTAAATTATCTGTAGCCAGGCTGTTTTCCATAAGTCAAATTAATTTTAGTTTATAATTAACAGAATAATTATATAAAAAATATAATTGAATTTTGAAATTAATTTAAATTTATATCACGACCATGGCAATTTTTATATTTCTTACCACTTCCACACGGACAAGGGTCATTGCGACCAATTTTTGCATCGGTACGTTTATATGTTTCGACTGCAACAGCACGAGCACCTTCTTGTTCTTGTGCTTTCGGAGCATTTGCACGAGTAACAAATTCGACAGCATTTTCGTCACGACCGTATTTAATTCCTCTTTGTTCCAAACTTTTTGAACGGACTCTTGGAATAGTTGTTTGAGGTTTTTGTATAGTTGCTTCCTGTTGAATCATTTGCGGGAAGAACTTAAAGGCAACTGAAACAGAACCGATTGCAATTTCTTGCAGTAAATTTTTAAATTGGTCAACTGCTTCTGATTTATATTCGAGTAATGGGTCTTTTTGTCCGTAAGCACGTAAATTTATACCTTCTTTTATTTCGTCCATTATGCGAAGGTGGTCTTTCCATTTGTCATCAATAGTTTGCAAGACGGCATATTTTTCGAGTTGAGCCATATATTCTTTGCCGAGCAATTCCTCTTTTCGTTTGTAGAAATCTTCAGCAGCACGGAGAATTTCTTTTACGACTTGTTCGGCGCTCATTTGGTCGAATTCAGAGTCAGATGAAACATTAATTTCGCATAATAAAGTGGAACGGACTTGATTTTTTAATCCTTTTAAGTCTTTATCTTCATGGTATTTTTCATACCATTCGTAAGCGAGGTCTTCGATATAGTCGAAAAGTTCGCCTCGTAATCTATCGCCTCTTAAAGCGTTACGTCGCTTAGTATAAATAAGTTCACGTTGCAGGTTCATTACATCATCATATTCGAGCAAATGCTTACGGATGGAAAAGTTGTTTTCTTCAACTTTCTTTTGAGCATTTTCAACAGTTTTAGTAATCATGGGATGAGTAATAGGTTCGCCTTCGGGCATCTTAAATGTATTCATTAATTTAGCGATGCGTTCAGCTGCGAAAAGTCTCATTAATTTATCTTCGAGCGAAATATAGAAAATAGAACTACCTGGGTCGCCTTGACGACCGGCACGACCACGTAACTGCCTATCGATACGCCTTGCTTCGTGCCTTTCGGAACCGATTATAGCAAGTCCTCCATTTTTGCGGACTTCTGGGTCAAGTTTAATATCTGTTCCACGACCTGCCATATTTGTTGCAATAGTGACTGCTCCTTTTCGACCGGCATGAGCGATGATTTCTGCTTCACGTTCGTGATGCTTTGCATTTAAGACATTATGTTTAATTTTCTTTCGAGTAAGCATTTTGCTTATTATTTCGGAAACATCAACAGATGCTGTTCCGACAAGCACGGCACGACCTTCTTCGATAATTCTTTCAATTTCATCAATAATAGCATTATATTTTTCACGTGTTGTGCGATAAATCATATCGTCTTTATCTTCACGAATAACGGGCTTATTCGTTGGAATAACGACTACATCTAAATTATATATTTTTTCAAACTCTGCAGCTTCAGTTTCAGCAGTTCCGGTCATTCCTGCTAATTTTTTATAAAGACGGAAGTAGTTTTGTAAAGTAATTGTTGCAAGTGTTTGAGTGTCTCGTTGGACTTTTACATTTTCTTTTGCTTCTATTGCTTGGTGTAAACCTTCGGAGTAGCGTCGTCCCTCAAGTATTCTTCCTGTGAATTCGTCAACAATTTGGACTTTTCCATCTTGTACGACATATTCAACATCTCGTTCATATAATGAATAAGCACGTAAAAGAGAAGTTACAGTATGAATAGTATCGCTTCTTTGTGCAAAAATTCTATGTATTTCATCTTTTTGCCTTTCTTTTTCTGTTGGCGAAAGTGAGCTATCACCTTCGATTTTACTTAATTCGGCTGCAATGTCTGGAATAACGAACATATCGACATCTTCGTTGGCATTGGCAAGCAAATTACGACCTTTTTCGGTGATGTCGATTTGATGCAATTTCTCATCGATAACGTAAAAAAGCTCGTCATCAATTTCATGCATTCTTTTGCCTTGGTCTCGCAAAAAGAACAGTTCAGTTTCTTGCATTAATTTAAGATTTGCTCCTTCTTGAAGCAATTTTCTTAATTTTTTATGTTTAGGAAAACCACGATTTGCTCTTAAAAGTGCAATTCCTGCTTCTTCACGGTCTTCTTTTTTATCAGATTGCAATAATCTTTCAGCTTCGGCAGTAATTTTATTGACTAATTGCAATTGAGCATCCACTAAACGCTTAACTCGAGGATTCATCAAGTCGTATTTTTGGTCTGTTTCGCCGACAGGACCTGAAATAATTAGTGGTGTTCGAGCTTCATCTATTAAAACTGAGTCAACTTCATCGACGATTGCGAACCAATGTGGACGTTGCACTATTTGGTCTTGTTCGACGACCATATTATCACGCAAATAATCAAAGCCGAACTCTGAATTTGTTCCGTAAATAATGTCAAGATTGTATATTTTCTTTCTTTCTTCCGTTTGCGTATTTCCTTGCAAAGCACCGACAGTTACACCCAAGAACTCATAGACAGGACGCATCCAGTCGCTATCACGTTTTGCCAAATAATCATTAACTGTAACAACGTGAACACCTTTTCCAACGAGTGCATTGAGATAAATTGGAAGTACCGCAACGAGTGTTTTACCTTCACCAGTAGCCATTTCCGCAATTTTACCTTGATGCAGAACAACGCCACCAATTAATTGAACATCATAAGGAATCATATCCCAAACTTGCGAACCACCTGCAAATTCGTAATGGTAGCGTCTTTCTGTTAAACGCTTGCATGCTTGTTTGACGAGTGCAAATGCCTCGGGCAAAATCTCATCTAATACTACTTCTGTTTGTTCAAATATTTCCTTATCAAGCTTCTTAATTTCTTCATTTAAAGTTAATATTTGATTTGCGTCTAATTCTTCGTTTCGTAATTTGTTTAATTTTTCTTCTTTAGAATCTTCTAAAGCTTGAATGCGAGACTTGATTAATTCTTTGAACTCATTTGTCTTTTCACGCATTTGTTCGTCGGTCAAAGCATCAAATTGAGCATAATATTGATTTATTTCTTCAACGATTGGCAATATTTTTTGAATGTCTTTTTTGTGTTTGTCCGGAAATATTTTTTTTAAAAAATTAAGCATTTTATTTCTTTTTTAATTATTATTATTTTGATTTAATATTGACGAAGATTTTTTATTTCAATTGAGTTTATTGAAATTTTAATTATGTATAATTATTCGAATTGAGTAAAATTTAAATAAATATGAATTTAAATAATAAAAAGGAAATTAATTAACAATAATTTAACGTATTGCTTCCCATTCCTTGGAATAAGACTTGCCAAATAATATGATGGAAATCGAGTTGACCATCCAAAACCAAATAGTTTTTAAATAACCATATTTCCTAAATCTTCGAGGTGATTCGAGGACAATTAATTTTGGTTCAAATTTGATTTGTGTATGTTTCGAAAGCCGCCTAAATAAATCGAAGTCCTCCCCGGCGACTATTAAAGGGTTATATCCATTTACTAATTTGAAATAATCCTTTTTAACAATTTGGCACTCGCCACGACCCATCCCTAATTTGATTTTATTCAATAAACTTACGTATGCATTATGGACAGTATAAAATAATTTATCACCTGTTGTCATCTCATCAGGGAAACCCAAGACGTAACAGGCAATTGCTTGGTATTTACACTCTTTCTTGGTTGCCCAATTGAGAATGTAATTGAAAAAAATATCAATATTTTCTGGATATGTATCGGCGTTAATAAAAACTAAAATATCGCCTGAAGATACTTCAGCACCTTTGTTTCGACCTTCAGAGATTGTTTGGCGATAATTTGCTTTATGGATAACGACTTTATCAGCGAAAGTTTTAGCGATTTCAACTGTTTTGTCTGTCGAACCACCGTCCGATACAATTACTTCAAAATTATATTTTGCTTTATTTTCTTTTGTGTAATAATTCCGTAAATTTCCGATAATTTTTTCTTCTTGCAATGTTGGAATTATAATGCTGATTAATGGTATTCGGGTTATCTCGGACGTTTTTAAGTCTAAAATTGAAGTAAGCGAGGTATCCGCTGTTTCTTTTATTTGCTTTATATTTGGTTCGTGATACACTTTTAAGAATTTAAAAAAAATACAAAATTAAGAATTTATTATCTTAAGTGTGCAAAATTTCAAAGAAATAAAAAAACAAAAGTAAATTTAAATTTCTTAAAAAATTGCAAAGGATTCATTATATGAATGAATTATAAATTAATAAAACTGTAAAAGATTTCTTATCGTTAATTATCAAATAATTTCTTTAATTGATTCCAACTTAGTAAGCGTGTTTTCTTTTACATCGCCAATACTTAAATCCGAGAGCATATCGTATATATCTTTTCTTATTTTTCCCCAGTAATTATGTACTGGACAGGGATGTTCGTCGCTGCAATTTGGAAAACCGAATACACATCTATTGAAAAAATCTAACCCATCGATTACTTCAAGGATTTTAATTAATTTTACTTTTTCTCCACCTTGGGGAAGATAAAAGCCACCTTTTTTCCCTTTTTTTGACCCAATAATACCAGCAAGTGCTAATTGTTGTAAAACTTTTGCCGCAAACATTTTAGGTATTTGTAATTCTGTTGCAATATTATTCACATCAACTAATTCCTCTGTATCTTTTGTAGCAAGCAATAATGCGGCTTTCAAAGCAATTTCTGCTTTTCTCGAAAATAATACTGTTAAGCTCATTTTTTGTTTTTAATATATTTTAAGAATTTAAATTCTTTTTTTTACAAAATTAATCAAAATTTTGTAATTTTGTATTTAATAAGAATAAAAACTCTGATTTAAAAATGGAAACTATTAGTTTAAGAAATATAGAAGAGAAAAAAATAAATGCAAATATTGTACAGCATCAGTCAATTGATAAAAACGAAACTAAGCAAAAACCGATTCAAAGAAGTAAAATTAAAAAATTAAAAAACTTTTTTCGCAAAACGCACAGATGGGTCGGTTTGTTAGTTTCAATATTAGTGCTAAATTTTGCAATTTCGGGGATAATCTTGGAGCATAGAAATTTCTTTTCACACATTGATATACCACGTTCGTGGCTTCCGACCGATTATCAATACGCAAATTGGAATAATGCCGCTGTTAAAGGTGTCATAGCTTTAAATTCACAAGAAAATTTAATTTACGGAAATATTGGAATTTGGAAGCAAAGAAATCACAATTTTTTTGATTTTAACAAAGGGTTCGAGAAAGGTGCCGATAATCGTAACATATCGACTTTAATCAAAACTACGAAAGGTAATCTTTATGCAGGTTCACTTTTTGCATTTTTTTATTTCAATGAAAATGCTCAAAGCTGGGAAAAAATTAAATTGCCAACAGAAGAACAGCGAGTTGTGAAAATCATAGAGCAAGAAGGCAATTTGCTTATTATGACTCGGTCTCACCTTCTTAAAATGGAAGATAAAGGGAAAAATTCAAAATTTAATATTGTAGATTTAAAACCTCCCGTTGGATATAAAAAAGAAACAAGTTTGTTTCAAACTTTTTGGCAAATTCATAATGGCGAAGTTTTCGGATTTGGAGGAAGGCTAATTGTGGATTTTTTAGGGCTGGTATTTATTTTTTTGACCGTTACAGGTTTGATTAAATGGTATTTTCCGAAAACATTTAAAAAGTTGACAGACCAAAAATTAAAATTAGCCTTTTATAAAAAAATAAATTTGTATTCATTGCATTGGCATAATAAAATTGGGTTATGGACTGTGTTATTTTTAGTGATTTCAACAATTACAGGAATGTTTTTAAGACCACCATTATTAATATTAATCGCAGAATCGAATGTGCCGCAAATTAAAGGTACGCACTTATCGCAAGATAATAGCTGGTACGATAAACTAAGAAATATTACATTTGATAAAACTAACAAGAATTATATTATTGCAACAGAAGAGTCGTTATATACAGTTGACGAAAATTTTGCATCCTCGCCGGTGAAATATGAATATCAACCACCAGTCAGTGTTATGGGAGTAAATGTTTTAGAAAGTCGAGATGATGGTGGTATCCTGGTTGGTTCGTTTAATGGATTATTTTTATGGTATCCAAATACTAATGAAATTTTTGATTATGTTACAAAGCAAACTTACATTCCAGTTGAAGTCGCAGGACCACCAGTTGGAGCATTTAAAGTCTCAGGTTATTCGAAATTGCAAAATGGACTTGAATATTATTTCGATTATGATATGGGCTCAGTTCCATTAAATTCAGATAAATTCTTCGAATCAATGCCGAAGGAAATAAAAGAGAAATCAAATATTTCTTTATGGAACACAGCGCTGGAATTCCATACTGCTCGTATTTTCAAAGCTTTGGTTAGCGATTTTTATATCTTAATTGTACCGCTCAGTGGTTTACTAATACTATTTACTTTGCTTTCAGGTTTAGTAGTTTGGTTGTTGTTTTACAAGGGCAAAGTATTAATTAAATAATTTTGTATTGTATAAAACCTTGAAATAATTTAATATGGAATCTAATTATTTATCAATTCTTCGAATGACAAGTTGAGAATTGGATATAATTTCCAATCTTTATAATCAAAATGCCACCATTCAGAAGGATAATGAGTAAATCCATAAAGTGACATAATTTCGAAAAGTAATGTGCGATTATTTATAACGTCTTCAGGCAAATTCATATAATCTGGATGAGCTTTTTCAGAAAAATCATCGAATTGACTTGGCATCTTAAGTTCTTCTTTTGTAGATAAATTAATAAGGGTTAAATCTACTGCAGCACCTCTGTTATGGCGGGAACCGAACCGAGGATTAGCAACAAAATTAGTATCGGGAAAAACTTCATAGAATTTTAAGGTAGCGGCGTATGGACGATAGGCGTCAAATATTTTTAAACCTAAGCCTAATTTTGAAAGTGAGTCTTGTACTTTCAATAATGCTTCAGCGACGGGTAAACGTAAAAAAGCTTTAGGCAAAGTGTAAATTACTTTTCCTGTAAAATTATTTTTTGTTGCATAACGGATATCTGTTATTAAGTTAGGTATGAATTTTTCTAAATCAATTAGTTTGTAATTAGGATTGACTGCAATTTGTTTGTTATAATCATCAATACAACTTATTATTTCAAGATTGTATGGATTAGGTTTTTCTCTACAATCGCTTTTGTTTTCTTCAGAAAATAATGATAAATAAGATAAAATAAGTAATTGAAAGAGAAACAATATCTTACGAAAATATTTATTAACAAGCATTTTGATTAAAATTTAAATTTTATGATTTTTTCAATCATAACTTTATTAATGTTTTCATCGGGAAAATCTTGACGATTTACCACATCAATAGAATGTTTAATATTTTTGTTATTAAGAATATCTCCAAGTCTATTGCATTGGTTAATCATATCCCAATTGCCTTCTTCGGCAAGTAAAAACACATTATTTTGCGAGCGTAAAAAAGAAAGCCAGTAATCTTCGGTTAAATTGGGTAAATAATGAAGCGGTGAATTGAAATAGCAATTTCCATCGTAAAAAGAACCAGAAAGCCAGCGAATATCATAAAAACCATTTGCACCTATTGCACCAATGAAAATATCGGGGCGACGAAAATATGTATTTACTGCATGAAAAGCACCTATCCCACCACCAGCGGTAACAATTGGAACTGCTGAGCCATTATCGTTATAAATGAATTGCACGATATCGTTGATTAAAGCAGCATTGAACTTATAATGATTGTCTGAGCGTTCCTTATGTGGAATTGAATTATTTAACCAGCTATCTAAGTTATTAGTTTCAACTGAAAATATTTTAATGTGCCCCTTTTCGATCAATGGAGTTAATGCTTTGATTAATCCAACGTGTTCCCATTCAGTCGGGTCGTCATCGGTAATAGGGAATAGCAAAAAATTTATGCCGAAATGACCATAAACATTTACTTGTAAATTTTTTGCCAATACTTCACTTGGAACTTGATATACTTCTTTTCTCATCTTTTTATTGATTATAATTATTAAAAAAATATTGTGCGATTTAAATCAAAAAGCAATTTCTAATATGTTTCTGAAATCATCGGCATTTAATTGTTTAATTTTACCAAATCTTCCATAATTAATCACGTTGCTGATAATTTCATTAAAATCTGATTTAGTAAAACCGAGTTGACGCAAAGTTGTTGGGGCACCCCATTCTGCAAATTTTTGTTTCATTTTGTCAGCAGCTTCGATTACTGAATCACAGTTCCATATATTTTTTGCCCAGCGTTCGAAAATAAAAGGCTTTTCGTTGTAAACATACTTTATCCATGCTGGAAAGAGCACTGCTAACCCTTCGGCGTGGGCAACTTCAGGTTTGAGCACGCTTAAAGCATGTTCGAGTCCGTGAGTAGTCCATTCGCCACCACCCATCGAAACAGCCGTCACTCCATTTAATGCAAGAGTTGAACTCCAAGCGAAATTAGCACGTGCAGTGTAATCATCTGGATTTATCATCAATTTGTCTATTTGAGATATTACTGTTCTTTGAACAGATTCATTTATCGCAATAGTAACTTCAGCATCAACCCCCATAAAGTAATTTTCCATCAAATGTGACAATGAATCAACGCCACCATTAACTGTTTGCCTCTTAGGTAAAGACATTTGAACTTGTGGGTCTATAATAGTTGCTTTTGGATAAACTAATGGGCTACCGAAAGACCATTTTTTTAATTCTTCCTCATTACTCAAAACGGCGAAAGAGTTCATCTCACTACCTGTCGCTGATAAAGTCAAAACAACAAAAATTGGCAGAGCTTTTTCGATTTGCACTTTATTTTCGAAAATATCCCAAATATTATTAATATAAAAGCCAGCAGAAATTGCTTTTGCTTCATCAATTACAGAACCTCCGCCTACTGCTAATATTATATTCACATTATTATCGTAAGCAAATTGTCGGGCAAGAATTGCATGCTCTAGCGTTGGATTTGGTCGAACACCCCAAAATTCAACAAAATCAATTTCGTGCTGTTTTAAACTATCGACCACTTGTTGATATGTGCCATTTTGTTTTATTGAACCACTGCCAGCAAGAAGTAATACTTTATTTTTTTTATCGGGACCACATTGCTTGCAAATTTCATTACCAATTAAACTAATTGATTTCTTCCCGAATAATACTTTAGTTGGGTTGTGAAATGTAAAATTATCCATTATAATTTGCCTTTGATTGAAATTTAAATTACAAAAATTTCGTTAATTTACTTTTAATTTTACAAAAAAACGAAAAAAAAGTAAATTTAGTAACTAAAACAAAATAATAAACGTTTAAAAGAAAATAATATCATAAAAATGAAAAAAAATCTTTTTAGAATAACAATTTTTACGTTGCTTATAATTTGTGTAACTTCGATTGCTCTAAAAAGTGAGCAAAATTATCAAAATACAAATAGTAAGTATTACACACAAAGCACATTTATAGCGGAAAATATTAATAAAGACAACGAAGGACCGAAAGACGAAGAAAGCCCAAAAACATCATCAGGAGGCAGTGAAAATTATAAAAAGTATCAAGATTCGATTTATCGCAGATTTTTAGATATGAATGTTACAGCTCGTTCATTATTTTATTTTAATTTGTCATTGACAGATGAAGAATGGGCGGCAATAACACACTCTAAATCAAATTTACCATATCAAGCTGCATTACAAAGCTTAGAAACAGTTCCTCCTTCTGCGTTCGTTCCAACTGGGATGGAACAAGTTGCCTATCAGTCAAATTTAGAAGCGGCACAATATATTCCAGGTATTGCACCGCATAGATATGCTGTAAAAATTCCACTACGTGATATTGGAGAATTTTTTGGCTTAGTTGAAGATGTAAGTCCAGAAATAAAATACTCTCTCGATGCTGCTGATGATATTGAAATTGTAATATATTCAATCCAAGCCAAAGTTGTGGCAACGTTATTCAAAGGGCGACAAGTGCCCGGAAGTTATAAGATTACTTGGAATTTTCGAGATGATAATGGACGGAAATTGCCATCTGGTGATTATATTGGTGAAGTTCGTATCGGTAATGCTAAATTTATCAGAAAAAGAATTGTTTTACCATAAAGCAGTTGAAAAATTTTATAATTAATAAATAATTTTTTTAGTCAATAAATATTGAAATTCAAACGATGTTAATCAGTAAAGATACACTTGGGAAAATTGTTTTAGAAGCAAAATTACAAGGCAAGAGAATTGTTTTTACAAATGGATGTTTTGATATTATTCATTCAGGTCATATTTACTATTTAACCGAAGCAAAAAAGTATGGTGATTTATTGATTATAGGATTAAACACAGATGATTCAGTTTCAAGATTGAAAGGTCCGAGCCGTCCAATAAACAGGCAACACGATAGAGCGACGGTGCTCGCCGCATTGAAACCAGTTGATTATGTTTGTTTTTTTGACGAAGACACACCATTGGAGTTAATTAAGTTCTTAAATCCTGATGTGTTAGTAAAAGGTGCAGATTATAAAGAAGAAGAAGTTGTTGGAGCAGATTTTGTAAAATCACAAGGCGGGAAAGTTGTGTTGATATCTTTTGTAGAAGGTAAGTCTACGACTAATATAATCAATAAAATGAAATAATTCTTTTTAAATTGAGATTTCAAAGGGAATATAAACAAAACCACTAGTATTAATTATAAACATATAATAAATTCTAATTATCAAAAAAATCAATAATTAAGCCCTTCAAACGTTAAAAATAATTCAATAATAAATAAAAATTATAATGTTATGGTAAATATTGAAACATTTGAAAATCAACATCCATATAGGGATTACGAAATTATTCACGTTAATCCAGAATTTACATCACTTTGTCCTAAAACGGGATTGCCCGATTTTGGTAAAGTTACAGTAAAATATATTCCCGATAAACTTTGTCTGGAACTCAAAGCCTTGAAATATTATTTTATGAATTATCGTAATCAAGGTATATTTTATGAAGACGTAACAAATAAAATACTAAACGATTTGGTCGAAGTATGCGAACCAAAATTTATGGAAGTAAAGACTGAATGGACAACAAGAGGTGGGATGAATTCGACAATTATTGTGAAATTTGAGAAGGGAAAAGATGATCAAAGTAGGTAAAGAATATCATTGGGAAATGAGCCACCGGTTGTCGTTTCATAAAGGTTTATGCTGGAATATCCACGGACACTCATATAAGATGATATTGGAGTTAGAAGGCGAATTGGACGAAAATGGAATGTTGCTTGATTTTTATGAAATTGATAAAATAGTACTTCCATTAATCAAAGAATATGATCATAGTTTAATAGTTGAAACAAACGATACCAAGATAATTGAATTTTTAAAGGAAAATAACTTTAGACATAAAACAATTAACTATACATCAACAAGTGAAAATTTAGCAATAAACTTTTGTGAACAATTGAAACCGGAATTTTCGAAATATAAAAACATAAAAATCATTCGAGTAAGAGTGTACGAAACAGTTGACGCATATGCTGAAGTAACCGCAAAATGTAATGAATAAAGAAAAAAGGTGGATAAACTATTTACTTCATATTTACATAAATAGAAGTGCATATTATCAATTTATTTATAATAATTATACTATAAAATCATACATCCCTATGAATACAGACCAAAATAAAATAGATAAAATCAATCAATTAAAAAAAGAAAAAAATGCCGTTATTCTTGCTCACTTTTATCAAGAAGGCGACATTCAAGATTTAGCTGATTATGTAGGTGATTCTCTTGCATTAAGTCAAGCAGCACAAAAAGTTGAAGCGGACGTTATTCTTTTTGCAGGAGTAAACTTTATGGCAGAAACTGCAAAAATTTTAAATCCAACAAAAAAAGTAATTGTCCCTGACATTAAAGCAGGCTGTTCACTTGCAGATTCGGCTGAACCAAAAAGATTTAAAGAATGGCGTGAAAAATATCCCGATGCTGTTGTTGTAAGTTATATTAATACCACAGCAGAAATCAAAGCAATGTCTGATATTATTTGCACTTCTTCGAATGCTGTTAAAATAGTTAATTCCATACCTGATGATAAATTAGTGTTGTTTGCTCCCGATAAGTTTTTAGGCTCGTATGTTCGGCAAGCAACTGGTCGTGAAATGGTGCTTTGGGACGGAACTTGTCAGGTTCACGAATTCTTTTCTGAATCAAAAGTAATTGAATTAATTGACGAATATCCAGATGCTGAGGTATTAGCACATCCTGAGTGCCCACCAAACATATTAAAATATGCAAATGTGATTGGTTCAACTACTAAAATCATTCAAAGAGCAGTTGAAAGTCCTGCAGAAAAGTTTATTATTTTAACTGAACCGGGTGTAATACATAAAATGAAAAAACTTGCCCCTGAGAAAACATACATAGAAGTGCCAAATTTAAATGGATGTAGTTGCAATGAATGTCCATATATGCGATTAAACACAATCGACAAAATTATCCATTCACTTGAAACTTTGCAAACTGAAATATTTATTGATGAAGAAATTAGGTTAAAAGCATTAAAACCAATTCAAAAAATGTTGGAGTTAAGTTGATAAATTATCCACAATATACTGAATTGCCAGAAGAATATATAAAAAATAAAATAAAAGAGTTCTTGCAAGAGGATGCTCCGAATGGCGATATAACTTCAATTTTAACAATTGAAGAGCAAGATACAACAATTGCGGAGCTATTAGCGGAAGAAGAAATTATTTTTGTTGGTGAAAAAATAATAAAACATTTTTTTTCACCACAAGTGCAAGTCGAACTTTTTGCAAAAGATGGGGAGCAAATTCATAATGGTGGCTTAATTGCCAAATTTACTGGAATGACAAGAGAAATACTCAGTGTGGAACGTACACTGCTTAATTTAATACAAAGATTATGCGGAATTGCAACACAACTAAAGAAATACACTGAAGTAGCCGATAAATATAACGTTAAAATTTTGGACACCAGAAAAACAATTCCGGGATTACGGTTATTCGATAAATATGCAGTAGCAGCAGCCGGTGGAAAAAACCACAGATTAGACTTATCCTCGGGCATATTAATCAAAGATAACCACATAGCAAATAAAGATTTAACTAATTTACTTGGAGAAGTCAAGAAAAAAAACACAACAAAATTACCAATAGAACTCGAAGTCGATAATATTGAACAACTTAAAGTAGGTTTGAGTATTGGTGTTGATGGTTTTCTATTAGATAACTTCTCACCCGCACAAGTACGTGAAGCAGTGAAAATGATTCGAGAAAGTCAAAAAGGTGATGAAATCTTCATTGAAGCCTCAGGCGGAATAAATTTAACTAATTTCAAAGATTATCTTGATACAGGAATCAACGCTATTTCAATTGGAGCCTTAACACATTCAGTAAAAGCAGCTAATATTCACTTAGAATTCACAATTTAAAAAAATGAATTATATTCATTGTTATCGCATTGCTGCATTTTATAAGATGTTGATTATATTGGACTTATAAGCTATATAAGGAAAATAATAATTAAAATAATCTCAAAAAAAATCAACTAAAATTCTATTTATTTTTGGAAAAATGTTAAATTTGAAATTTTCAATTAAAAAGATTTTGATAAACTTTTAAGAAATTTGAAATTCATTTTGAAATTAATAAATAATTATATATATTAATAAATTGTAAATGAATTTTAATTTTTGTGTAATTTTTTAAACAGTGTTTACAGATAAATACAAAAAAAGAAAAAAAAAGAAAAAAAACGGTCAATTAATAAAGAAATATTGTTTGCAATATGAATTTTACAATTAATTTTGTAATATAAATAAAAAGCATTAATAGGTATAAAAATGAAAAAGCGCCCGTAGCTCAATTGGATAGAGTGTTGGATTCCGGTTCCAAAGGCTAAGGGTTCGAGTCCCTTCGGGCGTACATCTCGAAGGGAAATCAAGGAGAAACACAAAACAAATTAAGAACAAAGAGATATGAAAAAAGAAGAAAAAAACAAATTAGTAGAAGCAGAAGAAACAGTAGAAGAAGCTACAAATATTCAGGAAGAATCAGGAATAGAGAGCTTTTTAAAGAAATATAAAAATCAAGTAATAATCGGAGCGATTATTGTTGTAGTTGTTGTGATTGCTGGTGTGTTTTTATTTAACAATTCCACCAAAAAAGAAGAACAAGCATCACTTTATTTTTCCCGAATTGAGCCTTACGTCGAACAAGGCAACTATGAAATAGCATTGAAAGGCGATGATAAAATTACCGTAAGAGGGGAAAAACTCAAAGGCTTAATATACGTAGTTAATGAATACAAAGGTACATCTGCAGGCAAATTAGCCGCACTTTTTGCAGGTAACTGCTTAATCAATTTAAACAAATACAATGAAGCAAAAGAATATTTTGAAATAGCATTAGATAACGAAGCCCCAGTTGTTAAGCAAGGAGCAAATGCAGGATTAGGCAATGTATTCGAATACAAGAAAGAATTCAAAGAAGCATCAGAATATTACCAAAAAGCCGCAGGTTACGCTGCAGATAATGAGGTAAAAGCACAATACGTTCTTTATGCGGCAATATGTTTAGAAAAAGCAAAAGATAAAGATAAAGCAATAGCACAATACAAAGAAGTATTAAACTTAGTACCTAATTCCGATATGTCGGATTTAGCAAAACAAGGTTTAACACGACTTGGCATAGTTATTGATTAGAAATACTGTTAATATAAAAAAGACAATAATGAAAATATTCATATTTAAACAAATGTTAGAATTAGTGGAGGTATTATGAAACGATTGTTTCGCTTAAGTATCCTAATGGTACTTCTGGGGGTTCTATCTTTCGGTACGATGCTAGCACAGACGCAAGTATTCGTTTCAGGAAGAGTGGCACCAGGGGACGTTCGGATATTTGTTAAAGACTCGGTTTACATAATTGATAGGGACTACGTAATTGGTGGTACTTTGATTGTTGAACCGGGTACAACTGTATATTTCTACCCAAATGGTAGAATTATTGACTCAACAGGCGGTAGAATAATTGCTGATGGTTATGCTTCAGCAACTTATACTGCAAATCCAGGTGGATTGAATCCAATCGCACCGGGTTCGCCATACGATGGATACTCAGACCCAGGTTATTTCTTATATAATGGGTCAACAAAGACAATAGGTGTAACAACCTCGAGAGATTTAACAGTAAACCCATCGAAATACAACTATATGTTTAATGTTGTATTCGATACATTAAATAAGAAAATTGTTGACCTTGCAGACCCAACTGATCCAGCTGGTGTTTATGGTAAATATAAAGGCAATAATAATCTTATCGTAATTACATTTGAACATGCCATTATGTGGGAAGCAGCTCGTTTGAAATTTGCTCCAAGCGACGTAAATATCAAAATGAACCCATGGCAAAGAATTAACCAAAAGCCAATAAATATAACAAATGGTGAAATTAAGTTTATTGGTTCACCAGTTTCTAATTTCTCACGTGAATGGGGTCATTTTATAATACTTCCAGGTGCACGTGCGGCATTCTTTAGAAATGCATCATTTAATGGCTTTAGAAAAGATACAACTGTTGACAAACATGATTTATATGATGTAAACAAGTATCCTTGGGCAGCAGCAATAAATAAGAAATTGAACCTTCTTACAAATGGTGCTGGTGGTGCGATTACTACTTTCTCATCACGCACTTGGTTAATCGATGTAACATTTAAAAATAATATGGCTCGCTATCGTGGTGGAGCTTTGCAAATTTTACAAGCACCAGAAGGTTATCCAATGTCTGGCGCATCACTTGGTTATTATCCATTAGATAAAAACCCAAATATCGTAAACAAAGATTTAACATTATCATCAATACTTTCAAAGAACCCAGTTCTTAGAATAGATAATATTGATGAAGCAACTGCAGAACCATTATCAGATTATGACCGTATGGCATATGATGATGGTCGTATTGCTTTATACTTAGGACGTATTCGTAATTTGAAAATGGACCATAACTATGTTCAAATCGCCAATGTAATTGTTAAAAATGTTGGTGGTGTAAATGTAGTAACAGATGATATTGACAACCCCGCTAATTTCCCACAAAAATATGGGAATGGAGCATTCGGTGGAGCTTTATACATCGCTGGTCGTGAAGAAAATCGTCAAATAGAAGTTGGTCTCGGTATCAACGATGCAATAAATATTAATGGAAATAAAGTACAATTCCCGAAATATGATACATTTATTGCAACAAAGAACTTCGCAGCAAACTTCCAACAAGCAGGATCAAGCGAAGGTGCTCGTGGTGGTGCAATATACATCGGTGAATATACTTCAATGATAGTTGCAGGTGAATATTCACAAAACGAAACTTACTCCAAATTTATGCAAGACCAAAATGACGGAAAGAATAGCGGTTACTACTCAATGGGTGGTGCAATATTCTTAAGCCAAACACAAGGTAGATTGCAAATTCACGGAGGTCCACGTCGTGCTGATTACAACAATAGAACATTATTCTATGATAATAGAGCAGGAGCAGGTGGAGCAATTTATGTTGATGGTAACGCATTCCCAGAAAAATCACCAATCATTGGTGGAACAGATTTACCATTAGATGCACGTAATTTTGGTTTCGACATTAAGTTCAATCAAAATAAAGCAATCACTTGGGGTGGTGCAATATTCACAAATCGAAACTTCTGGATAAATGGCTCCGGTGGAACACAATCCGGTGCTTTAATAGGTTATGATGGAAACTATTCAGTAATGTTCGATGGCAATACAGCTGGTTTCTCAGGTGGTGCAATCCATGTTGCTATACCAGTTAGCGAATTAGTTCCATTAAGTCAAAGAACAGTACAAATGTTCAGAACACGCTTTGAAAATAACAAAGTAGGTATGAACATTTCTGGTGAAAACAGATATGAAATTCGTGGTGGTGGCGCAGTTTATGCATTGAATGCAGAAATTAACCTTGTAAAAGGCGTTTTATTCAAAAACAATGAAGTACGCAATGCAAACGGTGCTGCTCTCGCAATTATAAATCCAACAAATGAAGTAAAAAGATACTTCTTATCAGATGTTGACGTTGCTAACTTTGATGAAAATACAGGTTTAGTTGATGGTTATACTTCAACTAATGATATTTTCACTTATAATACAAGCATCCCAGCAACTGCTTCAATGTTAACACGCTTTATCGATAATAAAATATCACTTGATAATGATGTGTTATTATCACAAAGCGGTAGCGGAGCAACACAAATTTGGCAAGGAACACAACAAACAAGTGAAAAATTACTTGGAACTTTCTGGTTCAGTACTGGCAATGGTGTTGGTGTTGGCTACAATGGAAAAATCGTAAGATGGTCAAATGGTGGAAACACTTGGTTCTACCCAACTTCACCTACATCATACAGATTAGAAGCAGTAACATTTGTTAATGAAACAACAGGATTTGCAGTTGGCGATCGTGGTGTTATATTAAAAACAGACGATGGTGGATTCAACTGGAGATTAATCACAAGCGTTCCAACAGATAAATTGTTAAAAGACGTAAACTTTGTTGGTACTAATTTTGGATTCGCTGTAAGTGAAGACGGACAAGTATTAGTATCTACAGACGCTGGTGAACATTGGACATTGAAACAATATACAATGAATTCATTGAATAGTGTTTACTTCAAGACTTCATTAGTAGGTTATACAGTAGGTAAAAATGGTTCCGTATTAAGATCATCAAACGGTGGTGCAACTTGGGAAGCAATTCAAGTGCCTGGTTTACATGATGATTTAAATAAAGTAATCTTCGTAAATAGCTCTATCGGATTCGCAGTTGGAAACAACGGAACAATGATTAAGACAATGGACGGTGGAGACACTTGGGAAATAATGAATGCTGGAACTCCATTCAACTTAGAATCTATCACATTCTATGGAGTTAACATAGGTTACATTGCTGGTCAAAACGGTGTAATTATGAAAACTACAGACGGCGGTGCAACTTGGACAGCGTTAAACTCAGGAACAACATATAATATATTCGATATCAATACTGTAGATGCAAATTATGTATACGCAGTTGGTGATGTTGGAATGTTACTTAAGTCAAGTGACGCTGGTGCAACTTGGACAAATATGAAACCAGCGGATGAAAGTTACGTAGATGTTAAAAGATATCATCAAGAAATCAACTTCCCAGAAAATGGAGTTGGTCTCGGTGCTGGTATTTATATCTTAGATAAATTAACTGATACATTCGTGCCAAGAAAAGATAGCGTAATGTTCAACCGTGTACGTTTCGAAGGAAACGAATCATATACAGGTTCTGCTATCTATTCAGATAACTATGACTTAAAACTTATCTTCACACGTTCATTAATCGTAGATAATAAAGCAACAAGCGAAATTGGAAATGCACAAAATTATATTACCGGTGCAGTATTCCAAGATAATAACAAAAAAGTAACTGGTAATTTTGCTTCAAGCGATTTAGCTGGTGCAACAATCTATGGTGAAGTTCAAGGTCCATTACCTTATTCAATATTCTCAGAAGCTGCAAACTCAATTTATGGAAACCAATCAAGATTCTTAATTAGATTACCAGATGCACCAAATACAAAAGGTATTTTAGCCGGTACAACTGGAATCGGATTTGGTGGAACAGATACATTGCGTGGTAACTATTGGGGCCATACTGAAGCAGACGTTAATTTGAGCTTATCAAATATGAAGATTAAATTCTATAACGAAAATACTGGCGAATTCGAAGAATATGGAAATGTAATCAACGAAACATTCTTCATTGAAAAAGGCGATGTTTCTTACTTACCTTATTTATATCCAGCAACAACTGACCCAAGAAATCAAGGTCCATTCGAAAGATTTGGAACAGTAATGAATGGAACAGTTGAACAAGTTAAAGAATTTACATATACACCAATTCCAGCAAAGAACGGAACAGATGAAAATACAGTTGACGATATGTCAATTCCAGAGAAATATTTATTCTCCGGACGTATTTATGATATTTATGATAAAGGAACAGATATAAAAACTGCTGATTATAGCAAACGTAGAATGGTTCCAATTGAAGACTTCGCTGTTGGTATTCCTCCAATTATCAAGAGATATGCAGATGCTCAAATGCCTTCGAATGGAAAATATGTAAAACGTTGGACACGTGACCCATACTATGCAGAAAGCGGTGCATATCCACAATTAGCTGCATTACAAACAGAATTCCATCCAGATAAAGATGGTAACTACTATCACCCAATAGGTTATCCATTATATTTGGAAGCAGCAGTTGATTATAGTGGAGATGATAATACAGTAAATAATGATTATCATTTATTAAATCAAACAGTATACTTTGTAATCAACGAAACAACCGGCGATTACATCAGAGTTCCTTTAACACAAGTAAGCGAAGTAGCACCAAAGAATGAAGTATTTCGTGCTACAGTAGAATTAGTACCAGATCTATCCAGAAGAAATGCTAATCCATTAATTAGAAGAACAGCTGAAGGTTTAGCAAACTATGGAACTGGTCCATTCTTATTAGAAAACTTATTCCGTAATCCATACAAAGAAGATGCAGGCGCATTAAAAGGTCGTAAATATATTGCAGATTATGATGAATTTGGTACAGTACCAAACTTATTCAGTAACAGACCAGATATGCCAGCTTCAAACTTCTTAAATGGAATTTCAAATACAACATTCTTCGCTGGCGAAAAATACACAGCTCTTCCAGTAAATGTTGGTGACGTTGTAAGAATAGTTTCACGTACAGCATTATGGAGAGATGGCGCAGATAAAGCTTATCAAGATGGTATATCGTTCACAATAACTGGTAGCACAGAACCACCAGTATTTACAGGAGACATTCCTGCATTGGAAAATGTAACACCAGTTGAATTCAAAGATAAAATCTTTGTTTCAGAAGATAGATCATATCCTGCTGAAGCTGGCTCAGAATACTCAAAATTAGATGATATTCAAAATAGAGGACGTGATAGTATCATTAACGTAACAGCAATTGATGTTAATAAATTCTATGATCCAAGATCATATGAAGGAACAGATTGGTCAAGCAAATATCCACAAATCACATATACATGGTCAGTTGATCCTAACTCAGGTGCATATCGTTGGTTATTAGCTGATACAGTAAAAGCATTAGATGAAGAAAAATGGGGATCAAAAGGCTACTTAAGATTATATGGTCAACCAATTAATCCTTACGTAGTTCCAGGTGGAGAAGTTGTATCAGTCGGTGCAGCTAACTATCCTCCAAACTATAGAACATATGATTCATTATTGGCTGTTAACGCACCACAAGATGTAATCGATAGATTTATCGAAACATATCCAGGATACTATAGCAGTCCTATATATGATATTCAAAATGCAAGATATTTACAACAAGATACAATTGATTTCGGCAAATTCTATACAAGAATTAAAGACTTCAAATTATTTGTTGTAGATAGCGTTCCAAGATTCATCGATCCAAATACAAAGGCTGAAGAATTAGGTCAGGCAACTGTTATAACTGATTTAGCAACACGCAAAACAGAAACAAAATCATATGTGCCATCAGTTTATACTTGCAAAACAACAGCAGAAGGTAAATTAATTGCAAACTTAACTGACAAATTAAGATTCCAAATCGACTTAAACACAGACGATGAATTAGAAGATAGTTGGGCAATTAATTGGAACTATCCATATGGTAGAACTGCATACGGTTTTGCAAATACTGCAATTAGACCAATGGAAGGCGACACTGCAGTTATCGATACAACATACTATAAAGGTGATGAATTTGGTGAAGGTGGACCTGGTAATGTAATTATGCAAACAAAACCAGCATGGATGTCATATAATAATATGTATTTCTACAATACAGATGACCAACCAGATCAAAATGGAGTTGATTTCACTACATTCGGTAGATTAAATATCAGAGTTCCAAAAGATCAAGTATTACCATATTTAATTCCAACAAATCAAAGTAACGGTGCGTTAAATACTGATACAGTATTTGTAATTGTAGCAAATGATGGCCATGGTGGAGTTACTAATAAGAGATTAGAATTATTCATCAACGTTCAACCAGAAATTACTACAACATCATTACCAGATGCAGTTGAAGGTACAGATTATAATCCAGAGTTAATGGATTTAACAAAACAAGTTAAATTCTTTGACCCGAACTTCGGACAAAAACATAAATTTGAATTGATTTATGTTGACGATGCAAGAAGCGAATTAGCAATAGATGATTGCTATGCCGATGCTGGTAAATACAACTTAACAAATTACAAGACTACACCAAAATGGCTCAAAATCAATAAAGAAACTGGATTATTATATGGAAAACCAGGAGTAAAAGATGCACCAGCCAATATAATGGTAAGCGTAGTTGTTGAAGATGAAAACGGTTTACGTTCATTAAAACAAATACCAATGAAAGTATTACCTGTAAATCATATACCAGTTATTACAGCAGCTCCTGCAGTAAAATGTATCGATTATGATGCCAAATACGAAGATAACATTAAGATAGTAGACTTAGATTTACTCAGAAACAATTCAGATGAAACAATTACATTGAAATTATTGGACGGTAGAGATAACCCAATAGACCCAACATTATTAGATGTAAGTCCAAAGGTTATCAATGGTGATGGTTTGAAAGATACAGTGATTGTAAAAATATTCACTAATAACTTCAAATTAAATCCAGAATCTGATGGCAAAATAACAATTAAAGTTATTGCGACAGATAAAGCCGGTCAATCAGTAACAATGATTTATAGATTGCAAATATCACTCGAAACAGATTTCGTTTGCAATATCAATGTAACAAATTCACGTGGTGCAACTCAAGTATTGCAATTCGGTACATCACCATTACCAAACAGTAAAGATGGTGTAACAACAGGTGATGGAACAGATAGTCCTAACTATTTAGGCTTCTTAGACTATAACCTTTGCGAATATGAATTACCACCAGTTCCACCATTAGACGTATTCGATGCACGCTGGGTAATCCCAACAAGAAATGGAACATTACGTAATATTTATCCAACAGCTACAGCAAATGTAAACAAAGAAGAAATTTACAAAGCAAAATTCCAAGCTGGTGGAGAAGTAAATGGTTCGTCAACATTCTATCCAGTAACATTAAGTTGGAGACCAAAAGAAGTACCAACTAAAGATAATACAACAGCTAATCCAACAGGTGCAAGCTGGTACTTAAGAGATTTCTCATCAAATGGAAATATCTTTAGCTTTGGAATGACAGATCCAGATAAGAACTTCAAGAAGCAAGCAGACGTAATTGCTGGTTATAGCACAAGCGACCCAGAATTGTTCCAAGTTGTAATCAACAACTCGTCACTTAACGCATTCGTAATTGTTCACGACTGGTTAAGCAGTGTTGATAACAGCAACGATATTGTAAATGGAATAAACTCAGTAAGTCCAAACCCAGTATCCATCAATTCAACAATTACTTATGGTTTGTCAAAAGCATCAGAAGTAAGAATTGATATCGTGGATGCACTCGGAAACGTAGTAACTACTATTGAAAATGGATTTATGAACGCTGGTACATATACAGTAAATTGGAATGGAAATGACCACTCCGGTAGACCATTACCAGCAGGTGCATACTCCATTAGAATGTACGCAGGAAATGAAACTTCTACATATCCAGTAGTAGTTGTAAGATAATCACATTGAAGGTTGCTCCTCTTGGTGAGGAGCAACCAAAAATGTATAACTTAAGAAAATAATTATAATAATAGAGGAGTAAATATGAAGAGATTATTCAAATTGTCAATCGGAGTGATGATATTCTTTCTGATGGCTGGAATAACAACTCAACTAAAAGCACAAGTCTATGGAGAATTTGACACTGTACGTGTTGTAACAACTTTCTACAATCAATTGGATGAAGCCAATCCGAATGTAGTAGTTATACCTCGTACAGACTTTGCATTGCCTCCAAACTTTGATGTGCCAGATTTCGATGATGGTTATAAAGCTATCGATATAGGATTCGATTTCGAATTCAATGGAGAGGTTTATAACAAATTATGGATCAACATCAATGGATTTGTAACTTTTGGAAAGAAAGAAAACAATGTTGTGCAATATCCACCATTCCTTCCACCGAAGGACCAAGATGGATTGTTTCTTGATGCAAACTCATATCCAGTAAATGTATTAGCACCATTTTGGGGTGATCACTATTACAGAGGATTAGAAGATTTAAATGCACGTGGATTCAAACCATCAAAGATATTGTATTATTCAGACGGTAACCAACTTATAGTTGAATGGCGTGATTTAAACATCAACTACAAATACGAAGGAAAAGACTTAAAAAATAGTATAGGAAATTTCCAATTACGTTTAATTAAGTCAAACGACCAATATTCAAAACAAGGCGACATTGAATTTTACTACGGAAATGTTGGCGGTAATCCATATTTAGGACCAACTGACGATAATAGAATTCAAACTAAAGGCGCAACAATTGGTATTAAAGGCGAAGGTAAAATCGTTGGAAACGATGCAGACTTTTTAAATGCATTCATCAACGAAATATACTTAAAAGCAAATCCAAATGTACCATATTCACAAGTAACAAAGACAAAATCATATTCAAACGACTGGCCTCCAACAACAATTAAAGAAGCTAAATTTTATTTCAAAGCATTCAAGAGCTTCAATTTAGCAGAATTCTGGGGCGATGGTGATGTTGACTTTTCAAAAGCACCAGGAAACAAAAATTATGATTTTGGTTATCCAAAACAAAACAAATATGTAACAGTAAATGATGCTCGTTTAATTATGAGATCAGTTGCGTCTGAAATTCCATTAGACCCAATTCGTAGACGTGCAGCTTATCATGGTGACGTAAACCATAACGGACGTTACTACTATGATGTGAACTCAGTACGTAAAAATGTTACTACAAAAAGCAAAAATTATGATGAAGATTTACCAAGTGAAGTAAGTTCATTAAAACAAATATTATTCGAAGCAAATGAATATGACGCTGCATTAATTTTAGCATATATAGCTGCAAAAGTTCCTGAATTACCATGGTTGCTCGATACAACTGTAATAAAAGGAAAAGTACCAGCTGACTTAGAAAAATTAGATGTAACTGTCAAAGCAATCAATTCACTCGGTAACAATTTATTCGAAGTTCCAGTTTATTTAAACGATGATGTTCAAGGTCCAATCGGATTCAAAACAAAATTGAATGGTGATATTATCGGTGTTACTGCAAACCAAGATGTATTCTATACTTATAATGGTTCAAATTTAGTAGTATCGGGTAATTCAAAATTCAATACAGATGAACCAATTGCAACTGTTTTAGTTCGTACAACTGACATAAACCTCGAATTTACAGACACTCGTTTGAATGACGTAAACAAAATCAATAAGAAATATGCACTCGTTAATGATACTGAAATCAAAGGTTTAAGCGTAAATACAACACAAAATCCTGCAAATAGCAACAATTTACAGTTTGTCGTAAACATTCCTGAAAATGGAAATTATACATTAAAAGTTTATGACTTATTTGGAAAAGAAGTTGCAACAGTAGCAAATGGCGAATATAATCAAGGTACTTATATCATTGACGCAACAGCAAACATTGCAACAGGTTCATATTTCTATCGCTTAGAAGGTAATGGCAACATTGCAACAGGAAAAGTTATTGTTAAATAATATTAAAGTTATTTGAAATGAAGAATAAGTTTCTGTCGGGTATTGTATCAATAATAATTATTACAATTATTCTGGCAATACCCGACGGGAAATTGTTCAGCCAATATAAACCATATATTCTTGTTAACAAATTAGTAGATGCTTGCGATAGTTTAGCAAAAACAAGATTGGTACTAAAAGTTAACATTGGCGAAATAAAAAAAGCAGATTCACTATATGGTTTTGATATTGAATTAAAATATGACCCGACTAAAATAAAGTTTACAAACTATTTGGTTGGGAATACATTATCAGAGTTCTTTGAAGAAAAAAGTTTTAGTTTAGGTCTTGAAGGTGATAAAGTAAAAGGGTATGCAACAACATTTAACTTTAATGTTCCACCAGCATATAACGATAGTATATTAATAGCATTTTCAGCCGAATGGATTGGTGGCACTTGCAAAGATTCAAGCTGGGTGCAGATTACAGCACTCAACTTTACTGACGAATTCAAAAAAAAGTTAAATGATACATTAGGTGGTGGCTATGTTTACATCGAACCAATAGAAAAACCCGAACGAATTGTTACTATAATACCTGATTCAAGCAAATTCATTTTGCAACCGAAAGAAACTGAAATCGATTACAAACTAAATGTGAAATTGCCCGATTATAATTTTGTTAACAAATTGAAATTATATTTTAATGGGCAAGACACTGTTTCGATTTTTGATGTAAAATCGAATGATAATGTAAATATCGATAAATTTTCTAACAGTGAAATTGAATTAAGTTTGAATGAAAGAGTAACAAATTTCGTTTTGGATATAAAAGCCGCATACGTATTAAATGATACAATTACAGATTATAGCTATGGGCTAAATAAAGTAGAATATAATGATTGTAGTTGCATATTTAATTATAAAACAGCACCAATCAAAATAACAAAAGATTCGAGCTTTGTTAGCGTAAAGGATGGAGATAAAAACATAGTTAATCAAGAAGGTGTTATATCAATCAATAATTTTGACCAAAAAATAATTAAAATTTCGATCTATAATTTACTTGGTTCAAAAATATATGAAGAAAACGTCCAAAACAAGACTGAAATTAAGATTTTTACAAATGAATTTAAAGAAAATATTTATTTTATAAGAATAGAAAAAAATGATAAAATTGAAAATAAAAAGTTTTATAAATGTTATTCAACAAAATAAGGAGTTTGAAATGATGAAGATTTTCTCGCTATCACGCTATGGTGGGAAAGTATTGGGGTTGCTACTTTTAGCTACTTTCCTTTTCACTGCTAAAGTAGAAGCACAAAATGTTACAAAACCTCAATCACCCTTACTTTCATTAACAGCCGATGGTTCGGGCTATGATTATACCATCTATCCAGATGGTAGATTATGGATACCACCATCATCAGCAACAACCAGAGAAATTTTGGTACCAGTGTTCATTCAAAATAACTTTTTCACTTTTGATGCGACACAATATGTAGTACCACCAATTTACAGTTTCAAGTTTTCAATATTCTATGATGCAGCTGCAGTTCAAGCAACTGGTGTTCAAACAACACATCCATCATATATGGAAGACATTTTAACATTAGATGGTACAATTGACGAAGATCCACCATTCGCATATGGTTGGAATATTAAATGGGATGACAAACCAGATTATGACTTCTGGAAATACATTGATTACACTACTTGGGATCAAATTAAAGATGCTCCTGGTACACAAGTAAAAAGAGGTCGTAGAGTTACAATTACAGGAACATCAACTCAACCAATGAGACATAATGATAAAACATTTACTAATCGTTGGTATGTGTTACTTTATGTAAAATTCAAAATTATTGGTAAACAAAACATCGGTGATCCAAATACAACATATTTGCAAACACCTATGTACATTTCACCAGATGAAATTAAATACAACGATTTAGATGTAACAAAAGATTTACCATACAAAGGATTTAGCCATATTTTCAAAGATCCATCAGCAGATTATCCAGCATTACCAGCTTATCCAGGTGTTGGTGGACTTAACAACGAAGGTTTAGTTGACGAAGAAATATTCTTAAAAGAACCATACAGACCAGGTTCAATTATGGTTAGAATTTCCAATGGTGAGCCTCAATTTAACTTCCCATCGGATGTAAATGAAGGATACACAATCAATAAGATTTCACCAGATTATTGGGAATTAGAACAAATTATCACTGTTGATTCAAATAATACAACTGATCCATTCGGTAGATTAAAAATTATCATCGCAAATGAAGTTGAACGTTCAAGATTAACTAATATCGAAATTGAATCAAGTGAACCATGGCTTTTCACAACTACAGACCAAGATGGCAAAGCTAAAAGAAAAAGAACTATCAATTATTTAGATAATGATATCTTAGGAGTATTAAAAGATCCAGCTGGTCAAGCTACTGTTAAACAATCTCCATATCATTTAAATATTATATGTGACCCTACAAAATTAAAATTAAATGATCCAACTGACCAAGAAAAAGCAGGCTTCTACGAAGGTTATTTAACATTTAAATCACCTGTTGCAAAATACAACAACGTTAGATTAAAAGTTAAATTCCTCTTCATTAGAAATCCATATGAACCAAGAGGAACTGCAAATCCAGAAGGATACCCAGGTGGAATATTCTTGAACATAAGAAACTCAAGATCAAGTAGCGGCGATAATACAACATTAGTATTTGGTACAGGTCCACGTGGCACAGTTGGTGTAGATTCATTATATGGTGAATACCACCCAGCTACAGGATTAGCAACAGGCCAAACATTTGATGCACGATTCTTCCCATATCCACCAGTATATCCAAAAACAGCTGCAAAATATCCAAACGGATATGGAGATTTTGCACCAAATGCACGTGCCCCAAGAACTGGCTCTAAAGATATTAGAGACTTTGATAATAATAGATCACACATATTTTATGTAAGATTTAATGCTGGTGGTGTTAGCAATTATCCTGTAGTTGTTTCTTGGGATGTTCGCCAATTCCCAGCAGGTGCGAGAGTATTCTTACGTGATACATTAAATGGTCAATTATTCCAACCAATTGATATGAGAAATGGTACACCATTAGATGGAGAGGGCAATGTACGTTCCTTTACAATTAATGACGCATCCATTACTTCATTCTTGATTGAGTATACTTTACCAAAAGATATTAAGTTCTTAGATGCAAATGAAAAACCAATTATTAAAAAAGGTTGGAATTTTGTTTCATTACCAGTAAGACCAGTTAATCCTACTTGGAATGTATTTTATCCAAGAGCAATTAACGTTCCTTACTTCTTCTCACAAAATCAATATCAACCAGAAACAAGTTTGAGAGTTGGTGTTGGCTACTTTGTAAAATATGGTGATTCAGTTGATAAATTCTTCAACGGAACAGAAATCAGAGAAGTTGTATATCCATTTGATAAAGTAAAAGTTTATGCAGGCGATAAACCAGATGTTGATGACCCAACAATAAGTGGTGGATGGAACGCAATTGGTTCAGTATCTGCACCAATGAACATTACAGACATTTCATTTACTCAATTTGAAGGTTCACCAGTTCCAACTATAGACTATACATTGAAATATGGTGTATGGGGCTACAGCACTGATTTAGGATACCGTGAAGTATCTCAAATATTACCAGGTTTAGGCTACTGGATTAAAGTAAATAATACAGGTTATTTAAAACTCGTAGCACCATTTATTCCAGAAGACGAACGTTCAGTTGTAAATACAAACAAAGAAGAAATTTTATTATCAACAACAAAATTAACTATTGCTGATAATGAACAACATACTTCAAACTTGTATTTAACAAACAATTCAAGTATCGACAATGCAATGTTTGAATTGCCACCAGTGCCTCCAGCAGGTTTATTTGATGTACGATTCAACAACAATTTATATTTAAGCAACACAAATGAAAGTGTAGTAAAATTACAAGGAACAACTTATCCAGTATTATTTACAATTGATAATCCAAATGCAGAATATACAATCAGTGATGCTGTATCAGGCAAAGTATTTGGAACAATCGACCAAAATAATCGTTCCGTGGCAGTTAACAACACAACATTTGGTGCTGTTAAAATAGAAAGAGTTGACAACGTAACTAATTTAAATGTAGCAGTTTATCCAAATCCAGTAGCTGGAATTTCAACAGTAAACTTTACAGTAGTTGAAAATGGAAATGTAACAATTAAATTATACAACGAAGTTGGCTCTGAAGTTATGACATTAGTTAACGGTAATTACAATAATGGAGCTTATGCAGTTTCATTAAATAATTCCAATTTGCCAGCAGGTGCTTACTTGTTGAAAATAACTAATGGTTCAAACTTCCAAGTTACTAAAATTAACGTTGTGAAATAAAAAGCGATTAATTTAGATAAAATGGGTAGTAGGTAATTCCTGCTACCCATTGTTATTTAAAGGTGAAAAAGAAATGAAAAGAGCTCAATACATTATATTATTCTTCTTTCTGTTAAATTTAACGTCATATTCCAAATTAACAGAAAATATTTTTGTACAAATAAAGTTAGAAAATGATAAAGATAGTCCTTGGGAAAATCTGATTTTTGGTTTAGCACCAGATGCAACTTACAAAATGGACACTCTTTACAATGAATATGAAATTCCGGATATTCCGTTACCATCGGATATTTTTTACGCAGTAATGCTTACATATGATGAAAATGAAAAGAAAGATTTATGGTCATATCGTAGTATTTATGGTCCTTCGAATGATTCAATAAAATATGAAAGAGAATATCGATTCAAAGTCTTTTATGGAAGAGGCTCGTATGTACGAATGAGTTGGCAAAAGTTACCAAAGTACATTGACTCAGTTATAATAAGCGACCCATACGGTGTTTGGTTTAAAGTGAATATGGCGAAAACTAACCAAGCAACGAACACTGAAATATTAATAGACCAATTTATTGTCAAAGCATATTACAATATCGATATTTCGTCTGTTCAGGAAATAGAGGAGGACAATTTTACGATTTATCCTAATCCAGCGAAAGATTTTTTAATTTTAAATTCAAAAAAAGAAATAAAATTTGTTGAAATATGTAATTTTTTGGGTTCTCAATTGTCTTTATATAATGATAATTTTAAATCTCTAATAAATATATCAAATTTGCAAAATGGAATTTATATTTTGAAAATGCAAACTGTTGATGGAGAGGAGATTACCAAGAAATTAATAATTTGTAGATAGTATTTTCGAATTCAATCTGTGAAAATATGTCAAAAGAATTTGATAAAGAAAAAAACATTAATTATAATAAAAGAAAGCAAAAACAGTTTTATAGTGATAAAGCTCAACAAGTTTATTTATCAATAGTTATTCCATTATTAAACGAAGAAGAATCAATACCAGAATTGGTGCAGCAAATAGTCGAAACCCTTGCTGAAAATAAAATACGAGATTACGAAATAATCTTTATTGATGATGGTTCGACAGATAATTCTTATAAAGTAATTAAAGATTTAAGCCGAGAAAATAGTAATATACACTGCATAAAATTTCGTCGCAATTACGGAAAATCAGCGGCTTTATCTGTTGGATTTGCACAAGCTCAAGGGAAATATGTAATCACTATGGATGCAGATTTGCAAGATGACCCAAAAGAAATACCAAATTTAATCGAAAAGTTAAATTTGGGTTACGACCTTGTTTCTGGATGGAAGAAGAAAAGATATGACCCAATTAGCAAAACGATACCATCTAAGTTTTTTAATTATGTTACTTCAAAAGCGACTGGAGTGCGGTTACACGATTTTAATTGTGGCTTAAAAGCGTATAAACGTTCTGTCGTGAAAACAGTTCTTGTTTATGGCGAAATGCATCGTTACATACCTGCATTAGCACATCTTGATGGCTTTAAAGTAACAGAAATACCAGTGCAACATCATCCCCGAAAATACGGAAAAACGAAATTTGGTCTTTCTCGCTTCATTTACGGGTTCTTGGATTTATTAACAGTTTTGGTAACTGTAAAATATATGAAAAGACCATTGCACTTTTTCGGTTCATTAGGAGTTTTATTGACGCTAATTGGATTTATTACAAATTTGGCATTGTCAATAGAGTGGTTTATGGGGAGTACATCGTTAAGCAATCGTCCATTGCTTTGGTTTGGAATTGCTTCGATTATTGTTGGCATACAGTTTATTTCATTAGGCTTGTTAGGCGAGTTAATGACAAAACATCAAATGATGAACAATAAGAATATGTACAATATTTCAGATAAATTTTAAAAAAATTATGAATAAATTAATTATAACCATTACTTTTTTCGCAATTATGTTTGCAAATGTAAAAGCAGAATTTTTGAAGAATTCATCATTTGCGATTGGACTTTCTACTACGACAATATTAGGGAACAACCCAGGTGGAAAACCAATAGTGCCATCGTCGGATTCTGACCCAATTGTAATAGGAGGTGGATTTTACGGTTCACAACCAGGGTTAGAAATGCGATACACAATACCAATTGACGAAGATAATAATTGGCGAATTCCAGTTGGAATTGATTATCAATTTTTTATGGCAAAAGAGCGACTTCCCGAAGGAAAATATATCGAAGATAAAATTACTCACACAATGAATTTAATTACACCCTACATCGGTATTAGCTACGTATTACAGAATTTAAAATACCTCAAAGCAAAGACGTATGTCAGCTTAGAAATGAGAGCGACTATGTTACGTAATATTGATTATAGACTTCAAAGGGATTATTTTTATATTAATGCATTAGATACAACAATCGTATTTAAAACAAAATCTGAAGCTACACGACTTGGTGGAGTTTTCAGAGTAGGTGTAGAAGGATATTTATTCGAGCCTTTGCAATTAAATGCAAGCGTCGGATTATCAATTATGAACGTCGTTGGTCGGGATAATAGTCGGTACGAATTGCTAACCCCACTTACATATCTTGAAACAAAGGAATCTTATGTTTATAATTTGAATATTTCAATTTTATTCCAATATTCATTTTAAAAAAATATAATAAAACAAAGTATTAATATTTAGTAATGATTTATTAATTTGAATTTTTTCAAAGTAATAAATCATTTTTTTATTATATGATATATAAATCAGACTGTAAATACTTTCAAGGTGATGTTCCGTGTAAGCCACATAAAGAATTTGGAGTACATTGCGAAGGCTGCGAATATTACGAAAAGCTTGAAGGTCGAATCTTAATCATTAAATTGGGTGCCATTGGTGATGTGATTCGGACAACTCCGCTGCTTAGAAAAATCAAAAAACAACATCCAAATTACGAAATTTGGTGGTTGACACTTACGCCAGAAATATTACCAGATTTAGTTGATGTAAAGTTAAATTTTACTCTGGAAAATATTATTTTACTACAAAATATTGAATTTGATTGGTTAATCAATTTAGATAAAGATATGCAAGCTTGTTCACTTGCAACAATGATTAAAGCATATAAAAAATCTGGTTTTTGGTTAGAAAATGATAAGCCCGCACCAATTAACAAATTAGCATTACCCAAATTTCTGACGGGACTTTTTGATGACATAAGCAAAGCAAATACAAAGTCATACTTAGAGGAAATATTCGAAATATCTGGTTGGAATTTTGAAAAAGAAGAATATGTTTTAGATGTTAAATCTAATTTTCAATTTAATTTAAAAAATAATAATAAAAAAATAATTGGATTAAACACTGGATGTGGTTCAAGGTGGACATCCAGACTTTGGCCTGAAAAGCATTGGTTGGAACTTATTAAAATGTTACAAAATGAAGGATATTTTCCCTTATTACTTGGTGGTGAGGCGGAACACGATAGAAATAAAAGATTAGCAGAGCAAACTAATGCAACTTATTTAGGTGCTTTTCCGCTTGCTCAATTTATTTCACTTGTTGATAAAACCGATTTAGTTGTAACTGCCGTAACAATGGCTCTTCATATAGCAATTGGATTGAAAAAAAATATTGTGTTACTCAATAATATTTTCAATCCAAATGAATTTGAATTATATGGACGTGGAGTAATAGTCCAGCCCGACAAAGAGTGTAAATGTTTCTTCAAAGGACAATGTACAAATGATTATTTTTGTATGGAATATTTGCCGGCAATGAAAGTATTTGAAAAAATAAAAGAACAAATCAATAAATAACAATTATTGATTTAATAATAAAAAATTGGAATTTTAAATTTAAATTTTTAAAATAATTTTTACTTTGAGTTAATCTCCAAGTCTAAACCATGCTCTTTCTTTAAGTTACTATAGATTATTTCGTAACTTTTTCGAACAACTCTATCAAAAGCTAAATAATTTTCAATAGTTTGAATAGAGTGAAGAACGGTTGTATGGTCTTTGCCTCCGAAATATTCACCGATTTTTTTCAATGGATAATCAAGTAATTTCTTGGTGAAAAACATTGACATTTGTCTTGCAAGGACGATTTCGTGTTTTCGTGATTTAGACATCATCATATCCAAAGTAATTTTGTAATGATTAGCCACAATTTGTTTTATGCTTTCGACTGTAAGTTCTTTTTCTTGGATTTGATAAATATTGTTTAACACTTCTTTTGCTAAATCCAATGAAAGAGGTTTATTGTTGAATGTAGAATGGGCGATTAGACTAATATAAGCACCTTCGAGCTCACGTATACTATCAGTAATAGTTCGAGCAAGGAATTCAATAATATCATTAGGGAAATCATATCCATCGGCTCTACTTTTACGCCTTAAAATAGCCATACGCATATCTAAATCTGGCGATTGGATATCTACGGTAACTCCAGAATTAAAACGTGAAATTAAGCGATTATCAACGCCCTTCAACTCTTTAGTTGGTTTATCACTTGTGAGTACAATTAATTTATTTGATTGATGTAAAGCATTGAATGTATGGAAAAAATTATCTTGTGTTTTTTCTTTTCCTGCAAAAAATTGGATATCATCGATAATTAAAACGTCAACATTGCGGTAAACACGAGCGAAATCGCTAATTTTATTGCTTTGAATTGCGTTTACAAAATTTACATAAAATTGTTCGCCATTCGTATATAACACTTTCATCCGTGGATTTCGGGCTAAAATTTGATTTCCGATAGAATGAGCTAAATGAGTCTTGCCAAGTCCAGTTGAACCATAAATCAACAAAGGATTGTATCTTGTTTTTGTGGGGTTATCGGCAACTGCTTTTGCTGCAGCAGCTGCAACCTGATTGCTTTCGCTAACAACAAAATTATCAAAAACATAATTTGGATTCAGTTGGCTGTCTATTAAATCGTAACCAACATCGGATTGGTAGTTCCCATTTTCTATATTGGGAGGAATAGAAAAGTTATGATTACTCGGTATTTGAAGCGTAGTACCGTTGTTGCTTTTTCTTTCGAAAGGCTTTATTTCATATACTATTTCAATATCTTTTTTTGTGATTTTTTTGAGTGTGTTATGTAAAAGGTTTGAATAATGCTCTTCGAGCCATTCGTAAAAAAATTGACTTGGCACCTCGAGTTTAATTAAATTATCATCAAGTGCTTTCGGAGTGATTGTTTGGAACCACACTTTGAAAGAACTTGGGTCAACGTTATCTTTGATGATTCGAAGGACTTTTTCCCAAATTTCAGCTGCGTATGCTGAACTGTTTCCATTATTTCTATTTATTATTTCTTTTTCAAAAACTTCAATTTGCTTTAACGACTCAGTAATAATTTCTTCCATTCTTTTAACTTATTTTTTAATTATTCGAATAATTTTTTGTATTTTAATTCAAAATTTTAAAAAGTGAATAACTTTTTTCATTTTGCATTTTTTTACAAATGGAATTTTACAAAATATAATTTAATTAACAAACAAAAAAGTTATAAACAATCAACAAAAATAAAAAAAAATAGCTAATTCATTTAAAATCATATAGATAAATTTGAGCAAAATAATTAATTGAATATGAAAATATAATGAAAATCGCTTACTCATATTATTTTTTTATTACTTTTGGAAATTATCAAATTCATCAATAAACTATTAGTTATTAGTTAAGATAGAGAAAAGTTAAAAAGTTTTCCACAATCGAAATAATTGGCACGTAAAAAACATCAAAATTAATTTTTGCAAATTATAAAATTTTATTCGTTTATATTCTTTAATATTCCTATAAAGTCTATTAAAATAAAGAAATGAAACGAATATTTTTATTAATTATATTATTTATCACTTTCATTGCGACCGGAAATGCACAATGGAAGCGGATAACGGCGATGCCTCCACAATTCCAGAATGCATATTATTTAGAGGTTTTCTTCTTAAAGAACAATCCACAATATGGTTGGGCTTGCGGGAAAAATGGAGTAGTCGTCCGAACAACAGACGGCGGTAATACTTGGGACGGAACAGTAATACCAAACGCATATCAGCTCGAAGGCATATATTTTGTGAATGAAAAAGTTGGTTATACATCGGGCTTAATTAATGGATTTAATGCTTTTGGAGGAATTTTCAAAACAACAGATGGTGGCAAGACTTGGTATAATATTACACCAAATGGTGTTATAGATATTTGGGGAAATTACTTTTGGGACGAAAATAATGGATTAGCCATTGGTGGTGGTTGCGATGATGAACAACAATTTTATAAAACAACGAACGGTGGTAAAACTTGGTCTTTATTTACCTTGTCTTATTATGGTAGTGGACTTTCTGACTTATTAATAGATAAAAATTCCGGTATTGGTTTTGCTTCAGGCAGTGGAGCAATATTTCAAACTTTCGATTTTGGACGCACTTGGGACTTTTACTCTCAATCGGGTGGAAGTGATTGGCAAGAAGATTTAATGATAAACGGCAGTACTTTTCTTGTCCCATATTCAACGGGATGCACCGGGAGCGGCGGAAGTGGTGGAGCAAGAATTTCCACTGATTTTGGAAAAACTTGGCATCAGACGAATTTTGGTTCTTCAATGTTTGGTTGCTTTTTGCAATCGCCCGAAAGAGGTTGGGTGGTTGGTTGGAATAGAGGATGTTATTACACATCAAATGCGGGTAAAACCTGGGAAAATTTGAATTGTGGAATAACGCCAGGAGCAGATTTAGATGATATTTGGTTCGCAAACGATACTTTAGGTTTTGTTGTTGGTCTCGGAATCTATAAATATATAGGCTATGACACAGTTAAACCACAAGTGAATATTTCATCTCAACTTCCCGCTTGTAGTGGGGATACTATCATATTATCATTAAATAAATCTTATGATACTTACAAATGGTCAACGGGTGAGACAACTCCAACAATTAAAGTTACACAGTCGGGGGATTATTGGGTTCACGTTGCTCATAATGAATGCGATTCCGCCACAACTATGCCCATTCATATTGAATTCTATCCTAAACCCCAATTGACATTACAAGTTTTTACTCCTAAAAATTTATGCGAGGGTGATTCAGCAAAGATTTCTGCTGTTGAAGATTTTCCAACATATTTATGGTCAACTGGAGAAAGTTCAAAACAAATTATTGTCAAAAAAAGTGGGAAATATACCTTAAAAGCAGTAGATTTAAATGGTTGTAGTACAGAAGCGTATGTGGATTTAACATTCGCACCAAATCCCAAAGCAGATATAATTGTAAATGGTAAAACTAATTTCTGTGTTGATGATTCAGTGACACTTTCATCAAAAAACATATACCCAATTTATAAATGGTTCCAAGATAGCGATTCGATACCTATTTCAAGCGAGCAATTTCTGACCGTTAAACAAACAGGGAAATATAGATTATTTGTAGAAAACGAAAACGGATGTTTCGATATTAGTGAACCAGTGGATATTACAGTTCGTAACGACACTAACGCATTTGCTCTTTCTGTGATTCAATCAGAACCATATAGTTTAGATTCAATAAATTTCCCACTCATTTTATGTAAAAAAGTGAAAATTGTCAATAAAAGTTGGAAACCACAAGTAATAACAAATATATTGTTAAAGAGGAACTTATCTTTTTCATTACCACAAAGTCAGTTTCCTATTACTCTTGCTCCTTTTGGAAGTTATGATTTAGAAATATGTTATTCACCGAATAAAATGGGAACAGAAAGAGATACTGTAATTTTAGAAGATTTATGTTCCCCACATATTTTACCATTAGTTGCCACAGGGCTTCCTAATGATTATAATTCAAATTCAAAATGCGATGTACCATTGGAATTCAAAACAGATGATATAATTTCAACTTTAAAAATGTCTTTTGATGTACCTTTTCCAAATCCAACAACTGGAATAGTTTACATTCCATTCAAGGTTGTATATAAAGACAAACAACCTGAATATCAAATTTATTTGCAAAATACAATCGGAAATATAAAAACAACTCCAATTATAACGCAAAAAGCTCATAATTTCGTGAATGGTTATAGCATTGAAAATTTGCAAGCTGAATTTAATATTTCGACATTGCCATCTGGATTGTATTTTGTAATAGTTGAAGGATTTGAGAAAAAAGTATTTAAAATAATAAAAGATTAAACCTAAATTTGATTCTTATGTTGAGTGAGAAATTAAAACAGTCAATCCAAACTTACTTATTTATTATTTCATTTGCAGGTATTTTATTTTTGCCATTTATCGGAGATGTTGATTTATTTGATTGGGACGAAATCAACTTCGCCGAAGCCGCACGTGAAATGATTCATACCGGCGACTATCTTACCGTTCGAATTGATTTTGAGCCATTTCACGAAAAACCACCACTTTATATTTGGATTCAAGTTGTATCTATGAAAATATTTGGAGTGAACGAATTTGCTGCACGTTTACCTAATGCAATTATTGGTATTATAACTTTACTTGTTCTTTTTAATATTGGGAAAATACTTGTTGATGATAAATTTGGCTTTTTATTTATTTTAGCGTATTCTGGTTCAATTTTACCTCATTTTTATTTCAAAACAGGATTGATTGACCCATTATTTAATTTACTAATGTTTTCGAGTATTTATTACTTGTTTCGGTATTTTCAAGTAGTGACAAATAAAGGGGAAGGTTTTACAAAATCATATAATTTTTTATTACTTGCAAGTTTATTGGATGGTCTTGCTATTTTAACTAAAGGACCAGTTGGTTATTTACTTGTGGTAACAACTGCTTTTATTTTTTGGCTTATTAATAGAAAAAAAATACATTTCCCGATTTGGGAATTATTAATATTTACATTAATTGCATATTTGCCAATCTCGTTATGGTATTTGGCACTTGGAATGGAGTATGGTTTCAAGCTCATCCCCGAATTTATCAATTATCAATTAAGATTATTTTCTACTCAGGACGCTGGTCATGGCGGTCCGATTTATTATCATTTTTTAGTGTTACTTTTTGGAGTGTTCCCATCTTCGATATTTGCATTTAGAGGATTTAGAAAATTGCCACAAGAAAATGTTTCAGTGAAAATATTCGGCACTTGGATGCTGATATTATTATCACTCGTAATAATTATATTTTCTATTGTAAGTACAAAGATAGTGCATTATTCATCACTTGCATATTTCCCCATTGCCTTTTTTGCAGCAAAAGGTGTATATTCAATTATTTATTTATCATCAGGTTGGAAAAAATCTACTAATTGGTTAATTGGTTTAATTGGAATTCCAATCGCAATTTTAGCTATTGTTTTTCCAATATTAGTAATGAATATCAAATTATTTCTTCCTAAAATAACTGATAAATTTACATATCAAATTCTTGCAGGTGAATATATTTGGGACGGGAATGAATGGATTCCTGGGGCAATTTTATTAATTGGTATTATTGTAAGTTTAATTTTTGCAAGTTCACGGAAAAATCTTTTGAGCATTATTACACTTTACGGAAGCACCACTATTTTTGTGGTCTTGTTATTGCCTTTGTTAGTTCCTAAAATTGAACAATACACACAACTTACACCAATTAATTTTATAAAAAGTTTGAAAGGTCAAAATTGTTATGTTCAAACATTTGGTTACAAAAGCTTTGCACAATATTTTTATTTAGATAAAAAGCTCAACCAAAGTGCAATTTACCATAAAATGAATTCAAGTGAATTCGAGAATTGGCTTTTAACGGGACAAATTGATAAAACTGCTTTCTTCATTGCAAAATATCCAAATTTAGAAAAATTACAATCTTATCCCGATTTGAAAAAACTAAAAATCAAAAATGGATGGGTGATATTTTATCGAAATCCATAACCAAAGATGGAAATTATTTGCGGCTTGGGAATATTATTCAGTTATAATTTTTGTGATGTAGTTAATATCAGAGCGAGGAATCGCAACTGCACGCAAAAGTGGCAATCCGTATGTTTTGGAATAAATTAAAACTTGATTATTTTCAAGTGAAAATAAATATAAAATAGGTTTTTCGAAAATTGGCGATTTCTTTTCAGAAAAAATAAAATAATTTTCAATTTCGTTAATCAATTCAATACGAAAATAATCCGAATTCCCAATTTTATAAATATAATCTTTAAAAGAATAATTCCTTGAATTTTTTATTTGTAAAACTAAAATACTTGAAAAAATAATATTAGGTTTTTTCAAATAAAATGATTTCAAAAATCTTTTCAAGCTAAAAAATCCGTAAATCAAAAGTAATAGAAAGAAAATAAATTTAAACATTCGAAATCCAATTTCATATAAACTTCAAAATTAATCATTTTGTTAATTAAAATTATCACACAACAAATATTAACAGTTTTTGATAAAACAAAGAAAAAAAATGGTTAATTTTAAATTTTTCAAAAACACAAAAAGAAAATGTTTAACCAAGAACTTATTAATCCAAAAAGTATTGCATTAATCGGTGCTTCCAACGACCCAACAAAACCAGGAGGCAAAGCATTACTGAATTTATTATCTACAAATTATTCCGGTAAACTTTATCCCGTTAATCCAAAAGAAGAATCTGTACAGGGAATGAAATGTTACCAAGACGTAACTCAACTGCCAGATGTAGATTTAGCAATTTTAGCAATTGCATCAAAATTTGTTAATCAAACTGTTGAATTTTTAGCAAAAAATCGCAAAACGAAAGCGTTCATTGTTTTTTCAGCAGGTTTTTCTGAAGTTGGCGAAGAAGGAAAGCAATTAGAAAATGAATTGGCGGAAATTATAAAAAAATATGATGCCAGTTTGATTGGACCGAATTGTATTGGTGTGCTGAATACAAATTATGCGGGTGTTTTTGCAGGACCAATTCCGAAATTAGATAAATTTGGCTGCGATTTTGTTTCCGGTTCAGGTGCCACAGCAGTGTTCATTCTCGAAACAGCAATCCAAAGAGGTTTGCCATTTTCAAGTATTTATTCTGTTGGGAATAGTGCCACAATTGGAGTTGAAGAAGTATTGGAGTATTGGGATGAAACCTTTAATCCCGAAAATTCATCAAAGAACAAGTTGATTTATATCGAGCAAGTTCATAACCCCGAAAAGTTTTTAAAACACACTACATCGTTGATAATAAAAGGATGCCGAATTGCTGCTGTAAAATCTGGAACAACCGAAGCTGGTTCGAGAGCTGTTTCTTCGCATACTGGCTCTCTGGCCGGTTCTGATGCGGCAGTTGAAGCCTTGTTCAAAAAAGCGGGAATAATTCGATGCTACAGTCGTGAAGAACTCATCTCCATCGCAAGCATTTTAAACTATAAAGAATTGAAGGGGAAGAACATTGCTGTAATTACCCATGCTGGTGGTCCTGGCATTTTATGCACTGATGCTTTGCAAAAAAATGGATTAAACGTACCTAAGATTACGTCACCTAAAGCCGAAGAACTTTTATCAAAATTATACTATGGCTCTTCCGTAGCAAATCCAATTGATTTTCTTGCAACTGGAACCGCAGAACAACTTGGAATTATTTTAGATTATGTCGATAATTACTTCGATGAAATCGATGGGATGATTGTAATATTTGGAACTCCTGGACTTTTTAATGTTACAGAAGTTTATAATGTTTTACATCAAAAATTATCAACTTGCAAAAAACCAATATTTCCCGTTTTACCTTCTCCGATTCAAGCGAAAGAGGAAACGGAACATTTTGTAAATCTTGGACGGACATTTTTCCCTGATGAAACGCCTTTAGCAACTGCATTAGCGAAAGTATATTATACACCAAAACCGCATTTAATTGAACAGTTAAATTATTCAGATTATGATGAGCAAATGTTTAAAGAAATTTTGGCAGAATCTGAAAATGATAATTTCATAAATCCCAACTTAGTTTCAAAAATTTTAGATTCAGTTCACATAAAGCAATTACCGCAAATTGTATCAAATTCATTTGAGGAATTAATAAGCAAATGTAAGAATTGGGATTATCCATTAGTAATGAAAGTCGTCGGACCAGTACATAAATCAGACGTCGGTGGAGTAATTTTGAATATTCAAAATATTCAAGAATTGGAAACAGCATATCAAAAAATAATGTCGCTCAAAGATGCTATAGCTGTTCTTGTTCAACCTATGATAAAAGGAACAGAGCTATTTGTTGGAATTAAAAAGGAAAAAGATTTCGGACATTTGATATTTTTTGGATTAGGTGGTATTTTCATTGAAGTTTTGAAAGATGTCAATTTTTCACTGGCACCATTGGATAAAGTCCAGGCACAAAGTTTAATTAAAAATATTCGAGCGTATCCAATAATAAAAGGAATACGTGGACAAAAAGGAATAGACGAAGAACAATTAGCAGAAATAATAATGCGAATATCTGATTTAATACACTTCGTTCCCGAAATAGAAGAAATGGACATCAATCCATTAATTGCAACAGAAAAAGAAATTTATGCAATCGATACGAGAATAAAAATAAAGAAATAAAAGAAAAAATTTTTTATTAATTTTATTTTTTACTTAATTTATTAAAAAATGATGAGGTTAGTATGGGTTTTAGAATTGAAAAAGACACAATGGGAGAAATCCAAGTACCAAATGAAATGTACTATGGAGCACAATCTGCACGTTCGTTAATTCATTTCAATATTGGTATTGAAAAAATGCCAAGAGAAATAATTAGAGCTTTAGGAATACTTAAAAAAGCTGCTGCAATCGCTAATAATGAATTGGGCTTGCTTTCAGATGAAAAGCTTAATTTGATTATTAAAGCTTGCGATGAAGTTATAGTTGGTAAGCTCGATGCTCATTTCCCACTTTCGATTTGGCAAACTGGATCCGGCACACAAACAAATATGAATGCAAACGAAGTTATTTCAAATCGAGCAATAGAAATTGCTGGTGGCGAAATGGGAAGCAAAAAGCCAATTCATCCAAATGACGATGTGAACAAATCACAAAGTTCGAATGATACTTTCCCAACTGCTATGCATATTGCCGCTGCTGAGCAAATAGTAAATTACTTAATTCCTGCTTTGAAAACAATGAAAGCTACTTTTGAGCAAAAAGCTGAAGAGTTCAAAGATATCATTAAAGTTGGTCGCACACATTTGCAAGATGCTGTCCCTTTGACATTGGGGCAAGAATTTTCGGGTTATGTCCAACAACTCGAGATGGCAATTAAAAGATTAAATCTTGTTTTACCGGGAATTTATGAATTAGCTCTTGGTGGTACTGCTGTCGGAACGGGACTTAACACACATCCACAATTTGCAGAACTTGCTGCAAAAAAAATAGCTGGAATTACTGGATTGCCTTTCATTTCTGCACCAAACAAATTTGAAGCATTAGCCGCTCACGACGCTCTCGTATTTGCTCACGGCGCTTTGAAAACAATTGCAGCTTCATTTATGAAAATAGCAAATGATATTCGTTGGTTAGCATCGGGTCCACGTTGCGGAATTGGCGAATTGATTATTCCTGAAAATGAGCCAGGTTCCTCGATTATGCCGGGCAAAGTAAATCCAACTCAAAGTGAAGCAATGACAATGGTTGCTGTACAAGTAATGGCAAATGATGTTGCTGTTAACATGGCGGGTGCTTCTGGTAATTTCGAACTAAATGTTTTCAAACCAGTGTTAATTTATAATTTCTTGCAAAGTGTGAGATTGCTCGCAGATACCGCACGTATGTTCAATGAACATTGCGCCGTTGGAATCGAGCCAAATAAAGAAAAAATTAACTATTACGTTCAAAATACATTGATGCTCGTTACTGCATTAAATCCACATATTGGTTACGATAATGCTGCAAAAATTGCAAAATATGCTCACAAAAATAATTTGACTTTAAAACAAGCCGCAAAAGAACTAAATATATTGAGCGAAGAAGAATTCGATAAATTAGTTAAACCAGAAATGATGATTAGCCCAAATATTTGATGAATATTATTGAATTTAATTGAAATAATTAAATCAAAAATCCGAATAGAAATAAAGAGGTTGTCTAAATTAGGCAACCTCTTTTGTATATGAAAATTAAACTAATTATTCAGTTAGTTTATTTTTTTGCATCATTTGGAATGCGAAAGCGAAGTTTATCTTCTAAAAGTTCTTTCATAGCGATAAAATTAGGTTTGGGAATAATATCGAAATCTTTACTAATTTCGAATAATTCCTTTTGAGCGTCCTCACTTTCTTCAAGGTTAGAAATATAATCTTTAGCACGCATTTGGAATTCACTACGGATTTGGTCATTAATTTGACGAGCTCGCATTCCGAGTGCGACTATTGATTGATATACCGAACCTCGTTCGGATTCCTTCATCCTTAATAAAATTGGATTTACAATATATTTTGCCATCTTTTCACCTTAAAGAATTTAAAGGAATTACAAAATTACAAATAAAATTTTAAAGTTTCAATATTTTTTTGTAATTTAAATAAAATAGACGATTAAGAATGAAAAAACTTTATTATTCAATTAGCGAAGTGTGTGAAAATTTAAACGAAGAAAAACACATACTTCGTTATTGGGAAAAAGAATTCGAAATTATCAAGCCTCGAAAGAATCGAGGTGGTAATCGTATTTATTCTCCCGAAGATTTAGAAATTTTGAAAATCATTCAAACTTTAATTCGAAAAAATAAAGTACCATTAAGACAAGCACAATCAATTTTGGCAGAATATAAAAGTAAATCAGCTTTGATTTTCGAAAAAGATAAAATATTATCAGTAACATATACAAAAACTAAACCAAGCAAAGAATTAGCAACAAAAGAACACACAACGCAGCAAATAGTTCCTTTAAATGATGACGCTAAAGAGAAAATAAATGAGTTATTTAAAGAAATATTTGAAATACTTGATGATGAGTTCGTAGAAAATTAATTTTGCAAATATTAAATATTGAAGTAAAATTATCGTCAAAACAATTTTATTTAATAGATTTAAAGAGAAATAAATGGCAGACAAAGAATTTTATTTAAACCCACAAAAAACAGTTGAACATATCGATATCAAAAGTTTTAATTCAATACCCATATTGGAAGCAATGGGAAAAACTGCATTCCAAGCAAGGAACTTATATCGAGCTTCCGAAATAGTTAATATGATGGTTTCTGACAATGGTACGTCAACAATACTAACTTTAGCAGGTTCGTTAATAAGTGCTGGAATGAAATCAGCGATTGTTGAAATGATGAGAGCAAATATGATAGATGCTATTGTTTCGACAGGTGCAAATATTGTTGACCAAGATTTTTTAGAAGCATTAGGGTTTAAACATTATCAAGGGACACAATTTGTCGATGATAATGAATTGCGGGAATTGATGATAGATAGAATTTATGATACTTATATTGACGAAGATGATTTACGAGTTTGCGATATGACAGTCGCAGAAATTATGAATTCGCTTGAACCACGTGCATATAGCTCGAGAGAGTTAATTCAAGAAATGGGAAGATGGCTTGTTGACAATAATCAAGGAGCAGATTCAATTATTAGAACTGCTTACGAAAAAGGAATACCAATTTTTGTACCGGCATTCTCTGATTGTAGTGCTGGCTTTGGCTTAGTTCATCATCAATTTAATGCAAAAGGTCCAGTAGTTTCTGTTGATTCTGCAAAAGATTTTTTAGAAATTACTAAGTTAAAAATAAAAGCTAAAGATACAGGCATTTTGATGCTCGGCGGAGGAGTTCCGAAAAACTTTACTCAAGATATTGTAGTAGCTGCAGAAGTTTTAGGTTATGATGTACCTATGCATAAATATGCTGTGCAAATTACTGTTGCTGACGAACGAGATGGTGGACTTTCCGGTTCAACCTTGAAAGAAGCAAGCTCTTGGGGTAAAGTTGAAACAACATACGAGCAAATGGTATTTAGCGAAGTAACAATTGCTTTTCCACTACTCGCTTCTTATGTTTATCATAAGGGACAATGGAAAAATAGAACTGAAAAGCGTTACAACGACTTTTTAGACGACGAAGTTTAATTTTTTAAAATAAATGAGATTGAAATGAGTGATTTTTTAAACGAAACTATTAGCACAATACATAACAGAAAAACAGTCAGGGACTTTACAGATAAACCAGTCCCAGAAGAATTACTGATGGTGTTAGTGAAAGCCGGTATGGCTGCGCCAACTGCTGTTAATAGTCAGCCTTGGGAGTTCATCGTTGTCAAAGACAAGTCAAAGATGAAAAAATTAGCAGAGTCTTTACAATTTAGTCGTATGCTCGATAGTGCCACAGCCGCTATTTTAGTTTGCACTTCTCCGAATAAATCAAAAGATAAAGATGTCAATTATGCAATAATTGATGCAACACTTGCAAGCGAAAATATATTGCTTGCTGCGGAATCCTTGGGATTGGGTGGTGCTTGGGTTGCAATTTTTCCAAAAGAATCCGTGATTGATTACATTAGAAGTGAATTCGATATTCCTGAAAATATTATTCCTTTGAATATTATACCTCTCGGATATCCTGTTGGAAACGAAAAACCAAAGAATAAATATAATTCTGATGTAATTCATTTCGAAAAATGGAATAATAAAAAGTAATTGAAACAAACAAATTGTTTAATAAAACTTTTTGAGATAAAAAAATGGGCGAATCAATCAAGTTCGCCCATTTTCATATTTGCTGATTTATGAATTTAAATATAAATCAATTATTTACTCATAAATTTTGGTTTTATCATATTTATTGGGTCTAATACATTATCCAATTCTTCTTTGGTCATATAACCTTTTTCTAAAACAAGCTCATAAACGGAGCGGTCATTAAGTAATGCTTCTTTTGCGATTTCAGTAGAACGTTCGTAACCGAGATAAGGATTTAACGCTGTAACAAGCCCAATACTATTTTCGACGTAATCACGACACTTCTTTTCATTTGCTTCAATTCCATCAACTGCTCTTGTTTTCAAAGTTTTCATACCATTGATTAACATTCTAATAGATTCAAACAAAGATTGAGCAATAATTGGTTCAAACACATTTAATTGCAATTGACCAGCTTCCGCTGCAAGTGTTACTGTTAAATCATTTCCAATAACTTTAAAAGCTACTTGGTTAACAACTTCGGGGATTACTGGATTAACTTTACCAGGCATAATCGAAGAACCAGGTTGCATAGGAGGCAATTTGATTTCAGCAAGACCTGCACGAGGTCCGGAACTTAATAAACGCAAATCATTACATATCTTTGATAATTTAATGGCTAATCTTTTAACTGCGGAAGAAAACATAACGAAAGAACCAGTGTCTTGAGTAGCTTCAACTAAATTAGTAGCAAGTCTAACGGGGAGACCGGTGATTTGCCAAAGATATTGCATAACAAGTTCGCTATATCGAGGGTCCGAATTAATTCCAGTTCCAATCGCAGTACCGCCCATATTTAATTCCAAAAATAACCGAGCATTTTCTTCAATTCTTTGTACTTCTTCATATAAGGTTGCAGCAAAAGCTTCAAATTCTTGACCTAAAGTCATCGGGACAGCATCTTGCAATTGAGTACGACCCATTTTGATAATATTTGAAAATTCAGTAGCTTTTGATTTAAAAGATTCTACTAACTCTTTCAAAACTTCTACTAATTTTTTACTTTCGTAAATTAAAGCAATTTTCAAAGCAGAAGGATAAGCATCATTAGTAGATTGCGATAAATTTACGTGTTCATTTGGATGACAATATTCATATTGACCACGTTCGTAGCCCATAATTTCCAAAGCTCTATTTGCAATTACTTCGTTTGCGTTCATATTAGTTGAAGTGCCGGCACCACCTTGAACCATATCAACAACAAAATGAGTGTGCAATTTCCCGTTGATAATTTCTTCGCAAGCTTGACTTATGGCTTTATAAATCTTTGGTGGAATTAAACCCAAGTCGAAGTTAGTTTTAACAGCAGCAAGTTTAATTTGTGCCAGTGCAATAATCAAACTTGGAACATGGTTAATTGCCACACCAGTTATTTCGAAATTTTCGAGACCACGTAAAGTTTGAATACCATATAAAGCTTCCTGTGGAACATCTCGTTCACCCAGTAAATCGTGCTCTTTCCTTGTTTTTCCAGAAATATATTGAGCGGCGGCATCCACAACTTGGTTAGTTGTTTGACGCATACGACGTGCGATTACTCGGGCAGTTTGAGATAATACTTTAACATAAATACTAGGTTTATTTTCAAAAACTTCTTTCAGCTTGTCTGTGTTAAACTGAATAATTACAGAATTTGAAATTGCTTTGGCGGAAGTTGAATGAGGATAATTATCCATAATAGAACCTTCCGCAAGAAAATCACCTTTGCCGAAAACAGCTAAATTTCTTTCTTCACCACCCGGCGTTTTCTTAATTAGTTGAATATTCCCATCATAAATCACAAAAAGGGCATTTCTTGGAGTATTTTCTTCGAATAAAATCTCACCTTCTCTGTAATTTTTGATAATACCAACTTCTTGAATAGAAGATAATTCTTTAGTATTTAACTCTTTAAACAACTCGATACTTTTCAAGAAAATATCTAAATCTTTAACTTGCACTTTAAACCTCATTAAAATTTAAATAATAAATTGTTAATTTAATTATTTTTACAATTTTTGTAAATAATTAAAAAACAAAATTAATGGAATTATTTCAATCATTAGACATTTATTTTTTTAAAATTATAAATATATCACTTGCGAATCCTTTCTTTGATTGGTTGATGCCAATAATTACGAATCAGCACAATTGGAATCCGATTTATATATTTTTAATTTTATTTTTAATAGTAAAATATAAAAAGAAAGGTGTAATAATTGTTCTATTGCTAATTATCGCTGTTGGACTAACTGATTTAGTAAGTAGTCATATTATAAAGGAAATATTCCAAAGATTGCGTCCTTGTTGGACACAGAAAGAAATACATTTGCTTGTTCCGTGTGGAGCAGGTAAATCATTTCCATCATCCCACGCCGCAAATAATTTCGCATTAGCATATATATTATCTTATTTTTTCAAACAAAACAAATGGATATTTTACATATTAGCCGTATTAGTTGCATATTCCAGAGTTGCAGTCGGTGTGCACTATCCGAGCGATGTAATCGGTGGTGCATTATTAGGCTTATTTATTTCATACTCAATTATTCATTTCTTCAAAAAATATTTTGCCAAAAAAATCAATAATTAAGAAGTAGAATTAAAAATTCGGATTAGGATCAAAAAATCTGGTGGTTTGTCTGAATAATTTTTTCCATTTATTGTATTTTATTATTTAAAAGAAAAGCAGGATTGTTAGAGGAGAAGGGGGAATTCGAACCCCCGGTAGAGAATTAGCCACTACGTCCCGACAAGTCGGGATGCCTTAAGCCACATTCCTTTAAAAGAAAGGCAGGATTTTTAAAAGCTTTAAGTCTTTTTTCTTCAATCAAGGCATCAGCACGAGAGTCGAATTGCTTGGAAAAAATGAGTATCCAAGGACGATAATGTTTAGTAGAAAGGACTTGCCCTGAATTGTGTCGTAATAATCTATTATTAAGATTATTAGTTTGCCCAATGTAAAATCTATTATGAGAAGGGGAATATAGAATATAGACATAAAACATTGAGCGGAGAAGGGGGGATTCGAACCCCCGGTAGAGAATTACCCCTACGACGGTTTAGCAAACCGTTGCCTTAAGCCACTCGGCCACCTCTCCAAAATAGTGCTTTGCGACCCCTACGTCCCGACAAGTCGGGATGCCTTAAGCCACTCGGCCACCTCTCCAAAATAGTGCTTTGCGACCCCTACGTCC
>CAZCNL010000002.1:0-22841 GCA_964500435.1 uncultured Chloroherpeton sp. | reverse complement strand
CGACAAGTCGGGATGCCTTAAGCCACTCGGCCACCTTAATTAGTTTCCAATGTTATTCAAACTTAAAAACTAATTTGATGGCTTGCAAAATTTTAGAACTACAAATTTAAGAAAAATAAGTTAAATAAAAAATACTTTGTTTAAATGTTTTTAAAATAATTTTCTGGTTCAAAAAAATTACAGTTTAAGTTTATTGCTTTCTTCAACCTTTTCAAATAATCTTGGCTATCTATTTCGATTGCTCCTAATTGTTCAGTAAAATTATTAATATATTGTGAATCAAGTAATACAAATTTATTATATTTTAATATTTCCAATAAGTATGCAAATGCCAATTTCGCTGTGTTTGGTTCAAGATTGAACATTGATTCACCGAAAAAAGCTCCTCCAATAGCAACACCATAAAGCCCGCCAACTAAGTAGTCATTCCGATATACTTCGACACTATGAGCATAACCCAGTTTAAATAAAGTTGTGTAAATTTCGATTATTTGAGGATTTATCCAAGTTTCGTCTCGGGCTCCACAGTATTTAATGACATCCTCGAAATTGACATCAACGCTATATGTATAAATTTTCTTTTTAATAAGTTGTCGAGTTGATTTTGCAATTTTAGTATTATAAATATCGAAAATCGCACGACGTTCTGGAAAATACCAATAAATTGAACCATCTTTGGATTCTGCCATCGGGAAAATTCCATTTTTATATGCAGCAATCAAAATTTCTGGTTCTAAAAAAAAAGTATTTTCAAAATCATCATTCATATTTAATCGATATTAGAATTACTTGACATAATTTTTTGAATTTCTGTCTGTAATTTGTCGTAATCTTGTAAAAACTTTTGAATTCCAATATCCGTCAAAGGATGATGTAATGATTGTTTCAAGACGCTGAATGGAATTGTTGCAATATGAGCACCTGCTTTTGCAGATTGGATAATATGCAAAGGATTACGGACAGAAGCGGCGATTATTTGTGCTTCCATATTATGCACGAACCAAATATTTGTAATTTCTTCTAAAACGCTGATGCTATTCATTCCAATATCGTCAAGTCTGCCTAAGAAAATGGAAACATAAGTTGCGCCTGCATTTGCTGCTGCTAATGCTTGTGTTGGACTAAAAATTAAAGTTACGTTTGTTGGAATATTTCTTTTTGAAAGTTCTTTAACTGCGGCTAAACCTTGTGGCAACATAGGTACTTTGATTGTTGCTTCTGGGAACCAACTTATAATTTCATCGGCTTCTCTTAAAATTCCTTCTTTATCAGTTGAAATAACTTCGACAGAAAGGTGTCCGCCTACGAGTTTATGAATTTCTAATATTCTTTCTTTAATATCAACGTTCGGGTCTTCTTTTGCAAGTAAAGAAGGGTTTGTTGTAACACCCGATAATATTCCCCAGCTTGCAGCTTCTTGGATTTGTCCAATATTTGCGGAATCTAAATAAAGTTGCATCTTTTACCTCAATTTATTTTTTAAATAAACAAAATTAATAATTTTATTTTCAATTATTCAAAGAAAATGTTAAATTTACTTAAAAATACTTTCTTAAGATATTGAATTATAGTAAATTATTAATATTTATGTTTGAAAAAAAATATATAACAAATGTGGAATAGTTTTTAACATATTCTTAATAATTCATATAAAAAATAACAGAATCTTAAGTTTCCACAAATTTGGCGTTCAAATATTGGAATTGACCAAAAATTACCTTTCGATTTGATCGGATCTCTTGAATTTATGTATAGCAAAGATATTAATGGTATTTATTATATAAATGCAAATTTACCAGCGCCATCATCTAATTTCGTAGGTGCAGATACACGCCCACGTTGGACTGCAAATAAAATTTATAACAAAGTAAGCAATGCAATTGTATTGAAAAACGAGGATGTAGGTTATTCTTGGAATTTAGCTGCATCAATTGAAAAATCTTGGTCAAATAATTTGTTCGCAAAAATAGGCTATGCATATGGAGTATCCAAAAATACTGTTGATGCAGGTTCTATTGCAAGTGGTTCGTATTTTAATAATCAAATGTCAGGCAATCCAAATAATCCAGGACTTGGATACTCTCAATACAATCCTGACCAAAGATTGTTTGGTGCTTTTTCATATAAATTAGATTATTTCAACTTTGGTTCCACAACATTTTCACTCTTTTTCGATAGTTTTACAAATGGACGTTCAAGTTACGTAATGAGTGGCGATTTCAATGGTGATGGTGGTACAGCAAATGATTTAATTTATATTCCAAAAGATAAGTCAGAAATGTATTTCCAAGAATATAAGTCATCATTCAAAGATAAAGATGGAAATAAAGTTGATGTTACTGTAACAGCAGATATGCAAGCAGATGCATGGGAAAAATATATTCAACAAGATGAATATTTAAGCAATAATCGTGGTAAATATGCTGAACGTAATGGTGTTGTACTTCCAAATGTAACACGATTTGATATAGGTATTTCCCAAGAATTTTACACTGAATTTTTCGGTTCGAGAAATGCTTTGGAATTACGTTTAGATTTATTGAATGCTGGTAATTTGATTAATAAAGATTGGGGTGTTGGACAAGTTCTATACACAAATCAACCTTTAATTACTCCATCAACTTCTCAAGGTGGTCCAGCCAAGGCTGATGGAACACCACAATATAGACTGAGAACAACAAGTTCAAACTTAGATGCAAACGGAAATGTTCAGTTCATAAATAAAACATTTACGAACACTGCGTTTTTGGATGACGTTTATCGATTCCAATTGACTATACGATACAAATTTAATTAGAATATAATTTTTCGATAAAGAAATTATTTTCAAATAGGCAGCCTCAATTAATGGGGCAGTTTTTTTATTTAAAATTTGGATAATTTGAAATATTTTCGTAAGTTTCCCTGAAAAAATAAGAGAGGTTTGATTATGAAATTCGCAAATAAATCAATTAAAGTAAAATTTCTAACTATTTTAATACCAATTACTTTGATAATGTATATTGGTGGGTTATTTATTATTTATTATATTTTTGAAAATTCCTTTTTAGAAAAAAATAATTCAATTTTATTAAAAGAAATCGATTTTTTTAATAATTCACTTAATTATCATTTCAAATTAGCCGAAGAATTTGCCGAACTTTTCGGTAGTTATGAGTTTGTAAAGCAAGCATACAATAATCCTAATGAAGAACAAGCCGCAGACGAATTAAAGAAAGAAATATCAAAAGTTATAAAAAAATTACCTGGTAATGAAAAAGATTATCAAGTTCATTTTCATAAACCACCTGCAAGAAGTTTTTTAAGAAGTTGGACTAAAAAGCGAGGTGATGATTTATCAAGTTTTCGTCAAACAATACTACAAGTATACAAAACTCATAAACCTATTAAAGCAATTGAATTAGGTGTGGGAGGTTTTGCAATAAGGGGAATTGTTCCAATTATCAATGATAACAATAATTATATTGGTTCTGTTGAATATTTCTTTTCTCCTAATGACTTATTAAAATTAATTTCAAATAAAGATAGCAGCTCAACCTTTATTACTATTGTAAAAAGTGAATTAGCTAATAAGCTTTTTGAAAAAGATGTTATTCAAAAACAATATCCAGTTGAATATCATAATTATTATTTTGGAAAACCCAATGTTGATTGGTTGAATTTATCTGAGCTAACTAATAAAGATTTTTCTCAAATAATGGATACAACAAAAAGTATAAGTGTGTTTAATTTAAAATATCTTACTGTGGGCATTTTACCAATTTATGATTTCAATAAATCTAATATTGGATATTATATATTTTTTCATAATAATGAAAGAGATTATCAAAATTTGTATGTCAAGATGATTTATTATATGATTGGACTGATATTAGGTTTCACGCTTCTTATTGGTATTTTCTACTATTTTATTTCGAAAATGATGATAAAACCTTTAGTTATAATTAAAGATAGAATTCTAAATATTTCTGAGGGCAAACTATAACTCAAAGTATATATAATTTTGTATATAAAAAAACAGGTTGAAATTCATTTTCAACCTGTTTAATTTTGCACTGTTAAATTTTCTTATTTGTTTTCAGGTTTTTCTTTCTTAACTTTCTTAACTTTCTTTACTGTTTTTGGTTTGTCAGCTTTAACTTCTTTCTTTTCTTTCATTTCAGTTGTTTTAACTTCTTTCTTTTCTTTCATTTCTGGAGCTTTGACTTCTTTCTTTTCAGTGGCTTTTTCAACTTTCTTTGTTTTACCTTCTGGTTTTGCTTCTGGTTTTGCAGTTTGTGCAAATGCTGTCATGGAGAATGCTATTAAAGCAATCATCAAAATTTTGAATTTCATAATTAACCTCATTTAATTTTGTTAATAATATTTTTTAAAATTTGTAATTAATTGTAAAATTTGTTTTTTTAGTATTGCAATTAATTACAATACAAAATTAAGGGTCAATTTTGAAGATATTTTGAAGATTTTTCAAATATTTTTTTTAGGAAAGATTAGTTCGACAGAGTATATATTATCCTTGTAACTATTTGAAATTTCAATATGATAAATATCGCATATCTTCTTAACAATAGCAAGACCAAGCCCCGTTGATTCTGCAGAATCTGATTCTTTGTAAAATCTTTTGAAAAAATTCTGTGGATTTTGTAGCTTTTGTGATGTATTAGATATTGTCAAAAATGTTTTATCTGGTAAATCATTAAATTTTATGTTTATTTCTCCGTTTTCGGTGCTATGTTTTATTGCATTGGAAATTAAATTACTTATGAGTATGTTAAACAAAGATGTATTGATTAAAAAAACGGGTTTATTCTTTGTTTTTTCAGAATATGTTAAATTTATATTTTTGAATTGTTTAAAATCTTCGAAATTTTGTAAAATTTTATTGATTTCTTCTTTTAAATTTATTTTTGAATTCTCGTATAAATCTGCATTTTCGAGTTTGTTCAACAAAAGAATTGAGCGATTAATTTTTTCTAATTTACTCAAACTTTTCAACGCAGAGTCAAGAATTACAAAGCTATCATCATCGATTGAAGGACTTTGTATAAGCAATTCAAGTTTTGCTTTAACAACTGAAATTGGAGTTTGAATTTCGTGGTTTAATTCTTCAGTGAATTCTTTTAAAACTTGATATTCTTTTTGAGCTTTATCAGCAAGGAATATAATTGCAGAATTTAATTTCTTAAATTCATTAATATTCGATGGTTTTAATACTAATTTTTCGCCTCCTGTGATTGAAAAAGATTCGATTTTTTTGAGAGTTTCATATAAATCCGTAAAAATATATGTAGATAGTTTTTTATTAATAAAAAACATAATGATGATGAACAAAAGAATGCCGGAAAAAATAACAATTGAAATTAATTGAAACATATCCTTTTTAGCTTCCATGGATATTCGAGCAGTAACCCGGTAGTATTTATCGTCGATTTTTGTGTAAGAAATCATCTGACGAAAAGGTTCATCAACTTCTGTATCAGAAAAATCAATCAAAACATCTTCGAAATAATGACGTTTATCGTGGATTGTATCGATATCAACAGGGTAAATTTCAATAAAAGGGGGATAATCTACCGCACCACCTTCCTTTAATTCATTTATTACTTTTTTAGTTATATTTCTTAATTGTTGGTCAGATTCTTTTCGAATAGACATATCAATTAAAAAATAAATAGCAATAAAAATCACTACGAATAAGAAAATCGAACTGAAGATGAAATATCGATTTATTTTACTAATTAAGTTCATTCATTTATCTTTAAAGAAAATTTATAACCGATACCATAAACAGATTGAATATAGTCTTTTGCTCCTTGTTCAATTAATTTTTTACGTAAGTTTTTTATATGAGTATAAACAAAATCGAAATTATCGAAAGTGCTGGAATCATCGCCCCAAATATGTTCGACAATAGTTTCTTTTGTCAAAACTCTTTCTTTGTTGCTAATAAAAAAGAGTAAAATATCATATTCCCTTTTAGTTAAATCGACTAATTTATCATTAACTTTAACTTCACGTTTTTCGGGACTAATTGATATTTCATTAATATTTAATTCAATATTACCATTAAAGTTTCTTCGACGAATAAGTGATTTCAAGCGTGCGTTTAACTCTGCGAGATGGAATGGTTTTGTTAAATAATCGTCAGCGCCGATATCTAAACCTTGCAATTTATCATCAAGTGTGTCTTTAGCAGTTACAATAATTATTCCGCAAGATGGTTGTTGCTTTTTTAGTAATTTGACTAAATCAAAACCTGAACCATCTGGCAACATTATGTCAACCAAAGCACAATCATATTCCGTCGAACCAATTTTATCGTCTGCCTCGTAAAAATTATAAGCAACATCTATTAAGTAATTATCTTTTGCAAGAAATTTTACGATAGATTTTGCTAATTCTTTTTCGTCTTCTACAACAAGTAATTTCATAATTTGATATTAAAAAATATATCAAAAAATATTAAATTTAAACATTTACACCGAAAATATAACCAACTAATCCAGATGCACCCATTGCAATAGTTCCCCATATCGTAATTCTTAAAATTGATTTGAGAATGCTCGAACCACCAGTTTTAGCGGACGCTACACCTAAAATGACAAGAAAAAGAATAGTCAGACCATAGAGCCAATATTCCATTCCTTTAATCGGGGCGAAAAGTACCGTCAACAAAGGCATTATTCCGCCAAAAGTAAAAGATGCACCAGAAGCTAATGCTGCTTGAATTGGTTTTGCTTGGGTGATTTCATTTATACCTAATTCATCTCTCGTATGCGCTTCCAAAGCATCTTTATTGGTCAATTCTATTGCAACTTGTTTGGCGGTTTCTTTTGCAAGACCACGTTTCTCATATATTTGTGTTAACATTTCCAACTCGAGCTCAGGCATTTCTTCGAGTTCTCTTTTTTCTCGTTCAATGTCAGCTTTTTCGGTATCTGTTTGTGAACTTACGGAGACATATTCACCCGCAGCCATAGATAAAGCACCTGCAACTAAACCTGCAATAGTTGCTAAAATGATTGGTGCTCTTGTTGAACTTGCAGTTGCAACACCTACAGCTAAGCTTGAAATTGACAAAATACCATCATTAGCACCAAGTACTGCAGCTCGCAACCAATTACTTCTATGTATATAATGATTATCTAAGTAATTATCTATTGTTAATTTTTCCATAATTTTTAATGTTTTAATTTTAATATATTACAATATACTTAGTTTTCAAACTATATTTATTCCTACAAAGGATAAAAGCAAAAAAATGTTAAGTAAAGTTACAATTCCTGTAATTAAATATAATAAAATATTGTCGGAAATGCTATTCGAATATTTTCCCATTACTTTTTTCGAGGATGTCAAATATATTTGCAAAAATAATGTAATTGGAAGTTGCATACTTAAAAGGACTTGCGAATAAATTAGTCCAATAAATGGGTCTTCAACAAAAAATATTACTACTAATCCGAGAAAAATTGTAATTCCGACTCCGACCTTGGTATGTTTATCTTTTATATCATAAGGTTCTTTAAAAATACCAGCAAATATACTACCGCCAGCCATTCCGGCTGTGATGCTTGATGCTATACCCGCAAATAGTAAGGATAATGCGAAAAGCAAAGAAGAAAAATTACCAACCAAAGGTTCCAAAATCAGCTTTGCTTGCTCGAGTGTTGTTACTGTAATTTTATTATTGAAAAAAACAGCAGCAGCGACGATTATCATTGCACTATTGATTGCCCAGCCAACTATCATTGAAAACAGTGTGTCTGTGAATTCAAATTTTAATTGTCTTTGAATTACTTTGTCTTCTTTTAAATTCCATTGTCGACTTTGAATAATTTCGGAATGTAAAAATAAATTATGAGGCATAACAACTGCACCAAGGACGCTCATTATTATTGGTAACGAACCAAGCGGGAATTTTGGCAAAACTGCTCCAATTGCTACTTCTGTGTAATTTACCTTGATTAATAGCAATTGAATTAAAAATGCTATACCAATTAAAGATACAAAGCCGATAATTACTTTTTCGATTTTTTTATATGAATTTGTATAAAGAAAATACATAATTAAAATAGCACTCAACGTAGCACCAATCTTCAAAGGTAAACCAAATAGCATTTTCAAAGCAATTGCCGCTCCTAAAATTTCTGCTAAAGCAGTTGAAATAGATGCAATTACCGCAGAAGAAAGAACAAATGTGCTTATCCATCGGGGTAAATAAATCGAAGCCGCTTCGCTCAAACATAAACCTGTTGCGATGCCAAGATGTGCGGCATTGTGTTGGAGCATTATCAACATTAAAGTAGAAAGTGTGACCATCCAAAGCAATTGATAACCGTACATTGAGCCAGCAGCAACGTTCGAAGCCCAATTTCCTGGGTCAATGAATCCCACGGTTACAAGCAACCCAGGACCTAAATACTTTAAAAATTGAAGGTATTCGTTGCTTTCAATAAAATCTTTTTTAAAAAACTCTTTGAAATTTCGTGATATTTTTCGTCGCATCTTTCAAACTTTTAAGTAAATAAATTTAATTAATATTACCAGACAAAGAGTTCTTTTGCTTTTTTAGCAATTTTGTATGTTTCGTTTAGATTATCGCCAATAACAGTAATATGACCCATTTTTCGTCCGATTCTTGATTCTTTTTTATTGTATAAATGTAAACTAACATTTTTTAACGCAAGAGTGTTGGCAATATTTTTTGGACTACCGTCGCCATTTCTTTCGCCAAGTAAATTAATCATCACAGCATACGGTTTAACCATTTCTGTTGAACCAAAAGGCAAACCTAAAACAGCACGAATTGCGTTTTCAAACTGCGAAGTTACGCACGCATCAATTGTATAATGTCCAGTATTATGCGGTCTTGGGGCAATTTCATTGACTAAAACATCATCATTTTTAGTTAAAAATAGTTCAATGCCGAAAATTCCAACACCATCAATTGATTCGACGCATCTTCTTGCTAAATTTATTGCTTTCAAACGAGTACTTTCGTTAATATCAGCTGGGGCAATGACTTCGTTGCAAATATGATTCTTTTGAATTGTTTCAACAACTGGATAATTTACCATTTCACCTTGTTGATTTCTTCCAATCATAATTGCTAATTCTGCTTTGAAATCAATAAATTGCTCTGCGTAAATTTCGCTACGGAATTTATCAGCCTTAAACTTTTCAAAAATAGGAACAATATCCTCTCGTTTTTCCACTTTTGCATTTCCATAACCATCGTAACCCATTTTGCGTGATTTAATAATAAATGGATAACTATGTTTTTCACCAAATCGATAGGCGTTTTCAACTGTTTCTACGTTTTCAAATATTGGCACTGAAATATTATTATTTTGGAAGGTTGTCTTTTGAATTAATTTATCTTGAACTAATTTCAATGTTTTCGAAGACGGAAAAACTGGTTTTATTTTCTCAATATATTCCAAAATATCAGGATTTATGAACTCATTTTCTAAAGTTATAATACTGGAAACTGCTATGAATTTATTGAGTTCATCGATATTTTCCCAGCCTTGAGTAAAATCTAATTTAGTCATATCACCAGCGGGAGTGTTAGCACCTTTTTCGATAATCGCAATGTTCATCCCGAGCTTATATGCTTCGTTTGCAAGCATCTTAGCAAGTTGACCGCCACCTAATATTCCGAGTGTTATTGGATAATTCATCTAATTTCATTAATATATTTAACAAAATTAAGAAATAAAAATTCATTAAAAGTAAAGTAAATTTTATTAATTTTAAATATAAAGTTGAAGTAAATTCGTCAATGTTATTTTTGAAATTTAAATTTATGGAAAAGGGTTGAAATATATTTTTATCGGAATTATTAAATTTTATAGGAAATTTATTTCTCCTTTATTGCCACCATCTTGTAGGTTTTATCCAACTTGCTCTGAATATTCAATGGAAGCAATTTCAAAATTTGGAGCATTTTACGGGAGCATTTTAGCTGTAAAAAGAATTAGTAGATGCCATCCGTTTAACCCTGGTGGATATGACCCAGTTCCTGATAAAATTCAAAAATTTCATTTTAAAAAAGTAAAATTCTAATAAATTTGTAATTAAAAAATCGACGCAATTAATAAATTTGAAATTAAATAAAAAAGGTTATGGACAAAAGAAGTATTTTAGCTCTCATCTTAATCACCGGTGTAATCATTGTTTGGATGTTTTTCCAATCAATCGAACAAAAACCAATTCCTCCAGATGAAAAATTCAAATCAGTACTCGCTCAAGATTCGACAAAGAATAAAGATAGCATTGCAAGTAAAATTGATAGTTCCAAAACAAAAGCTACGGATTCTCTTGTCAATACAGCCTTGTCGAATAAATATGGTGCTTTTGCAAAATTTACCCAAGGAAATGAAGATATTATAGAAATCGAAAATAGTTTAACAAAAATAAAATTATCTACGAAAGGTGCAGTTTTAAAGAAATTTTATTTAAAAAATTATAAAAATTGGGCTGGCAAACCTGTTCAATTGATAAATTCAGATGATGGCGATTTGTATTTAACATTCCGCACGATGCAAAATATATTATTGGATTCACGAGATTTATATTTTAATGTGAATGCTAATCAAAAATATTATTCTCTCGGAAAAAATGATACATTGACTTTGCAATTTGAATTAGCTATTGATGAACATTCAAAAATTATCAAGAAATTAACTTTCAATGGAAATAGTTATATTTTTAGCGAGGAAATAACGCTGGAAAATATGGAGCAATATATTCCAAACAGGGGATATAAACTCACTTGGGGTGAAGGATTACGTTTTCAAGAACATAATAGCGTAGACGAAGCAAGTTCCTCGCACGCAATAGCGTCACTCAATGGTGATATTGAAGAATTGGACGCATCTTCAAAGGATGAACTAAAGCAAACAAGTGTTACAGGGCTTATCGATTATGCCGCAGTTAAAATAAAATATTTTACGGTCGCAATTATCCCGCAACCTTACAAAACATTTGATGGTACAGTCGATATGAGTGGTGAACAAAAACCTTTGCCAGATAATGGTGTAAAGAAAATATACACTGTTGAATATAGATTGCCATATTCAAACGGTGTAAAAACAAACAAATTCAATATTTACCTTGGTCCGTTAGATTATAAAATTACCAAAGAATATAATTTACAAGCATTAGTAGACTTAGGATTTCGTTTTGGAATACGCCAAATTGGCGAATACTTTATGCTTCCAATCTTTAAATTTATACATAATTTCGTGCCAAATTATGGTATAGCGATTATCATCTTTTCGATTTTAATGAAGTTTTTGTTGTATCCATTATCAATTCAACAAATGCGCTCATCACAAAAGATGCAAGTAATTGCACCACTTATGAACGACATACGGGAAAAATATAAAGATGACCAAACAAAGCAACAAAAAGAAATAATGAAAGTATATTCCGAATACGGAATAAATCCTGCGGGCGGGTGTTTGCCACTACTGTTGCAAATGCCAATTTTATATGCACTTTGGGCTGTATTAAAAAGTGCAATAGATTTGCGTCAGGCAAATTTCGCTTTATGGATAACAGATTTATCAGTACCTGATACAATTTTGCACTTACCATTTTCATTACTTGGAATTAATCAAATATCTGGACTGGCACTTTTGATGGGTGCAACTTTGTTCATTCAACAAAAGCAAACAATCACAGACCCAAGGCAAAAATCTATGGTATACATAATGCCCGTAATGTTAACATTGCTATTTAACTACTTACCTTCAGGTTTGAATTTGTATTATTTCACATTCAACATTTTAAGCATCGGAATGCAAGTTTATATGAACAAATACTCCAAAAATAAACTCACACTTGCTGATTTAAAGAAAATGCCTAAAAAAGAAGGTTGGATGCAAAGAAAAATGCGTGAAGCTCAAGAATTAGCTGAACAACAAGGCAAAACACTGCCCGGTATGCCAAAAACAAAACCAACAAGTAAAAATTTACCAAATAAACCAAAAAAGAAATAAATACTTTTCTTATAAAAAAAAATGGGGCACAAAGTTCAAAGCATTTGAAAATTGTGTCCCATTATTTATTAAATTATCTTTAACACTTCAAAGTATTAATTTATAATTACCTGCAAATAAAAGATTCATATATTGAATTAAATCCTTCTGAAACTAACAATCGATTAAATAAAAAAGATAAGAATATGTATTTATCATTCAATAAATTGAAAAAGAAAAATGTATTTAATAACTAAATTTGATAAAATGATGTAAAAGTACTAAATTAAATTGAAAATTATTCTTAAATATTGGAAATATAAAGAATTAAAATATTTGTCTTGAACTTATAAATTTCGTATATTTGCATTAAATCTTGATTTTTTGTAATTGTTGAAGGAATTCATTTTTATTATTATGAGGAGTATTATTATGGAAAATAACTATAATTTTTTTTATAAACCAAGGGATTACAGAAAAATCGAGTTATGGAGTGATATTAAAGAAGAACAATGGAATGATGCAAAATGGCAAATGAAAAACACCATTCGCACTGTTCAACAATTAAAGAAAGTGATAAAATTAAATGATTATCAAGAAAGAGAAATAGAAAGAACATTAGAAGAACTTAGTAGAGAAGGAAAAGAAGCGCTTCGCATTACCCCATATTATGCTACTTTAATGCAAGAAGATCCTTTCCATCCTGTTTTGTTGCCAGGAGAAAAAGAAAAAAAGCGGCTCGATCCAATATTTTGGCAAAGTGTCCCAACACCAGCAAACATCTTATTTCCCAATACAGGAGTTGAAGAAGCAATGAAGGAGAGCTCTCGAAGTTTCGGATCTGCTTACCAAAGATATCCGAACAGAGTGGCTTTATTTGTTGCTGAAAATACGAGTTGTGCATCATATTGCAACCATTGCCAAAGGGTGAAATCATTGAACCGAAGAGTTGATGTTAATATTAATAAAATTAACAAAGGTTTATTTTATATTAATTACAATAAAAATGTTAATGAAGTTCTTGTAACTGGTGGAGACGCTTTAATGATTAGTAATTCATTGTTGCAGTATGTACTCGAAGAATTAAGTAAAGTCCCTCATTTACGAGTGATTAGAATAGCTACAAGAGTTCCTGTTGTTTTACCAATGAAAATAAATGATGAAATTTTGGAATTGATTAAAAAATCAGCAAATAGGTACAATTCTGGTATAGAAAAATATGTCTATTTTATGACTCAAATTAACCATTACAATGAAATAACAGAAGAATTAGCCAATGCAGTTAAAAAGATATTAAATTATGGTTTTACAATCAGAAATCAAACAGTATTATTAAATCATGTTAATGATTACTACAAAACACTTGCAGAAACATTTAGACGAATGTTTTGGATTGGAGTCCATCCATATTATTTATTGCAGTGTCATAAAGAAAGAGGAATTGCACATTTCATAGTACCAGTTCAAATTGGTAAATTATATATGAAACATCTTCAAGGCTGGATATCTGGGATTACTGTACCTCGTTATGCTGTAAATATTGAAGGAGGAGGTGGCAAAGTATTATTGATGCCTTCGGGGTATAACATTAACGATAACGAAGAAATGTTTGATGAAAAAATTCAGGAAAGTTATGCTGATGTTTATACTTGGGATGGAAAAAAGATTTATAGATATGAAGCATTAGGAAGAGTTACTCGTGAGGAATTTGAACAAGGAGTAGAAATTATGGATAAATTTATTGGTCGAAAAGGTGCATTTTTACCTAAGTTAATTATAGTTGATCAAAATGGTAAACATATCGAAACAACAAATAGATCCAAACTTCCAACTTTGGAAAAAATAAAAAAAGCTAAACTGTTAGAATATGAATTATTTGATAAAAATATGCCAATTACTAACCCTGCAGAAATTTCAGATGAATTAGAAAAACAATTTGAAAATTCGAAGTTCAAAAAACAAACAGTAAGCAAAAATCGAAATAAATACTAAATATAAATTAATTGAAGTAAATAAATTCTAATAGTATCGGATATAAAATAAAAAGTAATAAGATTTTAAAATATTATTTAATTAATTTCGAAAACGTAAAGAAATAAGTAAAAAAGGATGGTTATGAAAAGAATTTTCAAATTAATTTTAATATTGCTAAAGGATCGATTTAACTTAAGCCACGAACAAGAAGATAATATAGCAACAATTGCTTCAATTGAAAAAGGAGTAGAATTTAGAGGAATAAATGTTTGGACATTAGTATTTGCCATATTCGTAGCGTCCGTGGGTTTGAATGTAAATTCAACTGCAGTAGTTATCGGAGCGATGTTAATTTCACCATTAATGGGACCAATAATGGGGTTAGGATTAAGTGTTGGAACTTATGATTTTCCTTTACTAAAAAAATCATTTTATAATTTGTCAATCGCTGTAGTAATTAGTGTGTTAACCTCAGCAATTTATTTTGCATTAAGTCCATTAAATGAAGCACGTTCAGAGTTGCTTGCACGAACAACACCAACTATATATGATGTAATAATTGCATTATTCGGAGGTTTGGCAGGGATTGTCGCAGGTGCAAGTAAAGAAAAAGGCAATGTAATACCTGGAGTAGCTATTGCCACTGCATTAATGCCACCACTTTGTACGGCGGGATTTGGTCTTGCAACTGGAAATCTTTATTATTTTTTAGGAGCATTTTACCTGTTTTTTATTAATGCGGTAATGATTAGCTTTTCAACTTTTATAATCGTTCGGTTTTTAAAGTTTCCACACAAACAATTAGTTGATAAAGCTAAATCTAATAGACTTAAAAAATACATTTATATAATCGTTTTAATTACTATATTACCAAGTATATATTTTGCTTACAAAATTATCAAAGAAACATTATTCATTAGTAATGTGAAAGAATTCATTAATAAAGAATTTACTTTTGATAAAACTCAAATTATAAGTAAAACATTTCAATATGACATATCCGATAGTAGTAAAATTATACTATATTTAGCAGGTGAAACTATTGATGATGCAACTATTAAACAACTTATAAAAAAATTGCCAAATTATTCTTTAAGTAAAACCAAACTAATTGTTAAGCAAGGTATTCAAAACGTAAATAACATTGATATAAATCAATTAAAAAGTGGAATTATTGAAGAAATTTATCATAAAAATGAGTTAGCATTGGCTGATAAAGATAAAAAAATAGAACTTCTCGAAAATGAAATTTTGTCTTTAAAATCAATTCAATATCCTGTAAAAGAACTATCAGAAGAAATAAATGCAATAAGTCCTAAAATAAAATTATTTAGTGCAAATCGTTCTGTTTATTACGATATACAAAATGCAAAACTCGATACTGTATTAACAGTTTATTTAAAAACAAATTCAAATTTAAATAAAATGGAATTTCAAACGATAAAAGGATGGTTGACCAAACGTTTACAGAATGATAATTTAAAAATATTAATTGAATAAAAGAATAAGAATGAGTTGTTTGAAAGAAAAGGATAATTATGAATTTAACACAACAGTTTAAAGAATTTTTTGAAAGTGAAAGGACTGGTGGGATAATATTACTTGTGGTTACTATTTTGTCATTATTTCTTGCAAATTCAGCTTGGCAAAATGAATATGTCGGTTTCTGGAATATTTATTTAGCAGGCCACACTTTAACACATTGGATAAATGATGGTCTAATGACAATTTTTTTCCTTTTGATCGGGTTAGAATTAGAAAGAGAGATATACAAAGGAGAATTATCAGATATAAAAAATGCAATTTTCCCAATTTTCGCAGCTTTGGGAGGTATGGTTTTACCGGCAACGATATTCTTTGTAACAAATTATGGAACTAATACACAATCAGGTGTTGGAATACCGATGGCTACTGATATAGCTTTTGCATTAGGTATTTTATCAATTTTAGGCAGTAGAATACCCGCCACTTTGAAAGTTTTTTTGACTGCAGTTGCAGTTATAGATGATTTAGGAGCAATATTAATAATAGCAGTTTTTTATAGCACATCGATTAGTATGGTAAATTTAGTAATCGCATTAGGAATTTTCGGCATCTTATTACTACTAAATCGAATGCGTATTAATAATTTAATTTTTTATCTAATTGGTGGCGTTATAATGTGGTATTTTATGTTGAATTCAGGAGTACACGCAACAATTACTGGGGTACTACTTGCTTTTGCCATACCGTTTGCTGGAGGTCGTAAACAAGCACCGTCTTATATATTAGAGCATTTTTTACATAAACCTGTAGCATTTTTCATTCTTCCCATTTTTGCAATTGCGAATACTGCAATAACTTTAAATGGAGATATACAAGCCATATTATTTCAAAATATTAATAGCATTGGAATTATACTTGGTTTGGTAATAGGAAAACCTCTTGGTATTTTATTATTTTCATACATTAGCTACATAATCGGAATAAGCAAGTTGCCCGAAGGGATAAAATGGAAAAATATACTTGGAGTAGGCTTTCTTGCAGGTATAGGCTTTACAATGTCAATATTTATCACTTTGCTTGCTTTTGAAGACATACAAATAATCAATAACTCCAAAATTGCAATAATATTTGCATCTACGTTATCAGGTATTTTAGGTTATTTATTTTTAAGATATACAATAAAATCTACGACAAATTAACAATAAAATTATTAAATTTGTAAAAATCGAAAATTAATAATTATTTATGATATTATGAAAACAGAAAACCATTCTATTCATGATGTTTTAGCAAATTCCGTATGCCTTATGGATATTATCAATTGGTACATTATGTTGGAATGGCGGGCTTTATAATTCTTGTTTATTTAGATTTTAAGAAGAAAGATAAAACAATGGTCTTCATTTGGTTTTTTTCTGCTCTTTTAATTAATCCTTTCTATAAAGCTGTTCTTGGAAGATTGATTTGGAATGTAGTTGATATTCTTTGGAGCCTGGCACTTTTAATTTCTCTCTTTTTTGATTATCAAGAATTTAAAAGCGAAACACGCCAATAAATTCTTTAATTAGTTTTTAAAATTTTTTTTTACATATTTTCCCCACTTTCGAATTATTTTTTTTCACAAAAAAATATTTGTTGCAACAAATAATATTTTGTTTCGTCTAAATTCTAAATTAAATATTAAAACATCAAAAAAAATGCAAAAAAAAGTGAGTTTGGAATTGTTTTATACACTGTCTTGTCCAAATTGTAAAACGATGAAACGTTTGTTGGAGGAAGTTCTTCCTAATTTTTATGATGCATTTGAATTTAAACAAACTAATGCAAGTATGCCGTTTGGTATGGTTAAAACGTTGAAATATGGTATTTTTTCAGTTCCTACGCTTTTGATAAACGATAAAATAGTATTTAAAAGTGTTCCGACAAAAAAAGAACTTATTAATAAATTAAACGAATATTTATCTAATTAAAGAAAGGAGTATTATGGAAAAGAAGAAACTACGATGTCCACTCGGCGTTCCAGGTGGTCTTTTTGCAGCCTTAATGGGCTTGGTTGGTGTTGTGGTTAATATTATTAACTTCAATTTATTTGGTTTGGTTTTATCGCTCGCATTGATGCTTTTGGGATTACCTTTTGTAAGGGTAACAATGATGATACATAGTGCAAATGACCGTTTAGATGTAATCGAAGAAAAATTAAATATCAATTCTTAAATTTATAGGATAAAAATATGTTAAAAATTGGCATAATTATCGGAAGTACCCGTCCGGGACGCAACGCAGAACAAGTTGCAAAATGGGTATATGATTTAGCATCAAAAAGAAATGATGCGGAATACGAGTTGGTTGACCTCAAAGACTTTAACCTGCCACTACTCGATGAGCCTTACCCGGCTTCATTCGGACAATATATGAATGAGCATACCAAAGCATTTGCAGAAAAAATTAAATCGCTTGATGCATTTATTTTTGTCAACGGTGAATATAACCATTCTGTACCTGGAGCTTTGAAAAATGCTTTAGATTTCGTTTACGCCGAGTGGAATAATAAAGCAGCAGGTTTTGTAAGTTATGGTTCAGCGGGTGGTGCAAGAGCCGTTGAGCATCTTCGTTTGATAATGGGTGAGCTTCAGGTAGCTGATGTTCGTACGCAAGTTTTACTTTCTTTGTTTACGGATTTCGAAAACTTCAGCGTATTTAAGCCTGCTGCATTTCATGAAACGAACCTCAACACAATGCTGGACCAATTAATAAGTTGGGGAACTGCTCTAAAAACAATCAGAAAGTAAAAAATATTCGATTTTTTTTAAATGAAATATTATGAAAATTGAAGAGGAAATAAAAGGGCGTTTTCGGAACGAATACCACAAAGGTTTGATAAATTTAACTTATACAGTTAAGCAATTAAGTTATGAATTTTATCAATCTCTTAAAGTTTATGGTATAAGCGAGCAACAATATAATGTTCTTCGTATTTTGAGAGGTTTTCGTTCCGAAGCCCCTCTTTCTATAAATTTTATTAAAGAACGAATGTTGGATAGAGATTCTGACGTTAGTAGAATTATTGACAGATTAAATGAAAAAGGATTTCTAACAAAGCACGAAAATCCAAATGATAGACGACATAAAATGGTGGAAATAACAGAAAAAGGTCTAGAACTTTTGGATAAAATGTACAATTGCGAACTTAAAATAGATACTTTGCTCAATAATTTGACACTCGACGAAGTAAATGAATTAAATCGTCTTCTTGATAAAATACGTCAAAAAAATTAAGAAAAAAAATCATCCGTAGATTTTACGCCACGGATGATTTACTTTTCAGTCAATTTTGCAAAATCTATTTCTTACGAGTCCAATATGTTGTTCTTCCTAAAAGAGATATGCCTATATATCCTCGTATTTTCAGTTTATCAGTTCCTTCAAATTTGATATAACAGCTATAAGTTTTCCCACTTTTCGGGTCGTAAATCTTGCCATCATTCCATTCATTAGAGCCATCAAAGACAAAATCCTTTAATATGTTTAGTCCTATAATTGGACGTTCTTTTAGTTTATCATCAGGGTTTTTCTCATCCAATTTTGGTTTACCATTTCGATTTGGTTCTTTAAGCCAAATTATTTTACCATAATATTTTCCATTGTTTTTGTATATCTCAACTAAAGATTCATTATTTTCAGTGTACCACTGGCCGATGATATCATCAGCTTTTTCTGCTTTCAAAATAATTGAAAAAACAAAAATGAAAATAAAATATAAAAAAATAGATTTTGCTTTCATAATAATAACCTCGTATAAAATAAGTTATATATTAAATTTTGCCAATTAAACTTCTTGAAATTACAAGTCGTTGAATTTCACTTGTACCCTCGTAAAGTTCTGTAATTTTAGCGTCTCTGTAATAACGTTCTACATTGAAATCTTCGGTAAAGCCATAACCACCGTGGATTTGTATTGCTTTATTTGCACAAAACATAGCTGCTTCCGATGCTTTCAATTTAGCCATAGCAGCTTCACGACTATAATTCATACCTTTGTCCTTCATAACTGAAGCACGCCAAGTTAGTAGAAGTGCAGATTCATATTCTACCCACATATCAGCAATCATCCATTGAATAGCTTGGAAGTTTGCAATAGGTTGGTCGAATTGGACTCGCTCTTTGGCATATTTTATTGAATCTTCGATTGATGCACGTGCAATTCCAAGTGCTTGAGATGCAATACCTAATCGACCTCCATCGAGCGTTACCATTGATATTTTAAATCCTTCACCATCTTTTCCTAACATATTTTCTTCTGGGACTTCGACATTTTCAAGAATAATTTCAGCCGTTGAGGAAGAACGGATACCCATTTTCTTTTCTAATTTTCCAATTTTATAACCTGGCATATCACGTTCAACGATAAAAGCAGAAAGTCCACGGTGCTTTTCTTGCTTATTTGTTCTTGCAATTAAAACGAAAACTTCTGCTTCATTTCCATTCGTAGCAAATAATTTTGAACCATTGATAATCCATTTGTTTCCCTCTTTTACAGCATAAGTTTTCGTATTACCAGAATCTGAGCCAGCACTTGATTCTGTTAGGGAAAAAGCGCCAATTTTTTTTCCGGAAAGTAAATCTGGCAAATACTTTTGTTTTTGTTCTTCTGTGCCAAATCTATAAATTGGGTCGCACACAAGAGAAGAATGAGCAGAAATAATAACACCAGTTGAAGCGCACCATCTCGATATTTCTTCGATAGCAAGAAAATAAGAGACATAATCCATACCAGCACCACCGTACTCCGTAGGATATGCAATTCCCATTAATCCAAGTTCTCCTGCTTCAGCAATTATGTCTTTGGGAAAGCGATGATTACGTTCATTTTCACTTGCGACCGGAGCAATTTTGTCTTGCGCAAATTTAGACACCATGTCTTTCAACATTAGTTGTTCTTCAGTTAATAAAAAATCCATACAACACCCATATTTTAAAAAAAACATTTTAAAAATAAATTATAAAATAATATTTAAAATTAAGAATTTTTTTTTAATTGAATTTATAAAAATGAAAATAAGTACTTAAAGTTCTTTTGATTTATTATTAATTCTGTCCTTATTTATTTTTAATTTATTTCAGTATAATAAAGGATTATCATTATAATAATTATTTAGTTGTAACTAATATATAAGTTATATTTACATAAATATTTCGTAATTTTGTAGAATTTAAAGAGAATAGTGATTTAATTTATAGGTATATTTATGAATAAAAAATTTATCTTTTTCGTATTAGCGTTTATTTTCGCTACAACACTTCACGCACAATCACCATATGGCAAAGTTTTAACATTAGACAATAGCGGAGCACAGCAATGGATAGACATTGGAACGGTCCTATCGAATTATATTACTTATCATATAGGTTCAAATTCACCAGCATGGTTGACAAATGGCAATTCGATAACATCGGGAGTATTTTTAGGCACCACAAATAATCAACCATTGATATTTAAAACAAATGATATCGAAAGGATAAGATTAACTGAAACTGGTGAACTTGGTATTGGAATTCCACCTTCTGAAAGACTTGATGTAAATGGTAATATAAAATTTGTAGGAGCGTTAATGCCCAATGGAAGTGCAGGGACAAGCGGGCAAGTATTAACATCACAAGGCTCAGGAACTCCGCCTGTATGGACGAATATAACTTATACCGAAACAGACCCAAACTATATGAGTTGGATAGATGCAACTGGCTCTACGAGTTATCAAATATTAAGATTTAATGGAACTAAATATACTCCTATATCAACAGGCGATTTAACCACAACAACAAGTGGAGTAACAATTACAGGTGGGACAAACGCAATAATAGGCACAGGCACAAGCATTAACATCGCCACAGCAAATGGAACAACAGATGGATTAATAAGTTCGACCGATTGGACGAGTTTTAACAACAAAGAAAATGCTTTGACATTTAATACACCTTTATCGAGAACAACCAACACAATTTCAATACCGCAAGCAAATGGAACAACAGATGGATATTTAAGTTCGACCGATTGGACGAGTTTTAACAACAAATGGTCTTTGACAGGTAATTCATTATCCGGTACTGAAAAATTTGGTTCAACTAACAATCAATCAATTCTAATAATTACAGACAACACTGACCGTTTTCGATTAACAACCAAAGGACAAATAGAAGTACTTAATAGTGGACAAAGTGTTTTTATAGGTGAAGGAGCAGGTAATAGCCAAAATAATTCATCTGACCGATATAATGTTTTTATAGGATATAATTCAGGCATTTCAAATGTCACAGGAGATAGAAACGTAGGAATTGGATATCACGCACTTTATAGTAGTACAGCAGGAAGGTACAACGTTGCAATTGGCTTCCAAACATTATTTTCGAATACGCAGAATGGAAATTCAGCAGTTGGTTATCGGGCATTAAGAAATAATACTACTGGTTATGATAACACTGGAATAGGTAAACAAACATTAGCTAATAACAATATTGGTTATTTAAATACCGCAGTTGGAAGCGATGCATTACTAAGTAATACAACAGGTAATGAAAATGTAGCTATCGGTTCATTATCATTAGTTAGCAATTCATTAGGCTCATCGAATACTGCAATTGGGGCTTATTCACTTTATAATAGTAATACCAGCCATAATACTGCAATTGGTTACTTCACTTTGTACGCAACAACAGGTGGCAGTTATAATACGACTATTGGCTCGCTCTCTCTTGCCAATAATACAACCGGTTTTAATAACACAGCCATTGGCGCACTTTCATTAGGTGGTAATCTTGTTGGAAAAAATAATACAGCTGTTGGAATGTATTCGTTAGCAAATTCGTTAGGTGATCAAAATACTGCCCTTGGTTATGATGCGGGCTCGATATTTACTTCTGGAAATAATAACATTTTTATAGGTTATAATGCACAACCAAGTAGTCCAGCAGTGAACAATGAAGTAACAATAGGTAATTCAAACAATAATTCTTATCGAATGTATGCAGCATCTTGGACTAATGCTTCTGATGCACGTTATAAACACGATATTGAGCAATTACCATTTGGATTAGATTTTATTTTACAACTTAAACCACGTCAATATGTTTATAATAATTCGACAGACGGAAAAATCACAATGGGATTTGTAGCACAAGAGGTGCAAGAAGTAATGCGACACTTTGGAATGGTAGATAAATTTAATTTAGTAAAACCTTTGGAAAAAGATTTCTTGGGACTAAACACAACTGAAATAATACCAATATTAGTCAAAGCAGTACAAGAACAACAACAAACAATCGAGCAAATGCGAACAGAGAATGAGCAAATGCGAGCAGAGAATGAGGCATTAAAACAAAGATTGGAAAGATTAGAAA
>CAZCNL010000001.1:0-583458 GCA_964500435.1 uncultured Chloroherpeton sp. | reverse complement strand
ATATTATATTATCGACAAAGCACAAAAATTATTGAGTAAATTGGAAATGAAAATATTAAATAATGATGATTTATGATATTTCAAGTGAAATTTCAATTAAAATTTGGTCTTTGATTACCGGCAATCCTTCGATTGCTTTAATGCTCAATATTTTGCCATCAACATTAGATTTAATGGCATTTTCCATTTTCATTGCTTCGATAATAAGCAAAGTTTCGCCTTTTGTAACTTTATCACCTTCATTTTTTAAAATTTTGATAACCAAACCTGGCATAGGTGCTTTGATTATTTGATGGGTTGCACTATTTTTTGAAGATGAGTTTGCAAGATATTGCTGCAAAATATTAGTATAAGGATCAATTGTCGTAGCTTCTATTTCACGATTTTGAAAATTAATAATATATTTATTATCTTCCTTTGGAATAATTCCAGCAATCAAAGATTTTCCATTGACTGAAAATAAACAAAAATCATCACCAATTTTTTTTAACAATTCAACTTTATATGGTTTTTGATTAATTATTAGCGTGTTATCTTCTTTCAATTTTTCTATTTCGTAAGTTTTATCATTTATTTTAATTTGGTAATTATTCATTTAGCCCTCTTAAATAATCCTACGTGGGAATAATTGTTTTTCTTTCCATTTATTAACAGAAGAATTTGATTTTGTTGGAAATGATTTATTTTCAAATTCACTAATGTGAAAAGCAAGAATAGCAGCGAGCATTTCCAAATTATCATCGCTAATTTTGCTCAATTCATTATAATCGAAATCTTTTTCTAAAAAGCTGGTATCGTAGTTTCCTTCAATAAATTTGGGATGTTTCATAACTAATAAATGGAAAGGAATGTTAGTTTTTACTCCTTGTATAATATAATTTTTTAAAGCACGAGACATTTTTTCAATTGCTTCTGTTCTGTTTTTACCGTAAGTAATTAATTTTGCAAGCATTGGGTCAAAGTGAACAGTAACTTCACTATTAATGGAAATTCCACTATCGACTCGGACACCGTTTCCGTGTGGTTCTTGCAAAAAAGTAATTGTGCCAGTATCGGGTAAAAATCCGTTGAATACGTCTTCTGCATTTATTCTGCATTCAATTGCGTGACCACAAAATGGAATATCATTTTGAGTGAACGAAAGAGGTTGACCTGATGCAACTAATATTTGTTCTTTTACAAGGTCAATTCTTGTAACAAGTTCAGTGACGGGATGTTCAACTTGTAGTCGAGTATTCATTTCGAGAAAATAAAAGTTGCGTTGTTTATCGAAAAGAAATTCAATGGTGCCAGCATTGACGTAATTTACTGCTTTTGCTGCAGCAACGGCGACTTGTCCCATTTTTTCACGAGTAATTGGGTCTAAAACGGTCGATGGTGATTCTTCGATTAATTTTTGATGTCTTCTTTGGATAGAGCAATCACGTTCACCTAAATACACGCAATTTCCAAATTCATCGGCAATAATTTGGATTTCAATATGTTTGGGATTTTCAATTAATTTTTCAATATAAATTGAATCGTCACCAAAGGCTTTGCTTGCCTCACGTTGTGCAGCGGCGAAATTATCTTCAAATTCGCTTTCATAACGAACATCACGCATACCTTTGCCACCACCACCAGCAGATGCTTTTAATAAAATTGGATAGCCAATTTGTTGGGCAATTTGCTTAGCAATTTCAATATCCTTTATCGGTTCTTTTGTACCAGGAACGATTGGAACTCCAGCAGCTTCCATAATTTCTCGAGCTTTTGTTTTGCTACCCATTGCTTCTATTGAAGAAGATTTTGGACCGATAAATTTTAATCCTGCTTTTTCGCAAGCGGCTGCGAATTTTGCATTTTCAGACAAAAAGCCATATCCTGGATGAATGGCGTCTGCATTAATTTCTAATGCTTTTTCAATAATTTGTTCTATATCTAAAAAAGCAGATTTCGGAGTTTCACCTTTAATTTCTAATGAATAATCTGAATATTGAAGGTAATTGCTTTTTTTATCGACTTGATGAAAGATAGCGACTGATTCAATTTCAAGTTCTCTTGCTGCTCGCATTATCCTTATAGCTATTTCGCCTCTATTTGCTACTAAAATTCTTTTAAGCATTTTATCAAAGTTAATATTTTGAAAAAAGTAAATTAAAAAAAATATTCGTTCTTTCAAAAAAAATCTTTAATTTAATTTTTATTAAAATGATAAATTAATATGGACAAAAATTTAAAAATAATCGAGCAAAAATTAGCTAAATTAACAGAGTTAAAAGAAAAGTCGAAATTAGGTGGCGGAACACACAGGATTAAATCTCAGCATGACAAAAATAAATTAACTGCACGTGAACGAATTAATTATTTGAGTGATAAAAATACTTTTCACGAAATTGATGCTCTGGCGCATCATCATTCATATTCGTTTGGGTTGGATAAACAAGTTTTCCTCGGCGATGGAGTTGTTACCGGTTATGCTGAAATTGCAAATCGAAAAGTAATGATTTTTTCTCAAGATTTTACTGTTTTAGGTGGAAGTTTAGCTGAACAACACGGGAAAAAGATTTGTAAAATAATGGATATGGCAATGAAAATTGGTGTTCCCATCATAGGTTTAAATGATTCCGGTGGTGCTCGTGTTCAAGAAGGAGTCATTTCGTTGGGAGCTTACGCAGATATTTTTTTACGAAATACGCTCGCTTCTGGTGTTGTTCCACAAATATCGGTAATAATGGGACCGTGTGCTGGAGGTGCAGTTTATTCGCCGGCTATAAGTGATTTTATTATTATGGTAAAAGATACTTCTTATATGTTTGTTACCGGACCTAAAGTTGTTAAAACTGTAACCCATGAAGATTTAACAAGCGAAGAACTTGGTGGTGCCGAAACTCATTCAACAAAAAGTGGAGTAGCACACTTTGTTGCTGAAAATGATATTGATGCTTTGAATATAGTTAAAATGTTGCTGAGCTTTATTCCGCAAAATAATGCCGATGAACCACCTTTTATTCCAAATGATGACCCAATTGATAGAATTGATGAAAAACTAAATTTTATTGTTCCCGCAAATCCAAATCAGCCTTATGATATTCGGGAAATTATCTATTCCATTGCTGACGAAAACTTCTTTTTTGAAGTTCAAAAAGATTATGCACAAAATATTGTTATTGGATTTATAAGACTAGGTGGACGTTCAATTGGTGTCGTTGCAAATCAACCAGCGGTTTTGGCGGGAGTTTTAGATATTAATGCATCTAAAAAAGCGGCACGTTTTATTAGATTCTGCGATGCCTTTAATATTCCTATATTGACTTTAGAAGATGTTCCAGGATTTTTACCAGGTTCTGACCAAGAATGGAATGGAATTATTACCAATGGAGCAAAACTGCTGTTTGCTTATAGCGAAGCAACTGTACCAAAGGTTACAGTGATTACTCGGAAAGCATATGGCGGTGCTTATGATGTTATGAATAGTAAACATATTCGGGGTGATTTAAATTATGCTTGGCCTACAGCTGAAATTGCTGTAATGGGTGCTAAAGGTGCAGTTGAAATAATTTTCAAAAAAGAAATTGATGATGCAGAAAATCCCGAAGAAAGAGAACAGGAATTAATTAATGAATATAACGAAAAATTTGGTAATCCATATATTGCGGCATCATACGGATACATTGATGATGTTATTGAACCTAAAGTAACTAGACCAGTTTTAATCGAAGCGTTTAATTTATTACAAAATAAAGTTGATAAAAATCCTTATAAAAAGCACGATAATATTCCATTATAATTTTCGAATTTTTTGCTAAACACAAAATAACAAACTCATTCTGCTAAATAAAAATTTTTAACAGAATGAGTTTTTTTTAGATTTTTAACAAATTATTCCATTCTTTCGAATAAATCAATTAATATTTTTTTTGCTGCTTTCGGGATAATGGTTCCAGGACCGAAAATTTCGGTAACACCAGCATTATATAAAAATTCGTAATCTTGAGGTGGAATTACACCGCCACAAATTATCATTATATCACTTCGTCCGAGTGCTTCTAATTCCTTAATCAATTCAGGTACTAAAGTTTTATGTCCAGCTGCAAGTGAACTTACACCGATAATATGCACGTCATTTTCCACAGCCTGCATTGCAGTTTCGTGAGGTGTTTGGAATAACGGTCCAATATCAACATCAAATCCTAAGTCTGCGAATGCTGTGGAAATAATTTTTGAGCCCCTATCGTGACCATCTTGACCCATCTTTGCGACAAGTATTCTCGGACGTCGTCCAAATTTTTCTTCAAATTTATCTGTTAAAGCGACAACTTCGTCGATTTCCATTGGATTACCAAATTCAGAACTATAAATTCCACTTATTGATTTAATTTGTGGATTGAAACGACTAACTACTTTTTCAATTGCATAAGAGATTTCACCTAGAGTCGCTTTTGCTCTCGCTGCTTTAACTGCGAGGTCAAGTAAGTTGCCTTCTCCAGTTTCTACTGATTTTGTTATAGCATTTAAAGCACGTTCGACCTCGTCTTGATTTCTCATTTCTTTTAATTGCTTTATTCTTTGAATTTGATTATTTCTAACTGCTGTATTGTCTATATCGAGAATTTCGATTTGTTCTTCTTTTTCAGGTCTAAATTTGTTAACACCAACAATTGTTTCCAAATTTGAATCAATTCTTGCTTGACGTCGAGCTGATGCTTCTTCAATTCTCATTTTTGGTAATCCAGACGCAATTGCTTTTGTCATTCCGCCTAAATCTTCTATTTCGAGTATATGATGCCAGGCTTTCTTAATAAGTTGGTTTGTTAAATATTCAACATAATAAGAACCAGCCCAAGGGTCTATAACTTTTGTAATATTTGTTTCTTCTTGTAAATATATTTGTGTGTTTCTGGCAATTCGAGCAGAAAAATCTGTTGGCAGTGCAATTGCTTCATCTAATGCGTTAGTGTGGAGGGATTGAGTATGACCAAGAGCCGCTGCCATTGCTTCCACTGCGGTTCTTACAACATTATTGAATGGGTCTTGTTCTGTCAGGCTCCATCCAGAGGTTTGGCTATGTGTTCTTAAAGCAAGAGATTTAGGATCTTTTGGATTGAATAATTTTATCAATTTTGCCCAAATCATACGGGCTGCACGCATTTTTGCTATTTCCATAAAGTAATTCATACCGATTGCCCAAAAGAATGACAATCTTGGAGCAAATGAGTCAATATTCAAACCTGCATTAATTCCAGTTCGAATGTATTCCAATCCGTCAGCAAGAGTATAGCCAAGTTCTAAATCTGCTGTAGCCCCAGCCTCCTGCATATGATAGCCAGAAATTGATATACTATTGAATTTAGGCATATATTGGGAGGTGAACTTAAAAATATCAGCTATTATTCTCATCGAAGTTTCGGGAGGATAAATATATGTATTTCTTACCATATATTCTTTTAGAATATCATTTTGGATTGTTCCTGAAAGCTGGTCTAATTTTACACCTTTTTCTTCTGCAGCGATAATATAAAAAGCCATAACAGGTAAAACTGCACCATTCATCGTCATCGAGACGGAAATCTTATCCAGTGGAATTTGATCAAATAAAATTCTCATATCCAAAATGGAATCAATTGCAACACCAGCCTTTCCGACATCTCCAATTACTCTTGGATGGTCGGAATCATATCCACGGTGCGTTGCTAAATCAAATGCTACAGACAAACCTTTTTGACCAGCAGCGAGATTACGACGATAAAAGGCATTGCTTTCTTCTGCAGTTGAAAAACCTGCATATTGCCTTATAGTCCAGGGCTTCGTTACGTACATTGTAGGATATGGACCTCGTAAATATGGGGGAATACCTGCTGTGTAGCCAATATGCTCCATATCCTTTAAATCTTCTGCAGTATAAATTGGTTTTATGTCGATTTTTTCTAAGGTTGAAATGTAACTTTCTTCAACTTTTTTGGAATGTTCTTTTTCGAATAATTTTTCCCACTTTTTATAATCTGTGTTTTTAGAACTTAAATTATCTATACTAATTTTTGTAAAATCGGGCTTTTTCATTTTTATCTCTTTTTGAATTATTTGTTTTGAAAATAATTATTTTGAATTAATTCTAAAGTTTCAGCAATATTAGACTTAATATGGATGAATTGATTAACACCATAATTTTTATATTCTTCGACTTTATTTTCAGGATAACCAGCCAAAATTATATAATTTTTTGGGTTGATTTTTCTCATCTCAGGTACCACAGCAGGAATTATTTCTTCATATTTTAAATCAGAAGAGCAAATTGTGAATAAATGAGTATTGTTAATTTCTTTTATGAATTCGATTGCTTTGCTAATGTCATTAAAGACCGGTGAATTTATGATTTCAAAGCCACCAACTTGAAGAAAATCTGAAGAAAAATCATTTCGAGGCTTCCATTCATTCAATTCACCAAAATTAAGTAAAATAACTTTTGGGAATTCACCAGTTTTGGATTTGTAATTATCTGCTATATTTCTCAATTTTTCGAAACTTGATGCAAAACGAATTATTTGAATAGGTTTAATTTCAAATGCTTTTTTAGTCAATTTTATTTCATCAAGTTTTTTGAATGAATATGGTATGCAATCATTTGGCAATTTTTCATTGAGTAAAGGATATTTATTTGTTCCAACCAAAATAGATTTTCTGAATTGGTAATTTTTTATTTGTTTTTCAGCAATTTTATTTATTTCATCTTGTAACTTGCCTTGCTGAATATAATTTAAAAATCCACCGCTGCTTTCAACGTTCTGTAAAATTTCCCAAGTTTTTGAAATTATCTCATTTGTGAGTGAATCTAAATAATAAGAACCGGCAACGGGGTCGATTGTGTCGATTAAATGAGCTTCATAAAGTAAAACTAATTGAGTATTACGTGAAATTCTACGGGAGAAATCGCTTGGTGAACCGTAAGCAAAATCAAAATTACCGATTTCTATGCTATCAGCATTTCCTAAAATACTTGCTAAACATTCGATTGTATTTCTTAATAGATTTACCCAAGGGTCACGTTGTGTTTTATTTCTAATGGAGGTGGAACAATGAATTTTTGTTTTTTGCAATTCTTCACTTGCACCAAAAGCTTCAGTAATTTTTGACCATAAAATTCTTGCAGCTTTAAGTTTTGCAATTTCAGTAAAAAAGTTCGAACTGACTCCGAAAGCGAATCGAATTTTTGGTAATATTTGAGTAATTGTAAGATTTCGCTCTAAAAGTTGATTAATTATCTCAATAGCGTAGGTTAATGAATATGCTAATTCTTGTGTTGCAGAAGCACCAGAGTTATGGAATATGCTCCCTTGTATTGTAATTATACCAAAATTTGGATATTCTTTATCGAATTTTGTAATAACTTTTTCTAAATTATCGAAAATATCTTCAATAGAAATATGGGAACCGCCATTTACTAAAGCTTCACCAAGTGGGTCTGCACCTAAATTACCCAAGATTTTACTTTTATCATAATTCATTGATGTGATATAGTTGTCAAAAACTTCAGCGAATTCTGCAAAAAAATCTCCTGAGTTAAAATAAATTGGATGTTTTGTTAAATCAATATTTTTAAAAGATTTTTTGAAAGAATCCAAATTTTTTAAGACAAGTCCGCAATCAACTGAAACAGGTTCAAATTGATGAAATTCATTTCGGTTAATGTGTATATTGATGGAATTTTGACCTGACTCCAAGTCATTTATTAGAGCTTCATTAAAATCTGTTGGACAGAAATATGGTATAACTTGTGCTATATCCCACTTACGATGTGAAAACCCCAAAATATTATTACCTCGAAGATATGGAGTAAAACCAGGTAAAGAGTCAAATTTCTCGTGAAAATCAATAGAATCTATTTGGTTATAAATGGGTTTAAGTAAAATTTCTTCGAAAGTTTCTGTAAATAATTTCTTTTCAAATGGAGCACCTTTTAAAGAAGCGATTGCCTGCTCTTTCCATTCTTCATAGGAAGGTTTTGGGAATTCTTCGAATGTGATTTTTTTTGGTAGTTGCATATTTTCCTCATCTTACGTATAAATAAAAACAAAAAGGCACAACTAAGTGCCTTTGAGATTATATTTAAATTAATTATTATTCATTTTGTTTAATTCTAATTTTAGAAAAAACAAAATTACGAAATATTAATAAATAAACAAAGCATCACCAAAAGCATAAAACCTATAATTATTTTTAATGGCTTTCTTGTATGCTTTAAACAAAAATTCATGACCAGCAAAAGCTGAAGATAAAAGTAAAGATGGAGATTTTGGCAAATGAAAATTTGTTAATAAATGAGAAACGATACGAAAATCATAAGCTGGATAAATAAATTTGTCTGTCCAACCACGATTTTGTTTAATTGCCTGAGTTGTTAAATAAGAACTTTCCAATGCTCGAGCAACACTTGAACCAATAGCAACAATTTTCTTCTTATTTTTTAATGCTTTATTAACTATTTCTGCGTTTTCTTTTGTAATTTCAAAAGGTTCGGAGTACATTCTATGTTTGGTTAAATCTTCGACATCGATTTCATCGAAAATGGCTTGACCGATGGTTACATTCACTTTAGCAAACTTTACACCTTTTTCTTCTAATCGAGCGATATGTTCTTTTGAAAAATGTAATCCAGCAGACGGTGGTCCGATAGATGAAAGATATTTTGGATTTGCAAAAACAGTTTGATAGTATTCTTTATCTTTTTCTTCAGGTTTTCTTTTAATGTAGCTTGGAATTGGCATTAACCCAATTCGTTCTATGACTTGGAACAAATCACCTTGATAACTAAAACGAACAGTTCGACCTCTATTTGTAGTATTATCAATGACTTCGCAGTAAAATTTGTAATCATCAAAATATATTTTATTACCGATACGAACTTTTCGTGCTGGTTCAACTAATACGTCCCAAATTCTATCTTCTTTCCTAAGTTCCCGTAACAAAAGAACTTCGATTTCAGCATCTGTTTTTTCTTTGTGTCCAATTAATTTAGCAGGAAAAACTTTTGTTTCATTTAAAACGACGCAATCACCGGGTTCAAGGTAATCATCGATATTGCCAATAGTTTTATCCTTGATATCTTTAGTTTTCCTGTTTAAAACCATCATTCGTGCTGATTCTTTTGGTTCAACAGGATATTCAGGAATTAAATTTTTAGGAATTTGGTACACAAAATCTGATAATTTCATCTATGTCCTGTATTTTTATTAAATTCTAAATTAATAGCAAAATTAATTTTGTAATTGAATATAATAATAAGAAAAATTATTTTTTATTTTAGTTTGATAAACAAAATTTTAACGAAAATAATGTTATATTATTATTTTTTATTGATATTTAAAACAATTATTGAGTATTATCTTGGCACAAAATCTTGTATGTATAGTGGTTCAAAATCAATTGAATTGATAAATTTATCATTAAGAAATAATCGATAAGCGGATTCTGCAATGGATTCTGGAGTTAATTTATTGAAGTGATTAGTTTGGAAATTTTCATTTAAATATGTAAAATTTCCACATAAAAAAGTATCATTTGTTAATTGTAAAGAATCTTTGTTTATAAATTCAATTTGACTTTGAGGTTCAGAGTTTAAATTGAAAATTTGTTTATAAATCATACCTGAATTGGCGCTAATGATTGCTGTAATACTTTTCGAGTTCATCTTTTTTGCAAAAGTTTCATACTCAACAGCAAAAGCATATAAGGTTGGGAGTGAAATTAATTTGGGTGAATTGTCTATAGTTAAAGCCTTTGCGAAAGCAGCACCTATTCTTAATCCTGTAAAAGAACCAGGTCCTGATGAAATTGCAACTGCACCAATGTTACTTATTGAAATATTTAAGTCTTTTAAAGCACGATTAGTTAGTTCAGCTAAAAGTTTGTCGTGAAGTCTTTTAATTTTAATTGAATAACTTAATAATAAGTTATTTTTTGATGAGATTAATACGTTGCAAGAATCTGCCGATGTATCTATTGATAAAATTAATGGTGTTTGTAATTGCATAAATAATTAAACGAACAAGCTTTTTTTTTCTTTTAATTAATCTCAGAATAAAAATTAATTTGATTCACAAGAAAGAAAAAAAATTGAAAACGGTATTAAAATTTTGTTTATTTGAATTTTATTTATAAATTTGCTTTTTGTAGTAAAATAAATACAATATTTGTAGTAATAATACATCTAAGATATTGTATAAAATCTATGTAATTTGTAATTAATATTTTTTGTTTTAAAAAGTTTGTGGAGAACTTATGAAAAAATTTAACTTATTTAGTTCTGTTTTTTTAACGTTATTTGTTGCTTTAAGTCTATGGGCATCACCTACTTTGTTGCCGACTCAAAGCAACTCGCAGTTCTTTATTGAAAATAAAGGACAATGGAATAAAGATGCTCTTTATCTTGCAAGGTTGAATGGGCTAAACTATTGGATTACTAAAAATGGTGTAGTATCTGATTACATAAGAATCGAAGATACTGCAAATTACGAAGACCCTCGAACAATTGAGGACCCAGATTTACCACAAAAACGTAAAATTTACGGTCATGTGATTAAAACTACATTGCTTGATTTAAATCAAGATTTTGCAGTTCGTCCTGACGGAATCAAAGAAGGTTATTTCAATTATATTATTGACAATGACCCTTCGAAATGGCAAACATACGTACACCTTTATAGCTCTGTTAAATTAGAGAACATATATAAAGGTATTGATGTTATTTATTATTACACACCTGATAATCAAATTCGATATGATTATTATATCGCTCCAAATTCTGACCCAAGCCAAATAAGAATGAAATTTGAAGGACAAGATGGATTAGAGTTAGCTCCCAACGGTGATTTAGTTTTCAAAACAAGTTTAGGCGATATTGCACACAGTAAACTTTTTGCTTATCAAGAAGTAAACGGCACTCAACAACAAATAACTTGCAATTTCAAAATTATTGAAAATAACGTAGTAACTTTTCAAATTTCAAACTATGACAAATCTTTACCAATCATTATCGACCCTACAGTAAATTATGTTACATACTTTGGTCGTACTGGTACTGATTATAGTTATACAACTGGGTTAGACCCAAATGGTAACGCTATTATTGCAGGTTACACATATTCTGCAGATTTACCGGTTACAACTGGGGCATATCAAACATCACGTCCATATTCATATTGCGGTTATGTAACAAAAATGAACGCAAATGGCAATGGATTAGTTTTCTGTACATATCTTGGTGCTTCTGCCAGTTATAATTACATTTATGGATGCGGAAGTGATCAATACGGAAATACATATGTCTCAGGGTATACTGCAGCATCCAATTTCCCTGTAACAACTGGAGCTTTTCAAACAACAATAAGCACTACCCCGGATATATTTGTAACAAAATTAAATACAACGGGAACAGGGCTTATATATTCAACTTTCCTTGGAGGAAACAATTCTGATTATGTTTATGGAATGTATGTAGATAAAGATGGTTATGCGTATATGACAGGTTACACATACTCTACTAACTTCCCAACATCATCCGGAGCATATAAAACAACTCCACCTTATTCAGGTTCGGCTAATGTTTATGTAACGAAATTAAACCCAACAGGAACCGCACTTGCTATGTCATCTTATTTAGGTGGAACATCAAGTTATAGCTATGGTTATTCAATTTCTGCAGATCCTGATGGTAATCCTTATGTAACTGGTTATACTTATGCAACTAATTTCCCAACTACACCAGGAGCATATAAAACAACAACATCTTACACACCTGCAACATTTGTTACAAAATTTAATGCAAGTGGAACAAGTTTAGCATATTCAACTTTCATACCAGCATCGAGTAGCACTTATGCGTATGGAATTGCTGTAAATTCAAATGGAGAAGCAGCAATTACAGGATATACATATGCAACTAATTTTCCAATCACTGCTGGAGCTTTTCAAACAACAATCAGCACAACTCCCGATGCTTTCGTTTTAAAACTAAATTCAACAGGAAGTGATTTAGTCTTTTCAACATATTTAGGTGGAACAAGCACAGACTATGGAAGAGGTATTGCTACAGATGCAACAGGTAATATCTATGTTGCAGGATATGATTATTCATCTAATTTTCCAGGAATCACAGCAGATGGTTATCAAAAAGTACTAAGTACAACACCAGATGCCTTTTTAACTGCTTTTTCACCTTCAGGTACTTTACTTTATGGTACATTTATCGGTGGTAATAACTCTGATTTAGGATATTATTTTGGTTGTGTTGCAACAAATGCTTTAAATCAAGTTGCTGTTGGTGGTTATACATATTCAACGAACTTACCTGTAACTGCCGGTGCATATCAAACAACTATATCGACAACACCAGATGGTTGGGTAGCAAAATTCCAATTTGACCCACCAAATAAAATTACGACTACTGGGGCACTACCTTATCAATTCTGCGCTGGAGATGCTTTAACAGTTACTTTTAAATCAGAAGGAATTTTCAAAGCCGATAATGTTTATTCAGTTCAACTTTCGGATGAAAATGGCAACTTTGCGAGTCCTAAAGTGATTGGTACATTGCAAAGCTCTGTTTCTGGAAATGGAACAATTAACTGTACATTGCCAAGTGCAATGATGCCCAAAAGTGGTTACCGAGTTAGAGTAATTAGTTCAAATCCATACACAGTAGGCACTGATAATGGTGTAAACCTTGAAGCAATGACACCACCTGAATTATTTAATTTAGTTGGTGATGGAGGTTATTGCGAAAATGATAAATTCGGAGCAGAAGTAAAACTTGAAAGCTCTGAAAAATATACAATGTATCAATTATATCGGGATGGAGTAAAGTTGGGTGCAGCTGTTGCTGGAACTGGTTTCCCAATCAGCTTTGGCACATTCAAAACAGCTGGTGCATATACTGTCCAAGGAACTTCTCCTTTTGGTTGCAAAACTACAATGAATGGCACAATCAATGTTAGACAAATTCCAACTCCAACTGCATACAATGTAACAGGCGGCGGAAAATTTTATAATCAATCGGGTCCTGGAACTTATTGCGAAGGTAGTGAAGGTGTAGCAATAGGTTTAAGTCACGGTGATATGGGTGTTAAATATCAGTTAAAGCTAAACGGTAAAGATGTTGACGTTCCAATTCCTGGTTTAGGCGGTGATATAAGCTTTGGTTACCATACAGAAGAAGGTGTTTATACTATTGAGGCTACATCGGTTCTTGGTGGTTGTACAAATATTATGAATGGTAGCATAACCGTTAAGATGCTTCCAGCTCCAAAAGCCTATGATGTTTTGAGCAATGGTGTTTTCTGTGAAGGTGATGTAAAAGGTTCAGAAATTAAATTAAGTGGTTCTGATGTTGGATTTTCATATCAATTATTACAAAATGATAAAGCATTCGGTAAAGCAATAAATGGAACAGGTGGTGAGATAAGTTTTGGTTTCTTCAAAACTGCTGCAACATATCAAGTAGTTGCAACTAACTTATCAACTGGTTGCACCAATTTGATGAACAACACAATTCAATTACAAATAATTCCACAACCAAAAACATTTACTTTGACTGGTACTGGAAAATATTGCGAAGATTCTGAGGGAACTCAAATAGTTCTTAATGGTTCTGAAAAAGATATTTTCTATACTTTATACAGAGATGGAAATGTCTATGGTCAACCAATGCTCGGAGATGGAAATCCAATTGATTTTGGTAAAATTAAAGACCCAGGAGTATACACATGCTATGCTACATCAACAGATGGTCATTGCACAATATTGATGGATGGTAACGTAACTGCAGTTCCAGTTCAATTACCAGATGTCACAATTAAAGGCAATGAAACACCACTGATGAATGCTGTTGAAAAATATAGTGTTATAAATCCCGAAGAAGGTGAAGCATATATTTGGAGCGCTGTTAATGGACAGGTTATCAATGGTGAGAATTCAAGTGAAGCAACTATTCAATGGTTTACGAAGAAAACAGGTGAAGTTCATTTAACAAGAACAAATAAATACGGTTGTTCTAATCATAGTATTTTACCTATTAATTTAGTTAATAAGATTGTTGTTGACTTTGAAGCTAAACAAAAACTTGGAGATGCTCCGTTTACAGTAGAATTTGAAAATAAAACAACTGGCGTGATTACCAATTATTTCTGGGATTTTGGTGATGGTGGTAGCAGCCCAGCAGTTAACCCTGCACATACCTATAAAAAAGCAGGAACTTATTCAGTTACTTTAACTGTAACTCACGAAGGCGAATCAGTAAAACAAACAAAAACTGATTTAGTCAAAGTTCTACCTCCAAACAGTGTCAATGATGATATAATCTATAATTCAAACAGTAGTGTCGGATTATCATTGATTGAACCAAATCCCGCAACTAATGAAATACGTTTTGAATATACAGTGAAATCAAATCAACATATCAGTATTGTAATTTATGACCTATTTGGAAATAAAGTTATTGATGTTTTTGATGGAATTGCCAATAGTGGAAATAATACTTTGAAAGTTGATATAACTAAATTAGCAAGTGGTTCTTATTACTTGCAAATTAATACAAACGACGGTAATATTTCCAAGAATTTCACTGTAGTTCGTTAGTTAATAAATAATTAACAAATAAAAAAAGAGGCAGTCAATTGACTGTCTCTTTTTTTATGAAATCTAAAAAACAAAAATAAACTTCTGATTATTGACGAGAAATGTGTAATTTAATGATAACTTCAGTATATTGATTTTTGGAGCTCTTAATAATAAATATACCTTGATGCAAGTTAACTAATTTGTTAACGATAGCAAGTCCCATACCAGAACCTTGTTGTTCATTAATTCGTCTATCGAATTGAACATAAGGACCGATTGCTTTAATTTCTTCATCTGTCATACCGATACCAAAATCTTTAATAGAAACCACATAATAATCTTTTTCAAGGTATGATGAAATATGAATTTGTGTACCAGAATCAGAAAATTTTAGAGAATTATCGAGAACTTCTTCAATAATTTTAATCAAAAAGCTCTCACTAATGGAAACGGAAGCATCAGTCAAATTTATAATTATATCCTTTTCTCGATTGTAAGCATAAGCCTTTGTCATTGCTGCTTCATAAATTGTTGATGAGCTACTTTCTGTTTTTTGCTTTTGGATTTTTTCAATTTCTTTAATATCAGTTGAAAGTACAACTAAATTTGAATAAAAAATGTAATTTTCGGTTAATCGACGAAGCCTTTGAGTAGATTTGTCAATATCCTCGATAATTTCATTAACGTCATTTTTATCTTCAATTTCAAGCATCGAGATAAATTTCTTTAAGTAATTAGTAGAACCAAGTATTTGATTTATGGGTGTGCGAATTTCATGAGGAATTACCATGCTTAAATTAGAAGTTAAATAATTTAATTTTTCTCCTAATTTCAAACTGTTTTCTTTAATGTCTATTGTTTTTTGGGCAACTACTTGATTTAATAAATCTTTTGACTTTTTTTCCCGTTCTTTGACAGAAAATATGTTTATATTATTGGCAAATAATGAACCAAATAGAGGCAACATACGAAGTGTCAATATATCAATAGATTCTGGAGAATGAGAAGATTCCAGCAAAATTAACCCAAGCAGACCATCTATTGATATTAAAGGTATTACCATGATATAATTATTGAATTTTTCAGAATATGTATATTGCATAGTGCTTGTTGTGAGAACAAGATTAATCAAATCGTCATTAACTAATTCAAAAATCTCAATTTCATCTGTATGCTCGGGATAAACACCAAAGTGGTCAAATTCAAACGTAACATTATTTAACAAAAATAATCTTGCCGTTTTAAAATAATAAATCTTTGTATAAACTTGTAAAGACTCTCTTACTAAGTGTTTAAAAGACACAAAGGAAGCAATTTTTTTTGAATATTCTTCTACTTTTTGTATAAATGATATTGTATCGTTCGATATAGTATGAATTTTGTTTTCCACTTACTTACTTACAGTTAAAATTTCAATAGATTTATTATAAGAATCAATAATTTCTTGAAACATTTCTTTAAACGAACCTGAAGGCAAATTAATATAATTCCATACATTATAGTTCGGTTGCGCAACAAGATTGGAACCACTATTGCCGAGTATCAATAAATTAGCAATTATATTTGCAAGATGAACACAAGCAAGAATGGTGTCTGAAGTTCCATCTGTTCGAAAAGTAGAATGAGACTTTATTGCCTGTGTTATTGAATGTGGTAATTTCCATTGATTTGCAATTAATTCACCGGCGATTTCGTGAGTAATTCCAAGTTCTTTTCTTTCAGTTTCTTCTAAGACCAAGTTGTTATTATAATTATAACTTAAGAGTTGAGCATAATCATCACCGATAATACGATAAAAAATTAATTTGCCAATATCGTGTAAAAGACCTGCAACAAAGTAGTTTTCAAGATTAACGACGCCGATTTTTTGACCTAATATTCGTGTGATAATCCCAACTGCGATGGAATGCTTCCATAAATCAATGATGTTGAAATATGTAAAAGATTTTGTATCGTTAAAAAGTTTAAGAATTGAAAGAGCCAAAATAATATTTTTCACTTCGTTAAAACCAAGATAAAATATTGCCTGAGATACAGTGTCAACTTTAGTAGCAATACCGTATAGCGGCGAATTGACAACTTTGATTAATTTGACAGTAGATGCTTGGTCTTTTGAAATTATATTCGCAACATCTTGAACAGTAGATAATGGATTTGATATTGTTTCAAGAAGTGAGCTATAAATTGTCGGTAATGTTGGAAAATCTTGAATTTTAGAAATAAGTTCTTGATAATTTTTCATAAATTATTCCTTTGCAAATTGAATGCATAAGAAATTATTCCTAATTCAACAAGTTCTTCTTCTAAAATATTTCTTGGTTGCCAAGTAATTCTTGTTTTGATAAAATTCTGTGCTGAAGTTAAGATATTTTCGTCGAAAACAAACATATCGTCAGAATCCTCCGATTCGATAACAATATGCTCGATACCCCACATTTTTAAAGTTCTTTTTTGAGATTGGGATAAAATAGCACCACTGCCTAATATAACCTGTCCATATTTATTTATCAAAGGAGTTTGTAAAATCATTCCATCTTCTATTTCATCTATATTTATTGTTCTTGCCATTTGATATGAATTTAATGTAATAATTTCATAATCAAAATTAATAAAAAAAAATATAATTTACAATATTCTCTATAAATTTAAATAAATTAATTCTAGTTTTCTTTTAAAGCTAATTATTTAATATATTATATGTTTATCTTAAATTAAGTAAAAAAAATTATATATAAAAATGTAATCATTTGTTATATATAGGATTAGAATTAATGAAACTATCCAATAATAGTGTTATTTTTAAATATATATTTTGAATTAATAAATTTAAGCATTCTTTTTACAAAAATTAATATTACTTAAATGAAATATTTCTTAATTTTGAATTTTAAAATGCAGGTATGAAATGAAAGTATCAGCAGTACAGTTTAAACCATTATTATTCGAAAAAGATGCAAATCTCGAGAGAATGATAAGTTTCGTACATAACACCAAAACAGATTTAATTGTTTTCCCTGAATTGTGCACAACTGGATATTTCTTTATTAATAAAGAAGAAATAGCAAAATATGCAGAAGATGCACAAGGCGAAACTTATATACTTATGCAAAGGTTATCGAGGGAGCAAAATAAAATAATTGTATATGGGTTTGCAGAAGTTGACAATGGTAAATTTTATAATTCTGCTGCCATCGTCTTTCCAGATGCTAAGTATTCAAGAATATATCGTAAAACACACTTATTTTATAAGGAAAAATTTGTGTTTACCCCAGGCAATACAGGCTTTTTTACTATTGATTATCCTCCATTAGATTTGAATTTGGGAACGTTGATTTGCTATGATTGGCGTTTTCCCGAAGCTGCACGGACATTAGCTTTGAATGGCGCTGATTTAATCGTAATGCCCTCAAATTTAGTAACAGATTTATGGCATCACGCAATGCCCTCTCGAGCCCTGGATAATCATATTTATTTTTTAGTTGCTAATCGAATCGGAAGTGAGGAAAGAAGGAATGAAGTTTTAAGGTTCAATGGTATGTCGGTTATTTTTAACTATAATGGTGAAGTTTTGAATTTGGCAACACCTTCTGAAGAAGTAGTTATATCAAGTGAAATCGACCCGAAAGAAAGTAGAGATAAATCAATAAACGCCATTAATAATATATTTTCTGATAGAGCAACGCAGTATTATTTCTTAAGTTAATTTTTTTCAATAATTTAAATTTTTAATTATGTTTTCTACCGTTAAAAGAATTCATTTTGTAGGCATTGGTGGTATTGGAATGAGTGGAATTGCCGAAATACTCATTGACCAAGGATTCCAAGTTAGTGGCTCAGATTTAAGCGAAAACGAGAACACGTTTCATCTTTCAAATTTAGGTGCAAAAATATTCATAGGACACAACGAAGAAAATATCAAAGATGCTGAAGTTGTTGTTTATTCAAGTGCTGTAAATGTAAATGAAAATCCTGAAATTATCGAAGCAAGAAAAAACGGTATTCCTGTCATCCGTCGTGCCGAGATGCTTGCTGAAGTTACTCGTTTGAATTATTGTTTGGCGATATCTGGTACTCATGGTAAGACAACTACTACTTCTATGATCGGCTTAATTTTAATTAAAGCAGGTTATGATCCTACAGTTATTGTTGGTGGTCGACTTAAAGATTTTGGTGGAACAAATGCCAGGCTGGGCAAAGGTAATTGGATTGTTGTTGAAGCAGACGAGTACGATAGGTCTTTCTTGCAACTTTTACCAACTATTGCTATTGTTAATAATATTGAAGCAGAGCATCTTGATATTTATAAAGATATTGAAGATTTAGAAAATACTTTTACACAATTTGCTTCGAAAGTCCCATTTTACGGTTTCGTAGCTTTAGGTGTCGATAGTCCTGGTGTAAAAGAAATTGTACCAAATTTAAATAAAAAAGTAGTAACATTCGGGATTTCACCAAATTGTGATTATTTTGCTAAAAATATTGAAAATGATGGAACAAATACAACGTATGATTTATATGAAAATTCTAATTTCATTGGTAAAATAAAATTAAGTGTTCCAGGTATTCATAATGTTAAAAACTCTTTAGCGGCAATCACAATAGCTCGAAAAATGGGCATAAAATTTAATATAATTAATGCAGCTTTGGGTGATTTTACTGGAGTGTACCGTCGTTTTGATATAAAAGGTGAAAGAAATGGTATTAAAGTAATTGATGATTATGCTCATCATCCTACTGAAATCCAATCTACTCTTGAAGCCGCACGAAAAGGGTGGGATAGGAGGATTATTGCTATATTTCAGCCACATACTTATAGTCGGACATTATCCTTTTATAAAGAATTTGCAAGTTCATTTGATAATGCTGATATATTAGTTATAACTGATGTTTATCCATCGAGAGAGAAACCAATTGAAGGTGTTACCGGTGAATTAATTGCTAATCAAGCAAAAAAATACGGGCATAAAAATGTAATTTATATCCCCAATTTTGACGATATAACCTCAACTGTAATGGCTATTTTAAAAGAAAATGATATTGTAATTACAATTGGTGCTGGAAGTATTTACAAAATTGCCGAACAAATTTTTCAACAATTAAGTAATAAATAAACATTTAATTCGACTTTATATAATTAAATAAACATAGGATTATATCGGACTTTTATATACTGACTAATTATTATTGAACAAAAAGCGTTTGAAACTATGAAAAAGAATATGTTTTTTCAAACCCTAATTACATTAGGGGTATTTACTTTTGTTTTCTTCAATATTTTTGCAGAAGACGACCTTTCTAAAATCAACAACTTGCCAATTCTTACAATAGGGAAAGACCAAATCACATACGAGCAGTTAGAAAAAGCTTATCAGAAAAATATTACAAAACAAAAGCCACATCTTTATATGCTTGATAAAGATAGTTTGATGGATTTTATTAATCTTTATACGAATTATAAGCTAAAAGTTTTAGATGCGCTTTCAAGAGGTTTGGACCAAGATTCATCAATTAAAGCTGAAAGTCAACAAAATCGAAAGATTTTAGCGGAATCATTTCTTTTTGAAAAAGAATTAACCGAACCAAATATAAATAAAATGCTTGAAAGAAGGAAAAGCGAATGTAAAATTGCAATTATCTTTACAACTTTTACACAAGCTCCAGTTCGTGATACTGCAGTTGCCTTTAAAAAGATAAATGAAGCAATGGAAAAAATAAAAAAAGGCGAAGACTTTGCTTCTGTAGCGAAACAATATTGCGACGATGCTAATTTGGCTGAAAAAGGGGGAGTAGTTGACCAATGGGTTACTTCTGGGAAAATATATAGAGAAATTGAAGACGCTATGTATTCACTTAAACTCGGTGAAGTTTATCCACAAATTATTAGCACACCTTATGGTTATTTTATTGTTAAATTACTTGACAAGCAGCCAAGATATTTAGTTATGGCAGGTCATATTTTATTCAAAAACGTAAAAGAGCAAGATTCGCTGAGTAAAAAAGATGAATCTAATGACGTATATCTTCAAATAAAAAATGGCGTGTTAACATTCGAGCAAGCTGCCAAGATGAAATCAGATGATAAATATTCTGCTCAAAATGGCGGAAGTTTTGATGATTGGTATTCTCGTTCCACAGGATTTGAAAAAGGAAAAGGATTGTTAAATAATAATTTTGGCGACGTATTATTTCAGCTGAAAGATGGTGAAATGTCCGGAATAGTTTCCACAGAATTTGGCAAACATATTATTAAAAGATATGCCTCAAAAGATATTGATTTAGATAAAGAAAAAGAAGAAATTAGAAAAGTATACAAAAGACAATATTTTGAAGCAGATAAGCAACAATACTTAGATTCCGTCGCAAAAGTTATGAAATTCAAAATAAATGAAGATACTTTCAACAAATTATTAGCATCTGTTGATACAAATAAAAGTAATATAACTAAAGCCTGGGCTGATAGTTTACCATCAAATTTATTGAAACAAGAATTGTATCAAATTGATTCTAAAAAATTTACTGTTGACAGCTTTGTTCAAGAAATGACCACAAACCCACAATTACGTGGAAATTCAATTAATTCCGAAGGCATCACAAAATCAATTAAAAAACTCATAGAACCAATAATAATTGACCATGCAACGGCGAATTTGGAAAAGAAATACAAGGAATTTGCACAATTACTTTCAGAATTTAACGATGGAATATTACTATTCAAGGTTGAAACTATGGAAGTATGGGATAAAATGGGCTTTGATTCTGTCCGAGCAAGACAATATTACGACTCAACAAAAAGTAGATATTTGACAGATCCAATGTACGACATTACTGAAATATACGTTCTTTCTGATTCACTTGCAAATAATATTTATGGCAGAGCTTTGAAAGGTGAAAATTTCGATACATTAGCTCACCAATTTACACAACGTTCGGGATACCGTGAAAAAGGTGGAAAATGGGGATTAGTAAGTGGTTTTAACAATAAAGTTGCTAAATTAGTATACGATTTGAACATTAAGGAACCTACAATTGTAAAGCCACAGGCAATTGATAATGGATTTTCGGTTATTAAAGTCAACGAATTCGTTCCTCAACGTCAGAAAACTTTCGAAGAAGCAATACCTGATTTTGCATCAAAAATGCAAGACCAATTACAAAAAGAATTATCAGCAAAATGGATTGCATCCTTGAAAAAGAAGTTTCCTGTTAAAATAAATAAAACTAACTTGGAAACAATTATGAAATTAAATCAGAATTAAAAAAAATATGAGCAATATTAAAATTTTATTAATATTTATACTTACTTTGATTTTATCAAATACTGCGTTTTCCCAATTAAAAAAAGGAGATGCTATTGATAAAATAGTAGCAATAGTTGGCGATGAAGCAATTACCGATTCTGAAGTAAAAAGCCGAATCGTGTTTATGATGCAACAAAATCCAAATATTAAATTCGACGATAAAAACCTCTACAATAGTATTTTAAATAATATTATAGACGAAAAATTAGTTATTGCAAAGGCTAAGCAAGATTCAATAGAGGTAACAGATGATGAAATCGAGCAAAGATGGCAGTTATTTTTAGAACAAAGCCTTGCTCAATTAGGTTCCGAACAAAGAATCGAACAAGTTTATGGTATGTCAATTCCAAAAATGAAAAATGAATTTAAAGATGAAATAAAAAATAAGTTAATTTCTTCGAAAATAATTGATAAAGAATTTGGTAGATTGGAACCGACAACACGAGAAATTCAAGAATATTACGAAAAGTACAAAGATTCAATTCCAGAAGTTCCTGAAAGCTACGCAATTTACAGAATAACAAAGAAAGTTAAATTGAAATTCCAAAAAAGAGAAGAACTATATAAATTAGCTTTAAGAGTCAGGGATTCAATAATTGCCGGTGGTAAGTTTGAAGATTTTGCAGCAAAATATAGTGAAGACGCATCAACAGCAAAAGAAGGTGGAGATTTAGGTTGGATTCAAAAAGGGAAATTTTTACCCGAACTCGAAAAGGCTGGTTTTAATTTACTGGTTGGGGAAATTTCTTTGCCCGTCGAAACACCGCTTGGATATCATATTTTAAAATTACGAGACAAAAAGAAAGATGAAATTTTAATAAGTCATATTTTATTTAAATTTGGTCAAAGCGAGCAAGATAAAGATAACACCAAAGCTTTACTTGATTCAATCCGTTTCAATGTTCATAGTTTGAACGATTTTAAACTTTTTGCAAAAGAAATTTCTGACGATACAGATACAAAAGGTTTCGGTGGTTTTGTTGGGAATTTACCTTTGGAATCGATGAATTACCAAGTTCGAGAAGCTGTTCAAAAGCTCAAAACTGGTGAAATTACCGAGCCCATTCCATTTAATACAGATATTAATAACTTTTCATATCAGATAATTTATCTTGATAAGATTATACCGAAACATAAAGCATCACTGGACTTAGATTATCAACTAATTCAACAACAAGCGTCACAATATGTCAAATTGAATAAATATAATGATTGGATTGCTAAATTAAGAAAAGAACTTTATTGGGAAATTATCTCGAATTAACAAAGCTTAATTTTAAATTAATTGACCAAAAACTAATTGATTTTTCAGAATTAAAAGGGGCAAATGAATGCTCCTTTTTTATTTCATACATTAAAAAAGAAAGACCAGTCTTATAGATGAATTTATAAATAAAATATGATTTACCAATTTGTTCCATAAAATAATCATCAAGGGGGTCGCTCCATTTTTGTAATATCAAATCGATAATATATGAAGGCAACCATATTGAAAAATTAAAATCTCTATAAATTAAAGAATTTTGTTGTGAAATCGTAAAATGAAAAAAGTTGTTCAAATTGCTTGATATTTCGCCCGTAAATTCGGAACCAAACTTATATTTCGTATCAAGAGATGAAATTGCATTTAAAGGCATTATTTCTTCGGGATATTGTTCGAAATCAAAACGATACCATACAAAAGAAGATTGAGAGGTAAATTCTATATTATGATTTTGTGAAAAAGTAATTCCAAACCCATTATTCGTAGAAAAGCCGAATCGCCAACCATCAATTGTATATCCATCAAATTTGAAGTTTTTAGGTTTTAAATGTGAACTAATATTTTCTAAAAAAGCGTTTTCCCCACTAATTAAATATAAATTATCTAATTTTTTATCAATTTTATATCTTTTGAATCCATATTTAACACCGATATTAAATAAAGGAGCAAATATGTTTTCTTTGCCAGTGTTTTGTAAAATTAAATTATTATCAACATTCGAATAACCATACCATAATGATAACATTGGATGATTTTCTAATTTGTCTTCTTCAATAGACGTTAAGTACGAAAGTAAGGAGGAGTCCCAACTTGCATAGATTGGGCAAAGATTAAAGAAAAAAAACAATGTCAAAATTATGTGAAACGTAGAATATTTTGCTAAATTTTTAAAAATGTAGTGAAACTTCATATTGAATAATGTCAAAATTTCATAGATTTTAAATATTGATTTAAAGACTGTGCAGTAGGTGTTTTTTGCTTTAATAATTCTTCGGGAGTGCCAGAAAAAAGCAAGTTACCACCATTGACACCCGCACCTGGACCTAAATCAATTATCCAATCTGCATTTCTAATGATTTCTAAATTGTGTTCGACAATAATTAACGAATTGCCTTCATCAACTAATTTTTGAAAAGATTTAAATAGCTTCGAAACATCATCAATATGCAATCCTGTTGTAGGTTCATCAAAGATAATTAAATTATTAGTGCTATTTTTCGAAGAAAGAAACTCAGCAATTTTTAGCCTTTGAGATTCCCCCCCAGAAAGAACAGTTGCAGGTTGTCCAATTTTGAGATAACCTAACCCAATTTCTTGCAAAATCGAAAGTTTGCGTGTTACAGTTGGCTGGTCTTCAAAAAAGAGTAAAGCTTCGTCCACCGTCATTTCTAAGACATCTACGATTGATTTATTCTTATATTTAAAATTTAATGTGTCTTTTTTATATCTTTTTCCTCCACAAGCTTCACAAACGAGTTTAACGTCAGCTAAAAATTGCATATCAATATTGACATAACCTTCACCTTCGCATACTTCGCAACGTCCTCCGGGAACATTAAATGAAAAATAACCGGGTTTCAGTCCGAATTGTCGTGCTAATTGAGTCGATGCAAAAATATCTCTGATTGCGTCAAAAGCTTTTACGTAGGTTGCCGGTGTTGAGCGAGAAGATTTTCCTATAGATGATTGGTCAACTATTTCGACAGAGTTGAGTAAATGTCCACCAGTTATTTTTTCGAATTTACTGTTCATCCCGTTGCTTTCACCTCGTTGCCGCCTTAATCCTGAATAAAGCACATCAAAAACCAGGGAACTCTTTCCCGAACCTGAAACTCCTGTTACAACATTTATACAATTCAAGGGAAATTCAACGGAATCCATTTTTAAATTATTTTCTCGTGGGTTCAGTATGGTGATTTTGGAATTGCTTATTTTCCTTTTTGTAAATGAAGTTATTTTTTTTGTTCCATTTAAATACTTGCTTGTTATAGAATTTTGAGACTTCCAAAGTTCATCGACAGTGCCCGAGAAAACAACTTCACCGCCTTGTTCACCTGATTTTGGACCTAATTCAATCACATAATCAGCTGCATTAATTATATCCAAGTCGTGTTCCACAACAACAATTGTATTGCCAATATCCCTCATTCTTTTGAGAATATCAATTAATTTGTTTGTATCTTGAGGATGTAATCCAATGCTTGGTTCATCCAATACGTACAAAGTTCCAACAAGAGAAGACCCGAGAGCCGTTGCCAAGTTAATTCTTTGCAATTCACCACCAGAGAGCGTTTGTGTCATCCTCGATAATGTAAGATAACTTAATCCAATTTTTACGAGTAAATTTAATCTGCGGATAATTTCTTCGACCACTTGGAGGGCAATTTTCTTCTCATTGTCATTTAATTCTAATTTCAATTCAGTGAAAAATTCTAAAACTTTGTCAATTGGTAATTCAATTAATTTGGGCAAATTCATCCCACGAATGAAAACTTGACGTGCGGACGTTCGAATTCTCGAACCACCACAAACTTTGCAAGTTGTGTAACCTCGATAGCGAACTGCTAAAATACGATATTGTACTTTATGATTATTTGAGTTGACAAAATCAATAAAGCCATTTATACCTTTAAATTTACCTTTTCCTTCCCATACAATTTTCCTTTCTTCATCACTTAGGAACATATAAGGTTTATTCACGGGCACGTTCAATTTCTTTAAATTATTCAAAATTTCCAATTGAAATTTCAACATTGCATCAGTTCGCAAAGGATGTATCGCTCCATCTTCTATGGTTTTTGATTTATCAGGAATAACTAAATCTTCATCCCAGCCAATTGTTCTTCCAAAACCTTGGCAATGTGGGCACGCACCAAGGGGGTTATTAAAACTAAAAAGTTGAGGAGATGGTTCTTGATATACTATTTCGCAATCTGAGCATTCGAAATTTGAACTAAACTTATAATCTTTATTTTCGGTTAAATTTCGAATAATAATTCTACCATTTCCCATATTGAAAGCAGTTTCGATTGAATCCGTAATTCTGCTGAACAATTCATCATTATATTTTAAAATAACTCTATCAGATAAAATATACAAATCTTCATTCAATAAATTTGAATGAATTTCATTATTTTCAAAATCAATAATTTCATTTGAATTATGTTTAACCGCCCTGAAAAAGCCCAGCTCACGGAATCTTTGTAATTCATCCTTCAATATTTTTGTTTGAGGCGAAATGGGAAATAAAATATATAATTTGCTATTTTCAGGAAGAGTTTTGACAAAATTGACAATGTCTTGTGGTGTGTCTTTTTTAACTTCTTTACCACAATTATAGCAAAAAGTATGACCAATCCTTGCAAAAAGAACACGCAGATAATCATAAATCTCGGTTGTTGTTCCAACAGTGGAGCGAGGATTTTTTGTAGGTGGTTTTTGTTGAATTGCGACTGCTGGTGGTAATCCAGAAATATATTCAACATTAGGTTTTTCCATTCGTTCCAAAAATTGCCGAGTATACGCAGATAGTGATTCAACGAAACGCCGTTGCCCTTCGGCATATAGTGTATCGAATGCTAACGAGGATTTACCTGAACCACTTAAACCAGTAATAACTGTAATTTTATTTCGGGGAATTTCTACACTGATATTTTTTAAGTTATTTTGGCTTACATTTTTTAAAATAATACTTTTGCTTTTGTTTTCAATATTTTTCGAAGGTTTTGTCATTTTTTTTTAAATTTATAAATTTTAGACGATTATATTAATAAAATTTTTATTAATTTATACATTAATTTTTTATCAAACGATTTAATCTTTTTAAGGTTTTATTTAATTGTTGAAAATTTTGTTTTACTCACATAAATGAGAAATATTATGAAAGAGATTTTTCAAGAAGAAGAATGGGCATTGCTTTGCGAGACACCAGCAATAGTGTTGAATGTTGTTGGGAGTGCCGATGGCAAAATCGACAAAAAAGAATTAGAAGCATTTGAGCATTTTACAAAACGAAAAAATGCTTTTGCTTCGCAGTTGTTTAATCTTATTTTGCCCGAAAAACCTGAAAAGTTAATAGAAAAAGTAGTTCAAAAAAAATATGATAAAAACGAACTTAAAGAAAAATTAAGAACTGTCGATAATATTCTTGACAATAAAGTCGATGCAATTGATGCGAAGTTGTTCAAACATCATCTAATCGCTTTAGGAACATATATTGCCAATGCATCAGGGAAAATGTTCAGCGAAAAAATCAGTGAAGAAGAAAATGAATCTTTGGTTACTTTGGGAAAATATATCGACGTTGATGTTAACCACTTGTTCCGTTCAACTTTAATTGACGAAATCTTGAAAAAACTTTAACAGAAAATAAATAATAAAAAATAAAATTGGAGTAAAATATGAAAATTAAGACAAAATTGACGATTTTTGGCATAATAATGCTTGCCATTGTGGCTATTTTTGCATATGAGATGAAAGTTGTTATAAGTGATACTCACGATAGCTTTACTGAAATCGTGCAACAAAGAACAATAAAAATGCAAAATTATCAATCTATAGTTTACAATATTAACTCAAATATTGCTGATATGTTATTTGCAATACAATCGAAAAACCCTAGTGAGGTTAAAGAAATTATTGGTAAAATAAATGAAAGAAGATTAAGAACAAAAAATGCATTTGAAAAATTAAAAACCCTCAAATGGACAAAAAAAGGTCAGGAGCAATTAGAAAGTATAACTAAATTTGATAGAGATGAATGGGCACCAGTTTTCGGTTCTGTGATATTCTATTTGGAGAATTATGATTTTAATGAGGCTATTCAAACTGTCAATAATGATGTAAAACCATTAGTAAAGGAATATACAGATATACTAAATAATGAAGTTGAAAGGCTTGTTGAAAGAAATTTTGAAGAATATCAAAAAAGTGAAGATAATTTAGCACGAATTAATACTTTATTGTGGGTATTATTTATTGCATCTATTATAGTTGTTTTGTTTTTCACAATATGGCTTTGGAGTGATATTAAAAAGTCAATCTCAGCTTCAATTGAAAAAACAACCCAATTATCTAGCGGAGTATTAACACAGACTTCTAACACTAAAATAAAAGATGAAACTAAACAAATTCTTGATGCAAGCGAAACATTGACAAAGGTTTTAAAAGAAATTACTGCGGAATTAAATACTCTTACTAACAATATGTTAGAAGGAAAACTTGATTATCGAGCAAATTCAAATAAATTTAAAGGTGAATTTAAAAATTTAGTCGAAGGATTGAATTCAACTGTAGATGCTTTAGTTAAACCGATGAATGTAACCGCAGAATATGTAGACAGGATAAGCAAGGGCGATATACCACCGATAATCACAGATGAATATAAAGGCGATTTCAATGAAATAAAGAATAATATTAATTTATTAATTGAATCCACTGAAAAAATTGCTAATGATATTTTATCTCTTTCTAAAGGTAACTTGAATGTTTCATTGACAGTTCGTTCAGAAAATGACGTATTAATAAAATCAATGATTGTTATCGTAGATAGCCTAAAAGCATTAGTAAAAGATGCAGCTATGTTAGCAGAAGCAGCAAGAGAAGGTCGATTAGATACAAGAGCGGATGCAAGCAAGCACCAAGGAGATTTCCGAGCAATAGTACAAGGAATCAATGAAACATTAGATAATCTTGTAGAACCAATAACTAATGAAATAGAAATCATGCAAAAACTTGCAAATGGTGATTTAACAGAGCATATGGACGGTAATTTTAAAGGTGAATTCAAGAAATTACAAGAAGCAACAAATCATTCACTGGAAGCATTGAATGATTTAATCACTGAAGTAAAAAAGACAGTGGACGAAGTATCCCGAGGAGCAATGCAAGTAAGCGATGCATCATCAGCCCTTTCCCAAGGAGCAACAGAACAAGCGGCATCACTTGAAGAAATAACGTCGTCAATGAGCGAAATTGCCTCCCAAGTAAAGACAAACGCCGATAATGCACACCAAGCAAGTATTTTGACAAATGAAGCAAAAGAATATTCCGAACGAGGCAACAGACAAATGGAAAATCTAATAAAAGCAATGAACGAAATAAACACAGCGAGCGAAAACATTTCGAAAATCATAAGAGTAATTGATGAAATAGCATTCCAAACAAACTTGCTAGCACTAAATGCAGCAGTTGAAGCAGCACGAGCAGGACGCCACGGTAAAGGATTCGCAGTTGTAGCAGAAGAAGTACGCAATCTTGCAGCCAGAAGTGCAACTGCGGCAAAAGAGACAGCAGAATTAATAGATAATACACGTAAAGCGGTCGATAATGGAATAATTATAGTTTCACGCACAAGCGAAGCTTTGGAAGAAATACGCAATGGAGCAATAAAATCAGCGGATATCGTAGGAGAAATAGCAACATCGTCTAATGAGCAAGCCCAAGCAATAGCACAAATAAATGAAGGACTATCGCAAATAGATAAAGTAACACAAACAAATACAGCAAGTGCGGAAGAAAGTGCGTCTGCAAGCGAAGAACTATCCGGACAAGCAGGCTTACTCAAGGAAATCGTACAAAGATTCAAAACAAAAGAAACTTCATCAGACTTTGATAACGAATTTGTTAAAGAAAACAGAACCTTGACACCAGCTAAATCTAAGGGATTACCTTCGCATACAACTAAAGGGGCGGAAAATGCTTATAGAAGCGAAGAAGATTTTTATGATTATAATATGAAACCATCTGATGTTATAAAACTTGATGAAGATGATTTTGGAAAATTTTAATCGATAAAGTTTAAGTTTAAATTTTTAAGGGCTGTAATTTCAAATTACAGCCCTTTTTTTTAATCTAATAATCTTTTTTCACCAGTTAGTTCCCGGTAAGGTTTTATATCGTGTACCATTTCGATACATCCTTGGTATTTTCCTTCATTATCACGAACAGCATAATATGAAATGTGGACAAACATTTCACCAAAGTTTATCCAAAATTCTGCTGAATCTCTTTCGTTTGCTTTCATCTCGGCAAGAATTTTATTGACTAAGTGAACACTTTTAGGAGGATGACATTGTTGAACAGTACGCCCTATTACAGAAAGGCTTCGTGTGAATATCTTTTTTTGATCTTGTTTTGAATAATATTTCACAATATCATTCTCGTCAACGAAAGAAAGCTCAACCGGAAGAACATCCAACATATTTTGAATAACTTCCGTTGGTATTGAATCTAGCATATTTACACGACCACCAGATTGTTTTTCGAGAGAAGAAATTAATCTCAAATTTCGCTCATAACCATCAGTTTTATATATGTTATATGAAATTTTTTCGAATTCAGTTTTCAAATATTCAGCATCGTCAGCACTTATGAAACGTCGTCCCATTGGATACAAAATATCATTTTCTTTCCAAATATGATTCTTAGTCAAATTTGAATATTCATTGAGTAATACAAAAAAGTTTTCACTTAATAAACCAGTTTCTTTTTTGTTAAGCATTAATTCCTTTAATCGGATTAAGTATTCACGCTCACCTTTATGTTCTTCCAACATAACGGCAATTGGTCCTTGTGGCGGCATTCCTTTTTTTAATAATAAAGGGAAATACACTTCCTCTTCTTTTTGATTATGGCAATTATCACCATATTCAATTAAAAAATCAATTAAAGTGAGTGCTAATTCTGGGTAAATTTTATCGCCTTTCTCTGCTTGTTTTTCGAGAAGGACTAAAGCTCTCTCAATCAAAGTGTGGTCATTGAGCAAAATGTCTAAATAAGTTTGATTTTCCATAAATTCCTTAAATTTTTAAATAAGATTATTTAGTCTTATTAACGAATAAAATTTTATAATATTTTAAAAAAATAAAAATAAATGGAAATTGAATATAAGCCGTTAAATTATAAAATTTAGTTAATTTTGAATTTTATTTATTAATAATAAGAGAAAAATGAAAAACAGTGTTAAGAAAATTTTGGTAACCGGTGGAGTAGGGCAAATCGGTACAGAATTATCAGTCGAATTAAGAAAAAAATATGGCTTAGAAAATGTTTTTATCACAGACATACGTGACGAAGTTCCTGCAATAATCAAAGATGAAGGTCATTACGACAAGTTAAATGTAATGAATTACGAAGAATTAAAAGAATTTATTAAGAAAAGAGAAATTAACACAATTTATCATTTAGCCGCAATTTTGTCAGGGAAAGGAGAAGAAAACCCATTTTTATGCTGGGATGTGAACACAACAGGTAGTATTAATGTTTTCAAAATATCAATAGAACAAGGAATTGAAAGAGTATTCCTTCCGAGTTCAATGGCAGCGTGGGGATTAGGAATTCCAAAAGAAAACGTACCTCAAGAATCAATCGTTAGACCAACTTCAATGTATGGAGTAACCAAGGTTGCAGGTGAGCGACTTTGTGAATATATGTTTTATAAATATGGGTTGGATTGTAGAGGATTACGCTATCCGGGAATAATATCCAGCGAAGCATTGCCAGGTGGTGGAACAACAGATTATGCAGTAGAAATATTTTATGAGGCTATCAAAAACAAACATTATACTTCATTCATAGACAAAGGTACAAAATTACCAATGATGTATATGCCTGATTGTATCAAAGCAACAATTGATTTAATGGAAGCAGATATGAAAAGATTACGTTATCATGGTGATTATAACGTTGCGGCATTTAGTTTTGCACCTGAAGATATTGCAAATGAAATCAAAAAAATAATTCCTGATTTTACAATTGATTATAAACCTGACCACAGACAAAAAATAGCAGAATCGTGGCCAGAATCAATTGATGATACTGCTGCAAGGGAAGATTGGGATTGGCAACCATCATACGACATACAAAAAATGACAAAAGAAATGATAGAAAAATTATCATTAAAATTAAAATAGATGAGAAAATGAATATTCAAGTATCAAAAAACGTTAAGTGGCTCGGGAAAATAGATTTTGAATTAAGAAAATTTCACGGCGACCAAATTTCTACAAAAAGTGGTTCATCTTACAATTCATATCTAATTGAAGATGAAATGACCTTGCTTGTTGATTTAGTGTATACTCCTTATGCCAAAGAATTTATATCAAATTTACAAAAAGAAATAGACATAAATAAAATTGATTATATCGTCGTAAATCATAGTGAACCCGACCATAGTGGAGCATTACCATTTTTGATGGAATTGCTGCCCGAAAAACCAATCATTTGCACAGCAAGTGGTGCAAAAGCAATACAGGGGCAATATCATAAAAATTGGAATTTCAAAATTGTTAAAAATGGCGAAAAATTAAATATTGGTAGTCAGGAACTAATATTTATTGAAGCTCCAATGATGCATTGGCCCGACACTATGATATGTTTTTTAACTGGGGACAAAGTGTTATTTTCCAATGATGTATTTGGACAACATTTTGCAAATCAAGCAATGTTTGACGATTTATCCGATGAATGCGATTTATATTTTGAAGCAGAAAAATACTATGCAAATATAATATTTCCATTTTCCAAGAAAGCAGCAAAAAAATTAACAGAATTAAAAAATATGAATTTGGAAATAGAAGAAATTTGTCCGGCTCATGGCATAATTTGGAGAAAAGATGTAGATAAAATAATAAAACTTTACGAAGAATGGGTCAATGCATACCAAGAAAATCAAATTACTATTATTTACGATTCGATGTATGGAAATACAAAAAAATTAGCTGAAAGTATTGGAGCCGGTATTCATAAATCATCACCCGAAACAGTTGTGAAAATTTTGAATGCATCAAAAACTGATGGAAGCGATATTATCACTAATGTTTTTAAGTCAAAAGGGATTATAGTTGGTTCTTCGGCAATAAATAATGGAATTTTAAATACTGTATCAGGTTTATTGCAAGAAATATGTAATTTAGCAGTCGAAAATAAAAAAGCAGCAGTGTTTGGTTCTTATGGATGGAGCCCAAAACCAATTGATGGCATAGCCGAGCAACTAAAAAATGGTGGTTTCGATGTATATAGTGAAATTTTGAAATCACAATGGTCTCCTGACGAAACAACTTTAGAAAAAGCAAAAGAATTTGGTGCTAATTTTTCAAGTTTCAATAATTCATAAATAATTTATAAAATAATACTTGTTTTAATGGAGAAAATAACAGTTCACGAATATAAAGCAGAAAATCGAGAAGAATGGGAATCATTTGTCGAAACTTCTAATAATGGCACAATGTTCCATAAGATGGCATTTTTAGATTATCACCCGCATGGAAAATTTGATTTTTACCATCTTATGTTTCGTAGAGGTGAGGAATTAGTAGCAGTTTTGCCAGGTGGACTAAAAGAAAATGGAAAAATCTTTTGGTCACCTGTCGGGGCGAGTTACGGTTCAATCGTTACTAAAGATATTCCATTTGCGCTTGCTTTGGAAATTGTCGATGCTTTTATGGAATTTTGTAAATTCAAAGGAATCAAGGAGGTATTTTTAATCCCTCCACCTTTGATTTATTCAATAAATTATCAACAACACGTCGAATATGCAATGCTTTATCGCAAATTTGATTTCGAATTACATTACATTTCCCATTCGGTTCCTTTAAATAAAGGAGATTATTTTAAGAATATCGACGCAAAAGCACGACGAATAATCAGAAAAAATAGACGTGAAAATATTATCCAAGTTCGAGAAAGTAACGATTACGAAGCATTTTATCCAATTTTAGAAAAAAATAAAGCAAAGTTTAATGTAAAACCAACTCATTCTTTAGAAGACCTGAAAAAATTAGAAAAACTTATGCCAAATAAATTAAAGTTATTTATGGCATATTATAATGAAACTCCGGTTGCAGGTTCTTTGTTGTTTTTAACAAATAAAAAAGTAGCATTATGTTTTTATATTATGCTTTTATATGAATATAATAAATATCACCCAAATTTTATTTTAATGGATGAAACATTAAATTGGGCTCAGTCAAATGGTTATGAATGGTTTGATATAGGTGTTTCGCAAGATACTTCTTCCGATGACCCAATGACACCATCTTTAAATCTTATTTATTTTAAGGAAAGATTTAATTCACGAGGTATTTTGCGAAGTACATATCATTTTAAATTTGATTAGATGTGCATTGAAAATGAATGACCAACAATTTGATTTGTGCTTTATATCATTTTCTGAACTATCAACTGATGGGCGTAGTTTAAATTTCATAAACACATTTAAAACAATTGGATTATCAATTTGCACTATTTCAATTATTTATGGAAATCAATATCAAAGTACTAAAGATAATTTGTTAATCAATTTACAACAAAATCACCGATTGTTATATAATTGGCAGAAATTTATCAGAAAAATAAAGAAAAACAGTAACTTAATAAAATCAAAAATTTATTTTGCAACTGATTTATATTCATTAGCAGCAGCAATATCGATAGCAGATTCAACTAGTAAAATTATATATGATTCACGTGAAATCTTTTCTGCTTTAGGTACATTGCAAAAAAGCTCATTCAAACAATTTGCACTATCTCAGCTTGAGTTATACTTTTCGTCAAAAGTCGATAAATTTGTTGTTACAGGAGAATTAGATGCTGAATATTTATCATCGCATTTCAAAACTAATAAACCATTTTTTATCGTAAAAAATTATCCTCGAAAAAGACAAAATTATCCATCATCAAATTATTTAAGAAGTTATTTCAATATTCCAGAAACCAAAAAGATTTGTTTATATCAAGGTGTTTTACTTGAAGGTCGTGGAATAATTCCAATGCTAAAGGTTATGAAATTGCTTGAAAATTACGTATTTTGTATTGTTGGTGATGGTAAAAGTAAAGAAAAGTTTGAAAATATTGCGAAAGATATGAATGTAAAAGATAAAGTTTTTTTTCATAAATCTGTTCCTTATGAAAATTTATTTGAAATAACCTCATCAGCAGACATAGGAATAGCGATTATTGAACCAGTAACATTTTCTTATGAACTTGCTTTACCAAATAAATTATTTGAATATTTTCAAGCGGGGTTGCCTGTTTTAGTATCAGATTTACCCGCTATGAAAAAGGAAGTTGAAAAATATAAAGTGGGAGAAATCGTACCATCATCTTTAACTCCTACTGAAATATATTCAGCAGTCAAAAATTTGGAGCAAAATTATCAAATTTATAAAAGAAATGTTTTAAAAATTCAAAATACAATTAACTTTGAATCTCAACTCGAAATAATAAAACAAATTGTGATGTTTAATTAAATATCACTATAATTTAGTAATTTATTGACTTAAAATAAGTTGTAAGCATGGATTTAATAAAAGAAAATAATTACAAACAAGCGAAAAAGATATATCCATTCTTTATCATCTCTTCCATTTTAGTGATTTTTGACCAAATTACTAAATTGTTAATTCATGGATTTAACTTCTTGGGAATTAATTTTACTGGTCTTAAATATGGCGAGTTAATAAATGTATATGGTAATTATGTACAAATTACATTTATAGAAAATCCGGGAATGGCATTTGGAATTCATTTTGGATTAGTGGGAAAGTTTTTCTTAAGTTCATTTTCGATAGTAGCAAGTCTTGTTTTAATATATGTTATAAAAAGACTTAGAGAGAATCACTTTGCAATAAAACTTGCATTTTCGCTTATTTTAGCGGGTGCTGTTGGGAATTTAATAGACCGAGTTTTTTATGGGGTAATCTTTGGATATGCACCATTGCTTTACGGTAAAGTCGTTGATTTTGTTCAAGTTGATATACCTGATATAAATATTGGCAACATTTATATGACACATTTCCCAGTTTTCAATGTCGCAGATTCCTGTGTTACGGTTGGAATTGTGATACTTTTATTATTTTTCAATAAGATACCCTCGTTATCTCATTTTTTTAAAAAGAAAAGTAATCTTGAAGAAGAAAATGTCGGAAACAATGATGAACAAATAAATAAGACCTCAGAAACAAATGATTGAACAAGATAAATTCACCAATACAAAAGTTGAATATATTGAGCAATATTTCGAATTTCAAATTCCTAAAGGTCAGAAATCCGAAAGAATAGATCAATATTTAACTCGAATGATTCAAAATGCAACAAGAACTAAAGTTCAAAAAGCCATTGATGATGGCAGAGTAAGCGTAAATGGAAAAATTGTTAAATCCAGCCAAAAGACCAAACCAAACGACCATATTGTATGTAAAATACTAAAACCGCCACCAATGGAGTTAATTCCACAAAATATTCCTTTGGAAATAGTATTTGAAGATGATTATCTCGTTGTTGTTAATAAACCAGCCGGAATGGTTGTGCATCCGGGATTCGGAAATCGATACGGGACATTAGTTAATGCTATTTTATATCATTTAGGGAAAAGAGAAGCCATTACTTTTGAATTAGATGAAGATGAATTGGACGAAGAAAATGACTTAGAAACAGAAGATTTAATATTTAAAAGTGATGTGATAAGACCAGGAATTGTACATCGTATTGATAAAGATACATCTGGTTTACTTGTACTTGCTAAAGATGGAACAACTCATGCTAATTTGGCATCACAATTTTCAAAACATTCAATTGAAAGAGAATATTGGGCTATTGTTTGGGGGAAATTTCCAAAGGAAGAAGGAACAATTGAAGGTGATATTGGACGCTCTCCTCAAAACCGTAAAAAGTTTTCAGTTGTAAAAAGAGATGGTAAATATGCTCGAACAGATTATTTTGTTTTACGTGAATATGAATTTGCAAGTCTGGTAAAATATAAGTTGCATACAGGAAGAACACATCAAATTCGGGTTCATTCGTCCTTTTTAAATCATCCAATTATGGGTGACGAACTTTATGGTGGTAATAAATTGCTTTTTGGAGGTGAAATACCCCGTTTACGGAAAAAAGCAATGAAATGTCTTGAAAAATCTCCACGACAAATGCTTCATGCCAAGACACTTGGGTTTACACATCCTGTCACTCACGAGAAAGTTATGTTCAACTCCGAACTTCCTATTGATATGAAAGAAGTTATCGAGATTTTGGAAGAATTACCGTAAAAAACTACAAAAAATCAATTTTATAATTATAAATCATTTATTTTTAGTAAATTACTAAAATTAAAAAACAAAAATGTCCTAATAAATTATTATCTTGGATATATTGTTATTTTACAATGACTTTTGCTAAAAAAATAAGAAGAAATAAATATGATAAGAATTATACTAACTTATTTATTTTTAATAGTAATAACATCTAAAATTTCATATTCTCAAGGCATTTTATGGTGGTTTGATACAAACGATTCGTCCTTCGGACAATCCAGCGCCGGAGATATTGATACAGATTCAATTTATGAACTTGTCTTTGGATGTTATCGTAATGATAGTTGTGTATATGCTTTAAATGCAGAGGATGGCAGTTTGTTATGGAAATATAATACTTCACGTAAAAACACTGAAGGCTGCAATGATGTAGCAAGCTTAATTTATGATGTTGATGTTGATAATTCTTATGAAGTAATCGTACCAAGTAGCTGCAATCCAACAACATTTTGTTTTAACGGATTTGATGGAAGTATAAAATGGGCTTCACCTACTCGAGGGAGTGACTCTCCACCTACCATTGGCGATATTGATGGTGATGGGGAATTAGAAATACTACATGGTGAGTTTTTAGGTTATGTTATTTGTTTGGACGCCAAAACTGGAATGCAAAAGTGGGAAATCTTAGTACAAGAAAATACGTGGATTCAAACAGCACCCACTCTTGTAGATTTAGATGGTGATGGCATTCTTGATTTTGTGGTTGCGACTTGGTGTTTAAACAAAGAAGATACTAATAAAATTTATGCTTTTCGAGGTTTAGACCATAAATTGTTATGGAAACAAGATTTGGCAGGCGTCGTATACCATGGAACATCGGTTGCAGATTTAAATAACGACAATAAACCTGATTTGTTAATTGCTGATTATGGAGCAAAACTTTATTGCTTAAATGCTTCTGATGGAGAAAAACAATGGGTTTACGATAATCCTTCACTTTATTATATTCCAAGCCCCATATCAATTGGTGATTTGAATGGAGATGGGAATTATGAATTGGTTTTCACTTCTGCTTTCTTTGTTACAACAATTAATTCAAACGGAAAAGAAATTTGGAATTTCAAAGTTCCTAAAGGTAACCCTTCATTTAGAGGGGTGGCTTTGGCTGATATGGATGGGGATAACAATTTGGATATTATATTTGGTACAAGTACGGGACAAGTTTATGTTTTAAATGGAATATCGGGACAAGTAATATTGACTTATGATTTAGCTGAGCATATTGGAAAATCTTTTGAAATTGAAAATGCACCCTTGATTGCAGATTTTAATAAAGATGAAATATTAGATATTTTTATTGTAGGTGGATTTTCCAATTATCCAGATTTTACTAAAAATTATGGCAGAGCATATTTGCTTTCAGCCCTTCCTGGTAAAGGTCCAAACTGGTTATTTTTTCAACAAAATTTACAAAGAACAAGCAAAGTTGACAAGAATTCAACATCGATTAAAGAGATTGCTAATGATTCATTTATACACACTAATCTCGCAAATAATTCCTTAAGTATTGACTTAAATATCTTAATAAATAGAAAGAATATTATATGTCCATCTGAAATTAAAATTTATAATGTTTTTGGGGACTGTATTTGGTTGAAAAAAGATTTGACAAATTTGGATAAAATTACAATAGATTTGGATCAATTTACCACGGGTATTTATTTGCTGTCAATTGAAGATTATATTTTTAAATTTGTTGTTACAAAGTAAAAAATATCATTTTCAAACGATATTAGTATACAAAGAAATAATATTTTTTATGGAATTTTTATAAATTTATTTCAAATTTATTATTAATTTTCATTTTATAAAAACCATATTTTTTATAATACCTTTAATAATCATTTTTGGAGTATTTATGTTTTATAAAAAGTTTTTTCTTTTCTCATTGACTTTGCTTTTTACTTTTTCTTTTCTCTATTCGCAGTATAATCCCAAAGATGTAATTCCCTTAGACCCATCAATAAAAACTGGGAAATTACCAAATGGTTTAACTTATTTTATCAAACAAAATGCCAAGCCAGAGAAAAGAGCAGAGCTACGACTTGTTGTTAATGCTGGTTCAATTTGTGAAGATGATGACCAAAAAGGCTTGGCTCATTTTTGTGAGCATATGGCTTTCAATGGAACTGAATCTTTCCCAAAAAATGAATTAGTTGATTTCGTTGAGTTAATCGGTATGCAATTTGGTGCTGATTTGAATGCTTACACTGGTTTTGACCAAACTGTTTATATGCTTCAAGTACCTACGGATAAAGAAGGATTGTTAGCTAAAGGATTGAATGTTCTCGAAGAATGGGGGCATAAAGTTTCATACAAGGACGAAGATATCGATAAAGAAAGAGGTGTAATTTTAGAAGAGTGGCGATTAGGAAAAGGTGCAGAAGATAGAATTTGGAAGAAAGAATTGCCAATTCGTTTTTATAATTCTAAATATGCACAAAGAGATGTAATAGGTGATACTGCAATTATTTTAAACGCTCCATATTCTGCATTCAAAAGATTTTACAAAGAATGGTATCGACCCAATAATATGGCAGTGATTGCTGTAGGTGATTTCAATGTAGACGAAGTTGAAAAATTAATAATCGAAAAATTTTCTAAACTATCAAATCCAGAAAAATATAGACAAAGAATTGTGGAAAATGTCCCAGATAATCCATCAATTCTAACTTCTGTATTGAGTGATAAAGAACTAACCTACCCTCAAATAAGTGTAATTTATAAACATCCATATTTAGATAAAGATACATACGAAGATTTAAAGCGTGGAATTACCGATAGGTTAATTAGTTCAATTTTCCAAGAACGGATAAGTGAATATAAAAATAAACCAAATCCTCCGTTTCTCTTTGCATATTGTGATTACACTGATTACGTTGGAAATAAAGATGCTTTCCAAGTTGCCGCTTATGCAAATATTACTGATGTGATGAATTCATATAAAGTATTATTGACCGAGTTATTCAAAGCAAAACAATCTGGATTTATTGAATCAGAATTCTCTCGTGCAAAAGATGAATTGATTCGTCAATTAGAAAAAGCAGTTGCAGAAAAGGACAAAACTGAATCGAGGCAACATGCGGATATGTTAATTTATCACTTTTTGAATCATTATTCTGTTGTTGCTCCTGAAGAAGAGCTAAGACTTACAAAGCTTTACCTTGACAAAATTACTTTAAATGATATAAATCAAAGATTACCGAAACTTGTAAAAGATGACAATGCAATAATTTTGTTAGAAATTCCTGAAAAAGAAGGAGTAAAAATTCCAACAAATGATGATGTTTTGGCTATTTATAAAGAATATTCAACAAAACAATACGAAGTGGCTAAAGATAATACACCCACAAAACCTTTGTTTAGCAAAACACTAACCCCTGGTAAAATAGTATCAACAAAAGAAAATCCGAAATTAAATTATACTGAATTAAAATTATCAAATGGTGCAACAGTAATTTTAAAAAATACTGATTTTAAAAATGATGAAGTATTATTCCGAGCATTTAGCCCAGGTGGATTGTCATTATTAACAAGTGATGATAATGTTGCAAACGCAAAAATGGCAAATGAAATATTAGATAGAAGCGGATTAGATGAATTTGATAAATCTCAATTAAATAAGTTGCTTACGGGGAAAATTGCAAATGTGTATTCATATATTGCATTTTTAGAAGAAGGATTAAATGGTAATTCCTCTACGAAAGACTTAGAAACATTATTCCAATTAATTAACTTGAAATTTACTGCTCCAAGATTTGATTCCGAGGCATTCCAAGCAGCACTTGATGATTATAAAAATTCTATTGAACAAATGAAAAACAGCCCTGAAAGAGTTTTTAGTGATTCTGTTTATTCTATTTTATATAATTACAATAAGAAAATTCTTCCATTACGAGTTGAAGATTTGAAAAAAGTCGACCATAAAAAAGCGTTCGAATATTATAAAGAAAGATTCAAAGATGCAGGTGATTTTACTTTTATATTTGTTGGTTCATTTGATACCAAAGAAATGAAGAATTTGATCGAGAAGTATATTGCTTCTTTACCAACAAATCAAATTAAAGAAAAATGGGTTGATACAAAGACAAGACGTAAAAGAGAACCGCTTGAAAAAACTGTAAACAAAGGAATAGAGTATAAAAGTTATGTTGAACTTACTTCAACAGGTGATTTTGATTATAATGCAAATAATTTATTAGCACTCAAAGCACTTAATGAAGTAATCAATATGAGGCTTCGTGAAGTTATTCGTGAAGAAAAAGGTGGAACTTATGGTGCATATGCCTCTTTGCAAAGTGTAAAATATCCTCAACCTGAATACTACTTTGCAGTATTTTGGGGTTGTTCGCCCGATAGAGTAAATGAGTTGACGAGTGATGTTATTGCACTTTTAAAAGAACTTAAAGAAAAACCAGTTGAAGATAAATACATTCAGAAAGTGCACGAATTACTTAAACGTGAGAATGAAACCGATATTAAAACAAATCGATTTTGGATATCAACATTTAGAAATGCTTATTTTTATAATGAAGATTTTAGTTACTTATTAGATTACAATAATATGGTAGATAAAATTGATGCAAATTCAATAAAAGACGCAGCTAATAAATATATTTCCGAAGACAAATTGCAAAAATTTTATCTATTCCCTGAGTCCAAAAAAGATTAATAATTTGCACTTTCAATCAAATTTTTTATAGTGAGAAAAGTGTGAGAATGATTGTTTGTTCTCACACTTTTTCACTAACTTATTGTTACTACAATAAAAATTATATTAGAAAGTCAATTTTATAATTTGAGACACAGTAATTTCTAAAAATTATTTACAAGTTGACTCGTGAAAGTAAAATGAATACTATTGAAAGTATCAATAAATATAAACCAAGAATTAAAAAGAAATATTTGCTTTTTGTTGCCGCATTGGCTTGGACAACAGCAGGAACCATACTTTTATACCGAGGTATTATTATGTCCTGGTCAATTGCTGATATGTTAATTTTGAAACTAACTATTAGTTTAATATTTGGAATAATCTTTTATTTGAAAATGTTTACGAAAATTTCATTAAAGCATATAAATCGAATAAAAAACTTGAAAATACCTGACCCATGTTTATTTTCGTTTTTTAACATAAGAAGTTACATTTTAATGATAATTATGATATTTATGGGTATTGCTCTACGAAAATTATCTTTTATACCAATAACTTACCTTGCCTTGTTTTATATAATGATGAGCGTACCATTGCTTATTTCTGCTATTAGATTTTATTTTGAAGGATTTAAATGCTTAAATAATCAAGTTTGTGAGTAAAGTATAATTTTAAAAAAGAGAATTTAATAAATATTCCAATGTTATTATAATTTTAATTTCGAAATTTTATTTTCAAACAACATCAAAGCAGAAGCAACAACCTCATTCATATTATAGTATTTATATTCAGCTAACCTTCCAACAAATAAAATAGTGTTATCTATTTCCTTTGTGAGTTCGTAATATTTATTATAAACTTCGAAATTTTGTGCTTGGGGAATCGGGTAATATCTTTCATTTTTGAATTCTTCAAATGGTTCGGGATATTCGATTGCAATGGTAGTTGGACAGTTTTGGGGATATTTCATAAAATTTTTAAATTCTGTAATTCGAGTGTAGTCATTGTTATTCGGGTAATTGACAATAGCCGCAGGTTGGAATTTATTAATATCAAGTCTTTGAAAATCAAATCTCAAACTTCGGTAAGGTAATTTACCATATTTATAATCGAAAAATTCGTCAATCGCACCAGTGTATATAAGATATTTATATTTTATCTCATCTTTAACTTCTTGGAATGTTGTTTGAAGAAATACTTTAATGTTTTTATGTGCAAGTAATCTTTCAAAAATTTTTGTATATCCTTCTTTTGGTAAAGCTTGAAATGAATCTTGAAAATATCTGTTATCTCGTGAAAGAAGAACGGGAACACGTGAAGTGACAGATGGGTCAAGTTCTTCTGGTGATAAATCCCATTGTTTTTTCGTATAATTATAAAAAACATTTTTGTAAATATAATCAGCTAAGAACTTAATTTCATCATCATTATGTTCCCTTAATTTTAAAATTGGAATTTTCAATCCATAACCATAAGTAGTAATTAATTTTTGTTCCAATCTTTTAGCAAAATTTTTCGGGAAGGATTTATATAAAGAATTGAAATTAAAAGGAATTGGTATTAAATTACCTTCGACAACGCCGAGAGTACGATGAAAATAAGGAACCCAGTCAGTAAATTTCGATAGATAATCGACTGGCTTACGTGTTGCAGAATGGAAAATATGTGGTCCGTATTTATGAATTAATATACCATCTTCATTGCGATAATCAAAAGCATTACCACCAATATGCATACGTTTATCGACTAAAATGACTGATGCATTTAGTTGAGAAGCAACTCTTTCTGCTATGATTGAACCGGCAAAACCTGCACCTACAATTAAAAAATCACATTTCATCGTTTTATTAGTTTAAGAATTTCACTTATTGAAAATATTTTTAAATATAAATTTAAAGCAATAAACGTTCCAAATGAAAAAAACATTAATAAAATTGAAACATATTTATTGACTTCAAAAAACACAAAGGGAAGAGTTGAAACCAAAGAAATAAAAAATGAAAAAATATAGTCTTTAATAAATATTGTTTGAAAAATTGGGTAAAAAATATAAACTAACACTGCAAAGACTGCAAATTCCCCAAAAATTGTAGCAATAGCGGCACCATTTGCCCCGAATTTTGGAATTAAAATAAAATTTGCAATTGTTGCTACAATTAAGCCAAGAGTATTCGAAAACACGACTTTATTTTCAAATTTCCAAGCTATTAAAGGTGAAAATAATGTAATATTATAATATATAAGTATGCAAGAAATAAGTAATATTCGCATTGTCAAAATACTTGAAGAATAATCTTTCCCAAAAAGAAGAGCAACTTTATCTGCAAAAATTATTAAAAATAAAGGAATGTAGGTACCTAATGTAAATGTTAATCGAGTATATTGTTTAATCACGTTTTTTCTTTCAATAAAATCAGTCGTTTTTGAAAAAATGGGATAATATACAGTTTGTAGGATTGAAGAGAGAAGTATGCTAACAGCAAGCACGTTAAAAGCCGCCGAAAAAATTCCAGTTTCAAAATTATTAGATAAGAAATTTAATAAAACAACTCCTTCGTTATTGTAAACACCAACAATAAAAAAAGTTAATGCAATTGGAAAGCCAGCTTTGATGTATTCTTTCCATAAATCCCAATGAAATTCGAATTTGAACAATCCATAATTTTTGACATATAATAAAAACATCCATATAGAATTAATAATTAATGTTAGGGAGACTACACTTGCAGAAATCAATAAATCATTTGGTGAATGAACAAACAGAAGAATTCCAACAAAATTCATTACATTGACAATGATAGTTCTTAAAGCATAAACATTTAATTGTTCAACAGCTTGAAAGACCCAATTAAGCAATGTATTTGAAGCTAATATATTTAATCCAAATATTAAAATCAGTGTTTTTTCTAAATCTGATTTATTTAAACTTAATGTTATTAAAATTAATATTAAATATACAAGAATGCCAAAAATAATTCTAATAGTCAAAATATTATTGACAATCATTTTTATTTTAGATTTATCTCGGGCAATTTCCCTTGTTCCGATGGCATCTAATCCTAATGAAGCTATTGGTAGAAAAAAAACAACAAAATATTTGGAAGCTCCGAATAACCCAAAACCTGCAACGGATAAAACACGAGCTAAATATATTGAATAAATTACACTTAAAATTCTGCTTGAGAATTCTGCAATTGTTAAACTAATTAAATTCTTTGCAACAAGTTTACTCGAAGACATTCAATTTCCAATTATCTTAATATATCGGTAAGCGCTGTTTTTGCCGATGTTTTCTCGTCTTTATATTTAATAATCAAAGGAGTATACAGCGATAAACCATTTTCGAGAGCAAATTCTGTTTCGATTTTACGTGAACCTGCAACAACGACGGCATTTTCAGGTATTTCCAAAGGTTCATCACCAACTTTTTGGATAATTTTATTATTGACTAAATCATAAATTTTCATCGAAGAAGTAATAATTACACCAGAGCCGAGAACAGCACCTTTGCGGACAATGACCCCTTCATATATACCACAATTACCACCAACCATAACATTATCTTCGATTATCACAGGCACGGCATTTGCCGGTTCTAATACTCCACCGATTTGTGAGGCTGCACTTAAATGAATATTTTTTCCTAATTGAGCACAACTTCCGACTAAAGCATGAGAATCTATCATTGTTCCAGAATCGACGTAAGCTCCGATATTGATATATGCTGGAGGCATAATAATTACATTTGGTGAGATGTAGCAACCGGTACGGACAGAACTACCTCCTGGAACTATGCGAACATTGTCGGATAGTTCGAATGGTCGCAAGGAAATATAATTTTTATCGAAATATTTAAAATTGCTGTTTATAGAAAAATCGACGAGTTTTCCAAACTTAAATAGCAGTAAAATTGATTCTTTCACCCAAGCATTAGAGTGCCAATTTCCTAAATTATCTTTTTCTGCAGCTCGGATTATGCCTTTGTTTAAACTATCAATTAATGAGTCAGCGAAATGATTGAACTCGAGAAGTTCAATTTCTGAGAGGGTTGTTTTGTCTTGAAATTTCAAATATTCTTCAAATAAATTCATTTTCACTTTTTATTATTAATCAAAATTATGAAATATTTGAAAATTATTATTAAAGTACGTTGATTATTAATAAATTAAATTAAAAAAAATAATTAAATTGCATTTTATAAATTACACTTATTTAAAATGAACGAAGAAAAACATGATTTCGAAGAGTTTGAAAGTGATGAGAACTTTTTCAATAATACTTCTCAAAATATAAATGAAGAAATAGACGATGGTGAGATCGAACCTTTGCTTACTCAGGATGATTTTCGAGAGGAGTTGAGTTCTACGCAAGATTTGCCAAAAATCAAAGGTGGAACAAAAATCATTAAACAAAAAGATATCCAGTCAGATGTAATTAATTATAATGAAGAAGAAGTTGAGAAGATTATGAGTTCGAATGAGCATCTCGCTGGAAAATTCGAAGAATTATATAAAGATGAAGATTTGAGCGAGGAAGAAAATTACAAAGAATACCAAATAAAAAATTTTAGAGATTTTCTTGTGTTACCAAAAATTTCTGGTGCGAAAAAAAGTATTAGCAATAAACGATTAATACCTAAAGAAATAATTGAAGAAGGAAAAGAAAAAGTTGAAATCTTGAATAAACCACCTTTTCAAGAAATTCAAGGGGGCGAAAGTTCGATAATTGTTAATCGAAATATTGATGGTGAAATAGAAAGCATCGAAGTTGTTTGCAAAGATGGAGAACGAATCTTAATTAAATTTGACTTTGAAGACAGTGATAATTTAACGCAAACAATTGATTAAAATTTTTCAATAAAATCAATAATGATTGATATCGCATTCTTTTAGAACTTTCAAAATTACTTTTCAAATAATTTTCCGATTTGACGAATGACAGCCTCGGTTGCAGTTTGCAAATTTAATGATTTTATTGTTGCTCCAGCAGCATTTATATGCCCGCCACCACCAAGCATCTGAGCGACTGAAGCAACATCATAGTCAAATTTGCTGCGAATTGAAATTTTAATAATTCCTTTTTCTAACACTTCAGTAATTAAAACACCAATTAAAACGCCTTCAATAGATAAAGTACGTTCCACAAAAAACTCGGTATCTTTATAATTAGTGGACGTATCTCTGAAATCATTACTTGAAATTTGCATAACACAAACACGCCCATCATATGCTAATTTTAAATTAGATAAAGCAATGCCTAAAAGCTTAATTACATTAAACGAGCTTTGATTATAAATCTGGTCATATAAATAAGTAGGGTCTGCGCCAGCATCAATTAGTTGAGCAATGATATTATGTATAGACGAATTCGTTCGTGGGTAACGGAAGCTGCCGGTATCAGTAACAATTGCTGTATAAAGTGCCTCGGCAATATCTTTTGTTAATTTAAATTCTGGATCTAATTGAAATAAATTCCAAACGAGTTGCCCAGTTGCGGCTGAGTTAGTGTCGATATAATAATAATTTGCAAAATCTTTTGGATTTGTGTGATGGTCAATCACGATTTTGTATGCTGTGGATTTAGACAAAGGTGTTTCAATATCACCTAATCTTGAGCTATCGTTTAAATCTACAATGATTATTAAGTTAGCTTTCTTAAAAAAGTTGTTATGTCGAGATGGTGAGTATTGTTCTATCAATGAAGCGTCATTGAGGAATTTCAAGTTTTTTGGTACAAAATCATTTATAATACAATTAACCTTAGCTCCTAATGATGTTGTGTAATGATATAGAGCAAGCATCGAGCCGATGCCATCACCATCAGGATTAATATGAGTTGATATTATTATGTTTTTTGCATTCTTGATTAAATTAATTAAGTCGGTTTGTAAAGAATTTGTGTAATTCATTAAAAAGTATTTATTAATTTAGTGAAAAACGAAATTAATAAATTAAGATTTTTGATGGACGTAAAAATTAAGAAGTATTTACCGTATATTCAAGTATTAGCAAGTTTTATTGCAGCAATAATCATTTTGTTTATAATTTTTGATAACTGGATTTTACCTTCTATCGTCCGAGATAGGAAAATAATCAATGTGCCTAATATTGTAGGAATGAAATATGATGATGCTGTACAAACTTTAGTTAGTATGAATTTAGATTATAAAATTGTAGCAAAACAAAATAATGATAAATACCCAAAAGATTATGTAATCAAACAAACTCCACCTGCTGGAACTCAAGTAAAGGAATCTCGACAAATATTATTAACAATAAGTATTGGTCAAGTAAGCATCACTGTTCCGTATGTTATTAATAAACAAGAGACATACGCTAAAAATGACATTCAAAATTCGGAATTAGTAATTGGAAATGTAAATTATGTAAATAATGATTCAATCCCCAAAGGTGTTGTAATTTCCCAAAATCCTCTACCTGGTCGAAATGTTCCATATAACACAAGCGTTGATTTGACTATTAGTCTCGGTCCAGAAAATATATTACTTATGCCTGATTTAGTTGGGAAAACATATTCTGAAGCACAATCGAATTTGAATGTTTTAGGACTTACTATTGGTGAAGTATCTTTTTTAAAAAACGAAACTTTTTTGCCGAATACTGTTATTAAACAAATTCCCCATAGTGGCGATACAGTCAAGAAAAACACACCCGTTAATTTGATACTTTCTAAATAATATTTTACATAGCAAGAAAATTTTTTTTACATAAATTTGATTAAATATAAATATAACTCTTATTTTTTTCGTTTTCAATAAAAAATTATAATAATTTCTTAAAGGAAGATTAATGGCAAAAAGTAAAATAAGCAAAGAAGTTGGATTAACTGAAAATAATTGGCGAGAATTGAAAAGTGATGAATTGCGCTGGACTTGTCCAGAGGATATTTTTAAATTTAATAATACATCTGAAGTTGAAGAATTGGATGCTGTTGTCGGGCAGCCAAGAGCAATTGAATCAATCAAAATTGGCGCCAAGGTTAATGCCAAAGGCTTTAATATTTTCGTTACTGGACTTGCAGGAACAGGAAGATTATCAACTGTAAAAACTATATTGGAAAAAGTCGATGGATTTTCGAATGTATTTTATGATTATTGCTATGTAAATAATTTCCAAGACCCCGACAAACCAATGTTAATTAAATTGAAACAAGGTGAGGGGCAAAAATTTGCATCAGCAATGGAACATTCAATAGCATTTTTACAAAGACGATTGCCATTGCTCTTTGATGAAGATGAATACCAAGCTGCGAGAAGAAAAATTAATGAGCAATTTCATCAAAAAGAAAATGAAGTATTGAGTAATTTCGATGAGAAGTTAAAACCGTTGAATTTTGTTCGTGGTCAATACGAAAACGAGCAAGGAATGGTCATTCCGGATGTTTTCCCCATAATTGATGGTAAGCCTGTTCATATTGATGCAATTGCAAATTTAGTCCAAGAAGGAAAGATAAAAGAAGAAGAAGCGGATAAAATAAGAGAAATCTATGAACAATTTCATCAAGAAATTATCAATTTATCTCGCACAGGCGTGAAATTGCTTCAAGAATACAAAAAGAATATTACTGACTTAGACAAAGCAACATCCGAAATTGTTATTAATTCTGCTTTCAAAGATATCGAAGAAGAATTTGCCTGCGATAAAATTCAGAAATACATAAAAAATGTTAAAGAATATATTATAAATAATTTAAACTTGTTTACTAAATCGCAAGAACAGATTTCTGTTGGTGTTCCAGATAGTGAAGATGTAATTCCAGATGGTGATAAATTTAATGTCTTTAAAGTAAACGTAATTCTTGATAATTCAGAAATAAAAAAGCAACCAATAATTATTGAAACTACACCTTCCTTTACAAATTTATTTGGAACAATCGAAAAAGTATATGATAAAAGAGGTTTTTGGAAGACTGATTTTACCAAAATAAAGGCTGGTTCTGTATTACGAGCAGACCAAGGTTATTTAATTGTTAATGCAGATGATTTATTCGCCGAACCTGGAGTTTGGCAGGTTTTGAAAAGAGTTCTATTATATAATAAATTAGAATTACAACCAGTTGAGGCGTTTTTCCAAATATCTCAATCATATTTAAAACCTGAACCAATTGAAGTAAATTGCAAGGTTATCATTATCGGTGGGCAAACTTTATATCATTTACTTTATGAGTATGAAAAAGGCTTTAAGAAAATTTTCAAAATAAATGCTCAATTTGATTTTTATACAAAAAAGAATCAAGAACTCATTGAAAATTATGTTAAATTTGTATCTAAATTATGCAAAACCGAGAATTTGCCTCACTTGACGAAAGACGGAATGGCAGCATTAGTTGAATGGGCAGCCGAATATGCTGGTTCACAAACAAAATTAACCTTAAAATTTTCTGATTTGGCTGATGTCGTCCGAGAAGCCTCTTACTATATTGACCCAAATGTCAAATTTATCAACCGCCAATCTATCGAAAATGCATTGAAATATAGAAAACATAGGAATAATTTAATCGATGAAAAAATTAAAGATGAAATTTTGGAAGGCGATATAATTGTTGATGTAAGTGGCGAAAGAGTTGGTCAAATAAATGGATTAACAATTTATAATGATGGAATATTTTCTTTTGGAAAACCTGCAAGAATTACCGCAACAGTATCCGTTGGAAATGCTGGAATAATAAACGTCGAACGTGAAGCAGCGATGAGTGGCTCAATCCATAATAAAGCAATACTAATAATTTCCGGGTTTTTACGAGAAAGATTTGCTCAAAAGTTTCCACTTTCATTAACTGCATCAATCGCATTCGAGCAATCTTATGGAGGAATTGATGGAGATAGCGCTTCGTGTGCAGAAATTTATGTTCTTCTTTCGGCGATTAGTGGAAAACCAATTAAACAAACATTTGCAATTACAGGTTCTATGAATCAAAAGGGCGACGTGCAACCAATTGGTGGAGTGAACGAAAAACTAACCGGTTTTTGGGAAATTTGTAAAGCAAAAGGTTTGACGGGAAATCAAGGTGTAATAATTCCCGAACAAAATGTTAAAGATTTAATGTTGCCGAACGAAATGATTGATGATATTAAAAACGGACTTTTCAAGGTATATTCAATATCGAGAATTGAACAAGGAATTCCGCTTTTATTTGGAATTAATGCAGGAGAAATCAACGAAAAAGGTGAATATCCACCGGAAAGCTTATTTGGCTTAGTATTTAAAAAATTAGAAGAATTGTATAAATATTCACGCCCCAAGAAAGAGGACCATCACAATGAAATAATTAAGAAAAAAAGAGTAGTAAAAGTAAATGAAAAGTAAAGTTAAAATAGCTCCATCTCTTCTCTCGGCAGATTTTACTAACTTGTCCCGAGAAATTAAATTATGTGAAAAAGGTGGAGCAGATATGTTACATTTAGATATAATGGATGGACAATTTGTTCCGAATATTACTTTTGGACCATTAATTTTAGAGCATATTCGAAAATTGACAGAATTAGAAATTTCGACACATTTGATGGTGATAAATCCAGATGAATATATACCAAAATTTGCAGAACTTGGTTCAGACTATATTTCTTTTCATTGCGAAGCTGTGCCTCATATTCATCGAACTTTACAACTAATTCGGTCATTTGGGAAAAAGGCGGGTCTTGCAATAAACCCTTTAACTCCCATTGAATATGCTTTTGAAGCAGCTGAGTATTGCGATTTCATACTTCTAATGTCCGTCAATCCCGGATTTGGCGGGCAAAGTTTTATTACAAATTTTTACAAACGAGCATACGCTTTGAAGGATTTTTTAATTAGAAATGATTTAGAAACTGTGGAAATCGAAGTCGATGGCGGTGTTAAAATTGACAACGCAAAAGAGATCGTAGCTGTGGGCGCAGATATTCTTGTGAGTGGTTCTGGTATTTTTAGTGGAGATATTGTGAAAAATATCAAATCAATGAGAAATATTATTAATTACAATAATTAATAATTTAATTTTTCTTTAAAATATTAAATCTTAAAAAAAAGTGTTAAAATATGATAAAGGATGAAAATTATACAGAGTTTGCTCCAGCTGAACGAGCATCACAAGATGAAGTTCTCAGACTTTATCATTTAATAAATGAACAAGTGCTACTGAAAGAAGTTATAGATGCTATTCCAGATATTTTTTTAATTTTGAATTCCAAAAGACAAATTGTATTCGCAAATTCACGGCTTCTTGAATATTCTCGACAAAGTGATTTAACATCTTTACTGGGTAAAAGACCTGGTGAGCTATTTATGTGTGTACATTCATACGAAAATCCAGGTGGCTGTGGAACAACATTGTTTTGTTCAGAATGCGGTGCAGCAAATGCGATTTTAGATAGTTACAGCGGGATAAAAAGTTCATACGAATGCAGAATCAATGCAATTGATAATAAAGCTTATGATTTAAAAGTGTTTGCTTCTCCTTATTATATGTTCGATGAACTTTTATCTTTTTTTACATTGCAAGACATTAGCAATGAAAAAAGGAGGCAAGCATTAGAAAAAGTCTTTTACCACGATGTTATGAATACAATTGGAAATTTACATAGTATAGCTCAATTATTAAAAGCAAACCCAGAAGAAATCGAAGAATTCAATGATATAATTTACAATATTTCAGAAACTTTAATTGAACAAATAATTTCCCAAAAAGAGTTGTCAGCTGCGGAAAATGGCGAATTGTCTACACATATTGCAGAATTAAGCACCCGAGAAATATTAAATAAAATAAAAGATGAATATTTAAATAGCCCTTATTCCATAAATAAGAAGATAATAATTGATGAAAATACCTGCGATATTCAATTTGAATCCGATAGGGTTTTAATTAAAAGAGTTATTGGTAATTTATTAAAAAATGCACTAGAAGCAACTGAAGAAGGTGGAAGTGTAATATTAAAGGCTGTTGAGGAAAATGATAAAGTAATGTTTTCTGTTCACAATGATTTTGTTATTCCATTTAAAATCAAATTAAAACTCTTCCAAAGATCTTTTTCGACAAAGGGCGAAGGTCGAGGATTAGGCACATATAGTGTCAAATTACTAACAGAGAATTACTTAAAAGGAAAAGTAGAATTTATTTCAGAAGAAGGATTAGGAACTACTTTCACGATAACGTTAAATAAGAAATTCCTTAATAAAAAATAATCTTCTGTTTAATTAAAATTTTTGTAATCAGCAAAAATTGATATTTATTTATATTTATAAGAATAAGCTATGACCAGTAGCTTGTCAACACATCATTGAAACTATAAAACCCTTGTTTACGATTTATCCAGTTTGCTGCTTCAAGTGCACCAAGAGCGAACCCATTTCTATTTTTTGCAGAATGTTTCAATTCAATTGTTTCATACGGTGAATCAATTTTAATGATATGGTCACCAAACACATCAGCGAGCCTTAATGAAGAAATTGGAATTTTCTTGAAATCAGAAATAGCTTCATTTGGGTCAGAAGTATACCCATCATAACGAAATAATTCATTAATAAAAAATTTGGTTAAATTTATAGAAGTGCCACTAGGGGAATCTTTCTTCATCTTGTGATGTATTTCGATTATTCCAACTTCAAATTCATCAAGTCTTTTCATTAACATCGCTGCTCTTTGGGTAATACGGAAGAAAAATTGCATTCCTATTGAAAAATTACTACCCCAAACTACACCAATATTAGAATTTTCTGCAATTTGCTTTACTTTGTCAATTTGATCGTACCAGCCAGTAGTTCCAATTACTAAATTCTTCCTTTTTTTTGCAAGTATTTTAATATTTTCTAAAACAGCATCGCTTGTTGAAAAGTCGACTGCAACGTCAAAATGCATAGGATCGTTTTCTGTTAATGGATTTGCAATATCATAAATTGCAGTAATTTCGAAGCCTTTTCGCTTCGCAATTTCTTCCAAAGCCTTTCCCATAGCACCGTAGCCAATTATTCCTAATTTTGGAAAGTTTTGATTCATTTATACTCCAAAATAAATAAAATTACAAATTAAAATATGCAATTTATCAAATTATTTGGATTTAGTATGAATAATTTTTAAATTATATTTGAATAAGTAATACTCAGCGATGATTTCCAAATTTACTTGTTGGATTAATGGAATAAGACCACCATTTTTTTTAAAATTTAAAAAATTATTAAAATGTTCCCGACCAGCAAAAAATTCAGATAGATAAACAATCAATGTAGAATAATTCAGCTTGCCGAATGAGTAATCAATAAATAATTGTTCTTGTGATACTTCACTCATTTGTTTAATTACAGTAGATCTAATATTTTCAGGCATTTCGTGTAGGGCGAGAGAAATAAATGAATAATCAAAAGCATTTTTGGGAAAGATTTCGTTTAATTTTGTTGCATCTTGATGAATGAATTCAATATTTTTGATATTTTTCCTTTGTTTCAATTGATGTGCTTTATTTATATTGACTGAGGATAAATCAACCCCTACAATTTTTAAGAAATTAGCATAATAATTTAAAGCAAAAAATCCGGTACCGCAAGCAACATCAAGCACAGTGCTTTGTTTATTAAAGATATCATAAACTTTTTTAAATATAAATTTTAAATTTGGAGCAATCAATGCTGAGTAAATCCACCCATCGAACCATTGGTGTTTATTTGAAACGGTCATTAATTTATTGATTTTGGAGTTAATAGTTTAGTTATGTCTAATAAAATGATAAAATTAAGAAAATTAAATAAATTAATTAACTTACAAATACTGCACAACGAATTGTGCAAAAATTTATTTTAATAATTATTTATTTAAAGAAAAAAAATACTAATTTGCATTTTATAAAAATGTAATTTTCTTAAGAACAAAAAAAATAGCAATATGTATCTTACAACATTTGGAATAGTTTTAGTGTTCTTTATAGTCGGAGCTTTGTTCGTTGCTGCAGGATTATTTGCAGCGGCACTTATTCGCCCCAAAAATCCCACCCCAGAAAAGTTGATGACATATGAAAGTGGTGAAGTACCAATCGGAAGTCCTTGGATACAATTCAACAACAGATTTTATATAATTGGTTTAGCATACTTAATTTTTGATGTAGAATTAGTTTTGTTATTCCCTTGGTCTGTTGTTTATAAAGATTTAGGTTGGTATTCATTTTTTGCAATGGTTATCTTTTTATTCATATTAATTTTGGGACTTGTTTATGATTGGGCAAAAGGTTATCTCGAATGGGACAAACCGGAACCAGTCATTCCAAAATTAAATGAATTAATCATAAAGCGTGAGAAAGTTAACAATAAGGAGAATTAAATGGGATTATTAGATAAATTAGATAAGCCTTTTGATGTCGGGCCGAATATTTTACTTGGGACAATAGAAGATTTATTAAATTGGGGAAGAGCAAAGAGCGATTGGTATATGTCCTTTGGACTCGCATGCTGCGCAATTGAATTTATGGCTGTGAACGCATCACATTTCGATTTTATGAGATTCGGAACGATTCCTCGTCCAAGTCCGAGACAATCAGATTTTATGATTATTTCCGGTACGGTTACATTAAAAATGGCTGAACGTATCAAGCGTTTGTATGAACAAATGCCCGACCCAAAATATGTATTATCAATGGGTTCTTGCTCAAATTCTGGCGGACCTTATTGGGAACATGGTTACCACGTGTTAAAAGGTGTTGATAGAATCATTCCAGTTGACGTGTTCGTTCCTGGTTGCCCCCCACGCCCTGAAGCTTTCTTGGAAGGAATGGTGAAACTTCAAGAAAAAATAAGTAAGCAAGCAATTTTCAGAAAAAGAGAAAATATGAGTCCCGAGGATTTAAAAGCCATTGAACAAAGACAAATTGAAATCGAAAAACAATTTCAAGAGTTTCAAAAAGTTCAAGAAGAATTGAAAGAGAGGAGTAAATAATGAATGCTAAAGAGATTTACGACATTTTGAAAAATGAATTTGGCGATAATATTATTTCTTTGACTGATGACGGCTCTGCCTCAGAACCATTTATTGTTATTACTCCCGATAACTTATTAGATATTATGCTTTTTTTAAGAGATGACGAAAGAACTAATTTTGATTATTTAAGTTGCCTTTCTGGAGTTGATAATAAAGAAACTTTGGGAGTCGTGTACAACTTGTTTTCAATGAATAAAAAACATCGGATAACAATTAAAGTCGAAGTGCCAAAAGATAACCCCGAAGTCCATACAGTTGAACGTGTATGGCGAAGTGCAGATTGGCACGAAAGAGAAGCATACGATATGTATGGAATTGTTTTCAAAGAACATCACGATTTACGAAGAATACTTAATCCATACGATTGGGAAGGTCATCCATTACGTAAAGACTATAAACAACCTGACGAATATCACGGCATAAAAGTTCAATATTAATATAACATTAATGAGAAAATTTAACAGGAACTAAAAGTGACAGAACATAAAGAATTAGAAATCGATTTTGGGCAAGTACATACCGATAGAATGAGGTTGAATGTTGGACCACAACACCCATCAACTCACGGTGTATTGAGATTAGAAGTAGAGTTGGAAGGTGAAATTGTAACTGATGTAATACCTCATATTGGTTACTTGCATCGTTGTTTTGAAAAAGTATGCGAAAATTCAACCTTCACCCAAATAACTCCTTACATCGATAGAATGGATTACATTACATCGATGAATAATGAATTGCCCTACGCCATCGGAATAGAAAAGTTAATGGGAATTAAAGTTTCCGAAAGAATAGAAGCAATAAGAGTAATCGTATCAGAATTGAACAGAATTGCATCTCACCAAATTGCAGTTGCAACTTTTGGTATGGATGCTGGCGCCTTTACACCTTTCTTGTTTTTATTCCGTGACCGAGAAATGATTCTCAATATTTTTGAAAAACTTTCTGGTGGACGGTTGCTATATAACTACATACGAGTTGGAGGATTGCTACAAGATGTTTATCCAACTTTTAAAGATGATGTTTTGCAAGTTATTAAAACAGTAAGGCAAACTAATCAAGAAGTAATGGATTTATTAATTAATAATAAAATCTTTATTGAAAGGACAATAGATGTTGGTATTTTACCAGCAGATGTGGCAATCAATTATGGTTGTAGTGGACCGATGTTAAGAGGTTCGGGAATAAAGCACGATTTACGAAGAGTAGAGCCATATTCAATATATGATAAGTTCGACTTCGAAGTTGCTGTTGGTGATGGTAAAGTCGGAAAAGTCGGCGATAGCTATAACCGTAATATTGTCAGAATGTACGAAATGGAAGAAAGTTGCAAAATATTGGAACAAGCAATCAAATTAATTTCAGATGCAAGCGAAGACGTAAGAGCAGGAATACCAAAGAAAATAACTCCAAAAGGTGAAATTTATACAAAAGCAGAAAATCCAAAAGGTGAACTCGGTTTTTACATCATCGCTGATGGCAAAAATAAACCATACAGAGTTAAAGGACGCTCACCAAGTTTTGTAAATTTAAGTGTGCTGCCTGAAATATCCAAAGGATATATGATAGCAGATTTGATTATCATTTTGGGTAGTGTCGATATTGTTCTTGGTGAAATAGATAGATAATAAAACTAAACAAAGACAAAAAATAAAGCAATATGGAAAGTAACTTTATATTACAATTAATTGGAAATAATATCTGGTCGTATCTCATAATAGCGGCTATACCATTGGTCTTTGTAACCTTATATGCATTAGTAGCAATATTAGGTGAATTAAAAATTGCTTCTTGGGTGCAAGACCGATTAGGACCAATGAGAACAGGATGGAAAGGTGTTCTACAGCCAATCGCAGAAGTTATTAAATTAATCCAAAAAGAAGATATAACCCCAAATAACGTTAATAAACCACTATTTAACACTGCTCCTTATGTTGCATTTGTTGGTTCTTTTGCCGCTTATGCTGCAATTCCTTTTAGTTCGAAATTCATACCAGCAGATTTAAGCATAGGTTTATTTTACATTTTTGCGGTTAGTTCATTTGGAGTGATTGGCATTTTGATGGGCGGTTGGTCTTCAAATAACAAATATTCGATGCTTGGAGCAATCCGTTCCGCTGCACAAATGATTAGTTATGAAATTCCTATGGCTCTGTCAATTCTCGCTATTGCAACTTTGTCGCAATCATTAAGTATGAACAAAATCATTGAGCTTCAAGCCGGTGGATTTTGGAATTGGAACATATTAGGTGGTAGCGGACCATTTTTGAAAGTATTATTTATTCCTTTTCTACTTGTTTTATTCTTAATATACTTTATTGGTTCACTTGCTGAAACCAATAGAACACCATTCGATATACCTGAAGGAGAATCCGAAATTGTCGGAGGTTACCATACAGAATATAGCGGTATGAAATTCGCAATGTTCTTCTTTGCAGAATATTCAAATATGTTCGTAGTTTCAGCTTTAGTAACAATAATGTTTTTTGGTGGTTGGCAGTCACCATTTGGAAATTTCTTGAATGATCCAATATCGCAAACACTATGGTTTATAATAAAAGCAATGTTCTTTGTTTTTGTACAAATTTGGTTAAGGTGGACATTACCAAGAGTTAGGGTAGACCAACTTATGTATATAACATGGAAAGTAATGCTTCCATTTGCATTTGTTGCCTTTCTTGGTGTCGCACTTTGGTCAATGCTCAAACCATAAATTATAAAATAAAAAAGAAGATGAAAATGGGAAGTTATTTTTCAAATATATGGGCAGGAATAAGCACTGCTTTAGTAGGAATGAAAATTACCTGGGAACATCTCTGGGGTAAAAAAGTTACAATGCAATATCCTGATAAATACCACCCAATCAGAGATGGTGGTTTGCCAGATTTCACAAGAAATAGACTTTTTGTCGATATGGATTTGTGCATTGGTTGTATGATTTGCCAAAGAAATTGTCCCGTAAATTGCATCGAAATAGAAACAATCAAAGTTTCAAAAGAAGATCCTGAATCCATTAAACCAAATGGAGAAAAGAGAGCTTTATGGGTGTCCAAATTTAATATAGATTTTGCAAAATGTATGTTTTGTAATTTATGTACAGAAGAATGCCCTACAAATGCAATTTATATGACAAAAGAATTTGAATATTCAACACTTAATAGAGAAGAATTATATTACAAGTTTAGCGTTATGACCCCAGAACAAATCGCAGCCAAGAAAAAAATCTTAGATGAAGAAAAAGCAAAAAAAGCTGCAGCAGCTAAAGCAGCAGAAACAAAATCAACAGAAACTAAACAAGAATAAAAAAATAAAATTATGGATACATACACTATTGTTTTTTATATGTTTGCAGCAATTGTCGTAATATCGGCAATGGGCGTTGTATTTTCCAGAAAATTAATGTATTCCGCCTTTTCGCTACTATTCACCTTTTTTGGAGTAGCAGGTTTGTATGCGATGCTTAATGCTGATTTCTTAGCCGTTGTACAAATTATGATTTATGTAGGTGGTATACTTGTTTTAATTATATTTGGTGTGATGCTTACTACTAAAATTACCGATGTAGATTTAATTTCTGGAGGAACTGGAAAAAAGATTTACATTAGCTCGAGTGTAGTGTCACTTATAATTATGACAGTTCTAATTTATATGTATAACACAGTAAATTGGAAATTACCTGGCGCAACAGCATACAATAACACAAGCTTAGATATGATAGGCCAGTTGTTATTAACAAAATATGTATTAACATTTTTAGTTGCAGCGATATTATTATTAATAGCCTTTATCGGTGCAGCCCTAATAGCCCGAAAGGGGAACTAACAAAGGAGAAGATTATTATGGAAATAGGATTGACGCACTTCTTAATTATTAGTGGGATTTTGTTTTCATTAGGACTTTTTGGTCTTTCAACTCGCAAAAATGCGATTATGGTTCTAATGTCAATGGAATTAATATTAAATTCTGCTAACATTAACTTTGTAGCTTTCTCAAGATTTGGTGGCATGAATATAGAAGGTCAGGTAATGGCTTTGTTCATTATTATTTTAGCTGCAGCTGAGGTAACCATAGCACTTGCAATAGTATTGAACATATATCAAAATTATAAACACGTAAATGTTGACGAAATAGACGAATTGAAAGGATAATTTTTTTAAACTAATCTGTCAATAAAGTAGATAAGATAAATTATGACACCTGAAACAATGCTGATTTTATCAATAGTAATATTGCTTCTCCCAATATTGGACTTTGCCGTGCTAATTTTCTTCGGGAAAAGACTTGGCAGAACAAGTGGATTTATTGGGACTGCAGTACTTGGTATTGATTTGATTCTTTCGATAATAGTCGCCTTCGAAAGGTTGACAATTTATGCAAATGAAACAATGCAGCAGTTAAAGTTCAACTGGTTGATGTTGGGAAATAAAACTGTAGCACTTGGAATTGGAATCGACAACTTAACAGCTATTATGTTAATAGTTGTAACTTTAATTAGCTTTTTAGTGCACTTGTTTTCAATGGAATATATGCGGGAAGACAAGCGGTTTTCCAGATTCTATGCATATTTAGGGTTGTTTACATTTTCAATGCTTGGAATTGTAATTGCAAATAATTTCTTAAATATGTTTATATTTTGGGAACTTGTCGGCGTAAGCTCGTATCTTTTAATTGGATTTTGGTTCGAAAAGGACTCCGCTGCGAATGCAGGTAAAAAAGCGTTCATAGCAAACAGAGTCGGTGACTTAGGATTTTTAATAGGCTTAATGCTCATTTATTCAACTTATGGTACATTTATATTTGAAGAAGTATTTTCGAAAATACATTCAGGAATTTTGCCGTTCAATAGCGGATTTTGGTTAACATTAATGGGCATTTTAGTGTTTGGTGGAGCTATCGGAAAATCCGCTCAATTTCCTTTACACGTTTGGTTACCCGATGCAATGGAAGGTCCAACACCAGTGAGCGCCTTAATCCACGCTGCTACAATGGTTGCTGCAGGTGTTTATTTGACTGCTCGTGTTTATCCAATTTTCACTGCAGATGCCTTATTGTTCATTGCATATATAGGTGCAATTACAGCCTTTGTCGCTGCAACTATCGCTATTACTCAATTTGACTTCAAAAGAGTATTAGCGTATTCCACAGTGAGCCAACTTGGATATATGGTTATGGGCTTAGGAGTTGGTGCCTTTACAAGCGGTTTTATGCATTTAGTAACTCATGCTTGGTTCAAAGCTTTATTATTCCTTGCTTCAGGTTCTGTAATTCATGCAATGCATCATTCAATGCATAAGGCACATAATCACGATATGGACCCACAAGATATAAGAAATATGGGTGGTTTACGAAAAACTATGCCAATTACATACATTACATTTTTATTTGCCACAATAGCAATATCAGGTATTCCATTTACTTCGGGCTTTTTAAGCAAAGATGGAATTTTAGCTGGAACTTTAGCCTTTGGCGAACTTAGCGGGCATTGGTTCATTCCAATTGCAGGGTTTGCTGCTGCTGCGATGACAGCATTTTATATGTTTAGATTAACAATACTTTCATTTCACGGTAAACCTAAAACAGATATAGCAAGCCATACTCACGAAAACAATGGATATATTACAATTCCACTCGTAATTTTAGCTGTTTTAACATTTTGGTTCTTTTATTCTTTAAATCCATTAGGTGCTGATAACGGTTGGTTCCATTCAAGAACACAAGCACCACCTAGCGCCGTACCAACTTCGTTGATGTGGAAATTTATGACACCAGAAAAAGAAAATACCAAAGAAGTAGCCTCTACACAAGAACTCAACGCTAATGCTACACAAAATGAAAAACAATTTATAGTTACACACACAAAGGAATCACAAGAAGTAGTTATTACTGAATTTAAAGAATCATTGCATCATGCACATATTCCAGCAATGCTCTTATCTTTGACTGTTGCATTATCTGGAATTTTACTATCATTTTTATTTTATCAGTTTAAAATTTGGGATCCAGACTCAATTGTCAATATGTTCCCTTGGCTATATAAGGGTTCATTTAATAAATGGTTCTTTGATGAGATTTATCAAGCAACATTTATTAACGGGACAGTTGGATTAGGAAAAGTCGGAGCTTGGTTTGATTTGAATATAGTTGATGGAATCGTCAATTTTGTTGCTGCACTCGGTCGAGGCATTGGCAAAATTACAAGTATTTTTGATTTCCACATAATAGATGGTTTAGTCAATCTATCAGCAAAAATTTCCGGATGGATTGGCACAGCATTAAGAAAGCCGCAGACAGGTGTTATTCAAGCATATTTGGTATTAACTGTTCTTGGGCTTGTTGTATTAATTTTATTATTTATTTAATTTGTAAATAAAAGAGCACGGAGGATATAGATGTTCACATTTCTTGGATTGGGAGCGTTATCTTGGCTAACATTCCTGCCTATCTTAGGAATGATAATTATATTATTCATTCCATCAGGTGAAGATGACCTAGCAAAAGCAAAATCACAAAATATTTATCGCTGGGTTACTGCAGCTATTACTTTTATCCAGTTGATAATATCTATTGTTTTAGTAATGAATTTCAATTTTTCCTTAGCTGGAATAAATAATGCTGCAACAATGCAATTTGTTGAAAGAAGCACTTGGATTTCGTTAACAGGTTTACCATTACTTGGAAATTTAAAAATCGAATACTTTATGGGACTCGATGGTATTTCCACACCAATGATTCTTTTAACTACAATTGTCTCATTTTTAGCTACTTTTGCTTCATGGAATATTAAAAAGTCTTCAAAAGGATATTTTATGATGTACTTGTTACTCGTAACAGGTATGATTGGGGTATTTGTATCACTTGACTTTTTCTTATTCTACGTATTTTGGGAATTGATGCTTCTCCCTATGTATTTCTTAATCGGAATTTGGGGTGGACCAAATAAAGAATATGCTGCAATAAAATTCTTCTTATATACTTTATTTGGCTCAGTATTTATGCTATTAGTTATGATTGCTTTGTATTTTGCAGTCGGTTCATTTAATATGTTCGATATGATGGACTTTACAAAATACAATCATAACTCAATATTATATGGTATGGGTAATACATGGCGAATGATTGCATTTGCTGCATTATTTGTGGGTTTTGCGATTAAAGTCCCAAGCGTTCCATTCCATACTTGGTTGCCAGATGCACACGTTGAAGCTCCCACACCAATCTCTGTTATTCTTGCTGGAGTATTGTTAAAGATGGGTACTTATGGTATGTTACGTATTGCTTGGCCTATGTTTCCAGATGCAGTTTATTATTTCCAAAACTGGATTGCAGTAATTGGATTAGTTTCCATCGTTTATGGTGCTTTATGTGCATTAGGTCAATTCAAATTTGGAAAAAGAGATTTCAAAAAACTTATTGCATATTCTTCCGTTTCACATATGGGTTATGTAGTTTTAGGTATGGCATCAATGACTACAGAAGGAATGGTAGGTGCAATTTTCCAAATGTTCAACCACGGAACAATTACAGCAATGTTATTTATGATTGTGGGCGTTATTTATGACCGCTCACATACTCGTGGATTAGATGATTTTGGTGGTCTTGCTACAAAAATGCCGATTTATACCGGTATTATGACCGTAGCATTTTTTGCAGCTGTAGGTTTACCTGGATTAAGTGGTTTCGTATCAGAAGCGTTAATATTCCTCGGTACATTTAAAACATATCCAATCTATGCAATGATAGCAGGACTCGGTATTATTTTAGGTGCTTCTTATATGCTTTGGGCTTTGCAAAAAGTATTCTTTGGAAAATTACCTGAAAGATGGTCTGGACCTTGGGACCCAACTGGAAAAATATATAAAACTGATGATTTAAATTTAGTTGAAAAAGTTGCACTTGTACCACTTATGATTATCGTAATTTATTTCGGAATTAATCCTAATCCAATTATTGGCTTGATGACTACTTCTGTTAACCATTTAATCGAATTAGTCAAAGTATCCGGTCAAGTTGCTGGTTTATAAATTTTGTCTAACACTGAAAACGAATTGATATGACAATTAATCAATCATATTTAGATAACTTAATAGCAAGTCTGGGGTATTTTACTCCAGAAATTGCCATTGTTATTACTTTTATTCTTGCAATACTCTTTGACCTAATATTCAAAAATGTCAAAAATATTGCAGCTTACGTCGCTTTAATAGGACTTATCGTAACAGGCTTTTTATTAACCGCAAATGCCGGTGTATCAAAATCCTTGTTCGAAGGACTTATTGTCGTCGACCCCTATTCAACATTTTTTAAATACATCTTTCTTATTACTACGATTTTAATCATCTTAATGTCCTTTTCATATAAGGAATTATATTTGAATAATCGTAAAGTTGGGGAATATTATTCAATGTTAGTCGGTATGACTTTCGGAATGTTCCTCCTTGCGTCAGCCGTTAATTTAATTACCATTTATCTTTCCATTGAAATATTAAGCTTTAGCTCCTATGTTTTAGCAGGTTATACCAAAGAAATTAAAAGAGCAAGCGAAGCATCATTAAAATATGTTATTTACGGTTCATTATCCTCTGGAATAATGGTTTACGGTATGTCTTTACTTTACGGCTCAACAATGACATTAGATGTTGCAAAAATAAATCAAGTAATCCTTACTGGAAATGTTGAATTATTCCCATTAATAATCGGCGGCTTAATGATTTTGGTCGGCTTCGGTTATAAAATTTCAGCAGTACCATTCCATTATTGGACTCCTGATGTCTACGAAGGTGCACCTATAACAATTACATCATTTCTTTCAGTCGCTTCGAAAGCCGCAGGATTTGCCGTTTTCATTCGATTCTTCAAAGATTTATACTTCGCACCCGCTTCGAGTTCAATCGATGTCTGGAGTACTATTTCGAACTTCAATTGGCATACCATTTTAGCAATTTTAGCCGTTTTAACGATGACTGTCGGTAATTTTGTTGCACTTTGGCAAGAAAATGTTAAGCGATTGCTTGCATATTCTTCTATTGCACACGCAGGCTACTTGCTTTTAGGTGTTGTCGTTATGACAAATGCCGGCGTTACATCCGTTTTGATGTACTTTGTCTTTTATATGATAATGAATCTCGGCGCATTTTTCGTAGCACAACTCTTCGAGAATGAAATCGGAAGCAATAATATAAACAATTACAACGGTTTGGGCTACCGCTCACCTGTTTTGGCTGTTTTAATGACCATATTTTTAATTTCCTTGACTGGTTTGCCGCCAACCGCTGGTTATATTGGCAAATTCTATATCTTCGCTGCGGTTTTGGAAAAGGGAATGATATGGTTAGCAGTTATTGCGATATTAAATAGTGTTGTTTCCTTATTCTATTATGCTAAAATTATTCGAAATATGTTCTTAAGGCAAAGCAATGATGTTAATAATAGCTCAAAATTCTCCGCAAAGGCTTTCCCGATATCTATTGCTTATGTTTTAGCAGTCTTTACCATACTCTTTGGAGTTTATTTTTCACCAATTCTTGATTGGGCTAAATCATCCGTAAGTATGTTTAAATAATTTTGAGTTAAAATCTTAAGTTAATATAATAATTTTAATTAATACTGTATTAAAACCTCTCGAAGAAATAATTTTTTGGGAGGTTTCTTTTTTGTCTTAATTTAATTTTTTATTATTTGTTTTTATTTTACTGATATTTTTTAATGATTATATTATATTTATATTTAAAAGTTAAGTGATATTAAATTATTGTAATTGAATAATGTATGTATATTATTTATTAATAAATTATAATGATTTATAAATAAATATTATTGTTTTATTATACAGTCTTTTTATTTTATAAGTACGTACTTTTACTTTATAAGTATATACTTTTATTATCATTTTAAATACTTTTACTTTACAAATACGTACTTTTATTATAAAAATAAATACTTAGATTTCACAAATACATACTTTTGTTATTATTTTATGTACTTCTATTTTAATTGTACATAATTTTATATTATATTTACATACTTCTAATTTAAATATATATGCTATTATATTATAAATGCTAATTAAATATTTCATTTTATGTATTAATAATTTATTATAATTGATTTATATAAATAAAAAAGGCTATTTTAATTAAAAAATAGCCCTTTATGATTAATATTTATATATTTTTATTCTTCGATGGTTTGCAATTTCTCTTCTATTTCGTCAATTCGGTTTTGTTTTTCGGTAATTCGTGATTTTATTCTTTCAATTCGTTCTTTTAGTACGTTATTAATTTCTTCATTGGTTTCTTGGGAAAGTTCTTTTTCTGTATTTTCGAGTTCTTTTTTATCAATTTCCATTGCTTTGACTAATTTTTTCTTTTTAGTGATTAAATTATTAGTTGCGGAGTCGTATTTTGATTTCTTTTCTTTGTTTTGTGACTCGAAAAATTCATCACGCTTTGTGTCGAGGAGTGTAAATATTTCTTTTAGTAGATTATAAAGTTTGTTTCTGTGGTCCGTTTTAAGTTTCCAGACACGAATTTCTCCTTGAATGGTTAAAAGATTTTCCCGAATGGTTTTAAAATGGGGGTTATTCATTATCTTTTCTTTTTCCGTGGTTAGTTTTTGTACCAGATTTTGATAATTTTCTTCGGAAATTTTAAGAAATTCATTTCTTTCTTGTTCCTGAAGAACATTAATTTTATCAAAGACTTCTCGAATTTTACCATAAAGCTCGTCCCGTTGCTCTTTTGTAAGTGCCATGCCTTTAATAGAAGTTTGTGCGGCGATCAAAGACTCTCTCGCTTCTTTAAAAGTATCCGTTGTGGTTGCAATTTGTATTGCATTTTCAACCAAAGGAAGTAATTTTGCATAATTTTCATTCGCTTCTTGAAGAAATGATGACTTTTCTTTTTCCTGATGTTTGGAAAGTAAATCAAAACCATTTCGAATCATTTGATAAAGCTCTTCTTGGTGATTTCTTTTAAGTGTATTTGCGGCAATTAACTTTTGGGCTTCGATTAATTCTTGTCGAATTTTGGAATAATCATTTGTTTCTTCGATATTTTGAATTAATTTGTCGAATTTGCTTTTTAATTTTAAGTAATTATCGGAGCATTCCATTTCATAATTCTCTCTTTCGGCGATTTGCTTTTGCGAAATGATGTTAAGGGCATCCGCAATGAGCTTTTTTAGGTCTTCAATGGTGGCACGGGAAATGTGAAGTTTTGTATCTTGGATTTCTTTTTGCAAAATCATAAGTTTTTGACGGGCGGAACGAAGCATTTCCCATTTAGATTGAGTTTGAATTATGTCCTCGATTTTCGATTTGTAATTATTATAGAATTTAAGGGAATCCTCATTGATTTGATTTCTATGAGAATGGAGCATTTTTTCGGCTTCGGACAAATGATTTGAAATATTATTAATTAGATTTTGTTCAATTTCTGACGAAAGGTTAAGAGATTGAACTGTTTTGAGCAAATTTCGGAATTGAAATACGGCATTTTTAAGTTGTGTTTCATCTTTTGCTAATTCAATGATATGATTTAATTCATCAAGTATATCATTTGATTTGTCATTGTCGTTATAATGAGTAAAATTGGCGTACGGAAAGAAATATTTTCGAATAGGGGAAATAAAATTATCATTTTTTTTAAATGGAGAGAGGTCAGCGTCTTTCCAAATGAGAACAAAATGATCAAGTTCTTCGGGATTATAATTAGGATTTAAGGCAAAAATATGAAAATCCATGTGAGAATCATCAAATTTTTTACCAGTCAGACCGCAAAGTCCATTTTGACGTTGAAGAAGTTCGTTGATACGTTCTTGGGATAAATCAATTGAAGTCATAAATACACCTTTGTTTAGTAAAAAAATATATTATCAAATATTATTGTCGATTTTTGAAGGGATATTATCGTTATTTCCATTCAATTTCATGCTTCTCAAAGCTTGCATTTTCAAATTGCTAATTGGAGGGAGCTCCTCGCCTTTGACAATTTTATCCAGTTCGTCGCTATCGATAGTTTCCCGTTCCAATAAGATTTTAGCGCCACGATGAAGAATATCAATATTATCTTTGAGAATACTTTCGGCTTTATTGTTTGCGTTGAGAAGAACTTTTCGGACTTCACTATCGATGAGTTGGGAAGTTTCTTCACTATATTCTTTGACATGGGAAAAGTCCCTGCCTAAAAACACTTCGTTTTGCTCGCTATTTAAGCTCATCGGACCGATAGCATCACTCATTCCCCATTCACAAACCATTTTACGGGATAGTTTAGTAGCACGTTGCAAATCATTTGAAGCGCCGGTGGTGTAAGTATTGAAGACAAGTTTTTCAGCAGTTCTTCCACCGAGTAACATAACAATTTGAGATTCAATATATTCTTTAGAAAGTGAATGAGATTCTTCGTTAGGTAAGTAAGCCGTAACACCCAAAGCACGACCTCGAGGAATAATCGAAACTTTGTGAACGGGGTCTGCATTAGGCAAGAATTTACCGACAAGAGCATGACCCATTTCGTGATATGCGGTTACTTCTTTTTCTTTATCGGAGATGACCATGCTTTTACGTTCGACACCCATCAAGACTTTGTCTTTAGCCATTTCGAAATCGTACATAGTGACGAAATCACTATTCTTACGAGCGGCTAAAAGAGCAGCTTCGTTGACAACGTTAGCAATATCAGCGCCGGAAAGTCCGGGAGTAGATTTAGCTAAAACATCGAAATCGACGTCAGGTCCGAGCGGAATTTTACTAGCATGTACTTTAAAGATACCTTTGCGTCCATTAATGTCGGGTCTATCGACAACAACTTGACGATCAAAGCGACCAGGACGTAATAAGGCGGGGTCGAGAACGTCAGGTCTGTTAGTAGCAGCCATAACGATGACGCTGCTATTTTGTTCGAAACCATCCATTTCTACAAGAAGGGCGTTGAGAGTTTGTTCTCTTTCATCATGACCGCCGCCTAAACCAGCGCCACGATGTCTTCCAACGGCATCAATTTCATCAATAAAAACAATGCAAGGTGCATTCTTTTTTGCTTGTTCGAATAAATCACGAACACGGCTTGCACCAACACCTACGAACATTTCTACGAAATCTGCACCGGAAATTGAAAAGAATGGGACACCTGCTTCACCTGCAACAGCTCGTGCTAATAAAGTTTTACCTGTACCCGGAGGTCCTAAAAGCAATACACCTTTTGGAATTTTACCACCTAATCGCTGAAATTTGAAAGGGTCTTTCAAAAAATCTATAATTTCAACCAATTCTTCTTTGGCTTCATCTGCACCAGCAACATCTTTGAATGTAACTTTTGATTCATTTTTGTCAAGCATTTTAGCTTTTGAACGACCAAAATTAAAAATGTTCTTGTTGCTATTGCCGTTTCCGCCCATTTGAAATCTTCGCATTAAGTAAAACCAAGCAACAATAATTAGTACGAAAGGTAAGATTGATAAAATTGGTCCCCAAAATGAACTATTATCAACTTCATAACTCCAATAAATACCTTGAGCTTTCCATTGTTCTTCTGTTTTCGAATCAATGAAGCCGAGTTTTACCATAAATTGATTAATTTCTCTTGGTTTGCCATTGATTGAAATTGTTACTGTAGTTTTTAATTTTCCATAAAAATCTACATCATTATTTTGGTTTTTGATAACTTTTGCAGATTTTATTAAACCTTGAGAAAGTAGATTTTGATATTCAGTGTATGAAATAATGGATTCTTTTGCTTGATTTTCTTGGAAAAGAGCATACATTAGGAAAATGAAGGAGCCAAATAAAATCCAGACCAACAAATTTTTAACGAAATTTGGTTGATTATTCAATATATTTTTTTTATTATTGAAACTATCCTTATCCTTATTTGTAGGGTTTTGCCCCATTAAAAACCTCTCGAGATTATTTTGAATTATAATACTGTTTAAGTTTGTTGAAAAAGTGCAGTAATTTCAACATATTCAGATTCATTTAGTTTAATTGACGAAAATTATAACTAAAAATTATTTTAAATAACAACAGCAATTAATTTTATATGTGAATTAACGTTTGAAGTTTATTTTCTGTGGTTAAATGATTAGAAATAAACCATAGAAATTATTACTTAAAAATAAAATCTTTATAAATAATATCGTTTTAAATACAATAATCACTTATTTTTTTGTAATTTTATTGCACAAGGAGTGAGAAAAAAATGAAATTTTTACAAAAATTAAATTTGCATATTTTACATATTATAATAATTTGTTTTTTTTCAATATACTCTTCAAGCATTGCTCAACCAGTAATATCATATATAATTCCGGATATTGGCTCGCCAGGGATGAATACGTATTTTGAGATAATCGGTCATACGAATTCGAACGGAAATTTTGGAAGTGATGGTTTTTATTTAAATAATCCAAATGATAATGTACGATGTGAAGTATTGAATAAGCAAGATAGCACAAAACTCGTTTTTGGTCCTTTAGTTGTGAGTTGGAATGGTCGAATGATTTCCTGTCAAGCGTTTGTTAATCCAATAATAACACCAAATTCTTCAGATTGGAGTTTATTAAATCAACAATATCGGATACCAATACGAGTTTACGTTAACGGAAAGGGATATTCGAATGTTGATACATTTTACATTGTTCAACCACAGCATCTGGGAGATGTTTCTTCAATTAATGAAAATATTCTTGGGGAAGGACAACTCGGAAAGCGTTCCCGTCGAGGCGCAATGCTGATTGATTCATTGATTTTAGGTGATAAAACTTACAAGATTTCAGTATTAGATTGCGACCCGTTGATTGATGGTTCACGTGGTAATCAAGGATATCTCCCAGTAACTATTTTAGTCAAAAATTTTGTATCTGGTAAGACAAATACAAAAATATCTTTAGATGGAGGTTCACCAAAACGTCAAGATGCCGGACCCGGTGGCGGAGGTGGCGGTGGACGATTTTATGATGCAACACTGCTTGGAAGCACGACTGGTGATGATGGTGGTGACGGTTTTGTTGGAGGTGGTCCTGGAGGACGGAATAATTCTGGCATACCAGGTCAACAAAATTCATTCAAAAATTGGGGCAATGGAAGCGATTCAGCGGGTTATTCATTGAATGGAGTTAAACCACCCGAAAAAGGACAATATGAGGCTTCTGGTGGTGCAACAGGTCATCCATTCGGTTTAAGTGGTTTGCCTTGTAACGATGGAAATAATTGTGCTCCAAATGGTGGTTTTGGAGGCGGCAGTGGCAACAAGCAAACTCATTCAGGTGGTTCAGCAGGCTACGCTGAAAATGGCGAAGGTTATTTAACTTCTGGTGGTCAAAGAAATGGAAATTCGATGATAGTGCCTATTGCCGGTGGTTCAGGAGGAGCGTCAGGAAATCCGCAAGGTGCTGGTACTTTTTCAGGAAGTGGCGGTGGCGGTGGTGGTGCCTTGAGTATTTTTGCTAACGAAATTTCTAATGTCAATTTCTCTGCTAATGGTGCTAATGGTGGTTTAGACAATGGCGATGGCGGTAACGGTTCCGGTGGAGCATTATTAATTTATTCAAAAGTCAACTTTGAAAATTCAACTTTACAAGTTAACGGAGGAACCACTCCTCTTTATAAAGGTAGTATTGGTCGAATTCGATTGGATTATAAAAATTATAGCAATGTTGTTCCATCAACTATGGGAGCAAATCCTTGGATTGGATTTACGACTGATTCAAATAAATTAGTACCAAGAAAATTTGTATTGTCTGGTAGAAAACCTAATGGAAAATCAATCAAGTTATATTTAAAATCGGAAAGTACAAATTGGCAATTAATAGCCAATATTACAAATCCAGCAAGCATTTGGTCAACACAAATTATCTTACCGTCGCCTGATTCAATCTTTTATTTAACTGCAACTATGGATATAGATAACCCAAATACATCGACTTATGAACAAGAACCAACAACAATATTATCCCAAGCTGCAGCTAATATTTTCATTATTGATAAATTACCTCATCTTGTTTGCGATTCTGTTCTTAATATGCGATATTATAATTGCGAAAACTTTCCCAAAACATTTTCGACCAGACTTTATAATACTGGAGATACATCGCTTCAAGTTCAATTTCAAAATGAATATTTTGTAAAAAATGACCAGGGATTTCAAATTATTTCCCCAAAAGGGTATAAAATAATAAAACCACTTGATTCTGTTGACATAATATTTCAATTTACACCACCAAATAACAAAACTAAATTTTTTACTGATACTTTAGTTTTTTTACATAACGATAATTTTAGTACAAATCCTTGGAAAATAGCATTGAATGTTCAACTTGATACTGTTTTGCTTGCATTGCAAAATATGAATGATATCAAACAAATAACTTCAAGTTATCATGGATTAGATACTATTGATTTTGGAAAAATTTGTGTTGGTGATAATTTTTCAATTGATTATCTACTTCAAAATTATTCAAGTAATTACGTAAGTATCAATGATTTAAAATTTATTAAAAATTATTTCTCCGCAAAAGTAAACAATAACATGATGGATTATAACGAACCAACTAATCAGCAAAATATTACTTTTACTTTGCTAAATACTAATACTTTTGGTTGGATTTACGATACATTAGAAATCAAAATAGATGAGTGTTCTAGTTATTCCAAGAAAATTCCTGTTAAGATTTTTGTTGAACGAGTTACGTTAAAAATTTCAGGTAATAGTAATTTTGGCAAAATTGATATTTCCTCAAAGAAAACAAATACTTTCAAGATTGTAAATCAAGGTTCAAAAGAAGCCTTTATCAATGATTTGACTTCATTATTTTTGATTAAAAATGCTGAATTTAAAATAATAAACATTAATCCTGCATTGCCGGTATTACTAACGCCATTCCAAGATACTATATTTGTTGAAATCGAATTTACTCCCAGTGGTGAAGGTTTATTTACGGATTCATTAATTGTGAAATCTAATGCCGAAACAAATTCTTGTCCAGATTCAGAGTCTATGTATTTAACAGCAACGGGTGTTTCCTCGAAAATTGAAGTGTCTTCTGATTTATTAGATTATGGATTGACAAGCGAATGCGCTGATATTGAAAAAACTGTATATATAAAGAATTTACCTGAAGCAACCAGTGATTTAATAATAACAAAAGCGGCAAACATAATAGGAATAGATCAAGCAAACTTTAATATTTCCCAGGAACCATTCCCGTTACCATATACAATCAAACCAGGTGATAGTGTAGTTTATTATATTCGATATATTGCGAATGCCGGTGGTGCTGGTAATAAAAATGCACAAATCGAAATTTACACAGATTCCCCATCAGAACCAGTAATTACTATTGATTTAACTGCTGAACGTGAAGATATAAATTTATCATTTTCACCATTTCCTACTATCGATTTTGGTGATGTTTACGCTGGATTTGATTACACAAAAACGGTCAGTTCGACGAATTTAGGTAGAATTGCACGTTATGTATTCGATATCATCACAGACAATACAGATTTATCTGCTTTTCCTATTGGTGGTTGGCTAAACACAAATCCATCAAATCAAATCGATTTTGATTTCACTTTAAATGCCAAGACAGAAGGGCAACAGACAATTAATGCAAAATTTATCATTACGGACCCTTGCAGAGATACAATTTCAATGAAATTCACTGCTAATGTTATTTTTTCAAGTTATAAATTGCCTGATAAAATTGATTTTGGTGTTTTATCTTCTTGTGAATTTAAGACTGATACAATAAAAATTGAAAATATTAGCAACGCACCATACGTGATAACCGAAATGAGTCAGATTCAGGGTGCCGATTCTTCGTTATTTAAAATTCAAAATTATCCCAAGCGATTACCAGATACATTATATCCAGGCGAAAGCAGAAAAATTGTAGTAACTTTTAACCCACAAAGCTCAGTTGATGGTTCAAAAAGTGCTTATGTTGAATTTACTGTATATATTAACGGAAAATTTGAGACTAAAAAAATAATGCTCTTAGGTGTTCGAGAAAGCGGTATTCTCTTTACACCAACAAGTTTGAATTTCGATGATGTAATTGTTAATACTTCGAAAATTTTAAATTTGAAAATAGAGAATAAAGGACCTTGGACGATTAATATTATTTCAATTTCATTACCTTTTGTTTTTCCGTTAAATTATACATTTACAGATATAAGTCCAACAATACTGAATTCAGGCGAGTTTAGAGATTTGCCTATTACATTTTTGCCAACAAATTTGATTGATTATAACGATAGCATTTTAATTAAATTCCAAATCGGAACTTGTCCAATTGATAGTATATATATACAATTAAATGGGAAAGGCGTACCCGCAAAAAATATTAAAATATGGTTGCCAAACATTTCAACAACTCCCGACCAAGATAATTTTGAAATCCCAATATATGGAAAATTAGAAAAAGCGGGCGATAATTTACAAGGCTTCATTTTGGATACATTAATAATTTCTTTCGATAGGTCTATATTTTACCCGACTTCTGTAAATGGTTCTAATTCAATAATACTTAAAAATGTCTTGGAACAAAACAATCGTAAATTATACATTAGTTTGAGAAATATAAATTTAAATGACAATGATTCACTAATAGCTAAGGTTATTGGTTATACTATGCTTGGAAGCACGGATACAACAACTCTTTTCATAGACACAATTATGTATTCGCAAGTTAATATTGTAACCAAAATCGAAAAGCAGAACGGATTTTTACAAATTGAGACTTGCCAAAAAGGTGCCAAAAGATTATTGACATTTGCAAATAATCCTCTTATTGGAATTATTAATCCAAATCCAAATTTCGGAAGTTTTGATATTGAATTCAATCTTATTGAAAGTGGAAAATATATTTTAAAAATTTCAGATTTAAATGGAAAAGAAATCACATTAGATGAATTTTATATTAACAAAGGAAATGATAAAAAATATAATAAACACTTTGAAGTATCAAACATATTATCTTTGGGCTATTATCGGGTAGTATTAATAACACCGAGTGAGATTTTTACATATCCATTAATGTTGATAAAATAATATTATATAATTTTGAAAAATTAATTAACAGACAATTAATAAAGAAATAAAAATATGAAGAAAATTTTATTTATTTTTACCTTAGTTTTTGTATCTATGGTATTAAAATCACAAACAATAGAAAATACAGAGCCATATATGTATATCGGTGGATATGCCGGTATTAATTATAATATTCATTCAGCTGACTTTAATGAGTTGCCAGGTGCAGTAAGTTGTTGCCCACAATTTGATAAAGGGAAGGGATTAGGATTTAATCTCGGTGCTTTATTAAGGTTTCCGCTTGTGTTAGACAACTCAATAACTTTTAAAATAGGTTATATTACTCTTGACGGAAAACTCGAAAAAGAAGAAATGATTGGAAATACTGAAATTAGAAATACCACACCACCTTACGAAACAAGCGAAATTGTAAAAGCTTATTCCAATCACAGCGTTGATTCGAAATTTGATGCTTTCACAATTGAACCTACTTATAATTGGCAATTTTACGATAATTTCAGATTAAATGCAGGCTTTTTAATTGGATTTTTAACTTCTGCAACTTTTTCATCAAAAGAACAACTGACATCACCTGAAGGAGTTGTTTTCAAAGATTCTGAAACACGAACAAGAAATCAGTTTGGTAATGTAACATTACAAGATAAAAATTCATTTCAATTTTATGGAAAGTTAGCATTATCATATTCAATTAAATTCGGGAAAAATATGAATCTTGTTCCCGAAATTGGCTATTCATTGCCTTTTACCTATGTTTATGCAAGTAAATGGAAAGTAACTCCCGTTAATTTTTCATTAGCATTAGAATATCCGCTTACTCATTCTTTCGAAAAAGACACAATAAAAGAAATTCAATATTTTCGTGATACAACTGTTATTGCTCAATATGGTATAAATAAAGAAGCGGTAAATTTGCTAAGTAAATTTTCGAAAGTGGATGTAAAAGAAACAAATGATAATTTTATTGCTACTACAAACATCTATGAAAAATACGAAAAAGTTGTTCCAAAATCTTCTAAAATGAATGGTACTTTAAAAATTGTTGGAGTTGATAATAATGGCAATTTACAAAATAATCCGACAATCATAATTGAAGAAATTGAAGTAACGGAAAGTTTTCCACTTTTGCCGTATATCTTTTTTAAAGAAAATAGCGCAGATATCAACCAAACACCTATGATTTTGAAATCTGGTGCAACTAAGGAGGAATTTTCATATAAAGATTTAACTTGGGAAACACTGGAAATATATTCAAATTTATTGAATATATTAAAAGAAAGAATGGACAAAAACCCTAATTCAAAAATTAAAATAACAGGTACAAATAGCAACACTAGTTTTGAAACGAATAATTTAACAATATCAAAAGCAAGGGCGGAAAATGTTAAGAATTATTTAGTTGATAAATTGAAAATTTCACCATCAAGGATAGAAGTTAGTTATCAAAATTTACCTGATAAACCTTCAAATCCTACTGTAGCAGATGGAATACAAGAGAATCAAAGAGCAGAAATTTCATCAAATAATTTCGAATTATTATCACCAGTGATTTTAGGACAAATTGAAAAAGTGTCAAATCCACCGATTATTAATATAACTCCAGAAATTGAATCTGAATTGGCAATAAAAGAATGGAAGGTTAAAGTAAGTCAGGATAATAAAACTATTCGTGAGTATACTGGAAAAGGTGCTTTATCTAAACTGCAATGGATAGTTGGAGAAGAACCAATACCACAACTTGAAACACCAATTGAAGTTAACTTTACAGCAATAGATAGCTTGGGAAATGAATTTAACTTAAATAAAAATTTAAACATAAGCCAAAAGACAATTAAAAAGAAACGAGAAGAAATTAAAAATGATACTGTTTATCAACGATATTCCTTAATTGTTTTCGATTTTGATAAATCAGAATTAACTCCTGCTCACAAATTAATCTTAGATAGTATTAAAGATAAAATCAAATCAAATTCTATCGTTTCCATTTATGGTTATGCTGATAGAACTGGAACTCCTCAGTATAATAAGGATTTAGCAGCCCGAAGAATTGATGAAGTTGTCAAATATTTAAAATTAAAGCCTGAAAACACAAGAAAATATCCAATTGGCAGTGACGAACTTTTATATGATAATGATTTACCTCAAGGACGTTCATATTCGAGAACTGTTAGAATTATAGTAGCTACACCAATTAAATAAGTTAGGAAAATGAAACCACAAAAAACAAAACGTCAAAACATTTTTCTTTTAATCTCTGCATTTTTCTTATTATTTCTTTTTATGCTCAATAATGTTAATGGTCAAGTACTATTGCATTATGTGAATTTGGATTTTGAACAAAGTCAAAATGGATACGTTCCTTTTGGATGGCAATTTCCAAAGGGAGCCGAAAAGTACGGATATAGAGCAATTGCAACAAGCGAAGCTCCATATGAAGGCAAGTATTCATTATTGTTGGAAAATGTGAATAACAAAATCGAGGAAACAAAATCTACAAATCCAAATTTATTGCGCTCTTCCTTTTATCAAGAAATCGAAGCTGATTATTTTAAGGGTCAAGATATTGTTTTCGGAGTTCATTATATTACTTTTAATCCTGATTCATTGAATTATTTGCTTTTATTTGTTCAACAAGATAACAAGGAAACAAATTTTACATCGTTTGATTTGTCTGATACTTTGCGAAACACAAGTTGGAGCGAAGCATCAATAAGAGTAAAAGTCGATTCGAATGCAAAAATAATTAGATTTGGTTTTTTTGCTTTTGGGATAGTGAAAGCAAAAATTGATGCTTGTGTTTTAATAAATGTTTCAGATTTTTCACTAAATCAAAACAGCACAAAAATCTCGCAAGAAAAAATTAATAAATTATTCGACTTAGCAAAAGTATACGGAACAGTCAAATACTTTTATCCATCACCTCTAATGAAAGATTATAATTGGAATGGATTACTCTATGAACAAATAAAATTACTATTTTCGGACAGGGATAATAGCTATTTACGGCAAATGCAGTCAACTTTTAAAAAGTTAACTGTGGAATTTCCCTATAAACAAGATTCCGTAGTTAATGCTGCAAATTATGTTTATACGGGCATTCCAACAAAACATAATAATTATATGGCGAGCGAAAAAATTGTTGACGTTTTCCAAACAAACCGTGATAAACCTGCTACCTTGATTAATTTCACTAATATTGCTAAAGATAGCCTTACTGAAATTAATATTAAAGCAAAAGCATATTTAATTCCACATATTTATAATGGAAAAGCGTCACTTTGGTTGCGGATTGATGATTCAGAAAGTAATAGCCTGTTACAAGCGACATCAACATATTTAAAGAAGAAAAGTAAAGACTGGGAAAATCTTAAAATTAGCACAAAAATACCAAAAAATGCCTCTACAATGCGAATAGGATTAGTTCTTGAAGGTGATGGAATTGCATATTTTGATGATATCACAGTTTTTGCAAAAAATCAAAAAGGGAAAACTAAGCAAATTAAAATAAAAAATCAAAACTTCGAAGAACCATTGCTTAATAACACGATTAGCGGATGGTCTTTTCCAAATTATTCTCGAAATACAGGGTATGATTTTGCTTTAAGTGATTTTGCAGCAGAAGGCAAGAACTCGGTAAAAATATTTTCCGACACAAATGACATTATTCGTTTTCCTGAAATTGGAGCAAAATTTGCAGACACTCTATCTGATGGTTTTGTCTTTGAAACACCAATTAATTTACCAAATTATACAAATTATGAAATACCCAAAGTTCCGCTATTCGAAAATTCCAAATTTTCAATAAATTATTTAGATTCATATTCAAGATATGCAATTATCATTGAATTATGGAATTATATTAGGCATTTTTCTTTGAAAAAAGTTGAAGATGATGTCTTAAAAGAAAGTTTTATGATTGCTATACAAAAAGCCGCAAAGACAAATTCCTTAAATGAATTTCAAGAAATTTTAAATGATTTAGTTGCAATTTCAAAAGATAATAATGCAAAAGTATGGTATGGTGGAGAAACAACTACATTTTATCCACCTCTTGGAATTTTTCTAGAAAAAAATCAAGTTTTCATAACAAAATCAGATGATTCCACAATTACACCCGGTGCAAGAATTATTGAAATAAACAATGAAAAAGTTGAAGAAATTTTAATCAAGAATAGTTCTGAATCTTATATAAATAAACAATTTAGTAATTATGTATTGATAAATAAAAAGCTTTTGGGATTTAAAAACTCAGTAATAAAATTAAAACTTGAATTGCCTAATCATAGTATAATAGAAAAGAAATTATTTCGAAATGCACCTTCACTTTATTCAATAAGCAGCAGAGATTATGCTACTGAGATTATTCCTGGAATTGTTTATTTGAATTCAACAATGATTAGAGATGAGGAGTTTAAAAAATTAATGCCGGAGTTAGAATCACCTCTAACAAAATCTATTATTATTGATTTACGTGGCTATAGCTTATTATCCGAGCATATCATTGGTTTGTTTGCAATTAAAACTTTACAAACATATCGAGATGAAGTGCCAGTTTACACTGCTCCGAACCATTCATTAATATCACAATCAATTATTGCAAGTCAATTGGAGAGCAATTCAAAGTTAATTAATAAGAAATTGATATTTTTAATTAATGAATTTACAAATTCCTATTCCGAAGTAATCGCTTATTTGTCAAAATTAAATAAAGTCGGAACGTTATTAGGAACAGCGACACAAGGAAATCCAAGCGAAGTAGCTCAAATTATGTTGCCTGGATATTTTTTCGGAGCACAGTCGTTTTTAAATGTTAGAAGCTTAAGTAATGGTGAAATTTTAAATAAACCGATTGAACCTGATATTGAAGTAAATCAAAAATTAGATGCGACAATTAATGATAAAGATGAGCAGTTGGAAGCAGCAATTAAACTCCTTGAAAAAGAAAAATAATCAAGGTATTCAATTATATTATGTTAAATTATCATTCTTTTCTTAATTTTGAAATCTTTAATAAACAAAATTGAATTGAAATTAAATTTTAATAAAAATATTACCAAGGAATTAAGAGAAAATCCTTCAATTTTAAATTTATATAATGAAGTTGAAAAATTTTTAATTAAAGAACTATTTGTTGATAAAACATACAAAGTAGTTGTTGCCGTTAGCGGAGGAGTTGATTCTACAGTATTATTAGATTTACTATATCAAGTATCAACAAAGTATGGCTTTGAATTATATATTGCTCATTTCAATCATAAATTACGTGGTGAAGAATCAGACCAAGATGAACTGTTTGTAGAAAGTTTAGCTAAACATTATGGTTTAGAATTTTATCACTCATCAGGCAAAGTTAAGGAATATTCGAATAAAAATGCAATGAGCATCGAAGCGGCTGCACGTCAGTTGCGTTATAACTTTTTCGAAAAAACTACACGTACAATCAAAGCAGACTTTATAGCAACCGCACATACATCAGATGATAATATTGAAACCTTCTTTATTAATTTAATTCGTGGTAGTGGGCTTACTGGACTATCGGGAATACCAAGAGTAAGGCAATTAATTAAAAATGTACGAATTATTCGACCTTTACTTTCTTTTTCGAAAAAAGATTTAATAAATTACGCTAAAATTAGAAAATTAGTATGGCGAGAAGACGAATCTAACAACTGGCTCGAATATACTAGAAATAAGGTAAGACATAAATTGATTCCTTTTTTGGAAAATGAGTTTAATAATTCAATAACTTCAAATATTGCTCGTGTTACAACTTTCTTACAAGGAGCAGATGAGTTTATATCAAAATTTATTGAAGATTATTATTTGAATTTGATAGAAATTCCCGAAGAAAACAAAGTAATGTTACATATACCAAAACTTAATACTTATAATGTATATTTACAAGGAGAAATAATTTCCCATTTATTAAAGAAGAATTTCGAAATCAACCAAGTTAATTTCATTCAAATCGATAGAATTATAGCATTAAAAAATGCAGAAACAGGTTCAATTGTTGAAATAAACAAATTTATAACTTGTTATAAAGATAGAAATTATTTGCTTTTTACACGAAATAAAATTCCATTGAAAGTTAATAAAGTTGTTGAAAAAATTAGCACAACAGTTTTTAATGATTTTACTATAAAATTAGAAGTAGTAAAACCTAATCAAGTAAAATTTACTGATGATGGTAATATTGAATACTTGGATTACGATAAATTACCAATTACATTAACAATACGTAATTGGGAAGAAGGAGATACTTTTCAACCTCTTGGAATGGAAGGAACCAAAAAAATTAGCGATTTTTTGATAGATAAAAAAATATCGAATTTCGACAAAAATTTCATTTATGTTCTATCAACGCATACCGATGTTGTTTGGGTTATTGGGCTTCAAATAAACGATAAATACAAATTAACAAAAGAAACAAAAAGAATTATTAAAGCAACTATAATTAAGGATTAAAGAGAAAATGAGTGATATTATTAAAATTCACGATTCAGAGTTTAAACTTTATATAAAAGAAGAGCAAATTAGAAAGAGAATTAAAGAACTTTCTGAGCAAATCAATAATGATTATAAAGGGAAAGGACCAATTTTTCTATTGACATTAAAAGGGGCAATAATTTTTGCAGCAGATTTAATGAGGGAAATTGAAATACCAATACAAGTTGAAACGATTATTGCAAAAAGTTACGGGATGCAAATGGCAACATCTGGTGATGTCAAACTAATCGAAAATCCAGTGAATTTTAAAGATAGAGATATAATAATCATTGAAGATATAGTTGATACAGGATACACAATGAAATCTTTGTTGGAACGGTTAAATAAATCTGAACCCAAAACTATTGAGATTTGCACTCTGCTTTTCAAACCGAAGAATTTAGAAGTACCATTGAACGTAAAATATGTGGGATTTTCTATTGAACCTCTTTTTGTTGTCGGATATGGATTAGATTATGCTGAATGTGGACGTAATTTAAAATCAATATACATTAAAACTGAATAAATAATTATCACAATCTGCAAAATAAAATTAAAATGTTTGAGAATATAGTCCCAATCGATTTTTTTAGACAAGAAACAGAAATTGTTGCAAAAAAATTAATAGGGAAATTATTTGTACGATTTTTAGATGAAAAGCAAGTACTTGCTGCTGAAATTATTGAAACCGAAGCATATTTGCCAATCAATGACCCAGCTTGCCATGCCTCTTTCAAAAAAACCAAAAGAAACGCACCAATGTTTGAAAATGGTGGTATTTTATATATTTATTTTATTTATGGTAATCATTATTGTGCAAATATTGTAACTGAAAAAGAAGGGCAGGGTGCTGCTGTGCTAATTCGAGCAGCAAAACCCGTTTTGGGTATTGAATTAATGAAAATTAATCGAGGAATTGAGCAACTCGAAATGCTTTGCAAAGGTCCTGGAAATTTTGCAAAAGCTTTCGGTCTGGATAAATCTCATAATTTTCAAACTTTGGACGGATTTAATTTTGGAATTTATAATTATAAATATTATAAAGATGAAGAAATCATTCAAACTACAAGAATAGGAATAAAAAAAGCAAAAGATTTGCCCCTAAGATATTATCTCAAGGATTCTATATTCATTTCGAAAAAATAAAAAACAAATCAAAATTATTTTTTTAAAAATAATTTATTTTGTATTGCTTTGCTGATTGGTAGTGCAATTAATACAACAAGACCAAGCATAATTACAATAAATATCAAAGAAAAAGCTAAATTGAGTAACCAAAAAAGTACTTTAACAATAGCATAAGCAATTACAATACCGATTGTCCAAGATATGATTGTTTTAAACATAAAATACCATATTTTAATTTTCAGGAATAAATCTAATTAATTTAACGCATTTTAATGATTGTAATTGTTTTATTATGTTTAAATCATAATTCACCGATTGTTCAAAAGTTATGTATTCTCTCTTTATTGTTCCATCATTTAAAATAAATACAATATCGGAGCTTTTTCCGTAACCATTTTTCTTAATGATTAGTTCATAAATTTGTTGAATGTCATTTTCAGTGCACAATAAAACATCGAGATAAATGATTAATCCTTTGGAATTTTTGCTAACTGTTTCTTGAAAACTATAAGCATTTTCGACAACAATTTTGAGTTGAGTAGAGTCATTATAATCAAGTTTACCTTCTATAGTAATAGGATTATCTTCAATCAAGAGGTTTTCAAATTGGGCAAAAGCTTCGCTCCAAAAGATGCATTCGACTTTGCCGATAAAATCTTCAACTATGACAAAACCTATTAATCTATTTGACTTATCCCGACGAGTTCTGACACTTGAAATTAAGCCACAAAAGCGAACTTTTTCAATTTTAGGTAAATCATTATCATTTATATCTTCATCTTTATTCAAATATCTAAAAATATTAGAATTAGAAAAAGATTTTACAATTGATTCGAACTCGTTGAGCGGATGACCAGTAACATAAAAATTTAGTACCTCTTTTTCGTGCTGTAACCGTTCTTTTTCGCTCCATTCTGTTACAATTGGTAATTTTGGTTCTGTTGCAGATTTAGTTTCAGCATTAATGGCAAATAAATCAATCATATTTTCATTTTTACTTTGTGCTCTTGCAAAATTAAGAGCATCATCAATTGCTTCATATAAGGCACGTCTTTGTCCATTTGCAATTTGATCGAAAGCTCCCGCAAAAATTAATGACTCCAGTACTCTTCTGTTGATATATTTTGGGTCTGTCCTTTTAACAAAGTCATAAAATGATTCGAATGGTTTTTCTTTTCTAACTTCAACGATATGTTCCACTGGATTAATTCCAATACCTTTAACTGCAGCTAATCCAAAGTAAATAGTGTTATTTTTTACTGTGAAGCTTGCAATAGAAGTATTAATATCAGGTGGAGCAATTGTTATATTGAAAGTCTTTGCCTCGTCAATTAATTCTACAATTTTAGATTGATTATTTAGTTCAGCAGTCATATTTGCCGCTAAGAACTCTGCGGGAAAATGTGCTTTTAAATATGCTGTTTGGTATGCAATCCAGGAATATACATAGCTATGAGATTTATTGAACCCATAATCAGCGAATTTATCAATCAATTCGAAAATTTCAATAGCTAAATTTCCTGGAACACCGTTCGCTTCTGCTCCTTGAATGAATTTTGGCTTCATTCTATCGACTTCACTTCTAAGTTTTTTCCCCATCGCTCTTCTTAAAATATCGGCTTCACCAAGTGTGAAATTACCAACAGTTTGCACAAGTTGCATTACTTGTTCTTGGTATACGATGATTCCATAAGTGTTTTTTAAAACAGGTTCCATAATTGGATGGAGATAATTAGTTTTTTGTCGTCCATGCTTTCTTTCTATGTAATCTGGTATGCTTGCCATTGGACCAGGACGATATAAAGCATTCATTGCGGTTAATTCCTCGAGAGAATGAGGCTTCAACTTTTTTAAATAATCTTGCATCCCACCAGATTCAAATTGAAACACACCGATTGTTTTCCCTTCTGAAATTAATTCATACGTCTTAGTGTCAAATTTATCAATTTTATCAATGTCAAGATCAATATTTTGGTTTAATTTTATTAATTCGAGTGTTCTATCAATTATTGATAATGTTCTCAGCCCTAAAAAATCCATTTTAATGACACCGGCATCTTCAATAAAATTCATTGTATATTGAGTTGCAATTGCAATATTATCATCGGTTGTTTTGCTATTTTGGAAAACAGGAACAAAATCAGTTACATCGCCAGGAGTAATAACTACACCAGCTGCATGAGTTCCGATGCTTCTATTTTTATCTTCTAAAACTGAACATAATTCCAGAAATTGCTTAATTTTGGGATCGGGAGTTTCCTTCAAATACTTCAAGTCAGCTAAATTTAAGGCATCTTTTAATTTGAGTACCTTACCGAAAATACTTGGAATTTTGGCCGTAATTCGATTTATTTCACTTAAAGGAATTCCCATTACTCTACCGACATCCTTTAAAACCATTCTGCTCGACATTTTACCAAAAGTAATTATCTGAGCAACAGAATTAACCCCATATTTTTCTTGGCAATACTGTATCATTTCGTTTCGACGTTCATCATTAAAATCAATATCAATATCAGGCATCGAAACACGTTCGGGATTTAAGAACCGTTCAAAAAGTAAATTGCCTTCCAATGGGTCAACTGCGGTTATATTCAAAGCATAGGAAACAATACTGCCGGCAGCCGAACCTCTACCAGGACCTACTCTGATTCCTCGGTCTTTTGCTGCTTTGATTAAATCATACACAACGAGAAAATAATCGGAAAATCCCATATTTTTAATGGTTGTCAATTCAAATTCTACACGTTCTTTGATTTCGTCAGTTATTACATCGTATTTTTCCCTGATTCCTTTCCAAACTAATTCTTCTAAATGCTCATCTAAATTTTTAGATTTGGATTCCTGTGGAATTTTATATTCAGGCATATGGATTGGGAATTTAATTTTCAAATCGCATTTATCAGCAATTTCGAGCGTATTAGTCAAAGCTTCAGGGAAATCTGCAAACAACTCAGACATTTGATTTTGAGTTTTAAAATAAAACTCATCAGTTTTATAACGTAAATCATAAATATCGACTTTGTCGGCATTTGCTGCAGATGTATCTTTAATTAATAAATAAACATTATGGGGGACAGCATGTTCTTTTTTCAAGTAATGGATATCATTTGTTGCAATTAGCTTAATTCCAAGTTCTTGACTAATTTTAGGTACATCCCGCAAAATGATTTTATCTTCTTCATAATTATGATTTTGAAGCTCTAAGTAGAAATCATCTCCAAATAAGTCTTGATAATATTTTGCTTCATTCAAAGCTCTTGTATAATTACCACTAACTAAATGCGAAGATACAACACCACCTAAGCAAGCACTCGTGGCAATTAATCCATCTTTATGTTTTTCTAAAAGTTCTTTATCAATTCTTGGACGATAGTAAAACCCTTCGGTATGAGCATAGCTTGTTAATTTGACTAAATTTTTGTAGCCTATTAAATCCTTTGCGAGCAAAATAAGATGATAATAATTCTTATGTTGTTTTAATTTATCAGTTTGAACTTTATTGAACCGTGAACCTTCTGCAATATATGCTTCCATACCAAAAATTGGCTTGACATTATGTTTATTGGCAACTTTTTGGAATTCCATCAAGCCAAAAAGTACACCATGGTCGGTTAAAGCAATTGCAGTTTGGTCGTCTGCTTTTGCCGCTATTACAAGTTCTTCTGGTGTAGTTAAAGCATCCAAAACTGAATAATGAGAGTGATTATGTAAATGTATAAACTTTGACATTTTTTCTTAATTTAATTTTTAAAATTGTAATTTTGTTAAAATCTAAAATAAGTAAAATGGAATTTCCAAAAATCTTTTTCTTTTCCACAATTGTTATGTTGTTGATAAATATACGTTTATGAAAAAAATATTAATAATAGCAGGTGATAATTCTGGGGATTTACATGGTGCGAATTTAATGAAGGAATTATTTGAAAAACACCCAGAAATCGAATTTGTAGGTATAGGCGGCGATTTGATGAAAAAAAATGGATTAATATCTCTTGTCGAACTCAAAGATATTTCCGTTGTTGGTTTTTGGGAAGTGGTAAAGAAAGTGTTATTTTTCAAAAGTTTACTTAAGAAAATTAAAAGTATTTTGGAAAACGAAGCAATTGATTTGTTTATTGCTATCGATTTCCCTGGTTTTAACGAAAGAGTTGCTGAATTTGCAAAAAAAATACATAAACCTGTTATTTGGTATATTGCTCCTCAACTTTGGGCTTGGGGTGAGAAAAGAAGTGTTAAATTTTCACAATTAATTGATCTCTTACTTGTTGTGTTTCCGTTTGAAGTTGATTATTTCCGTAAATTTGGAATAAATTGTCATTTTGTCGGACATCCTTTGTTAGATATTCCCGATTATTCAAATACAATTTTAAAATTTGATGAAAGAGAAAATAAAATATTACTGATGCCCGGAAGTCGCTTGCAAGAATTACGAAAACATCTACCACTTTTGAATGAAGTTGCAAAAAAAATTAAAAATAGATTTAATGATTATAAAATTGTTATCGCTGTTCCAGAATATTTTCAAAAAGAAATTAAAGAAATGGTCAATGATAAATCAATAAAAATTTCTACAGAAGCCCGAAAAGAACTGTTGACCTCCAAAGTTGGTATTATCAAAACAGGTACTTCAAATTTGGAAGCAGCCCTAGCTGGCTTACCTTTTGTTATGTATTATAAAACTTCTTCATTGACTTACTTTTTGGGAAAGAAATTAATAAATTTAGAATACTTATCATTAGTAAATATTTTAGCAAAAAAAAATGTAGTTAAAGAACTAATTCAATCAGATGCAACACCCAATAAAATTGTTGACGAAATTGTGAAACTACTTGAAAATAAAAAATATTATTTAAATCAAGTACAAGAATTTGACTTAATTAAAAATTATTTAGGTAAACCTGGAACTGCTAAAAATTGTGCTAATATTATTTATGAGAATTACTTAAAATGAAACGAAGTTTAAAATATACTGTCTCATCGTCCATAATAAATTTAATAAGCAAAACGTGGAGCGTGGAAATATCTGGTAATTTTCCTAAGAAACCAGCGATTATTGTTTTTTGGCACAGTAAAATGTTGCCTGGTTGGAAATTGTTTTCTGGTAAAAATCCAATTGCAGTCGTTAGCACCAGCAAAGATGGCGAATTACTCGTATCACTCTTAGAAAGGTGGGGCTTTTCTTTTATTCGAGGTTCTTCATCAAAGGGTGGCAAAGAAGTTCTTGAAAGAATTGTAAGTTTTGCGAAAGACAATTATATTTTGATGACACCAGATGGACCAAGAGGACCAGAGAAAATTATGAAAGCAGGTGCGGTGGTTGCGGCTTCGAGAGCAGAAGTTGATTTAATTTATCTTAATATCGAAATTGCAAAAAAAATAATATTTTCAAAAAGCTGGGATAAGTTTCAACTTCCTTTGCCATTTTCGAAAATAAACATAAAGATTTCTCCTCCAATTAATTTGAAACAAGTAAATTCACGTGAAGATATTAACGAAGTGATTAATTTTATTGAAAGGGAAATGGTTTGATAGAGTATATATTAGATTTTATATGGAAATCAATAGTAAATTACAGGATTAAAAAATTTGAAGAATCCCAAATATATTCTGTAGAACAGTTTATTTCAAAATTTGGAAATGGCGAAAAAGCGATTTCCCAAACTAATTATTTTCGAATAGAAACTAAATCTGTGGTAATAAGTGTTGGAAATGTTTCAATGGGTGGTTCAGGCAAAACCCCCTTAGTTAAAAAACTATTAAAGGACTTAATTCCTCAAAATTATTCAACTTGTGTTATTTCCAAAGGTTATAAAAGAAAGAGTAAAGAGGATAAAATCATTACACCCGAAAATTTTACAGAATATACGTGTGATGAAATAGGGGACGAAGCGGCACTAATTTTATATAATTGCAAAAAACCAGTTTCGGTTGCATCGACAAAATATAAAGCATTAATCAAAGCCGAAATTGAGCTAAATCCAGACGTAGTTGTGATAGATGATGGTTTTCAACATCGTTGGATTAAAAAAGATATTGAAATTTTGATAATAGATAACGAAACTCTAAACAATCCTCATTTTCCACCATTTGGAAGATTGAGGGAGCAAGTTGAAAATTTACTTTTAGCTGATTTTATTTTAATGCCGCAAAATGCTGATATTTCAGAATTTCCCTTTTTAAATATTAACAATAAAGTTTTATATTTTACAATAAATGAAGGCACTCCATATCCAATAATTAATTCTCAAAGCAAATTTGATTGGGATAAGAAAAATTTGGTAATTTCTGGAATAGCTAAACCTGCTCGTTTTTATAAATCTTTAGAAAAATTATCTATTCCAATTAAGAAAAAAATTGCGTTTGCCGACCATTATAACTATACTTTGAATTCAATAAACGGAATTATAAAAACCGCTGTTGGGAATCAATTAAACATAATTACAACGGAAAAAGACGCAATTAAATTAATAAAATACAAAAATGAGTTTAAAAAATATAATATTGAAGTATTCGCCTTACCAATTGAACTAAATATTATTGATGAAAATAATCTACTAAAAGAAAGAATTTTAAAAGAAATTATTAAGAAGAATTTATGAAAACTTTATCAATTATTATAATGATTTTGGGGCTTGTAAGCTATGTTGCTGAAAGCAAAGATAAAATTCGAATAGCAATAAGCAAGGGCGAAGGTTCCCAAAGTTATTTGCAATACAAAAATTGGCTACTTTCAATCAATCCAGATTTAGAAATAATAAATCTTTTTGGATTGAGTTACGACAAAGCTTTGGAAGAATTATCAAAATGTAATGGATTAGTCCTTTCAGGTGGACCTGATGTAAATCCTGCATTCTTTGGAAAAGAAGATGAAAAAAATTTATGTGAAATTGATGATAAGAGAGACACATTAGAATTTAAAGCAATAGAATTTGCACTTAACAGGAAAATGCCAATATTAGCAATTTGTCGAGGTATGCAAATATTCAACATTTCTCAAGGCGGAACTTTAATTACAGATTTGAAAACTTTTCACCCTTCCAATATTGAACATCAATGCAAATTAAAAGATACTTGTTTCCATTTAGTTAAAATAAATAGTTGCAATACGTTGCCTGAGCTTAATAATGCCAAAAATTTGCTCGTAAACACTAATCATCATCAAGCAGTAGACAAAATTGCAAGTTCTTTAAAACCTTATTGTTACAGTGAAGATGGTATTGTCGAAGCTTATGAATGGAAAGAGCCATCTGACAAATCCTTTTTAATTGCTGTTCAATGGCACCCCGAAAGATTGAGCAATGTCAACACGGAATTATCAGATAATTTAGCCAAAATATTTTTGAAAGAAGTAGAAAATTATTACAAAAAATCCATAAAAGGGAATAAATAAATAATACTCTCACATTAACGTTTTAATATTTATTAATTAAATTTTAGGTGAAAAATGAAAAAACCTATTTTTGCAATTACATTCATTTTAGGCTCTTTAATTATACTTAGCTCTTGTTCTGTGTTAAATACATTGACAAATTTACAAAAATTAAAATTCAAATTAAATAGCGTTTCTGATTTCAAAGTATCAGGAATTCCATTGTCTGGTAAATCCAGTATAACAGATTTTAGTTTTGCTGATGCTTTAAAAGTCAAGAACTTACTGACAGGTACTTCTTTTCCTGTTCAGTTTATCTTGAACGTGGAAGCTTATAACCCGAATGATGGAACAGCATCACCAATGAAAGCAGAAGCAACGATTTCCAATATGCAATGGAGATTGTTTATTGATGACGTTCAAACAATTGCAGGTAATGTTTCCACACCGCTTACAGTTCCTGCGAACGGTCAATCTATTATTATTCCATTAACAATGGATTTAGATTTATATAAGTTTTTCTCAAATAAGGGATTAAATCAACTTCTTGAATTAGCCTTTGCCATTGGTGGTGTGCATTCAAATTTATCGCATATTAAACTCGAAGTTCAACCTACGGTTAAAACAAATTTTGGTCCAATAACCTACCCAAGTTGGATTACAGTAATTGACAAAGAGTATACTAAATAATAATTAACAAAACATTATGTCAAACAAATAAGGAGATAATTTTAAACAGAATGGATATTCCTTTTAGTATTATTTTATTAATTCTTGCATTATTTATTTCATTTCTTAATGGAGTTGTTGCTTCATTAACCGCCGATGAAATACAATCACTTACAAATATAAACTCCAAAAAAAGCGAACTTTTAAAAAAAGCCTACAATAATTATGAAGATAATTATAATGGTTTTCATTTATTTGAAATAATTTTTTCGATTTTTTCTTTAATATTTTTTCTTAATTATCTCAATACAGATTCGAATTTAAATGATTATAAATTTCAATTTACTTTTTTAATTATAATCATTTATTATTATTTAAGAATTGTAATATTTTCATTTGGAGAACGTAAATCTAATCGATTCGCTTTGAAATTTTCAAAATTAATCTATTTTATCAATGTAATTACCAATCCTTTGATTTCAGTTCTCAATACTACAACAAGACAAATAAAAGGTGTATCTGAAACTGAAGAGTCAATTAACGAATTAAATGAATTATTCGAGACTGCTCGTGAGGAAGGCTCTTTGGATGCCGAAGAATATAGGTTATTAAAAAATATTATGTCATTTTCTGATGTCTTAGTAATGGATGTTATGACACCAAGGACTGTCGTTTTTAGTTTAAACGCCGAGAAAACGATAGAAGAAGTTATTACAAATGCAGGATTACAAACGTTTTCGAGGTTTCCAATATGGGAAGGAGAAACTCTTGACGATAAAATTGTTGGTTATGTATTAAGCAAAGATGTTTTTCAAGCAGCATTAAATGGAAATAAAGATAAGAAATTAAAAGAATTTGCACGAGATGTTTATATTATTCCCGAAACTGCGGATTTAAGCGTTGCATTGGAAAAATTCTTAAAGCGACGGCAACATCTCTTTATTGCTGTGGATGAATATGGAGGAGTCAGCGGACTTATTACAATGGAAGATGTGTTAGAAACAATTTTGGGCGTCGAAATTTTAGACGAGGCAGATAAAATAACCGATTTACGAAAATTAGCAGTTGAAAAAAGAGATAATCGAGTAAAAATGAAAATTACGGGAAATTTATAATAACAATGAATTGTTGAAAAAAAATTAAAATTTCTTTTGTTATTTGCTAAAATATTGTTAATTTTGAATTCTTGAAATTTTATTAAGTATAAAAATCAAGACGGAGCGTAGCGCAGCCCGGTAGCGCATCTGGTTTGGGACCAGAGGGTCGGAGGTTCGAATCCTCTCGCTCCGACAAAATCAAATTAATCTTCAAATTCCAATCAACAAATCGTTTTCATTTTTTTCTAATCAAATAATAATTACCAAATGTATCTTTGTTAAGTTGAATGAATAATATATTTTACTTTGCCAATTATATTGTATTCATCATCATCTTTTAAGGCATATGGTGGGTAATTATCATTTTCTGAAATAAAAGAAATTTGTCCATTATTTATTGACAATCTTTTCACTAATGTTTCATTATTTAGGGTCAATACAATAATATCATTATTTTGAGGTGTTGTTTTGGTATCCAAAATTAAAGAGTCGCCCTCAAAAATATTTGCATTTACCATTGAATCGCCCGAAACTTTGCATATTAATATATTGTCAGGTTCGATACCTAAATATGAAACGAATGAAATAGTAGTGCTTTCGGAATCAGTTACCGCAGGGTGATTTCTTGCGGCACCAATTGAAAAAAGCAATATTTTCAATTCGTCTTCGCTTAAAAAGTCTATTCTTTTGATATTTATAACTTTAGTATTTCCCATTTCTTCTCTCAATTGATTTGAAATAAACAATCCATCTTTTAATGCAAATTCATAAATTGATTTCTTGCGAATTTCTGCTTCTTTTTCCAAGGCGTCTAATTTTTTCAGATTAACATAATAGCCAAGTTCTTGTCTTATGATTAATTTTTTTATTTCATTATAAAGTTGATTATCGGAATACCTTGCAATATATTTTATAAAATCGAACATCCTTTATCGAGACCAAATTAATTTAATTGTTTCGCTTTTTCCATTAGATAGAATTAATTTACAAAGATAAATACCAGAAGGAATATTCGGTAAAAAGAAGTTCCATGATTGCAAACCTTCATCAATATTCTTTTTTTCGTATGAAAATACTTCTTTTCCAATTAAATTATACATCACAAATTTTGCATCCACAGTTTTCAAAGTATAAAAATGGACTGACAATTCATTTTTTGAAGTGTTTGCAGCAGCTTCTAATTTCAAAGTTTTGGGAATTTGAAAAGATTGATTGTTTGCTTTAGTAGATGATTTGCAAGAACTTTGTTTAAACTCATAATAAATGCTAAATTTTGTATTTTCGCCTTGGAAATCAATTTCAGATGTACCTACTAAATATTTTTTATCATTTGGATAACCGAATTTTTTTAGCTCTTCACGGTATACTTCAATTTTATATTTTCCGGTTTGTAAATTATGTATTGTGTGAATAATGTCCATTGGACATTCACAAAAACTATGAGTAGAACTAGTATCCGTTTGGATAATTTTTATTGTTTTATTTTGGAGATAGATTTCATCTTTGATTTTTGCTGAACAATTGAGTATAGCGTCATTATCACGGATAACCAAGTTTTTACCATCGACACCAACTTCAATTTTCTCATCAGCAAAAATAATTTGAATATTAACGAGTAATGTTAAAAATATAGAAAGTAAAATAATAAAATTCTTATAATTTTTTCTCATTAATGTGAAATCAAAATATATAATTTAACGTATTAATAGCGTAAAAGTTACAATTTATTTAAGAAAAAACGTAATTTTTCTTTTTTTGTGAATAAAAAAACGAACATAAATATGATTGATTGAAGTAAAATAATAACTGCACCACTTGGTAAATCAATGTAAATTGATATAAAAAGACCAATAATTCCAGAAAGCACGCCTATGATAATGGAAAGAATTGTCATTTGGAAAAAAGTCTTAGAAATAAGTCTGGAAATAGCAGAAGGGAGTACTAAAAAGGCAGAAATTAAAATAATTCCGATTATTTTGATTGACACAACAACTGTAGTAGCAATTGCAATAGAAAGTAAGTAATTATCTAATCTAACAGGTAATTTATCAGTAATAGCAAGCTCTAAATCGAATGTTTCATATGTCCATCTTGACCATAGTTTAAACATTGTTGCTATAGTCAAAGCAAAAAGAATTGCTGAAATATAGATATCTTCTGTAGTAACAGCAAGTAAAGAACCGAAAAGATATGTAAAAGCATCAGTTGTATAATTTTCTTTTAATGATAAAAATATAATTCCTAAAGAAACTGCAATTGAAAAAAATATGCCAATTAAAGTGTCATTATGAAGTGAAGTCTTTTCTTTGAAATAAACGATGAATATTGCAGTTAAAATTGTGAATGGAATAGCAATCCAAAGAGGTTGAACACCTAATAAAATTCCAAGAGCAACTCCACCAAAAGCAGAGTGAGCAAGCCCACTTCCGAGAAAACTCATTTGTCTTTGAACAACGAATGCTCCATAGTAACTTGCGACAAAACCAATTAAAATGACAACTATTAATGATTTAATCAAAAAAGGATATAATAAAATGCTATTCATCGCTCATCAATTTAAATGAAACTTTGTGTTTTTCTCCATAATGTGAAAATGTATGAATTAAATTCTCATTAGAAAATGCTGTGTTCTTATCCCCAAAATAAATTATATTTTTGTTCAAAAGAAGTATTTTTTCTGTATGATGAAAGGCTGAAGTCCAGTCATGAGTGACCATAACCACAGTTGTTTTGTTTACATTTGAAAAACCGCTAATAATTTCATTTAAATTAGTTTCACAAATTAAATCAACGCCGGTTGCGGGTTCATCAAGAAGCAATATTTTAGGTTGTTTTATTAAACAACGAGCGAGATAAATTTTTTGTAATTGTCCACCAGAAAGTTGATTAAGTGGTTTTTCTGCATAAGTTTCTGCGTTTAATTGCTTTAGTATTTCCCAGGCTTTTTCTTTGTTTTCTTTAGAATGTTTAAAGCTCCAATTATGTTTCAGTCCATTCAATACTAATTCAATTGCAACAGCGGGGAAAGATTTGTCAAGAGTTTTCATTTGAGGTACATATCCAATTAAATTTGGGTTAACTTTGTTTATTTCTTGTCCGAATATCTTTATTTTCCCTTTAGTTGGTTTAAATATCCCCAAAATTGTGCGAAGCAAAGTAGATTTGCCTGAACCGTTTGGTCCGAGAATTGAAACAAAATCACCTTCTTCGATTTGCAAATTTATATTATCTAAGACAACAAAATCACCGAAGGTAACGTTTAAATTTTCTATTTCAATAGCGTGTAATTTTTCCATATTGATTTTTATGTTAATGCTAACGTAGCGCAATCAACTTTTTTAACGCCAAAATTTAGAAACGTCAGTGCAAGATGATTTATTGTAGAACCTGTTGTAAATACGTCATCAACAACTAAAATTGTTTTATTTGAAATTAATTTGTTTGGTACTGCTAATTGATAAATACCTTCGATGTTTTTTTTTCGTTCCATTGCATTTAATGTTGTTTGCGATTGTGTATAAACTGCTCGTTTAATCAGATTTTCATTAATTTCTGTTTTGAGTATTGTATTAATCCCTTTTGCAATAAAGTATGATTGATTGTAACCTCTTTCACGTTTTTTTGCGGAATGAATTGGAACAGGAAATATAAAGTCGTAATGTATTAATCCATTTGTTTTTAATTTTTCACCAAGTAAAATTCCGAATTCAAAACCAATTTGATATAATCCATAATACTTCAAATGGTGAATAATTTCGAGGAACTCAGAATCTTTCAAGGAAAAAAGCGATGTCGCATTTGAAATTCCGATATCATCTGATGCAAATGTTTGCATAAGTCGATTGATTATTAATTCAGAACTATCCGCTGCAGGTAAATTATAAAAACATTTTGGGCAAATAAAAGAAAATCTAAAATTATAATCAATTGGCTCATTGCAAATTAAACAAGTTTTAACAGCAAGTATATCTGCAAATGAGTTTGCTACTTTTGTAAATACTTGTTTAATACTTGATGCCATTTAAAGATTTATTCAATATTTTGTATTTGTTCTCTAATTCGTTCGAGTTCTTCTTTACAAACCACAACATATTGCGAAATCTCTGAATCATTTGCTTTAGAACCAATAGTGTTTATTTCTCTATTTATTTCTTGAAGTAAGAAATTAATTTTACGACCTACAGATTCCTTTTCTTTTAAAGCATTATAAAAGAACTTAAAGTGTGATTCAAGTCTTATGCATTCTTCGGAAATATCTAATTTATCAGCGAGAAGTACCATTTCGGTGTAAATTCTTTGCTCGTCAATTTCATCTCCTTCGAAAAGCTGTGCAATTTTTTGACGGAATTTTTCTCGTTCTTTTGGAATTTTTTCTAAACCTAAAGCTCTGATTTTATCAACGCTATTTTGTACTTTTTTGAATCTCATCAAAATATCTTTTTCAATATTTTTTCCTTCATTGACCCTCATTTTTTCAAGGTTTATCAATGCTTGATTCATTACTTGTCTTAAAACGTGAATTTGTAATTTTTCATCAACTTCTTCATTAGGTTCTAAGAAAAATTCTGAAAATTTCAAAATTTGGTCAGTTTTGATTGTTTCTTTAATTTTCAATTCGGATTTCAAAGTATTCAGTGAGTCAAAAACGGATTTTGCTTTGTTATAGTTAATAGATAAAGTTTTCGAAAGGTCTAAATTTTCGATGGATAAATTAACATTCACCGAACCACGTGATATTTTTCCTTTAATTAACTCACGAATAATCATTTCGAGATGTTGCATATTTTTAGGAACTCGACAAGAAATATCGAGTAACTTACCATTAACACATTTTATTTCGACTGTTGCTTTTAATTGGTCTTTTTGATATTCAGACCTTGCAAAACCTGTCATACTTTTTAACATAATGCCTCTTCAAATAATATTCTATTTTTGAAAAATCTAAATAAATTAGATTTGTAATTTATTAAAACATCAATTGTGAACGATAAAACGCCACATATTTTACATAATTATTTGCATTTTCTTCAATGTTTTTTATTTCTTCGGGTGTTAAATCACGAATAATTTTTCCGGGAACACCTACAACTAAAACTCCTTCTGGTACTACAAATCCTTCTTTAATTAGTGTGCCAGCACCTATTAGAGAATTTGAATGAATATGAGCCCCATCCAGGACTATTGCTCCAATTCCTATCAATATATTATTTTCAATTGTTGCACCATGTAATTTAACACTATGACCTATGGTAACACTATTACCAATGGATAATGGGAAATAGTCATGTGTAACGTGTAGCATTGATAAATCTTGAATATTTGTTCTTTTTCCAATTTTTATCCAATTGACGTCGCCTCTAATTACTGTATTATACCAAACTGATGATTGCTCGCCAATTTCAACATCTCCAATAATTTTCACACCTTCAGTAAGGAAAGCTGTTGGGTGAATATTTGGAGTTTTCTTTTTATAAGTAATTATACTTGCGTTTTGACCGGATTCTAATTTCATATTTTGGATTTTTATTTAAATATTAATTAAAATTTTGAAAATTACTTATTTCGAACAATTCGAATCCCAGTTCTGAGAATACCATCATCTGGGAAATATCTGTTTGAAGCTCTTGCGAGTGAATTTCCATCAGCATAGGAACCGCCCCGAGCTATATGCCTTATCCCATTCGCAGGTCCAACTGGATTAATTGAGGGTGACTGAGCATAGTAATTCGAACCGTAAAAATCCCAACACCATTCCCAAACATTTCCATGCATATCGTACAAACCAAATGCATTCGGAACTTTAAGACCTGGTGGATAAGAATGCAATCCCGAATTAAGATTATACCAACCGTCTTGATTTAAATCAGATGACCCTGAATAATCATAAGTTTCTCCTGCTCGACAAAGGTACTCCCATTCAGCTTCTGTTGGGAGTCGCCAGCCATTTGCTGTTGTGTCCCATTTTGCAATATCTCCAGAAATAACATAAGCTGGTGTCAATCCTTGAATTTGTGATAATTTATTGCAAAAATCAATTGCTTGAATCCACGTAACACTGTCAACAGGTAGTCGATTATCTTTTATTATACTTGGATTTTGTCCCGTTACTTGATAATAATAAAATTGTGTTATTTCAAAACGTGAAACAATCAAATTATGTGTTATTTGAACAGAATGGACAGGTTGCTCATCCATTGCACCGAATTCTGAACCCATATTGAAAGTTCCAGCAAGTACCTCAACAGTATTTAATTCAGGTAATCTATTAATAATTATCTTAGTTTTATTTGATGTATCAGACTTAACAATCACAAATAATGTGTCAGCTGAAGTATTGGGAACAACGAATTTTATTTGCGAAATTGTCCATTTCAAACATTTTGAAGAATGAATAATTGTTGAATCATTAAATATAACAAAGCTAGCTAAGTCTCGATCACCAAAATTATTTCCAAAAATTGTTATAGTATCTCCAACGAAAGTTGGATTGTTTATAATACCATCAATTTGAGGTTTGCCACTTTCAGTAATGAAAGTATTATTATCTTTACAAGCTGGAAAAAATAGTATTACAGTGAAAATTATAATTAATAATATAAATTTATTTAAGTTCATTAAAGTAAATATACAAATTTGTTAAATTAAAGAATTACAAAGTTAAGTTATTTTATTAAAATAAAAAAAATTATCAAAATATAAATGAAAAACAAACAAATAACATATAATTTAGTTGTGAAATACTTGTAATTTTAATTACAATTAAGCCAAAATTTTAATAAATTTGCTTTTTTGTAAATTAAATAAAAGTTAAAACAATGAATGCATTAACTTTAATTCTATTCAGCCTTGCATGGTTACTTTTTGCATATTTTTGGTATGGTGGTAAGCTTTCTAAAAAGGTACTAAAAATAAATAGCAATAATCCAACACCATCACAAACAAATTATGATGGGATAGATTATGTTCCTGCAAAACCAATTATATTATTTGGTCATCACTTTTCAGCAATTGCTGGTGCGGGACCTATTGTTGGACCGATTCTTGCCTATGCATATTTTGGGTGGTTACCTGCAATGATTTGGATTTTAGTTGGTTCTGTATTTATGGGTGCTGTCCATGATTTCTCGGCACTTGTTGTCTCATTACGAAATCAAGGGCGTTCAATTGTTGAAATCGCCGATGGGGCTGTCTCAAAGACGGCATCAATGTTATTTGCAGTTTTTGTTTGGTTAACATTAACACTTGTCCAAGCGGTATTTGCTGATTTAACTGCAAAAACATTAATCGAACAACCGGAAATTGCTTTTCCCACAGTCGCTTTAATTTTTATTGCTATGGGCTTCGGTTTAATGGTTTATAAATTGAAAATTAATGTGTATGTTTCTACTATATTTGCTCTTTTGGCTTTAGTTCTGAGCGTATGGGTTGGGACTTTATTACCAATTTATTTGAGCTACACAACTTGGTTAGTTATTATTGTGCTATATTCATTTTTTGCAGCAATTATCCCTGTATGGATATTGTTGCAACCTCGTGATTATATTTCTACTTATATTTTAATAATTGGAATGGTGTTAGGAATAGTTGGAATTTCAATTTTAAATCCAACAATAACCGGTCCGTCGTTTACTGGATTAATCCACCAAACTGCAAAGGGGAGCATTTCGTTATTTCCTATGTTATTTATTACGATTGCCTGTGGTGCAATTTCAGGATTTCATTCACTTGTTGCTTCTGGAACAACCGCAAAGCAATTAGATAAAGAGGAAAATGCTCAAAAAATTGCATATGGTGGTATGTTGACCGAGGCCTTGCTGGCAGCTCTTGTTGTAACTATGATTGCCAGTGTATTGACATGGGATACAAATGGTACATCTGCCGCAGATAATGTTTTCCAGAAATTTTTAGGTCAAAGTGCCGAAATAGTTTATGGTAATGCTTTAGGACGAAGCATTGCAGTTTTTGGGATTCCTTTATCATTCGGTGTTCAATTTGGTATTTTAATGTTAAACGCTTTTATATTGACGTCTCTTGATGCTTCTGCTCGTTTAAATCGATATGTAATGCAAGAAACTTTAGGTATAAAATACGGCGGTCTTTTCAAAAATAGATATTTTGCATCAGGAACTAGTTTGCTATTAGCTTTTTTACTTTGTATTGGAAACGGATATCAAACAGTATGGCCAATTTTTGGAGCATCCAATCAATTAATAGCGACTTTGGCGTTGTTTACTGTTTCCGCATATCTTTTCGGAGTGAAAACACCAAAACTTTATACCTTGATTCCTGCTTTTATTATGCTTATTATTACGGAATCTTCTCTTATTATCAACGCTCTTGATTACTCCAAACAAAATAACTTCACTTTAGTAATAATTGCTATAATATTGTTCCTTTTAGGTTTATTTGTGGCATACGAATCAACTCGCAAAATTTTAAAAATTAAAAAAAACTAATTCAATAAAACAAAGGAATTTATGAAAAAAATATTAATCTTGTTCTTACTCATATTTATTAATTTCTCGATTTTATCGAGTAAAATCCTTATGGCACCATATTTAAGTGCCATTGATTCAAAAACAATGAGCATTTACGTGTTAATTGAATCAAGTGACGATAAACCAATTGTTGTTGGTTATAATGATGGCAACAAAGTCTTGTTCGATTCAACTTCTTTTACTTTAAAAACATTAGCAAGTCCCAAAACTTATGTTCATCGTATTTTATTAAGTAAATTAAAACCTAATAAAAAATATAAATACTGGATTCAAAACTCAGACGGAAGTAAAAGCAACGAGTCTTATTTTCAATCCCCAATAAATGATGATTCTTCATTCATTTTTGGAATAATGGGGGATTGTAGAACAGGCAAGAATATTCATAATATTATTGCAAAAAATATAGATAATTATGAACCTAATTTTTTGCTTTATTTGGGTGATTTATGTTATGATGGCTCCTATAAAGCTTGGAAAGATGAATTTTTCGTACCTAATGAATTAACTTTACTTTCCAAAGCCCCGTTTGTTAATGCAATTGGAAATCATGAAAAGTGGGGAGATAATACCCAAGCATTCCAACAAAGCCCAACTCCAAAAGAAAATAAATCATACTTTGATTTTGATTACGGTGATATACATTTTATTTTTATGGATACTGAGCAAAATTTCAGTAAGGGTTCTGAGCAATATAATTTTATCAAAAAATCTTTGGAAACGACTTCAAAGAAGTTTAAGATTGTTTGCTCACATATTCCAGGTTATACTGGTGGAGGTGCTGGACATAACGAAAACAAAAAGATGATAAATATAACTAATGAATTATTTGTACCAAATAAAGTAGATTTTGTTTTATCAGGTCATATTCATACTTATCAACATAATTTTGTTGACGGTATTCATCATTTAATAATAGCTGGTGGTGGAGCACCATTATATAATTCCGAAGACAAATCCTATACTTTAAAAACGGTGAAAAAATATAATTATGCAATAGCAGAATATAATAACAATTCTTTGAAATTGAATGTATATGACGATAACAACAATTTAATTGATTCGATTGAGATTAAAAAGTAAAGATCTTTCTTTTATCAAAATAATTTATAATATCATAATACTTATTTGTTTTTTTTATTAGATAAAAGTGTTGTAAATTTGTAATTCTGAAAAATTCAGAAATTGATTAATCGGCGTGTAGCGCAGCCCGGGTAGCGCACTACTTTGGGGTAGTAGGGGTCGCTGGTTCAAATCCAGTCACGCCGACCAACTCTTTTAATTATTTACTCTTCTTTTTTTATTTATTATTTTCAAAAAAAACATTATTCAATTCTTATCGTTACTTATTTTATTCATAAATTAGTATTTTAAAAATTCAAATATTTAATAATTTTAAATGGAGTTCCAAAAATGGATTTACAAAGAATTCAAGCAACATTAAAAGATTTAAACTTGGATGGATGGCTTTTTTACGATTTTCATAATCGTGATGCAATTGCAGCAAGAATTTTGGATATTGACAAAAACAAATTAGCCACACGCCGTTGGTTTTATTATATTCCTGCAATTGGAGAACCAAAAAAGTTGGTGCATAAAATTGAATCTGCTCAATTAGACCATTTACCAGGTGAAAAGTTCATTTATTTACCTTGGCAAGAGCAACATAATCATTTAAAAACTATTTTGGGTAATGCAAAAAAAGTTGCAATGCAATACTCACCAATGAACGCCATTCCTTATGTTTCAATTGTAGATGGTGGTACAGTTGATTTAATTCGTAGCTTCGGAATTGAAGTTGCGACAAGTGCTGATTTAGTTAGTATTTTTGAATCTTATTTGACTGAAAGTGACCGCTTATCACATTTCGAAGCTGGTGATTTAATGCAAATGGTCAAAAACGAAGCTTTCAAAGAAATTGCAAGAAGAATCAAAGCTGGCGATAATCCAACAGAATTCGAAATACAAAAATTTATGCAAGAATTAATGACGAAAAATGGATTGATATTTTCTGATGGACCAATCGTTGCCGTTAATGAACATGCTGCTGATCCTCATTTTGAACCAAACGAAAAGAACACTGTAAAAATGAAAGAAGGGGATTTAGTTCTTTTAGATTTATGGGCAAAATTGGATAGACCTCGTGGTATTTATTATGATATTACTTGGATGGGTTATATTGGCACCGAAGTTCCAGATAAAATTAAAAATATACTTCAAATTGTTTTTGATGCAAGAGATGCAGCCTTGAATTTTGTTAAAAATAATATTGAAAATGGTAAATCATTGCGTGGTTGTGATGTAGATGATGTTTGTAGAAAAGTCATTGTCGATGCAGGTTATGGGGAGTTTTTTACTCATCGTACTGGTCATAATATTGGCGAAGAAGTTCACGGTAACGGCACTCATATTGATAACCTTGAAACGAAAGATGAGAGATATTTAGTAAAGGGTTCTTGTTTTTCAATTGAACCTGGAATATATTTAAAGGATGAAAAAATTGGTTTCCGTAGTGAAATTGATGTATTTATTGACGATAATGGTAAAATTCACGTTGCTGGTGATATTCAAAAAGAAATCATTAAAATAATGGAGTTGTAATTTTATTTTTTTCTTAAATAAATTATTATAATAATTATTATAAGAAACAATAAAAAAAGGCTGATTCTTGCAAATCAGCCTTTTTCATTTTTATGTGATTATTATTTTACAATCATTAGCTTTTGTGTAGTTACTCCAAATTTTGTAGCAAGATTAATGTAATAAATACCGCTTGGGATATTTAGTTCATTTGTGTTAATTGAGAAATTATAAACACCTGCTGCATAATTTGCATTTTCGATTGTTGCAATTGTTTTCCCAAAGATATCAGTAATTGTCAAATTTACATTTGTAAAGGATGGAATTGTAAATGAAATATTTGTGTTAACATTTGCAGGATTTGGCACTGGTTGATTTAAAACAACTTCGCCATTTACGATTTCTTCAACACTTGCGATACCTTTAGGTGTAACACTTACAACAATTGGTTTCGATAGAGTTTCACCACAAGTATTAGTGATTGAGCAAACATAAGTTCCTGCATCTGTTAATTCAGCGTTTGAAACTGTATAAGTAAGTGAATTTGCATTAGGAATTTCGACACCATCTTTTGTCCATTTAACTGTTTGTGTAGGCATTGAATTCTTAAGTTCAACGAATAAAGTTAATTTAGCGCCTTCGTTCGTAACAATATCTGATGATTGTTTTGAAATTATTGGACTTGTAATTAACATTACTGTAGCTGTTTGTGAATAAATTGAGTAACCTTTATCAACGTTTTCGACAACTAATTTATATGCGGCATTATCTGATTCATCTGCATTAAGAATATTTAATGTTGTAGTGTTAGAACCGACTATATGGTTATTGTCAACTAATCTGTAGCTTCCTTTCATCCAATAGTAATTTAAGGTATAATTTTGGTCATTTTGAACTGTTGCTTCAAGTTTGACATCGGAACCGACACAACCATAGAAATCTTTAGGTTGTTTAGATACAGAAATTTCTGCTTGTCCAAGTTTGATTTTATCTGAAGTTGCAGTACCGCAAAGAGCCGTAACTGTACAAGAGTATTCTTTACTTAAATCAGAGAAAAGAACAGTGTTAAATATAAGAACTCTTGATTTTGTTCCTTGAATACGATTGTCGTCTTTCATAGCAACACCATCAGCATACCATTGATATTTGAAAGTATATGTTGGTGGTAAACCATTTGCAGCTGGGTCAACGTCTAAATAAGCACTACCACCAATATTTACAAAGTATGGTTGTGGTTGTTTTGCAATTGATGTTGGTCTTGCGACGTAAACTACAATGTCTTCAGTTTGAACTGATGGGCATCTTGGGTCGCCATAAGCATTTACTGAACCTGAAACTATGCAATAATAAATACCAGTATTGGCATAATCAATATGTGCAAAATATAAAAATGGATTGGTTTCACCTGGTAATAAAACTCCATCACGGTACCATTGATAATGTAAATCTGAACCTGTTGCAACAGTTTCAAGTGTTACTTCTGAATTTTGGCAATAAACATCACTTTTTGAATGTGAAGAAATTTGTGGAGTATCAAAGATATAAACATTATCAGCAAGGTCTTGAACAAATGGATGTTCGTCAGAGAAAATTCTAAATTGAAGTTGTTTTCCTGAATATGTAGTTCTTTGAATCATCCATTTATAATGTCCGTCAGAAGCTGGCCAGCCAGCAACAATTGTTTGCCAATTTGCTCCGTTGTCAAATGATACTTGAATTGTTACAGTATTTACACCATTGTAATCCCAAGTGAAGTCAAATTCACCTTCGTTGCAAATTTCAGAATTAGTTGCTAAGTTCAAGAACTTAACGTAAGGAGTATGGAATGCAAAACCTGTAGAGCCTTCATTATGGTTACGAGTGTCAATACCAGCCCAAACAGCATCGTCGTCTGTCCAAACAAATTTTTGTGTTCCATTTTTATCAAATAAAGCAATTTTAGTAATTCCACTTGCAAGGTTGTTTGAAATAAATGTGCCCCAAGCAGAATTTACATTGTCGAGGTTTGCAAAATATGCAGGACTTTGATGTGGAAAGCCTGGTGTAATCAATGTAGCGCCATCATCTTGCACGATTGTAGCAGTGATGACATTATTTAAATTATCGTAAAATACTAAATAATCTTTTGGAGTTAGTCTGCTATTAGGGTCATAAATTCCAGTAACATCAGTTGAAGTTGTCCCAAAACGTGCAGCTTTGGAAGTTTTAACTGAAACATTTCTACTAATTCTTTCGCCGAATTCATTTCCTAATTGTACTAACCAGTTCAATGTGTTGCCAACATTGAATCTTGAATTTGTGGTTGGAACAATATTAACCCAAATTGTTTTTGAAGTTTCACCAACACCAGTTTTGAAAGTTGACCTATTTGCAGGGTCAGCTAAATTGGTTGCGGCTGATGTATAGGAATATGAATCTGTTTGATAATCATAATAAATATTATTTCCAGCACCGAAGTTAGTTGGGTCAGCCACTTCAGTTGTTAAAACATTTGAAGTTGTATATGTGTAAACAGTATTTTCGTGTAAGCCGGTAAATGTAACTAAAGCATATTGAGGCATTCTTCCGTTACCTGAAGGTAAGAAGCTTCCATCGCCTTTTACATATTGTGGAACTATGACGTCAGCAAAAGTTGGAAGTGCTTTTACAACAACTGTTACACTTTGTGGATTTGCCATTCCTGGAACAGATGCCGAAATTACATAAGTACCAGCAGTTGTGAAAACGATATCATTAAATGTGGCAATACCGGCAACAGATTTTTGACTTGTGGTTCCACTTAAAGATGCAGGACCTGAAAGTAATGTAAGTGAAATGTTTATATTGTCATAATATTGATTTGGAGTTCCATCTGCGTTTAACATTTGTACTGTAAACTTGTGATGAACAACGCCAGTAAAGCCTTTTGTGTACAAATCAACTAATTTTGCAACTGTAGGAGCAGCTTTGACATATAAATTTTCTTTTACTGATGATAAGCTCATGCCAGAAACGACTTCAAATTTTAATTGCATTCCTTCTTCGAGTGAGTATTTTAAGTCTGGGAATGAAACTGTATTCGTATTAGCTAACATTGTTTGCTGCATAGTACCTGCAAGTGTGCCATTTCCATAATATAATGAAACTTTTATAACTGTGTTTGTATTTACATATTTTGGAATACCATTATCATCAACTGAACGTAGAGTTACATTGAAAGGTATATTAACCATAGGGTTGACGGGCACGACGCTTGTTACAAGGAGTTTGGTTGGTGTTCCAATTAATGATTGTGAAGTAATAGAAATATCGTCCACTCTATATCTTGGTCGGTTTCCACTACCGCTTACTTTTTGATAATAAACCCATCTAATTTGAACGAGTGGTTGGTTTTCAACAGCAGAAGGAAGTATAATACCAGAAAAAGATTGTGAAGATGCAGGAGTTGAAGCTCCAAGAGTTAAATAATCAGTATTTTGATATTCTACCAAGTTATTGGAAGCATCATAAATGTCTATCCAAGAACCAGAGCTACCTATACGATATTGCATTCTGATTGCGTATTGACGTGATGAAGTACCAGCAATATCAACAAAACCTCCTGTCCATGAAGCTTTTATTTGTGTTTGATTTAGTGTTTTTAAAGCTAGAACTATTTCACCTGCATAACCTTGTCCAGAGTTTGTTCCACTTGTGTTGACAATACCAATACCATCTGTATTTCGTCCTTCAAAACGTGAACCAGAAGTTAAGTTGTATGCAGCGGTCCAATCTTTGTCAAAAGCAGCTGTAATTGCAGGATCAGCAGTGGAATTAGCATGAAAATACATACCAGTTGGGTAAGTGCCAGCGGAATTTGTGCTGTTCCATTGAGTTAGAGAATAATCTCCAGTGGACAAGTCGTAGGGTGTTGGATTTGATTGAGCAAATGCTGTTAAACTAACTGCAATTGCAAACAAAAATATCAGACTTGTTTTGGTCAATAATTTTTTCATATAATACCTAACATTATAAATTAATAATTTTCACTTTTTCAAATTCTAAAATTAGTAAAAAACTTTGAAAATACGATAAAATTTTATAAAAAAAACAATTTTTATTATACTATTTTCAATAGTATTTAACTACTTTGTGTAATATTTTACTCATTGTTTACTTTTTGGATTTTTAGCACCTTTATAAAACTTAAAATTAACAAAAAAATAGCGATTAATAATAAAACTCCACCCCAAAACCAATATGGAAGAAATAGTTCTTCTTGCATAACTTGAGTATCGGAGTAATATGATTTGCCATCAATTATCCCACCGGTCGAGAACATATAATCAAATGAAAGAAACAAACTCAAAATCGACTGTATTCCAATGAACTGCAAAACTCGTTTTTGAAATTCTTCATTCGTCTTCGCTATTATAAAAACAAGGATTATCAAAAACAATACCATTATTGCAATTCCAAATAAAGTTCTTATCCAAAATAAAAGTGAAGTAAAAATTAAAATTGTTAATGAAATTAATACATATTTTGTTAACTTTTCCTTTGATGATGAAAAAATCAAAATACTTCCGAAAATTGAAGGACCTAATAAACCAGCACCGGCAACCATTGCTCTACCGAATCTGCCAAGTGCAATTGCTCCGGAATAATAGGCAATTCCGGAACCATCGGGATACAATTCAAGTTTATGAAAATAACCACCAAGAAGTAATGCAGTCAACCCATGCGACATTTCGTGAAAATACGTGCCTAATATTGTGAAGGGATATAACATATAACGACCAAATTGGAATTGCCACATAATTGCGGTTGTAATTCCGAAAACCGCAAGCCAAATAATTCCCGTATCTTTTTTTTGAGAAATATTTATATTCTTATTTTGTAATTGGAATTGCATTTTAATACTGCCAATTTATTGATATTCCTAATAATCTTGTTGGTGCTAAATTTCCAGACATATAGGTGTAATAATAATCGAGCAAATTATAAGCATTTAAATTTACTTTCAAATTAGTGTTTAAATACTTTTGTAAATCTATTCCAATTGATAAGTCCACGACTTGAATTGGTACTCTTGCGCCAGCGTCTTTGACTTGCAACATAATTTTATCATCTATATTGACTACTTTACTTACATAGCGATACGAAAGTGAGAGGTTAAATATTGAGTAATTATAATTGATTGAAGTTTGCGAATTAACTTTTGAACGATATTTTAAAATTTGATTTAAAGTTAAATCCTTTGGTTCAATTAAAGTCGTAGATATTTGAAGCAATAAATTTTTGTGTAAAAAAGTTTTCAACGAGAGCTCGGTTCCAAGAATTTGTGCATTTGTAAGATTTGAAAATTTTATTACAGAATAATTATCGTCTGTAAAAGATGGTTCAATTAAATTTTTAAGATAAGTGTAGAATATTGCACAGTCGAGTTCAATCGGAATCAGCCAATCTTCATTTCGATAATTGATTCCAATTTCAGACGAAAAGCTTGTTTCGGGTTTTAATTCTAAATTTTCGACTACTTTAAATCCTTGGTAGGCAATTGATGCAAACCTTTCACTTATTGTTGGTGAACGGAACCCTTTACCAAGAGATGCTCTTAAATGTAAATCGTCATTTATTTTGTAATTGAATCCTAATTTTGGGGAAAATTCCGAATTATTATTTGCATTGACAACTTTTTCGTAATCATATCTGAAACCAAAAATTGTAATTAAATCTTTTGTTAAATGAGTCTCTATTTGTGAATACAGAGCATAGATTTGTTGGTTTCTTTGACCATATGAAATTGAATTTACATTGTTTATTGATGTATTTATTCCCGATGTTAAGGTGAAATTGTTGATATTGGTTGTGAATTGCAAATCGTAAAAGTTTATAAATGCTTCACTTTGACGATAATCAGATTCGTTTTTTTGATAAGTATTAAAAAAATCTGTATAAAATAGGCTCGACTTAAAACTCAAAAATGAATTTTTAGTAATTATCTGATTAAAAATCAATGCAGCAAGGGATTTATTGCTATGCAATCTTATGTTTTGATTTGTATTTGCAGGTGGAATTGTTGCACTATCAAGGCTATTCCAATAAACCCAATCTGCGTTGTTTGTTGAATTATGCACTAAAAGGATTGTCAAATCATTTAAATCAGAAAATGTATATTTAAATTTGCTATATGCACCAAATTGTTTGCTATCGTCATATTTCCGGTAACTTTGGTCAATATTAGTGTTGCCAGAAAGTGAAAAAGCGAATTTGCCAAAACTTTTTGAATAACCTAATTGAAATGTATTTTTCAAAGATAAAGCGTCTGAGTAAACCCAAGATTTGTAACGTGGTTTTGTATAAAAACCATTGAAAGATGAAAAGAAGGCGATTCCTTCTTCTTTGATGTTTTGAGTGACTAAGTTAATTATGCCTCCAATGGCACTTGTACCGTATAAAGCAGAACTAGCACCTTTTATTACTTCTACACGTTCAATTTCGGAAATTGGCACAACATCAAATTTCATATCACCATTATCACCAGAAAGTAAAGGGATGCCATCAAGCATCATCAATGTTCGTGTCCCAAGTCCAAAATCAAATCCATCTGAACCTCTGATGCTGACGTTTTCATCATACACTTCTAAACCAGGTACATTTTTTAATGCTTGTTCAAAACTCAACTGTGAGTTTTCCAATAATTCACGTTTGCTGATTAAAACTGAAGAATTTGTAACTTCTTGAATGTTTTGTAATCTTCTGTTTGCGGAAACGATAATTTCTTCTGTTTTGAAAATAACAGGTGTGAGACTAATTTCGATTGTAATATTTGAATCAATTTTTTCGATGAATATTGATTTGGTTTCATACCCAATAATTGAAGCAATTAAATTATATTTTCCGGAGGGGACTTTTTTTAGAATAAAATCGCCATTTTTATTTGAATAAGTGCCATAACCAGTTTTGTCTAATCTAATCGTTACGCTCGGAATTCCTTTATTTGTTGTTGCATCAAAGACTTTTCCAGAAATGTTATATTTTTGTTCCTTTGAAAATAAATCCAAAGAAGTAAAATTAAAAATGAACAAAACAAGGAAAAATATGTTATAAAATAAATTTATTCTTTTCATCTTAAAAAGGTTGTTTTGGTAAATTTTTGAAATCAACATTAATTTGAATTTGATAGTTTTTGCCTTTTTCGACATATAAAGTTTTAGCTGAGTCGTTATTATCAGAATAAACCCCCACAACTAACCAATCAATAATACCACCAAATTGTTGAGCAACTGCGATATATTTCAATTCAACTGGCGCATCTTTTATTTCAAGGACAAAAGAAGATGAATCAACGTAAAAAGGGAGTGAAGAATTTGTATAATATGCTTGACCTGATAGAACTTCTTGAATTATATTATCAGGAGGAAAGTGTTTAAATGCAACTACTCTCAAGTCTTTCAAAGAATCAACTGGAGGCCAGTTATCAGTTGAGTTAATGTATTTAATGGTACCACGGACGTAACTTGTATTTTCAGGCTGAGGTTTTAAACCTGAATCACAAGAAATTGTAAAAAATAGAAAGAAAAGTATAAAAATCAAATTATTTTGCATCTTATTTTGTTTTTTCATATTCAAAAATAAAAAAAAGGAATGGAATTATTATATTCCATTCCCAAAAATCCATAAAATTTAATTATTTATCTGTGAAACTTAATATTTTATTTTTTGCAATATTTTCCCAAAAAGTTATTTACTTCGCTGAACCATAATAAAAATTCTTGTGGGTGACTAATAAAGTGAGTTTCATTTGGGAAAATAATAAGTTCAGAAGGAATTTTTTGGACTTGAGCGGCAGTGAAAGCTTCAATACTTTGGGTATAAGGAACACGGAAATCTCTTTCGCCTGTAGAAATTAAAATCGGTGTATCCCAATTTTGAACATAATTATGAGGAGAGTTCTTTTCCATATTTTCACGATTTTTTGGGATCCAGTAAGGTCCACCAAATTCCCAATTAGGGAAAAATAGTTCTTCAGTAGAACCATATTTGCTAACTATATCGAAAACACCACAATGAGAAACAAAGGCGCTGAATCTTTTTTGGTGATGACCAGCGAGCCAGTATGCTGCATAACCACCGGCGCTTGCTCCGATAGCAGCACGTCCAGTTTTGTCAACGTAAGGTTCCTCGCTAAATTGATCCGTAGCTGCAAGCAAATCATCCATTGCTTTACCGCCCCAATCTAGACTAATTGCATCGTTCCAATCTTGGCCAAAACCTGGGACTCCTCTTCTGTTTGGTGCTACTAAAATATAACCTTGAGAGGCAAATAATGCAAAATTCCATCGATAATGATAAGTTAAGCTAACCATACTTTGTGGTCCACCTTGACAAAACAATATCATCGGATATTTCTTGGTGCTATCGAAGTTTGGTGGGTAAACAATCCAGGATTGGAATTTTTTTCCATCAACTGCTGTAAACCAGCGAGATTCAAATTTTACTGGTCTGATAAATTTTAATGCTTCGTCATTAAAAGCAGTTATCTTATTTTCTTTACCTGTTGCTAAATCCATTGTATAAATTTCATCAGGATTATTTAAATTTGATTTGCAAAATACAAGAGTTTTCCCATCTCCTGTAATTCCTAATCCATGACCATAGTTCCACAAGCCTTTTGAAAGCCTTTTCCAGAATTTAGTATCTATGTCAAAACTAAACAAACTTGTAACACCAGAATCTGTTGCAATGGCATAAATTGTTTTGCTATCAGGTGACCAAGTATATTCTTCTACCCATTGGTCCAAATTTTCTGTAAGTTCTGATATTTCTTTTGAAGTGCGATTGTAAAGCATAATACGAATTTTATCTGATTCAAAACCTGCTCTTCGTTGACTTGCGAAGGCAATCCATTTTCCATCAGGTGAAAATTGAGGTACTCTATCATATCCAGGCATACCAGTTGTAATGTCTTCTGTTGTGTAGCATTTTTGTTTATTTGTATACTCTTTTTCTTTTGAAAAACATTGGCAAATATTATTTAAATCAACTAAATAAATATCTGAATTTGTATTTAAAACATAGTCGCTATCTTTTTTAGCAGTATAGGCGAAATATCTTCCATCAGGTGACCAACCTAATTCCTCAACTCCACCGAATGGTTTCAATGGGCTATCCACTAATTCACCTTCCATCAAATCGATTGGTGTTCCACCTTTTATTGGTATAATAAAAGTGTGCGTGAAACTTTCATCTGTCCATTCGTCCCAATGTCTAATTGGAAGAGTAGTATAAACTCGAACATTTGCTTTTGGGTATTGTTTATATTTTTCATTAATTGATTGAAGGAGCTTTACATCTGATGTAAAAGACAAAAATTTTCCATTTGGGGACCACAAAATATTCGAGACATCATTTTCCATATTTGTTAATTGCTTAATATTTCCTTTTGGAAAATCCATTACATATGCTTGGAAAGATCCGTTTTTATTGGAGATAAAAGCAATTTTTTTAGAATCTGGTGACCAAACTGGATTCATCTCTTGTTCTTTTGTATCTGTCAATTGATAAGTGAATTTGCCGTCGATTGAGGTAGCCCAGAGATCTCTGGAAATTTTATTGTCTTCGATTGAAGGAGTTGCAAGAACATATACAACCCATTTTCCATCAGGGGAAACTTGTAATTCGGAAATTCGTTTCATTGTATATACATCTTCACCAGTCAAATTGTGTAATTCTTGCTTCTTATTATTTAGTCCTGCAAGTTTTTCGTTTGCTTCTTTACAACTAACTAAAGTGAGAGATAAAGCAAAAAGAAATAATAATGATTTTTTTAACATAACTTTCCTTTGAAATTATTAATTTTACAAAATTATTTAATTTTTAGATTTAATTGTTCAAAAAACCAACTTTTCTAATTATTACAAAAAAATCGAAACTTTTTAATATTTTTGCATAATAAAAAACAAAGAAATTGATGATATGAATAACGAAGCGATTGAAAAATCCATAAAGCTATCAGAACTTTCAATTGAAAAAGGTGGCGGACCTTTTGGTGCTGTAATTGTAAAAAATGGTCAAATTATTGCTGAAGCGCATAACACAGTTACCATTACAAATGATCCAACAGCGCATGCAGAAATTAATGCAATTCGTGAAGCATGCAATAAACTTAAAACTTTCGATTTATCTGATTGTGAAATTTATTCTTCTTGTGAGCCTTGTCCGATGTGTTTATCGGCAATTTATTGGGCTAAAATTCCAGTTGTATATTACATTAATACAAAAAAAGATGCTGCCGCAATTGGATTTAGTGATGAATTTATTTATAATGAAATGAGTTTGCCAAAAGAAGAAAGAAAGCTTAAAATGATAAAAGTTGAAAATGTCAATGCAGCAAATGCTTTTGAAAAGTGGACGAAAAAGGAAGATAAAATTAATTATTAATAGACTTAATTACTTATAAGCTCTTTAATTAACTTAAATAAATTTAAAAGGTGAAAATGCAAAAATATCTATTTTTATTATGCTTAATGTTTTTATTATCTTGTAAAACTTATTACGAGCAACCAAAAGAACTCCATTATAGTTGCGTTTTGGAGCAATCACAATTTATTGAATCTATTCAACCAATTTTAATTGATGAAGGATTTAATATCAATAAAGCGGATATGAATCGTGGATTTATAATAGCAGAGCGTGAAATATCAATTAATGATTATACTGCTTTGTTGAATATTTCTATTCGATATGAAAACACTCAAAAAGAATATATACTCGTACTTTCTTCAATAAAATTACCAAGGGATAAAAATAAAATTGAATATTACGATGAATCAAATATAAGAAAAGAATACGAACCATATTTTAAAAAAGCAATTGAAAGGATGAAGTATTTTTGCAAAGGTGGATATTACCCAAATAGACCTTAATATGAACGAAAAACCTTTAAAAATATCTGAAATTAGTTCAAAAATCAAAGAACTTTTAGAAAATTCGTTTATTTCTGTTTATATAACAGGAGAAATTTCTAACTATAAGTACCATTCTTCGGGACATCACTATTTTAGTTTAAAGGACGAGAATGCTCAAATATCCTGTGTCATTTGGCGTTCACGACCCGTTCGTTTCAATTTAGAAGATGGTATGAAAGTTATTGCTCGAGGCTCTTTGACAGTTTACCCACCACAAGGAAAGTATCAAATAGAAATTGTTGAAATTGTTCCAGAAGGTCGGGGAGATTTATATATTGCTTTTGAAAAATTAAAAGCAAAATTAGAAGAAAAGGGTTATTTTGATAATTCAAGAAAACGACGGTTGCCCGAAATACCTTTGTCCGTCGGAGTTGCAACCTCACCAACAGGAGCGGCAATACAAGATATTATCTCTACGATAAAGAGAAGATTTCCAATAGTTCAAATTTATTTTAGACCAACTTTAGTTCAAGGTGATGGTTCAGCTGAAGATGTTGTACGAGCGATCAAAGAATTAGAAAAATACAAACCCGATGCGATTATTATCGGGAGAGGTGGGGGTTCAATCGAAGATTTATGGTCATTTAACACAGAAATGGTTGCGGATGCAATATATAATTGCAATGTTCCGATTGTTTCTGCTGTTGGTCATGAAACAGATTTTACCATTGCTGACTTTGTTGCCGATTTACGAGCAGCTACACCAACAGCAGCGGCAGAATTAGTTACACCTCATACTTTAGATGAATTATCAGTGGTTCTAAACAGTTATTTCGAACAAATGCAAAGTCTTATCAAATCGAACATTTCAATAATTCGCAACAATTTAGAGAATATTTATTCAAACAATTTTTATAGAAGATTAAACGAACGGATACATTTTTATAATCAAAGAATCGATGATTCTCAATCTCAAATCGAGTATATTTTGCAAAATAATATTAAAGTTGAAAAAAATAAGTTGAATTCATTATCATTTTCTTTGGAAAGTTTGCATCCGAACAAACCTCTTGATAAAGGATATGCTCTAATTAAACATAAAAATAAGTATTTAAAGATTACAGAAGCTCCAATATTGAACCAAGAGCTCGAAATTATAAGGAAATATGATAAAACAAAAGTTAAAGTTTTAAGTAATACACAATCTATTTTTTAATATAATAATAAGAACAATGACATTCGAAGAGAAAATAAAAAGGATTGACGAAATCGTCAAAATATTAAATAGCGGTGAAGAAACAATTGAAATGCAATTGAAAATATACGAAGAAGGTGTTCAGTTAATTAATGAATGCCGTCAATTTTTAACAGGTGCAGAGAAAAAAATAATCGACATTAGCCAAGAAAAAGCTAATGTCGATTAAGGATTAATTTACTAAAAAAAGTTAATCTTCCATTTCATTTTCAGATGAATCGATGTAATTATCATCGTCATCTTCTTTATTTTTGCGATTGTCAAGAACAATTAAGGTTTCTGCGACAATTTCGGTGATAAAACGAACTACTCCGTCTTTCTCATATTTTCTTGTTTTGAGTGGTCCTTCAACGTATATACGAGTGTTTTTTTGAAGTAAATTGACAGCTTTATTTGCTAAATCTCTCCAAAAAACAACATTGTGCCATTCTGTGATGTCAACGATTTCATTGTTCTTTTCTCGAATTGTGCTGTGAGTAGCCAATCTAATACTTGTAACGGGAACACCTTGAGGTGTTGAGCGTAATTCTGGAGTATTTCCAACATTACCCATTAGTGTAGCTCTGTTAATGCTTCTGTTAGCCATTGTTTATTCCTTTTATTCGTTTAAAAACTATCTATTGCATTCAGTTTTATTAAGTAAAATTTCAATTGCAAAAATATAAAAAAAAATTTAAATTACAAAATACTTTTTTATAATTGTTGCAACATTTTTTTTGCGATTGGCAAAGTCTCATTTTTTTTGTTTTGTTTTAATATATCTTTATAGACTTGTTTTGCTTCTTCTACTTTTCCTTGATTTAATAATGATTCCGCAAGTTTAATTTTAACGACATCTTCATTGTTTGCATCTGTTTTGGTAAGAATTTTTTTGTAAAATTCTTCTGCTTTATCGAACTCTTTATTGATTAATAGTTTTTCTCCGGCAGATAAATCTAATTCATTATCAGAAATTAATTCGTCAATATTTTGTGGTTGTTTATTAATATTTTGTTTTTTATTTAAAACATCAACGGGCTTGTTATGATTTAAATTCTGTTCAACTTGATTTTTTTTAGGCTTTCGATTGATATATTGCTTAACTTCTTTTGTTTTATTTGGCTCTGATACAGTTTTATTATTTATTTCTTCATCAGAAAAAAAATAAGTTCCTTCTAAAACATCTTTGTCGATTTCATCTTTTTTTGAATTTTTTGTTTTGTTTTTTAAATCTTCACCAGCAATAGCATTAACTGGTTTTAAGTCTTTATTGTTGCCAATTATATATTTTATTTCCTCGATTGTATTTTTTATCTCATTTACAGTTGATTTTACATTACTTAAATCTTCTTCAATTTTATTTTGCCTTTCATCAATCATTTTCATTTGTTCCCTTAAAGTTGGAAGTCGCTGTTCATTGAATGTATAGTCATAATCTTTATTCTCTTGTTTATCATTATTGATTGGTAATATTTCGTTTTCCTTTGTAATTTGTTTATTTGGGATTTTTTCATCGCTTTTAGGGTTTTCCTGTGTAGGGGATTGGGTTAATTTAACCTTTGGTTTTCCTTGTTTCATATTATAGCCTACACTTCTTGGGGTTGTGCAAGAAATGAATAAAAATGAACTAAAAATGAACAATATTAACCAACTGGCTATTATTCTATTTCGAATAGAAATATTAATTATATTTTTCATAACTTAACTTCCTTATTTTCAATTATTTTCTTTAAATCATAAGTTATTTGATGAATTTGAATTAATTTCGTAAAAATATTATGCCATCAAATTATTTTTTCTTATTAGCTTGTTTTTTTATGAACATATTAATTTTTAATTGGCAAGATATCAAGAATCCTTTTGGAGGTGGAGCTGAGGTTCATCTTCACGAAATATTCAAAAGAATAGCAAATAGGGGACATCGAGTTGTATTGTATTGCAGCGAATTTGAAGGTTGTCAAAAAAATGAAAACATTGACAGTATTGAAGTTCGCCGGCACGGCAGTCGTTCATTATTTAATTTTTACATTCCTTCTTTGTATAAAAATGCACTCAAAAAAGAAAATTTTGACATTGTCATTGATGATATAAATAAGATTCCTTTTTATACACCACTTTTTGTAAAAAAGCCTCTTTTGGCAATTAGCCATCACTTTTTTGGCAAAAGCATTTTCAAAGAAACAAATTTCATTTTTGCTCTTTACGTTTATGTTTCTGAATATTTAGTGAATTTAATTTATAAAAAAACAACTTTTGCTGTTGTATCCAACAGTACTTTGAATGAATTTCTTACACGTGGTTTTGATAAAGATAACTTTGAAATTATCTATAATGCCATTGATCAAGAAATGTTCCCCTTCGAACATAACCAAACAAAACCAGATTTATATCGAATTGCTTACTTTGGAAGATTAAAAAAGTACAAAAGTGTCGAACAGCTCTTTTTTGCTTTTGCAAAATTTCAAAAAAAATATCAAAATTCACAACTGGAGATTCTTGGAAAAGGTGATTATCAAGAATATTTAAAAGAACTTTCCGTTAAATTGGGAATTGCACAAAAGACAATATTTTATGGCTTTGTAACAGAAGAAGATAAAGTAAAAATTTTGGCAGAAGTTGATGTTGTTGTAAATACATCGCAAAAAGAAGGTTGGGGAATAACTAATATTGAAGCAAACGCTTGTGGTACTCCAGTAATTTCAGCAAACGTTCCTGGTTTGAAAGACTCAGTTAAACTCGGGGAGTCCGGATTTTTATATGAGTATGGAAATATAGATGACTTATTAGAAAAATTAGAATTAGCTATTGTTGATAATAATATGAAACAGCACCTTCGAAAAGGTGCTGTCGAGTGGGCTAAGAAATTTTCTTGGGATTATTCGGCTGATAGAATGCTTGAATTATGCGAAAAAGTTATTAAAAAATATAACTCAAAAAATAAAAAATAATTTTTTAAGTATTACAATGACTTTTTAATAGCTGCTTCTAACTTTTCTGCATAATTTGGACCTACACCTGATTGACCGAAGACAATTTTACCATTTTTATCTATCACATACATTGTAGGTATTCCTTCAACTTTATAATTTGTTGCAACTTGGTCTCCATTTAACAATAATTTATAATTGTATCCATTATCTTTCATAAATTTAACTGGGTCAGCGTTTTCAGATACATTAATTCCAAGTACAACTACTCCTTTATTTTTGTATGTATTGTATAATTTTTGAATTGTTGGCATTGCTTGTTTGCAAGGACCACACCAAGTAGCCCAAAAATCAATAACTACAACCTTTCCTTTTAATTGACTTAAAGCAATTTTATTACCATCTTTATCTAACAGGCTCCAATCTGGTGCAGTTGAACCATTTGGAAGTAGTCCAGTAGGTTCTTCTGATGCAGGATTATCGCCATGAGGATTATCCATATTTTCTTTTTGTTGTTCCATATCACCGTGAGGGTTGCTCATTTTATCGTGAGCTGCATCCAAATCTTCATAAGTGTATTTAGTTGTATCGATAGTTTGTGTGAAAATTTTATCGTCTAAATTTGGATTTAATTTTAAATCAGATATTGTGTATTCAATAGATTGGACAACTTTTTTATCTTTATTTGTTATCACCGAAGTATATTTTAACATTAATTTCTTATCTGCCGAAAAGAAATAATTGTTTTCTACTTGATATTCACCGTGTCCTTCACCTTTTTGAAGAACTTGATAGCATTCTTCTCCATTGACATTTACTTTGCCTTTTAATTCCAAATTCTTAGAATTTGCATTAATTTCAGCAGTATCAAGTTTGTGGTCAACAACCATATAGAAATTCTGTCCAAGTCTTTCTGCGAATTGTTCTGTTACTCCTTCACGTTGACTAACTGAAATCTTGTTATTTTTCAAATCAGTTACAATAAATTGCTTGCCATCAAAAGTAATTAATGTAGTATTTGGTTCTTCAATTCTATATTTGATAGGAAAGGCACTTTGAGAATTAGCATCTTTTTTTACAAAGATTGAAGAGGTGAATGAAGCTTCGCCTTGTTCGCCTTTATTTATAACAGTAATTTTAAATTCTGCGGAGTTATTTGATTGGGCAGCTTTATCTGCTTCAATAAATAGTTCTTTTGGGTCTTTGTTTTCACTGCAACTAAAAATACCTACTGCAAATATAGCAAGTAAAATCACATTAATTATTTTTTTCATAATGAAATATTCCTTTTAAAAATTTTAAAAATATAAAAAACAAAATTACGAATTATAAAATAAATTTAAGAGAATTCAAACAAGATTAATCATTATGAATCAAAATGAACTGAAATAACAGAAATTTATGAACAAATTAATCATAAAAACTTGTTAGTATCGAAATAGCTTTTATTGCGGCTGTTTCTGTTCGTAAACGCCGATTTCCTAAATTCCATTTTATGAGTTTATTGCTAAATTTAGCATCCAAAAAAAACTCTAATTCTTCATTATTCAATCCACCTTCGGGACCCACGACAATTAAAAATTTCATCTTTATATCTTTGTCGAAATTATTGTTGATCGTGAAATTATAAGCTTTCATTCCATTTTCATCAAGCAAGATTATTTTATCAAATTCATCGAATAGATTAGGATTTTCGACAATACCATTTAAAATTGAAAATTGAGGAAGAACTGAACGTTTACTTTGCTTCATAGCAGAAATAGCTTTGCTTTCCAGTCTATTAATATTTATATTTCCAGGCTGCGAATATTTGCAATTAACTATAAAAAAATGCTCTACCCCAAATTCGGTTGATTTTTCAATTAAAAATTCTAATCTATCTCTATCACTAATTTTGCAACAAAGAAGAGAAATTCCAACAGGTAATTCTCCGAAATTATCGAAATATTCGAGTGGAGAAAGTATTGCTTGCCATTTATTTCCATAATTAACTTTGCATAAAGCAGAAAGCCCTAACCCATTAGTTATAAGTATGTGCTCATTTTCTTGAACCCTTAAAACTTTCAAATGCTTTTGTTCATCAGGATTTAAAGAAAATGGTTTGTTGTTTTTTTCTAATTTTGGGAAAAATAAACATTCCATAACAAAATTTTGTGTTTTAAAAGATTTGGTTTTAAAAAAATTTAATAATTTCGAAATTAAAGAATTTTGAAAGATAAAAAATTATAAATAATTACAAATATTAATTAATATTTAAAATGATTTTCGTAAATTTGCTTTCTTAAATAATTCAATATAAATAATTTTGTTCATTAAATCAACAAGGATACAAATGACAAAAGCAGAAATTGTCGATGAAATCTCAAAAGAAACTGGCTTGACCAAGATTGAAACAAAAGCAGTAGTTGACGGCGTACTATCAACAATAATGAACGCAGTCGCATCAGGTAAACGCATTGAACTTCGTGGATTTGGAGTGTTCAAATCCAAAGTTAGAAAACCTAGAATGGCACGTAATCCGAAAACAGGGGCATCTGTTCCTTTAAATGAAAGAGCAGTCCCAGTCTTTAAACCATCACCTGATTTTTTAAAAAAAGTGAATGATAACATTTCTTAATTAAAAGAATTCAGATTTATAATTTTGTGTAATTAAAATTGGAGTGTGATATGCCTTGCGGTAAAAAGAGAAAGCGCCATAAAATGGCCACTCACAAAAGGAAAAAAAGACTGCGTAAGAATAGACATAAAAAAAGGAAGTAGGTAATTCTGAATTAATGAAGAAGATTGCTTCAAACGTTGACTATTCTTTGTTCAAAACAAAAGAAAGAGTTTCAAAAATCAGGCAGGTGCTCGAAAAGCGTCAGCCTGATTTTTCGTTAGTCTTAGAAAATATTAATGATCCACATAATTTATCTGCCGTATTTCGCTCTTGTGATGCAATTGGTGTTTTCGAAATTTGCTTGATTTATCATTCAGGACAAAAGATGCCAAAATTAGCAGAAACAAGTAGCGCCTCTGCTCGAAAATGGGTTTATTATAAACTGTTCGATGACGTAAAATCTTGTTATGATTATTTACATTCATCTGGAAAAATAATATACACAACTCACTTAGCTAAAGATTCTATTGATTTGTATGATTTAGATTTAACAAAACCAACTGCTTTAGTTTTTGGTAATGAACATAGCGGTGTTTCCGAGGAAGCTTATAATTTAGCAGATGGAAATTTTGTTATTCCCCAAGTTGGAATTGTTCAAAGTTTGAATATTTCAGTTGCTGCTGCCGTTAGCCTCTTCGAAGCTTTTCGACAAAAAAGAAAAGCAGGTCATTATGATAAACCAGCTTTGGAACAAAATTTATTGGAAAGTGAGTTTCAACTTTGGTTGAGAAAATAAATTAATTTTTTAAAGCTTCGTATAAAACGTCTTCTAACCTTACTGGATACTTCAAACCTTTTGCGACATTATTATAAAGTGTATCAATTATAGAATAATATGGTACACCATTTCTCATATAAATAACTGCTGGAATATCTTTTAAAGTTATAATATTCGAATATGGATTTGGATTTGTTTTTGAACTCATTGCATAAACTTCATAAAATTTCGTAGGATAATGCAAATCACGTAAAATTTTGATTAATTGTGCAAATTCTTTCTTTTCAGTTGGACAAGAACAAGCAGCACGAGCAAAAATTATAAATTTATCACGATTTGTATCGAGTAAAGCACCGATATTTTTTTCGACAATTGAGTCTGGTTGATACGTTGTAAGTAATTCATACATCCACGTATATCCAGGTGTTTCGGCTAATTGTTCGACGGTCATTTGAATTGCATCAGGTTCAGTGGTTGTTGAATCACAACTCCACAAAGTCAAAGTAATGATAAAAGTTATGATAATTATATATTTATTCATTATGATTTTCCTTTTTTCAAACTTAATATTTACAAATTTACAAGTTTTTTGTTGATTATAATAATTTTTTAAAGGAACAAATATAAAATGAATTTATACAAATAAGTAATTTAATTAAAAATGTCCTCTTAAATTTTAATGAGCAATTTAAAGAAGTCAAATATTTAATTTGGATGAAAATTAAATTTTATTTGTTAATTTTGTAGTTTTAAAAAAGGGGTCTTAGCTCAGTTGGTATAGAGCGCTTCCTTGACACGGAAGAGGTCGCAAGTTCGAATCTTGTAGATCCCACTCCTCAAATAAACTAAATTCCCCTTTTTTTCTCTTTATTTCGTTGTTTTCACTGTTTAAATGTTTTAACATTTTGGCATCTCAGATTGTTTAATTTGTTTAATTTGTTTTATTTGTCATTAAAAAAATTCCCTATACGTTCCCCGTTTATAATTTATTTACATATTCCAAAATCTCTTTTTCTGTTATTGAATAATAATGCTTAATTGTTGTCTTGATATTTTTATGCCTCATAAATATTTTCGCAACCTCGACAGGCACGTCTTTTTTAAGTAAATATCTTAAATATGATTTTCTTAAAGAATGTAAATTTCTCCCTTTTATTTCGATTTTACATTGCTTCATTGTTGCTTTTAATTTCTTTAATAAATAACTGCTTGATTTCCATTTAAACAAATTTTCATCTGAATTTGTAGTATTTTTTATTAATCTTTGAACAATATTTTTAGTAATAGCATTTAAATAAATATATTCTAATTGTTTATTTACTTTGTTATACATTTTAATTCTATCATTATTCACATCAGTAATTCTAATTTGCAAAGTTTCGTTAATTCTTGCACCTGTGTAGAACATAAATTCAATTAAATCTGCAAAATGTTTGTTACTTTCCTTTTGATTTTTATTAAATGTAGTTGTATCGTTTCTCAAATAAATTAACATTTTGTTTAATTCTTGCAATGTAAAAAAAGTATTTTCCTTAGGTGTTTCCTTTTTATAATACTTTTTTTTATAATTAATCTTTTGCTCTAAATAATTATTTTCATATAGCCAGTTTAAAAAATATTGAAATTTGCTTAAATATGTATTAATTGAAGAGTTCTTAAGATTTTTATTTACAGAATTAAAAAAATCTATTATTGAATTTTCAATATTCTTATGATTGACCTCATAATTTTTTTTTACAATTTTATTAAATGATAAAATTTTTAAATAAATTGTTTTTTTATCTCGATTAATTTGATTTTGCTTAATATATTCATTAAATAAATCTTTGATGTAATATATTTTTTTATCTTGTTTAATGAGCCCTAAACTTTCTAAATAAAGTTTTTTCTTATAATCAATAACAATTTTTAATCCTATTTTTGTTACTTCAATGTTGGTATAATACTTTTTCCCTTTTAATACAACAAAATATTTATTGTTTTTAATGAATATACTGCCGGGAATTCCATCATTTGTTTTCATTTTTATATCTTTCTAAATTGTCAATTAAATATTCGATTACTTTATCTTTAATAGTTATATAATTTTCTAAATTTTCAATTCTTTCAATTATATCATTAATTTTATTTTCATCGATATTTGTTGAATAGTTTTTATTTTCCAAATTTTCAATTCTTTCAATTATATCATTAATTTTATTTTCATCGATATTTGTTGAATAGTTTTTATTTTCCAAATTTTCAATTCTTTCGATTATAGTATTAATAATATAATCATATTTACCAGCTGTTTTTAATTTGCTTGATATTATTTTATTTTTGATTGAATTATCTATAAACATTTCCCCTTTACCTGAAATTAGCCAGTCTGTGTTTATACCAATTTTTTTAAAATGTTGAAGAAAAATATTTTTTGGTTCTCTTTTATCATTTGCATACAAAGATAAATTTTGAGCAGATATACCCATTAAATCAGCTAATTCGCTCATACTTACATGTAAAATTTCAGCTATTAATTTTATTCTTTGACCAACTTTCATTTGTATTTTTTTTTAATATTTTTAAAAATTTTTTAAAAAAATATTTGCATATTAAATTTAAATTGTTTAAATTTGTATTAAACAAATTAACAATTAAATAAAAACATTTATTTATATACAAATATATATAAAACAAATGAAACAACAAAATTTATTTGCAAATATATTAAACAAATTATAATGGAGAATTTAAAATGTATTTAACAGCTTCACAAATTAAAAAGAAATATGGAATACCAAAGAATATTGTTTATGAAAATATTAAAAATGGCAATATAACAATTACAGATTTTGGAAAAAATACTTTTTACATTGAAGAAAATGATTTTATAAGTTTCTTGAATTCAAAAAAAGTAAATTTTTTAAAAAACAAATAAGTCCTTATTTTATATGAAAAAATTAAATAATAAGTTAAATTATTACAAAGACATTCTAATTAATTATAATGGATTAACGGAAAATGAAGCAAAAGCATTTACTGAATTTTATTTTTTTTACAAAAAAAATAAAAGTTATTTTCAAAAATACAATAAAAAATTTATTTTAAAATTAAAATTAAAAAAGAATAATGATATTTATGAAATACCAATAACTACTTGTAAAGATGAAATTTATACAACAACTATAATTGAAATTTTAACATCATTTATAAATCAAAATTATGAAATTATTGAAATAACAATTTAAGAGGTTTGAAATGTTATACAATGACTATGATATATATTTGAGTTTACTGGCAAATTCTATAATAAATAATGATATGGAAAAAGCTCAATTTTGGCAAGCTGTTGCAAGAAAATACAAAAAAATAATTTTAAAAACTCCAATAAAAAAACTACAAGCTTTACAAAATGAATATTTTAAATTTAATAATTATATATTCAATTAGGGTGATAAAATGAAAAAAAAGAGTTACACAAATTACAAACATATCGACCGAGGCGATTTCGTCTGTTACTCCTCAGAATTCAAGCCATATCATTACTATGTTTCTTACACAAGTCCAATTACTGGTAAAACTTGGCACGCACATTTACCTAAAAGCTCCTCGATAATGGATGAATTCTTTTTTAATAGTTTTTATTGCAAAAAATCAACATTAAGAAGTGTAAAACAAATGGTGAAAAGGGATGCATTTGACATAACTACACCAAAGAAAGAAAATGAAGATGAATAACAATATTATAATTTAATATTTATTAATTACCTTGCTTTAAAAAGGAAGTTAATTATTTGCACGCTCATTTAATTTAATAATTTTAATAAAAAATATCACCCACTAAATTAGCATATGGTGGAATTATGCAAGAATTTTCAAATTATTTGTATAATATTTTAATTGATGAAAAGATATTATTATTAAGTACTAAATATGGTTTTGAATTTTACGGCACATATTTATTTATAATTTCAAAATTAATAACAAAGGAAAAGAAAATTATTTCATTTAAAGAATTAGATACGTTACAAAAACAATATAATTTAAATAATAATATAATTCAAATTATTTTTGATAATAAATTATTAATTAAAAAAAATAATTATATTTACAACAAATTTTTAAAAGAGTTTTTTAATATTAAAAAAGAGAAATTTAGACCACCTTTAGACGATTTTAGACAGCCCTTAGACGATTTTAGACAGCCCTTAGACAATTTTAGACAGCCCTTAGACAATTTTAGACCCAATTATATAAATAATAATAATGATGTTGATGATATTGCAACCCCTTCTATTTCAAATAGTAACGGGGATTATGAACAGAATTTAATAAATGCCGATAACCCTTTAGACGATTTTAGACCACCTTTAGACGATTTTAGACCACCTTTAGACGATTTTAGACCACCTTTAGACGATTTTAGACCACCTTTAGACAATTTTAGACAGCCCTTAGACGAAGTAAAAATAAGAGGCAAAACGCTAAATTTAATAAATTCAAATACTTGTAAAAATAACGATTTGGATTTAATATATAATATGAATAAGAATATTCATAAGAATAAGAATAAGAATAATTCTGAATTCATTAAAAAAAATGAATTTGATTTTTTTAAAATAAAAGAGAATTTTTATAATTATATTTTGAAAAAACTTGAAAAATTGCTAATTGATGAAAATATAGATATATCAAATAACATTATGTTACCCGAAATTATTGCAAAAAAGTACTATTCTTTTATAAAAAATTTTAATAAAATAAATAATAAATATGCTTATATCAATAAAATTGCAAAAGATTTAACAAATATCATCCAAGAAACTAACTATAAAGAAAATTTACAAAAAGAAAATAAAAATAATCAATATATAGCAAAAATAGTTGAGTTCAGCAGCAAAGAAAATTATACTAAATTTTTGAATAATGTTGAAAAGTTATCTTCAAAACTAACATATAAGGAAGTTAATGGAAACGATTGACAGAACTAATATAATCAAAATTATTGATTTATTGATCAGGCAAAAGCTCAATGAAAATGAAATTGATGTTGAAAATAATTATAAAAAATTAGTTTATTATAATTTTATTTTTTCTAAATTATTACGAAATTATAAAATGAAATTAGTTGATATTGCTGTTATTTTAAACAAAGATAGAAGTACAATTAAATATTATTTAAATACTTATGCCGATAATTTAGAATTTACAAATAATAATTTATTCAAATTAGCAAATAAAATAATAACAGAATTAGAAGAATTATTCTATAATTACAAAAATGAAATTATTGGAAAAAAATAAATTATTGATAATAAAAAATAAATTGAGAAAAAAAAATTATGCTTTTAATATGCAAGAATTAAAAATAATTAATAAATTATTAAAATACATAAGTAGTTAATTATAAATGATTTATAGATTTTTCCCCCTTATTTGTTGTTATATATAGAAAGCTATTATTATGAAAAAAGATGAATTTATTGTTGAAAGTAATAAAGAAATATTTATAAATGAGAAAAAGCACGAAGCAAAATTATTGAAGAGTTTAAAACAATATCCCTTGATATATAATAAATATTTGATAAAATCAATTTTTGATGAAGAAGAAATTGAATTATTAAAAAAAATAAAAAATAGACATAACAAAAAGAAATGCAATGAGTTATATTACAAAAGCTAATAAAAATACTAAGAATATATTAAATTATTCTTCAGGTTTAAATGATACCCTTGTCGATCGGTGGTTTATTGCTTTAAAAAATATATTTGGTTTTTACATTGAAAGGGCTTTGAGTGTTATCACTTACAGAGTAAATTGGAATAAAGGATTATTTTGTTATATTACGGAATGTGTTTCATATGGAAATGTTAGAGATATAGTAACAATTTACATTAATTTGGTAAAGCAGGGTAAAATCCCTGAATATGATAGGGTTAATAATGCTAAATTCATTAATTTTATTGAAAATGAAGTTTTTAAAATTTATGGTAGAAATATAAATGATGTTAAAGTTGTTTTGTGGGAATTATATTATGCAACCTTAGATGGCAGCTTGAGTACAGATGAATTTTTGAGACCTTTGACGTATAAAAAAACGGCAAATTATAAAGAAAAACCAGAATTAGAAGGCAATTCAACAGGCGTTGAAGGATTTATTAATAATTTGGCTAAAACTTTAAAAATAGTTATATGGATTATAATTATAGCATCCATTAGTTATTTAGGCTATACCATTTATAATAGTTTTAACACTTATAAAAATATAAAACAATTAAACAAATGATTATAAAAAAAACATTAATGGTAGGCGATAAAGGTGTCGATGACACCGTGAATTTAATGAAAATGTTTTTAAACAAATATTTAAATAATTTTCAAATAATTAACGAAATTAAACAAAATAAATTGTTTGGAAATAATAAGGATGAAACGATTAAAAATATTTTCTTTTGGTTTGTCAAAAATTATCGATATGTCCCCGACCCGCCAACTATTGAACTTGTTAGAAGTCCTAAATGGACAATTATAAACAAGCAAAGGTACGGGGATTGTGATGACTTATCGCTTGCACTTGCAACTTATTTAGAAAACGCAGGGATTAAAACAATCTTCAGAGTAGGAGCTTGGAAAAAGGAAACAGGGAACAATTTTACTCACGTGTGGGTTCTTGCAAATAATGGTAAAAAATATATCCCATTAGACCCTTCAAACAAAGAAAATGGATATATGAACGAAGTGAATTATTTCAGAAAAAAGGATTATATTTTATGAGCGAATATCAATTATTAGGTTTAGATGATTATGTAGCTATTGATAAATATAGAAAAGTCAAAAGACAATATCTTTCAGGTTTAGAAGATTATAAAGATTGTTTACCTACTGGGAAAACAATTCCAAATATAAATAATTTTGATTATAATGATTTGACAAACAAGAAAATATTAGCTGCTATTTTTAAAGTGAGCAATACTGACGATTGGAGTAGTAATGGCGGAGCTTATATCCAAGATAGCAAAGCGAGTGAAAATGATAGGTATAAGCCCCTATTAAAAACACCTGAATTATTGTCGACAATGACGCACGGAGCAGTATTTAAGGACAATTTGAATAATACAATTATAATTGGTGCTTCGGGAAGAAATGAGTATTTTAGAAGCACGGCTTTTAATTCTAATGTTGACTTATATTATAAAAACAAATTAAACGGGGCTAATTATTTTTTATATACCTCTCCAAGTGAAGATTTAACGTGGACAATAAGAAATACATTTTATGATAATAACGGGAAACAATTTAGAGGTATAATTAATAAGCACCCTATTATTAATAAGAAAAAAGTAGATTATCCGATTATTCTTGATTTTTATTTGTCAAAAAACACTTTTTTAGGTATAGATTTAAATAGAGTGATTAAATATGTTAATATTGCTTGTGCTTTATTAAGCATTATAGGCTTTCCAGAAATTGCAACAGCATTGCAAGATTTATTGCGGTTAACAATTGAAGCTGCAAAAAATAACTCCAAGAACTTAGATGTGTTGAAAAGTGCAATTTTAACGGCGACAAGCATTTTGGGAGTTAATGAAACAACAGCAAAAAATATTATTAATCAGGGAGTTGATATTGTTGATTTATACAATAAAAAAGACTATGTTAATTTATCTCAAAAATTAAATTTAGCAACAGGTGATATATTTGGAATAGCAGATAAATTAAAAAGTGCTACGGAATATTATAATTCATTACCTAATCCAATTGTAGGGTATCAACTACATAAAAAAGAATATCAAGCAACGCAAGATGCTTTATTAACTTCTTATTCAATTCAATCGCCAAATATGTTTTTAGGTATGATAGCAAACGAATTGCAACAAAATAAAGGTGGTGGACAATTGATGAATTATATTACACAAATTGCAGTAGGAAGAGCAGCAGATAAAAATCATACAAATTTCGCAGCTTTACCGCCAATTGAAGGGACACAAGGTTCTTTATCAAAAGTTTTAATTGATAGCGGGCAATTTAATACACCCGAGCTATTTAAATTTGTTTTAGATATGGAAGCAGGTGGACAAGTTGACGACAATGTTTTAAATTATTTATTAATTGAGCAAATCGAGAAACAAATAAGAGATTATGAAATTAAAGTTAAAGGGTTAGGTGCAAGTAACAATAAAACGATATTTTTACCTTATGCAATTGACACAATTAAAGGTGCTTGTATAGCGAAAGAATTAAATACAATGGGTTATAGTGTGATTTGGGATAATGGACGATTAGATAACACAACGGGACAAGTGATTATAGAAAATAATCCATTGGCAAAAGAAGCAAATTATTATTTAGGAGAATAAAATGATAAATTTAAATAATACAGGTATAACACGATATGCAGTGATAAACGCTAATAATAGCAATTTATCACCTCAATCTATGCCGAACCCTAAACAAAAAAATTATTTCGATAATCCAAGAGCATTAACAGAACAAGAAAAAAATGATTTAAATCCAAACAAAAATAATAATACTTTAATGTATTTAGGAATTGGAGTAGGAATATTAGCATTATTATTAATCTTAAAATAAATAAATGTTTATTAACAAAAAATAAAAGGTTTTAAAATGGAAGAATCAAACTTTAAACAAAATTTTTCAAAATTAGCAGACAAAAATGCCACAACGTTTATGTGGCAATTTGGAGTAGGGACGATAGCTTATATTGCATTACCTACATTACTCAATAAATATGTATTTAAAAATAACGAAATGGACGGATTTTTGGGGCTTTTAATGGGTCTAATTTCCGCTATTCTGTTATATTTATTTACGGGTTGGCGAGGTTCACTCTATGCAGGTTACGGGCATACATTAGGGCAATTAATTTATTATGGGTCAAGAGAAATTAATTTTGAGCCGTTTAACGCTTTCCCTAATACATCAACACCAGTAACACCAGCAACGACAACAACGACAAATGATTATATTCCAATGAATGAATATATGACGCCACCAGACTATAAATATTTACCTGAAAGTATAAATGACGGCGTAAATTCACAAACTTTTGCATATAATGAATTTTATCATTAATAAATTAATTTAAAAATAAAAGGAGATAAAATAATGGAAATAATTTCACAAAAAGGAAAAAACACATTAGAAGTAGGAATTTATTCTTACAAAAAAGACACTTTAATTATTAAAGGTGCTGACAATGAAACAAACGTATTGCATACTATTCCTAATACAAGGTTGTTTATAACACCTAAAAAACCAGATATGTTGCAAAATGCTACTTTCCCAGTGCCAAAAGATAACAATTTTATTGCAACACATTTAGGTATTATTACAAATTTTGATAGATTTATGACGGAAGAGCAGTTGATTGACTTTTTAAATAACACAACTATTTCAGTAAAAATTGATAGTAAAGATTTAGAACCATTAGAACTATTTCATTATTATATACCACAAAAAAGCGATAAATTACCAAAATTTGGGCAATTCACTTCTTTACCTGTTCCCATTGAATTTGACGACCAAAGTAATTATGAAATTAACTTAATTACTTATCCATCTGCTACTTTAAAAGATATTAATGTAGCAAACAAAGCTGTTAAATTTGGTGCGGGTGTAATTGATGACGTAGATAGTCCAGTTGCCTATTTAAAAGTTATCTTTTTGGGCAAATTGGATAGAAAATAATTATTAATTCTGTGAATGTTCCCCCGTCTGAATAGGGCGGGGGTTATAAAAAGGAGAAAAAAAAATGTATAATGAAAGTTCATATAGTGATTATTTGTTAGCAAAATTGAAAAGTCAGGGCGAAATTTCACTAGCTAATTATGTTCACAACAAAACAATTTATATTAAAACAATTGGCGGTAGTGCAAATGCAGTAATACGAACTACTTCACGATTTTATTTAAAAGATTTTCGTATTTATGCCTATGATAAATATGGCTCAATTTACGGAATTAGCAATAACACAAGAGACCAATTTACTATTCAAATTCAAAATATATCCACAGGGCAAAATATGTTTGAAGAACCTATTGATATTAGCTTTTTCTCACCGCATATTAACAACGTTACTTTATTTCCAGAAATTATTGAAGCTGACCAACAATTAAGCGTAACAATTTACCATAATGCCGTCGTTCAAGCAAGCAATCAAGACACAGAATTATATCAACCTATAAATGTTAAGTTCCAAATTAATATGATTGGGGCTAAATTTGTCAAATAAAAAGGAGAAATAAAAAATGCCACAAGGAATGTATTGGGCATATCCGACACCCCCTGCAAGTATTTCAACTGGTGATTTAATTATACAAACGTCAATTGAAAGAGATGTTCATAAATATTCTTTTCGTAATGATTTAAGGCAATGGCAAGGGTTTTTATTTACAAAAGCAAAATTACCCTTTGACACTGGGAATGGTATAATTTATAGAGATTATATTTTAACGCCAGTTGATTTTTCTTGGACACCTGACGTAATTGAAGCATTTACAAAACAAACAATGGGCTTGGCAAGTTACGGCGGGAGAATACATTTAAATAGACCAAGTGGGAAAAAAGCATATTTACACGGAATTTCATTTTCAATTTATGACCATCACCAATTAGTGCCAAGATTACTTGACCCTTTACAATGTCCTAACACAATACAATATGAATATGTATTTTATCCATTTTTAAATAAAACATTATATTCGGCAATTATAGGTGTGAAAGGATATCCCGATGAAAATGAAGATTTTTTATATTCAAAGTATTTAAATAATAAATATTATAGCACTTATGAATATGGCTCACCTTTTAAATTAAATGCAGCAATGTATAGAGATGCACATTTTATTCAAGAATTTATTCATTCTAATAGAACAAATCCACGTAGTAATGTTCCTTATGGTATGTTGCCTATGGATACATACCATAATCATTTTGATATGTCAATAATGGGTGAAGATAATTTAGGTCAAGAAGTAAAATTTATATGGAATAATAAGGGCTTTGTTAATCCAAATGCTACCGTAAATACTAATCATAGCTTAACTTTATTGCACGAGGAAATGACGCCGCAAGTATTTAACGAAATTAATTTATTAATCGATGATAATATTACAGATTTAAGGTTAGATGTATTTTACCCTTATTTATGGGAAATATTACAAAAAAACGAAAATTATATACCTTTTTTAGATGCAGTAACAACAAATGGTTTATATACTATATTTAAATTACCTGTAAAAGTAGATTTATCAATAATATATGCGTAAAGGTTAAAAAATGAAAAGTAATTTATATCCAGATTATCAACCAATTAAACGAAATATAATATCAGATTTAATTGAGTATAGTAAAGCAATTGAAAAGATTGTAACGGCAAGATTTATTAGTGTGCGTGATATATCGCTTATAACAACAATAAGCGACACACCTGAAAGTTACAACGCTTTGTTAAATGACGTTTGCGACTTGTGGACAGAGCCGTTAAGCCCCGCAGACCCAAGAAGCAAAATGTTGCTTGTGAATGATATTATTGAAGACGTGCAAAATAGAAGTGTAATAATACAAAATGTAAAATTTAATTCTGTATTTCGACAATCAATAGGCGGAGCAGGAAAAACAGCCCAAGAAGTGAATGATTTTATAAAAAATTCATTGCAAACAATAAATAATGCAGTTCCACAATCGCAATTTTATTTAAGCCCAAATGTTTCGTTTATTCCTAACTGGTTTTTCCCTATTGTAAGAGCAAATGGAAATAATATTTTTGGAGTGGAAAAAACTAATAGCGACTATGGAATTGCAAACAAAGGTTTGTTTGCTTTTGGTAATGAATTACCTTATTATATTGACATAAATAAACAAGTAGATAATTTTAGTAGTTTAGAGGTATATGCTAATTTATTTAATGCTTTGGAATTTCCCGACGGCATCAAATATCAACGTTACCCTCTTACCTGTGAAATAACTTTATTAGTAATGAAATAAAATAAGAAGGAGATAAAATGAATATACCATCAAATGATATGTATTTATTGAATACAACAAATGAAATTGCATATTTAAATGCTTTTTACATTTATGATACTTATATTGTGCTTGATTTATATCAGGCAAAAGATTTAACAACTTATACCAACCCAACCGCTTGGGACGTAATTAAAAATAAACAAATTTATTATAATGATAAATTGTCTGTAATTGCAACTAATTACAATGTAACAACAAATAATTTATATTACAATATGAGAAGAATGTTTTATGAATATTTGTTAACATTACCAGAATTTACAGGTTATTCTATTCAAAATGTAGTATAATAAAATTAATGGAGCAAATATGAGAGAAGAGGAAAAACCAGAAACAATCTTTATAACAAATGAAAATGTCCAAATTAATAACGAAATTATGGATAATGTCTTTTATGCCTATTATAAAAAAGGTGCAAAAGACCCAATCGTATCAGCACTTGGAAAAGTAATTAAAGATAAATATGGAGTAGAAACTCACAGAGATTTTATTAATGTTTATGATGCTTTTGAAGGGGGGCGTCTTTATATAGTCAAAGAAGTAATTGATGGCGAAGATGACCCCATTGTTTATAAGCAAATAGCACCTACAATTCGGGACGCTAATTTTGACAACGATATTGCTTTAAATGATGGATTATTCGAGCAACAGGAAAATGAAAAAATTTTAGTTGCAAAAAATAAACAGGACTATTTCAGCAAAGTAACCGAAATTCAAAAATTTGAAAATGAGACAATAAAATCAATGTTAGACAAAGCAAACGAACTAAATAGAAATTATTTAGACGAAATTAATAGATTGAAGATTGAAAATTTTGAGTTAAAAGTTAAATTAGACAATGAAATTTGGAAAAATCAATTTATTAAAGAGAAAGAATTAGAAATTGAAAAGCAGACCGAAAAGGAATTAAGCAAATATCAACAAACTTTGAATGATAACAACACAACGTCAATTATAGCAAATTTAGTGGATAAAGTTGCACCTATTTTAATTGACAAATTTATAAATAAAAATTCAAATGGAAGCAATAATGCAAATGCAAATCAAAAATACGTAAATCCTGCAAATATTATTCCGAATATTCCAATAGTTAATGAAAATGATATTTCAAAACAAAACAACGGAGTTAATTATGACATATCCCAATGATATAACAAACTCAATTGCAAAAGCAATTTACAGGAAATTGAGAAAGACGAGATTTCCTGCAATTTTATGGGATAATATTTATAGAATGTATCCAAAAACTATTAACGAAGGAGCATAAAATGGAAATAATAAGAGGAAAAATTTGCAATGATATGCCTAATGAATTGTATGAGCAATTAAAAAAAATAGATTTCACAAAACTAACTGAAAAAGATTATAACGAGATATTTAATATAGTAAATGATTTTAAAATGTTAATTCCTTTTAAGAAGGAAATTGTTTTATCCGAAAGAGAATTAACAGCAGACAAAGAGATTATAAAATTACTCAACGTAATTAATTACAGAAAAAGCAATAAAAATATTTTAAATATTGCAATAAATTATTTGAAAAACAATATTAGAATATGATTAGATATTCACCTGTTATAATTGAGCAAATATATTTATCAGCACAACAAAGCAATGATATTTATGTGAAAGCTACGGCAAATGACCCGCAGAGCAGTTATTTGATTGATAAAATATATAATAGCGATAATTCAATTATAATCAACAATTCAACTGATAAATTAGATTTATTGGTTGGCAATATTGATTGCGGAACTTGGTAAAATAAAAATGTTAAATAAATAAAAAGGTAACAAATTATGGCAAATTCAAATCAAAGAGTTCAAATTAAAAGAGGAACAAAATCAACAAAGCCAACAACTGGCACTTTAAACGGCGAATTACACTTAACTACGGATAGTTTAAACTTATATACAGGTAACGCAAGTGGTTCGTTATCACCAATAACGCCACCAGTTGCCGATTTAACAAATATTACAGCTCCAAGCGTTGATTTAAATAACGACTTATTAATGCTTACAGATGTCTCAGAAACAGGGCAACAAGAAAAAAATATAAAAATTGTAGATTTAAAAACGGCATTGAATATACCTCCCGCAAGCTCAGACGAAAAAGTTGCAACAGCATCTGGCAAAACAGCAGGTTATTTAAGCGATATTATTGATAATACCGCTACAAATCATATTGAAGCAATATATACTACATTGAGAGTTCCAGACGGAAAAGTTACTTTTGATATTAAAAATGGAGCTATTTATGCAGAACAATTAGCAGGGGACACTTCTCATACACCTATGGCAAATGGAAATAGCGGAAATTTGTTGATGTCAAAAGGTGATGGTTCGTTTGATTGGTCAACTATAATTGATTGTGGAACTTGGTAAAATTGCTATATGGCAACAGCTAATCAAAGAATACAAAATATTAGAACTACGCTTGACACATTGCAAACAAAGGCAAATAATAACGAATTATTAGCAGGTGAAATTTATGTATTAACGGGTGCGGGGAGTGAAAATAAAATTGCAAAAGCAATTGCGACAAATAGTTTTGAAATAATTGGCGGAGCGACGGGCGATAATGTAAATTACGAAACTATTTCAGCTAATAAAACACTATTACCAACAGATGTAGATTACCAAATTTATACATTAAACGGAACTTATAATTTATATTTGCCAACGACAGGGGTAGCAACTAATAAAAAATTTGTAATATCAGTTACAAATAATACAACGTATTATTTAAATGTTTACGATGGTGCTACTTTAATAGATTATGTATGCACAAATGATTTGAAAATTTATCGCTATAATGGGACAACTTGGTATATTGAAGAAATCGGCAATGGGATAAAAAGTAAAGTATCTACTATTTATACCACTGCAACTGGTTATAATGCCACTGCAATTGGTAGTTCTGCCACTGCAACTGGTTATAATGCCACTGCAACTGGTTATAATGCCACTGCAACTGGTTATAATGCCACTGCATCCAATACTTTTGCCACTGCAACTGGTTATAATGCCACTGCAATTGGTAGTTCTGCCACTGCAATTGGTAGTTCTGCCACTGCAACTGGTTATAATGCCACTGCAACTGGTCGTTCTGCCACTGCAACTGGTAATTCTGCTATTGCATCTGGTAGTGATTCCATTGCATCTGGTAGTGATTCCATTGCAACTGGTTATTATGCAAATACAAATATTAAAGATTATTCTTTTAGTATCGGTTCATATACCAAAGCAGAAAGAAATAGAGAAATAGTTTCGACAGCATCAACATCTACAACAAACAAGGCTCAATTAATAGACCAAAAATATACTGAAAGCACTTTTACAAATTCGACGGACGCTTGGCGGGAAATGTATATTGACGGCTCATCGGCAAGATTGGTATTATTAAATGATAGTATTTATAATTTTATTTTACAAATTAATTGCATTAGAATTGCTACATCAGTTGACCCCGTTGGTAAAGGTAAAGCTTGGAAAATTGAAGGAGCAATAGCAAGAAGCAGTTTAGGCGGAACTCGATTTTTGGGAACACCTACAAAAACATTGTTAGGACAAGACCCCGACGGCGACTTAGATTTAATCGACGTGCAAGTAATTGCGAACACTACAAACAATACACTTGAAATACAAATAAAAACAGGACTGGGAGCAGGAAATAACACATATAGATTTTCAGCAAATATTCGTGCAACAGAAACAAGGAGTTAATAAAATGAAAGTTTATCAATCAGTTGAAAGTTGTTTAAGGGGAATTTATTCAACAAAAGCAAAAAAATATAAATAATAAAGGTGCAAAATGGCATTAAAAAATAATGAAACAGGAGAGTATTTAAAAATAATTGGAGTTCATTTTGATTTAGTTAACAACAATCATCATTACGATTATTATATCTTTGCAAATTTAGAGCAACGGCAACGCTTTGAAAGTGGTTTGTCGCCCTATGAAATATTTAAAACGGGTCAATATGCTTCAAGTGAAATATCAAATGTATTAACAAGTAGCACTTTTGCCGATAATATCAAAAATTCAGTAATTACACAGGGCTATAATTTGTTAAAAAATGATATGTTTAATACTTGGGTAGATGCTTAATGTATGTTCCCGAATGGATATTAATTTTAATATTTACTGCATTTGGTTCAGTATTATTCTATTTAGTTAGGCAAATAATTAATAAAATAATGAATAAAGAAGATAATAAATCAAATCAATTATGCGAAGTTCACGATTTCAAAATTAGCACAATGGAACAAAATTTAAATGACTATAAAAAGGAGATTAAGGAAAATATTAAAGAGTTTAAAGAGGATATTATAAAGAAAATTGACAAATTGGAGCAGAAAATTGATAAAATGTTTATAAAAGACTGAAAATAAAGAACTGATGAGCATTTACAGAATTACGCAAATAGAGGCTGATAGTAAAGACTTTTTTAAAAAAAGGTATTAAACTATCAATAGAAATAATAAAAAAGGTTTATAAATGATTTATTATTCACGTTTTTTAAAAGAAAGGGAAAAAATAATATTAAAGTATAGCAAAAATTGGCTAAATGAAATGGAAAAATTATTTGATGGAGAGGTCTATATAAATTCTGACGAAAACGGTATATTTGCTGCTGATGGAAAATGTTTTAAAAAGAAAATTTATTTAAAATATTATGTTTAAAAAATAAAGGTAAAAAAAATGTATACTTTAAACGACGAATTAAAATGTAAGTTGAAACCGCAATCGAAGAGATGTAAAGCAATGTATAGAAGATTGTGGGATACTGGTCTATACGAATATAAACTTGCTGGTAAAAAAGAACCCAAAAATTATCGAAAATATTTGAGTGATTTTTTGGCAAACGCAGAAATAGATGCAAACTCGCAAGACGTAACACCAACTAACAATACGGACAATACGGACAATACGAACAATACAAGTAATCCGTATAATGATTTAACATTTGATTTTCAAATTCAAAGAAATTATTATTTATAAAAGGGGAATAAGTAATGGGAACATCATTAAAGGGCAAACAAAGAGTAATTACAATTAGTGCTACTGGTTATAAAGAAATGACATTTTCGCATATTTTAAATGCTTATGCTTATTTGCATAGAATTACAAAAGCAAATTTAAATAAAGTAGGACAAACAACAATTAAAATTAAAACGACATCATTACCACATTCAACAAAGGCAAAAACACCAAAAATAGCAAAAGCAAAAACACCAAAAATAGCAAAAGCAAAAACACCAAAAGTAACAAAAGCAAAGGTAACAAAAGCAACAACTTTTAAGACAAAAGGCAAAAAGCAAGGATATTTTTCTTTGTAAAAAATAAGTAGGGAGATTAAAATGTATAATTACAAAAAATTGATATTTTATTCAATTAGTATAATAACAGCATTTCTATTATTATATTATTATTTTGCAAGTTTTGTAGCAATTATTGGCTCTTTCGTTTATTCGATATTAGGCTTACTTTTATTCTCGTTAGCAGATGATAAAATTTTAGGGGAAGTAAATACTTTTGATGAAATTATTAAAAATAGAAATATGGCTTATGCGGTTACATTACTTATTTATGCGATTATTATTAGTAGCGGCATTATTTCTGGTTCTCTTATATTTTACAGCCTACGGTAATACATTAATTGATTATGCTATAAAATATAACGGGACAATTGAAATAAAGTCTAATAGGTCAGCAATTGCTGATAGTGCAAATAAATATGTGGGCAACAAACTTGGTTCACCCTATTGTATAGCATTTGTTTGTTATTGCTTAAATAAAACTGGTTATAATTACCAAAAAACTGGTTTAGCAACAAAATTCAAAGGGAAAAAATTAATTCCTGCAATTGATGTTTTGTTGAAAAAAGCAAAAGTTAAAAAAGGTTATGTAATAATTTGGCAAAAAGGCACAAGTATTTTTGGACACGCTGGTATTTCAATTGAAAATTGGAAATATAACGGAGGAATGACAATTCAAGGAAATACAAGCTATAAAAACAAGCAAGGAGTATTTATAAAAAAGGCAAAAATCGAGCCATATAATTATTTTAGAATTATAAGATTTTGGGAAGTGTAATGAGCAAGTATAATTATTATATGAAAATAGAGAGTGTCTCAAATACGGGCAATGCAAATAGTGGCGGCGGTGGAAATCAAAATATTAAGGGTAATACATTTAATCCAAATAATTTTGCACGAGAAACAAGCCCTTATAATCCAAATAATAGCGGCGGCGGTAGTGTTTTTGACCCTAAAAACATTATGGATACTAAAAAAATTGTAGGCTATATTTCTAAAAATCTAATTTTTAAAACAAGGATATAATGAGAAATCAAATTATCATACAAATTGCATTAGATTTATTAGATAAATGGGAAAAATATGAATGCAAAGAAATTAAACAAAATGTAATAAGATGTAATAACGGAGAGTTGCAGTTTGTAAAGCATAACGATGGGAATTCGTGGTGTGCTTCATTTGTTTCTACAGTAATTGCAATTTATAATAATAATTATTCCGACAAAATTAATATAGCCCTAACTGCTTCAACTAATCAAATGTTTAATTCCGCAAAAGAAAACAATTATTTAATTGACAAAAAGCCACAAGAGGGCGATATATTTTATAAAAAATATTCATCGTCATACTGTCATAAAATAGGTAATTCAAGTAATTGCGGTCATGTCGGAATTGTTTACAAAGTAGATTATTTAAACAACACAATTACGACGATTGAAGGTAATACAAATAATAAAATTGCAATTGTAAAACATAATTTAACGGATTTAATTGAGGGTAACCAAAATTACCCTGAAGGGGTGTATTTTATACATTTGGGAAATAATAGTTCAAATGCAAATGAAAATAATAAATTAATTAAATATTTAAATATAAAACATAATTATTATTTATAAAGTTCTTTATGGAAAAATTACCAATAAAAACGGTTAAGGAATTAATTATTAAAGCTTCTAATGATATGGGAGTTAATCCTTGTATTATGCTTGCTTTTGCCAGTATTGAAACAGGTGGAACATTTAACAATTTAGCAAGTAATGGAAGTTATCAAGGGGTTTTTCAGTTGTCAAATGGTTATGGTGGTGTTAAGGGAAATGATAGATATGACCCCTATAAATCCTGCATAGGTGCAATAAATGGCATAAAAGAGCTAGAAAATACATTTAAAAACAAGGGTTTAAAATATTACGATTATTATGCATATTTAAGACATCAACAGGGATTAAATGGATTATTACAGATAATTGAACATAAAGAGGAAAAAATTGAGAACTTTAGCAGGAAAAAAGCACTTTATGCAAATTTACCAAAAAAAGTTAAAGCTATTTATGTAAAAGATTTTATAAGTTATTGGGAAAACAGGTTCTTACAAGAAATGGATAAATGCGAAATTAAATGCTCAATAAGTGGTTTATCAGATGCGAATAATTGCGAAATTATTTATAATGGTGAAAAATTTCAATCAAATACAGATATAAAATATTTAATAAATTATAAAAGTAATAGGAATTATTATTTATGAAGTATTTATTAATTTCAATATTATTTATGCTTGGCTGCTCAAACGTAAAAGAAGGGATTAAAACCATTGAATATATAAAAAAGGACACTATTAACATTGAAGTGAAGCCTAATATTATTTATAATGATGATACATTAATAACGCATTCATTTATTTATCTATTTGATACAGTTATAAAAACAACCACGAAATATAATAATTTCAGCAGAATAAAAAGCGATACAATTAAAATAAAATATGAATATCCTGAAAACAATTTAAAATTAAAAATAAATTCAACGCCCGACACAATTTATAAAGAAGTTGTGGAAAAATCAGTATTTACAACAATTGAAAAGATTTTAACGACAGTTTTAATTGTCCTATTTGCAATTTTAATAATTGCCTTAATTACAAGACGTTTATAAAAATGAGCGGTGAAAACAAAAATAAAGATATTAATTACTATTCTAATAAATTTCAAAGTGAAATTATTATTGAAAATGTAAATTTTGATTATTTAATTCTTTTAAATAAACTTGAAATTTTTTTTTCAATATTAGAAAAAGATTATAAAGTTTCAATTCCCGAAAAAATTGTCCTTACAAATAAAAATATTGAACCTACTCATAACACCTTTTTTTTATCCGATAAAACAAACATTTTAAAATTTTATATTTATTGGTTAGACCAAAAAGCAGGTAGCTATTTAAATTTAAAGAATTTAACGGGATATAACCAAATAAATATGAAAATATCAATTAAAAGGATAGAAGAAAATAATTTAATATCTTTAATTGAATATTTATTTTATAAAGTTCTATACAAAAATAGTAAAATTACAAAAAATTACAATAAGTTATTAAACATTCCTCGTAAAGACTTTTTATATAATATACTTACAAATTATTTTAAAAATAAATATCAGGAAATAAAAATATCAAATAAATTTTATAAGAAATTGAATATCAATGAATTAGAAAATTTAATTGATAAAATATTAAATAATACCTTTAAGTTAATTAATGATAACAAGTTAATTAAAAAGGAACAAATTAATAATTATCAATTAAATGATTTAATTCCAAGCGATAAAGATATTGACGAGGATAAGCAATTAATACATTTTATCAAAACACAAATTGAAAATTCCAAAGTCAAAATTAATAATAATATTATTGTTGTTTCGGTAAATAATAAAATTATTGCCGAAATATACATAAATACTTTCAAAACAATTGTAAATAATTTGAAATATTACGATAAAATTAAATTAATTGCAAGTTATATTAAGGAGTTAAAGAAAAACGAAATTGCTAAAAATTATACAAGTTTAAAAGATGTAGCTAATTTAAATAATGAAAATATTACAATTACCGATGCCGTAAATTATAAAATAATTGGAAATATCCCTAATAAATTTAATATATTAATATGGGGTTTAGCTGGTTCAGGCAAATCAACATTAGCAATGAGATTATTAAAAGATTTTACAAATTATGGAAATGCTCTATATTTTACAAGCGAGGAACGTTTAAGCAATGGCACAATTCAAAAAAAATTAGAACTTTTAAATATTGATAACAATGAAAATTTTTGGTTTGACGATACTGGAACTTTGGATAAATTAAAAAATGCTGTAATAAGTAATAAATTTAAATATATTGTTATAGATAGTGTAAATATGCTCAATTCAACGGATAATGAATTAATTGAATTAATTAAACAAAATCCTAATATAAATTTTATTTTGATTGCTCATTCACGTAAAGACCAAAAAGCAAGCAAGGGTAATTCAATGTTTGAATATTACCCTGACATCATTATTAATGTTAATCAAATGAAAGCAATAACAACAAAAAATCGTTTTAATAAATTGACAAAAAATTCAATAAGTATTTTGGAGTAAATTATGTATAAAACAATTAATTATAATTATCAAAGAAACATCTTGCAAGATGAATTGGAACAAAAAAGCATTGATATAATTAACGAAGAGTTAGATGCCGCCTATAAAGATTTAATTACACAAATTGCAACGGGGCATATCCCAACAATAGATGAAATTAAAAACAAAGGACGTGAAGCGACAAAAAGGTCAATAGAAAGAATTTGTGTAGCTGGTGCAAAGGATAAATTAAATAATTATATGCCTTATTTAATTGGCGGCAGTGCGATTTTATTAATATATTTGTTAGCAAAATAGTTTTTCCTCCTACTATGATGCTCCTTATCCCCCGTAATAATACGGGGGTTTTTTATTGATTATAATTAAGAACATTTTCGATTATAATTTTTTGTTCAGCAAAATTAATCCCTTTTTTAACTTTTATAAAATCAAATAATAATCTTTCATAATCATACTTTAATAATTCATTTTTATTAGCATTAAGTTTCATTAATGTTTGATAAGAAATCCCAGTATAATTAGAATATTCCTTTAAAGTTAAATTAAAATAATTTAAAACTTTTTTTAAATCTTTATTTTTCATACAATTCTTTCAATTAATAATAAAAATAATAATGATTTTTACAATAAGAAATATTTTTGTTATTATTATAATAGGTTTCGTCAATAATTTCAGAAAATCCTTTTTTATTATCCCATTTAAAAAGAAAATAATAAGATTGACCCTCATAAAGTTGAGAATTATAAATTAATTCGTAATTCTTAGTAATATTCGAAATATTTAAAGAATTTTCAGGCAATTTAATTGACAACAAATTAGAATTAATGTTAAATTCTAAATTACTCATTAAAATAAAATTATTATCAAAATCAATAAATTCTAATTTATTCTCATTTATTTTAACAGTAACATTATAAGAAGTATCATAAATAGTTTTTGTATTACCATCGTAATCAGCTAATTTTTCAACTAAAATTATTTTTTTTATAATTTGACCATTCTTATAAGGAAAAACATTATTATCAGAGGGTTCATTTGAATTTGAACAACCAAATAACAAAGCAATAGAAAACAGAAGAATAAATAAATTTTTCATAAAACACCTTTTTAAAAATACAAATATAACAAAATAATATATAATTTGCAAATATTTTTGTAATATTTTTACAATATTTTTATATTTTTATAATATTTTTGCTTTATATTAAATATATATTTAAAAATATTTTTTTCAAATAATAAATTATATTTTATTTTTTTATTTTAGAAAAGGACAAAAATAATTATATAAAATAAAAAGTCAAAACAAAATTTAATGAATTTAATTGAAAATTTAAATACAAATATAAAACTTCCCTATACATTCCCCAGTAAATGTAACTTATTAAAAATCAATATGATTAATTTCCTTGACACGGAAGAGGTCGCAAGTTCGAATCTTGTAGATCCCACAAAAGAAATAGATACTATAAGATTTATTCTCCAATTAAGCAATACCCATAAATTCTCTTCCTTTATTTAAATATTTCCTTAAAGATATTTTCAGGATATAATTTTCAGGATTTGACAAATCTTTATCTACTTTCAAAATATTTTCTGCTAAATTTCTACTTAACGCAATAATTTCAGAATCGTTGACAATATCTAAGTATCGAAAATTTGGCAATCCCGATTGTCTTGTTCCTAAAATATCTCCAGGACCTCTCAATTGCAAATCTATTTCGGCAATTTTGAAACCATCGTTAGTTTCTTCCATTGCTTTTAATCTTATGATAGCTGCTTTTTGTTCTTTTGGGTCTAATTTGGTCTTATTTATATGATATTGAAAATTTTCTTTTGCAAATAAAAAACAATAAGATTGATAAGGTCCTCGACCAATACGTCCTCTTAATTGGTGTAATTGTGATAAGCCAAACCTTTCAGCGTTTTCTATTACCATTACCGAAGCATTTGCAACATCAATTCCAACTTCTATTACTGTTGTTGAAACAAGAATATCATACTCTTTTGATAAAAATGCCTTCATAACATCTTCCTTTTCATATGGAAGTAGTTGTCCGTGCAATAATCCAACTCGATAATTTTGAAAAACATCTATTTTCAAATGTTCGTAATATTCTGTAGCGGCTTTTAAATCAATCTTTTCAGATTTTTCTACTAATGGGTAAACAATATAAACCTGTCGTCCTTCATTTATTTGATTTTCTAAAAATTCGTAAACTTTTAATCTATTTTGCTCGAAAACGACTTTTGTTTTTATTGGAATTCGATTTTTAGGTAATTCTTTTATAATTGATAAGTCTAAATCACCATAAACAGTCATTGTTAAAGTTCTTGGAATTGGTGTTGCACTCATAACTAAAGTATGCGGTAGAACATCAAGTTCTTGATGCGATTGTTTTGCTAATTTTATTAATTCAGCTCTTTGAGTAACCCCAAACCTATGTTGTTCGTCAATTATAACATAACCTAATTTATTAAATTGGACATCGCTTTGGAATAAAGCGTGAGTACCACAAATGACGTTTGCTTCTCCACTTGCTATTGATTCATAAATATCGTTTCTCAAAGATTTTTTTTGACCACCGAGAAGTTGCACAATTTTCACATTATAATTTTTTAAAAGATTGTGTAAAGTATTATAATGTTGTTCGGCAAGAAGCTCTGTAGGAGCCATAAAAGCCACTTGATAACCAGCATCAATTACTGCTAACATAGAAATTATTGAAACAATAGTTTTACCTGAACCAACGTCGCCTTGAAGCAATCTGTTCATTGGCTTTCCGCTACGAAAATCATTAAAGATATCTTTCAATGCATTAATTTGATGATTTGTCAACTCAAATGGCAAATTTTTGTATAAATTTTTAACTCTCGGAGAATTTTTTTCTATTATTAATCCTTTTTCTCGAACTATTTGATTTTTTCTTGTTGATTTTAAAGCAAGTTGGAACAGCAATGATTCTTCAAACTTGATTCTATATCTCGCTCTTTCTAATTGATTGTAATTGTCCGGAAAATGCAATGTTTTAAAGCAATCGTCAATTTTAGGTAATTTAAAATCTGTGAGAATGTAACTTGGCAAAGTTTCGTCGAGAAATACTTTTTTCGATGTTATAATTTCAAAAATAATTCTTCTTAATGTTTTTTGATTAATAAAATTCTTTGAAAAACTAACTGGTAATTTATATTTTGGAATTATTCCACCTCTTTCGTATATTTCAGTATCTTCTTCATCAATTTTTTCGATTTCTGGGTGAGTAAAATTGACATCAAAATATTTGTCTGAATCAGGGATGCCGTTAACTATTAACCAATCGCCAACATTAAAATCTTTTGAATAATACTGAATGCGGTTAAAGAAAGTAATTTTTGCTTTTTCGCCACTTCCATCACTAATTATGTAAACAATGAGTTTTTTGTTAAATCCATAAGTTTTTTCGCTTATTTTTTCAATTTTTCCAACAATTGAATATTCGGTTTTAAACTTTAAATCATTAATTTTTATATCTTTAAAATTAATTTCTTTTTCTCTTCTTATTATTTTAGAAAGCTCTTTAATAGATCTTACCGAATTTCTATCAATATAGGAAGTAGGGAAGTAAGCCAGTAAATCGTATAAGGTTTCTAATCCTTCTTTAGCTAAAATTTCGGCACGTTTTGGACCAACACCTCTTATGTATTGTGTTTCGTACTCGATTATCTGTTTAAGGTTCTTTTTTTCCATCACTTTAAAAATTAAGTTTGACTCCAAGCTGGAAATTCAAGCCTGCCTCAGGAATTCCACTTTGTAATTCATAATAATTATTTAAAATATTATTTAATGCAAAAAAGAAGTATTGGTTAGAAAAATCTTTTTGCATGATAAAATCTAACAGAAAAATGTTTTCTGTTCCATTTATTTTATTGATTTTGGGGTCATAAATATCAAATTTTCCAAAGTAATTAATATTAATGCTTGCACTTATACCATATAAAAATTGATAATTTATTAGAAATTTATCAGCAAATGATGGTAATTTATAATTAGGATTTATCTTGGTGTTTTCAGAATAATCTATTTTCCAAAAATATGCTATGTTATTTATTATTTTTAATGATTCTAATTTATATTTTAATTCAATTGCTGAAGATAAGTTCTTTATTTGTTCGTAAACTAAGTCTTGTGTCGAATATTTAATATTTTTAGCGGAATTGAAGATATTATTTCCAAAATTGCTTTGTAATTCAATTTTAAAATTAAAATTATCAAGTCTATTATCATAAGAAAAGCAAAATAAATACCAATTTTCATCTCTTAATGTATGGTTTCCAAATTGTTCTTCTTCTAAATTATAATATTGTGAAATAAATGGGAAAAAATTATATTTTTTGAAAAAGAAAGTAAATTTTTGCGAATTAGTAATATTATAATTTAACGTTACTTTATAATCGATGCTTGAAGAATTACCTGGCAATGTTCCTAATTCTGAATATAAAACGGCTCTTTCTTTAAATTTACCTTCAAAATTTATATCAAAATTATCTGTTAAAAGAAATGACTGAAGTATAGATAGTTCGATATTTTCACTTTCTGTTCTACTTCGAAAATATTTTGAAAAATTAGTGTATAAAAAGACGTTTTGTTCGTAGAGAAAAGAAACTAAAGTATTTTTTTGAGAACTAAAAATAGGCAAAGTTGTGTTTAAATTTCCACCATAAGAATATTCATCAATTTCAAAATTTGTAACGTATATACCAAATTTAATGACATTAGAATCAATTGTGCTACCTAAATTCCTGAATAATTTCTTTGCAAATATATTGCCATTTAATGTTATATTATTTTCGAACGAATTTTCGAATTTAACATCAATAATATATTCATTGTAGTCATTAAAATGCTTTTTTACTGAATTAAAAACATTTATGTTAGTAGGAATGTATAATTTGGAAATGTTGAATGACGAAGCAAGTGAAATTTTCGATTTGCGTCCCTCAAAGCCAAATTCTGCGTTAATTCCAATATTTTGGTAAGCAGAATTTTCCAAAAATTCTTCACGTAATGGTTTTTCTTTACTTGCAGTCGAATAGTAATAACCACCAGAACTCTCAAATATTGGATTAAATTTCCAGAAAAAATTCTTTTCTTTTCCCAAATGAAAACCATTTAACATACCATTTTTATTTCCAGAGTATAGTAGTACATTTGAAATCAAAGTATCTTTTATTAAATATAATGAATCGCAGTTAAAATTCGCATTATTATTATTTTCGCACAAGTAGTTCTTCAAAAAAATAAAATTATAGTTTCCATCAAAAAGTGAAAACAAAGGTATTTTGTTCAATGTTAAATTATGATAAAAATCATTAGATGTGCTTGAAATCCTTGTTTGATTTAAAGTATCAGAAATGAAAAAGGAATTAAATGAATCAAATTTGCTATTTAATTCATTTAACTGCAGTAGCGGATTGTTTCCATAAGCTGAGATTGAAAATAAAACCAAGAAAAATACCGCAATCGCAATATTAAGATTATTTTTCAGCAATTAATACCAAGAAACAAAATAAATTTCCAATATTTATTTATGCAAAAATATGAGAAATTTAATGAATAAAAAAACAAATAAAATAAAATAAAAAACCGCCAGTGTTTTACTGACGGTTTTATTTTGCTCGAAATTTATTAAAGAGATAATTACTTTATTTTTTTAATAAACATTTCAATTTTGTCTAAAGGGTTATCTCTCGAATCTCTTGGTGAATTGACAACTTTGTCAGCAACTTCCATACCGGAAACAACTTCTCCAAAAATAGAATATTTTCCATCTAAAAAAGGAGCATCAGCAACACATATGAAGAATTGAGAAGTTGCACTGTTTGGATCTTGAGCACGTGCAGCCGATACAATTCCTCTTTTATGAGACAATTTGCTAAATTCTGCTGGTACAGTAGTTTGTCCTGGTTGACCAAAGCCCCATTTTTCACGAGGTTCTGTTTTTGAGTTAGGGTCGCCACCTTGAATCATAAATCCTGGTATTACTCTATGGAATGCAGTTCCATCAAAAAAATGTATTGACACCAAACTGTCAAAATTATGTACGTGCTTTGGTGCAACGTCTGGATATAATTGGATGATTATTTTTCCTAATTCAGCACCTTTTTGTTTTACGGTAATTTCGTATTCAGGTCGAGCTGTTTGAGCTTTTGTTTTTTCACTCATTGATTTCTCCGTTGTTAAAAAAAATGTCAAAATTGCTATTGAAGTTAAAGCTAAAGATAAAAATAGCATTTTCTTTTTCATTGTAAAACTCCTTTTATTTAATTTCCCAAAATTCAGTACCTTTCAACAATTCGTTTACGTCGCCAGGTCCCAATTTATTAATTGTTTCTTCGATTTGTTTATTGATTAAATAATCATAACTTGGCTTTTCGATATCGACGAAAATGCCGAATGGTCTTGGCAAATCATTATCGTATGACATTGAAGCAATCATTTGTGCTAAAGCAATATTTTTTTCTGAATGGATAATTAATTCGTCTCGATTTGTATTTGGGTCATTTAAATCTACAACTGTTGGAGTAAAGTCTTTAATTATAATACCTTTATCTTTATTTTTCCCAAATATTAATGGCTTCCCATCTTCAAGAAAAACAGTATTTTCATCTAAATAATTTTTGTCTGTCCATTTATCAAAAATACCATCAGTAAAAATGACACAGTTAGAATAAATTTCAACAAAGGCAATTCCTTTATGTTCAGCAGCACGTTGTAAAACGTAACTTAAATGTTTTGGGTTGCTATAAGTTGTTCTTGCCACGAAAGTGGAACCAGCGCCTAAAGATAATGTCGTAGGATTAAATGGATAGTCGACAACTCCAAAAGGTGATGATTTTGTTTTCAAACCTTGTGGTGAAGTAGGCGAATACTGTCCTTTTGTCATCGAATAAATTTCGTTGTTTAATAAAAGGATTTTTAAATCCATATTTCGTCGGATAGCATGGATGAAATGATTTCCACCGATTGCCATTCCATCACCATCTCCAGTTATTACCCATACTGAAAGGTTGGGGTTGGCTATCTTAATTCCGGAAGCGACTGGTAAAGCACGACCATGCATTGTGTGAAATCCGTATACATCAACATAATATGGAAAACGGCTGGAACAACCAATTCCTGAAACGATTGCGAAATTTTCTTTTGGAATGCCAAGTGTTGGGAATAATTTTTGAAGTTGTGCTAAAACAGAATAGTCGCCACAACCAGCACACCAACGAACGTCTAAGGGAGTTTTAAAGTCCTTTGCTGTTAATTGTTTTACGTCGATTTGTGTCGTAATTTTATTATCAAAATTTTCTTGTATCTTATTCATTTTATTATTCCTTTCCATTTAATAATTTTAATAACTCATTTTCTATTTCAATTGCAGTAAATGGTTTACCTTGGATTTTATGATACCCAATTGTTGGCAATAAATATTTAGATTGAATTAACCAAGAAAGTTGACCAAGGTTCATTTCAGGAATAAATATACGTTTGAAACCTTTTAGAAGTTCACCTAAGTTTTTAGGAAGAGGGTTAAGCCATCTAAGATGAATAAAGGATAATTTATGACCTTCAGCACGTAATTTATCAAAGCTATTTTTAATAGCACCGTATGAGCTTCCCCAACCAAGAATAACAATATCGCCAGTTTGTTCACCTTCAATTACGGCATCAGGTACATCTTTTACGATATTTGCGACTTTTTGAGCACGTATTTCACTCATTAATTGGTGATTTTTTGGGTCTTGAGAAACAATTCCAGTTATATTTTCTTTTTCGAGACCGCCAATTTGGTGTTCTAATCCGGGCATCCCCGGGATGCTCCATTGACGAGCTAATGTTTCAGGATCTCTTTTGTATGGTGCAAAGTCCTCTGGCTTGTCAGCCATTTTATACTCTAATTTTGGAAGTTCATTTAAAGTTGGAATTCGCCAAGGTTCGGTTCCTTGAGCCAGGTAACCATCGGTAAGAACAATAATTGGAGTCATATATTTCAAGGCAATTTTTGCAGCTTCATAAGTTGCATAAAAGCAATCTGCTGCACTTTGAGCAGCAATAATTGGCATTGGAGCTTCGCCATGTCGACCGAACATAGCCATCAATAAATCGCCTTGTTCTGGTTTTGTTGGCATACCAGTACTCGGACCTGCTCTTTGAACGTCAATAATGACTAATGGTAATTCCATAATTACAGCCAATCCCATTGACTCTACTTTTAAGGATAAACCAGGACCACTTGTTGTAGTTGCTGCTAAATTACCGGCATAAGCTGCACCAATTGCTGATGCAATTCCAGCGATTTCATCTTCTGCTTGTAATATTTTTACACCATATTGTTTGTAACCAGACAAATGGTGAAGTATTTCTGTTGCTGGGGTTATTGGATATGAGCCAAGATATAAAGGTAATCCGCTGTTTTTGGATGCAGCTACTAAACCAAGTGCTGCAGCTTCATTTCCTGTAATATTTCTATAAAAGCCTTTTTGGTTATTTGCGCTTGGAACTTTAAAGTAAATATCAAATTCATCACTTTCTTCAGCATAAATATATCCTGCTTTCAAAGCTCGAGCATTTGATTCATAAATTTCAATTTTCTTACCAAATTTTGATTTCAACCAACGTAATGTTAATTCTAAAGGTTGGTTAAATAGCCAATATGCTAAGCCTAAAGCAAAGAAATTCTTAGTTCTTTCGATTTGATTAATTGGTAAGCTTAAATCGCTAAGCTCTTGTTTCATAAGTTCAGGTATATCGATAGCGTGAACTTCGAAATCGCTAAGAGAACCATCTTCTAATGGATTTGACTCGTATTTAGCAAGACTTAAATTTTTTGGACCAAAGCCTGCTAAATTAACAATAACCATTGCACCTTTTTTCAAATTTGGTATGTTAACTTTTAATGAAGCGGCATTCATAGCGAACAAAACATCAATTTTGTCGCCCATAGTGTTCATTTTTTTTGAACCAAAATGCACTTGATATGCACTTACTCCATACAAAGTATCTGCGGGTGGTCGAATTTCTGATGGATAATCTGGAAATGTATTAACATCTGCACCAATTGAACCTGAATTCTTTGAAAACAAAGTACCGGTCATTTGCATTCCATCTCCGGAATCTCCAGCAAAACGAACTGTTACATCATCAGTTATAATAAATCTTTTTTCCATTTTTACTACTTAAATAAATGAATTAGAATTTAATCTATGGTAATTTTTTTATTTAAAATTTAGAATTCTATAAATTTAATTTTGAATAAATTCAAAATTATGAAAAAACGTTTAACGTTGTTTATTTGTTATTAACTTATTATTGATTTTTATGAGTTTGTATTTAATTTTTATTGATTATATTTGAGATATGGAAAAAACAGAAATCAAAAAAGTAATAGAATTCATAAGTAAAGCAAAACAAATTACTGCATTCACGGGTGCGGGGATATCTACTGATAGTGGTATTCAATCTTTTCGTGGTGAAGGTGGTCTTTGGATGAAATATAATCCTAATTTGTTAGAAATTAATTATTTTTTTGAAAACCCAAAAGAGTCTTGGAGTTTAATTAAGGAATTGTTTATCAAAAATATTATTAATGCTAAGCCAAATTTAGCTCATTATAGTTTAGTAAGTTTGGAAAAGATGCATAAATTAAGAAGCGTTATTACTCAGAATATCGATGGATTGCATCAACTTGCGGGGAATAAAAATGTTTATGAATTTCACGGTAATTCACGTGAAGTAATTTGCACATCTTGCAAAAAGTTGTATGCACTCAACCAAATAAATTTAGAAAAAGAAATACCTTTATGCCCAAGTTGTGGAGGACTTTTAAAACCAAATTTTGTTTTTTTTGGAGAAGATATCCCAAATGATGTTTATAATTCAGCAATTAGAGAAGCTTATCTATCAGATGTATTTTTAATTATTGGGACAAGTGGTGAGGTTATGCCTGCGTCACTAATCCCACATACAGCAAAAGATCAAGGTGCAATAATAATTGAAGTCAATACAACTAAATCAACATACAGTGATACAATATCAGATGTTTTCTTGAAAGGTAACGCAGCGAAAATTCTGAATGAATTAATAAATTTAATAGAAAAATATTTTTAACGTATAAAAAATTTTTTTTTCTGAACATTTTTCATAATTTTGAAAGAATTTGAAATTAAATTGAAAATAAAAGTCAAAGAAAGTAAACTTTATAAAATAAAAATGAGGTAATATTATGTATAATGAAGAATTGTTTTTGTTTAACTTTCCAGCGGCGCTATTAGCAAGCAAGCATGATGATTTGGACGATTTTGCCGATGATTTTGACGAAGAAGAGTTTGATGACGAAGAATTTGAAGATGATTTTAACGATGAATTTGATTTTGATGACGACGATTTTGATGAAGACGATGAAATAGAAGATGATTTTGACGAAGAAGAGTTTGATGACGACTTTGATGATGAAGAAGATTTATTTGATGATGATGATAATTAGTTTTTAATTAAATTCATCAAAGTAATTTAAGTTTGAAGCTAACTTTTGCTATTTTCAAATGAAAGTTAGCTTTTTTTAACTAAAAATTCAAAAAAACACCTAAAACAATTTATTAGTTTATATTTATAAAAACCATTAGCAGAATTATACCTATTGGATAAATATCTACCACATATAACCTTACCCTTTACAAATCCTGTGATAATTTTTTCACTTGTATTATTTACAATTTTACTTGCACCACAAATATTCAAAAGATTGAAAATACCAGGAATTGTTGGAATTATAATTGCAGGTATAGTTATAGGTCCACACGGATTAAATTTGCTTGCGATGGATAGTAGTTTTATCTTATTTGGGACTGTTGGACTTTTATATTTAATGTTTTTAGCAGGAATTGAACTTGATTTTAATGAGTTTATCTCGCACAAATTTAAAAGTTTGCTATATGGGCTTTTAATGTTTGTTATTTCAAATATTATAGGTATTATTACATTCTATTACATTTTACATTATGAATTTGCAGCATCATTATTGTTATCAGGTGCAATCACCTCATTTACTTTAGTTTCTTATCCAATTGTAAGCAGATTAGGATTGGTAAAATATAAGACAATGCCAATTACAATTGGCGGTTTAATTGTTGCCGATTTACTTTCCTTGCTAGAATTAGTATTTATTAAGATGTTAAAATTGAACGACTTTACATCTTTTTTTATCGTAAAATTATCCATTAGTCTCATAATTTATATAATTATCATATTTTATTTATATCCCAAAATAACCAAATTGTTTTTCCGAAGAACTGAGTTAGAAGGAAGTTGGCAATACATTTTTGTTCTTGCTATGTTGTTTTTATCTTGTTTTTTAGCTGAATTAGCAGGATTAGAACCAATAATTGGGGCATTTGCTGCTGGTTTGACACTGAATAGATTAATTCCAAAAAATTCGATTCTAATAGATAGAATCAATTTCTTTGGTAACTCGATTTTTATTCCTTTTTTCTTGATTGAAATTGGAATGATGATTAATATTGGTGTTGTTTTCAAAAGTTATGAAGTTATAAATTATGCTTTGCTGCTACTCATATTATCATTAACTTCGAAATACATAGCAGCATCGATTATTCAAAAATCATTCAAATTTTCAAGCAATGATAAAATGTTTATGTTTGGATTAAGTATTTCCCAAGCAGCTGCTTTACTCGCAATAGCACTTGTCGGTTTAAAGTTAGAAATAATAAATGAAGCAATTTTTGACAGCACTGTTTTAGTTATTTTGGTTTCATCCCTTTTAAGCACGTTTATAACAGAAAATACTGGAAAACAAATTGTGATTAAATTGGACAAAGAACCTGATATTCAAATTAAAGAAATTCAAAGGATAATGACTCCAATTTCAAATCCAGATAATATCGCAAGGTTGATTGAATTTAGTTTTATGATAAAACAAAAAGAAAATCAGGAACCAATTATTGCTTTAAGAGTTGTCGAAGATGAAGAGCAATTACAAAATAATATGAAACAATGTTTGAATATAATCAACAAAAATGCAAAAAAACTTTCTCCAAACTTTTCAGAAAAAATTGTTTTAACATCAAGAATTTACATCAATATTCCTGAAGGTATAACACGTGCAGCAAAAGAAAATTTTATTACTGACTTAGTTATAGGAATAAACACGAAATCTTCATTTTTTACAAAACTTTTTGGTGATATTTTAAACGATATCTTGGATGATTTCAATAAAACTACATTCGTTGTTCATAATCCATATCCTTTAAACACGATAGACCAAATCTACGTCGTTTTGCCCGAAAATGCTGAATATGAAGTCGGGTTTAACAAAGTTATTAGAACTATTTTTACTTTAGCAGAAAATGCAAATATGAAAATTAATTTTATTGGTTTACAAAAAACAATTAATAAAATAATTTACATCCAGAAAAATTTAAAGTTGCCTGAAATTTATTCAACACAAATTTTGCAGAAAATTGAGGATGTAGAAGAACTTAGCTTGAATTTTTCCATTGATTATTTCTTTATCTTTTTAGAATCCAGAAAAAAAGGTATTTCTCATAACATTTTATATTCCTCATTTGTGAAAAAAAGTATTGATAAATATGAAGACTATAATTTTTGTTTAATTTATCCTGAACAAAACCCTTCATTTACCAGCGAAGATATTGCACATTTTGATATTTTAGAAACTTCTCCAATTAATGAAAATCTTGCAAGATTAAAACATTTTCAAATTAAAGTTAAAGACTTTATTAAATACATAAGGAAATTTTAATTACAATCTTATCCTAACTTTTTACTTTCTTAATTTCATCATAAATCAAGTGCTTGATATTGTCCGAGATTTTCACCCAGATAATACTATTCAAGTTTTTCATTTTGTTCTCTAATAGAATTCCGGTTTTACCATCGTAGTATATTTGAAAGCTGTCTTTTTTTTCTTCCAAATATCGTAAAAGCCCATAATCGTATCGATTTGAATTATTATCCTTTTTATCTAATATAACAAGTATATTTTTTTTAGGAAACTCAATTACCGTGCTTGTAGGGCGGTCATATTCATTAAATGGTAATTTCTTTTCGGAAGGAAAAAAATATAAAGAGATAGAACAAAACATAAAAATAATTGTACGAAATGCTAATTGATTGATACTTTTAGAAGTCAGTAAATATAAAATAATGAAAGAAATTATCAAAGAAATTATGAAAACATTTTGTCCCTCAAGAAAAGCTCCGGGTAATTTAACAGAAAAATTTGTGATGATTTCAGAGAGTTCAATTAGTAATTGTGATGCATTAGCGAAGATTTGTGCTAATGGAAAAAAGAAATAAGATAAGATGACCGAAGGAATTGCTAAAATCAATGAATAGACCATTAAAAACACCACTAAAAGATTGGTCAATGGTGAAATAATTGAGTAAATCCCAAAATAATACGCTACAATTGGAGAAACAACGACACTTGCAGATAATGTTAATGTTAGACTTGAAATGATGAAATTTTTTAAGAATTTAATTTTTTTTAAATTTAAAGTATTATAAAAAAAATTAAAAAATGGTTTGTAAAGTAATGTAATTCCTGTTATGGAAGCAATTGACATTTGAAAACCTGCACTGTAAATTGAGTTTGGTGAAATTGCAAGAACTATTAATATAGTCAAAGCTATAATGTTCAATGGTTCTGGTTTACGCTGAAGAAATCTTGTGAGTGTATATAATGTTATCATTATACCAGCTCGAACCGCTGAAGGTTGAAAGCCAATTAAATAAATATAACTCCAAAGAACTAAAACAAATGCAGTGAATTTCACTGAATTGTATCTTACAAACGAAAAGAGCCAAAAAAGCAATGATGCAATAAGTCCAACATGCAATCCGCTAACCGCTAAAATATGGGCTGTACCTGATAATGAGAAATTTGTCTTTATTTCTAAAGGTATGTTTGATTTATCACCCAGAAGAAGAGCTTTCACAATTCCAGAAGTTAGATTTGAGAAAAGCATATCAATTTGATTAGAAATAGAATTAATCAAGTTTTGTTTTAATGAAATTTCTTGGTATTTATTTAATATACTTACATTTTGTGAAAAAGTGTAAGCAGTAAAGTCAGCACCCAAAGACCGATAGTAATTTTTTTCGTTAAATTCGTTTGGTAGAGTTGAATTATTGGGTAATCGAAAATTCAAAAGGCAAAAAATTTTATCACCTTCGTTTAATTTTAAATCTCTTTTTTTTGATTTAATTAACGTGAAGTGTATCTTACAGTCTTTAAATGTGTATAAAGATGCAGTTGTTATTTCACCTGTAATTATAAACCTGGAGGTATTTTCTTTAGATTTTAATTTTTCTGTTACTTTTCCACGAAAAAGGCCTTTCAACTCTGGAGGATAATTCCCGTTATATTCATAGTCTAAATCATTCGTCCTATAAGATGCAAATATTCCGAAATAAAAGAAAACGATAAAAACAAAAAGAAAGTACTTTTTAAGCAAAAATGACAATAAAATTAAACTTACAAGTGCAAATAAATAATAATTTAATGACAAAAAAGACAGATGGAAAAATTTTTGGAAAATAAATCCCAATATTGTAAAAAATAAAAGTTTGACAGAGAGTAAATTCTGTAATTTATTAAACATATTATTTAAATAATCGTATTTAAATACTATAAAATTAACAAAAAATAAATAATTTGCATTTTATCAAAAAGAAAATTTGCAATTTTTCTTTATTTAAATAAATAAACAGCAAAAAAAAGGAAAAAAATGTGCGGCATAATCGGATATATCGGACCAAAAGAACTTAAAACTATACTTCTAACTGGATTAAAAAGAATGGAATATCGAGGTTATGATTCTGCAGGTATGACATTGATTGACCAAGCAAAAGGTCTTATGACTTTTAAAAAGAAAGGAAGAGTGGCGGATTTAGAATCACTTGTCGATAATTTGGAATTAAAAGCGACAATCGGCATTGCTCATACACGTTGGGCAACGCATGGCTTTCCAAACGATGTAAATGCTCATCCACATAACGACAATAGCCAAAATATTTCCTTAGTTCATAATGGAATAATTGAAAATTACGCTTCAATTAAGCAAAAATTACTTCAAGAAGGTTATTTTTTCCGTTCTGAAACAGACACTGAAGTTTTAGTTGTTTTAATTGAAAGATTTTATAAAAAAACTAATGATTTAGAAAAATCAGTTAGATTGGCATTAAATGAAGTTAGGGGAACGTTCGGTATAGCTCTTGTTTCAACTTACGAACCCGACAAATTAATAGCTGCAAGACGTGGGAGCCCTTTGATTTTAGGAGTTGGCGATGATGAGTATATTATTGCTTCTGATGCATCTGCAATTATTGAACATACAAAAAATGTAGTATTTTTAAATGATGACGAAATGGCAATATTGACTCGAGATAATTTTATTACTAAAACTATTTCGAATGTGCCAACAAATAACGAAATACATACATTAGAGTTTGAATTAGAACAGATAGAAAAAGGTGGCTTTGAGCATTTTATGCTTAAAGAAATCTTTGAACAAACAATTACAATCAAAGATGCAATGCGAGGCAGATTATTAGTCGACGAGGGAAATGTCAAATTAGGTGGTTTGAGAAATGTTCAAGATAAATTACGCAATGCCCGTCGAATAATTATTACTGCGTGTGGAACTTCGTATAATGCAGCATTAGTTGGGGAATATTTAATTGAACAGCTTGCTCAAATACCTGTTGAAGTAGAATACGCTTCGGAATTCAGATATAGGTCCCCGATTTTATATGATGATGATGTTGTCGTTGTAATTTCTCAAAGTGGTGAAACAGCAGATACCTTAGCTGCTGTGCAAGAGGCGAAGCAAAGAGGTGTGACGGTTGTTGGTATTGTAAATGTCGTTGGAAGCTCAATTGCAAGAAATACTGATGCAGGAATTTATATTCACGCCGGTCCTGAAATAGGTGTTGCTTCTACAAAAGCTTTTACTTCACAACTTACAACATTAACATTATTAGCTTTATATTTGGGTAGAATGAAAAAAATATCTTTTGTGGAAGGAGTGAAAATTGCGAGAGAATTAGAAGAAATTTCGGAAAAAGTTCAAAAAATCCTTGATAACGCAGAATCAATTGAAAAAATAGCAAAAGATTACTCAAAATCCCGTAATTATCTATACCTTGGAAGAGGTTATAATTATCCTGTAGCTCTTGAAGGTGCATTAAAATTGAAGGAAATATCTTATATCCATGCAGAAGGTTATCCAGCTGCAGAAATGAAACATGGTCCAATTGCTCTAATTGACGAAAATATGCCCGTAGTTTTTATTGCTCCCAAAGATGAAATTTATGAAAAAATAGTTTCGAATATCGAAGAAGTCAAAGCAAGAAAAGGGAAAGTGCTCGCAATTACAAATGAAGGTAATGAGGAATTATCAAATCTTGCTGATCATATAATATACATTCCTGAAACATTGCCAATTTTGACACCAATTTTATCTGTAATTCCTTTACAATTACTTGCATATTACACTGCCCGAGAATTAAACAGGGATATCGACAAACCTCGCAACTTAGCAAAAAGTGTTACAGTTGAATGATATTAATGAGTAAATTACGTATAATAATACTTTTTTTCTTAATTTCTTTTTCTTTTGGAATATCTCAAAATATTTCAAAAGATTCTTTGCGTAATTTTCGTCCAATCATTCCACCACTTGATTCAATTCAAAGATTTATTCCAGATTCTTTAAAATTAAATACAAAAAATCTGTCAAATCAAGTTGATACAAATCGAAAGCAACAGAAAGGTTCCCTCGATACATTATTGACCTTGAAGGGCAAAGACTCCATAATTTTCAATATGAAATCACAAATCATTAGGATTTATGGTGATGCACAATTAAATTATAAAAAACAACAATTGAAATCATATTCTATACAGTTAAATTTGAAAGATGCAACTTTAGAAGCTGAACCACGAGTGGATTCGAACAAAATCAGACAATTCCCAATATTTAATGATAATGGTGAAGAATTTTATGGTAAAATTATCAAATATAACTTTCGCAGTAAAAAAGGTGTAATTGATTTAGGCGAAACTAAAGTTACAGACGGTTTTTATTTTGGTAGTAAAATTAAAAAAATATCTGATAATGAGTTATATGTTTCTGAAGGATGTTATACAACTTGCGATGCTCCTCAACCACATTACTACTTTGGTTCTCCTAAAATGAAAATTGTAACACAAGAAAAAGTATACGTGGACCCACTCATTTTTTATGTAGAAGATTTGCCTATTTTTATTGTTCCCTTTGGTTTTTATTTGCCAAATAAATCAGGGCGACAATCAGGGCTAATTGTTCCAGGATACTTTTTTTCAAATGATAGAGGAGTTGTATTAGAAAATTTTGGGTTTTATTGGGCGGCAAGTGATTATTGGGATACTCAGTTTGCCGTTAATTTTTATTCCAAAGGCGGAGCAATCTTTAAAAATACTACTCGTGCTGTGATCGGTGATGATTTAAATGGTAATGTTACATTTCAATATGGTAAAACTCGCTCAAAACCTGATAATCCTTATACTACAAATTGGAGCTTTGCAGGAAATTACTCTCAAAAAATAAACCCTTTGGAAAACATAAATGCAAATTTCAATTTTGCTTCACAAGATTTTAATCGAAATACTCAGACAAACATAAATGATAGAATTACTCAATACATTAATTCAAATATTGCTTATTCTAAGAATTTTGAGAATGGAACTTCGCTTTCATTGTCCTATCAGCGAAACCAAAATATTATAACAAACGAATATAATCAAGTAATTCCACTAACATACTCAATACCAAATTTATATCCTTTTAAGCAGTGGAACGCTATTCCACGTGAAAGTTGGGTAAAAGATATTACTTTTAGTTTATCTACTTCTGGAAATTATTCACAAGATTATAGTAGAGTTTATAATAAAAAAATCGTCGATACAACTTTAACTTATGATACTACTTTTGCAAGTCGAGAAAAAAAATACATATCATATTCACCAAAATTATCAATTTCACCAAGATTTGGTTATTTTTCAGTAACTCCTTCAATATCTTTTGCCGCCAATACTTTTTTTAGAAAACTGAATAGAAGTGTCAATTTATCTGATAGTTCGATTGTGGATACATACCAAAATGGTTTGTTTTGGGAATATTGGTATAGTTTTTCTTTAGCTGTTTCAACTAAATTGTATGGAATGATTGATGCTAAACATAGGCTTTTAGGATTAATTAACCCAGAAATATTTGGTTTAAAGGCATTTCGACATACTTATAATCCAAGTTTTTCTTTTTCTTTTTCACCTGATTTTTCAAAATCAAATTATGGATTTTATGATACATATTTTGATCCAATCAGTCAAAGTTATGTAAAATATTCCAAATATATTAATGAAGGTGGATCGCATTCACCGAGTTCACTTTCACAAACTTTAAATTACAGTGATTTGCATTGCTTTGAAATTAAATTGCCTGGAAAAGATACATTGCCTGAAAAGAAAATTGAACTGTTACGTTTAAATTTATCAACTGGATATAATTTTGCTGCAGATTCATTGAAATTTTCACCTGTAAATATACAATTTCGCTCACCTGCCTTAGATTTTATTAATTTTACGGGATATGCAAGTTTTGTTCTTTATGATGAAGACCCGTTTATTGATAAGACAACCGGATTGCCGACAAAACAAACTCATTTTGTAAACAGGTTTTTAATTTCAGATGGCAAAGGTTTAATGAGATTAACAAATTTGAGTTTGAGCTTTTCTACTTCATTTTCATCACAAGGAATTAACACCACGAGTTCATTTGGCCAAAATGTATCAAAAAAGAAAAAAGATACTTTATCACCTGGTGAAAGGTTTGAGCAAAGATTAAATGAAGATGATGAATTTTTCGATTATTTTGGCGAAGCCACACCTGGCTATACACCACTCTCCGTTCCATGGAGTTTTAATACTTCAGTTTCTTTTAGTTATAGTCAACCTACTATAAATCAAATTACAAGAACATTGAATATTAGTGGAGGGCTTTCCTTTAGCTTAACTAATACTTGGAAAATCCAGGCGACAACTCAATATGATGTAATAAATAAGCAATTAATGACCCCTTACATAACTGTAAGTAAAGATTTACATTGCTGGGAATTATTATTTACGTGGTCGCCTTCAACATATAATGGAGGATTTTACTTGAAATTTGGAATAAAAGCTCCACAACTCAAAGACTTAAAACTTGAAAAGAGAAACAATCCATTGTATAGATAAACAGAATACAATGTTTATTAATTTATTCATTAATTGCTTTTTCGATAATTCCTCCACCAACCAAGTCTTCGCCTTCATATAAAACAACACTTTGTCCAGGAGCAATAGAATCTCTCGGTTCAATAAATTCCACGATTAATTTATTGTTTTCGTCCGTATAACAATAAGCATCTTTTCCTTTATCGTTATATCTTATCTTTACAAAGAATTTGGTTGGAGTTTCAATTTTATCATATTTAATTAAGTTAATATTATTTGCAATTAATCCCTTGCTATTAATGTCAAGTCTTGTTCCAACTTCTATTGTGTTCGTTTCGGGGATAATTTTTTTTACGTACAAAGGTTCAGAATGTGAAATGCCAAGCCCATGTCTTTGACCAATTGTGTAAAATGGATAACCTTTGTGCTTCCCAACAATTTTACCATTGAACACAATATATCCTTCTGGAATAGTTTCTAAAAATTCCTTTTTTTCTTCAATGATAAAATCTTTGTAATCATTTGCAGGAATAAAGCAAACATCTTGGGATTCCATCTTATTATGGATTTCAAAACCCAGTTCCTTTGCGATTTGACGTGTTTGATCTTTATTCATATTCCCAATAGGAAAAAGAGTACGAGAAATTTGATGTTCTTTCAGTCCCCATAGAACGTATGATTGGTCTTTCGATTTATTTTCACTACGATAAATCAAATGTCGAGCGAGCTGTTCATCATAACGAGAATTAACATAATGTCCAGTAGCTATCCAATAAGCGTCTAATTTATCAGCAAGTTCGAGTAATTTTCCAAATTTAATTAAAGGATTGCATTTAGTGCAAGGATTAGGTGTTCGACCTTGAAGATATTCATCTACAAAATAATCAATAATTTCACGTTTAAAAATGTCCGTATAATCAACGTAATGATGCTCAATACCAAGTTTGTCGCATATATTTTTGGCATCGTATTCAGAATAACAGTGGCAATGAGGCTTATCACTTGTATAAGGTTGGAATGTAACGCCGATTGCGGAATATCCCATTTGTTTTATTAATGCGGCTGTAACTGATGAATCAACACCACCAGACATAGCAACTAACACTTTCGATTTATCCATATAAATTTATATTCAGTTAAAAAAAATTAAAAAACGTATATAATTTTTTTTTATTATTACAAATTATTCTAAACATACGAAATATATGAAGATAAAAAGATTATTAATTATAAAATAATGTGAATAATTGAAATTTGTAAATATATGTAATTAAAATATATTACAGTAAATTAAAAAAAATTTATATATTTGTATTTAAATAAATAAATGTCTAAGCAATTAAAATAACTTTACTCATAAAAAAAGGAGTTTTAGTATGACAAAATTGAAACTTTTTATTTTTCTCACATTTGCTTTAATTTTAACGACACAACAAGATTCTTATTCGCAGTTGTATTTAAAATTAGGTGCAAACTATTTAAAACCAATAAACAAAATGGCAGATATCGACAAACCTGCAATTGGTTTTAATGTAGGGATTCAAAACTGTACTTATTGTAAGTTTTGGTATGGGCTTAAATTTTCTTCCTTCAATTTGAAAAAAACAGATGATTTGACTCTAGCTGAAACATATTACACAAAAGCATTATATTTTACACCAAATGTGCGATATAATTTTTTAAGCCGAAATTGCCGCTCATACAATAACAAATTAATTCCTTATGTGGAAGGAGGATTGATATTTTCATCAATGGAAAAAACAGACAATGAATCAAAATTTGGTTTTGGTGGTGAGTTGGGGCTTGGAGTGAGCTATGGATTTAGTTTATTCAAGACTTGCTGGAATTTAGATTTGAACGCACAATACCAAGCACCAAATGCTATTTTATCTGCAAATTCACGGCAATCAGTTCAAACACTTGATGTTAGTTTAAGTTTAGGAGTAATGTTATGGTAAAAAGAATTTACTCAATTATCCCACTTGCATTGCTTTCATTAATTTTAATTACTGCTTGTTCAACTGTGCCACCTAAGTTTGATGATGCAGTTAGAATTAAACCTGATAAAGCTAAAAAATATGAAAACTTTAAAGCAGACGATAAAATTATATCAAGAAATGGCAATGTGTTACGTGGAAAAGTTTTAAATGTAACAGAAGAAACCCGTGTTAACTGCGAAACTTTTGATACTTTAAAAACATATTATGTTTATTTTTTGGATTCTCTGGCTTTTTCAGATATGGCTTATCTTGAAAGAATACCATTGGAAGATGTTGTGTTGTTAGGAAAAGAAGTAACAAATATACCTTCGAACGAGTATGGTAATATTAATTGGTTTGAAAATTATTCTAACCCATTGAATACAAAAAATATTAGAGAAGTACCAGTTGAAAAAATTTTTATTGGATGTGAAAAAAATAATGATTGTGGATGCAAAAACACTTCATTGCCAAGCTTTGAATTACCTGAAATAAGTATTCGTTGTCCAAATTGCCAATATAGTTGGTATTTCGTAGAAGCAAAATTAGGTTATGCTGTTTATTCCGATAAAATTTCGACAAATCAAACAATTGGTCGAGATTCTTATTTTGGAGAATTAGTAGCAGGATTAAGATTTAATAGTTGGGGAATAGGTTTAGCATATAATAATGGAATCAAAGCTTATAATCAATTTACTGGTGAAGATATAACCCGCTCATTTTTACTTTTGCATGCTCGATATACATTTTTACCAGAAAAAGATAAAAATAGCAACAAATCAATCTTAAGCTTTCTTAATACATTTGCTGAAAAAACTTGCATAAGACCATTTGTTTATGGTCAATTTGGGATTGGATTAGACAAAGCTTCTATTGACTTATTCAAAGTTAAAACATGTTCTGATTGCGAATCAAAAATTACTTACAAACCTGGAAATATTGATTTATCCTTGCCACTTTCATACGGATTAGGTGCGGGATTTGATGTTCCTATTCCAGGTTGCCTTTTTGATTTGAGTTTTGATTTAGGATATAGAAATTATGATATCGGCGAAACTTTAGTAACTGAGCAATTCAAAAATGTTCCATCTCGTCGGAGCTTGGAAATGTTTGTATTACGTTTAGGTTTAACTTTTGGATATTAGGAGGAAAATATGAAAAAAAATATATTAATTTTACTTTTACTTTTAGGATTATCTATATTTGTTAATTCTTGTTGTGATTGCCCACTCGAACCGAGCGATTTGAAATTAAAATGTAATGTTCGTGAAGCATCAATTACTGATTTTAATCCAAATTTAACGCTCAAACCAGGTACTGCAGACACTTTAATTCCTGTCCCTGAATATTCCATCCATACATTCTTATTTCCAAATGATAATAATAGTTCAGGTTCATTACCCAATGATGAAAGATTTGCTTCATCATCGACAATAACAACTTTATCTCTTCCATTTTCAGATGGGCGACCTTATTATGTTGCAATTATTGATAATATTCCTTTTAATGGAAACCAAAATGGCGATATATTAGTCGATAGTGTATTTTATGATAATGCAACACCAACAAACTCTTATGCTTTTATTCGTGTAAAGGGACAAATACAAAGAACCAATTATCAATTTAATTTTGACAATGCTCAATTGTTTTGTGATTTTGTAAGTAATAATTCCTCATCATTATTAGATTTGTTCAAAGATTTGAAATTATATGGAAGTGGAATAGTCGGTGACACTAAAATTCGTAGTTATAATGCTGCAGATATAAAAGTAATAGATATTGGTGGGAAAGTAGTTAACAATATTAATCCAAGTCAAACTGACATTGATAAATTACTTTTATTATCCCAACAAGGAACAGATATTTTGATTAAACCAGGTGATGTATTTGTATACCAAGCTGTGAATAATCGTAGATTTGTCTTTTCTGTAGCAAATATAGGACTGGGAATGTTTCAACCATTCAAAAAGCGTGTTACAATTATGTTTACTGCAATAAATTAGGAGCAAATTATGAAAATACATAAGATAATTATATTGATAATATTTACAAGCTTGCTTATTAATTCTTGTAAAGCACCTGACAAAATAATATTACCACCAGGAAATTTAAATCAAGTGCAACCTGATAATCAAGTTAATACTGATAAAGATGAAGTATCGCCGATGCAGTTGCCGCAAAATGATAGAGAGGAATGCAGTGCTTGTAGTAGAGAAATGAATGTTCAAAATCAAGGTCAAATGAACGAAGATGTTGTAATAAAACCAGGTTCATTTTATACAATGGAAATGCTATTTCCAGTAAAAGAAACAACAAACCGAGAAGCATATAACTATATGGCTAATAATGTTGAATCTGTATTTTTTACTTCATCCAAATCAGGATTTGTATCTTTGGCTTATGAACCTTCAAAAGGTTATGCCGAAGATAAAATGTTGCCTTTTAAAATTGAACCATTTTCGGAAAATGGGGGAGTCGATATTTATGAATTTTACTTCAATCTTTTAGATAATAAATATTATTTTAAAAATTTAGGGGGGACAATCAATTCAAAATTTTGGGATTCAAACCCAATTGTGATTTCTGATACTGTTGGCACAGATTGCTACACGTTACTAATTTGGTCTTCGGACAGAAATTCTCCTTACAGACAAATTATTAATTTAAAGGGCGAAGTCATTCCGAATGTAAATAAAGATTTGTTTTATTCTTTTCGAATAAATAATGGAGATTGGAGTGAACCTAAAACAATAGAAGGTGGTAACTTAAACACAAAAGCAAATGAAATCACACCGTTTTTATATTGCTCTTGTGCAAATCCAACTCTCTTATTTTCTTCGAATAGGCTTACGCCAACTACTGAATCATATGATTTATATTATGCTAAATTACATATTGATTACAAAAATAAAGAGGTTGTAGTTACTTCTGATGCTAAATTAATCGATTCCGTTCAAAATGCAAATTTAAACAATTACGTTGTTAACGGAATTAACACAACATTTGATGAACGTTTCCCGTATATTCCAAATATTTTGCACCAAAAAGCTGGTGAAAATTATATCTATTTTAGTTCAAATAGATATGACAAGGCTATGAACTCAAAAATCAAAGAATATCAACATAGGCTTGGGGTTAAAAAAGACACACTAATTCAAAATAATGGAGGTTATGATATTTATCGAATGAAATTGCCTGATAAGCCTGAATTAGATTGCGTTCCACCTCCACCGCCTGTTTATAACATTTATTTAGTTGTAAAAATCAATGAAATTAAAAAAGGCAAGAATGGTGAAATAATTAGTGAGCAAAAAAACATTCCAAATTCTTCCTATTTAATAAAAGGTAAAAAAATAACAAATCCGTCTGAAGTTGTTAACTTTAATGATATTCCAGATTCACAGTCTTGGTTATCACAGAATGTATATGAATTAGAAAAATCTCACCGTTACAAAATTTATAAAGAATTAAATTTAAATAACTGTGAAACTGGCGAATGTTCAGAGGTTGAAGTTATAACTCCACCAGACTTAAGCAAAAATGATACACTTTATGTTGAAGTAACTTGTGTCCGAACAGCACAACCTGAAAAAATAGCTCAAAACGAAAGTTATTCAAAAGGGATTGCGTTCTTTGTAACTGGTTATTGGTGGCCTACAACGAGCGAAAATTTAAAAGAATTGAAAAAGAGATTAGATAATGGATGCCTTGATAAATCGAAATTTATCGATATTACAGACTATAAACCTGATTCACGTGATTTTTATGTAGCAGCAGCCGAAAATAATGATAAATACTTCAACGATGAACTATTTCCAAAAATTACTTCAATGTTGTCTAAAATTGACCCTTGCTCGAATAATCAAAAAATTTTAATAACAATTCATGCATTCACAGACCCTTGTCCTCTTCGCACTATTAGAGATGAAGCAGGCACAATTACACAAGAATATACAACTTATTCTTGCGATGAGCAGGTTGTTTTTAACGATATTATTATTAATCCAAGTGCAAAAATGAAGGAGCCTAATACATTACCAACCACTGATAATTCTTCCTTTAAATCGAAGTTTGGTTCACAACAAGGTAACGTTGTTTTAGCTATGTTGCGTTCATATTACACTATGAAAACGATTAAAAATGGCTTGAAAAAGTATATGGATGATAAAGGATTAAAGTATGATATCGATGAGTTAATTAAATTTGATTTAGATGCATTTGGAATTTACGATGAAATAGGTAAAAAATGTCCAAACAAAGATAATATATACGGCTTAGAGTTAATAAATAAAAAATATCCTGAAGACGATTTTGAACCTTGCAATATTCCACATAGTAGAAGAGCTATGATATACGTCGATTTAATTTCGAATAAGCCAGAAGAAGAGAAATTATATATTAGAAACGAATGCGGTGAATTAATTCATCCTCAACCTTTAGTCGCAAAAAAAGAAAAAGAAACTAAAAAGAAAGTTGAAGAGGTTGAAGCACCAAAAACCGAAAAACCAAAAACAGTTTATGATATTTTTACTCGAGAAGAAGAATTAAAAAAGAAAGAAGCAGAACAATTACCTTGTGCAGGTCCTCCTTGTTATTGGTGGATACATTATGGCGTCGCAAGTAGTAAAGAAGAATATGAAATAATGCTTAAAGTTTTGTATAATTTAGGCATAACCGATGTTTCACGAGATAAAAATATAAAAGACCAATGGGTATTAATTTCATCGCCAACAACAAATAAAGACGTTCTCGAAATTCGGCTTGCTGAATACCGAGAAAAATTTGAAAATAAATTAAAAGGACTTTTCGAAGATTGGAAATTAAATGCTAAAATTGTCCCAATTAATCAAAAATAACAGATTTTTTATTTATTAGTAATTCTAATTAAATATTTCGAGAAATCGTTTTTTTAAAGAAAATACCCCAAAAGTTTATTAATATACTTTTGGGGTTTATTTATTTCAAATTTTTAAAAAGAATATCTTAATTTCGCCGAATATCTTTAGGATTAATCGAAGAAAGCCAGAAATCTATATTTTTTTCGAAATATTCTCTTGCGGCTTGATACTCATTTGGAATAATTCCTTCGAGAATAGCTTCTTCGATGTTATTTTTTATGATACCAACTGCTTTGCATGGAGCGAGTTTGCAATATTCCATAATCTCTTCACCTCGAACAGGAGATTGAAATTCACGTAATTTATCTTTTTCTTGTACTTCTAAAACTTTAGCAAGTACTATATCGTAGTTATTTAAATATTGCGCAGATAAATTTGGGTTTTTAGTAGTAATATCTGCTTTGCATAAAGTAAATAAATCTTGTAGATACTCACCAGCATTAACAGCGAGCCTTCTAATTGCTGAATCTGTAATAATATCATCAACAAGCATCATAGGACGTTGGTGTAATCTCACTAATGTTTCAACGTAGGGTACATTTTCTAATGGTAATTTCAATCTTCGAAATATGCGTTCAATCATATTTGCTCCCACTTCTTCGTGTCCGTGAAAACTCCATCCAAATCCTGGTTGGAAACGTTTAGTAATAGGTTTTCCGACATCGTGTAATAAAGCTGCAAAACGTAGATAAACATTGTCTGTTACAATAGAAATATTGTCAAGGACCATAAGAGAATGTTTATATACATCTTTATGAGCGAAATTTTTTTCTCCATACTGTTTTATTTCAACACCTTTTAAGTTGGAAATTTCGGGCAAAAAAAGTGGTAGTAATTCAGTATCATTTAGAATATTAATGCCAATACTTGGTTTTGGTGAAGCAAGAATTTTTAGAAATTCAGCCGATATTCTTTCAACAGAAATAATATTTAAACGATGTTTCATTGATTTCATAGCCCGAATTGTTTTCCCCTCAATATTGAAACCAAGTTGAGAAGCAAATCGAGCAGCTCTAATCATTCGCAGAGGGTCATCTTCAAATGTTTTAATTGGGTCTAAAGGCGTTTTTAATATTTTATTTTTTATATCTTGAAAACCATTAAACAAATCAATAACCTGTCCAAACTTATCTTTTTGAAGAGAAGCCGCAAGTGCGTTTACAGTAAAGTCTCTTCTTTTCAAATCGTCTTCCAAAGTACCTTCTGTTACAATCGGTTTTCGGGAATCTTCTAAATATTCTTCTTTTCGGGTACCGACAAATTCAAGTTGGAAATCATCTTTAAGCGGCACCATTGCTGTTTTGAATTTTTCGAAAAGAACAGGTTTTGTTTTATAATGTTTTGCAACAATCTTTGCAAATTCCAAAGCATCGCCAATTACTGTAAAATCAAGGTCTGTTCGTTCTCTATTTAAAAAATAATCTCGAACATAACCACCGACAATATAAACTTGAAAATCATTTTTTTGAGCTAATTCGCTAACCTTTAAAATGATTTTATTTTCAATTGGAATTGTTAAAGGAGGTGTTTCTTCTTCTTTTATTTTTATATTAAATTCACTTACAATTGTTGGTGGAACATTAATTCTTTTTTTAATCTTTTTTTCTGTAGGGGATTGGTTTTTCATTATAGCTAAATCTAAAAGAAAATAGACGAATTAAAGTGAAATTTATGCTTTTGGGTGGTACATACGATGAACTTCTTTCAAGTACTCTTTGTCAATATGTGTATAAATTTGTGTTGTAGAAATATCAGAATGACCTAACATTTCTTGAACAGCACGTAAATCAGCACCACCTTCAAGTAAATGAGTAGCAAAAGAATGCCTGAATATGTGTGGATGAATTCTTTCCGCTAAACCTACCATTTTTGCATACTTTTGAAGTATTTTCCAAATTCCCATTCTTGATAATTTTGTCCCTCTTTGATTTAGAAAAACAAAATCATTTATCTTTCCAACTTTGGAAAATTTTGGACGTGTTTCGTTTAAATAAAGAGTCAAATAGTGAATTGCAGATTTGCCAATAGGTACAAGTCTTTCCTTGCTTCCTTTACCAAATATTCTCAAAACTTCATAATCCCAAATAATATTTTTAAGTGTTAAATTACATAATTCTGAAACACGAAGACCACAAGCATAAAGAACTTCCATCAAGGCTCTATCACGCATTCCGACGTAAGTTGCGATATCGATAGAATTAAGAAGTAAATCAATTTCTTCTATTGATAAAACCTCTGGCAATGATTTTGGTTGTTTTGGAACATCAACCTTTTCTGTTTCATCTGATGCAATTATTTTAAAATTGAATAAATATTTATGAAATCCTCGAATTGATGAAAGGTAGCGAATTTTTGACTTATCTGATAAACCAAAGCGAGTTAAATGTTCTAAAAAAGCGGAAATATCTTTATGAGTGATTTTATTTAAGTCTTCAATTTGCAGAGATTGAATAAATAATAGATAATTTCTTAAATCGATATTATACGAATTAAGTGTATTTTGGGAGAGCCCTTTTTCGAAATTTAAGTAGTTTAAAAAATTTTTAATATTCTTATGGAATTGAAAACTCAGTGTTTCACTCATTTCAAACCTGTTGAAAAATCATTATTTCGTATCTGGTATTTCTTTGTATTTTGTTCTTGAATGTGTACCAAGTAAATTCTTTAAAATAGTATCTTCAATAATTGCGATATCTTTTAAAGTTAGAAAAGTTTCGCTAAATTGAAAATCAAGAAATTTATCTAAAATATTATTTTGAATCATTTTCTGAATTTCTTCTCGTGATAAATTTTCAACTTTTGAAATGGCTTCACTACTATCACAAATCATTAAAATTGCTGCTTCTTTGCTTTTTGGTTTAGGACCGGGGTAGCGAAAATCGATTTCTTTAACTTCGTTTTTATCTGCCGCTTCTTCAAGAGCTTTTGCATAAAAATGCTTAATTAAGCTTGTTCCATGGTGCATCGGGATAAAATCTAATATACGTTGTGGAATTTTGTACTCCTTTCCTAATTCAATCCCATCAATAACATGCTTTTTAATAACTTCGGCAGCTTTTTTAGGAGGTAATAATTCTAATTTATTAGACATATCTTTTTGATTTTCTGTAAAATATTCAGGTTTAGCAATTTTACCTATATCATGAAAATATGCGCCGACTCGTGTTAAGAGTGGATTTGCACTAATTTCAATGGCGCACCTTTCAGCAAGCATAGCAACATTCATTGTATGTTGATATGTTCCCATAGCAATTTCGCTCATTTTTTTCAAAAGTGGGTGATTTATATTATCAAATTCTTGAATGCGTAAATCTGTTGTGATGCTTGTCGTGTGCTCTATTACAAACAATAAACCAAAAGTTAAAATTGGGGATAGACTTGCGTTAATTGTAGCAAGTAAAATTTTAGTTGCCGTGTATGATAAATCTACTGAAGATTGTAAATCGAAAAACAGAATTGAAACCACTAAACCAAGCAAAATGAAAAATATAGAACGAAACATTTGTGTTCTACTTTGAATATCTCTAACTGTGAAAGCAGCCATAACTCCAGCAAAAATAAACGAGATAGCTGTGTTCATATCACTTCCACGAGTTGCAGCTAATAGAAGTGATGAGGTTACTGTAGAGTAAAAAGCGGTTCTCGAATCGAAAACAATTGCTACAAGCATAGTTATTGCAGGAATTGGCACTAAATAACCCAAAGGATAAGATGAGGGAATTTCAACAGATAACCAGGAGAAAAATACAATAGAAAGGAGTGAAGAAAAGAAAATTAGTAATTGAACATTATCTTCGAATATTTTTTTGCGTAAAACAGAAAGGTAAATAATCAAAATTGAAAAAATGATGATTGCTTGACCGATATTACCAAAGACATAATTTGGTGTTAGATAGTTTTCGCTTCGAAGTTTTTTAGCCTCCTTGTAAGAATCAATTCTTTGTTTTATTTCACGTGTAATTATCTGTCCCTTTTCAACAATAATTTCGCCTGCTTTTACATATCCATCAAATTGGGGCACATTTTTCTTTGCTAAAATCTTCTCGTTCTCGGTCTGTTCTTTGTTGAAGTATAAGTTTGGTTTTAGTGTATTTTTCAAAATGTCAATTAAAAGTGGTTCTGAATTTGAACTGAAGTTTGACTTAATAAAAGAAACAATTTTATCTTCAATATTGTCAATACTTGTTAAAAATTTCTTTTTTAAAATATTCCTTTGATTATTTGAAATTTCGGCGATTATTTCCGAAGTCGTTATTTTATCAAGAGATTCGTTAATGTAACCATTTGAATATAATTTTTTAATAAAATTAGGAAACAAAATGTACATTTTTTGAATTTCCTCTTTTCGAACTTTTTCGTTTGATTCGAGGAACATCATTAATAAACGTGAATTTACATTGTAATTACCAATATATTTACTATTTGCGTCAACACTTGGGAAATTAGTAATGACTAGGTTAATTTCTTTTGAAGCATCATTATATACATCAGGATTGTAGGAATAAATAGGTAAAGCACTTGCTTCTGCATCAAAAACTGCTTGATTATAAGAATCTTTATCTTTAAATAATGGATAAGTTATATCAGCCTTTAAGGTTTGATTTTGCCAAGGACTGCCTACAAGAAATGAATGTTGATTTGAACGTAAAATACTTGTATCAAAATGGTAAGTAAATAATATCGATGTTAATGCAATTGTAGTAATTATTATTAATATCTTAACTTGAAAGGAATATTTTATAGAATTATTATTAAAACCCTCACCGGATGCAGTTCTGCTAAATATCCGCTTAATTATGTTGATTTTTGCCATTTTTTGTAACTAAATTTATAATTAAAACGTTAAATAAACATTAAATAATGAAATTAATCATTTAAAAAATGTAAAAATATGAAAAGTTATTTTAAATTCAGCATATTTTTAATTTTAATTTTTTCTTTTTTTTCTAATCCAATAAAAGCAGAAAATAAAATTAATGCAAACAATAAATACTTCGAAGAAGTTATTGAAGAAAAGCTAAAAGTAGATATTGAAGAAATTCAAAGATTATTAAAAGAAAATCCACAGCAATTAATTTTAAAAGCTACAAAAGCACAAGCTGAAAATATTATTCAAAGTGAAAATAATGAAGTGCAAATCACTTCTAATACAGCTGCCGAGTCAGAATTAACCGTTGCAATAAATCCAAAAGACACTAACAATATAATAATTGCTCCGATTAGGCAAACAAATTCAAGTACAAATCCTATAACTGTTCCTATTTATTACACTAAAAATTTTGGCAAAACTTGGAATTTAAGTTCTTTTGCACCATTACCAACAAATCCTAAAATATATACAATTGGTGGTGGTGACCCTGTTTGTATTTTCGATGATAACGGAATTGCTTATTTGACTTGGATTTCTTTAGGAATGAAGTTGAACAGCAGCAATACTAAAATTGATTCACTAATTGCCGGATTACATTTTGCAACTTCTTCTGATGGTGGAGCAACATGGAGTTATGATCTTTATCAAAATATTTCATTAGCTGCCAGCTACATGCCAAATGGACAATTAGACTTATCGAAATTAGAATTTTTCGATGATAAACAGTGGTTGTCAGTTGATAATAATCCAAATTCACAATATCATAATAATGTTTACATTTCATTTTCACGATTCGATAACACTTTAAATGGTTCGGCTGATATAAGAGTTTCTGTAAAAGAGCGAACATCAAACAAATTTAGCGATAGATTTGCAAATGTTTCGAATGGATTAGGTGCATTACAGCAATTTTCATCAAATATGGTTTTAAGTGATGGAACACTTGTTACTATTTTTTATTCACAATCAATCACAAGAATCAATTCAATTTATTCAGCTATATCATCTGATGGTGGTAAAACATTCCAAACCCCTGTTAAAATAACTGATTTTATTTTTGCCAATTCAAGATTAATCCCTTCAAGCATTTTAGATACAATTGATGGAGTAGATTATTCAAGACTTTATCCCTCTATTTACTGCGCTTCGGACAACTCAATAAGTTCACAATATCGTGGCAATGGTTATGTAGCTTGGAGTGCATTTGGAGTTACAACAAAATCAGAAACAGGAAGCGACATATACTTTTCGAAAACGACAGATGGAGGTAAAACTTGGTCACAGCCTAAAATTATCTCAAATGAAACAGGAGAAACACCGTATCATCAATTTTATCCATCAATAACTGTAAATCCCGATGGAATAATAGTTATGAGTTGGTATGAGCAAGGAGTAAATGGGATTAAATCACTTACAAATTATGTTGTTTCATTTTCGTTTGATGGAGGCGAAACATTTACAAAACCAATAATTGCGAATGTTACACCAACAGATTTTAAGACAGTTGGCTTAAAAAATAATAAATTTGGAATAGGTGAGTATAATCAAATAGTTGCAACGAAGAATTATGCAATTCCAGTTTGGAGCGATGGTCGTTTGAATAATGGAGATTTGAATATTTATGCAGCATTCATACCTATTTCAGATAAAACCGATGTAACTGTCGAAAAAATATCGTCAATAAATCAAAACTCATTGCAAATCTCAGTTGCACCTAATCCCGCAAATCAATTTTTTGACTTAACATTTTTGAATTGCAAGAATGCACCTTTAAAATATATACTTTATGATTTACAAGGAAATGTAATATTGGAAAATCAGACTTTGGAACAAGATGTTCAAATTAACAGTGAAAATTTAAAGTCTGGTACATATTTTATTCAAGCAGAACAAAACGGGATAAAAGCAATACAAAAAGTAATTATAAACAAATAAATAAGGCAAGCAATTTTAAAAAATATAAAAATATATAGAAAAATTGAAGAAATTTTCGTAATTTTGTAATTCTAAAAAAAATAATAAAGTAATATGGCTCATCATAAGTCAGCTCTGAAAAGAATCAGACAATCAAGAAAAGCAAGAATTTATAATCGTCAGAATAAAAAGATGTTAAAGATGGCGATTAGAACATTAAAAGAAGCAACTACATACGAAGATGCAGTTGCAAGATTCCAGAAAGCAACCAGTATTTTAGATAAAGTTGCAGCAAAAGGAATTATACACAAGAATAATGCGGCAAACCATAAGTCTGCATTATCAAAAATAGTTAAAAAATTTGCTCCAAGCGTAAATTAACTTTGGAAGGCACCCGTGGCTCAATTGGATAGAGTGCTTGACTACGGATCAAGTGGTTGGGGGTTCGAATCCCTCCGGGTGTACTAAACCAAAAATTTGCGGAAGTGGTGAAATTGGTAGACACGCCATCTTGAGGGGGTGGTGCTCCACGGGCATAGGGGTTCGAGTCCCCTCTTCCGCACAACACGTATTATAATAAAACTAAATTTTTCTTCCTTTCCTTTTTACTTGCAATTATTATCATTCATAAAAAAATAACTATTTTTTTACCTATTTTATAATTCATTTTTGATTTTAAAACAATTTTAAACGTATTTACTTCTGAAGTTTAACATTTTTTTGTTATTTTTGAATAATTTTTATTGTCAATTTATTAAAAGAAATATAAAATGAAAATACACGAATATCAAGCAAAAGAACTATTAAGCAAATTTGAGATACCTACATTACGTCGAGCTGTGGCATTTACACCCGAAGAAGCAGGTAAAGTTGCCTTCGATGAATTTCAATCAAAAAATATCAATACGATTGTTATCAAAGCTCAGGTGCACGCAGGTGGTCGAGGAAAAGGAATCATTTATGATGTTAATACTAATGAACCAATTATCTATGATGATAAGCAATTACGAGGTGTTAACATTGTGTCAAATGATAATGTTTCTCACTCAGCATATGAAATTGCTAAACTAATGTTAAATAATAAATTAGTTACAATTCAAACTGGACAAGCAGGAACAATTGTTCATCGTCTTTTGATTGAAGAAGGTTGTAAAATTGCGAAAGAATTTTACCTCGGAATTACGTTAGATAGACAAGCAGGTAAAAATGTCGTCATGGCCTCAACTGAAGGTGGTGTTGAAATTGAAAAGGTTGCTGCCGAAACTCCCGAAAAGATTTTGAAAGAATATGTTGACCCAACAGTCGGATTTCAACCTTTCCAAGGTAGAAGATTAGCCTTTAATTTAGGTCTATCTGGAACAGCATTTAAAAACTTCCTCGATTTTGTTCCCAAGTTAGTTCGTGCCTATGAAGAACTTGATGCAAATTTGGTTGAAATTAATCCACTTGTGTTAACGAGTGATGATGAAATCATAGCCTTAGATGCAAAAATAACTTTCGATGACAATGCACTTTATCGTCACCCCGATTTCTTAGCATTACGTGATTTAAACGAAGAGTCACCACTTGAAGTTGAAGCATCCAAATATGACTTAAATTATATAAAATTAGATGGAAACGTAGGTTGTATGGTAAATGGCGCTGGCCTTGCTATGGCTACAATGGATATGATTCAACTTGCTGGAGGCACACCTGCTAATTTCCTCGATGTTGGTGGTGGAGCAAATGTCGATAGAATTGCAAATGCTTTTAGAATAATGATGAGTGACCCTGACGTTAAGGCCGTATTAATTAATATTTTTGGTGGTATTGTTAGATGTGACAAAGTTGCCGATGGTATTGTTCAAGCTTTGAGTCAAGTTAAAGTTGATGTTCCCGTGATTGTTCGTTTAGATGGAACAAATGCAATTGAGGGAAAGCAAACTTTACTTAAATCTGGATTAAATTTTAAAGTTGCTTTAACATTCCACGAAGCAGCATTGAAAGTTACTGAAGTATTACAAAATAATTAACAGGGATTTTAATAATTTAAATTTTCTTTAAATAATAACACTCCAAGAGTTAAATAATTATAACTTCTGGAGTGTTTTTTATTAATTTAACTTATATGATTATTTTAAAAGTATAATTTTATATCTTTGATTAAGACCATAATCATTATGAATAATAAGAAAATAATAACTCGGAGAAAAGCTTCTTAAATCAAGAATTGCCTCGTTTTCTATATAATTTGTAAGAAGCTTAACACCTTGAGAAGAATACAAATCATATTGTAAATTGGTACATTTTAAGAAATTGACGATTTTTACGAAATCGCTTGTAGGATTAGGATAGACAGAGATATCGAAATTTTCCTCTTTCACATTAATTGGTTTTGGTGTGATAGAAATATTATCGATAAACCAGCCCAAATCATTTTTGAAAACATTTGTACTGATTCTAAATCTAATTAATGCATTTTTAACTTCACTTGGGAAAAGAAGATGTTCTTCGACCCAATCACGACTATCTAATTCACTATCATTCCAATAAGAGTAATCCGTTTTTTTGAAAATTGCAGTCTTATTTTGGAATTGATTTGACCACGATAAACCATTATCAGAAGAAAATTCAATTGTTGCTAAGTCATTTGGTTCAAATAATGCAATATGATAAAAATTGAGCTGAGAGACTTCATCTAAATAAACGGGAAATAAAAGAAACGTATCTTTTGTATTATTTTGATAATTCGAATAAGGTGAATCGGATAAACAATTAGGAGCTGAATATGGATTTTCAGTTGTTAACCCCCATTTATTTCCATAATAATACTTTTTTGCAGGTTTTCCATCAAAATTATCAACAAAGTTATTTTGGTCATTAATATGAATAGGGTTACCGGAAAATGCAACAATCATATTACTTAACTCACTATATTTGCTTCGAGCTGTAACAGTTGAAGCTTGAATTCTATAATAACCTTTTTCGTAATTTTCTTTGGATAGAATTAAACGAAAAGCAACTGGTTTGCCAGTATCAGTAGGAAGGACTTTTACCTTAGTAAATAAATTTCCATCTAAATAAAATGCAACTGAATCTAAATCAACGAGTGGAGTTTCGTTATCAGCTCTTAATGAAGGCATTGTTGAAATAATATCAAAACCAAAATCCTCTTTGTCTTCGTATCCATTGGCTGAGAGAATAATTGGTGAAGCTGGATTGAGTGAGCCTCCTGGGGTTGCTGAAATGTTTCTGGTTATACTTGAATCAAGATTTGAAATTGTGTAAACAGAATAGTTATATTTTCGATAAGATTCTAAATCTTTATCGAGAAAAGTAGTAGTGCCTCCATCAAGAGTAGCAATAATGTCGCTATCACGAGTTATTCGTATTTTATAGTCTTGAGAATTCAGTTTTTGACCAAAAGAAAAAGTTGTAGGATTAGTCCAATTCAATTGAATTTTATTTGTTTCATTTGGGAATATTAATGCTTTCAAATTTTCGACTGGCATAGGAGCACGAGTGTTAATAATCGCAGTATAAACATCACTGTTTCTTATATCTTTAACTGCATTACGCATATCAACCCAAGATGGATAAATTTTACCATTGTAAAATGTTAAACCACTATAATCACCAGCAAAAGCATTATCCATAAAAGGGTTAAGACGCAAGTCATTGACATCATCACCAACTCTTTTATCTATCCAAGTTTCGCCACCATCAGTTGAGTAGCTAACATAGCAATTAACCAAAATGTTATCTGGGTCATCTCTACTATCGAAATACATTACAGCAATATCGCCGTTTTTGGGGTCAACTGACAACCATTGCCAGAATTGGTCGTTTGCAGTATCAGAATGGATAATTTTAGGTTCTGACCAAGTTTCGCCTTTATCTGTAGAACGAGAAAAATAAATATTTGGAATACTATCTGCAGCCCAAGTTAAATATAAATAACCATCTCTACTGCCACCAGTTATATCACATTGTATTACTGGATAAGCCTCTGCTCGAACTTTTCCTTTCACTGTATGCCTATAACCACCTTGACTTTCGATATATTTTGTTGTCCCGAAAATTTTATAATATTGAATAATTTTTGGTGAAGAAAAAGTCTTACCACCATCTAAGGATTTAGCAAAACCGACGCCATGGACAATGCCGTCATTCCAAACAACGTAAACTTCGCCATTTGGACCTGTTGTGGCAAGTGGAAAGCTTTGTCCGTAAGTTGTATCTTCAGAACTACCTGATTTCCTTGGACTAACAGGGATTGGTATGCTCCAAGTATTACCGAAATCTGTTGATTGAGAAATTACGATTTGAGTTGCAGAATCACGAGGAGTAACTCTTTTCCAAGGTATATAAAGATGAGAGTTATATGGAGAACGAGTTGAATTATCAACTTGAATATAATATTTATCTTCAAAATTTGAGTCAAGAGTTTGATTGCCTTGATGTAAAATAACAGGAATATGCGCTTTCCAACTTTTTCCTTGGTCTGTTGAACGAGCAATGAAGACTCCGTTTTCGCCAACAAGTTGAGTTTGTGTATTATCAATTTTACCAAAACCTCCATAAACTAAATACCCGGTACCATCATTAGCAAATGCAACAGAAGGGTCATTAGTTGATTGCCAACCAGCAAAAGGTTTTCCTAAATTGATATTATTCCAGGTTTGTCCACCATTATCAGAGACATAAATCCAAGTTGATGAACCATCACGATAATCAACAGCAGATGCAATTAAATTATTAGGATTTGTTGGATTGATTGCGATTGATGATTCGTTTTGCATTTTATATGATTCATTTACTTCGTTAACTATGGTGTTCACATTTAAAAATAGTGGAAAAAAAAGAGAATTTGATTGAAGTGGAACCATTAATTTTTCTTCAAAAAAATAATTGGGATCGGGTGATGGATGTGCATTTTCAATCAATTTCTTAAAAGTTTCTCGAGTTTGTTGGATTTGATTTTCTTGATTTATTTTGTTTTCAGAAAATATATCATTATTGATTAAAAGAAATAATAATAGAGAAGATAGAATTAATTTTTTCATATAAATTGCCAATTATAATTTAATTACAAAAATAAAAAAAAGTTACAACAAAATTATTTTTATATGGTTTATTTCTATTGTTTTCTGTTGTTATTCAAAATATTTACAAAAAATGGCACACAAATTGATTAATCTATTTTATTATAAAAGAATTAAATAATTTCTAATTAATGAGGGAACTAATGAAAAAAACAATACTTGTTTTATTAATTCTTGTGACAACAAGCTCAATTAAAGCTGTTGAACCTGCGGTTTATGTTCCGCCTTTACCAGCTGATTTAGAGGCGTTTACTGACAATGAAGAATTATTTTTTAATAAGTTGATGGATTTTTATATTCCTGCAATATTATTGAAAAATCAACTTGATTTGTTAAATATCAAAACAAATACTAAAATTCCTCCATTATCCTACGAAACTATATCAAATATGGAGACTAAAGATATTAAAAAATATCAAAAAATCGCTTCTGATCTTTATAAAAAAGTAAAGGAAACAGATTTGAATATTGTTGATCAAAATTTATTTCTTTGTGAAAAAGAAAAAAATGAGTTGAAAAAGCAGATTACAAAGCTTTCAATTGATACCATTGCCTCAAGAAAAAATCAAGAAATTTATGAATTGCTCAAAGCGAGTTTAGATTCGTCCCTTCAACAAAATAAAGAAATTGAGAAAAATTTATGGAAAAAAATTGATGATTTAACTGACGAATTTAATGAATACAAGATTAATTCTACTTATGAAGGTAATAAAAAGCCTGTTTTTTATATGAAAACAGAAATAAATGCTGAACATTATTTTTTCAACGATACAAGATTAAACTCAAAATTATCACCAGGATTTGGAATCAATGTAGTATTGATTAAGCTGACTAAAAACACAAGTGCAATAAATTTCTGGGGAAAGTATAATTTTTTAACAACTGATGTAAGTGCCTATAGCCAAAAACCACAATATGTGTATAATGTATTAAAAAATACAACGAACGTTTGGAGCTTTGGAACTGACTTGCAATTATCATTAGGCGATTTATTCAATATTAATAAAATTGATTGGTTTTTGAATTTAGGTTATGGATATTTTATAGGTTATTCTAAATATAATAACTTATCATATCAAGAAAATGATTTTTCTGGTTATGAAATTAAAATCGAAACAACAGTTGGAAGATTTTCAAGTTCGTTTCCTTTTAGTTTAGTTTTTGGAACGAATTTCAAAAAATTCACTGACGAACTAATATTTACGGATATAAATAACCCAGTAAATCTTGGGAAACTATGGATAACAAGTATTTACACAGGAATTCAATTTGATTTTGTCAAATTATATTAATTTTAACTTAACCAAAGAGGAATGTAATGAAAAAATCATCTATTATATTTTTATCGCTCGTATTTCTTTTTCTTGCTAAGGGAAATATATTTGCAATTGATAATATAGAACAAGCCAAACGTTATTTAAAATTAGCAAATACTTTTTTGCAGACAAATAACACTGATGAAGCTATGTTGAATTATAATAAAGCAAAAGAAATATTAATGCATAATTATCGTGGAAATACAAATTACTGGGATGCCGTGAGTGACGAAACATTAGGAAACATTTATTTAAAATTAGGGAACTTACCTTTAGCAAAATTATCTTATCAAACTGCATTGAATAAATATAAGAAAATATTAGACGAAAAAGGGAACTCACCCGAAGCAATTAAAATGATTTTGGAAAGTATTGATGATAACAACTTCAACATTAATATGTTGGGGCGCTCAAACACAAAAATTGTTAGTTTAGATAATTCTAAAAAAGTAACTCAAAATCTTATTTTACCAAAATCAGTTGAAGCATTTTCTTGTGTGAATTGTAAATTAAGCGAAATTCCACAAGAAATTTACAATTCTCCTAATTTAAAAAGAGTTACATTAAATGATAATAAAATCAAACAGTTCAATATAAATAAAATGACAAAACTCGAATATTTAGATTTATCAAAAAATAAAATTAAAACGATTAATGGAAATTTTTCTGAATTACCAAATTTACAATACTTGAATTTAGCAGATAACTCATTAAAAGACCTGCCAACAAGTATTTTTGAATTAAAGAATTTAAAGGTTTTGAATTTAAAAGGAAATAAAATCCCATTTTCATTTATAAAAACATTAATTCAAAATATGCCAAATACTTTAATAATTAATGATGATTATCAAAAAGTGAATGATATTCCAGAAATAAATGAAATTATAGATGGGGAAGAGATAAATGAGTAAAATATAACATCAAGCCTCGCTAAAAGAAGATTCTAATGTTATTTAGTAAAGAATTATCAAGAAGAATTTTTAGGGCGATGATTATTAAAATAATACCACCAAATATTTCTGTTTTTTGGGATAAAATTTTGCCGAAAACTTGACCAATTAAAACACCGACAACAGAGAAAATTGCTGTTACGATACCAATTATAATTGCTGGATAAAGGATTTCAACGTTAATTAATGCTAAAGAAAATCCAACAGCTAAGGCGTCAATACTTGTTGCTAAGGAAAGTAATAGTAATTCAAGTCCTTTTGAAGGGTCTCGTTTTATTTTGATGTGCTCTGGCTTTCTTGATTCTGTAATCATTTTTATGCCGATAAAGACTAAAATACCGAAAGCAATCCATTGATTAAAAATCATTAAGTGAGATGAAATTTGATTACCTAAAACCCAACCAATAATTGGCATTATAAATTGAAAAAAACCAAAACCGAACGAAATCCTTAATCTAGCTGGGAAATTTTGACATATCTTTAATGTTCCACTACTTAACGATACTGCAAAAGCGTCAAATGCAAGTCCTATAGATATTGTTATTATTTCTAAAAAATTCATAAAGAAAAAAATTGTCAAAAAGGAACGATAAATTTGTAATTTTGAATTTTAATATTAACGATAAATGTATATAATAATTATTTTGCATCAGTTAATTGCATCTTTCTCTCATATAGTTGCAAAGGACATTACATCTAAAATTGAACCATCATCGATATTGTTTTACCGTTCTTTAACCGCTGCATTATTTTTTTTCTTTTTGGTTTATTTTCGAAATTCAAGAAAAAAAATTGATAAAATTGATTACAAGTATTTCATAATTTTAGCTTTTTTAAATATTCCGTTAAACCAATTTTTATTTTTAATATCTATTAAAATGACAACTGCTCCGAACGTTGCATTAGCTTATGCCTTAAGCCCAATATTTGTTTTTGTCGTAGCACATTATTTTTTAAAAGAAAAATCAACTTTTGTCAAAATAATTGGAATATTATTAGCAATCAGTGGTACTGTATTTTTGTTGTATGAAAAAGGTTTTAATTTCAAAAGTGATGCATTTTTAGGTGATGTTTTAGCGATTTGTGCATCTATAGCCTGGGCTTTATATACTGTTATTGGTAAAAATATGACACAGAAGTATGGCTCAATTTTTTCAACGTCAATTACAATGATTTTGGGCTTTTTATTATATGCAATTATCTATTTATTTATTCCGAACAAAGCAAACCCTCTAACTTTTAGTCTTCCTAATTGGTTCGAAATAATATATTTAGGCACATTTACTTCTGGAGTTGGTTATATTTTATGGTACTATGCCTTAAAAAAAATTCAAGCGAGTAAAATTTCTGTTTTTAATAACTTGCAACCTGTTTTTACAACAATTTTGGCAATTCTATTTTTTCAACAGCATTTAACTGTTTATTTTTTAACTGGTGGTGCATTAGTTTTGATAGGTGTTATAATTACTCAAAAGGTTGACAATTCAACATAATTGTTTATTTTGTTCGGATTTTTTAATTTTTTCTTAAATATGAAAAATGATTGTATTTGGTTTTTATTTTGTAGATAATCTTTTCAACAGTTCTGTTGCTTTTTTAACACCGTTATCTGATGCAAATTTTAAATCTTTTTCTGCTTGTTCAGCCATATTCAGTTGAATTTCCACTAAAGCTCTTTCATAAAAGGCATCATAATTTGAATTATTTAGATTTATTAATAAATTATAATCATTTAATGATTTTTTATAATCACGTAAATTATAATATGCCAAAGCTCTTTTATATAAAGCTTTTGTGTCTTTCGGATTAAGTGAAATACATTTATTAAGATTTATAATGGAATTATTAAAATCATTTTTGATAAAATAAGCAGCACCCAAGTTATAAAAAGATTCAGATGAAGGTTTTATTTCTGTACATTTAAGAAAGTCGTAAATTGCTGAATCATATTTATTAAGTTCGGAATATGCAATGGCTCTCATATTATAACAATCATAATCGTTTGGTCTGGTCAGCAGTGTTTTCGTTAAATCATTGATTGCTCCTCGAAAATCACCTTGAACTATTTTATTTTTTCCCATTTGTAAACCGTAATAATCTGTTGTAATGAAATTGTCAGTTATTTTAAATGTTTTTAAATCTTTTAAATTAACAAATTCAGGAATATTTGATGCTCTATCTTCAAATGAAAAATTCTCGAGTAAAACAGGTGGAGAATCAATGCCATTTTCATCAATATGAGTGAGATATAATTGAGTGAAAGGTCCATTTTCTTTTGAAGAAAAGACCAACCATTTGCCATTTGGAGACCAAGAATGCCAAGAATTCATATTTGATAAATTGCAATTCATTAACCGAGCTTTGCCACCTTGAGATGGGATTATATATAATTTACTATCTGGCATTAACAGCATAAAACTTTCAGCTTGAGTAAAAACAATCCATTTTCCGTCGGGTGAAACTTTAGCAAAATAGTTACTTTTGCCATTATTGGAAGCTCCTTCTAAAGGAGTTGCAATGCCGCCGTTTCCATTGTTAAATGGAACTGTATATAAATCATATTTGTATAATTTCTTGCGTGAGACGAAGTCTGTTGCGAGTTCAGTAGGAATAATTGCTTTTTTTGAGCTTTCGATTTCTGGTAATTTGAAGTATTTAGTTTTTGCAAAGATAATTGATTTACCATCGGGGAACCAATTTGGATTACTTTGTACGAAATATTTATCATCAGCGCCTTTTAAAGCTTTAAATTGCTTAGTAATTTTATCGTAGTAGACTAAGATACCTTTAATTGGAAAAAATAGCTGAGAGTATTCTAAATTATCGATTTTCACAAAAACCGAACGGTCTTTTAAAGTACTTATTGCATATCGCCCGTCAGGTGAGATTGCTGAAAGTAAACCAAATGTTTGTTCACCATCTTCTTTTTTGTAATCTGTCCAAGTAATAATATTGTCTTTGCTTAAATGAATTGTAGAAGCGATATTTGCAATAGTATAAGAACCTTTATCATTGCCATAATCAACATCCATCCCTAATGTTTTGCCATCTTTTGAGAATGTATGACAATTACCACAAATTGGCAAGTTAGAAAGGACAGTCGAAGGTTTGCTTTCTTCTGAAACATATCCGAGTCGCCAGCTAATTGTTTCAAGATGTTCAACAGCATAACCAAAAGGTAGAGTAACGGTTCTATAAAAAATTGGTGCTTCGACTTTATCTTTCGAGATAAAAATTAATCTTTCATCGTAAGCAATTGCTTTATTTTGTTCATTTTTTTTGAAACCTATCAGTCGGATTTTAACAGGAATTTCCGGATAATTTTTAAGAATTTCCCAGTCTTTTTTTGGAATTTTATATTCAAACTCTGAAGTTTGATAAGAAAAAGAAACATTTTTAGATGGAATCGAAACAATTATTGCCCAATCAAGTTCATCACTATCCTGAGATTTCCATCGAATTGTTGGAGAAATTATATCAAGCGGGAAAATTGAATAGTTATATGGATATTTCAAGATATCAGATTTATTGATTTGTGAAACTGAATTTATTAAACCTTGAATTTTGCTTTCGTTATTGCAAGAAACAATAAAAGAGATAAACATCAGAAAAATAATGTAATTTTGTAATTTTTTTATCATATCTTTATCCTTTTTCAACTCAAAATTACAAAAATAATTAGTTTAAAATTCACTAAGAATGTAAATTTGAAAAAATTAAAGAGAAAAAAAATCGTTTATGAATTAACGTTAAAAACAATGAAAAAAATATGTTAGATATCAGAGAAATAAACGAGAAAATTCAACAAGAAAGTGCATTTATCGATATGTTGAATATCGAAATAGCAAAAAAAATTGTTGGGCAAAAACAAATGATTGAAAGATTATTTGTTGCTTTACTTGCTAATGGTCATATACTTTTAGAAGGAGTTCCTGGACTTGCGAAAACATTAGCAATAAAAACAATTGCTTCAGCGATAGATGCTAAATTTTCGAGGATACAATTTACTCCAGATTTACTCCCTGCAGATTTAATTGGTACAATGATTTATAACCAAAAGAAAGAAGAATTTACGATGAGGCTTGGTCCAATTTTCGCAAATTTAATTTTAGCAGATGAAATTAACCGTGCCCCAGCGAAAGTTCAGAGCGCTTTACTCGAAGCAATGCAGGAAAGACAAGTTACAATAGGTGAACATACTTTGAAGCTCGAAGAGCCATTTCTTGTTTTAGCTACAGAAAATCCATTAGAACAAGAAGGAACATATCCACTTCCTGAAGCCCAAGTTGATAGGTTTATGATGAAAGTATTAATTAATTATCCTACTCGGGAAGAAGAAAAACAAATTATCAAACAAAATACACAAACTGAAGATAAAAAAGTAAATAAAGTAATTGATATATCAACAATTCTCAGAGCTCGTGAAATCGTAAAAGAAGTATATCTTGATGAAAAAATAGAACACTACATTTTAGATATAATTTTTGCAACAAGAAACCCTGAAGACTATAAATTATCAAAATTAAAACCATTGATTAATTTTGGAGCATCACCACGTGGTTCTATATATTTGGCACAAGCAGCAAAGGCATTAGCTTTTTACAAACGACGTGGCTTTGTTGTTCCTGAAGATGTTAGATTACTGTGTAACGATGTGTTGCGTCATAGAATTGGTATTACTTATGAAGCTGAAGCTGAAAACATTACTTCAGATGATATTTTAAATGAAATATTAAACACAATCGAAGTACCTTAATCGCCGTAAAAAACTATGGTTCAACAAGATATATTCAAAAAAATCCGAAAAATCGAAATTAAAACACGAGGTCTTACTCGAAATATATTTGCAGGTGAGTACCAAAGTGCTTTTAAAGGTATGGGTATGGCATTTGCTGAGGTAAGAGAATATCAACCTGGGGATGATATTAGATTAATTGATTGGAACGTAACAGCAAGATTGAATCATCCATATATTAAAGTATTCACTGAAGAGCGTGAGCTGACCGTAATTTTGTTAATCGATGTTAGTGGCTCTCAATTTTTTGGTACAAATCAGCAACTTAAAAGTGAATTAGTTACTGAACTTGCCGCTCTTTTATCTTTCAGCGCAATTTCCAATAATGATAAAATTGGAGTAATTTTTTTTAGTGATATTATTGAGAAATTTATTCCACCTAAAAAGGGGAAGACACACATATTAAGAATTATTAGAGAACTAATTGAATTTCAAGCTAAAAATACATCTACAAATATTTCAAATGCACTAAAATTTGCAACAAATGCTATTAAGAAAAAGTCAATTATGTTTTTATTTTCTGACTTTTTAACTGAAGATAATTATGAAAAACCATTAAGCATCATCAGTAAAAAGCACGATTTTATTGCTTGCCAAATAGCGGATAAATTTGAGTCACAAATTTCAAATTTTGGACTTATGCAAGTTTACGACCCAGAGTTAAGACAATCAATTTTAATCGACACAAATTCTCGTGAATTTATTAGTAAATACAAAAGTTGGTGGGAAACTTCTCAAACATTTTTGAATGTTACTACTAAAAAGAATAATGTGGACTTGATTAAATTTAATACCGGCGATTCATATATTGCTCCTTTACAGAAATTTTTCAAGTTACGAGAATGGAGGCGTAAAATTTAAATGAAATTACGTAAGTTATTAATTAATGCTACTTTAATAATAATTCTTGTTTTTAGTTTGACTTTTTCAAATGAAGTGCTTAAGTCGCAATTAAATAATAATGTTACAGCGACAATAGATACAAATTCAGGTCTAATTGGCGATCATTTACATATGAAGTTAAATGTTCATTTAGATTCTTTATTTATAGTTAAATTTCCTTTATTGAGTGATAGTTTAGGTAAATTGGTTATCTTAAAAAAAGGAGCAATAGATACTGTTAGGAAAAATGGATTTATTAATTTAAATCAAGAAATTACTATTACTTCCTATGATAGTGGATATTATCAAATTCCTGAATTATTATTTTTATTCTCAAGAATTAACGACAGCACTTTATACCCTGTAAAAACAAGTGCAATTAATATCATTTTTCATTCAGTTCCAATTGATACAACCAAACCAATTAAAGATATTAAGCCGCCTTTGGAAGTACCTTTCTCTATTTGGGATTACATTTGGTACATTATAGGTTTATTCATTTTGTTAATTTTATCATATTATGGATATAAATATATAAAAAATAAGAAATTAGAGCTAAAATTGCAAACTAAATTCGATCCAAAAATTCCAGCTCATATATTTGCACTTTTAGAATTAGAAAAATTAGAAAAAGAAAAACTTTGGCAGAGCGGCAAAGTCAAAGAATATTATTCAAGACTTACGGATATTTTACGTCTTTATTTAGAGCGTCGTTTTGATTTTCCAGCACTTGAATCAACTACATCAGAAATATTATATCAAATTAACAGGTATATTTCAGGGGCAGAAATTTTATCTAATTTAAAATACACACTCGAATTTTCTGATTTAGTAAAATTTGCTAAGCAAATTCCATTACCTGATGAAAATATTAGAATTATGGAAATTACAAAAGATATTATACAATCTACTGTTCCTATTGTAACTGATTCTGAATTAAATGAAGAAAATCAATGAGAAATATAGTATTTGCAAATCCTGAATATTTATATTTATTGATTATAATTCCAATAATCATTTTCTTTTATTATTGGAAATTGAAAGATAGATATCCGAAGATTATAATATCAACTTCTAATTTCATTTCAAAATTACCAAAATCATTAAAAGTAAAATTGCAAGATTTGCCTTTTTATATAATGAATATTGGGTTGATTTTACTAATTTTTGCTTTAGCAAGACCTCAGTCGAATACAACAAGAAAAGAAATACAAACTGAAGGGGTTGATATTGTTATTGCAATTGATGTATCTACTTCGATGCTTGCCGAAGATTTGAAACCCAACCGAATAGAGGCAGCAAAGAAAACAGCAATTAAATTTATTGAAAATCGAGTAAATGATAGAATTGGATTAGTTGTTTTTTCGGGTGAAAGTTTTACACAATGTCCAATTACAATTGACCATTCTATATTAATAAGTTTAATTGATAAAATAAAATCAGGAATGATTGAAGATGGTACTGCTATAGGAATGGGATTAGCTACTGCCGTTTCTCGTTTAAAAGACAGCAAATCCAAAAGTAAGGTAATAATTCTACTAACTGATGGAGTCAATAATATGGGCTTTATCTCTCCACAAACTGCAGCTGAAATCGCAAAAACCTTTAACATAAAAGTTTATACGATTGGGATAGGAACAATAGGGGTTGCTCCTTATCCATTTAAAACACCTTTTGGAATACAATACCAAAACGTTGAAGTAAAAATTGATGAACAAATTTTGAAAGAAATAGCAAATATTACTTCAGGAAAATATTTCAGAGCTGTAAATACTAAATCCTTGAGTGAGATTTATAATGAGATTGATTCAATGGAAAAAACAAAGATTAATGTTTCATACTATTCAAAAAAGTCAGAACATTATATTTTATTTTTACTTCCCTCATTTATTTTAATATTAACTAGTGTTTTACTGCGTTATACTATTTTTAAAAGACTAATTTAAAAAAGCAAATATTTCAAATATTCACAAAAAGCAATGTATAATTTCTTATTAAAATTGCTTAATAATTAATTTTTTTTTGTTAATTTTCATTTTCAAATAATTGTTAAATACGATGAATAAATTTTTCCAAATTTTAAAAAAGATATTAACTGCTTACGATTATATTTATATAGTAATTATTGTATTATCACTTTTTGGTATTTTCTTTGTCGATGACAGCTCTTGGAAGATTATTTTCATAAGCTTAAGTGTATTAATTTCAGTTGCCTTAATTAGTTCTGTTGCTCAAAAATTTACTGAATATTACGAGAATATCCCTCATTCGGCATTTAACACACAAGCCGAATATAAAGTAACGACCCAAAGTAGTGAACTCGGAACAAGGCATACTATTGAAAATTTTGAACAACAAGATGAATTCGAATCAATTTCGGAAAAACCCGAACAAGACAATCAAAATAAAGAAAATGATTCGCAAGAACAAGACACAAAAGCTTCAAATAATATTGTTCATCACTTTACTGGATATTCTTTTGATGAAGAAATCACAGCAGTACGTGTTATAAGAAAAAAGAAAACAGAACAAAATTCTGAAAATACTGAAGATGAAAATTCCACTTCTAAATTTGCAATTTCAAAGAAAGAGATAGTAAATGTTAATTTGGATGCAGACAAATCTACTATAAATCAAGAAGAAAATAATTTCAATAATCAAGAAAGTTTAAAACGCCAAGATGAAAATATAATTCCAAATACAATAAATGATAAAACAAATACATCATTAAGCGATACTGAACAAACAAAAGAAGTCCTAACAAATGAATTCGCCAATGAAGAAAATCCAAAACAGCAAGATTTCGAAAAGCTTGCAATTGATTTTCCAACAAATGTGTTTTTTGAGAATCATCCTTTATTCGGTGATGAACCAAAACATGAATTTGAATATTTTATTTCAAGAATATTAATGATAATTAAATCAACAGTTACAACCAACACTGTTGGATTATTTTTATATGAGCCTCATAAAAGAGCTTTGAAATTATATTCTTACATTACTGAAAATGAACAATACATTATTAAAGATGTATCTATAAACATAAATAAAGATATTTTAAGTGAAATTGTTACTAATTCAAAACCAGAAATACTCACTAATATTAACCTTGCGGCTGTTCAAGATATTTTACCTTATTACAATCAGTCTGTGGCAATAAAAAGTTTTGTTGGAATTCCAATTTTTTCAAAACAACAAACTGTCGGTATTTTAACTCTGGACTCATTTGATAACGAGACGTTTAATTCTAATATAATCGGTTATCTTGGGCATTTTACTAAATTACTTTCATCTCTTTTGACAAGCTTAAATGAAAAATTTGAACTTAAAATTTCTAAAAATACTTTAGCAGCAATAAACAAATACCGTTCAATTCTAACACAGACAGATGTAACATTTGATTCAATTCTTAAATCTGCATTTGACACAATAACCAATATTTTAGGATTTGACAATATTGGATTTTGTAATTTTTCTTCACAAACTGGAAGTTGGCAAATACAAGCATTGAAAGGAAATGAGGCTTTTGTAAAGCAATTAGGTAATACGAAAATAGATACATCTAAAGCTTTGATTTCAAGAACTTTATTCCAAAATGAAGCACTTTTTATTGCACCAATCTCTGATTATAGCCATATTGTTTCACCGAAAGAGATTTTTAACGAGAATGGTTATTTCATATCTGTTCCCTTGCAATCATTAAATTCTAGTTATGGTGCAATTTTTGTTTATGGTAATAATTATAATAATGTTTCTCGTTATGATGTTGAAATTTTGAAAATATTGTGTGAACATATTGCTTCAACTATAGAAAATTTATATTACATTAATATTTACCAGAATTTCTCGCAAATCGATTATAAAACAGGAATTTTGAATCCAACAACCTTATATCAAAGATTAAATGAAGAACTAATTCGCTCTCAAGATTTTAAATACTTTATCGGGTTTGTAACATTTATGATTGACAACTACTCTTCATACCAAAACACGACAGGATTGAATCAATCAATTCAATTGTTAGAAATAGAAGTAATAAAAAATCATCTCAGACCTTACGATATAATTGGGTTTTTAGATGATACGATTGTTGGAGTAGTATTAACCAACGTTAATATTAATGATTTAAAGATATGGGCTGAAAAAGTAAGGACAGAAATTGCGAATAAATATATTATGATTGATAATCACCGTTATATGTTCACATTAAGTATTGGTGCTTCAATTTCAACACCCGAAGACAATGTTGATTCACTTACGAAAAAAGCTATTGAAATGTTAAAAGAATCTGCAAAAAAATCTAATACTGTAACTATATTTTAAAAGATGGATAAAAAAGAACTTACCGAAAAAATTTTACAAGTATTTCGAAACCAAAATTCTTCGATTCAATTAAACGAATTAACTAAGCAACTAAAAATTAATTCGAATGAAGAACAATATGGACTCTTAAGACAAGTCCTCGATGAATTAGTTGCGAATAAAATATTAGTGAAAAGCGCCAAAAGAAAATATTCTTTAAAAGAAATTCCCACAACTAAATTTCAAGGAATAATTGAAATTACTGGCGATGTCGGTGTTGTAATTACTAAAGATAAGAGTGCAAAGAAAATAATAATTAGAAGACGTAATTTTAATACTGCACTTGATGGAGACGAAGTTTTAGTAAGGCTTTTGGCACAGCGGGAAAAGAAAAAATTACGTGGAGAAGTAATTGAGATAATAAATCGTTCAAAAACTACTTTTCTCGGGACTGTCGAGTTTGATGGTGACTTTTATTTTTTAGTACCAGACGACCCAAAATATTACGTTGATTTTTTGATACCACGCAAATTTTTAAAAACTGCGAAGATTGGTGATAAAGTATCTGCAAAAATTATCCATTGGGATAATCCCAATAAAAGTCCCGTTGCTGAAGTAATTGATGTTCTTGGTAAAACAGGAAACCCAGAAGCTGAATTTAATTCCATTATTAAAGATTTTGAACTTGTTACAGATTTTCCCGAGGAAGTGTTAAAAGAAATTGAAAAAGTCAGACCGCCACAAAATCGAAAATATGCTACGAGAAGAGACTTCCGCAACGAAATTGTTATTACAATAGATCCCGAAGATGCAAAAGATTTTGACGACGCTCTTTCGATTAAAAAATTAAATAATGGGAACTATCAAGTTGGAATACATATTGCGGATGTTTCACATTATGTCAAAGAAAATACAAATTTAGACATTGAAGCTCGTTTTCGTGGGACAAGTGTATATTTAGTTGATAGAGTTATACCGATGTTACCAGAAAAGTTGTCAAACGAAATTTGCTCCTTGCAACCTGGTAAACCAAGATATACAATGAGCGTTGTAGCTGAACTAACGCCAAAAGCAGAAGTTGTTAATTATGAAATCGTTGAAAGTATAATAATAAACAAAAGAAGATATAATTATCAGGAAGTTCAAGATATAATTGATAATAAAACAGGTGATTATAAAGAACAAATATTAGATTTGTTTCAATTATCACTTGTTTTAAGAGAAAAACGGTACAAATTAGGTGGCATAAACTTTAATACAGTTGAGTATAAATTTAAATTAGATGAAAATAAATTTCCAATCGAGGTAATTGCTAAAACATCAACTCCCGCCACTCAATTGGTCGAAGAATTTATGTTGCTTGCAAATAAAATAGTTGCGGAGCATATCTTAGTTTTATCGAAACAACATCAAACCAAAGAAGTATTACCATTCATTTATCGAGTTCATGATTTACCTGATCCTGATAAATTAAAAGAAGTTTTATTGTTAATTAAAAGTATAATTGGGGCAAATGTAAGCACAAGAAATGTTTCTTCGAGCCAACTTAATCAATATTTGGATGATGTCAAAGGCAAAATTGGTGAACATACAGTGAACCAACTTTTAATTCGCTCAATGGCGAAAGCAGAGTATTCTGAAAAAAATATTGGACATTACGGATTGGGATTTAAAGATTATACTCATTTTACATCTCCAATAAGGCGTTATCCTGATTTATTAGTTCATAGATTATTGAAGGAATATAGTACTACAAAACTAACGAATGCTCGTTTAAAACTATTAAAATTGTTAGTTAAAGACACCGCAAAGAATTCGACAATTCGAGAAATAAAAGCAATGGAAGCAGAAAGAGCTTCGAACAAAGTTGCATTACTTTTCATTACGCAAGACAAAGTCGGCGATGTGTTTAATGGAATAGTAACAGGTGTTACAACTTGGGGTATTTATGTCAAACTTGATGAATTACATTCCGAAGGCTTAGTAAAAATAAGAGATCTAATGGATGATTATTATTTTTTCGATGAAAAAACTTATCGATTAATTGGGAAAAGAACTAAGAAAATATTTGAATTTGGTTCTAAAATTCAAGTTCGAGTATCTAAGGTTGATTTCGAAAAAAGACAAATTGAATTAATTTACGGAGGCTAAATGCAATGTTTACAGGTATAATTGAAGAAATTGGTACAATAAATTCAATAAAGAGAAAAGGAAATTCTTCAAGAATAGAAATCTCTGTTAAAAAAATATTGCAAGATCTCAAAATCGACGATTCAGTTTCAATAAATGGCGTGTGTTTGACTGCAATTGAAGTAAAAAGCAATTCATTTGTCGCAGAAGCAGTGGATGAAACATTAAGGAAAACAACTTTAAGCAAATTAAAAACAAATGATAAGGTAAACATCGAAAGAGCATTAACGCTATCCACAAGATTAGGTGGTCATATTGTTTTAGGGCATATTGATACAATCGGAAAAATACTCGAGATCAAAAAAGAAAGCTTAGGCATACTATTCAAAATTAGTTATCCTCAACAGTTTTATAATTTAATTGTTCGAGTTGGTTCAATTGCAATCGATGGTGTAAGTTTAACAATTTCAGAATTTGACTCGACACGTTTTACTGTTTCTATTATCCCACACACATACGAAAGTACACTTTTTCACAATTATAAACAAGGAACAGAAGTAAATTTGGAATTTGATATAATCGGAAAATATATTGAAAAAATTGTGACAGGAAAATCTAATTATGAAGAAAATTTAAAAAACTTTTTAAAAAGTTAAAAAAAATTTGTTTAATTCAAAAAAAAGTGTTAATTTTGAACTTCGTTCTTTTGCTCGGATGGCGGAATTGGTAGACGCACAGGACTTAAAATCCTGTGAGAAGTAATTCTCGTGCGAGTTCGAGTCTCGCTCCGAGCACATAGCCCAGAAATCTATATTTCTGGGCTTTTTTTATTTATTAATAATTATTATTTTAATTTGTCAAGTAATTTTTCTCAAAAAAAAGTTTTCCACAATTAAAAAAAAACAGTAATTAAAAAAAATATTATTCCTAATTTTGCCGAATTTATATTTTTCCAAACATAAAATTATAAAGGAGGAAGTTGTGTATAACACATTAAACATAACAGATTTGAGTTTCCAAAAAATGTTCAGCTACGCTATTCAAACAATGTCGGAGTTCTTCAGGAAAAAAGGCTTTGTAGAAATACACGCACAAAGTCATTTATCCATTTTAGCTGCTTGTGAAGACCCGACTACAATCGGGTCTTTTCATTATACGGGGAATGTGTGGCCATTACCACAAACAAATCAAATGAATCTCGAAGAAATATTACTTAAAAATCCTGATGTTCAAGGTGTTTTTTGTCAAACCACAAGTTATCGACAAGAAGCGAACCCTATTCCAGGTCGACATGATTTGATTTTTCCAATGTTTGAATTTGAATCAAAGGGGAATTTTGAAGACTTGAATCAATTGATGAAAGAATTGCTCATCACTTTGGGTTTTGGTAAATACCTCGAAAATGGGAATTTCAAAGGTGGAAATTATTTGGATGTTGCTGCGGACTTTGGTGTCAAGGAATTATCTGTAAAAGAAGAAAATGCTATTGAGACAAAATATTCACCAGTATTCTTTTTAAAAAATTTTCCAGAATATACTTCGCCATTTTTTAATATGAAACGAAATGGTGAAACAGCGAATAAACTTGATGTAATCGTCTATGGTGTTGAAACTTTTGGAACAGCTGAACGTGAAACAAATGTAGAAATTATGAGAAATCGCTTTTACTCAATTTCTAACGGTGAATATTCAAAATTACTTTTTTCAAATTTTGGAAAAGAAAGGGTTGAAGATGAATTAGAAGCCTTTCTCTCGCTCCCGCAAATAGAGAGGTTTGGTGGGGGAATTGGAATGACCAGACTTGTGAAAGCATTAATGAAATTAAAAAATGAATCATAACAAAGATTCATTTTTTTTTGTCTTTTTTGCTCCCGAACTAACAAATTCGGGAGTTTTTTGTTTATGTTGTTATCGAAAGTAAGTTATTTTAAAATATTCTTTATGTCTGAGTTATTTATTAAATTTGAATTTAACAAAATAATTTAAATATGGAAAAAGAAATTAAGGCAAAACTATACGAACAAGCTTTGTTAGAACTAGAAAGTATTCTTCAAGACGAAGTTGAAATCATTCTAAAAATGTCAACTATAAATTCACTTTTAAAGTCTAAGTTCCCATATTTTTATTGGATCGGTTTTTATATTGTTGATAATTTAAAAAAAGATAAAAATAGGTTAATCATTGGACCATACCAAGGTACTTTTGGTTGCTTGACTATCATTTTTGAACGTGGTATTTGTGGACGTTGTGCGAGAGAGAAAAAAACGCAAATTGTTGAAGATGTTCATTCTGATATTGAACATATCGCTTGTGATGAAAAAAGCAAATCAGAAATCGTAGTTCCAGTTTTCGATATGAAACAAAATTTAATTGCAGTGCTTGATAAAGATAGCGACGAATTAAATTCATTTGATGAAATTGATAAATTTTACCTTGAAAAAATTATTAATCAACACTTTTCCCAAAATAATATCACTCAAAATCAAATTTTATAATTCATTATGAAATATTTATTGTCATTCTTTTTAATAATAATTATTTTTAATATTCAAACCTTAGCACAGGATAAGATTTATATTAGAGAGATCGATATTATTAGAAATAATGTTGCAGATGAGGAAAAGCCAAATATTTCCTTTTTGGGAAATTTAATGAACGCACTGCATATTAAAACAAAAGAATATGTGATCGAACAAGAGTTGCTTTTTAGAAATAATGAAGAAACATATTTAGATTTAATTGATGAAAGTGAAAGAAACTTGCGTTCCTTGGGAATTTTTACAAAAGTAAATATATCGTTAGATTCATTAGGCTTTGATGAATATAAAGCAATTGTTAATACTACTGATAATTGGTCTTCAATGTTTGTTCCTATTTATAATTTTGGTGGTGGGTTTGCGAATTACGGGGTAGATTTAGATGAATTTAATTTCCTTGGAACAGCAACACATTTTAAATTAAAAGGACTATATCGCAATGAAAGTAAAATAGGTTGGGAGGGAACATTTGTTTTTTTTAATCCTCGAATTCCTTTTACAGAATTACAAGATTCAATTTCAATAATATCTAATCAATTAAGAACAAGCCAACAGTTTGTTTTGCAAATACCATATAGAACAAATTCATCTGAATATTCAATAGGAGCAAGATTTTTTAATACTTTTGGCAAGGATTTTTTATATCATAATACATACGATTTTGAATTAATTAATAATTCAAATAAACTTTTTGAAGCGTGGTATTCTCATGCTTGGTGGGAAAAAGATAGATTATATATGACAGCCTTAGGAGGATATAATAAAGCAACCCGCCATTCTCCACTTTACAGACAAGCATTTGACAATTCAGTATATTTTTTGCTTAATTTTGCTTCTATATCTCAATCTTACGATGTTGTCAACAAAATAAATGGTTTTCCAGATGAGGATTTAATTTATGGTGGGTGGGGAAGTGCAACTATCGGTAAAATATTTCCATTAAATTCAGATGGAGATAATTTGTTTTATATATCAGGTTCAGCAGAAAAATCATTTTATAACCAACAATCATATCTTTTTGTTCATATTGCTGGAGCAAGTGGTTTTGATAATGTTGTTGCTCCACATTATACTTATCAAGAATCATCTATTACATATTTTCATAATTTTATGAATGGTTTCTTAATAACCGGTCGTTTTAACCAACAAAGTGTATGGAATTGGAAGTCTTGGCGTCAGTTAATTTTAGATAACGATAACGGTTTGAGAGGTATTGAATTAAATCAATTGCAAGGTGAAAACAGGATGTACTTAAATACTGAATTAAGATATTTTTTAGACAATCCTGAAATTTTAATGTTTAAATTTTCATTAGCTGCTTTTGTTGATGTTGGGAGTGTGTGGAATCAAAATATGAAATTAATGAATACAAAATTTTATAAATCAGCAGGTTTAGGTATCCGGTTCCATTTTGTGAAATCTAATAACCCCGTTAATTTGTATAGATTAGATTTCCCATATAATTTTGATACTAAACAACTAAGTGTTGTTTTCACAACTAAGCAAATGTTTTCATCGTTCACAAATCATTTATTTATTTTACCTCAACTATTAGGTAAAATTTTGGATTACGACTAATTATTAATTAAGAAATCTTCTCAAATTAAATTAATTGAATGATTTAATCACTTTTATAACAGTTCCAACAATTTTGAAATTATCATTTTCAGAAATTGTTAAATTTGAATAAGCGGGGTTTTCGGGTTTAAGCATTATTCCGTAACTATCAAACGAAATTCTTTTTACAGTCCAATTTCCATTTATTTCCGCAATCACAATTGAGTTATTTTCTTTTGGCAAACTCGTATCTACAAGAAGGTAATCACCCGAATGAATACCAGCATTAATCATCGAGTCGCCTTTTACTCTAATTAAAAATAGTGATTTTTTATCATTTAAGTTTAAGTGAAGTTTTCGTTGTAAACCAGTTGTTAATTCATTCATCGATATATCCGTTTGATTTTCTTGAGAACTATCAAATAATATGCCAAATGAACAAAGAGTGCATTATATAAATAAATTCGATGATTAAACGTTAAAAAAATAAAAAAGATTAATATGCTTATTTTAGCAATCGAATCATCATGCGATGAAACATCAATAGCAGTTTTGGAAAATGGTAAAATATTAAGTAATATTATATCATCACAATATTTCCATTCACAATATGGTGGTGTAATTCCTGAATTAGCTTCACGAGCACATTTAAATACAATTGGAATAATTTTCCAAGAAGCATTAAATGAAGCGAAAGTAAATATTAATCAAATAGAAGCAATAGCGGTAACAAATCAACCTGGATTACTTGGTTCATTAATAGTTGGGACAAATTTTGCGAAGGGATTATCAATAAAATATAATTTACCAATTGTACCAATAAATCACATAGAAGGACACTTATATTCAGGATTTATAGATGACCCACATATTTCATTTCCATTAATAAGTTTGGTCGTGAGCGGTGGGCATACGGCGTTATTTTACGTATCGTCATTCAATGATTATGAAATTGTAGGTTTAACACGGGATGATGCCGCAGGCGAAGCTTTTGATAAAATTGCAAAATTCTTAGGTTTAGGTTATCCTGGTGGTCCGATAATCGATAAATTAGCAAAACAGGGAAAACCAGATAAATACAAATTCCCAAGGTCAATGATTAATAGCGGGGATTTTGATTTTAGTTTTAGTGGATTAAAAACGTCAGTAAAAAATTTTATAAATAAAAATTTTCCGAAAGAAATTCAAAATGAAGATTTGAATGATATCGCCGCATCCGTTCAGTCTGCTATTGTAGATGTGCTTGTTTCCAAAACATTAGCAGCAGCATCGAAATATCAAGTTAAATCTATCATTGTTGCAGGTGGAGTTTCGGCAAATTCACAATTGAAAAATGAAATGATTGAAAAAGGTAATGAAAAAGGATTTATAGTTTCTTTTCCGGGAATTAAATTATCTATGGATAATGCTGCTATGATTGGTTTTCTTGCTCAACAAAAAATAAATGAGCTAAGTCTTTCCGATTTTAAAAATTTAACATTTACTGCAGAGGCTAATTCTCTTCGTTCAAAAAAAAGAAATTAATAACTAACCAAATAAAGTAAATTTCTCAAATTTTTCTTCATTTTCTCAACAAATATTATATCTAATAATTCTTTTTTTTGTAAAATTGTATTTATTTTAAATTAAATTTAATGAAAATTGATAAAATTACAGACCCAATTCAAGATAAATTAATCGAATTCGATAAATATTTTAACGAACATTTGAAATCGCCAGTTCCGTTGTTGAATATGGTGTTAAAATATGTTAGCCACCGAAATGGTAAGAAATTACGTCCAGCATTAGTATTTCTTGTATCAAGTTTATTTGGAGAAATTAATAAGCGAAGTTTTGTCGGTGCAACAATGATAGAATTGCTTCATACAGCAACTTTGTTGCACGATGATGTTGTTGATGAAGCTAATGAAAGACGTGGCTTTCTTTCAATAAATGCGATTTGGAAAAATCGAATTGCAATTTTAGTGGGAGATTTTTTGCTTGCAAAAGGTTTACTAACAGCTGTTGAAAACAATGAATTTGAATTTCTTAAAGTTACATCGAACGCAGTGCAAAAAATGAGTGAAGGCGAATTACTTTCAATGGAGTCTTCGAGAAAATTAAAATTTAGCGAGGAACTATATTACGAAATTACCAAAAATAAAACAGCTGTTTTGCTTCGCTCCTGTTGTGAAATAGGAGCTTTATCTCAAAATCAACCCACAGAAGTTGTCCAAGCATTAGGAAATTTTGGTGAATATCTTGGAATGGCATTTCAAATCAAAGATGATATTTTTGATTATACAAAATCAAATTATATAATAGGAAAACCAGTTGGAAATGATTTAAAAGAAAAAAAAATCACCCTTCCTTTGTTGCTTGCTTTTAAAAATGCTAAAAAAGAAGAAATTGAAAGCATAATTAAAAAAATAAAATCTGGAAAATTAGACAAGAAGCAAATTAATGAGATTATTCATTTTGTGAAAGAAAGAAATGGAATCCAATTTGCCGAAGAAAAAGCCCATGAATTTGCCAGTAAAGCAGTGAATGAATTGCTATTTATCGATGATTCTCCGATTAAAAATTCTTTAAAAGATTTTTCGTTATATATAATTGAGCGTGATAAATAATAGGAGGATATATGAAAACAACAAACTTCAATAATACTGCTGTAACAGAGCTTTCAGAAAAAATTATAGTATCTCAAAAAGCATTTTTACGAAAAGTTTATGCTTGGATGTCACTTGGTTTATTAATTACTACTTTTGTATCTTTTTACTTATTTACAAGTGGTTTATATCTTTCATTTCTTTCTTCGACAACTTTGATAATTCTATTTATTTTACAAATAATTGCTGTAATTGCATTATCTGGTTGGGCGATGAAAATGTCAACACCGGTGGCAACCTTCATATTTCTTGCTTACTCGGCACTTACGGGCGTTACTTTGTCTTCAATTTTTTTCATATATAATTTGAATTCAATTATAAGCACATTTTTAGTTGCCGCAATTACTTTTGCTGCTTTAAGTTTATATGGTTTTATTACAAAAAAGGATTTAACTTCATTCAGTAGTTTTTTATTTGTGGGCTTAATTGGCATTATTGTCGCAATGGTTGTCAACATTTTCTTGATGAGTAGTGCGTTGAATTTTGTGATTAGTGTGATTGGAGTATTAGTTTTTGCAGGTTTAACGGCTTATGATACACAAAAATTAAAAGAAATGCATTTAGTTCAACTGCAAGGAAATGCAATCGCTTCAAAAGCTTCGATAATTGGTGCTTTGACTTTATATTTAGATTTTATTAATTTATTTTTAATGCTTTTACGACTTTTCGGAGGCGGGCGAGATTAAATGGACGAGACAATTTCACCATTGTTTGTGGTTCAAGCTGAGAAAGAATTAAATTCAGGCAATCCTTTTAAATCTATAGAATTATGCAAGAGAGGATTGCAGTTTTTTCCTGATTTTCCAATAGGATACATATTATTAGCAGAAGCTTACGAAAAAATTAATGATTTTGAAAGTAGTAATCAAGTATTAAATGAGGCACTTGCTAAATTTCCTAATAACGCCGCAATTAAATCTGCTTTAAATCGACGTGAAGCAACTGGTTCAATTTTAGTACAAGAAAAAATGGATAATTCTGAAATTGAAGTGTCGGATGAGATTATTGATAAAGAAGAAATTATCTTAATTGAAGAACTTGAAGAACTTGAAGAACAAATCGAAAATGAATTAGAAGAAGAATTAATCGAGGAAATTGATGAAGAACTTTTATCAATCACGTCTTCAATTAATGAAATTGAAACGACAACCGAAATAACCAACAATGAAGAAATTAATGTAAATTTCCAAAACGAGTTCATTGAAGATAATATTAACGAATCCGAAAACAATCATAATAACTACTCAAAGGCTTTCAAAATTCAATCAAATTTTGCATTAGATTTAAATTTGTTAAATTCAAAAGATCTGGACTTAATTCCCGGAATTAATTTTTTACCTTTTAGGTTTGATTCATATAATTTATCAGATTATAAAGATGTAAAAGATGCCCTAATCTCAAAAATACTATCTTTCAATTTATCCCAAAAGACCGACTTAATACCAAAAGAAACTTACTTTGAAAGCATTGTCAACACAATATCAAATTCACCAAAAGACGAGTGCGATGATTACGATGAACTAAATTACCCCGAAGAACTCATTTCAGACGAAATTTTACCAACTGAAACTTATGCAATGATTTTAGAAAAGCAAAATAAATATTCACAAGCAATAGAAGTTTATCAAAAACTTATTTCAATAAAGCCCGAAAAAGCAGACGAATATTTAGAAAAAATTCGAAATTTACAAAATGTATAAAAATTTGTGCTTTTTATGAAGAAGGTTTATAATGAAGAAGCATTATTACTTATTTTAAAAAGCACATTTAAATTAGAGCAATTTCGAAATAAGCAAGTCGAAATAATTCAATCAATTCTAAATTTCAAAGATACTGTTGCAATTTTACCGACTGGCGGCGGGAAGTCATTATGTTATCAGTTACCTTCAGTAATTTTAGAAGGAACAACAATAGTATTTTCACCTCTAATATCATTAATGAAAGACCAAGTTGATTCTTTACTTAAATTAAACATTCCAGCATCCTTTTTGAATTCCTCTTTAAGCGATGAAAATCAATCGGAAATTCTCAAAAATTTTATTTTAGGAAAATATAAAATTTTATATGTAGCACCCGAAAGGCTTACGAGTAATACATTTATCTCAGCATTAGAAAAAGCTGAGATTGGACTTGTTGTAGTAGATGAAGCACATTGCATAAGTGAATGGGGGCATGATTTCCGACCAAATTATCGAAAAATATATGATATTTTCCATTGGATTAAAAGAGTTCCAATCGCCGCTTTTACAGCAACTGCAACACCTGAAGTCAGAGAAGATATTGTCAATATTTTACAATTAAAAAATCCTAATATTTTCGTTAGCGGATTTGAAAGGTCGAACTTAAGTTTCTTTACAGAAATAGTTGATGATAAAAGAAAAAGACTTTTAGAAATAATTAAATCTAATAATTCCGGTAGTATTATTATCTACGTTGGGACAAGAGCAACAACTAATGAAATTGCTGACTTTTTACGTAAAAATAATCTCCAAGTTCTTCCATACAATGGCGGTATGTTCCCAGAAGAACGCAAATTAGCACAAGAAAAGTTTATAAAAGGTGAAATTAATATTATCGTAGCCACAAATGCATTTGGTATGGGAATTGACAAAAAAGACGTTCGTTTGGTCATTCACCTCGATTTACCACTTTCATTAGAAGCATATTATCAAGAAGCGGGTCGTGCAGGTCGTGATGGAAAAGAATCTAAATGTTATTTATTATATTCAAAAAATGACGAAAATTTACCTTCAACAATGATTTTTGGTGCAATCCCATCTTTAAATGAGTTTAAAAAATTTGTCGAAGGTTTCAATCAATTGATTAATATTAAAAGGGACAAATTTATTAAAGGTACCTTAGATGAGCTTTCAATATTATTTAATATCGAAAAAAAGAAATTAAGCTCAATAATCCGAATATTACAAAGAAAAAGTTTATTAAAATTTTATGACTCTGCCCAAATAATAGAATTGCAAATAATTAAGCAAAATCCCGAATTTAATACTATTGTTTCAAATTTTCAGGGAGATAGAAAATTAATATTTAACGAAATTATAGATAAAAAAAATAAAACAGAAAAGGGGAATGTTGAATTAGATTTAAATGAATTAGCAACAGAACTAAATTTATCGTTAGAAACAATCCAAAAAGAAATAGAAACATTGACGTATTTCAATATTATTCAAGTTAATTCTAATTTAACAAAAAATGGTATAAAATCATACGTTACATTGATTACACAAGGTTATACGGATAAATTATCTCAAGAATTAGACCAACGAAAGAACATTTTAATCCATAAAGCAAACAAAGTTATTGAATATATCAAAACTGATCAATGTAAACAAAATTTTATTATCAAATATTTTAAAGATGAGCCAATTTTTGGAAGTTGTGGTAAATGTACGACTTGTAGGGGAATTAAAGTTAATACCTCGATTTTGTCAAACGTCAAAATTCATAATTTCAAGCAACAGTTAACAAAGCAAGAAGAAATTAATCAAAAATTATATAGCATAATTAATCAAGAAGTTGAAAATACTAAATCTCTGACTGAATTATCGAAAAAAATTAAATTAGCGGAACCTGAATTAGCAAATATTATTCAAAATGGAATTGAAAACGGCTGGATAATTAAAGATTTAAAATTTGTGAATGAAAAGTTGATTAATGAAGTTAAATCTATTTTAATGAACTCGCCATTATTACGATTAAGTCAAATAAGAGAAAGGTTGAATTATAATTGCAGTTTTCCCGAATTAAGAATTGCAGTTACCTTAGCAAAGAAAGAATTAAGAATGAAAAAAACTATGAGCGGAGATTTCTAAGTAAAATGAATGCGGAATAATTATTTAAATTTTGGGCGAAAAATGGGACTCGAACCCACAACCCTCAGAGCCACAATCTGATGCTCTACCTATTGAGCTACTTCCGCCATATAGAATTACAAAATTAATAAAATAATAAGTAATTACAAAATAATTTGGGAAAAATAATTAAAAAAAGTGTCTAAAGTAATATGAGAAAAAGTATAAAAAATGAGTGAACAGTTGTTTAGAAATAATAATCAAGTTTATATTTTTTTGAAAATAAGATTAATAATAGCAATTTTAATACTTTCCTTATTTTCAATATCTTGTTCATCGTCGATTAGATTTAGTAATTCAAAACAAGAAAATTATAAAGTTGACAAATCATTTTATGATAATAATGAAAATATAGAATTTAAACCAGGACAGGTTATACGTGGATTTGCTTCTTATTATTCAGATGATTTTATCGGCAGAAAAACTGCGAATGGAGAAATATACTCCAAAAATAAATATACTGCGGCACATAGAACCTTACCTTTTGGAACAAAATTAAAAGTTACTAATCTCAGAAATTCAAAATTCGTTTTTGTAGTTGTAAATGATAGGGGACCATTTATTTCTGGCAGAGTACTTGATTTATCCTATTCCGCAGCAGCCGAATTGGATATGATAAAAGATGGAGTGGCTGAAGTGGAAATTGAAATTATTAATGAATAAAAAATATCCACATTTTTTGGAAATATGAAAAAAATTCATTAATTTTACATTTAATTTTTCAAAAAATGAGGAAAAAATGAAATCATTCAGGAAAGAACTTTGGTTCGAGACGAAAAATCGTCGAGAATACATAAACATTACCCCTGAAGTGGAAAAAGCATTAAGTGAAAGTAAAATCAAAGAAGGCATTGCTTTAATTAATGCAATGCACATAACATCAAGTGTTTTTATCAACGACGACGAAAGTGGATTGCATAAAGATTTCGAAATTTGGCTTGAAAAATTAGCACCAGAAAAACCTCATAGTCAATATAATCATAATGGATTCGAAGATAACGCAGATGCACATTTGAAAAGGCAAATAATGGGTCGTGAAGTTTGTGTTGCTATTACAGACGGAAAATTGGATTTTGGACCATGGGAGCAAATCTTTTATGGAGAATTCGATGGAAAAAGAAGAAAGCGAGTATTAATTAAGATTATTGGTGAGTAAATTAGACATCCTAATTATATTTTTGTTAATTCGTCTTAAATGAATTAACATTAAGGATATATGTACAAAAACTTCGGATTAGACAATCAAATATTTGAAAAAGTAATTTTTGCTGCTCTATCCAACGGAGGTGATTTTGCAGATGTTTTTTTTCAATATAGTATTTCAAATTCCATTAATATGGAAGAGGATATTATTAAAAATACATCTGAGTCAATTTCCCTTGGTATAGGTGTTCGTGTGATAATTGGAGAGCAAACAGGTTATGCTTTTACCAATAATTTATCATTAGATAAGTTAATAGAAACCGCTAAAACAGCAGCAGTTGTTGCAAAATCGAATAAAAAAAAGACTGCAATAAATTTACAAGAAAGGTTTCTTCAAAGCACAATTTATGATTTGCAAGAACCGCTCGTAAAAACAGAAATACCATTGCAAATAGATTTGGTTCAACGTGCATACAAAGCAGCACAAGATTATGATAAGAGAATTATTAAAGTTTCTGCAAACTTAAATTCAAATTTAAGTTACATTACAATTGCAAATTCTGAGGGGCTATTAATTTCTGATATTCGTCCACAGATCAGATTAATGGTAGCAGCAACTGCCGATGACAATAAAACTCGAACTACAGCGATGAGTAACAATGGTGGAAGATATGGTTTAAAGTTTTTCCAAGATATTGATACGCCTGAAAATATTGGACGAAAAGCCTCAGAAGAAGCAATTATCTTGCTTTCAGCCACAAATGCACCATCTGGAGAACTTCCCGTTGTTTTAGGTTCTGAAGAATCAGGTGTTATGATCCATGAAGCAATTGGACATCCATTAGAAGCAGATAGTATTCGAACAAAAACATCCGTAATGTGGAATAAACTTGGTGAAATGGTTTCAAATCCAAATGTTACAATTTATGATGATGCAACCATTCCAAATTATCGTGGTAGTTTAAATATTGATGATGAAGGATATAAAACTGAGAATGTGCTATTAGTGGAAAAAGGCAAATTAGTTGGTTTTATGAATGATTATTTGAATGCTAAATTGCTTAATCATAAACGAAATGGACATGGACGAAGGCAATCATATCAAAATATACCAATTCCAAGGATGAATAACACAGTTCTTGCTCGTGGGGAATATAGCCCCGAAGAGATTATTTCCTCAGTAGATTATGGTATCTACGCAAAATCATTCCAAGGTGGAATGGTAAACGGTACAGGAAAATTCACTTTTTCAATTAATTTGGGCTATTTAATTGAAAATGGAAAACTCACATCACCAATAAAAAATGTTACATTAATAGGCACAAATTTAGATATTTTGAAAAAAATTGAGATGGTAGGAAACGATATGGGGTTCTTTTTAGGAACTTGTGGCAAGCAAGGGCAAAGTGTAGCAGTTACAAGTGGAACACCAACACTGAAAATTTCAAAAATGACTGTCGGGGGAAATAATGAGTAATTCCGATATTTTTACTTTTAATCCAGATTACTTTTTCAATCGGATTGAAAGATTAATTAACTTTGCTTTGAAACAAGGTGCGACCGAATCGCAGATTTATCTTCTTAATTCAGATGATTTTTCCGTTGAAGTAAGAAATAGTAACATTCAAGAACTAAATAAATCAATTTCAACAAATTTGGCAATAAAAATTTTAGTTGAAGATAAAGTTGCTACTGCATCTACTTCCGATTTACGTGATGAAGTAATTGAAACATTAATTAAAAATGCAATTAAACGTGCACAATACAGTGAACCTGACCCTTTTGCAAAGTTGGCGGATTTTATTACTAATGATTTTAAAGTTGATGAATTAGAAATTTATGATAATGAAGTTGAATTAATAGATCCAGATTTTAAAATTCAGCAAGCGAAAGAATTAGAAAGAATAGCATTGTTAGATAAAAAAATCAAAGTATCTGACGGTTCAATGTATGGGACGAGCATATCTGAAGTTTTCATAGTAAATTCTAAGGGGTTAAAAGGCAGTTTCCGGTCTTCATCAGTTGGAGCAGGAATTCATCTCCACGCCGGTGATGATGATAATATGTTCGAAGATGGCTATTGGTTTAATGCAGTAAAACTCCAAAATATGATTAACGTAGAAACAATTGCACAAAAAGCAATTGAAAGAGTTACTCGATTAATCGGTGCAAGAAAAATACCTTCAGGAAATTTCCCAGTTATATTTGAACCAAACATTGCATCTTCATTATTTGGATTTCTTGCGGCATGTTTAAGTGGCGGAAATATTTATATGAATCGTAGTTACCTTGCAAATAGATTAAATGATAAAATTGCCTCTTCAAAACTGAATATTGTCGATAATGGTCGTGTTAAAGGTGGAATTGGTTCTATCCCCTTTGATAGCGATGGCACTCCTACGAAGGAAAATGTTATTATCGAAAATGGTGTATTAAAAAATTACTTATTAGGCACATATTCAGCAAGAAAATTAGGTTTAAAGTCTACTGGAAATGCTTCCGGTCCTACAAATTTCATTATTCAACCCGAAAACAATTCTCAAGAAGATTTAATTAAAAGTACTGATAAAGGTATCTTAATCACAAATTTAATTGGTCAAGGTACAGATACTACTACAGGCGATATTTCCAAGGGAGCTTTTGGGATTATGATTGAAAAAGGTGAATTGACTTTCCCAGTTGCCGAAATTACAATTTCTGGTAATTTAAATGCTATTTTAAACAATATCGAAATGATTGCAAATAATCCAGACAAAACTCGTACAATACAATCGCCAGCGATAAAAATAAATGAAATATCCGTGTCTGGAATTTAGAGTTATTTTTTATTTTCTTTATAAATATAATTTATAAAAATACCCAACAAAATAAAAAATAAACCAAAAAGTGAGGACAAAAATATTTTTTCTTTTAAAATAACCGATATAAAAAGAAGAGATAAAAAGGGTGTAATATAAATTAAGTTATTAATCTTTTCAGTGTTTTTGGAAGAACTTATAGCTTTAAGCCAAAAAACAAAAGTTACACCCATTTCAAAAAAACCAACATAAATTGCACTTAAAATTCCGTAAAAATTAAAATTAAATTTATTCGGAAGAATTATAAAAAATAACAATGAAAAAAGGGAGCCAAAAATAAAACTTGAAGTAAGTTTAATTAACGGCTCTCTATTATCTTTCATATTGATAAGCCAAAAAATAGACCAAACAAAAGCGCTTCCAAGAGCAAGTAAAATGCCAGTTAAATTAGAAAATTTAAGCTCAGTTAAATTACCTTTTGTGGCAATGATAATAATTCCAAAAAAAGAAATTAAAAGTGCAAAAATTACTTTTAATGATAATTTATTCTTAAAGAAAATTGTTGAAAACAAAGTTAGGACAATAGGCCAGGAATAGTTCAAAATCATTGCTTCTTGTGCAGGCAATAAATTATAAGCATTAAAGAGGATGATATAATATAAAAATGGATTAATAAAGCCTAAAACCAAAGAATACGACCAATCCTTTTTTGTTTGTTTGAAAAGTAAATTTATTTTCTTATTAAAAGCCAATATGATTAAAAGTATAAATAATGATGAAAATGAAGCAATTGCAAGTAATTGATAAACATTAATAAATGATAAAGAGATTTTGAAAGCTGAGGCAACAGTGCTCCAAAAAAGTATTGCAAATATTGCAAATAAGTAAGACTTTTGGGAATTATTTTTCTTTAACAAGGCTGTTATTGTTTAAATTTGACACAATATGCAAGTTCTTTAGCAAGTTGTTTAGTTAAAGATTTTCTTTCATATTTTTCGGTGATTTCATTGCTAATTGGTGTTAATTTATCATTTTTCCATTTCATATACATTTCCAAAATCGCTTTTTTAATTGCATTTATATCTTTAAAATCAGTCCGAATAACGCTATTTGAATTCTCCACGATTTTAGTTAATTCGCTTGGTGGAGAAGAAATAATCATTGGTTTACGAGTGCCTAAATATTCATAAAATCTGCTTGGTGTTACTATTGAATTGGGAACCATCATCCAAAGAACATCGGACTCTATAAGAATTTTTACAGATTCAATATGTTCTACGTAGCCATATAATTTAAAAAACTCATCCAGATTATTTTTAGTAATTAACTTTTTATATTTTTTTTGTAGAACACCAACAAATCTAATTTCCAAATCTTGTTTAATTTCAGTTTTTTCATTAATCAAAGAAGATATAGCTTTAATGAAATATTCTGGAGTTAAATCAGCTGAAAAAACACCAGAATGTGCAATTACAAATTTTTTTGATTTATGAGCTAATACTTGAGCATTATCGATATCTTCTTGGTCATAGCCATGGGGAAGAATAGCAATATCATTATAATTCAAAAAACGGTAGCGGCTAAGTATTTTATTTTTCATATCTCGAGTAATCACGAGCGAGCGAGATGCATTCATTAATATTTTTTCTTCCAAAGAAATAGCGTAATTTTTGTGAAAGAAAGAGGCGTAAAAATAATATGGATTATCGACCCACAAATCACGATAATCTAAAACATAAGGAACTTCGTATTTTTTTGATAAATGATGAGCCACTAAAAAATCAGTAAATGGAGGAGCAGTTGCAAAAATTAAATCAATTTGATGGTTTTTAAAAATTTCTTCAGCTTTTGCAATTGCTTGTTTAGCCCAAAGTCTTCTGCTATCTGGTTGCAATAAAGTTTGTAAAACAATAGATTGAATTTTTTGACGAAACTTGCTTGGATAATTTAAAGTCGGATTAGAATTCTTTTTTACAATTTTTGTTATATCTTCTTCGGTTCGATATATTTGAACACTCTTTTCTTCAATTTCTTTCAACAAAGAATCATCAAAAGCATAATATGCTGGGGAATTAGAGGTGAGTACAATAGGATTCCACCCTAAATCAGGAAGATACTTGACGAATTTAGTGATACGTTGAACTCCACTTAGACCCATCGGTGGAAAGTAATATGCAATAATTAAAACGTTAAGAGAAGTCATTAAGAATATAATTTGATTTTTACAAAATTAACATATTTTTGTGAACTATTTGATTAAATAAGATTTAAGCAATTAATGCTTAAACATAATTAATTAATTAGATGGGACTAAATTTCAATTAAATTAAAAAAATATTAATATTTATCAAGAATTAAATTAATTTTTATTAATAAATAGAATAAAATTAGAGATTTTTTTGTAATTTTAAGTTTTAAAAAAAGAAAGAATTACAAACTTTTGAGACGAAAAAATGGATAGAATAATTGACCAAGATTTTATAAAAAATTATTTTGATTCTTTGCCATTCAAAGTTGCAATTATGGATAAAGACCAAGTCATTGTTGCAGCAAATAAGAAATTTGAACAAAGTTACGGTACTTGGGCTAATAATCGTTGTCACGAAATTTGTAAAAATTCAAAAGTGCCGTGTTTGAGATGTAGAGTTCAAAATGTATTTCAAACAGGCGAAACCGAAGTTGTACAAGATTCCAGTATCGATGCATCTGGGAAAATGGTATTTGATGTTGTAATTTTTTCACCAATTTTTGATAATAATGGAAAAGTCAAATATGTTCAAGAAATGGCAATTCCACAAAAAGATGTAAATCATTGGGAAAATGACTTTAACGTATTATTCGAGAATTCACCGAACTTTATTTCTATTGTCGATAAAAATTATAATATTTTGCGTGCAAATCGCAGGATGGTCAACACTTTTGGAGTTTTAAGAGGTAAAAAATGTTACGAAGTTTTCAAAAAGAAAAAACAAGTTTGTAATAATTGTCCGACTTTGTCAACATTTGAAGATGGAGCAGTCCATTCGTCCAGTCAAATAGGTTTTACTTCGACAGGCGAGAAAACATACTATATAATGACTTCTGCACCAGTTTCTTACGATATAAACGGCAACGTAACGAAAGTTATGGAAATTGGAATTGATGTAACTGAAATAAATAAGTTACAGGAGCAACTTAATTTTATTCATGATTTTTATGGAAATTTAATCGAAAATTCATCTGAAGGGATTATTGCAGTTGATAGAAAAGGAAAATTACAAATATTTAATCCGGCAGCTGAGCAAATATTAAATTGGAAATCAAAACGCAAACCAGGAATTGCACAGGCACGTAAAATGTTGCCCGAACAATTTTTCGAAGGCATTGATAGTGAAGAAGGAGCAATAGAGTATTTGAAAACAAATATTAAAAATTTAGATGACGAAGATGTCCCCGTCCATTTAAAGATATATGATATTAAAACTAAAAGTGAAGTTATGGGACGAGTTGCTATAATTAATGACTTGCGACCAATTTTAGAAGTGGAAGAAACTAAACATAGATTAAAAGAAACAGCTTTTCGAGAAAAATTTGCAATCATTGGAAAAGATACTCAAGCAATTTTAAAATCAATTAAAGATTTTATGGCAGAATTAAACGAAAGTTTTTCAAAAGATATTGATTATAAATTCCAAAAACAATGGAACAATTTCTACGATAGTACAAGTGAATATCTTCAAACAATGAATATATTTATTAAATATGCTCAAGGATATTCACCAAAAATTGGATTAGTTGACCTTAATGAATTTGTTGAAAAAGAATTTTTAAAATATCGTTCAACTTTTGCATATTCAGATTTAAAATTAGAAATCAACTTATCTTCTGAAGAACCAGTAATTAATGCAGATATTAAAAGTTTACAAGAAGCAGTATTTGTAATAATGCTTCATTATATGACTTATATTCAAAATAATTGTGCTAAAATTACTTTTAGAACATTCTTTAATAATAATAGAATATTCTTCGAAATTGAAGTTAAATGTAAAGAGACAGATATTCCCGATTTTTCAGAAGGTTTGAGCTATAGTATAATTTCGATGATTTCAGATGCAAATAATATGGAAATTAAAACTTTAAAAATTTCTGAAGAAGGAATCATTAAGATTTCATTGATATTTAAATAGCAATTTTTTCTTATTTTCTCAATTCAATATTTTTCTTCTTTTTTTCTTTCTTTATCAAGAAAAATTATCTTTTTATACTTAATTTTGAAATTAATTATTTAATTAACATTATATTAACCTAAAGGAAAAATAATGAAGAATTTTCGAATCCTTTTAATTGCATTTGCTATTTTAATTTTTGCAAGTGAATTTAAATCGTTCGCCCAAGATACAGTTACTGTACAAACCTTTACATATCAAGATATTTATAAAAGGCGAGGGCTTTTTGTATTCCCCCCTAAAGATGAATCTTTCAGAAAAATACTAATGCTTTACAATTTAAAATGCGACCCTTTAACTCCGCATGATAAATATAATTGTGGAGAATGGGATTATTTAACTTATAACTTAGTTTATCAAAAAACAGGACAATACGATTCTACTAAATTATCAACTAAGCATTATTCTTATGGTTTTGAAACACCTGATACTCTTTATTATTCGAATAATGCACCCAAAATAAGTGTTAAGAGAACAAAATACCAAACGGCTGTTCAAAGTGTTACAAACGAAGAGGTTTATAATGTCTCATCGGGGCAAGTTCAAGCTTTATTGACTGGCAAAAAAGTACGTGCTCAATTTTCATTGCTATCTAAAGATTTACGTGATTTAGGAATGAAAAGCGGAAATTTACAAAAAATTCAAATTTATACAACTAGTGTTGGTAATGTCTTAAAGAATTTGAAAGTTAAATTGCAAAGTTCAGCATCAATTACCGATAATCACTTTTCAAATTCAAATTTTACAATAGTTTATTTTGGAGATTATGAAATTAAGCAATCAGGTTGGCAAGACATTGTTTTTTATTAAACCTTTTTATTGGACACAATTTCAAAACTTAAATATCGATATTAGTTTTGAACAAGAAAATAATGATGAATTATTGCTCGATGTTTCTCCTGCGATAAATGGAATTTATTCAGTCCAAGAAGAACATTTTTTAGAATTCAACTCTGCAAATGATTATGTTAATTGCGGTAATATTTCAGAATTAAACAATGTGCAAAAATTTACCATTGAAGCCTGGGTTAATGTTAAAAAATGGACGAACAAAAGTGCTTTTGTTAGTAAAGGTAATTCTATCTTTTTTGGAACAGGAGACCAACTTGGACAAATATACTGCAAAGTAAGCAACCCTGATAATACATTTGGCTATGTCTTAGGTGCAATAAAAACAGGAGATTGGAATCATTTAGCGATGGTATTTGATGGGACAAAAAGTACTAACGAAGAAAAGCTAAAGTTATATATTAATGGGAAAGAAGTGAAATTGACTTATACAGGAATTTTACCAAGTTCAACAGCAAATGATATCTCTCCTTTGACAATTTCATCAAATGCAAACCAAACATCTTCAATTACCGGCTCAATAGATGAAGTTAGAATTTGGGATGAAGCTTTGCTTGGTGATGCTTTGGATGCGTGGAAAAGTGTGGTGTTGCAACCAAATCATCCAAACTATAAAAACTTAGTTGCATATTATCAATTTGATGAAACAGAAGGTTATATAGCATCAGATAACTCAAAGAACCATTATGATGGCAAGTTAATAGGAACACCAAGATGGGTTACAACTAATGCCACAGATATTTATCGGTATATTCAAGATATTGGATTTATTCCTCGAATGAATATATCAAAAGGTGATTTTGTTGTAAATGTTGATTCTGTTGAGGAAAATATAACATACACATTTGAACCAATTTCAATTGTTGAATTTACAATAAATAATCATAAACCAATAATTGATAATATCAAATATTATAATAAAGCTAATTGGTGCTATTACTATGATGAAAATGGTAATATAATTGATTCTGTTTATAATAAACCAGATGGATATTTTGTTAATAATACAATTGAATATTATTCTGAACCCTTTGAAATTAAAGATGTAACTGAGATAGGAAGATTTATTACACCATACGGTATAAATTTAGATTTAGGACCTAATGGATTTACTTGGGTTTATGATGTTACTGATTACGAGCCTCTTTTACATGATACAGTTGATTTTGCTGCTGGAAACTTACAAGAATTATTGGATGTTAAATTTTTATTTATAAAAGGCACTCCTCCAAGACGAGTTAATAGAATAGATAAAGTTTGGGGACCAATGAAATCATATCTTTATAAAGATTTAAGTAGCGACAAATATTTAAGAGACACAACGATCAATGTTTTACCAGAATCCAAGCAATTCAAGCTAATAACCCGATTAACAGGACACGGACATAATAGCAATGATGGCAATTATCCTCATTGCTGTGAATGGAAGGATAATACTCATTATTTGTATTCAAATGGTAAAATGATAGAAAATTGGCATATTTGGCAAACAAATGACTGTGCAACAAATCCCGTTTATCCTCAAGGTGGCACTTGGCCTGGCAGCCGAGAAGGTTGGTGTCCCGGTGATGTGGTTAAAGACAATTGTTTTGAAGTAACCGATTATGTAAAAGATAATAAAATTGATTTAGATTATGATATTACAAAAGTGCCTGAAAATAATTTGGGGATGGGGAACGGAAATTATGTTGCAGCATATCATTTAATCGAATACGGCGAATTAACTCATAATATCGACGCCGAAATTTACGATGTAATTATGCCTTCTAAATTCGATTATTATTCGAGAGTAAATCCAATTTGTTCGGACCCGCAAATTGTAATTAGAAACAATGGACGAGATGATTTGAAAAGTTTAGATTTTGAATATTTCGTACAAGGAGGTTTAAATCAAAAATATCACTGGGAAGGTCAAATCAAATCAATGCAAAGTCAACGAATTGTTCTTCCTATACCAACAAGTGATTTTTGGTTGGGTGACGGCAAGAATTTATTTGTTGTTAAAATTTCAAATCCAAATAACAAAGTAGATGAGTACAATGTAAATGATGAGTTTAAATCATATTTTAATATGCCTGATTTGTTGCCATATGATTCAAAATTTGAACTGAAGACCAATCTACGAGGAAATGACTTTTCTTATGTATTAAAAGACGTTCAAGGCAATATTGTTTTTTCAAAAGATAATTTATTAAATAGTACGACTTATAACGAAACTTTTAACTTACCCCAAGGATGTTACACCTTAGAAGTAACAGATATCAATAATTATGGACTTTCGTATTGGGCATTTCCAGACCAAGGAAACGGTTCATTAAGAATAACAGATGCAACAGGTAAAAATTTAAAAGTCTTCAATCCTGATTTTGGACACGGAATCAAATATACATTTTTCTTAGGTTCATACTCATTAGTACAGGAACCGGGGCCTGATAATTTGATTTATGTTTTTCCGAATCCAGCAAAAAATCTAATCAATATATCAACAGTTGATATGAAGGGATTGGTTAATATTAGCATATTCGACATACAAGGAAAATTGATTTACTCAAATTCAATAAATAACATAGACGAACAAATAACAATACCTTTACAGAACATAAATTCCGGCAATTATTTAATAAAATTAGAAAATGGAAATAAAATAGTTTCAAAGAGATTTATTGTTAAATAAAAACAATTTATTAATTTTGTAATCTTTTAATTAACAAATGTTTAACAAAATCAGCATAGAAAATTTGGCAATTCTATGTTGAAATAAGGAGCCAAAATGGAAGAAATGAATCAAGAAATGACTAATCTAGTCGTTTCAAATGAAAAGACACCAATTACAACAAAATTCAAAAGTGTTTCCCAATTGCTTGATTCGGGTTTTGAAGGTCTCGAAATGGATAACGATACATTTAGTAAGTTATTCAAAGAGTCTTTTGAGGATATAAAAGAAGAGCAATTAGTAAAAGGGAAAATAGTTGATTTTGTAAAAGATGAAGTAATTGTTGACATAGGTTTCAAATCTTATGGATTTATACCTAAAGGAGAATTAATCAACCCTGAATCATACAAGCCCGGTGAGGAAATTGAGGTTTACGTTGAAAAATTAGAAGATAATTCAGGACGAGTTGTCTTATCCCGTCGTCGTGCTGACTTTATGAAAATTTGGGATAGAATTCTCGAAATACATGAAAAACAAGAAACATTCAGTGTTAAAATATTACGAAGAATTAAAGGTGGAATGGTTGTTGATTTGCTTGGTGTTGAAGCATTTTTGCCAGGTTCACAAATTGATGTTCGTCCGGTTCGTGATTTTGATTCTTGGGTTGGACAAAATATCGATATAAAGATTGTTAAAGTAAATATGTCTAATTACAACGTTGTTGTAAGCCATAAGATACTCCTTGAAGAAGAATTAAGTGGTCAACGTCTTGAAATTATGTCACGTCTTGAAAAAGGTTTAGTACTCGAAGGCGTTGTTAAAGCAATTGCAGACTTTGGTGTATTTGTTGACTTAGGCGGCGTTGATGGTTTAGTTCATATAACAGATTTATCTTGGGGACGTGTTACACATCCTTCTGAAATAGTTACATTAGACCAACAAGTGAAAGTTGTCATTTTAGATTTCGACCAAGACAAGAAACGAATTTCTTTAGGAATGAAACAATTAACTCCTCATCCTTGGGATTCAATTGGTGATAAATATCTTCCAGGAACTAAGGTTTCAGGAAAAGTCGTTAGCTTGACTGATTATGGTGCATTTATTGAAATTGAAAAAGGTATCGAAGGATTAATACACATAAGTGAAATGTCATGGACACAACATATTAAACATCCATCACAAGTAGTATCATTAGGTCAAGATGTTGAAGCTGTTGTTTTAAATATTGATAAAGATAATAAAAAATTAGCGCTTGGAATGAAACAACTGCTTCCTGACCCATGGGAAGATTTGATGAAGAGATACCCAATCGATTCTGAACATCGTGGGACAGTACGAAATATTACTAATTTTGGTGCATTTGTTGAATTGGAACCTGGCGTTGATGGTTTAGTACATATTAGTGATTTGTCCTGGACTAAGAAAATTCGTCATCCGGGTGAATTTGTTAAAAAAGGTGATACATTATTAGTTAAGGTTATTGGAATTGATTTAGAACAAAGAAGAATTTCGCTTGGACACAAACAAGTTCAACCAAATCCTTGGGATTATCTCGAAAATAAATATAAAGTAGGCGAAGAAACTACAGGTAAAATAGTTCGAATAATTGAAAAAGGTATCATTGTTGAATTGCCTGATACAGTCGATGGTTTTGTGCCAGTTTCACAACTTTCCTTTGCACCGGTTAGCAGCATTGGCGAGTTCTTCAAACTTGACGATATTTTACCATTAAAAGTTGTTGAGTTTGATAAAGAAGCAAAGAAAATAGTTCTTTCAGCTGTTGAAGCTTTAAGAGGGAAAGATGCTTCGATTATCGAACAATATAATGCACAACATCCTGTTCCAAATGCTGACCAGTATTCAAATTACGAGGTACAACCAGAATCATTGCGTGAAGAAATTGCAAGTATGGAAAGTGAAACTGAAGCTTACTTAAAGCAAGAGATTAACTTCTATCCAAGTATTGACGAAGCTTTCGAAGAAGTCAAAAAGGAAACGCCAATTGAAATTAAGAATACTGAACCTGTTCGCTTATCAGATATTACTGCGAAAATTCAACAAGAAACTGAAAAGCAAAGCAATGAAACTTTAGAAACTAAAGAAGATGGAAAATCCGAAGAGAATGATAAAACAGAAGATTCTGAATAAAAATATTTAATATTATATTCAACTAAAAGGACTACTTTAACATAGTAGTCCTTTTTTTATTTATTGTTTTTTACAATATAATTTAGAAAATTACGATAATATAAACCATAAATTAGAAAGTATGGAAAAATTTTTTTTAAGATTATATCGAATTTTAAATTTTACAACAGATTCAAGTCTTGATGAAGAACAAAAACCGATTATAACAACAGGATCGATAATTTCTGGGGTAATATTTCGAACAGCCGCTATTATGTTATTAGCACTAAGTTTAAATGATATATTTGATTTAAGAGCAAACTGGTGGTTTGTTGCATTATTTTTATGGTTTTTAGTTGCTTTTCCCGCATATAATAAATACAAAGAGTTTAACAAAAAGTCGGAAGATATTTTGGAAAATACTTTGTGTGGGAAATGTCGATATTTTGATAAAACAAGTCAGCTCTGCACAATTCTTGATGAACATGTCACTGAAGATTATATTCCTTGTGGTGGAGAAGCCTGGGAACCACGTTAAGTTAACATAAAAAAGATTAAATTATTTGTTTTGATTTTCTTCAAGAACTTTAATTATAAATTTGTATAATTTTTCGAAAATTTCTTTAGCATCAAATAAACTTTCAACAGTTAAGCGAGCATTTTTTGAAATATATCTAATTCCATCTGGATTTCTATAAAGATAATCAATATTTTTGATGAAATCATCAGGCTCTTGAGCCAACAAACCATTTTCCATATTTGTAATATCAATACCTTCAGCACCAATAGGAGTTGAAATGACAACACGACCTAATGCCATTTGCTCGATAATTTTAATCCTCATTCCACTTCCAGAGAGCAAAGGCACAACAAAGATTGGGTGTTCTAATTGATAGGCACGTGCATCTGAAATTTCGCCTAAATATTCAACTGGATGAGATTTAATTTTACGTTCCAACCAATCAGGTGCATTGCGTCCTGCAATATAAAATTTTAATCCTGGATAATAATTGTAAATCCTATCCCAAACATTTTCTAAAAACCATAAGATACCTTCTTGATTAGGTATCCAATCTAATGCTCCAAGATATGCAATTGATAAATCATTTAATTTAATTTCCTCGTAGGGAAAATCGGCGATATTGATTGTATATGGAAGTGTAAAGAATTTACCATTTGGACAATTTTTTTGTATTTTGTTCTTATCTCTTGTTGTAATAGGTAAGATAGCGTTATATTTACAAAACAGAGATTCTTCCCATTTTTTAAAGCGTTGGGCGATAATCTTAAAATATATTTTTTTTAGAAAATTTTTTTGAACAGAGCTGTTCCTTTCCCAAATCTCGTATTCAACATTATGAGCTCTGAGAAATAAAGGAACATTAGGAGCTTTTTCTTTGACTATATCAATATAAAGACCTATGTAGCTACTTTCAAATTGTATAAATGAAAAATTGTTATTTGTTATCAAATCGCTTAAGATTTGGGCAAATTTTTTGCTATAAAACCGTTCAAGATTATAGGGTAAATTTGAAAAAAGAAGGTTTTTCAATGCATCAAATGGTTTTATACCTGTGTCAATAGTCATATCAATAACTTCAACACCCAATTCATCAATTTTTGGTTTCAATTGAGAGAGTGGAATAAAATGCTTAAGAGTGTTCATCATCAAAAGTGTAACTTCGAAACCTAATTTTTTATATCCTTCAATCACATTTAATATTGCTAAAGAACCTCCATCTTTCGCTCCAAAAGGGTTTTTCATTGTTACAAGTAATACTTTCATCAAGTGCTATTTTATTTATTGTTCAAAATTACGAAAATTAAAGAATATTTGCTTAGTAACCTTTATTTAATTAATTTATAAGAAAAATATTTGTTAAATAGAATAAATTAAAAAAAGTATCCAATAAATTCAACTTTCAATAAACGTTGCAAGTCAGAATTTGTATGGAATAAATCAACGAATTTTAATTCAAGAGTAGTATTCATATCAATCGAATATCGTAATGAAATGTTATATATACTTTTGGATAAAACAAAATTGGGATTATAAGGAGATTGAAAGTCATATTCAAAATTTAAGGAACTTCTTTTACCTAAAGTATGTTCAAAACCTAAGTAAGGATTAATTTTTCGCAAATTCGAGGCTGGTTCGAAAGAGTAATTTGCACCTAAATGCCATGCTACATAACCATATTTCCATTTAAAAGATTTACTAAGTACCAAGTAAAAACCAGGTGAATTGATTTCAAATTCCTTTAATTTTTCGTTGAAATTTCCATAACCTTGAGAATTAAAACCAATTGCAATTGCAGGTATGTATTTATTTTCATTGATGAAGCGGTACTTTAATAAAATTCCTGGATAACTTTGAAAAATAACCTTGTCTTTACCAAAAAAATTATTACCACCAAAAGCCAAACCTACTGAGAAGTTTTCAAAAGGTGAATACTCTCCATTTAAAACAAAATTCGAGTTTCCCGAAAAATTCAAACTAAAAATTTCTGATTTAAAGGAAATTGAACTTGCAGTTGGTTTATTAACTAAAAATTGAGTTTCATAAGAAAACTGCTCTCCAGAACTTCCAGAATAAAGTATATAACTAAAAAAATGAATTGAAAATATAAAAAATAAAAATTTTGATTTCATTAAAAAAATTTCCCCCGTTGATAAATTTAATCAAGAAATTAAATTTCTCAATTAATTGAACAAAATTAATAAAATTTTCGTAATTAAGACACAAACTTATTGCAAAAGAGAAAAATTTTATATAATTTACAAAATAAAAATTATCATAGAAATGAAAATCGTTTTAGTTCTATTCTTTCTTTTGTTTGTTTCAGCTTGCACATCGATAAATATCAAAAAAGTCGAAGATAAAAACTTGTCAGTTGATATTATTGCGACGGAATCATCAGATAGTGTAAGGTTTTTTGCAATTGTAAATATTGTTGCAAAAAATAATGAAATTATTGATATAAAGAGCAGCAAATTAATTATTCATAGTCATTTTTTAAACAAAAAAAGAGAGTATATTGCCAGCTTTGATACAATTTTCGGTGGTACTTACTCATCAAGTTCTACTAGTTTGAAAGGGACTTTCATTTTCATAACTTCAATTGATAAAAACTTGCTCTTTATTGCCGGTAAAGATTTCAAGGATTTAATCAATTCAAAAGAAATTGATAGTCAAGTTGAGTTGAACTTAGAAACAAGTCTTGGTCAAATAAATAAAGTCATTGATGGAAATAATATTTTTCCCAAAATTGATTTTGATAAAAATGAATTTCTTAAGCTCATTCCATGGATTGAAGAGCAAAAAGATATTATTGATTTCAATTTATTAGCTATAAGATTAATGCCAAATACAGGGGAATTTGCACCAACCAGTGAAACTTTCAGAGTATTAATGAAAGATAAAGAAAATGGAACGAGTTGGAATTCAAGTGAGGGACTAAATTTTATGCAAATAATAGGGAAGGTTGAACCATCTATGGTGGGAGATTATAAAATTTATAAAATTGATTACAACTTGAATAAAAACAAAAATTATAAAATTAACGGGGAAAATGAAGTAACATTTATTATTCCTGCAAAACCCAAAGATTATGTCACACAAATTAATTATTGGAAAAAATGAGTGAATATTCGTCAGCAATGTTAAAAGCAATTGAATTAGCAAAACGTGGGACAGGATATGTCAGTCCAAATCCACGTGTTGGAGCAGTTATACTCGATAAAAATGGAAAAATAATTGGAGAAGGTTGGCATAAAATCTTCGGCGGTAATCATGCCGAAGTTGAAGCTATCAATTCAACAAAATTAAATTCATTTCAAGAACACACTTTGGTTGTAACTTTAGAACCCTGTACAATTTTTGGTAAAACGCCACCTTGCGCTGATTTAATTATTGAAAAAAAATTCTCTCGGGTTGTAATTGGAACTTTAGACCAAAATCCTGAAATAAGTGGTAAAGGTGTTCAAAAACTTAGGGATGCAGGAATTGAAGTTATTACAGGAGTTCATGAAAGTGAATGTCTTGAATTGAACAAAGCATTTTTTAAATTTATCACCCAAAAAAAACCTTATATATCATTAAAAATTGCTCAAACTATTGATGGGAATATTGCTCAAAAAAATGGGCAGTCGAAGTGGATTACATCTGAGGAATCACGCTTTGCAGTTCAAGTATTAAGGTCTGAAGCAGATGCTATATTAGTAGGGAAGAACACTGTTTTAATGGATAATCCCTTTTTAACTGTTCGAGAATTAGACCTTCCAACACCAAAAAAAGTTATTTTAGATAGTGATTTAACTTTGCCACTTGATTTGAATATATTTAAAAATGGAGACAGAAGCAACACTATAATTTTTTGTAATCAAAAAGCAATCCATAATAGAAAAGCAAAGACATTATCTCTTGCGGGAATTAAAATCGAACCTTTAGAAAATGAAGGTGGATATTTGGATATCCAAGAAGTTGTGAATGTTTTGTCAAATAAATATAATATTACTTCGCTTCTTGTCGAAGGTGGTTCTCAAACATATTCAAGTTTTATCAAATCTAAATTAGTTGATGAATTACATTTCTTTATTGCACCAATCATTATTGGTGGCGGCTTACAGTCTTTTGGACATTTGAGTTTTTCAACGATTGCAAAAACTCCCAAACTTGAAATAAAAAAGTCTGAAACAATAGGTAATGATTTACATTTGGTTGCAAAAATTATTTATCGGGACAACTAAAAAAATAGTAAATTCAGGATTATAATTTTGTTAATTCATCAAATTTAGTTAATTTGCTTAATTATAAAATTCACAAGGTGAAAAATGTTTTCAGTAATGCTTATTTTGATAATAATTATAGCAAGCTTATTGATTCTTGTAGTATTGTTACAACCTGGCAAAGGCGATATGCTCGCTGGTCTTGGTGGTGGTGTAACAGGTAATTTGACCTCAATGTTCGGCAGTCGAAAAACAATGGATTTATTAATGAAAATTACTATTGGATTTGCAATAACTATTTTGATTTTAACTATTGCAACAAATAAATTTTTTGTCGGACAAGGTGAAAATACACCAAAACCAGTGATTGAAGGTGTCGAATTACCTCCATCAGCACCACCAGTTGGTCAATCTCCGATGCCTCAAATACCACAACAAAATAATCAAAATAATCAAAAGAAATAAGAAATTCGCAAATTAAATAAAACGAGATTACTTTCTCCGGTAATCTCGTTTTTTATTTGTTTAAAAAAAATTTTTATTTGTATTTTAGCTATTTACTAAAGTACCATCTGGAAGAACAAAAGGATAATCAGGTAATATTATACCTTTTTTTATTTTATTTAATTTATTTTTCGAAAGAGTTTTCTTGAGTGATGATAGCCTTTGATAGAAAAGAATTCCATTTAAATGGTCAATTTCGTGTTGCATTACTCGTGATAGATAACCTGAAACTTCTTCTATATGTTCCTTTTCTTGCAAATCATAATATTTCACAAGAATGTTTTCGGGACGTTCAACTTCTTCGTAAAAATCTGGAATAGATAAACAACCTTCTTGGTCGATAACTTTTTCCTCAGAAAATTTGATGATTTCAGGATTAATCATAATAATAGGCTTTACATTTTTGAACTCATCAACGATCGATATATCTATATATAAAACAGATTGTGTTGCACCAATTTGATTAGCGGCAAGACCAACACCATTTGAAATTTTCTTCAAAGTGTCAATCAAATCATTTGCTATTTGTTTTACACTAAAATCAATATTTTCAACCTTTGTTGTAGGTTTATTTAAAACAGGATGAAAACAATTATATACTGGTTTTACTGCCATATTTTTCTTTTTTTTGTTTAACAACTCTTTTTAATAATCTTGCATCATCATAATATTATAACCGAAATTATCTTTATTTGTCCCAGCAAATATTATAGTATATTTTTTTCCAAATGTGATATCAAAGTCAATATTTGCAAGTTTCGTAATTTTTTCAGTATCATAGAAGTAATAAGAGTATCTTTTTGCTTTATTTAAATCATAATAAAAAGTCGAGGATTTGAAATTTAATTCAGCGAAAAATACAGGAGGGTCTTGAATATTATCAGTTACTGAAACAGCATTTAGTGAATTTGAAGCATTTATGAAACGTATGGAAGCAATATTTAAATTCACATCTTGAATTGGATTTTCGACAACTATGTAATCTGGATTTTCTTTATCACCACATAAAATTATGGAATAGCGAGAGTTGACATCAGGTGTAAGATTAATAGTTTTATTTTGTCCATTAATAGAGAAATTTATGTCAATATTGCTTGTTGGTAAATTTGTTGCTAAAATATTGTTATAAAATAACGTAGCAGAGGGAATTAAATTCCCAACGGACAAAGAAACACTTTGTGTTCTTGAAATTGCATTAATTATTTGCACGAAAGATGTGTTTTGAAGAAATGTAATTTGTTGATTCTCAGTAGTGCTTTCAACAAGGCTTAGTTTGACATTACCATTATCGTCATTTGTCAAAATCAAAAGATAATCTTTATTTGATTCTAAATTTGCCATAGCATTAGTTAGCATTTGAAAAGGGGCCGATGAACCAAAAACAGAAATTGGTACAGAACCTGGCACTAATGAAATTTCATTTCCAACTTGTCCATATTGCAGTTTTCGAGCAAGAACTTCTCCCGCACTAAATCCATTTGCGGTATCAAGTTTTCTCGAAGATAGTGCAACATCTAATTCCGTATAATTCCAAGCTAAATTTACACAACGGATAATAGATTTATTATTAAAATTACGAGTACTTAAAGGAGGAACAATTACTATTTTTTTTGCAATTGTATTTGATGAATCTGCAACAATGATAGAATAATTCTTTAATACCTCGAAGGAATAAGAAATTGAAGATGCATAATTGTTATTTGAATTTATGATAATTGAGTCGAGTGAGGGTGAATCGCAAGCTTTGATTGTTGCATAATGGCTGATATAATTTTCTGCAATATTATTAGCAATTGGATTTGCCGGGTTTTTGATTGCGTCAATGTATGAAGAAGACAAATTAACCATTCTAATTGTTGAATTTTTTTCAATTACAAATTGGGCAGGAGATAAAGCTTCACTTTGCAAATTAAGTTCATCTAAAAAGTATACGTCGGGATTTCCATTTTTATCTTGTAAAATTACGATTGCATATTGACCTTTTGCCTTAATATTTACTGAATAAGTGCCAAGTATATCGCTTTTCGAATTATTTGTTTGAATTATCGAAATTGGTACAGTGCCAGTTCTAATAAATACAGGAGAAGTTACATTTTTATATCTAATATTTGAAAAAATAAATTTAGAATTTGGACATCCAATCGTTAATGAGAAAGATGTTGAAGAATCGGGGAAAGCATTGAATAGTTTAATATATGCGTCTTCTGAATTGTCAGGCATAGTCAGCGATGTACTCAAGGTAATAATTGTATCAACATTTCGGTAATTTTGGCTGTTCATTGCTGATGGCAAGGCAAAGAAAGAATAATATACATCTCTCGAAAATTTTATTAATCTTGGTAAAGTGTATTCACTGTTTGAATTTCGAATAGAAAGAGTTGCTGAGTCTGAAGGTGGATGAAAAGCAACACTTGAAGTTGCATAATCTACATTATTTGTTGGATTCATCCCATCAAAAGTTAGATAACGACTATTATAATCACTGGCTAAATTGATAAATCTAACATATACTCTGTCAACTTTTGAAGGTGGATTTACCAAAGCTGGGTTTTCTTCAATACAAGAGCTTATTATCAAAGATGTTAAAATTATCGAAATACTAATAATAATTTTTTTCATTATGTAAAGTTGTAATTCAAAAAAAATAAATATTCAATGTTTAAAATTTAAAAGACGAAAATTCATAGACTTAGTTTTTAAACATTATCAAAAAGATTTTGATGTCTTTTAAGTTGAATTTGGAGCAATTTCTTTGCTCGAAATAATGATGCCTTAACAGTTCCCAGTGGTATATTCAATTCAGAAGCTATTTCGGAGTAATCTAACTCCTTTTGAAAGCGTAGAAGAATTATTTGACGGAAATTTTCAGGCAAAGAATTAATTGTTTCCATTAAAAGTTTCAATTTTTCATTTTCATAAAGTTTCTGATCGGGTAATGCATCAAGACTTGGAATTTGTAAGTATAGGTCATCATCATCATTATTTGAAAGATTCTGACTGTAAGAAATAGTTTCCAGCTTGCGTTTTCTCATATAATCAATACAATTATTTGAAGCAATTTTCAATAACCATGAAGAGAAAAAATATTTAACGTCGAAAGAAGATAAAGCATTATAAGCTTTTATAAAAGTTTCTTGGGTTAAATCCTCTGCATCTTCTTCATTTCTAACCATTCTGCGAATTATTGAAAGAACTGTTCGATAATACTTTTTTTGAAGTTTGGAAAAAGAATTCTTATCACCAGCTAAAATGGCTTTAATTACTTCAATGTCTTCTTTATTACTTAATATTTTGATTTCTTTATTATCAGGCATTAAGGTTTAAAAATTTTATTGAGAAATTTAAAATCAAATTTATTGATAATTCCAAAAATATATAATAAAATTGAGAAAATTATTATTAAAAATAAACGAAATACAAATAAAAGAATTAATGAAGATTGATAATTGAAAGTAAAGTAAGAATTTATTACGATAATTAGTCCCGTTAAAGAAATTAGAGTAAGTATTTTTTTTAATTCATATTTGATTGGGTAAATTTTCATAGCGTAGTAATAAATAATCAAAGCTTCAAGAAAGTAAGCCCAAAATGTAGCCCAAGCAGCGCCATTATATGTAAATTTTGGTATTAAAATAAAATTTAAAATGACATTCAATACTGCTGAAATACCAACAGCAATTGGCAAATATTTTGTTTGCTTTTTAATAATAAAACCGGCAGTTAAATTCGTAAAAACGCCGTTAAAATAATATCCAAAGAGAACTATTGGAACTAAAGATAAACCTTTCCAATATATTGGATTAATAAGTTTTCCACCGAAAAATGGCACTTTGACGATGAAATCAAGTGATAATGTCCAAAAAATAATAAGAAGCATCGAAATATAAGTAAAATAAGTCAGAGCTTTCGAAAAGATCAGCAGTGCATCGGGATCCTTAAAATGATTAAGATAAAATGGCTTCCAAGCATATTCAAACATTGAAACTAGCATCATCATAGGAATGCCCAATCTGTAGTTTACACCATAAATTGCGAGATACTGAGGAGCTATAAATTCCATAATTTGCCTGTCAGCAACTTGCAATATGATTGCCGCAAAACTTGCGGGAATAGTAGGTAAAGCAAAAATTACCATTTGCTTGATTAGTTTAAAATCAATTTTTATAATTAAATTTTTATAAATTAAAGGCGAAAAAATAAGAAGTGTTAATGCAGAAGAATAAACATTTGACAGGACAACCCCTTTTACTTCCATTTTTATGAACGAAACAGTTATTACGTTAAAAATTACATTTAATAATATCGCAAAGAACCGTAAAACGGAAAATTTTAGTGCTTGATTTGTAATTCTTAAATATGCGAATGGAATTAACACTAAAGCATCTAACATAGGTAAAAAGGCTATGTAACGAATTAATTCAGAAGTTGCATTATACTGACTAAAGAAAGGAGCAATTTTGTCAGAAAAAAGTATAATCAAAGAACTGTTGACTATACTGAAGAAAAAAATTGTTAAATAAGAATTACTAAATACAATTTTTATTAGATTTTGTTTACCAAACTTAGTATCTTCATTTTTAGAAAATCTAAAAAATGCAGTTTCCATTCCTAAAGAATAAGCAATATTAATAAAAGCTAAAGTAGAATAAATATAAAATATGAAAGATAATCCTTGCTCAGGAATAAAATTTGTGTATAATGGGGTTAATAAAAAATTTAAAAAACGACCAAGGACTATTGAAGAACCGTAAATAGCTGTTTCTTTGCTTAAACTTTTTAATTTGCTAATCATTAATTTAAAATAAAAATAAATCCAAAATTAACTATAATAAAATTATTTAATACATAAAATTCACACAATAATTAAAAATTGTCTGCAAAATTTGATTTTAAATAAATTAATTAAAAATGTGTTTGAATAAACAAAAAAATTATTATATTTGTATATTAAAATTTTTACAAAAAACGGAGAATATTTATGAACTGGAAAAAAAACATAATTAAATTAGGAATTATTGTGTTACTTCCAGCATCTCTTCTAACAGTTACTGGTTGTTCGAGTAAAATTACCGAAGAACAATTAGCACAGTTGCAAGAGTTACGAAGGCAGGAACGTTCTTTGCAAGATGGTATTTCATCTAAGAAATCAGAACTTAACAAGATACGTGATGAAATTAATATGCGTAAAAACGAACTAAAGAATTGTCAGACAGAACTTGATATTGTAAAGCAACGTATGTCCAAATGGCCTGATATTTGGCCCGATTATACACCTAATAAGTAATGAGAGAGGGAAAAATGAAAAAATATTTGATTTTATTAATTGCTATAATTTTTACAACTGAGTTGACATTTTCTCAAACTCCCTTACCACCAGCAAGTAAACCAGATGCTGAGCTTTTGAAGAAAGAAGCAGAAGCTCGTATATTAGATTTCAAATCAAGAATTGAAACTTTACAAGCTGAGTTTAATAATTTAGACGACCAAATCAACAAAGCTAAAACTGAATTAGATCAGTTGAAAAGTCAATTCAAAGATTGTAGAAAAGAAATTTTAACATTAATTGGAGCTTCAGAAAGTGATTTAGATGCATTCCGGCAAAAATTAGGTGTTATCGAAGGTAAAGTTCGCCAATTAAAAGGTCTTTCAAATGACGCTTTAGCTGACCGTCAAGCAGAAGTAAAAGCTTTAGAAGACGAATTAAATCAATTACGTGCTAACAAGATTTCTGTAATTCCAGAATTTTACGACAAGATTATTGCTTTAGCAAGAGAAATCAAAGGACTTTACAGAGAAAAGAAAATTACAACATATACTGTCGGAACATGGGCTGAAAATCGTGATTGCTTGTGGAATATTGCTGGTAAAATTGAAATATACTCTGATCCACTTTTATGGGTAAAGATTTGGCAAAGCAATACTGACAAAATAAAAAATCCTGATATAATTTATCCTGGACAAGTTTTAACTATACCAGATAAAGCACCGAAAACTACTGATGAACAAAAAGCTGAACGTCGCTATTGGAGAAACAAACGTGCTCAAATTTCTGAAAAAACTGTAACTCCTGGACAATAGTGAATTCCTTTTCAAAAGAAAGTTGAAAATAAAATTCAAGACCTCACTTCTTTTCAAGGAAGTGAGGTTTTTTCCTTAAAAGAAAAATTGTATGGAAAAAATTGAAAAGAAATTAATATTCGATGATATCGATTTCGTCAAATTAATTGGACTAAATGACGAAAATTTATCTATTATTGAAAATAAATTTAAGAGCACTTTCACCACACGAGGAAACGCAATTACCATAAAAGGGGAAGGTGATGAAATAAATATAATCGAAAAAATTTTCGACGAATTAGTTTATATGTTGAAAAAAAATGGATTTTTAAATTCCGAGGATGTTTTACAAGTCATTACACTTCTGGCCGATGAAGATTTACCAAATTTCAAAGATAAAAAAGTTAGCCAAAGTAGGAATTACGACATAATTTTACATTCTGCAAAAGAGACAATAAAACCCAAAACACCCACACAACTTGAATATTACCAAAAAGTTTTAGAAAATGATATTGTTTTTGCAATAGGTCCCGCAGGTACAGGAAAAACATTTCTTGCAGTTGCAATGGCGATTGCAGCCTTAAGAAGAAATGAAGTTTCCAAAATAATTCTATCTCGACCAGCTGTTGAAGCAGGTGAATCATTAGGGTTTTTACCAGGTGATTTGCAAGAAAAAATCGACCCTTATTTGAAACCCTTGACGGATGCTTTGCAACAGATGCTTACTCCTGAAAAATTCAAAGCATTACTCGAGAAAGGTGTGATTGAAATTGTACCTCTTGCTTATATGCGTGGACGAACTTTAAATTATTCCTTTATAATTTTAGACGAAGCACAAAATGCAACGATTACTCAAATGAAGATGTTTTTGACAAGACTAGGAGTATATTCGAAGGCAATAATTACAGGTGATATAACACAAGTTGATTTGCCAGATTCAAAACCTTCAGGTTTAATCAATGCTAAAAGCATATTACAAGGTATTAAAGGAATTGAATTTGTGTATTTTACTGAAAAGGATGTTATCCGACATCGACTTGTAGCTGATATTATTAAAGCTTACGAAAGGAAAAATAATAAAGCAGATGAAGAAAATATAAAAAATCATGATTTTTGAGAAATAAAAAGATTATTTTTTTTAATTTGATAACAATAAATACTAACAGGCGGTGACAATTGTTTGATTTATTTAAAATAGGGTTTATAAACTTTACAATAACTGATTTTATTGATGTATTTTTAGTTTCAATAATCATCGCTGGTATTTATTATGCGTTAAAAAATACAATTGCAATAAAAATTTTATTTGGATTAATAATCTTAATTTTCTTATCATTTTTTACAGAAGCTTTAAACCTGAAAACGCTTAATTGGATAATCAAGACAATTTTGAATATTTGGTTATTAGGTTTTATTATACTTTTTCAACCAGAAATCAGAAAAGCATTAGTTATGCTTACAAAATCGCCTATATTTCAATTATTTGTAAAGACAAAGATAAATCAAACTTTAGATGTAATCGTAGAAGCAGTCAAGGAGTTATCATCAAAACATATCGGAGCATTAATTGTTTTCCCAAAGACACAAAATGTACAAATGACAATAGATACAGGAATTCCAATCCAAGCAGTAATTTCAAAAGAATTGATTTTAGCTATTTTTAATACAAAAGCTCCTTTACACGACGGGGCAATTATAGTAGAAAATCAAACAATTGTTGCGGCAAGATGTATTCTTCCTTTATCAAACATTTCAAAATATAAAAATCAAAATTTGGGAACTCGTCATCGAGCGGCTTTAGGTCTCTCTGAACAAGTTGATGCTGTTATTTTAATTGTGTCCGAAGAAACTGGTTGGATAACAATAGCCTATAAAGGTGAATTAACAATAAATATTAAAATTGATGAGTTGGCATTAGTTTTAAACGATTTTCTCTCAAACATAAAATAAAAAAAGAGTTACCAGGACAGATAACTCTTTTATCGCTTTTTAAATTTTTTTGAATTAAATTAAATAGATATTTCTAATTCTGTTGATTTAGTTTTATCATAATTTATTCTTCGAATTTCTTGAATAGTATTTGAAATAATAGAATTGAAAATATTAGAAAATTCCCCAGCAGCGCTATTTAAGACAAAAGGCAAGCCGTTATCATTACTTTCTCTAAATTTTTCGACTAAAGGAATTTCACCAAGGAATCTCACTTTTGATTCATCAGCAATTCTTTTTCCACCGCCTTTACCGAAAATATAATATTTTTTATCGGGAGCATCCTCGGGAATAAAATAACTCATATTTTCTATAATTCCAAGAACTGGCACCTTTACTTTTTCGAACATTTTTACAGAACGTCTGACATCAACAACGGAAATCTCTTGTGGAGTAGTTATAACGATTGCACCGGTTAGTGGAGTTTGTTGGGTTAATGTAAGTTGAATATCGCCAGTTCCAGGAGGTAAATCAAAGACTAAAAAGTCCAAATCGCCCCACTCAATTTGTTCGATAAGCATTTGCAAATAACTTGCTAAAATAGGACCACGTACAATTGCGGCATCCGACTCTTTCATTAAAAATCCCATTGATGCAATTTTTATATTATGTTTTTCGGCAGGATAAACGATAGTTCCACCATCAGGAGCGGGTTCAGCTGGTAACGACTCGTTTTTCATTCCCCAAATTGTTGGTTGGCTTGGACCATAAATATCGCCATCAATTAAACCAACTTTAACACCTTTTAATGATAATGTAGCGGCAATGTTTGAAGCAACTGCTGATTTCCCAACACCTCCTTTACCAGATGCAACTGCTATAATGTGTTTAACACCTTTAAGGAATTTACGTGGTGTCTTAGGAATTTGTCTTTCTGAAATTTCAATTTTTGGTTCAAATTCAGGTGCAACTTCGTTGGTTATTTTTTTAATTTCTTCTATTATAAAATCTTTGAACCACTCAATTGGTGGAATAAGTTCTAATTTGATTGAAACGGTTTGGTTCTCGATTATAATGTCTTTCAAGTAATTCAATTTTTCAAAAGAATAACCTAAATCAGGGTCGGTTATTTGGTTTATTTTTGTTTTTAAAAGTTCTATATTTACTGACATTTTATAAACCTAATTTATTTTTAAAATAGTTAATTGTTTTCAATAATCCTTCTTTACGATTTGTCTTGGGTTGCCAATCCAATAACTCTTTTGCTTTTGTAATATTTGGTTGACGAACTTTTGGGTCATCTTCTGGTAATTCTTTGAAAATAATCTTGCTTTTAGAACCGGTTAATTCGATAATTTCTTGAGCAAGTTGGAGCATTGTTATTTCGTCAGGGTTTCCAATATTAATAGGTTGATTTATATTCGATTTAAGTAGTCTCACTATTCCTTCGACTTCGTCATCGATGTAACAAACTGAGCGAGTTTGGCTACCATCACCAAAAACAGTAACATCTTCATTTTTCAAAGCTTGAGTAATAAATGCAGGAATTGCTCTCCCGTCGTTTATTCTCATACGTGGTCCATAGGTATTGAAAATTCTAACAATACGTGTATCAACGTTATGAAAACGATGATAAGCCATTGTCATTGCTTCTGCAAATCTTTTAGCTTCGTCGTAAACACCACGGAATCCAATAGGATTGACATTACCCCAATATTCTTCGGTTTGAGGATGTTCAAGTGGGTCGCCATATACTTCGCTTGTTGATGCAATTAAAAATGTTGAATGTTTTGCTTTTGCCAAACCAAGTGCTTTATGTGTTCCAAGAGAGCCAACTTTCAAAGTTTGTATTGGAAGCTGTAAATAATCAATTGGTGATGCAGGAGAGGCAAAATGGAGCACATAATCGACTTCACCTGGTACGTAGATGTAATTTGTAACATCGTGATTAATAAATTGAAAGCGAGGATTGCCAAATAAATGGGCAATATTATCGGGTGAACCAGTAATAAAATTATCTATACATATAACGCTGTCACCATCATTCAGGAACCTTTCGCAAAGGTGTGAACCGAGAAACCCAGCTCCACCAGTAATTAAAACTTTTGCCATATTTCACTTTAAATAAAAAACAAAATTAAGAATAATAAATTAAAATGTAGGAATAAATGTATTTATTAGTTAATTTTGCTTTATTCAATTTTAATGTTTATGGAAAAATTTGAAATCAGGCAAAAGTTTGAAAAGGCTTGCGAATTAATTCGACCATATTTACAAAAAGATGATGGTGATATCGAATTTGTTAATTGGGAAGAAGACACAAGCACTCTTGTGATTTCATTTTTAGGTAATTGCAAAGACTGTCCTTTATCAATTATGACCCTTCGTGCAGGAATAGAAAAAATTATAATAAGAGAAATTCCGATTGTTAGAAGAATTGAAAATCAATAAAAAAAAACAAAAAAGACGTATTAAAATAATTAAATATATTGAATCTATAATTCTTCGGCTTCCTTAATCATCTTCTTTCCAATTGAAATTGCTCCATCAAGAGCATTGCCTTTTGGCTTTATAATCTGAAAAGATTTATTATTTTTTAAAATGTTAATTAACTTTTGAGAAAGCAAAGTGTCATTATCAATAATTCCACCCATTAAAGCAACTTTAACTTTATCTGATTTAAAATGTTTTTTTAACGTATTCGGTAGTTCTGCTAAGTGAAAAGCCGCTCTATCGATAATTTCCAAGCAAACTTCATCTCCTTCAAGCGCACATTGCATAACAAGGGGAGATATCATATGATATTCGAAATTACGTTCAGCATAAGCTTTAACTATAGTTCGAGGATTATCAATATCAATAGTTGGTGTCAAATTGGAAATCATTTTTGTCAACTTTGTGCTTTTACCACGTCCATCCAAAGCACGAACGACAGCAGTAATACCTTCTCGTCCTATCCAGGCACCACTTCCTTCATCATCGAGTTCAATACCCCAACCACCACAACGAACCAGCTTACCTTTACTATCCTTGGCAAGTGCAATTGAACCAGTTCCAACAATTACAATAATCCCTTCCGAACCTTCTAATGCTCCTTCAATAGCAATTTCAGCATCACTGATAACAACTAAATCGTTTAATTCAATGCTCTGAGCTCTTGATAAAGTACGTAATAAAGCGGCTGCTCGCTTTTTTTCTTCATCTAACCATACACCGGCCAATCCAATAACTGCAGCATCTATCTCAGAACTTTCTATGTTCGCTTGACGACAAAGTTCAATAATTATATTTAAAGTTCTTTCACAAGATTCTCCAACACCAACTGAACCAATTCTTGCTGTTCCTGCTTTTGCGGTTGCTAAGATTTTACCATTTTGATACAAGATACCTCGTGTGTGGGTTCCTCCACCATCAATACCAACGATGGTGTAATCTTCATTTATTGCCATTAATTCCTCAGGTTTTCCAATTTTTTTATCGATTTTAATTACCAATTTTTATGCCATTTCTTTTCAATGATTTCGAAATTATAAAAAAATAATCAATTTGTAATAAATTTTGTATTTAATTGTTATTATACTTATGAAAAATACAAAATACTCAATATTATTTATAATTCTCTTTATTTTTAGTTATCAATTTTCATATTCACAGAAAACATATATTGTTAAGTTCAAATCAGACAAGAATTTAACAAACTTTTTATTGCAATCCAATTTAAATTTGAAACCACTTTTCAAAAATCAATATTTAAAGAATATTCCAAAATTACAAAGCAAGACTAATTTTCAAACTTCATTGTATTTCAAATTACAATTAAATAATAATGAAAATAAAATTTTTCGTGAATTACAAACTGATGAGAATATTGAATACATTGAAGAAAATCATATTTACTCCGTAAATAAATCCACAATTCCAAATGATACGCTTTATGATTATCAATGGGCATTAAATCAAATAAATGCAAAATCTGCGTGGGATATTGCAAATGGAGAAGGCATAATCATAGGGGTCGTTGATACAGGAATTGATTTTACCCATCCTGATTTAGTTAATCAATTATGGTTGAATTCCAAAGAAGATGCAAACGGTAATGGAACCTTTGAACCTTGGAGTGTTAATGAAATTAGGAATGGGATTTCAGGCGATTTAAATGGCATTGATGATGATGGAAATGGCATCGTTGATGATGGTATAGGATATGATTTCGTTGACCAAGAATATGCAAATTTCGGTGATTGGAATACTCCAGATCCAATACCAGAAGACCAAGGAAATCATGGAACAAATGTTTCTGGTATAATTGCTGCGACTGCGAACAACAAAATCGGGATTGCAGGATTAGCATATAAAAGTAGAATTTTGACTGCTAAAGCCTTTGATGCAACCGGAAATGCAGAATCTGATGATATTGCAAATGCGATAATTTACGCAGCAAATAATGGTGCAAAAATTTTAAATTTAAGCTTCGGAGATACATTTCAATCATTATTAGTTAAAGATGCAATAAATTATGCTCATTCTTTAGGCTGCATTATTGTGGCATCTTCTGGAAACGAAAATAATTCTTTGCCTCACTATCCATCTGATTATGAAAATGTTATCTCGGTCGGTGCTTCTAACGAAAAGGGTTTACGTTCTTCAATAAGTAATTATGGCGTAAATTTATCAATTTTAGCTCCTGGAGAAGATATATTAACAACAGCCCCTAATGGCGATTACAGAAGAGTTTCAGGAACATCGTTTTCCGCTCCTTATGTTTCAGCCGCTATTGCTCTGTTATTACAAAAAAATCCGGATTTAACAAGTTCAGAAATTCGTTCTTTATTGGAAGTACAAGCAAAAAAAATTAATTTATTGGGATGGGACAAAAAAAACGGTGCTGGAATTTTAGATGTGTATAACCTTCTTAATTTTACAGGAAAAAGTAATTTTGATTTTGAAAATATTCAAAATTATTCATATTTTAATTTTAAAAATTTGCAAGATTTAAACGTAAGTCTCTCAGTAATAACACCTTTGTTTCAATCATATCAAATTGAAATGACAGAATTAGATTCAAACAATTATAAACCACTTTCTGAATTATTTTCAAATCAAGAGCAAAACAAGCAATTTTCATTTTCAAAAAGTCAAATTTTGAGCAAAGATTTCCGAATATCATTAAAGATAAACTTAAAAAATGGTAAAATTTTACGGCGAGAACGAGCTTTGAAAATATATCCTGATTCATCTAATTTTATAATTGAATTTTTTGCTGTAAATAATGCTTTGAGTAATGGGAAAAATATAATTGTAGTTTCTTCAAAAACAAATATTCCTTGCAATTTCTGGATTGAATATTGGAATAAGCAAGATAGTTCGAGAAAATATCGTCTTGATGAACAAGCAAGCAATTCAGAAAATCATCTTTTAGAACTTGACAATTTATTTTCACAAGGCGAATTTGAAGGTATAGCACACTTTCAAATTAATAATACATTATTATCTCAAAAAAATGAAATTATCAAAAATTTCAATTTTGTTTATAATTTTGAGAGATTCCCCACTCTAAATTATACACGAAAAACTTACACTTTACCAAGAGCATATTTGAATAATAATGTGCGTGATTTATATGGCGATGGGAGTAATTCATTAATAATAAATAACTTGCAAGATTTTGTCATTGGAAGAACTGAAGCATATAAATTTGTAAATAATAAATTCATTTTAACAGATACTCTTGATGGTTGGATACCAGTTGGATTTGGAAATACGCAGGGAAATTATCAAAACGATATTTTAATGACTCAAAATGCAAGAACAATTTTAACTCGAAAATATTCTTCAAGTAGCTCACCATTCAGTGATATTCTTTTTTCAAGTATTTTAGGAAAAACATTTTGGGGTGAAGCAGTTTATGATATTGATAAAGATGGAATAGATGAAATCATAGCATATAATGACACTACATATTTTACTTATAAATATCAAGCAAATAATTATACATTAATGCAAAATGCAGATTTACCAACACAATTCAAGAAATTAGGAGTAACAAAAGGCTCGGCGATAGGTGATTTCGATGGCGACGGTAATATTGAATTAATGCATAGCAATTATTACGGTAATATTTTTATATTTAAATATAAAGATGGAAAATTTAATCTTACTTTTTTAGATACTAATAATTATGGGTATTCAAATCCATTAATTTCCAAAATAATTTTACTAGGTGAAAAAAATCCTGCAATTATAATTGGGACATATAGTTCAAAAATGCTTTTCGGAAAAGAAGAAGAACAACAAACAATGTGGACATATAGATTAATCAAATATGATAATAATGGTTCGTATAACGTACAAGCAATATTAAATATTATGGGTGTCAGAGCTGGAATTGATAGACGTTTAGGTATTGGATTTAGGAATGGTGTTTTAGCAGCCGATATTGATAATTTAAATGGCGATGAACTAATTATTTCTGCTTTTCCAAATACTTATGTTTTGAAATGGAATGGTACTTCCTTTAAGCCATTATGGCAATATCCGTATTCTTTTACAAATAGTGCCGTTGTTTGGGATTTTGATAAAAATGGCAAAAAAGAAATTGGTATTGCAACTTATGACTCAACAAGTTTTTTTGAAATTTCAATGGAAAATAGCAAACCAGAAACACCAATAGTTATAGATAGTTATGCATTAAGTTCTGAAAGTGGAATAATTAGATGGCAAAAAGTTGATGGAGCAAAATATTACAAAATTTATCAACTGAATTATTTCGATGATGGAACAATTTCTTTGACAAACATTGCAAAGATAAACGAGGATTCAGTAATAATAGGGAATATGAATAATAACAAAACTTATTATTTTATAATTACAGCAATTGATTCATCGAAAAGTGTTGTAGAAAGTGATTTTTCTGAAATAGTTCAAATTTATGCACACAATCCAATTTCATTGAAAAATTTAAAAATAATAAATAATCACACACTTGAGCTCAAGTTTGGTGGTAAACTACAAACTTATTTAAAAGATTTATCAAAAATTCAGATAATTAGGTTAATGGACAATACAATAATCAGTCCTTCGACTGTAATATCAGTAGCTGATTCGAGTTATATTATTACATTTTCAAGTGATTTAATTCAAGGTGAATATGAAGCTTATATCGGAGGATTTCGTGATTTTTGGAATACGCCAATAATAGATGGCAGTATTTATTTTGAAATGCCATATATAACTCAAAATGAAGAATTATATTTAAAATCGTTAGAGCTATTAAGTTTGACTTTATATAAACTTGTTTTTTCAGAGAGTGTCGATAAAATTACAGCAGAAGAAGTAAGCAATTATAAATTATCACCTTGGGGACAAGTAATTATTTCGAGTAGAGACGATCTTGATAGTAATGCTGTTTTAATTCGTGTGAACGATGATATTAAAGACAGGACAATTACGGGACAAGAATACTCAATTACTGTGAACAACGTAATTTCTACGAGCGGTAAACAAATGACGAAAGGTCCTGGTAATACATTATCTTTTGTATTAACAAAAGAGAAATTAGACAATATTACGACATTTCCAAACCCAATTCACTTGAAAGAGGATGAATATATGACATTTGGCAATTTGACAAAAGAAGCAACAATCAAAGTGATGGATTTGAACGGGAAAATTATTATAGAATTAAACGAAAATAATGGCACAGGGGGTCTTATTTGGGATTTAAAAGATAATAATAATAAACTTATCGAACCAGGAATTTATCTTTATAAAGTAACCGGTAAAAATAGTAGTGGTGAAGAAGTTTTATGGGAAATGAAAAAATTTGCTGTTTTGCCATAAAATTACAAATACAATAAATTAATTCAAAAAAAGTTATAATAATTACTAAAAATAATATATTTTTGCATTTTCAAAATTTACATTAAGGAGGAAAAGATGTTTTGGACACCAGAACTTGCAGCATTTTTAGAAGATGCTCCATTTCCTGCAACAAAAGAAGAACTTTATGATTACGCAATGAGAGCAGCATGCCCACAACAAGTGTTAGATAACATCTTGGAATTTGAAGATTCCGAAGTGTTGATCGAAGGTATTGAAGATTTGTGGCCTGAATACGAAGATGTAATCAACGATGAGTACCTATACAATGACGATCAAGACGACCAATTTTATTAATAGTTCTACAATTACTCAAAGGTGTGCTAATTTAGCAACACCTTTGAGTTTTTTTTTGTTTAATAATTCCTTGAAAAAAGTAAATAATAAAATTTTATATACTCTTTTATTTTTCTTGTTTTTGAGTGAATTTTCTATTGCTCAATCTAATAATCAAGTATCATCAAATTTATATCCATCAATTATAAATAAAAATTTATACGAAGTAAATAAAATTATTTTTATAGGATCTTCTGAAAAATATACACCATTATTATATGATATAATTACTTCAAAAGCTACAAATAATAATTTGCCTTATCAATTCTTTGTAATGTACTATCGAGAATTCGAAAAAAATCCAATAATGCCTAAAGCATTACAATCACAATTCAGACAAGGTTTAATTAATTTGCGTGATAATGTGCTTTTCTTTGAAAAATCAATTGCCGATGGAGATTTAACCTCATTATATAATTTTTATCAAATTAATGGTTATCATCTGGCAAAAATAAATTATAAATTTACTCCATCACCTAATAAAATCGAAAATATTTTGGAATTTAAAATTCACGAAGGAAATCGCTTTCGAATAGATTCAATAATTTATAATGGTTTTGAAACAATTGATAAGGAACTAGAAAATTCGATTAATTCATTAAAATTTGTGAAAAAAAATTATTATTTTGATGAATTGCAAATATATCAAGAAGTAAAAAATATCAACAAATTTTTAAAGGATAATGGATATTTATATTCTACATATTCTCAACCAAAAGTTGAAATTGATACAGAAAATTATACAGATAAAGTAATAATAGATTTTAATCCTGGCAAAAGATATAAAATTAATAGAATAGATTTTATTGATAGTTCCGCAAAAAATCAACCACCTATTGCATTCGAAATGAAAAGAATGCAGTTAGAATTCAAAGTTGGCGACTGGGCAAGTGAAAAAGCAATAAACAATACAAAAGATAATTTGCTTTCTTTGGGAACTTTTGAAATTGTAGCAATTGATACGAGTTCGAGATTTTCACCACAAAAAGATTCACTGTTAAATATCATTGTTTTCCTTCTTTATAGAAAAGAACAAGAATTTAACTTTGGTTTATCATTGAATCAAACCAGAATAGATAACTTAGTAAATTTTGGTATAGAAACAAGTTATCGACATAGAAATATATTCAATGCAGCCCAGGAATTTTCACCATATGCAAATGTGTATTTAAAAGATTTGGGAACAGTATTTTCAAATCAAAATTATGAATTTGAAATGCAATTAGGGTTTAAATTTGCTCAACCTCTTTTATGGGTAATAGATAACAGTCGTGTTGCTTTTTTAACTAGTCTTAATTATTCATACAGAATGTTCAATAATTATTTCAAAATCTCAAGTTTTAATTTGCCAGTAAGTTTCCCAATAAAGTTCCCTAAAATTACATATTTTAACCGAGCAAGCATAGATTTCAATTTCTTACGAGAAGATCCGGTAAATTTCGAAGATGCTAAGATTCAAGCTTATGAATCTGCACAAACTGCTAATGACTCAAATAATGTATTGCAGTCATTTATTTTATATCAAGATTTGTGGAATTATCTTCATCAAGGACAATTTTATCTTTTTACTTCTAACACGATTGGTTTGTCAATTTCAGGGGATACAAGGAATAATCCGTTTTCTCCATCTCAGGGTTATTATACAATGTTAAGTTTAGATGGTTGGAATCCATTATTTTTTCCCTCTTCGGTTTCTGGATTATCACGTTTTTTAAGATTTCAATTAACTAATTATCAGTTTTTCAAATTAACGCCAACAACAGTTTTAGCTTTGAAAGGAAAAATAGGAGCAATTAATTTGCTACAACGTGATAACTCATATGTTCCAATCGACAGATTATTTTTTTGTGGTGGACCGAATAGTGTCCGTGCTTGGCCTTCCAGGCAGTTGCGATATACAAAATTTACACAAGATAGTTTACAAAATAGTAGAACATATTCATTTTTAGAAAACTTCGTGGGTAATGGTGTATTAGTCGAAGGAAGTATTGAACTTAGATTTGGTTTCCCGAAACCTCCAGGTTTAAATAAGGCACTTCAAGAGGCAATTCAAAATATTAAAACAACATTATTTCTTGATTTTGGCAATGCCTTTCATTGGTATGTAAATACTAATGATTATCAAGTCTCATTTTTAGATTATATAACTAAACTTGCAGTTGGTACCGGAATAGGAATACGTTATGAAACACCTATCGGTCCACTCAGATTAGATTTTGCTTTTCCTGTTTATGACCCGCTGAAAATTCGAAAACCATTTAGTACTATGCAGTTTAATTTTGGAATAGGTCATGCATTTTAATTATACAAACAAACAAAAATGAAAAAAATAACAATAGAAAATAATATTACAGATGCTTTAATTTGTTTAAATTCTGAGTTATTACCAATACAATTAATACAAGAATTAAGCAGTAAAATTCCCATTGTTGCAGCTGATGGAGCAGGTACTATACTTTTAGAAAATAACATTACACCTGATTTTATCGTTGGCGATCTAGATTCGTTTAATAGCAACATTATTTTTAGTAAGTCCTTTCCTAATAATAAATTAATTTATTTACCTGAACAAGAGACGAATGATTTTGAAAAAACATTGCAATTTTGTTATAAAAATTCATTAAGCAATATATTGATAATGGGAATACACGGGGGCGAATACGAACATTCACTAAATAATTGGAGCGTATTAAGTAAATATTCTAAGTTGATGAATTTAAATATATTGGATAAAAATAGATATGGATTTTGCATTTCTGAAAATTTTACTTTACCAACTGAAAGAAACGAAATAATCTCTTTAATACCTTTAGGACAAGCAAGAATAAGCACACAAGGATTAAAATGGGAACTAAAAGAAGAAGTAATAGGTTTGGGGATTAGAGAAGGAGCAAGAAATCAATCACTGGAAAATGAAATTAAAATAGAAATCCATAGTGGAGAATTATTTGTATTTTGTAATTCTAAATTCCCTAATTTATTAAAATATTCATAATTTTGAAAATTATGAGGTAGAATAATGAATGAGTTAATGAAAAGAATATTAGTGGCTGTAATCGGAATTCCATTCGCAATAGTTATTTTATATTTGGGTGGTTGGTATTTTTTTATCACTATTGCAGTTGTTTCAACAATTGGATTAATTGAATTTTATAAATTAGCTGAAAAGAAAGATTTAAGAATATTTTATATTATTCCTATAATATTTCTTTTAATTTTTGAATATCTTGTTTTTAATATCATTTATGACAATGATTTAGGAAATTCACTTCAAAATATAAATTTTATAATTATTTTGTCATTATTCTCTTTCTTAACTTTATTAACAAGTAATTTGTTTTATTCCAGTAAGAACCAATTGTTAAATATTTCTGTTCTTTTTACAGGTTTGATTTATATATTAATACCATTTTCAAGTTTAATAATAATTAGGTTGATGAATTATTCAAAAGCAATTGTATTTGAAAATGATATTTCAAAAGCAAGTTTTATTCTAATATACTTTTCGTCAATTTGGTTGTGTGATTCGGCTGCATATTTTATTGGGAAAAAATGGGGAAAACATAAAATTGCTCCTCAAATTAGTCCCAAAAAGTCCTACGAAGGTGGAATTGCTGGTTTTATCACTTCTGTTGTCTTTTTCCCGATACTTTCCAAATTATTTAATTTAAATTTGAATCTTGAATATTCACTGATCTTTGGTGCAATGATAGGACTCTTTGGACAGGTAGGGGATTTCGTCGAATCGTCGTTTAAAAGAGATGTAGGAGTTAAAGATAGCTCAAATATATTATCTGAACATGGCGGAATTTTAGATAGATTTGATAGCATAATGTTCACTGCACCAATAATTTTATTAATTTTGTTTTTAATAAATCAATAGATTTAAATATTTTGGAAAATATCGAAGATTAATTAATTGTAATAAATATTAGGTGATGTGATGAAAAAAATACTTTATTCAATCTTAAGTTTATTAATTATTGCTTTTACATCATTGTCAATTTTAGCTCAAGACGAAGACAAATTCAACCCATTCAAACAAGATGAAAAGATGAAGTACTATAATAAAGATGGGTATGAAGAAGACCTTCCTTTTGCTTTCGAAAAAGTTTATAAAGCAACTCAACAAGCAATCGAAGAATTAAGTTGTCAGGTTATGACTAAAAGTTATACGCAAACTGACGAAGGACTTTATAAGGGCAAAGTTTTTTCAGATTATTGTGTTTTCGTCGGCAAAACTGATACGACGTTAGATAATCTCGAACGATATAGCGTCAAAGTTCCAATTATTCGTGGTGGAGTTTGGATAAATGGAAGAATGCAATATAAATTTTTACTTACCGAATTACCAAACGGTTCCACTCACTTAAAATTAAAAGGCGAAATTAGTGGTCGTGAAGATTACGTAACCGCCAAAGTTCATTTTTGGGAATCTTGCGGTATCTTCGAAAAAAGAATTTTAGATAGAATCAAGGAAATTTTAACTACAAATAGTTTAAAAGAATAAGTTTATATGAGTTTTTTTAATTTTGAGAATCAACAAATATTTTTTTCAGTTCAAGGAGAGGGCGAACCTCTCCTTTTGTTACATGGGAATTCTGTTTCTTCTAAGATGTTCAGGTATGAGATTGAATACTTTTCCCAGAACTATAAGGTTGTAGTATTTGATTATCCCGGTCATGGAGAAAGTGGTCGATTGGAGGAATTCCGAGATGATTTTTGGCGTTATAATGCACAATGTGCTTTAGAATTACTTTCATTACTTGATATAAAATTATGTAAAGTTATTGGAACAAGTGGTGGTGCATTAGTTGGTTTAAATTTAGCAATACTGGAACCTAATATAATCAGTAAACTTGTTGTAGATTCATTCCTTGGTGAAACTTTGAATATCGAGGTTGCAAAAGATATTGTGAGAAAAAGAACTATCGCCAAAACAAGTGGTTTTATGGAACAACAATTTTGGAAATTTATGCACGGCGAAGATTGGGAACAAGTTGTGGATAATGATTTGAGATTAATGCTTAAAGTTGCCGAAAAAAAATTACCACTGATTTGGGGCGACTTATCATCGATTAAATCTGAGGTATTGGGAATTGCTTCGACCGAAGATGAGTTAATACCAAATATTGACGAAAGATTAATTTCTATCTGCCGAAAAATTCCGAATTGCTATACTAAAATTTTTAACTTTGGAAAACATCCTTTTATGATTACTCAGAAACAAGAATTTCGTAAATTAGTAAATATCTTTTTTGAAAATAAAAAGTACTATGAATTTTTATAAAATAAACTTATTGTTAATCTTTTTATTGCTTATTTCTAAGCCGCTTTATTCTGAAGATTACTCATATTGCAGTCGCATTATAATTGACGGTTATTTTGATGATTGGAACGAAGTTCCATCTATCGATGACGAAAAAGGAGATACACAGGCATTAGATATTTTACAAGTTAAAATGACCCAAGACGATGATTATGTCTTCTTTTTCATTCAGTTTAATCAAGAAATAAACTTACAAGAAAACAATAATATAACTTTATATATTGACAACGATTTATCTTCTTCAACTGGTGAGTTAATCAATTCAATTGGTGCTGATATTGTGTGGAGATTTGGATTAAGACAAGGTGACTGGTATGTTAACAACTTTAAATATTATATTAAACATTATGATTTAGAGTTCTGTGCGCTTCCTACTGTAACTTCTAATAAATTTGAATTTGCAATTTCAAAGAAAAAGCAATTTAATGGAGTGACACCATTTCAAACTAATAAATTTAAAATTTTAATAAAAGCTGAAGATAATGGTGATTATTTCCCAGACAAAAATAAAGATATTACTTTTATGATTACACAATGTGACCAACCACCACTTCCAGTCATCGATTTAGAAAAAGAAAGTGATAATTATTTACGAATATCTTGTTGGAATTCCTTAAATGACAACATTGCAAATTCTTCATTGGAAGGTAATTTTATTCGGATTTTCAAGGCAATAAGTCCAGACATAATTGGTTTAGAAGAATTGTATAAAACAGAAGAGCCATTTGTTACTTCTCTTTTTTCAAAAGCTTTTCCAAATACAAATTATTTTGTAAAAAAGCAGCCATATTGTGATGTTGTTTTAGTGTCAAAGTTTAAAATTTTAGATTCAAAGCAAATAAATGGGAATGCTGCTTTTTTAGTTGATATGCAAGAAAAATATCATACTAATGCAGTTGTAATTGTAGCACATTTACCGGCAATGCAAAATAATGATAGCAGAATGTCCGAAGTCCTTAATATTATTAATTTTATCAAAGAATTAAAAGCTGGGAAAAAATGGAGTAATTTTGAAAAAAATTCTCCAATTTTTATTATTGGAGATATGAATTTTGTTGGTTATAGTGAACAATTAAATACGATTTTAACGGGGATTTATAAGGGTCAGGGTGAATATAATGATTGGGATGGGACGGCTTTTCAAGAGGCAAACCCACGTCTTACTGAAATACCATTAAGTTTTACTTGGATATCAAATGGATATTATTGGCCCGGAAAGTTAGATTATATTTTTTATAGTGATTACGTAGCTGAAAAGAAAAAAAGTTTTGTTTTATACACTCCCAAAATGACAAACAATGCTATTTCTAAATTCGGCTTAAATTATGATGATTCTCCGAAAGCTTCAGACCATTGTCCAATTACAGCTGATTTTTCAATAAAAAATACAAATTCGATAAATTTTTTCAATAATGACCGAATTCAATTTACTGTTAATAATAATAAATTAAATATAAATGGTCTTACAGTTCCTTCAAATTTAGTAATTTGCGATATTCTCGGAAATATAGTAAAGACACTTTATTTTATCCCTGATAATGATTTATATTTAGAAGATTTGAGACAAGGCATTTATTTTGTGAAACTTGAAAAAATTAATTATTTATTCAAATTTTATATTTTAAATTAAATTAATAGGAGGGTTTTATGGGTTTAATTAACGAATTTAAAACATTTGCTATCAAAGGAAATGTCGTTGATATGGCAATCGGAATCATAATTGGTTCCGCCTTTGGTAAAATTGTTAGCAGTTTCGTAGGGGATATTTTAATGCCACCTCTGGGACTGCTTCTTGGCGGTATGGATTTTAAAGACCTTAAAATTGTTCTTAAAGAGGCAATTGATGAAAAAGCTGCAGTTACTTTAAATTATGGTAATTTTATTCAAATTACTATAGATTTTCTCATAATTGCCTTTGCTGTATTCCTTTTCATAAAAGCTATTAATTCCTTAAAAAAGAAAGAAAAAGAAGTACAACCCGTTTTACCCGAACCAACCAAAGAAGAATTATTGTTGACAGAAATAAGAGATTTATTAAAATCAAAATAAATTAATTTATTAGAGTAAAATTTAGTAAATTGCTTTTTTTATTAAAACTTTGGAGGAAAAGTGGAAGGTACACTTATACTAATTGTTGTTTTAGTATTTTTATTTTTTTCAACGGTAAAAATTGCTACAGAGTACGAAAGGGCAGTTGTTTTTCGTTTAGGAAGACTTATAGGTTTCAAAGGTCCAGGTTTATTTTTACTTATTCCATTTATTGATAGGATGGTAAAAGTTTCTTTGAGAACTATAACAATGGATATTGAACCACAGGACGTAATTACAAAAGATAACATCTCAATAAAAGTTAATGCTGTATTATACTTTAAAGTAGTTTATCCTGATAAAGCAGTTGTAGAAGTCGAAAACTATTTATACGCTACTAATCAAATTTCACAAACGACGTTGAGAAGTATCCTGGGACAAAGTGATTTAGATGAAATCTTGTCCTCACGTGAAAAAATAAATCATGAATTGCAGAAAATTATTGATGATAGCACAGAACCATGGGGTGTAAAAGTTACAGCTGTCGAATTAAAGCAAATTGATTTACCAGCAGAAATGCAAAGAGCAATGGCACGTCAAGCAGAAGCTGAAAGAGAAAGAAGGTCGAAAATTATCACTGCCGAGGGTGAATTCCAAGCAGCACAAAAGTTGACAGATGCCGCTCATACTATCGAAGAACATCCAATAGCTTTGCAATTACGTTATCTGCAAACTCTTGCTGATATTGCTACTGAAAAGAATTCGACTATAGTATTCCCTGTTCCGGTCGACATAATCGAAGCATTTTTAAAAAAGAATGACAATAAAGCTTAAACAAATTTTACAGAATAAAAAAGAGGTTGCCTATTAAAGACAACCTCTTTTTTTATGTTTTTTTTCAAATTAATTAGAATTTACGAATTGTTTGGCAAAGTATTTTGCAGTTAATTTTTCGCCAGTTGCTTTTTCAATCATATCATTCCAGTAGTATTTTGCACCGACGGCAAATACATTATTAATGAAGAAATCTCCAACTTTTTTATTGCCAACAAAACTTTGGTTAATGTCTTCTGGTTTATTGTAAATTTTATTTGCAATGTAGTAATACATTTGCGATGCAAAAAGTTCGCCTAATAGATAGTTATGATAATAGCAAGGACTTGTTGCAATATGAATTTTCGTAGCCCAATCAGGAGCATTACGATCCGTAGGTCTTTTTATCATCTGATATTTTTCAACTAAATCCCACCATAATTTGTTTAAGTCTTGATCAGGGTTTTCGTACATTGATTTTTCAAATCTATACATAACTTGTGCCCATCTACTAAATACTAATTGTTGCAATCTTAAAATTTTAGCAGATGTTTCTTGAATTGATTCTCTTGCTTTAGAATCAATAATTTTCATATCCTCCATCCAAAGTGGATTGGTAGATAATCGACCGAAAAACATTGCAACTGCTTCAGTAGTGAAAATATGTGCAGGTTGTTTCAAAAGCCAAGGTAAATTGTCTCCAAGATGTTTTTCATATAAAGCATGGCCATTTTCGTGAAGCATTGTTCCCATCCAGCTTTCATTAGGTTTAATGTTGCAAAGGACTCGGACATCTTTTGTATTTCTATTTATATCGATGCAAAAAGCGTGCTGATTTTTATTTTTTCTTTCGAACAAATCACTTTTAGCAACAATATCATCAATTGGAAGGCCTATTCCGGAATAAAATTCTTCTGCTAATTTAACGATATTTTGTTTTTTGTAATACTTATCTAAATCAACTGAATAAATTTTTGGTGCTTCTTGGAAAAATCTGTTTTGATAATGCCAAGGCATCATTTCATCAGGTTTAATTTTTAACCGTGAAGAAAGAACAGAATCAATTTCTTTTTTTACCTCAATAAATGAATTAGATGTAAGTTTATCTAATTCATCGAAAAGTGCTGAAACATCTTGTGGATTTTGATCACTTAGTGTTAAAGACATTTCGTGATAATTATTGAATCCAAGACCTTTGGCAAGTTTATTTCTTAATTTAACTAATTTGATAATATCTTCGGCGACTACTGTTCCAATTTTTTTTTGAGCAGTCCAAACATTTTCCAAATCTGCGGAGTTAGTTGAGGTTTTTAAAAACTCTTCGACATCATTATCTGATAATTGTTTTCCTTTATATTCCGCTCGAAAATTCGAAAATTTTTGTTCAATTTGTGAAGTCATTTTCGAAATTTCATTCAAAAGTGTTGTATCTGCTTGCTTTCCGAGCATCGAGTTGTACAAGATGTTCATTTCTTGCTTTAAAACTGGGTTATTGATAAAACCAGATTCTTTGATTTTTTTCAATTCAGCGAAAATTGTTCTGTTCGATAATTTGGAATTCATTAGCATATCATATTTTGCAAATTCAGCCCAATTTGAATCATTCGAATTATTAGCAGCTTTCCAATATGCTAAATTTGCCATTTCTTCGACTGGTTGATAATCTCGGACAAAATTGTCGATTAATGTTCTTAATTCTTTTTCCATTTTCTTTATTTCCTCTGGGTTTGCTTCTCCTGTCTTCTTACTAGAATTACAAGAGATAAAAAACATCAACGAAAAAACAATGAGAGTGATTGTAATTATTTTCATAAAAAATCCTTTATTTATAAAAACAAAATTATAACAAATTCTTATTCGTTATTTAAAATTAATTAAAATTAAAATAAAATGAAAAACTTTATACAAATCATTTCCTTTGTTTTTTTATTAATATTTATTCAAATATCAATTTCATTGGCTAAAACAGATAGTTTAATTGTAAAAGTTAAAACAGATAATTTGAAAATTGAATTAAGTAATTTTTTTTCAAATTATTCACTCAAACAATTAATGAATCCAAAATTATTGAATTTTGATGAACAAAAAAGCAAAAAAAATTATCCTAAAATTCAATCAATATCAAATTCATTAAGTCGAGTTAAATTATTAACTTATGAATCTAAAATAAACAAAAATAAATTAATAAAAGCATTAGAAGAAACTAATTATTTTGAATATGTTGAACCATATCCTGAAAGAAATATTTGCAATATTCCAAATGATTCGTTGTTTAATGAACAATATTATATGAACTTAGTGAAAATAACAGATGCCTGGGATTCTATAAAAATTAAATCTTTTGTTTTGGTCGGAGTCGTTGATACAGGTGTAGATTACACACATATTGATTTATCAAACAGCATATGGATTAACCCCGGCGAAGACGGAATAGATGAAAATGGTAATGACAAGCGTACAAATGGAATAGATGATGATGGAAATGGATTTGTTGATGATTGGCATGGTTGGGATTTTCTATCAAGCGACTCAACAGGTCAAGATAATGATCCTTTTCCTGCTCATCCTCACGGGACACACGTTTCTGGAACTATTGCTGCAACAATAAATAATACAATCGGAATTGCTGGAATGTGTGATTCGATAAAAATTCTTCCTGTAAAAGTGGGTGGAGATTATTCCTATAATACATCACTTGCAAACACTTATGAAGGATTGTTATATGCTTCAAAAATGGGGGCTAAAGTAATAAATTGTTCCTGGGGCGGAACTTCAAAATCAACAACTGAACAAGAAGTAATCAATTTAGTAATAAATTTGGGAGCAACTGTCGTTGCAGCCGCAGGTAATAATAATGCAGATACTCCATTTTACCCCGCAGCTTATGACGGAGTTGTTTCAGTTGCAGCTACGGACAGCAATGACACACGAGCATTTTTTTCAAATTACAATTATTCAGTTGATGTTACAGCACCTGGAATTGATATAATTTCAACAGTACCAACAAATGAATATCAAAAAATGATGGGAACTTCAATGGCTTCACCAATTGCAACTGGTGTTGCCGCTATGATTCGTATGGTACATCCAGAATATTCTGCTTTACAAGTTGCTGAGCATTTAATTGCAACAACAGATAATATTGATTCTTTAAATCCAGATTTTGTCGGAAAATTAGGTACTGGTCGAGTAAACGCTTTGAAAGCAGTAACATCTTTATTCCCAAAACATATTTTAGTAAAATCGATTGATTTTAATGATGGGAACAATAATTTAATTTTCGAAAATAATGAAAATTGCTCAATAAATTTAAATTTTGCAAATAACTTAAATGATATTAATAACTTGAGAATTTACGTTCGAGCATTAGGAAACTCAGATATTACTTTTAATCCCAAAGTAATTGAATATGGACTGTTTTTAACAAATGTTGAAGTAAAATTGAAAAATGTTTTTGCATTTAAATTGCCAAATTTTAATACTTTTGATGAAAAAATTGAATTTGAATTCACATTTTATGATGGTGATACATTAATAACAAGGAGCATATCAAAATTATTCGTAAATCCTTCATATTTGAATTTCAATAATAATTTCATTACTACAACTTTTAATAGCAAAGGAAATATCGGATTTAACGATTATCCATTTAACGAGCAAGGAGTTGGCTTTATCTATAAAAATAGTGCCAATGTGTTATACGAAGGTTCATTAATGATTTCCTCAGATACTTTATTGGCAGACGTTGCACGAAATGAAGGACAAATGAACCAAGATAGGTCATTTGTTCCCGTGGAGTATCTAAATTATTTGCCATTAGCAAACCCTCTTTTATTGGCTGGGCAAGCTTTTTTCACAGATAATATCCTCATACAAGATGCTACACCACATATTTCAGTGAAACAGACAATAATTCAGCCAAAAAAACCAGATAATGTAATATATTCAATATATGATATTATTAATAACAAAAATAAAATTCAAGATAGCGTATTTATTGGACTTTATTTTGATTGGGATATCGGGATTTCAGGAGTAGACAATTTGACCTATTGGGATAAAAATTTACAATTTGCTGTTGTGAAAAACATATCAGTTGATTCTTTACCAAAAATTGGAATTAAAATGATTTCTGATTTTCCAGTAAATTTTTGGGCAATTGATAATGATGGTCATAGTGAAGATAATCCAGGAGTGTGGGATGGTTTTACTAAAGCTGAAAAATTGCGTTTTTTGAAATCAGGTATTGGAAGGGATTCATCATCAATTACAGACATATCCAATGTAATATCAGCAGGTCCAATTTATCTTGGCTTGAAGGATACTGTTAGAATTTGTTTTGCATTGTTTGCAAATTCAACTATAGAGGAATTACAAAACTCTATTGGCGAAATTCAACAATATGCTGATAATTCGAATTTAATAAAGGGTAATTACAATTTGGAAATTGAAGAAAGCAAAATAGTCGAAATTTTTCCTAATCCACTAAACAATAACCAACAACTTAACGTTGTTTTACAACTTCAAGCTAAGTCAAGAATAAGTTTGCAATTATATGATATGCTTGGACGTAAAGTGATGGATTTATTATCGGATACTCTCGATAAAGGTAAATATCTTCGACACTTTGACTTAACGAATATTGCACAAGGTTTTTATTACATTAAATTTAACATTGGAAATAATATTTCTACTGTCCCTTTGCTAATCCAAAAATAAAATAAGATTTAAGTAAAATTTACTCTTAATAATAGTCTAATTCGTGAATATCAATAAGTTGATGATTGCAGGAAAAGGGGCATATTTAATGCGACAATTTCCTTTTTGAATTTTTTTTTCGTAATTTTCGATTATTTAAAAATATCAAAAGTGTAAGAAATGAATGAAATCTTAAATCATGAATTAGACAAATCAGGAATGAGGCAAATATTGATTGATTTCCATCATCAAGTAAGAGCTTCTAATGCAAATATTTCGAAAATTCCATCTATAATTAATGCACATAAAATAAACAAAATTCTAATATTAGGAATGGGTGGTTCTGCTATTAGTGGGGATTTAGTGAGAAGTTACATTGAAGCCAATCATCCTGAAATTGAAGTGCCAATTTTTGTAAGTCGTAACTATAAACCACCGAAATGGGTTGATTCAAATACAATGATTATTGCAGTTTCATACTCAGGAAACACAGAAGAAACTTTATCTGCACTTTCTCATTCGGAAAATAACACAAATCACATTCTCGGAATAACATCAGGTGGTAATTTACTTGAAATTTGTAAATCAAAGAATTATCCCGTAATTGAAATACCTTCGGGCTATCAACCAAGAGCTGCGTTAGGCTATATGTTTTTTAATATTTTAAATTTTATTGTTTCTAATTTTTGTAAAGTTTGTACAATCTCAAAAAAAGTTATCGAAGAACAATTACTTGCGGATTTCTTAGAAAATAAAGCGAATCTTTACAAAGAAATAAATGAAAATAACATTGCATTAAAATTAGCAAACAAGCTTTTCAACAAACAAATCGTTGTATATTCAAGCAATGATTTGCTTGATGTTGTAAATCTCAGATGGCGAGGACAAATACAAGAAAATGCTAAAAATTTAGCCTTTGGCAATTTTTTACCCGAAATGAATCATAATGAAATAAACTCCTGGTCATTTCCCAAAAGTATAATTGAAAATTCTGCAATCATCTTTTTGAAAGATAAAAATGATAATCCTAAAATTTTAGAGAGAATTAACGCAACAAAAAACCTCCTTTCTTCAATTTGTCCAACCGTAGAGGTTATTGAAAGCATAGAAGAAAATCCTGTTACCCGACTTTTTGACATAATTTATTTAGCAGACTGGGTTAGTTACTACTTAGCACTTTTGAATAATCAAGACCCAACACCAATTCCATTAATTTCAAAGTTAAAAGAAATAATGTCTCATCATTCAAATTAAAAGGTAAAAAAATGGAAAAAGTAGCAATTATAATGGCCGGTGGCTCTGGAAATCGATTTTGGCCTCTTAGTAGAATTAGTAAACCGAAGCAATTAATAAAATTTGAAGAAGATGGAACAACTCTATTAGAAGCTGCAATTCAACGTGCAAAAACTTTGATGCCTGTTGAAAATGTATTTATAATTACTAATCAATATTTGCAAGAACCAATTCGCAACTTGCTTCCAAATTTGCCTGAAGAAAATGTCATTGCTGAACCATTAAAAAGAAATACTGGTCCATGCTTGGCACTTTCTTCTTCAATAATTAGTGCAAGATTTGAACAAAAAGGTTTGCAACCGTCAGATATTTTAGTCTCTGTTTTAACTGCTGACCAACGTATTTTCCCAACTGAAGCATTTACAAAAACTGTGGAACCAATTCTGCGTTTTGTGCAATATAATAATGTGCTCGCCACGATAGGCATACGTCCAGTTCGTCCAGAAACTGGTTATGGATATATTGAAGTTGAAGATGAATTTGATTACTCCACCCAAAATATTCAAATAAAGCCACTTAAATCTTTCCACGAGAAGCCAAATAGCGATACAGCAGCAAAATACTTTGCCAGTCGGAAGTTCTTATGGAATTCAGGTATGTTCTTCTGGAAATTAGATGTATTCAATACTAAATTTTTAAATTATTATCCGATAATTGGCGAGAAAATAGAGTTAATGACCAATATTTTGAAAAACAACCCTTACGATTCAGATTTAACAAGAAATAAAGAAATTTTGAATATTTATTCTAATTTTCCAGATATTTCAATTGATTATGCATTGCTTGAAAAAGCTAAGAAAATTGTTGTCGCTAAAGCAACATTTTCTTGGGAAGACTTAGGTTCTTATGATGCATTACCACGAATTTATCCTGTTGATGATGCTCAAAATTATATCAAAGGAAATACAACGCTTATAGATGTAAACGAGTCAATAATTATCAATGATACATCAAAAAATAAAGATATGATTTTAACTGCACTTGGTTTAAAAAAAATAGTTGCAGTAGTTACTGACGACGCTGTAATGTTATGCCCAAAAGATAGAGTTCAAGAGGTTAAACGGATTGTTGAAAAATTAAACTATGAAGGGAAAACAAATTGGTTATAGATCAATAAACAAATCAATCTAATAATAAATTAGTCAAACCTAAATATAAATAACTCTGTTATTTATATATTATAAATATACTTAAACACATAAAAATTAACAAAAATTAATTTTAATTCACATTACAATCACTTAATATTTAGTAATTTGCAAATATTAAAATTACAACTTTAGAATTTTCGAATACATTAATTTCGAGGTATTTATGGCAAAAGCATTTGGTGATATAGTAATAGACATTGAAAAGTGCAAAGGATGCGAGCTATGCATAGATTCATGCCCTCAAAGCACTTTAGCTTTATCACCCAAAATCAATTTAAAAGGCTATCACTATGCCATTAAAGTTCAGGACAATTGCACAGGATGTTTAAACTGTTCATTAATTTGTCCGGAAGGAATAATTTCAGTTTATAGAAAAATTGTTAAATAAGAGGAAAAGATGGGCGAATTAAAATTAATGAAAGGTAACGAAGCACTTGCAGAAGCATTAATACGCTCAGGTTGTGATGGTTATTTTGGATATCCTATTACACCACAATCAGAAGTTATTGAATATTTATCACGAGAAGCTACACAGCGTACGGGGATGATTGTTTTACAAGCAGAAAGTGAAGTAGCTTCTATAAATATGATATACGGAGCAGCAGCAACAGGTCGACGAGTTGCTACTACATCGTCAAGTCCAGGAATCAGCTTGATGCAAGAAGGAATCTCTTATATTGCTGGTGCAGAACTTCCATGTTTAGTGGTTAACGTTGTTCGTGGAGGTCCGGGATTAGGAACTATTCAGCCATCACAAGCTGATTATTTTCAAGCAACAAAAGGTGGGGGACATGGAGATTATCATTTATTAGTACTTGCTCCTTATAATGTACAAGAAATGGTTGATTTCGTAAAACTTGGATTTGAGTTAGCAGAAAAATATCGAAATCCAGTAATGATACTTGCAGATGGAGCTATGGGACAAATGATGGAGAAAGTAGAATTGTTTGACCAAATGCCACGTAAGACGGAATTTCCCGATTGGGCAACTACAGGAAAACCTGAAGGAAAGGAACGAAGAATAGTAACTTCACTCTTTATTCAACCAGAAAAGATGGAGCAAATCAATATTGGTTTGCAAGCAAAATATAAAGCAATGGCTGAAAATGAAGTTAGATACCAAACAATGAATATCGAAGATGCTGATTATATTTTAACAGGCTTCGGACTTGGTTCAAGAATAGCAATGAAAACAATGGAACTTGCTCGTGAAAAAGGTATCAAAGTTGGCTTAATTCGACCCCAAACTGTTTATCCATTTCCTTATGATATTTATAGAGAAGTTGCACCAAAAGTTAAAGGGATCCTTGATATTGAAATGAATGCTGGTCAAATGGTTGAAGATGTTCGTTTAGCTGTTGGCGATAAGACGAGAGTAGAGTTTTATGGACGTATGGGCGGAATTATTGCTGAACCAGATGAAGTCCTTTCTTATTTCGAAAAAGTTTTTTTAGGAGGTAAATAATGAGTAGTTCGGTTATAAGCGAGGTTCCTGTTAATATTGAAATCGCTAATGAAGATAATTTAATTTATACAAAACCAAAAGCATTAACTGATAAACCATTTCACTATTGTCCAGGATGTGGACATAGCACAGTCCATAAAATACTTATGGAAATCGTTGATGAAATGGGAATACAATCTGAGCTCATTGGTGTTGCACCAGTAGGCTGTTCAGTTTTTGCTTATGATTATATGGATATAGATATGCAAGAAGCGGCTCATGGGCGTGCATGTGCAGTTGCCACAGGAATAAAAAGAATGCTTCCAGATAAGTTAGTTTTTACTTATCAAGGTGACGGTGACTTAGCGGCTATAGGCACAGCAGAAACCGTTCACGCAGCTAATAGAGGTGAAAATATTCTTACAATTTTTATTAATAACGGTGTTTATGGAATGACTTCAGGTCAAATGGCTCCAACAACATTGCCAAATATGTTTTCAACAACTTCTCCCTTTGGACGAGATGTTAAGACACAGGGTTATCCATTGAAGATATCTGAACTATTAGCAATGTTACCTGGTGTTGTTTACGTTACTCGCCAAGCTGTCCATACACCGACAGCTGTAAGAAAAACGAAAAAAGCATTGCGTCAAGCTCTTGAATATCAAAAACAAGGACTTGGTTATTGTTTGGTTGAAGTTGTTTCTAATTGTCCTTCAAATTGGAAAATGACTCCACTCGAAAGCTTAAAATTTGTTGAAGAAAAAATGATTCCATATTACCCTTTAGGTGATATTAAAGTTCCAGGAGGTAAATAATTATGACGGAAGAAGCAATTTTTGCAGGATTTGGCGGGCAAGGTGTGCTCTCAATGGGGATGATTCTTGCGTATGCCGGAATGATTGAAAATAAAGAAGTATGTTGGATGCCATCTTATGGACCTGAAATGCGTGGAGGAACAGCAAACGCAATTACAATAATTTCAGATACCTTGATTTCTTCACCTATTATTTCAAAATTTGATACTGTTGTTGCATTAAATCAGCCTTCAGTTGATAAATTTGAAAGTAAAATTAAACCTGGTGGAACTATTATTTATGATTCTACCAATATTTTAAAACCTCCAACTCGAAGTGATATTAAAATTTATGGAGTTCCAGGTAGCGAAACAGCAGTTAAATTAAAAAATATACGGGTATTGAACATGGTGATTCTTGGCAGCTTTATCGCAGCACGTAAAACTGTTAAACCTGAAACAATTATGGAAGCCTTGAAAAAAGTTCTTCCCGAAAGGTATCATCATTTAATTCCCGTAAACCAAAAAGCTTTCGATGAGGGTATGCAGTTAATTAAAAATTAATAGCATAAATTTACAATTTAATCAAATAAATTAAAATTAGAGGTTGTTATTTTTTGACAACCTCTTTTTAATTGTAATTATTAAAGTAATTTTCATTATAAAAAAACGGTTGCAAAGGCAACCGTCTAAGTTTGTACAAATTATTTTAATTGATTTATAAGTTTACTGCTTCATTATAAGCTTGGGCAGCAGCTTCCATAATTGCTTCGCTCAAAGTTGGATGTGCGTGGACCGTTTTAAAGATGGATTTTCCTGTGGCTCCAATTGAGCGAGCTAGTCCAACTTCTGCAATTAATTCCGTAACATCAGGACCAATCATATGAGCACCGAGTAGTTCGCCATATTTTGCGTCAAACACTAATTTAACAAAACCACTGGTGTCACCAATTGCAGTTGCTTTACCACTTGCTGAAAATGGAAATTTACCGACTTTAATTTCATACCCTTGTTCCTTTGCTTTTTCTTCAGTTAATCCGACACTTGCAACTTGTGGAATACAATAAGTGCAACCAGGAATATTGCTGTAATCAACACCTTGATTAGAATGTCCTGCAATGTGTTCGGCAGCAATAATACCTTCAGCAGATGCTTTATGAGCTAACCAAGGCGCTCCCGCTACATCACCAATTGCATAAATATTAGATACATTTGTTTGTAAAAATTTATTTACTTTAATAAAGTTTCTTTCGAGTTCTATTCCAAGGTTTTCAAGACCAATGTTTTCAATATTAGCTTGTATTCCTATTGCATTAAGAGCAATTTCAGAAGTTAAAACTTCTTCGGAACCGTCATCTTTTTGAATTTTTACTTCAACCCCGTTGGAATTGGCTTTTGCAGAAATTACTTTTGTTTTTGTTAAAACTGTAATTCCATATTTTTTATAATATTTTAATAATTCTTTAGAAATTTCGGCATCTTCAATCGGAAGAAGTCTATCCATCATTTCAATAATAGTTACCTTGGAACCAATCGAATTATAGAAATAGGCAAATTCAACTCCGATTGCACCTGCACCCATAATAATTATTGATTCAGGTTTTGTTTCAGGTAGCATTGCTTCTTTACTTGTAATAATTCTTTTTCTGTCAACGTCAATTCCGGGAAACATTCTTGGACGAGCGCCGGTTGCAATAATAATATTTTTTGTAGAAATTAAATCAGTTAAATTACCATTGTTATCTTTAACTTCAATTGTGTTTTTGTCTTTTATCGAACCATTTCCAACAACAGATTGCACTTTGTATTTTTTAAATAGAAATTGAACACCTTTAGACATTTTATCTGCAACCTTGCGACTTCTATCGACGATGTTTTTGACATCGAATTCAAAATCTTTGACTTGAATTCCAAATGAATTTGCATCTTTAATATGATGTATCATTTCAGCACTTTTTAGCAATGCTTTTGTTGGAATACAACCCCAATTTAAACAAATTCCCCCTATTTCTGCTCTTTCAATACAAATAGTTTTTAATCCAAGTTGTGAAGCACGTATAGCGGCAACATAACCGCCTGGTCCTGAACCAATGACAACGAGGTCAGCTTGTAAATTATTCATCATAATACCTTTACTTTTTTCTTAAATAATTATTCTATTTCTTTCGAACAAATTAATTGTTCATTTTGATTTAATTCATCATTTACAGGAAAAAATGTTATTTCTCTTGTATAATTTTGTAAAAATTCTAAATAATTCTTTAAAGTATAATTAATTTCTTCAAAACTTTCCAATTGAACAAGTTCTTGACGAATTTTTGAAGAATTATAAAGCCCTTTTAAATAACCAGAATAATATTTTCTAAACTCAAGTATTCCACGTGAAATTCCTTTAAATTCTATACTTAAAGATAAATGTTCTATACAAAGATTGATTCTTTCATAAGCATTAAAATCAGTGAAAATTTTGCCTAATTGAAGTAATTCTTTTGATTGTTTGAATATAAATGGATTATTTATTGCAGCTCGACCAATCATCACACCATCGCAATTAGTAGTATCAAAAGCTAATTTTGTGTCGTCAGCTGTTAATACGTCTCCATTTAATATAACTGGAATATTTAAAATCTCTTTAACAAGAGGAATCCATTTCCAATCAGCTTTTCCACTCATACCCATATCTCGTGTGCGGCAATGAATTGTAACCATCTGTGCACCTGCATCTTCGCACTTTTTCGAAGTTTCCAATATATTGATATTATCTTTTGACCAACCGAGTCTTGTTTTAACCGTAACAGGAATATTAACAGCATTAACAACAGCATTGGTCATTTCCGCCATCCTATCGGGATTTTTCATAAAAGCAGCACCAGCATCGTGATTGACCACTTTTTTCACCCAGCAGCCAAAATTAATATCAACAAAATCAGCACCAGCGTCTTGTGCTATTTTCGCTGATTCAATCATTGGTTCAATTTGTGAACCAAATATTTGAACTGCTATTGGATGTTCATCTTGGTGCAATTTCATTTTAGAAATTGATTTATCGATATTCCTTACAATTGCTTCACTGGCGATGAATTCGGTAAAAACAATATCGGCACCTAATTTTTTGCATATCAATCTGAATGGCAAATCAGTAACTCCTTCCATCGGAGCTAGTAGTATTGGGTATGCTATATCATTTATGAATTTCATATTTTATTAATGACGGAATTATAACTTTAGAATTTTATTAATCATACCTAAAAAATAATTTTGACGCTTTTCGTTTAGATAATAAAAAATTAAATTAATCAGCAAAAATTTTAAACATTAAGAAAAAAATATTAAAATGAACAAAGAAACTTATTCCTCTGAGTAATTATCATTAATTTTGCTTTATGAAATTAGCAGCAATAGACATAATTGTACTTATTATCTATTTCTTACTTATTCTTTTTGTTGGATTCAAAGCAAAACAAAAGAAAGAAACAGAATCAAAAGAGCAATTTATATTAGTTGGCAGAAAGTTAACTGTTCCTTTTTTCGTTGCAAGTTTAGTTGCAACTTGGTACGGAAATATTCTTGGAATAGGGGAATTTGTTTATAAAAGTGGTTTAGTTGCTTGGGTTTGCTTCGGTTTACCATACTACATTTCCGCATTTTTTTTTGCAATTTTATTTTCAAAAAAGATTCGAAATTATGGTTTTATATCAATTCCCGAACAAATTGCATCGAAATTTGGCTCTAATGCAGGATTTTTCTCCTCGATCGTTGTTCTATTAATTACAATGCCTGCTGCTTATGTTTTAATGCTTGGCATAATATTTCAAATTTTTACAGGTTTGAATCTTGTATTATCGATAATAATTGTAACATTACTTTCATTAATTTTTTTGTATTGGGGCGGATTTAAATCAGATATATGGACAAATTCTGTTCAATTCGTATTGATGTATTTGGGTTTTGGAGTGTTGTTTTATTTTTCATACAGTGTTTTAGGTAATTTAGCAGATATGTCAAATAAACTGCCACAATCTCATTTAACTTTTTCGGGAGATAAATCATATCAATATATTTTTGCTTGGTTCATTATTTCATTACAAACATTTGTTGATCCGAGTTTTTACCAAAGATGTGCCGCTTCAAAAGATGATAAAACTGCTCAAAAAGGTGTGCTCATTTCAATTACTTTTTGGATTTTATTTGACTTTTTAACATTAATTACCGGGCTTTATGCAAAAGCATATTTTAAAGGTATAGAACCATTGCAAGCATATCCACTTTTAGCAAATGCAGTTTTACCTCCATTTTGGAAAGGTCTTTTCTTAGTATCGTTACTTTCGGTTATTATGTCCACACTCGATAGTTACGCTTTTATTTCTGCTTCGACAATTGGCAATGATATTTTAGCAAAAATTAAGAAATTTAATCAAAAAAATCCAGTTTTATTAACACAAATTGGGTTGCTGATTACTTCTGTTGTTTCGATACTTATGGCATTGATTATTCCTTCAGCAATTGATATTATTTACAAAACATCGTCCATCGTTATTCCTGGTTTATTTTATCCAATAATTTTAACCTATTTCAAAAACTACACATTGAGAAGAAATTCAATTTCTTATTTAATAATTTTGCCTACAATAGTTTCTTTTGTTTGGGTTATGTTTTCAGAAATGATATCAGATAAAAATTCCGTATTTTTGCAAATTGAACCGTTGATACCAGGAATATTTTTTTCGTTAATATTTGGTTTTATATTAACAAAAAGAAGATAAGATGACAATATTTAAAAAAGTATGGACAATACCGAATGTTTTGAGTTTGATAAGATTAATTCTCGCTCCAATTATCGGTCATTTAATTTATTGGGACTATAATACTTTATCGATTGTTGCAATAATAATTGCACTTTCACTTGATGTAATCGATGGCTATATTGCAAGACACTTTAACCAAATTTCAGAACTTGGTAAAGTATTAGACCCACTGGCAGATAAAGTTCTATATGCCTTTATTGCTTTAACATTACTATTGAAAAATCTTTTACCATTATGGTTTGTTGTGTTGTATATATTTCGTGATTTTGTGTTGTTGATGGGTGGATTAATTGTCTCTAAAAAAATAAAAGCAGTTCCTCAGGCAGATATTTATGGGAAAATTACAGCTGCATTAGTTGCTTTTTCATTGTTTGTTATAATCTTAGGTGGAAAATTTATTGACCCATACTTTTTGATTTTAACAATTATTACAGCATTTTTTTCGGGATTCAATTACTTTTATGTTAATATTAAGAGAATATTAAATCCGATTAAAAAAAATTGAAAAATATTATTTGTCGGAAGTATTTGTTTTTAAAAAGCGTATAAATAATATAAAATTTTTTTGCAGAAATTTTAATAGAAAAGTTAATCATTATTTTTAATAAAATTGCTAATTTGTAAGTTTAAATAAAGAAAAAACTGATAATATTATGTACGATATAGTTTGGTTAATACCGCTGCTTCCACTAACAGGTTTTATCTTGTTAGGATTATTGGGTAAAAAACTCAAAAATGAAACACTCATTGGCATCATCGGGAGCTCGACAGTAGGCATAGCGTTTATCATAGCCTTTTCTTTTTTCTTAAAAATGCTTTCCTCCCCGATGGAAGAACCCCACATAGTAAGAATTTATCAATGGATTTCAGCTGGATACTTTTCAATTGACATTTCATACCAAGTTGACCAGCTATCAGTATTGTATACATTGATTGTTACAGGAGTCGGCTTTTTAATACACGTCTATTCCATTGGTTATATGCACGGAGATAGAGGCTTTTTCAGATTTTTCGCATATTTGAATCTTTTCATTTTTATGATGTTGAATTTAGTTCTTTCAAGCAATTTCTTACTTACTTTTTTGGGTTGGGAAGGTGTAGGATTAAGTTCATATCTATTAATCGGATTTTGGTATGACAGAAAATTTGAAGGTGTCCGAATTACTTGGACTGGTCAAGCTGCGAATAAAGCATTCATAATGAATAGAATTGGTGACTTTGGCTTTTTAATAGCTATGTTTATGATATTTGTAAATTTTGGAACTTTACAATATCATGATTTACATACAATTCTTTCGGCAAATATGATGAGTTCACAATCTTCAAGCATTATTGGAATAATAACATTATTATTATTTCTCGCAGCTACTGGGAAATCCGCTCAAATACCATTAGCCGTTTGGTTGCCTGATGCAATGGCTGGTCCGACTCCAGTTTCAGCATTAATCCACGCAGCTACGATGGTTACTGCTGGTATTTTCTTAATTGCACGGAATTCATTACTATTTGCACTCGCTCCTTCTACAATGGTTGTAATTGCTGTCATCGGTGTTTCCACGGCTTTCTTTTCTGCAACAATTGGAACTGTTCAAAATGGAATTAAAAAAGTTTTAGCATATTCAACAGTTAGCCAACTTGGATTTATGTTTGCTGCATTAGGTGTAGGTGCATATGGAGCCGCAGTATTTCACGTAATGACCCATGCTTTCTTTAAAGGTCTTTTGTTCCTTGGTGCCGGTTCGGTTATGCACGGAATGCACGATGAGGAAAATATAAAAAAAATGGGCGGCTTGAAAAAATATATGCCTGTAACTTATAAAACTTTTTATATTGCTTCATTAGCAATTGCTGGCGTTCCATTTTTCAGCGGCTTCTTCTCTAAAGATGAAATTCTTTGGAAATCATTTTCCACTGGAAGTGTGATTCTGTGGTTCTTTTTAGCAGTTTCTGCCTTAATGACCGCTTTTTATATGTTCCGTTTGGTAAATTTAGTTTTCCATAATGAAGAGAGATTTGATACAAAACATATTCACCCCCATGAATCGCCAAAAACAATGACTATTCCATTAATAATATTAGCAATTTTATCTGCATTTGGCGGCTTTTTAGGAATTCCTTATGTTTTAGGTTTTTGGTTCAGTAAGACACCAAATTTCCTTGAAAACTTTTTGGAACCAATTTTTAAAGATGCGAATATCGCTTTGGGTTACGAAGAAGCTCATAATCTTGCAGCATCTGAATATATCCTAATGATTGTTAGCGTAACTATAGCTTTGTTTGGAATTTGGTTAGCATACAAATGGTATTATTACGATGAAAAATGGTCTGTGCCACGCAAATTGGTTAATAATGCTAAATCTGTTTATAAACTATTGTTCCGTAAATATTATTTAGATGAAATCTATTTTTCTACAATTGTTGACCCTTTAATCACAAGCTCTCGAACAGGATTGTGGAAATTCTTTGATGTAAAAATAATAGATGGAATTGTAAATGGATTAGCAAAGTTAACATTATTTGTAGGTAACTATGTTAGGAAAATACAAACTGGATTTGCACAAACATACGCAATTGCGATGCTTGCCGGGGCAATTATTTTAATTACTTGGTTGTTTTTTAATTTATAGAATTTTTGCAAATATAACTGAATGAATATATGAATCCTTTAATAATAACATTGTTTATACCACTTTTAAGTTCACTAATTATCCTGCTTTTTAACAAGGATAAAGTCAACACAATAAAATATTTTGCTTTTATATCATCTATACTTACATTTTTGGTTTCGTTGATTTTACTTTTTAACTTTGACCAAAAAACAACAGATTTTCAATTTTATTTCCAACAAAGTTGGATTCCTTCATTAGATGCAGGATTTAGAGTAGGTTTAGATGGTATGTCATTACTTTTAGTAATGTTAATAACATTTATAACACCGATAGCAATCCTTTCGAGTTTTGATAGCATAAAGATTAGACAAAAAGAATATTACTTTATGATGCTATTATTACAGTTTGCAATGGTCGGTGTCTTTATTTCCCTTGATGTATTTTTATTTTATATCTTCTGGGAATTGATTTTAATTCCAATGTATTTTATTATAGGAATTTGGGGTGGCAAAAATCGGTGGTACGCTACGGTTAAGTTTTTTATCTTCACTATGGTAGGTTCACTTTTTATGCTTGTTGCAATTATATGGTTAGGTAACTATGTAGGAAATGAAATACTAAAAACAGGGTTTACTTCTGATTATTTAAAAATTAGAGATGTTGCATATTTAATACCAGTGAATTATCAAGCTTGGCTGTTTTGGGCTTTTGCTGTTTCGTTTTTTATAAAAGTCCCATTGTTTCCACTGCATACTTGGTTGCCTGATGCCCACACCGAAGCGCCAACTGCTGGTTCTGTCATACTTGCCGCAGTTCTTTTGAAAATGGGAACATACGGTTTAATTAGGTTTAATTTAGAATTTTTCCCTCAATCGGCTATTAACTATTCATCAATAATTTCTTGGCTTGCAGTTGTTGGTATTATTTACGGTGCATTGGTTGCTGCTGTCCAAACAGACGTAAAAAAACTGGTTGCATATTCATCAGTAAGCCACTTAGGATTTGTAGTACTGGGTATATTTTCAATGACTGCTTTAGGAATTCAAGGTGCAATAATTCAAATGATAAATCATGGACTTTCCACAGGTATGTTATTCCTTTTAGTTGGTGTGATATATGAAAGAAGACATACACGAGAGATTTCAGAATACGGAGGAATTGCGAGAATTATGCCTGTTTATGCAACATTTTTTGCTATTGCAATGTTTTCTTCTGTGGGACTACCCGGCTTAAATGGATTTGTTGGTGAATATATGACTTTGATTGGAGCATTTACTTCACCAATTTTGCATAACTGGGCTTACACAATTGTTGCAGCTTTGGGTGTAATATTCGCTGCTGTTTATTTGCTTTGGATGTTTCAAAGAGTATTTTTCGGTACAGTTGATAATCCTTCAAATTTACATTTGAAAGATTTGACAAAACGAGAATGGACTTTATTTGTTCCAATTGTTATCTTTATAGTTTGGATAGGTGTTTATCCTTCTACTTACCTCAAAATATCTGAAAATTCAACAAGAAAATTAGTAAATAAAATCGAAGAAGTTAAATTTGGTAAAACAGTGTATCCTGAATTAAATACTAATTCTCAAAAATTCAATGATTTAAAAAATAACTCAAATAAAAATGGACAATAAATTATGGAAATACAATTAATTTTATCATTGTCATTGATTATCGCAAGTATTTTTGCTATTATTATTCCTGTTGCAGATGCATTTATCAAAAATAAATCAGTTATTTTTGGACTAACATTATTTAATTTTCTTGCTGTACTTATAATCGATTTAATTTTATTTGCAAATCCTGCTAATTTTTCCTTACTTCCTTTAAACTCTCAAGCGAGTGATATGTTTAACACAATCGTTAAACAATCTTTGAATTTTGGTGGCTATACTATTTATTTTGAATTTTTATTTGCAATTGCAGGAATTTTAACTTTATTTGCAACTCCATCTTTTTTAAAGAAAAATAATTTTGAATTAAAAGAATTTTATTCACTACTTACATTTTCTTTTCTCGGTATGATGTATATCAACCACACGAATAACTTATTAATATTATTTTTAGGTGTTGAATTAATGTCAATACCATTTTATGTTTTATCAGGCTTTTTTAGAAATAATATAAACTCAATTGAAGCATCATTAAAATATTTCATTTTAGGTTCATTTGCAACTGGTTTTTTAATCTATGGTATTGCATTTTTATATGGTGCAACAGGTTCAATGTACTTAAATGTTATAAATCAACAAATATTAACAGGACAAATAAATCATACATTTCTTTATATTGGGTTCGCTCTAATATTTGTTGGTTTAGCTTTTAAAGCATCAACATTTCCATTTCATCAATGGGCACCTGATGTATATACGGGCGCACCAACAGTAGTTACAGCATTTATGTCGACCGCAGGAAAAGCCGCCGCATTCATTGCTTTTATTGTCGTTACTAAATCATTATTTGTACCAAATCAAAATATAAATTACGCTATTTCAGATTTTGCAACAAACATCACGTCTCATTCGAGAGAAATCATTGCCTTAATTTCAGCATTGACTATGTTAGTTGGAAACATTACCGCATTAATGCAAACAAATGTCAAAAGAATGTTGGCATTTTCCTCAGTTGCACATGCTGGTTATATTTTAATGGGTATCGTAGCAAATAATCAAACAGGATGGAGTGGCATAACATTTTATTTAACTGCATATTTATTTATGCAAATAGGAGCATTTATAATCGTTTCTTTAATCGAAAAAGAAAACAGTGAATTACTAAATTTAAGTGATTATAATGGATTAAGTAAATCAGAACCACTCTTGGCAGCAGCAATGGCAATATTTATGTTTTCATTAGTTGGATTACCACCATTCGGCGGATTTTTTGGTAAATATTATTTATTCCTTTCAGCAATACAAGGCGGCTATCTCTGGCTAACTATAATCGCCGTAATTGCATCGCTAATTTCTATATACTTTTACATAGGATTGATAATAAATATGTATTTTAAGGAAAGAGAGGGTGCAAGTGTTACAGTTACCAAAAATATTTCAATCATATCAATTGCCATTTCAGTTGTTGGGATATTATTCCTCGGTGTTTTCCCAAGCTATGTTATCAATTTAGCATCAGAACTTTTCAAATAAAAAAGAACATACATTATAAAAAAATTAAACCACAGCAAGTGGTTTAATTTTTTTTTTAAGTAAGAATGGAATTTATTTATTATATTTTCAAAAAATACTTTTTCAATATAATTTACTTTGAGTGAAAAATATTATTCCCACTCAATTGTGCCGGGTGGTTTGCTTGTAATATCGTAAACAACTCGATTTATTCCACGAACTTCGTTAGTTATTCTATTTGAAATTATAGCAAGTGTTTCGTGAGGAATAGGGAACCAATCTGCTGTCATTCCATCTACACTTGAAACAGCACGTAAAGCGCAAGTGTACTCATAAGTACGTTCGTCGCCCATAACACCAACAGATTTAACAGGCAAAAGTACAGCAAAAGCCTGCCAAATTTCGTTGTAAAGTCCGGCATTACGAATTTCTTCTAAAAAAATGTCATCAGCTTTTCGTAAAATTTCTAACCTTTCGTTAGTTATTTCCCCAAGAATTCTTATTGCAAGTCCAGGTCCTGGAAATGGATGTCTTTCAATAAACCAACTCGGAACACCTAATTCTTTCCCAACTTCACGAACTTCATCTTTGAAAAGTTCTCTGAAAGGCTCGAGAATTTTCAAATTCATTTTTTCTGGTAAACCACCGACATTATGATGAGATTTAATAGTTGCCGAGGGACCATTGACCGAAATTGATTCAATAACATCTGGATAAAGCGTGCCCTGAGCTAGCCATTTTGCATTATTAAATTTTTGAGCTTCTATTTCAAAAACATCAATGAATTTTTTTCCGATTATTTTTCTTTTCTTTTCTGGTTCAGTAACACCAGAGAGTTCTTGGAGAAAGAATTCGCTTGCATCAATAATATCTACCGAAATATTATAATAGTTTTTAAATAATTCATAAATAGTTTTGCTTTCATTATTACGCATCAGACCTGAATCGACATGAATACAATGCAATTTATCACCGATTGCTTTATAGAGTAAAACTGCTAAAACAGTGGAATCAACTCCACCTGAGAGAGCACAAATTACTTCGCCATTGCCAACTTTTTCTCTGATTGAGTTAATTGAATTCTCGATAAATGATTTGGCATTCCAGCTGTCGGTGATTTTACAAATTTTACGGGCAAAATTTTCTAATATTTTTTTACCATCTATTGTATGGTGAACTTCGGGGTGGAACTGTACACCGTATATTTTTCGTTCTGTATTTTGAATTGCGGCAATAGGGGAGTTTTCTGTATGAGCAATAATTTCAAATTGAGGCGGTATTTCAGATAATGAATCGCCATGACTCATCCAAACTTGCGAATATTGAATATCTTCAAGAAGTTCATTTTTTTTATCAATTATTAAATTGGCTTTACCATATTCTCTTTTGGCTGATTTATTAACCTTTCCACCTAACAAATATGAAATGAGTTGTAAGCCATAACAAATACCAAGAACTGGAATTCCAAGTTCAAAAATCTCTTTAAAGGGATGAGGGGCATCATCGGCATAAACGCTTGATGGTCCGCCACTTAAAACTATACCATAAGGCTTGAGTGAAACAAGTTGCTCTAAAGTAATATTGTAAGGATGTATCTCTGCATATACTCCTATTTCTCGGATTTTTCGTGCAATAATTTGGGTGTATTGTGAACCAAAATCCAAAATAATTATTTTTTGTTTTTCAATCATAAACTTAATTTAAATGTTTTACAAAATTAGAAAACAAAAGTTAAAAAATATCAATATCAACTCATAATTTTAATAAATAAAAAAGGCTGTCTTGAGAACAGCCTTGTTTATTAATTAATATGGAAATTATCAAAAATCTATTTAACTATTGATATTTCACGGACAATTGATTGTCCATTTATTAGTAAATTATAAAAATAAATGCCTGTTTTATAATTGCTAGTATTTAAATCAATTGAATGTGTTCCAGTTCCTAATTTACCAGAATAAACGTTTTCTATTAAATTTCCATTGCGGTCGTAAATATTTAATTTCACATCAGCATTTTCTTTCAAATTAAATGTTACTTTAGTTAAATCTTTCGTAACTTGGTCACTAAATTCATATTTTTGAATCATATTATTCTGATAATTATTGTTGCAGAGACCCATACCTTTACCTTTTGCACAACCGTGATGACCATAACCTGAACCAGTACAGTTATCACAAATACCATCACCGTTTTCATCAACGAAATTATCGCAAATTCCGTCGCCGTTAGCATCTACGAATTTACGATTTCCGCCCATTTTGCCCGAGCCACTTTGACCACAGTTATCACAAATACCATCACCGTTTTCATCAACGAAATTATCGCAAATTCCGTCGCCGTTAGCATCTACGAATTTACGATTTCCGCCCATTTTGCCCGAGCCACTTTGACCACAGTTATCACAAATACCATCACCGTTTTCATCAACGAAATTATCGCAAATTCCGTCGCCGTTAGCATCTACGAATTTACGATTTCCGCCCATTTTGCCCGAGCCACTTTGACCACAGTTATCACAAATACCATCACCGTTTTCATCAACGAAATTATCGCAAATTCCGTCGCCGTTAGCATCTACAAATTTACTGTTAGAGGTATTACCTCCCATTTTACCTTTTCCTTTTCCTTGTTGGGAAAAAGAGCTTGTTCCTGCTATTAGCAGACCAATAACAACTATTAAAGCGGAAGTTAAGAATACTTTTTTCATACTACACCTTATTGTTTAAAAAATATTTAAAAATATGGTTAAGAATAAACAAAGATTGTGCCAAAAGTTATAAGTTATTGAAAAACATAGAGATAACATTATTTTTTATTTTTAATTGAAAGAAAAAAAGCGACAAATTTGTCGAAAAAAAATATAAAATTCGACCTTATTGACGAAATTTATTGATGCAAATAAACTAAAAAGAATAACGTCTCATATTTAAATTTAAAAATTTATAGGTGTATTATGACAATAAAAGAAATATTCGAAAAACATAAGAATATAGCTGTTTACGGAATGTCAGCAAATCCTCAAAAACCTTCGTTTACAGTACCAGAATTCTTGATGTCAAAAGGTTATGAAATACTTCCAATAAATCCGACTGCAACTGAAATATTAGGTAAAAAAGTATATAATAAATTGGCTGATGTTGAAGAAGAAATACATATTTTAGAAGTATTTCGTCCCTCATCTGAAGCTTTAAATGTTGTTAAAGAAGCTATCGAACGAAGGAAAAGTCGTGGTGATATTCAAGTTATTTGGTTGCAACAAGATATTATCAATGATGAAGCAAAGGCATTAGCAGAAGCAAATGGATTTGAATTTGTTCAAGATAAATGTATGTATGTTGAATATTTACGTTATTTTTCATAAAAGAACAAACCAAACATATTTTAAGTTATTACTAATCCAAACAAGGCACAATTATTGCTTGAAATAAAAGCTCAAAATAGTTAGAATTTTTAAAGAAATTTAATTATTGATAAAAACAATGAAAATATCGGTACAAAAACTAACAGAAGAAGAAGTAGAAAATAAAGGTATATACAAATGGCCTATCTGGACCAAGGAAATATCAAAATTTGAATGGTTCTACGACGAAAACGAACAATGTTTGTTTCTTGAAGGTAAAGTAAAAATTCATACTAATAACGAAACAATAGAAATCTCTAAAGGAGATTTTGTTACTTTTCCAAAAGGTCTAAGTTGTGTATGGGAGGTTATTGAACCGGTTAAAAAATATTATAACTTTTATTAATTAAAATGAAAATAAAAAATCTCCAATATATTTCAAAGAGGATTTTTGTCTTTTTTCTATTTGCTTTGTTCTTCATTTCTGCATATTCTTCAGTATTAGCACTAAGTCAAAAAAGAAATGAAAATAATAGAAAAAAAGATGATTCTCCATTAAAGATTTATGTTGCCGGTATTGAAATTGGAAAAGAGCTTGGGGATTTGAATCCCTCAAAGGTTGAAGCATCTTTTGCTTTTACGATGCTTATGGCACAGTATTTTGATATAATTCCCGTAAAATTAGCTGATTCCATTTCAAAATCTCTTGCAACAGAAGGTAAACCTCATTCCATTGCAGATGTTGCAAATTATTTCAAAGCCAACTTTATTGCCTATATCAATTTAAATCGGTTTGTAAATATAATGAGGTGCGATGTAACTTTATTATCCGGAAAAGACTTTTCAAATAAAAACACTGGAACAGGCTATGCGTTTATCAATTATCGGGATAGTGCGGATAGTCGATTTTTATATGACCCATCGATAACTTTAGCACTTCAAAGAGCCTTTGCTGTTGCAGTTAAAGATTCTAATTTGTTTGCTCATTTGCAAAAACCTGTTTACCCCGCAATATCTTGTGTTGTTTCAGGAATTGAATTCAAGAATGAAGAAAATTTTCCCCCTTGGGATATTTTTGTAAATAAAGTTGTCAATTCATTTTTTGTTTGCGAAACAATATTCAAAACAGCTTCTGAAAGTAATAAATATGTAGTGTTTGATATAGATACACGTGATTCTATATACGCAACATTTAAGTTTTATGCCCCAGAAAACTATAAAGCTCCAAATCAAATGGAACTATATGCACTGAGAAAATTTGAAGTGAAAAGTTTTATCACTGGTTCACTGGAAAGAGACACTACAGGTGCAACATTGAATCTTATTTTAATCAACTTCACAAATGAAGGGTTGACGGAAGTTAAACGAACCAAAGGTTCATTAGCAACTGACTCTAAAATTGAACTTGAAGCCTTGGTTACAAAATTAACAAAAGAATTATTTCAAATTGAAGCAAAAAAAGAGGAGTGAAATTATAATACCTTTTAACTAATTTAATTATTTATTGTCTAAGTAAAAAAATAAAAATTATGAAGAATTACTTTATTGCTATTGCAATTTTTTTATTTATGTCTAACCTTATTTTTGCAAAAGAGTTTACTCTAATCGGTACGGTAATCGATAATGCAAACTCTAAACCATTGCCAAGCGCTACAGTCACTTTACATTCTAAAAATGATAGCAGCATCGTAAAAGGTGAATACACTGATAATAAAGGTAAATTTAAAATAGAAAATATTCCAATGGGTGGATATTTTCTAAAAATAAGCTTTGTTGGTTATAAGACAAAATATGAAGAAGTCAGACCAGCCGGTAAGGATTTGTTAGATTTGGGTGACATTGTTCTCGAAACAGATGCTATTCAAATGAAGTCCGTCGAAGTAGTTGACAATATGGTACGTGCTGAAATGAAAGATGATACAACACAATATAATGCAAAAGCTTTCAAAACACAGCCAAATGCTCAAGCAGAAGAACTTGTAAAAAAAATACCTGGTGTTCAAATTGAGAGCACAGGTAACATTAAAGCACAAGGTGAAGATGTAAAAGAAGTATTGGTTAACGGAAGACAATATTTTGGTGATGACCCATCAATTGCTATGAAAAATTTGCCCGCAGATGTAATTGACAAAGTTCAAATATTTGATAAAATGAGTGATCAAGCACAATTTACTGGTTTTGATGATGGCTCAAGATACAAAGCTATGAATTTACTCACAAAAAATGGTACTATGACTTTTGGTAAAATTTATGGGGGTTACGGCGTTGATAATAAATATTCAATTGGTGGGACGTGGACTTTACTTAAAGGCGATACTCGATTATCAATTTTGGGGATGTCGAATAATATAAATCAAGTTAATTTTAATTTTCAAGATATTATTGGTATTTTTGGTGATGGTCATCGTCCAAGTTTACCAAATTCTGTTAGGAATTCTATTCAAAGTAATAGGCAATTTATTCAAAGACCAAGTGGCGGTGGAAGTCCTTTCGGTGATTTTTTCATAGGAAATTTAAATGGCATAAGTCAAACTCATGCTTTAGGTGTCAATTATGTTGATGTTTATAGTAAAATATGGCAAATTAATGCCAGTTATTTTGCAAATTATACTGATAATGATAATAACGAATTTTTAAACCGACAATATTTTGTCCAAAGTGATACTAATTTCTTTTATTTACAAAATAGTATAAATAATTCTAAAACATTTAATCAAAGAATAAATGTAAAACTTCAAGCAGATTTTGATTCATCAAATGCTATCATTTGGCGACCAACCGGTTCAATTCAAAATACTAAATTTAATTATAACATAATTAGTCAAAACAATTCATTATTAAATATTGACACAACAATAATGAATAAAGCGACATCGTTGACCAATTCAAATTATTATGGATACAATTTAAATAGTAATTTATTGATTCAACACAAATTTGAACTTAAAGGAAGAACAATATCGTTGAATATTAATAACCAACTTAAATTAAATTCAGGCGATTCATATCTTGATTCATACTATAGTGATTATTTTACTCAAATTATTCAAAACGACACTTTAAACCAGTTAAATAATACTGTGACAAATGGACAAGCACATTCTGCAAATCTTATGTATACAGAGCCAATAGGAGATTTTTCTCAATTATCTTTGTCATATAATCCGGGTTACAACGTTGATAAAGAAGATAGGGGCTTGTTCCAATTCAATCCTCTTGTTAAAGCTTACAATGTTTTAGATTCTGCTTTATCAAATTATTCAACCTCAAAAACATTTTACAATAAGTTCGGTCTTGGATATATGATTAATTATGGTATTTTAAATGCAAATTTGAATTTAAATTATCAATTAACCAATTTTAATAATGAAAAAGATAAAGTAAATCCGTTTTCACTCGAAAGAAGTTATAAAAATTTCTTGCCATCATTGATGTTGTCATTGAAATTCAACAAATTGATGAATTTAAGAACTTACATTTCGACGAGTACACAAATACCAACAATTGCTCAATTAAGCCCGGTTGTTAATAATTCCAATCCACTTCAGTTAACAACTGGTAATCCTAATTTAAATCAACAAACATCATTAGTGCTTTTTACTCGATTCTTTGCAATTCATAACGATAATAGAAATACTTTTTTCATAATGGCATACTACTCTCAAACAAAAGACTATATTTCAAATATGACACTCATAACACCTAAAGATACTATTATTAACAACTATTTAGTTCAAAGAGGAACTCAAATTTTAATTCCACAAAATTTTGGCAATGCATACACTGCTCGTACATTTACGACTTATGGTTTACCTGTTGATTTTATATCAAGTAACTTGAATATTAACGCTGGTTTTACCTATAATCAAACTCCGGGTAATATAAACCAAAAAGAAAATACATCAAAGAATTACTCATATAACATAGGATTAGATTTAAATAGTAATATATCTGAATTTATTGATTTTTCAATTGGCTCTACTGCAATACTAAGTCAAGTAAGAAATTCAGTTCAAACTGCTCTTAATAACGACTATAATAATATTAATTCCTATGCAAGAATCAGTTGGACAGTTTGGCAAGGATTTTACACTCAATTAGAACTTTATCATAATTATTCTTCTGGTTACAGCCAAGGTTATAATAAAAATTTGTTAATTACAAATATAACAATAGGGAATCGAGCACTTTATAAAAACAACTTCGACTTTAAATTGCAGGTGTTTGATTTGTTTGATAAAAACAATACAATTCAAAGAAATGTGACTGATGCTTATTTTGAAGATGTTCAAAGTTTAACTTTGAAAAGATATGGATTATTGACGTTAACTTATTATATCAGACCCTTCTAAAAAATTGGGTAAGTATTAGAAACATTAAGCTTTTGCAATAGGTAAATTATCAATTTGGGTTGTGAAATGTGAGGATAATTTTTCACGTTTCATAGCCCAACGTCTTTTATCTTTAACACCTACAGCAGCATAAACCAGTGTCTCACTTCCATATTTTTTATTCATTTTATCCATAAGCTCTGTTGCAATAATTTGATTAATTCTGTTTGGAGGGTCGAATAATGAAATTTGCAGATTTTTAGTAGGCACGAAATCCATTAGCAAAACACCAACTTTTTGATAATAAAATCCATCTCGAAAAATTTTTTCTAAAGCACGGTTCGCATAAGGCAACATTTCATTTGTTGAATTCATAGGATATGGTAGAACAATTTCTGCTGAATTATAATACTGTGGTGAGTTTTTAAAAGGATTTGTGCGAATAAAAACAGTAAGAGAATTACAAGCAGAATTTTGTGCTCTTAATTTTTCAGATGCCTTTGCAACAAAAAAAGATACTGCTTCTTTAACTTCATTGTATTCAGTTAGATATTCGCCAAATGAGCGAGATGAAACTATTGACTTTTTTGGTGGAGGAGCATTATCAATTTCTATACAATTTATTCCATTCAATTCCAGTTTAGTTCTTAATCCCATAATGGTCATTTTCTTTTTTACCCAAGAACTTTCTAATTTGGAAAATTCTAATGCATTTTTAATACCATTTCGATGAAGCATTGCTGAATATTGCCGACCAATTCCCCAAACATCTTCAACAGGAACTTGCTCTAAAAAAGGGGATAAGTCGGTATATTCGAAGAAATTTAAAACACCATTAAATTGTTTATTTTTTTTTGCAATTCGATTTGCGAGTTTTGCTAAAGTTTTTGTTTGAGCCAGACCAACCGAAACGGGTAATCCGAGCCATTGTTTTATCGTGTTTCGAATTTTAATCAAATATTCAGTTTGTGCTTTTTCTTCAATTCCGTTAATTTTTAAAAATGCTTCATCAATTGAATATATTTCTACTTCGGGTGAAAATGATTCTAAAATCATCATCACACGAGCAGATAGGTCGCCGTAAAGAGTATAATTAGAAGAGAAAACTTTAATATCATTTATTTTAATTAACTGCTCAACTTTAAAAAAAGGTTCTCCCATTTTTATTCCGAGAGCCTTCGCCTCATCACTTCGAGCTATGACAACTCCGTCATTGTTGGATAAAACAACAATAGGCTTACCAACTAACTTTGGATTGAAAACTCTTTCACAAGAAGCATAGAAATTATTGCAATCTACAATTGCTATTTTTTGAGTTGATTTCACTATCCCAATATGTTACAAAATGAAAAACTCAAATTAACGAATATTTTATTATAATTTTTTTTGTTTTTGGTCGAGACTTAGTGGTCCAGTGCCGAAATAAAAGAATATTAAAGATGCACCAGCCAATCCCATATTTTTCATAAACATTACCATATTGAGTTGAGTCATCATTGGGTCTGTCATTGACCAAAAAGAGTGCATTATAAATGATGTAGGAATTAAAAAAATCAAAATAAGCAATGAACCTATTTTTACTTGATATCCCAGTAAAATACTCAATCCGCCCAACAATATCATAATCCCCGTTACAGGGACTGTAATTGAAGCAAACGGTACGCCAGATTTTTCAGCCATTAGAACCATTTGAGAATTATTGAAAATGTGCCCAAATCCAGACATAATAAAAATAATTGTATAAAGAATTCTTCCGATTAAAGGGATATATTTCATAATTTTATTTCCTAATATAAATCAAAAATCATATTAAAATAAACGAAATTCCTAAGAAATATTTTAAAGTAATCATTGAGACTTGATAGATAAGACAAAAATTATTTAGTTTTATAAAAATTAGTAATTTGACTCGTCCCGCCAGGAGATAATTCGCCACTTACCGTCATTTATATTTTTTTGTAATCTGAGGTTGGCAATGCCGTTTACGTGAACAATATCAGAAGGATTAAATGTAATAGTTAGATTAAAACTCCGAGAAACGTCCCGCACCAAAGTATCACCAACATTTATTAGAATTTCATTCCATACTAAATCGATGCTTTGTGTAGCTTGAAATAAGCGATATGCAGTTAACATTTCTTCGTCAAAGCCCCAACTTTCGTCTGTTCCTTTATCATAATTTCGATAAATAAAGACAAAATTTGAATCAAGAAGATTGCCATAAACAAGGGTATCTTTGAATGTATATGCATATCTGAAATTTTCAAACAAACCTTCGATTGTTTCTTGAGAATTTAAAATACTTGAACCATTTGCTGAAGAATTATATTTAGGAGCAAAAGGATTTTCGCAAGCTATTAAAAAGCCTAAGAATAACAATGCATATATGTAATTTTTAATTTTCATTTTTCTAAAGTGAAATTTGTGCTTTTAAAATACTCCAAGTTTTAGATGTATCAGATTGATTCGTAGAAATGTCTTGCCAAGTTTTTATATACCAAATTCCATTGTTAGAACGAATGAATGATAATCGAGCAATACCAGAGTAATATTCAAGCTTCTTTTGAGAAAAAATTTGTAATTGATATTCACTTAAATAAATCGCAGAATCAGGAGAAATTGCTTCATAATTGCCATTTGACCATATCAATTCCGGCTTAAACCCTTTTTCAATATTGGATTTTAACCCAATTAAAAAAGTACGTTCACTTTGTGCATTCCATTGAGAAAAAACACCGCTAAACCTTGCCAAAGCATTTGGTTCAGGTAAAAATGTGTAATCATAAGCAAAATAATTATCAATCTTTACAAAACAGTCATAATAATTTTCGGTATTAAGTCCAACAAATGACTGAGTAAAGTTAGAAAATAATATATTGGGAGATGTTGCAGGTAAAAAACTGATGGAATTATCTTCTGGTTCTTGTGGATTGCGTGTTTTAAATAAATCACAAGAATTCAAAATCAAAAGTGATAAAAAAAATATGAAATGAATTGTATTTTTATTTTTATCAAACATTTATAATAAATTTTGAATAATATTATAATTACAACAAAATTAAATAAAATATTTCGATATTTATAAAATTTAAAGATAAAAAATATTTCCGAAAAAAATATAAGTCGTTGAAAATTATTTAAATTTTAAATTTTAATTAAAAATCAAATTTTGTAATTTCAATCAGAATGGTTAATTTACATATTTAAATTTCATTACTTTGGAGAAATTAATGAATGTAACAACAAAAAGCAAAGTAGAAGAAATAAATCGAATTCGCAATCATAAACTTTACAAGGAATTGTTAGGACAAGACGTCTCTTTGTTAATGCAAGATGCACTTGAAAATGATTTAATTTTAAATATGGGACCTCAACATCCAGCAACTCATGGTGTATTAAGAGTTGTATTGAGGTTAGATGGCGAAACTATAATAAATGCTGTACCTGAATTAGGCTATTTACACAGAGGCTATGAAAAGTTAGCCGAAAATGTAACTTACCACGAATTTATACCTCACACAGATCGATTAGATTATATTTCACCAATGTCCAATAACGTTGCTATTGCATTAGCAATTGAAAATGCATTGGGAATTGAAGCACCACCACGAGCACAATGGATACGGACATTAGTTTCGGAAATGGCACGTATATCTTCTCATCTTATGGCTATTGGTTCTACTTGCTTAGACTTAGGTGCGATGACAGTGTTTTTGTGGACATTTATTGAAAGAGAAAAACTATATGATTTGTTCCAAGAAATCTGTGGCGCACGTTTTACAACGAGCTATACAAGAATTGGTGGAGTTGCAAACGATATACCAGATAATGTTCTTCATGCTATTAAGAAATGGTTAGATGAATTCCCTGCTCTTTTGAAAAAAGCTGAAGCTCTTGTAGATAGAAATAGAATATTTATTGATAGGATGGCTGGAATTGGTTATTTATCAAAAGAAAAAGCAATTGCTTTAGGGGCAACGGGTCCAACATTGAGAGGTTCGGGAATTCCACGTGATTTACGTAAGGATAGCCCATATTTAGTTTATGACCAATTAGATTTTAATGTTATCACAGAAAATGATGGCGACACGCTTTCGAGATATATGGTGCGTGTTAATGAAATGTACGAAAGTGCCAAGATTTTACACCAAATTTTAGAAAAAATGCCAAAAGGTGAGATTTTAGCAAATAAACCTAAAGCTGTTCTTCCTCATAAAAATGAAGTTTACACAAAAATGGAAGAATTAATTCACGATTTTATGCTTATTAATTTTGGTGCTGCGCCCGAAAAAGGTGAAACTTACACTGCTATTGAATCACCAAAAGGCGAACTTGGCTTTTTTATTGTTTCAGATGGCACCGGGCATCCATGGAAATTGAAAATGAGGTCACCATCAACTTCTAATTTACAAACACTTGCCGAAATGGCACGTGGTTCGATGATTGCAGATATGGTTGTAATAATTGGGTCTGTAGATCCAATCATGGGAGAAGCCGATAAATAGTTTTCTAATTATGTATTGACGAAAAATGGATTTTTTATGGTCACCTTGGCGTTCATCTTATATTGATGATTTCAAGGATGAAAAAAATAAACAGAAAGAAATTTGCTTCTTTTGCGAAGCATTAAAAAATTATAACGAAGATGACGAAAGGTTAGTTGTTGTCCGTCGTGATAATTATATTATTTTGCTTAATAAATTTCCTTATACAAGTGGACATTTATTAATTGCACCAAACAGACATATTGGAGATTATACACTTTTGAACGACAATGAAATTCTTGATATTTCACTTGCAATAAAAGAGTGTGTTGTAAATTTGAAAGAAGCTTTTCAACCACAAGGTTTCAATATTGGTGTAAATATTGGAAATGTCGCCGGTGCTGGATTGCCCGGTCATATTCATTATCATATTGTGCCGAGATGGGCGGGCGACAAAAATTTTATGTATGTTACCGGTGAAACAAATGTCATTTCTTTTTCAAACGAAATGCTTTTGGAAAAACTTAGACCTTTATTTCAAAAAAAGAATAAATAGCAAATTGTTATTTTAAATGGATAACCTGGAAGGAATTGTTAATGTCTACAATTTCTTCTTTTTTATTGCCAGTATTGTCAAGATATTGAAATTTGTATGTTCCGCTTGGAATTTCAAGAGTTGCTGGAGAATCAAGGTATTTACCAACTTTCAAAATTTCATTATTTTCAAGAGATAAAATCGAGAATTCTTTGTATTGAATTCTATTTATTCCATCATCATAAATTTCTTTAGATGGAGTTTCAACCTTGATTAAAGATGATGTATTTAAATCGATTGCTTTTAAAGCAGGTGCTAAAATTGTCAAAGTAATTAGTATAATGATAAATTTTTTCATATTATTTTCTTTTTTTTCTTTTTACTCGTTACAAATTTATTCTTTAAAAATTAAGTTTTAATAAAGGTATGATTAATAATGTGTTAATTTTTGTGAAATTTATAAATCGTTTTGAATATACAACAAAAAAAATAAACCAGTTACTTATGAAACTGGTTTAATATATTTATTAGTTTATTGTCGATATTATTTTACGTAAAAAGCTGCGTCTACAACTGATTTGATTGATTTAATAATTGATGTTTCGTCATTCATACCCCAATCCGAGATTTCAGTTGAATTTTGGGGAGTAATTTGGAAAATGCCTTGGCGAGCATATTTAATACCAGAAATTTTATTACCGACGCTTGAGGCAATAACTTCAGCTCTCTTTTGAGCATCTCGCAAAGCTTCACCTAACATTTTGATTTTATATTTTCCTATGTCAGAAATATAATATTTTGGTGGTTGGGAGTTAAGCTCAATACCTTCGGACAGCAAATCATTTATTTTTAGTGACAAATCAGTAATTTTTTGAATATCTTTTGTTGTTATGATAAGAGACTGCACCATATTATAAGCAACGACTTCGCTAAAGCCACCATTTGCTTCATCTTTATAAATTGTAAATGAAGATAATGAGGACTCTGAAATAATATCGTTTGTGATTCCATTATTATTCAAATATTCTCGAATCCTTGCTTTCGATGTAGTGATCTTTTTGTATGATTCAGCAAGTGAGGGTTGTCTTGCGTTTATTGTAATTTCCCAAACTGTATAATCGCTTTTAATAGTCATCTCTGCATAACCTTTTACAGTTATTGTTTCGCCTTTTTCTTTTATATTCCCAAATCCAACGGATAAAATTATGGCTGCTATTATAAGACCAAGCATTAAAAATAAATAACCGCCATTATTATTTTGATTTTGATTTTGATTTTCCATAAAACCTCCTTCATTTTAGTAAAATAGAAATTAACTATGTCTAATATTTAAAATATCGCCATCTTTGACAATATATTCTTTTCCTTCCAATCTGAACAAACCTTTTTCTTTGCATTTTGCTATACTTCCTTCCCGAATGAAATCATCATATGAAACGACTTCTGCTCTAATAAATTTATTATAGAAATCAGTGTGAATTGTTCCTGCACTTTCCTGTGCAGTCATTCCTTTTTTTATCGTCCAACTTCTTGTTTCATCTTCTCCGACTGTAAAAAACGATTGCAAACCAAGCAAGGTATATGCACTTTGAATTAGTCTATTTAACGGTGAACCTTCCAATCCGTAATCTTTCATAAATTCAAGCTTTTCTTCTTCTTCAAGTTGTGAAAGTTCTAATTCAATTTTTGCGAAAAAAGGGACAATATCAACTTTATCAGATTTAAATTTCGAGGAAACTCTGTTAATTATTTCGTCTTTCACTAAAACGTCGGATTCATCGAGATTTAAAGCTATTAGCAAAGGTTTAGCTGAAAGAGGTTGATAATTTTTCAGAAATTTTATGTTATTTTCATCAAATTCTATTTCCCTTAGAGGAATATTTTGTTCTAATTTTTCTTTCCATCTGTTCATCTCGGATATTTCTTTTTCAACGTCATCTTTATTTTTTTGTTTCATTAAATCTTTTTGTAATTTTTCGAGGCGTGTTTCCACAAAAGCAAGGTCAGCAAGTATAAATTCATCTTCGAGGTTTTGTATATCTCTTTCAAGATTAATTGTTGTTAAAATATGTGGAATTGAATCATCATTAAAACCACGAACAACATGTATAATTGCATCCATTGTTTTGGCTTTGGTCAAAAATTGAGTATTAAAAATTCCACCTTTTTGCTCAATATTTTGGAAACCAGCGAAATCGACAAAGTCGATTGTTGCATTTACTTTTTTCATCGGTTTGAATATTTCTGTTAATTTATCCAATCTTTCATCAGGAACTTTTACTATTGCTTGATTTGAATCTTTTTTAGTTGTTACATTTGGGTCAATATGGATTTGACTTATTGTTTGAAAAAGTGTAGTTTTACCTGAATATGGAAACCCAATTATTCCAATTTGCATTTTGAACCTTAATTAAAGTTACAAAATTAAGTAATTATCATAGAAAAAATTGAAACATAATTTCTATACTTTTGGTAAAGTAAATTTTACGGTCGTGCCTTTTTTAGGAATACTTAAGATTTCAAGAGTGCAATTATGATGATATTCAACAAATGTTTTAGCAACTAATAAACCAAGTCCAGTTCCTTCTTCTCCAGATGTTCCAAGTGTAGTAAATTTTATATTTCTATTAAAAATATTAGGTAGATTTTCTTCTTCAATTCCACAGCCATTATCTTCAATTATTACTTCAATTAATTTTTCAAGTTCTTTTGAAGTTATTTTAATCTTTCCACCTGGATAAGAAAACTTAATTGCATTATAAACAATATTTCTTATAACTATTTCAATTAATCTAGCATCGATATTTACAATTAAGTTGTTATTAATTTTATAAATTAAATCTATATTTTTTTGTGTTGCTTCTTTTACTAAAAATTCTCGATTTAGTTCAAACAATTCCATTAATGTTAATTTTGAAATTTGAATTTCTATCTTGCCCATTTCAATTTTTGACCATTCAAATATATTTTCAAGTAATAAACTTGCTCTATTCAAACTTTTATCAAACTTGGAAAACTCTTGTTTTAATTCTAAAAATGGGATATTCGAATAATTTTGAGTTAAGTATTCAGTTTGCTTAATAATGCTTTTGAAAGTGCTTTCCAAATCATTTGCTAAAACAGAGAAATATTTTTCTTTTGAGAGATTGCTGATTTCGAGTTGATTTTTGGATTTCAAAAGTTCACCATAAATTCTTAATCGCTTAATAGATTCCGATGCCAAAGTTATTATTGTTTCAATAAATTCTGAATTTTGTAATTCTTCATTTTCTTTCAAAAGAATAGTCAAATATCCATAGATTTCATCATCATAAATGTAACCAATTGTATATGAATTTTTAAATTTTGAAATTTTATTAAAAAAGTTGCAAAAATATTGAGGAAGTTGATGAAAAGTGAGTTCATAAAGGTCAAAAGGCAAAGTATATAAATTTTTGTACAAATTAATAGTATTATGTTTATACTCAGGACTAGTGTTAATTGCAAGATTATCAAGTATATGTGGAAATTGGTTTAGAACAGAAGAGACTAAATTTTTTGGAAACACCGATTGTAATTTTAATACAGAAGTATCATTTTCATAAACAGTACTTGAAACGAAGGAAGAATTCGTAATTTCGGCAATAGTTTTGGTAACTTCATCATAAATAGCGGCTTCAGAATCTAACTCCAGCAATTTTATTGCTAAATCCTTGAGTAATCTATTTTGTTTGTTTAAAATTCTTTCTATTTCTTGAACTTGTCGCTCTTTTGTAACATTTCTACCAATTACAATTAGTGAATTTCGAGAACCATCTTTATTGAAAGTTGGTTGCTTTATTACATCATATACAAGTTTTTCTCCTGTAATTGTTGGTATAATTTCATCATTACGGCAAATTTTACCTTCGGCCCAAGTTTTTTCGTCAGTAAGATTGCAAGTTCGAAAAGCATCTTGGAAAATGGGATGAGTATATTCAGCTAATTCTAAATCAGTTTTACCAAAATAATCAACATTTTCGAGATGGAATAATTTCAAATCAGATTGATTAGCAAGCAGCCACCTGCCTTCGCCATCTTTTATGCAAATTATATCCTCGGCAAGATTTATGAAGTTGATAATATTATTTGATAATATTTTATTTAGTTTTTTTTGGCTTTCTTCGCCGTCTGGCGTTGTTTCACCTTGTTTGACAGATTTAAGTTCTGAAAATAAATTATTAATAATTTCAATTAATTCGTCTTTTGATTTTGAATTTAATTCGTTAATTTTAATTTGCTCAATCATATAGAAAAATTTTAAATATACACACCATTAATTTACAAAATTTTTTTAAATTACAATCAGAATGACAAAAAATATTTATCTTTCACCAAAAATTTTTCCAACAAGTCAAATCTTTTCCGGAATTACGTTAAAAGATGAACAAAATTATCCCCCTTATGGATTTAGTATCACAAAAGCTGAAATTCTAAGTGACGAAGAAGTAAATAGAAATAGAATAATCTTTGCAAAAAATTTAAATTGGGAGCTTTCTAAAATTAAATTTCAAAAACAAATTTCAACTAATAAAGTGAATATCATTTCTAATAACTCAAAGATTTTAGAAGCAGACGGAATGGTAACAGATGAAAAAGGTTTAATGCTTGTGCTTTCTCTTGCTGATTGTTGTGGAATAATGATTTATTCACCCGATAAAAAAGTAATTGCGGCATTACACTCTGGTTGGAATGGAACACGACTAAATATTGTTGAAAGTGGATTAAAAATTTTATTTAATAAATATAGTGTGAATTTGGAAAGTATGCTTGTGTGGATTACACCGTGCGCTGGAAAAGATGATTATGAAATAGGCGATGATGTTGCAAAATACTTTCCTGATTTTATTACACCAATAAATAATGGTAAATATCTTTTAGATTTAAAAGGTGCAATATTCAATCAATTAACAAATTTTGGTGTAAAGAGTGAAAATATCGAAGTATCCTCAGAGTCTACAATTTCAGATTTAAGATTTCATTCTTACAGGAGGGACAAATCGAAATCTGGTCGAATGGCGGCATTTATAGCTCTTCTTCCATAATTTTCATAATTTGATTCGAAGGAATTGCGCCCTCACGAATTAATGTAAATTTATCGTCAATTATTGAAAACACAGTTGATTCAATTCCTAAAATACTTTTGTCATCATTGATTATTAAAGGTACTGAACCATTAAAATATTTATAAGCTTCGTCTGCAGTCTTTGCAGACGGAAAATTTGAAAGGTTGGCAGATGTGCCGACTATTGGTTTGCCGATATTTTTAATAAGTTCTAATAAAAATTTATTATCTGGTATTCTTAAACCTATTGTGTCAAAATTACTTGTGATAATGTTTGCTATTTTATTATTTTTTCTTGCAACTAATGTAATTGCTCCTGGCATAAAATGAGTTGCAATTTTTTTTATGTTATAAGTTGGATTAGTAATATAATCAAACATCATTGAAATATCCGAAAAATATGCAGCAAGAGGTTTGGAAAAATCCCTTCCTTTCAATTCATATATTCTTTCAACTGCAAATAATTTATCAAACAAACATCCAATCCCATAAACAGTATCAGTAGGGAAAATAATTATTTCACCTTCGAGCAATTGTTTGGAAGCTTCTTCAATACATAATTTTAAATCTTTATGGACATTTAAGACTCGAGTATTCATCAACTAAATTTTTTTATTAAACAAAGCTTCAATAAATTCAATTGGGTTAAAAATTTGCAAATCATCAATTTTTTCGCCAACTCCAATAAATCTCACGGGTATCTTCAATTCATCAACAATAGGGATAATAACACCACCTTTTGCAGTTCCATCTAACTTTGTAAGAACAATTCCTGACACATTTGAAACTTTAGTGAATTCATTTGCTTGAATAATTGCATTTTGTCCTGTTGTAGCATCTAAAACAAGATAAACTTCATTAGGAGCATCAGCTTTTAATTTTTTCAAAACACGGGTTATTTTTTCTAATTCCTGCATCAAGTTACCTTTTGTGTGAAGTCTTCCAGCCGTGTCAATTATAACAACATCTTTGTTTTTCGAAATTGCAGATTTTAAAGTGTCGAAAGCAACTGCGGCAGGGTCAGCTCCGGGACTTTGTTTAATTATATCTACGCCAGCACGTTCAGCCCATATTTCTAATTGCTCATTAGCTGCAGCTCTAAAAGTATCTGCCGCACCGATTACTACTTCTTTGCCAGCATTTTTAAAGTTATAAGCTAATTTGCCGATAGTTGTTGTTTTGCCAACACCGTTGACACCAACAACAAGTATTACAAATGGTTTCGAAGATGTAGGTAAATCATATAAATTTTCATTAGATGGGTTTTCTTCATATAATAAAGCTAGAATTTCTTCCTTTAAAATATCAAAGAGTTCTTCGGAATTTTCAAATTTTTCTTGTTTTACACGTTTTTTCAAATTATTGATAATTTTTTCAGTCGTAGAAACTCCTATATCAGCGGTTATGAGTATTTCTTCGATTTCATTTATTAAATTATCATCAATTTTCCGTCCCATTCCCAAAATTGATTGAAGATTTGAAACAAAGTTTTTCCGAGTTTTCTCCAATCCATCTTGGATTTTTTTGTAACTTAAGGTATCCACTGCTTTTTCTGTAAATGCAGTTATTTTTTCTTTTAATCCGCTAAAAAATCCCATAAATTAATCTAATTATTTGTTAAATAATAAAATACAAATTTACGAATAAAAACGTTGAGAACAAATTAAAGATTAGTTAAAAAATAATTCATATCTTTGTAACTTATTTCATAAATAAATCAAAGAAATGGCAAAAGAAAACAAAAACATATTCAAGGAATTTCCAAAACAGTTCTGGCTGGTTGTGATTTTTGAATTCTTCGAACGTGGCTCATATTACGGGATGATGAGTGTATTGTCAATATACTTAACAGAGATATTAGGCTTTTCGAAAGAAGGTGTTGGAATAATAAAAAGTACTATACAACCGCTTTTATATTTTTTACCAATTTTGACGGGTGCAATTGCTGATAAGCTTGGTTATCGCAGGACTTTAATGATTGCATTTGCTTTTCTTGGGACTGGTTATTTTTTAACAGCACAAATGGTGAGTTATGCCGCAGTCTTTATCGCTCTGGTTATAATGGGAATTGGTGCTGGAACTTTTAAACCAATTATTTCAGGAACTATTGCGAAACTAACGAATGAGAAAAATTCTACATTAGGTTTTGGAATTTATTATTGGTCTATTAATTTCGGAGCATTTTTGTTTCCCTTAATTATTGTCCCAATTTTGAAAAGTATTGACTGGCGATTAGTTATGATTGCTTCAGCTTTAGGTACTGGATTAATGATTATTCCAACATTTTTTATGTTTAAAGAACCACCACGGGAAATTGAGCAGAAAGAACCTGCTTTGAAGTCAATAATACAAATTTTCAAAAAAATACTTGATGTAGCTTCGAATTGGAGATTTATTTTATTTATTTTCATTTATTCACTCTTTTGGATTTTATATTTTCAGATGTTCGACAGTGTTCTTTGGTATTTCCAAACATTTGTTGATGCAACACCATTGAATAATTTAGTAAATTCACTTTTTAATACAAATTGGAAATTTGACGTTGAGCATATAACTGTAATTAATGCACTTACAATCATTGCTTTGCAATTATTTGTTTCAAATTTTGTAAAAAACTTTAAAGCATTTCCAACTATCATTGCAGGGTTGGTTTTTGGAGTTTTAGGAATGGCGATGCTTGCAATAAGTAATAGTATTTGGGTCTTGCTTGCTGGGCTTATAATCTTTTCATTTGGAGAGATGACTGCACATCCAAAATATATTTCGTATCTCGGTGATATCGCTCCGCAAGATAAAAAAGCAACATATATGGGGTTCGGATTTCTTTATGGTGTTTTCGGGTCTGGAATCGGTGGTGTTTTAGGTGCATTCTTATATGTTAGATTAATCGACAACCCTATGATTGATTTCGTCAAGAATAAGCTGACTTCAGATTCAAGTACATTTTCAGTGACCAAAAATATGAAAATTTCCGAAATCATCGAAATAGGAACAGCAAATCAAATACCTAAACAAGAAATATTAAGTGTAGCACATACTCAAGAATTCTGGTTAATTTTTGCTGGAATTGGTGTTTTAGCCATTTTTCTCTTGCTTGCTTATGATAAGTTAATTGGAGTGAAATATAAACATTAAAATTAAATTCGTTAATTCAACGTTTCTAAATTTTTATTAAATTACAATTTTATTTTTTACAAAATTAATTTTGGTGATAACCTATGATAACATTAGAAACAAACTACTTAGGACTTAAATTAAAGAATCCATTAATTGTTGGAAGTTCAGGACTTACAACTACTCCAATACAAATAAAAAGATTAGAAGAAGCAGGCGCAGGTGCTATTGTTTTAAAATCTATTTTTGAAGAAGAAATCAAGCATGAATTCGAAAACGTAATTGCAAATGAAGTTACTGGTCATGAAAATTACGAGTATTACGATTATTTTGATTATAAAATTAAAGAGCAAAATTTAGAAAAATACTCAAAAATAATATATATAGCAAAAAATGAAACTAACATACCTATTATCGCAAGTGTAAACGCAGTTTCCCCAAGTGAATGGGCAAGTTATGCAGTAAAATTAGAAGAAGCTGGTGCTGATGCCCTTGAAATAAATGCTTTTATTTTACCATCAAAAATAGAGCAAACAAGCCAAGAAATAGAACAGCAATATTTTGATATAGTACAAAATATATTAAAATATGTAAAAATTCCAGTAGCTTTAAAAGTCGGAACATATTTTACAGCTATGGCAAATATGCTTGAAAGGCTTTCTAAAACTGGTGTTAAAGGTTTGGTTCTATTTAATAGAACATATAATCCTGATATTGATATTGATGATATGAAGTTGGTGCCCGCAAAAATTTTTAGTTCTGATTGGGACTTTTTATTACCTTTGAGGTGGATTGCACTAATGTCCGGAAGAATTAATATTGATATTTCGGCTTCAACTGGAGTTCATACAGGTGAAGAACTTATCAAGATGCTTTTAGCAGGTGCTAAAACTGTTCAAGCAGTTTCAACTATATATAAAAATGGTCCTTTCCAAATTGAAAAGATGATAGATGAATTATCGAAATGGATGGACGAAAAACAATTTAGTTCAATAGAGCAATTCCGTGGGTTAGCAAACAATTCAAAAGTTCATGACCCTGCATTTTTAGAAAGAATTCAATTTATGAAATACTTTGGCGATAGAGAAGATATAATCTAATATTCCATTTGGCTTAATTTATGAATAGTTTTGGCAGATTGTTCAAGGTACAAATATTTGGAGAGTCTCATAGTAAAGGCATAGGCGCAATTATTGATGGTTGCCCTAGTGGTATCGAATTAGATTATGACTTGATTTATAATAACTTACTTCTGAGAAAAGGCGATTCCTTTGCTACAACTCCAAGGAAGGAAGAAGATAAAGTTGTTTTCTTTTCAGGTATAAAGAATGGTAAAACAACAGGAACACCAATTTCTTATGTAATTGAAAACAAGAATATTGTTGAGTCTAAAATTAATCTTAAAGAAACCCCAAGACCTGGTCATGCTGATTTCACGCAAATTTCTAAATACGGTACTAATGCTGATATTTCCGGGGGAGGTCACTCATCAGGAAGGTTGACTACTGCTTTAGTTGTTGCTGGAACAATTGCCCAATCGATTATTCCTGAAATTTCTTTCAATTGCGAAATTGATGAAATAGGTGGTGAAAAAGATTATGATGAACTTCTTACGAATATAGCAGAAAAAGGAGATTCACTCGGTGGAATAGTCAAATGTAAAATTAATGGAGTTCCTGCAGGACTTGGTGAACCCTTTTTTGATAGCATTGAGTCAAATTTAAGTCATATATTATTTTCAATTCCTGGAGTAAAAGGTATAGAGTTCGGTGCAGGATTCAACTCTGCCAAAATGTTAGGTTCTGAGATGAATGATGAATTAATTGACATAAAAGGAAAAACAAAAACGAATAATTCAGGAGGCATTGTTGGTGGAATTACAAATGGAAATGAAATTATTTTTCGAGTTGCTTTTCGCCCGCCTTCAAGTATTAAATTAAAACAAAAAACAGTCAATTTAATTACCGAGGAGATTAAAGAAATTGCGATTTCAGGAAGGAATGATATTTGTTATGTTTTGCGAACACCAATAATAATAGAGTGTGTAGCAGCAATTTCAATAGTTGATTTTATGCTTTTAGAAGGTTTAATTCAAAGAAAAAATTAATTTTAGTTAAGTTTATCATAATATAATTCAACGAAATTTCTTAATTTGCTTTAACATATAATTTTTAAATACTTATGAAGATTTCAACATTTTACATAAAAATAATATTAATACTCATTTTTATTACTAATCCATTGTTTTCAGGTGCTGAGAAAAATGAATTGTTTGCAATTCAACCAAAAATTGGATTAAATTATGATTTTTATTTAGCAAATTTTAATGGATTTAAAGGTTCGGTAGATTGCGGTTTGTTTGAAAAAGGCTTTGGGTGGGGAATACCAATTGGATTATCTTTTGAAAAATACTTTTCGGAAAAAACTTCATTGGAATTGCAGCTATTTTACAATTCAGGAAAAGGTTATTTAACTCAACAAATTTCTTTTCCTATGAGAGATGTCAATAATGGAAACATTGTAAATGTTAACACAGAAAATCAACTGAATTTAAATTTATCAATATTTGAAATAAATCCAAATGTTAGTTACGATATTTTTGCTAATGAAGACTATTTTACAAGATTGATCGGGGGCTTAAACTTCCAATTACCACTTACAAAAACATTTACTCAAAAAGAAGTATTAACGTCACCTTCGAGCGCAATTTTTGCGAATTCAAATGGTTATCGAACAAAAGAAAGAGACCTCGCATCTGGAACAGTTACGACTATGACAGCTGCAATAATTTCACCAACAATTGGAATAGAAGCAATTAGCTCGACATATGGCACTTTGCGAATTTCCTTTGCATATTCATTAAACAATTATGCATCTGATGCAAATTGGAAATCCTTATCATTTAGATTTATGTATGGATATCGTTTTTCGATTCATAAAGCTGAACCAAAACCAATAAAAATTATTGAAATACCTGCTGAACCGATTCCAGTGAAAGTCGAAACACCACCTGAGCCCGTAATTTCGATTAAAAATATTCGAGTGGAAGGTAAAATCGAAATTGGGAATGAGCTTTTAGCAAGTTTGCCAATAGTCAATAGTGTTTTCTTTGACAATCAGAGTTCTCAAATTCCAACAAATTACATTAATAAAGAACTTCCAAAATCAATTTTTTCAGGCAATGCCGTCGAAATTCATAATTACTTATTCCCAAGAATTGTTGATATTATCAACAAGAATCCTAAAGCTTTTATAACATTACAAGCTTCTACATCAGGTGAAATTAATGAACCTCTAGGAATTGAGCTTGCAAAACAAAGAGCTAATTCAGTTAAGAATTATCTTATTAATTTAGGAATTCCTTCAAATAAAATTAAAGAAGAATACTCAATCATGCCGAAAAATCCATCAAATCAAGATTTCAAAGAAGGTGTTGCAGAAAACCAAAGGGTTGATATACTGCTTTCAAATGCACCTTTGCAAGAATATGTTGATTTACAAAAATATGCTAATTTTTCTGGTAAAATCATATTTGATGCCAATTTGCAAAATACACAAGATAAACCAGTAGTTGTTTCTTCAAATTTATCTCAAAATAAATTGGATTTAACAAAATCAGGAACTTATGAAATGCCATTAAATTATAGATTAGATAATATTAATAAAGAAGAGCAACTTAAACTTGCGTATACATTTGACGGAGATAATAAAGTTGTTGAAAAAGAATTCAACTATAATGATTTTCCAAAAGAACAAGTGGACTTGAATTTAGAAAACTTTTTAGCAATTTTACGCTTTGATTATAATAGTAGTAAAATATCTGACGAAAACAAAGAACTTTTAAGACAACTTGCAGAAAAATTACCCGAAAATTCGACAATTCAAATTTTAGGGTCCACTGATGAATTAGGCACACAACAACGAAATGCAATTCTTGCCCAAGAAAGAGCTGAAAATACAAAGAATTATATACAATCAATTGTGGGCAATAAATTGAAAATAGAAATTGGAACAAATAACGATAAATTCCCAGAAAACACTCCACAAGGAAGGTTCTTGAATCGCTCTATCAAAATTAAAGTAAAAAAATAATTTTGAAAATATTTTTCTAAAACTTTTGCAACTTATAAAAGGCTTCTATGGCATCTTTTACAGAAATTAATGATAAATCATCAGATTCTATATGAGATGAAGAATTTTGAGGCGTCAATATAATTTTTTTGTGATTCATTGGTCCCCATCTAACTGACCCGATATTTGGGGAATCAGGGTAAAACCCTAATATTTTTTTATTTAAAGCAGCTGCAATATGAATTATTCCGGTGGAATTCGTTACAACAAATTCAGCTTTATCCAATAATGCAATCATTTCAAGAAGATTAAATTTAGAACAAAAATTAAAAGAATTTGTTGCAAGAGCTTGGACTTCATCACAAAGTTGTAATTCATTTTTTGTACCAGTAATTACCACGTTAAATTCATTATTCATTACGATGTGTTTAGCAAATTCACCAAAATAACTTGCTGGCCATTTGGGTGCTGAATCTCCGCCACCAGGATGAACTATAATAATTTGATTATTTATGTTATTTTCTTGTAAAATTAATTCAACTTTACTTTTAGCTTCCTCTGAAATAAAAGGTTTTAATAATTTTACATTATAACTTTCCTTTGTAATTGAAGAAATGAGAGACAAATTGTATTCCGATTCGTTCTTCAATCCATTCTTTCTATGTTCAAATACTTTGTGATTCAAAAAAATTGAATACCAACGAAATCCACTGCCTACACGAATTGGAATTCTTGCTTTAAATGCTGCAAAAACTTCTTTAAATCGTGGTCTTGGGAAAAAAATCATATTCAGATTTAATTTCTTCAATAAAGTCGTTAAATCTTCTTTTACATCGTCAATGAAAATGTATTGAGAAATATCAGGTTGATTGAAAAGCAACGGTTCAGTGTATTTATTTGCAAAAAGATAAATTTCAGAATTAGGGTTAATATCTTTTAATATTTTAATCATTGGCAAGGTTAAAATCATATCACCTAATCTGTCAGTCCTAAAAATGCCAATTTTGTTAAATTGAATATTTTTCATTAAAGTTATGATAAATTATAAATTATTACGTTTTAAAACTACAAAACTACTAATTTAGTAAATTTCGAAAGGTAAAAATGTCAATAATATTTTCGATATCAGGTTTAAGAGCAACATTGAGTGATAACAGTTTATCTTATGAATTAGTTAAAAAATATGCTTTAGCTTTCCATAATTTTTGTCAGCGAGGAGAAATAATTGTTGGACGAGATGGACGTTCATCGGGCGAATGGATAGAACAAGTTTTAATTGAAACATTTAAATCAGTGGGACGAGATTATCACGCTATAGGAATTGTTCCATCTCCGACTGTTCAATTAATCACCGAAAATCATAATGCAGCAGGTGGAATTTCAATAACCGCTTCTCATAACCCTGACGACTGGAATGGCTTAAAATTTATAAATTCTAATGGAACTTTTCTCGACCAAAATGAAAATAACCAACTAAAGGAAATTCTCCATAATGTCATCATCAATGATTTTCCCAAAAAAGACTTGAAAATCAATAATGATGAGATACTTAAAAATAACATAAATGCTATTAATGAACATATAAATGCTATTTTAAATCTCCCTTATTTTACAGAAGTAATTAAAAATAAAATTGCAGAAAGAAAATATAAAGTAGTTGTTGATGCCGTTAATTCTTCAGGTTCGGTAATTGTACCAAAATTGTTGGAAGAGTGGGGTATTATTGTCGAGAAATTATATTGCGACGGAAATGGAAAATTCCCACACACTCCCGAACCAATTACTGAAAATTTGACTGAGTTATGTCGAACGGTAAAAGAACTCAATGCGGATTTAGGAATTGCAGTAGATCCTGATGCTGATAGACTTGTTTTGATTGATGAAAATGGAAATCCAATTGGCGAAGAAAATACAATTGTTCTCGCAATATATTCAATGCTTTCTATGATTGAAAAATCCAAGGAAATGAAAGTTGTAGTTAATCATTCCACAACTATGGGAGTTGATTACATTGCAAATAAGTACGGAGCAATTGTTGAAAGGTCTCCAGTTGGTGAAATTAATGTTGTAAAAAAAATGCAAGAGGTTCAAGCAATTATTGGCGGCGAAGGAAGTGGTGGCGTTATACTTCCTGCTTGTCACTATGGTCGTGATTCTTTAGTTGGTATAACTCTTCTTTTTTCTTTATTAGCAATAAAAGAAAAAAAACTAAGTGAAATTGTAAGTGAATTACCAAAATATTATATGCATAAAACTAAAATTGCTTTTAATGAAACTTTAAATTCAATAATAGATAAAGTTAAACATATTTTTATTGTAAATAAAATAATACTCGATGATGGCATTAAAATATATTTTGATGGCGGTTGGGTGCAGTTGAGAAAATCAAATACCGAACCAATCGTGAGAATAATAGGCGAGTCAGAAGATGAGCAAGATTTAATAACTAAAATTAATAAAATCAAGTCATTGTTTTAGAATATTAAAATTATTAATAAAAAAATTATTTTATTTTCATTTTTGTAACAATTATTTATTTCAATTGTTTAAAAGGTTAAATGAAGTACGAATATGAAAAACTAACAGATGAAGAGTTATTCTCACTACTATCAAAATCAAAGGAAGTGAGCGAAAAGGCTTTTAATGAAATTTATAAAAGATACTCAGGAAAAATATACTCATATTTGTACAGATTGTTAGGAGATAAGTTCTTTATAAAAGATATTTTTCAAGAAGTTTTCACTAAAGTATACAAAATTGGTATAGAATCTAAAAATCGGCATTTATTTAGTTTTCGTTCATACATATACCAAGCAACAAGAAACATATGCTTGAATCATTATAAGAATGAAGGTCGATTACCTGAAATACATACTGAATATATGAAATTAAGAACCGAAGACAATACGAATATATCTGATACTTTGGATTTAGTGAAAGCCGCTGTTGACAAATTGCCGGATAATTTACGAGAAGTGTTTATTTTAAGTGAATTTGAAGAACTCAATTATCCTGCTATTGCAGAAATTACCGGTGATTCACAAGTTAATATTAGAGTTAAGATACATCGTGCAAGAAAAATGTTGAAAGATATTGTTTTATCTCTTAGAAATGAATCGAAAAAAATGGTTGAAAATGAATAAATTTGAAAAAAATCAGGCTGAGGAACTAATTAATTCCCTTTTTGATAAGGATATTAGTTCTGTTGAAAAAAGTAGAATATTGGAGCAATTATCTCAATATCCCGAATATAAAAGTGATTTGGAGTTTTATACAGAAATAAATAACCACATACAAGCCAGCAAAACTATTATTGAACCACCAGATGAATTAACTAAAAGTCTTTTTGCTAAAATCAACACTATTGCAAGTACACATTTTTCAAATACTTTGCTTAATCGCTCAAAATATTTAATTGGAGCATTTCTACTAATATTTTTGTTCACATCATATTATTTCTTTAATACAAATAAAGCAACAAACGGTCAATTGATAAATCAAATAGCTAATACAAAACCCGAACTGAATGTTTCTAATCATATTGATAATGAAATAAATTTACACAAACAAAATTCAAATAATTCAGTTAATTCAAATCTATTGAATAATCCACCCTTTGACAAAGGAATAGTCAAGAAAAATACTTATTCACAAAAAAACTTAAAAAGTGCCTCAAATGATAAACATAATAAGATTATTGTTAATTCACAAAAGAATAATTTGAAAACTATAAATGATTTGAATAATGCTTCGTTTATAAATAATCCAATTTCCACAAATTATAATGAAAAGAATACAACTGAAAATCACACTCAACTTAAAGCTACTACTGATTATCTTGCATATAATGTTGAAAATTCGAATTATCAGGTTAACAGAGTAACGATAATTCCAAAACAAAATAAAAATATTAACTTATTTACTTTTGCAAATTTCCACAGTGAAAGAGAGCCTGTATTATTAATCCAATATCGTAGTTTATACGCTGTTTCTAATCCCGAAAAATCATTGCAAGGAAATGCATTAGCATCCAATTATTGTGTTGGAATATTTCTTAAAACATACGAGAATTTATATTTTGGAGCGGAATTTGGTAATGAAACATTTTCTCAGATATATTTAGACCCAAATACACAAATAAAGTATGAGCAAAGCCCAAGTGTATTTTATTTTGGTGTAGGAGGGAAATATAACGCAAAAGATTTAAATATTATTGGAATATATCCATCAGCACAAGTCTTTGTAGGTAGCTCTTCTCTTGGTCCAATTTTCCGAACAAATTTATCATTCCAATATGATATTATTAACAATTTGCTTGGTATTTATGGTGGAATTGAGGGAAGCGCTGTGTTTTATTCAAATCAATCAGTTTGGTATAGTTCTAAAAAATTAGGCTTAATAGGAGGAGTAAATATTAAGTTATAAAAAGCAAATTATCGTAGAAAGAGTACTCATTTTTTCACCTAAAAAAACCCCAAGTTCGCATCCTTGGGGTTTTGTATAATTTAAATTTATTATGTTACAAATTTAATGGAATTAATTGCCCTTCAAAGCATTTGCACCTGAGACAATTTCAATTATTTCGCTTGTAATACTTGCTTGACGGATATTATTATATATTAAATTAAGAGATTTAATTAATTCACCCGCATTTGTTGTGGCATTGTCCATAGCAACTCTTCTAGCTGCTTGTTCTGAAGCGTTCGAATCCAAAATTGAATACCAAAATATTGTATCAATTAATTTTGGAATTAAAGAGTCAAGAATTTCGTTTTTATTTGGTTCAAAAATAAAGTTGTTATTAAATTTAGTGGCTTTCTTTTCAACGGAGTCAACACTTGGAACGAAAGGTAAAAGTTGAACTTTCACAGGAGTTTGCTTTAAAATATTTATAAATTTAACTGAAAAAATGTAGACAATATCGAAGTTTTTGTTAATAAAATCTTCTTTAATTGGGTCAATAATTGATTTAATTGTATTAAAGTCAGGTTCGTTGGAAACGTTGGAATATTTATACGGCATATTAATTTCTTTTTTAGAAAAGAAAGAAATTGCTTTTCTTCCAATAGGAATTACAGAAACGTTTGCACTAGGAAAATTTTCAGGAATATTCACAGAAATTTCAAAGAATGCTTCTTTTAACAAATTTGTATTGAAACTTCCGCACATACCTTTATCAGAAGAAACAACAATTACTGCGATATTATTTATTTGTTCTCTTTTTTCCACGAAAGGATGTTCCAACTCACCTTCAAGAGAATCAATAATATTGCTTATGCTATTTGATAATTTATATAAATAAGGTCGTGATGATTCGACTAAATTTTGAGCTTTGCGAAGCTTGGCAGTTGCAACCATTTTCATCGCTTGGGTGATTTTTTGTATGCTCCTAACCGAATTTACTCTACTTCGAATATCTCTTAAAGTTGCCATTTTTTATAACTTTTAATAATAAATATTATTTTTTCTTAAATGATTATTAACATAATCAGAAATACTATCTTCAAGTGACGTAAACTGCAAATAAATACCAGTATTGGAAAGTTTTGACATATCAGCTTGAGTATAATATTGATATTGTCCGATTAAATGCAAGGGCATATCAATATATTCAATATTTGGCGAGATTTTCATAGCTGCAAAAACTGCTTTCGCAAGGTCGTTCCAACTACGTGCGTTACCAGTTCCAAGATTAAATATACCTTTTATGTCTTTTTCGTAAAGTTTCCATATTATTTTATTTATATCTTTAATATAAATAAAATCTCGAAGTTGCTCGCCATCTGCATATTTAGAGTTGTATGATTTAAAAAGTTTGATTTTTCCAGTAGAAGTTACTTGGTTAAAACTTTTATAAACCATACTTGCCATTTCACCTTTATGATATTCATTTGGACCGAAAACATTGAAAAACTTTATTCCAGTAAATATTTTATCGTACTCATTTTCGATAACCCAAAGGTCAAATAAGTGCTTTGAAAAGCCATAACCATTTAATGGGCGTAACTTTTCGAATTCAGTATCACTGTAACCAAATGACCCATCTCCATAAGTTGCCGCACTACTTGCATAAATAAAGGGGATAGAATTGCTTAAAGAAAATTCTGCCAATTTAACGCTATAGTTGAAATTGTTCTCCATTAAGTATTCAATATTATTTTCAGTTGTTGAAGAACAAGCACCAAAATGGAAAATTACGTCAACGTTTTCATATTTATTTTGCTCAATTTCGGAAAGAAAAACTTGTTTATTAACGTATTTAGTAAATTGCTTTCCGACAAGATTTTTCCATTTAGTTGATGAAGCTAAGTTATCAACGATTAATATATCCCTAAATCCTTTATCATTCAGGAATTTAAGAAAACATGAACCAATAAAACCAGCTCCACCAGTAAGAATTATCATTTTAACCCTTTAAATATACTGCTAAGAAGTTTTCGCACGCTTTTGTTAATTCTTTTTCCAAATTTTCGGATATTTGTTTTTCTTTAATTATTGTTTTTAGCAAGTCAGATTTTTGGTCCCGCATATAATCCAAGAATTTTGCTTCGAAATCACGGACCTGATTCACTTGTAAATTATCTAAATAACCATTAGTTGCTGCGAAGAAAAGTACAATCTGTTCTTCTACAGGCATAGGATGCAAAATAGGTTGCTTAAGAATTTCAGTAATTATATAACCACGTTTCAAACGCTGTTGCGTAGATTTATCGAGGTCAGAACCGAATTTTGCAAACGCTTCAAGTTCACGGAACATAGCATGTTCAATTTTTAATTTACCAGCAATTTTTTTCATTGCCTTGATTTGAGCATTACCACCAACACGTGAAACGGATATACCAACATTCATAGCGGGACGAATACCAGCATTAAAGAGATTTGGTTCAAGATAAATTTGACCATCTGTTATTGAAATCACATTAGTAGGAATATAAGCTGATACGTCACCAGCTTGAGTTTCAATAACTGGCAAGGCAGTCAATGAGCCTGCTTTTAGGTCATTTGATAATTTGGCAGCTCTTTCAAGTAAGCGGCTATGAAGATAGAAAATATCACCAGGATATGCTTCACGTCCAGGAGGGCGACGAAGCAATAACGAAACTTGTCGATAAGCAGCAGCATGCTTGGATAAGTCATCATAAATTACAAGAGCATGCCCGCCATTATCTCGGAAATATTCTCCCATCGAGCAACCACAATATGGAGCTAAAAATTGGAGTGGGGCAGGGTCGGAAGCATTTGCTGCGACTACGATAGAATAATCCATAGCACCTTGCTCTTCCAAAGTTGCAACGATTTGAGCTACTGTTGAAGCTTTTTGACCTATTGCCACATAAATGCAATAAACAGGTTCTATACCATTTTCCTTTGCTTCTTCTGTATGTGTGTATTTTTGATTTACAATAGTATCAATAGCTATTGCAGTTTTTCCCGTTTGACGATCTCCAATAATTAATTCTCTTTGTCCTCTTCCTATTGGAATCATAGCGTCAATGGCTTTAATACCAGTTTGAAGCGGTTCTTTTACTGGTTGACGAAAGATAACACCTGGGGCTTTTCTTTCAATTGGATAATATTCTGTATGCTCAATTTTCCCTTTTCCATCAATTGGTTCGCCAAGTGGGTTTACAACACGACCTAAGAGATTTTTGCCAACAGGGACTGATGCAATTCTACCAGTTCTCTTAACAATATCGCCTTCTTTAACTAATTTGTCTTCACCAAATAAAATAACGCCGACGCTATCTTCTTCCAAATTTAAAGTTATTCCCATTACTTCATTCGGGAATTCGACAAGTTCAGATGCCATAACTTTTTGCATACCATAAACTTGAGCAACTCCATCACCAACTTGGAGTACTGTTCCAACTTCATATATATCAGATTCATTCTCGAATCCTGATAATTGTCGGCGCAAAATGGAGGAGATTTCTTCCGGTTTTAATTCGTACATTTTATACCTTGAATTTTTATTTTCCTACTAAATATTCTTTATTTTTATATATTATTTACTTTTAACTTGCTAATTCTAAATATAAATTTTCGAGTTGACTTTTAATGGAAGCATCATAAAAATAATCTGAAAATTTTATTTGAATACCACCAATTATTTTATTGTCAATTGAAAATTCCGGTAAAATTGTTTTTCCTGTCCATTCTTGAACTTTTGAAATTATTGAGTTTTTTATTTCTTGGTTCAATTCTTTGGCAGTATATACTTGAATTTTTAATCTGTTATTTAGCTCGTTATATTGGTCAAAATAACTTGTTATGATTGATTTAATTAGTTTATCTCGATTTTTATTAATAACTAAAATTAAAAATTTCAAAGTAAAATCAGATATTTTATCCTTGAAAAGCTCATTAAATATCACGACTTTTTTAGATGGTCTAATAATCGGGTTTTGAGTAAATGCATAAAATTCCTTAGAATTTAAGAGCATATTATAAACAAACTCAAAATCTTTCAAAATTAAATCTGTTTGTTTTGTTTCTTGGGCTAAAAGCAAAATAGCTTTAGCATAACGAAAAGCAACTTTACTATTTGTCATTTTGACTAATTTTTAGATAATTTTTGAATATATTTATTAATTAATTCATAATCTTTTTCAGGACTAAGTTTTTCTTCAATAACCTTTTCGGTAGCTTGAATTACTAACCCTGCAATTTCTTTCTTTAATTCTTGGAAAGCGGCATCTTGATTAAGTTTAATTTCTTTAATTGCGTTTTCCATTTTTTCTTGTCGAAGTTTTTCTGCTTCTTCTTTTGCATTGCTAATAATAATGTTTGCTTGCTCTTTCCCTTTTTGAATTATTGAATTTACTTCTTTAGAGGCTTCTATGATTTTTTCTTCAGCTTCTTTAATTAATCTTTCTGCATTTTTGTTTGCTAATTCGGCATTTTCAATTGCAGAATTGATGCTATCTTCACGTGCTTTGAGTGAATTCATCATTGGTTTTAAGCCAAATTTGAGAAGAAGGAACAAGAAAATTAAAAAATTGACCATTGTCCAAATCAACAAGCCAGGATTTACAGATAATAATTTTTCCATATCTTGATATTTTATTTTTGGTTTTTAAAAATTTTCAATTCACTGTTGCATTGTATTTTCAACAATGCAACAATGAAAGAAAAATGATGAATATAGTAATACAATAAATATTACTTGATTGCCATCAAAAGACTGATAACTTCAGCGAACAATGCAACACCTTCGATAAGAGCGGCAGCAATAATCATCATTGTTTGTAATTTGCTTGAAGCTTCGGGCTGACGACCAGCTGCTTCTAATGCAGAAGCGGCTAATTTACCAATACCAACACCAGCGCCAATTACGGACATACCCGCACCTATACCTGCTGCTAAGAATGCTAATGCTTTAGGATCCATTTTTTTTACCTCGTAATTTTTTAATTATAATAATTTGAATAAAAAATTAATGTTCTACACTATGTTCTACTGTAACTAAACCAACAAAAACTGCTGTTAATATTGTAAATACATATGCTTGTATGAACGCAACTAACAGTTCTAATATATAAATAAATAATGAAAATCCTATAGAAATTGGAACAACTGCTAATGAATGAAGCATAAATATTAATCCGAGTAAACTAAATATAATAACATGCCCGGCGGTCATGTTTGCAAAAAGACGTATTGTCAATGCGAAAGGTTTTGTAAACATCGACAAAATTTCAATTGGTATCATTATTATCCAAATTCCCCAAGGTGCACCACCGGTAAACTCTTTCAACCAATGTTTGAAGCCAACGTGGAAAATTGCACTACCGTTTATTACAAAATATGCTGTGATTGCAAGTCCTGCCGTTACAGCTAAATTTCCTGTTGCTGAATGTCCTCCAGGAATTAAACCGAATAAGTTCATTACTAGGATAAAGAAGAACAAAGCAACAAAATATGGACTTAATGTATTAGCTAATTTTGGGCTTTGTATATTTGGTTTTACAATATCATCTCTAATGAAAATAACTAAAACTTCTAAAAGGTTTTGGAAGCCTTTAGGTCCTTTTGTCGGATTTTTCTTATATTTTCTTGCAGAAATAAAGAATGTTACGAGCAATAATAGAATAGAAAGCCATTGAAACATAACCAAAGATGTAATAGATAAATCTAATTTAGGAGGCTGATGAGTATCTTTACGCACAATGTTATGATGGATTTCAGTAAAAGTGCCACCATCAAGCATAGATTTCATCGAAGGATAAGCGTATAGTTGGTCATCGTATAAAATTATCGGTAAATCAATGTGAAAAACATCGAAAAAATTGTATCCATGATGGTCTAAAAGATGTTCTTGTAAAATGTCAGATATAACATTACTTTCTTCGGCATTATGGCTTTCGGCGTTTATTGTACTTGTTTGTAATGTGTCTTTTGTAGCAGTAAAATTTGATTGAGTGTTCGAGGCATTTTGTGCCCATAAATTATTTGAATTTGCAACTGAATTAATTGCCATAAATTTTGCTTTTTATATAATTACAAAGTTAACGAATTTTTCTAATTTAACAAAATTTTTTGAATTATGATTTACGATGTTTACTGGTATAAAATACTTCTAACAATATTTCAAGAAATAAAAAGAAACCGAATGAAATTGCAAATGAAGGATTTTTGATGTTGATTATATGTGTAGAGAGGAAAAGTAATAAAAGCAACAGAATTGCTTTAAATATAATTTTTAGTCCTATTCGTTTAGTTAATTTTTGCCAATCATTAGTTTTAAGAAATTTGAAGAATGTAATAAAAAAAAGAAAACTTGCTAAATTTATAATAAATGCACAAAAAATTGAGTATATAGCTTCTTTCAAATTATTTATTTAATTTATTTAATTGTTTAATAATCTTGTAAAAATTGTAAATTCCAACAATAATTCCAACAAAAAGTAATATAACTGTCCATTTTGGTGAAGTGGAATTTTTATTATCAAGCCAATTACCTACAAGTGCACCCAAAATAATTGGAGTAATTAATTCTATACCTAAATTAATTGCCAATCGAGATGCACTCGATTCATTTTGTTCACTTTGTTTGTCTTCAAGTGGTTCTTTTTTGTTAACTTTATTGTTGCTTTTATTTGATTTAATTGATGACATAAAATCAATATCCAAACTCTAATAAAGTTTGTAAAATATCTTGTTTGTATATGTTATTACAAAGTCCATACCAATTGTTATTTGGTATGAAAAGTAATTTTCCATAAGTTGAAGGATTAGCTTGGTCAAATTGTGATGTAGCTATAACGGTTTCTTCTTCAGGACGGAATTCATTGTCTATATCATGTACTTCAATTGTACAAGAAATATTATAAAATGAATTTGTGAAATTCAGGGGATCAATGTCTAAAATATCATATGGTATACGGATTTTTACAATATATCCACCATCAAATTTATTTGAAGAAACTTTTATATGAGAAGCAGAAATTTGTTGTAATGAAGTGACTAAATCATTAGAATATGCATTGACCAACGGTGGAACGTCCACAAAATCTCCGGGGAATATTTGAAAGTTATAAACGCCCTTACTTGGTTTATTGTTGACAATTAATTCTTTATCCTTAATTTGAAAATGATTAATGGTATCACCTTCCGAAGTTGCATCGAACCACAAACTTACATTATCACTTACACAGTTATTACATATCTTATTTGTTACTACATCGTCGTAAACTTTAACTTGAAAGTATAAATATTCTTCATCATAAGCAGAAGTTGCTTCAAAATAACAATCTTTTGGACCATCCCAAAAAAAAGCTCCTTTATTTACAAAATCGATATCATCGACTTTAACAATATTATTAAAACCATTAAAAATTAACCGTCCTCTATTGTATGATGGAATTACAAAATATTTCCTTAAATATTTTTCAATACCTTTAGTATTTTCAAAAACCTTTTCTGTATTTCTTAAAGTAAAATAATCAACATTATTATCGACGGTGTAGTATTCATATTTTTGAGATGTAAAATCTTCTTTAAAAATTAATGAGCCATTTATAACTTGAAAACCGTTCATTTTCCAATTTGAAGAGCCTAACTTTTGAGCAACATAGCAAATACCATTTTTTATGGATGGACCAACTTCAAGTGGCAATTCAATATAATTATAGGGGAATTCACCAACTTTTACAAAATATCCGTCTATATCAATAAATAAATTTAAATATACCCTTGATTTTTTCTCTGCATTAATTTTGATTGTAAACGCAACGTCATTATTTCCATCACCAGAAAAATCACCAACATCCCAACCCCAAATTGTGTATTTATCTATATTTGGAATACTTTTCTGAATGTCCATTATCATATCTTTATCAAAATAATTTACCAATCGCTTTGTAAATTCTGCAAATGAAATACCAGATTGAGAAAATGAATGATAATAATTCAAAGGGATTATTATTAAGATTACAAATAATAATTCTTTTATCGATTTGTTTTTAATATCTCTCATTTTAATAACATTATTGATTTGCAATAAATTGTTTTATTTCTTCATAATCTGCGTCCATTCTTGCTCCCAATTGAGAAACAACTTTCGCTGAGCAATATGAGGCTAATTTAGCAGCATAATGTGGGTTATTTTTATTGATAACACCATACAAAAAGGCACCTGCGAACATATCGCCTGCACCTGTGGAATCTACTGCATCAGCAGGAAATGAGTTTACTTCAAAAATTTCGTTTTTCCATTTGATAATGGAACCTTGTGCACCTTTTGTAATTACGACATTTTCGACCAAATTAAATAATTTTGATGTTGCTTTTTCAATCGTTTTTTCTTTTGTAAATGATAATGCTTCATTTTCATTACAGAAAAATAAATCAGCTTCGGGAACTGCTTTAGCTACATTTGAATGGAAGTTTTCTGTTATAAACACATCTGAAACTCCAAAAGCAATTTTGGTATTGTATTTTTTTGCTAATTCAATTGATTTATAAACTGACTTTGTACTTTCTTCTTGAGAAAATTTGTAACCTTCTAAATAAATCCATTCGGAACGAGCTATTACATCTTCAATTAAATTTTTGGTGGAGAAAAAAGCTGTTGCTCCAAGCGAAGTTAACATAGTCCGTTCTGAGTCAGGTGCAATGAAAACAAAACATAAGCCTGTTGGATAATCATTTTTATATTCTGCAAATAAATCTATTCCTAATTGTTCAAATTCCTTGGCATAAAACTTTCCAAGTTCATCATTTCCTAAAACAGTTTTATATGCAGCTTTTCCTCCTAATTGAGAAAATGCAATAATGGAATTCGCTGCTGAACCTCCACTGCATCGATAAAATGGATAATCTTTAAAAAATTTTTCCAATCTTTGACGTTCTTCGTTATCTATTAATCGCATTTCACCTTTTTTCATACCAAATTCAGCCATAATTTCTTCGCTGATACGGTATTGAATATCAACAAGTCCGTTTCCCATTCCACAAAGTTGTATGTCCTTTTTCATCTTGTCCTCTTTATTCGATTACTAAGAAATTATATGTTTCTTGTACTTTGTTTTGTTTAACTATGATATAATAATTTCCAGAAGTCAAATTGTCAGTTGGAATATAAATTTCGTAATTCGATGGGTGTAAATTGCCATTATAAATATTTGTTACAAGTTGTCCCAAAGTATTATAGACATAAATTGATATGTTGTCGTTAGAAACTATGTTTATTTTTAACTTAGCAAGATTTCCTTTAAAAACTGGATTTGGGAAAATAGAATTTAAATTATCAGAGTTTTCGATATTCTTGACTGATAAAATATTGGAATTAACTTGACATATAAGATAACTTTGATCAATTGCAACTGAATCAGGTTTAAATTTTAGTTCGAATTCAAATGTTTGATATTTCTTATTTAATTGAACAACTTCACTTTGAACTAAAGTACTGTCTTTATAAAAATTGAATTTCAAAGGAGTAATAAACGAAACAGGAACCCCAGGATAATCTTGAATTTGACTTAATGAAATCTTTACTTTTGCTCTACCTAGTCCCCAGTCTTGAACCTGTGACTGTATATCAAAAATTGGATGACCGGCCGAACCGACCCATTGATTAAAGAAGATGTCAAAATTTAAACCAGAATCGGGTAAATCCTCTTTAAAGCTTTTGATTATATCGATTGTTTCTAAACTCTTGTATTTATATTTATTCATTAAACTGTGTAAGGCATAGAAAAATTTTTCATCACCCAGTTGTTCCCTTAGCATATAATAAACCCAACTTGCTTTATTATATTCAAGTAAATAAATAGGTTGAACAAAAATGCTGTTTATTGGAACACCATAAATTGCAATGCTATATAAAGATTCATTATTTAAATATTTGCTTATCACATTTTGCATATAATCGTAATAAGCTTTTTTTCCATAAATACTTTCAATCCATAGAGCTTCACTCCAAGTGGCACCGCCTTCATTAATCCAAACATCCAACCAAGTTGCACAAGTAATCATATCTCCGAGCCATTGATGAGCTAATTCATGTGCAATTCCTGTTTCGTAGTAGCCTCTCAACCAAGTTCTGTTAATTGTTGTTAATGTTTGGTGCTCCATTCCGCCAAAGTTGAATGGTTGAACTGCCGTCATTCCATATTTTTCAAATGGAAATTCACCAAAAACTTTTGAAAAATTTTCAATCATTTTCGGAACATTACGGAAAGAGTTTTCAGCATTGTATGCTCCACCATTTGTGGTATCGCTTTGCCAATCATCATTCCAAACGTAATAATCAATTGGTATTTTTTCGTTAGGATAGGTTATTCTAGTATATTGTGCAGTTTCTTTTCTAAATTTGGAGGCATTCATCACCATTAAATATGTTGCCATCTCGTATTGTGACGAAAAATGAAAATAAACAGAATCCTTTATTGTATCAATTTTTGTCAAAAAACCATTTGAAGAAGCGTTGAAGCCTTTTGGCAACTTTACAGACATTTCAACAAGTGCTTTATCATATGGGTTATCATTGCAAGGGACCCATTTTCTTGCGTCTCTTGGTTCGCTCATTGTATAAGCAAGTTGTTCTAAAACAAAAATCGAATCTCTCTTTGGTGGTGGTCCTTGTCCAACGTATTGTCCTTTTGGAAATAGATATAGACCACCATCTTCTTTGCCTTGATAAGTATAATAAATTATTAAATTGACTGTGTCATCCTTAAACTTGGTTTGTAAAAGTGTTACCGTAACTGAATCAGGATTTTGTAAAAAATTGAGTTTATAATTTTCATTTTTAATTTTTACAGAATCGATTAAAATATTTTGAACATCGAAGGATAAAGAATTAGCAAAATCCGAAGTGATTTTTAACGTGATTGAATTGACCCCGCTGAATTGGCGATAATTTCCTTGTACATATGGCGTTAACATAATATTATACCAATCAAGATAGATATTATATTTTAAAACATCATAATTTCTCAAATTCAAGGCACTGCTTATGCTTTGGATCTTAGGTTTAGAATACTTTTCTTGAAATGAGCAATTGGGCTTTGTTTCGAAATGATCACCTGGAATGAGTATTTCTGGTATTTGGGAGTATATATTAAGAAAGCAAGTAAATAATAAGATTATAATTTTTTTCATTGTAAATTTAATTAAATATTTATAAATCGTTTAATACAAAATTAGTTAATTTTTGGCTACTATTTAGTTTATTCATTTTTTTTGACAACTATATTGATATTTAAGATGTTCTACCGAACTGTCTATCTAAATCTGACAATGACATTTCTAAAACTATTGGACGACCGTGTGGGCAAACGTAAGGTGTTTTGCAGTTAAATAAATCCAGAACTAATTGTTTCATTTTTTCTGTTGTTAATTTTTCTCCTGTTTTAATTGCTGATTTACAACTGAAAGTTGCTATAATTCTTTCTCTTTTGGGATAATTTCTCAATTCCAAATTATTTAAATAATCCTCGAGTAAATTGGAAATTATAAACTCTTCTTTACCCAAAGGCACATCTTTGGGAATAGAATAAAGTTTAATTTGAGTAGGGGAGATCACATCAAATTTAAAACCTAATAATTCGATTTCTTCCTTAATTTCTTGAAGCAATGAGATATAAGTAATTTTTAAAGTTATTTCTATTGGAAAAATTAATTCTTGATTGTTAGAAAGTAGTTTTGAAAAATTAGAATATACTCGTTCAAAAATTACCCGCTCGTGTGCATTATGTTGGTCAACGATAATAATTCCATCGCTTGTAGTAACTATTATATATTTATTATGAATTTGAAAATAATTAGCATATTCTAAATCATTACGTAATTCATCGATGCTTTTCTTTAAATTTTTCTTAATTATTAATGATGAATTTTGAAAACTTTCAGAAGTTTGTTGAAAATCAGTATTTTTGAATATTATGTCGAAATTTTCCTTAGGTAATGGGTGAGGTTGTTTGAAATTGAATGAGGACGTATATCTATTTGAATTTGGAATATTACTTGTATTAATTGATTTATTACCTTGATTTTCATTTGTGTCCTTTGAGATAATTTCACCAGTTATTTGATTGACCAGAATAATTTCATTATTTTGTTGATCATTTAATGTCACAAAAGGATCGTTGCTCAAATTATTATTAATTTCAATTTCGGTCATCAAATTATTATTTTGTAGAGTTAAATTTACAGATTTTCTTAATGAATTATAAACATAATTCTCGTTATCAAATTTAACTTCATTTTTTTGTGGGTGAATATTGACATCAATTCTTTGTGGATCGATTTCAAGATTTAAAACATAAATAGGCTTTTGCTTTTTATCAAGCAAATGTTCATAAGCCGAAAAGATAGCAAATGAAAGATTTCTTGATTCAATTGGCCTCCTGTTTACAAATAAATATTGACCAGATGAAGTCATTTGGGAAATTGATGGGTGACCGATAAAACCCGTGATATGAACTAATTCGTTCGCATAATCAACAGGAATTAATGTTTCCTTGTTGGGTTTACGTAACAATGTTGAAATCCTGTCAAGGAGTGTTCCGGGTTTTAAATCGAAAATAAGAGTATCGTCATTGTAATATGTAAACCGGATATCAGTATTTGCAAAAGCGAACTTGATTAATGTATCACTAATTATTCTTACTTCTGAAAGCTTTGGTTTAAGAAACTTCTTACGAGCGGGTACATTGTAAAATAAATTTCTAACATAAACTTGGGTGCCGTTTTCCAAATTAAATGGGTCGATGCTTGGTTCTTTCAAAGGTTCACTTGTTAATCTCCATCCTATTGTATCTTCCTTTCTTTTTGTTCTGATTTCTAAATCTGCAACAGAAGAAATTGAAGCAAGTGCTTCGCCTCTAAAACCAAATGTTTTTATTTTTTCTAAATCTTCGGAAGTTTTAATTTTACTTGTTGCATGACGTTTTATTGACAAAGCAAGGTCAGCCTTGCTCATTCCGCAACCATTATCAATTATTGCGATTAATTGACTACCGCCATCTTGAATAATTACAGCAATTTCAGTTGCTCCAGAATCAAGTGAGTTTTCAACCAATTCTTTGACAACAGATTCTGGTCTTTGTACTACTTCACCAGCTGCAATTTGATTTGCAATGTAATCAGGTAATATGTTTATATGATTTTCCAGATTTACAAGTTATTAAATTAATATGTATAAGACGTAATAATAAATTAAGTTTGTAAAATGTGAATAACTTCTATTAAACAAACAAATAGAACGTCTAAGAAAAAGTTTAATTTAATGATTAAATTATTGAGGTTATGCAAAAAATAAAATATTACATTAATTTGACAACTGGAATTGAAATTATAAACGATTTGCCAATTAGATTATCTGAAACAAGTTTTGTTCGGATTCAATCAAGTCATTGTGAAAAATTAGCATTTGAGGATTTACTGAATAGTTTAGATGCCGACCTGCTGATTCATTTAGCCTTGGGTTATACTTGCATAGTAATTGATTATGGAGCACGCTCACATACTTCAAAAGCAGTACGTATCGGGCTGGAATGGATTCGATATTATCTGCATAAAGTGTGGTTGAATAGCGATTATAAGCCTACGATTAATCAAAACAATTTACAGGAACTATTTTACGATGCATCAAATAAAATATCAAAAAAAACAAGAACAAAAATAAAATATTTCCGAAAATTTCTAATGACTGATGAAATTAAACTTATGGGTTTAACCAAAGCAACGAATAATGATGGAGAAAGCGACTATTTCGTTGATATATTGAAAAAATATATTGAAAATCAATAGTTTAGCAGCATTAATTTTCGGCACAATAATTGTTAGTAAAACCTATGAACAACATAAAACCGTAAATGATGAATTTAGTTGCCGAAAAAATCGAACAATACCTAATTTCAGATGAAATAGAATTAAATAGTGTCGAGAATATTCTCGAATTATTTTTTTTAATTATTGACGACCTTCCTTACGGAATATCGATTAATCGCATCCTTACAAACGAAAAAGGGGAACCAAACGATTATAAAATCCTATATTTAAATAAAGAATCTTTAAAGTTTTATGATAAAAATAAAGAAGAAATAGTCGGCAGTAATTATTCAAACATATTTCAAATTGATGAGCAAAAAAAGAAAGAAATAAAGCAACTTGGGCGAATTTCATTAAAAGGGGGAAGTATTCGTTATGAAATTTACGATGAAGATAAAGATAAATGGTATCAATACGTAGCATTTTCCCCGCTTAAAGAAATTTTTGTTATTACGCTTATCGATGTTTCAGATAGTAAAAAACTGCAATTAAATTTTGCTGAAATAATAAAAAGTTTGGAAGACCAATTAGTCTCTCGAACTATGAAGTTACAAGAAACTATTGAATCATTGCAAATTGAAGTATCAGAAAGAAAATTCGTAGAACAGCAATTATTGGAAGCAAGAGAAGAACTTCAAATTTTACTGAAAAATGAACAAAAAATAAGAGAGCTTAAAGAGAAATTTTTAAACATTTTAGTTCAAGAATTTAGAGACCCACTGACTGTAATCAAAACATCAATTGATTTATTGAAAATTATCCAAAAACGAAGTAAAATCGAAATTAGCAATGATATTTTCGAAAGGATGGAAAAATCCATCAATCAACTTGTTGATTCAATGGATAATGTTCATTTAATCGCCGAAGAAGAGATAAAAACAAGCGTTGAAAAAGTTAATATTGATATAATTTCATCTTGTTATGAAATAATAGAAGAAATTAAAGTTTTAGATGAATACCAACATCAAATATTCTTTAAGCACAATTATGAAAAATTTATATGTAGCACAGATAAAGTATTAATCCAAGCAATTTTGAGAATTTTATTGAAAAATGCATGTCAATACTCTAAAAGTGAAAAACCAATTATCGTAGAATTAAAAGAAGAAGATAACTTAGTTGAACTTATTGTTCAAGATTTTGGAGTAGGTATTCCTGATAATGAATTGCCACTCGTATTCGAGCCATTATATCGTGGAACGAATGTATCTCATACATTTGGAAGTGGGCTTGGACTTTCGATTGTAAAAAAATATGTTGAAATGTTAAATGCTGAAATACACGTTATCTCCAAGGTTAACGAAGGAACTCAATTTATTGTTGCATTAAGAAAAGAAAAATGTTCGTAACATTTTCTCTTAAAGTTGCATAATTTTGTAATCAAATTATGCACAAAAATTTGTTAACTGAAAGTATTATTAATTTATTTAAAGAACTCCAAGATAGCGAAGGAGATTTTTTATTTTTTAATTTTAATTTAGAAAAACAAAAGCTAAACATTTCAATTAACAATGACACCCCTATAAAAATGACAGAACAAACAACAGATTTTAAACTATCGAATAAATTTATTTCTTCTGATAATGATATTTGGAAAAATTCAACTGCTCTTGAAGAGTTTTATAGTATAATACATAATTGTAAAAAATGTAAATTTGGTGAAACAAGAAACAATTTCGTTTTTGGGACAGGAAATCCAAGGGCTGAAATTATGCTAATAGGCGAAGCACCAGGAGCCGATGAAGATATCAAAGGAGAGCCATTTGTCGGAAGGGCGGGGCAACTACTAACTAAAATCTTGGATGCAATTAACTTAAAAAGGGATGATGTTTATATTGCTAATGTTGTAAAATGCAGACCTCCTGGAAATAAAACACCAACTGAAGATGAATATAAAGATTGTTTGCCTTATTTAATAAAACAAATAGAACTTATTAAACCCAAATTTATCTTGACTTTGGGAGCAGTACCACTTAAAGCTCTTGCTGGTGGAAGTTATCAAATCACTAAAGTTCGAGGTAAAATACTTGAATTCAACGGCATTAAATTAATCCCTACTTTTCACCCAGCATATTTGTTGAGAAATCCAAGTGCTAAAAAAGAAGTATGGGAAGATGTCCAATTGTTACAAAAATTATATCTAGAGTCAAAACAATAAATTTATAAACAAAAAAAATAATCATATGAATATTGCAGTAATTTTTGGGGGGATTTCCACTGAACGTAATGTGTCAATTGCAGGTGGAAAATCTGTAATTGAGGCTTTGAGAACAAAAGGTCATAATGTTATTCCAGTTGACCCAGCATTTGGTAAAAATATCCAAAAAGCGGAGGAATTAATAATCGACACAACTACTTTTCCAACTTTAGAGGAATTGAATTCATTAGATACAAGAAATTACATTGAGGCAATAAACTCTGAAGTATTCGATAATATAGACGTAGCATTTATTGTATTACATGGGAAAAATGGGGAAGATGGCTTAATACAAGCATTATTGGAATTAAGAGGAATACCTTATACTGGCAGCAGAGTAAAATCTTGTGCAATTGCAATAGATAAAGCAACATCAAAAAACTTATTTGGAGCAGCTGGTTTACTTACACCAGAATGGGTACATTTACATAAAAGTGATATTGAAAATGAAGAACTATTAAAGCAAATTAGAAAAGGTCTTGGCAATCAAATTGTTATCAAGCCAAATTATCAAGGCTCATCAATAGGAATAACAATTGTCAAAAACGGGAATTTAGATGAAATTCATCAAGGTATAAAATTAGCAGCTGAATATTCTGATTCAATAATTATCGAAAGATTTATTGAAGGACGAGAAATAACTGTTGGTATTCTTGGTGGTGAAGCTTTACCGGTTATTGAAATAATACCTGAAGAAGATTATTATGACTATAAACATAAATATACAAAAGGACATACACGTTACGAATGTCCTGCTGATATACCGGAAGATATCGCAGAATTTGCTCAATCTGTCGCTGTCATTTGCAATAATATAATTGGCGCAGAAGGTTTTGCTCGTGTTGATTTTCGTTTGACGGATGAAGGTGAACCATATTTATTAGAATTAAATTCTATACCAGGTTTTACATCAACAAGTTTAGTGCCAATGGCAGCAAAACAAGTTGGATTAGAATTTCCGGACCTTTGCGAAAAAATTATTGACTTGGCTTTGAATAAAGAATAATTTTAAATTTGTTATATAAATTAAAAGTGTTATATGAAGTTATTTAGTTATAAAGTGGACCATTTGACTAATGAACATTATGTCGAAGTATATATTAAAGGTCCACACTTAATGAATAATGCATTATTAAACAAAGGAGCAGCTTTCTCTTTGAGTGAAAGGATTGAACTCGGTCTTGATGGATTAATACGAGACAAAGTTTTAACAATTGAAGAACAAGTCCAACGAACTTACGATATGTATTTGCAAAAGAACTCCGACCTTGAAAAGTATATCTTTTTACAAAGTGTTCTCAATCGTAATGAAACGTTGTTTTATAATCTTTTACAAGCACATTTAAAAGAAATGTTACCAATTGTATATACTCCGACAGTTGGACAAGCATGTATGCTAATGAGTCATATCCTCAGGAAATTTCGTGGGATATATATCACCGAAGACAATATTGACCGAATAGACCAAATTTTTCAAAACGTTGAAAGTCCCGAAATATATTTAATAGTAGTTACTGATGGCGAAAGAATATTAGGGCTGGGTGATTTAGGGTCTGATGGGATGGGTATTCCTGTTGGAAAAGTTAACTTATATGTAAGTGCTGCTGGATTAAATCCAGCCGGTTGCCTTCCTATAACTTTGGATGTAGGAACTAATTGCCAAAGACTCTTGGACGACCCTTTATATTTAGGTGTCCATAAGAAAAGACTTCAAGGTGAAGAATATGATAAGTTTATTGAAAAATTCGTATTAGGAGTAAAACGAAATTTTCCAAATGCCTTGCTTCAATGGGAAGACTTTGGTAAACAAAATGCTTTCAAAATTTTGGAACGTTACCAAAAAAGAATTTTATCTTTTAATGATGATATTCAAGGTACTGGTGCAGTTCTTCTTGCAGCGTTATATTCCGCAATGAAATTGAAAAAATCTTCATTTAACAAAGAAAGGTTCGTTGTGGTTGGCTTGGGGCAGGCTGGTTCAGGTGTATGTTTTAATATTTCAAATGCATTACGTGAAGAAGGATTAACCGATGACGAAATAAAAGAAAAAATTTTTGCAATTGATATAAATGGTTTAGTCGTAGAAGATATGCCAAATTTAGAACCTCAAATGAAAATCTTCGCACAAAAGAGAGAAAATATCGCAAATTGGAAAGTTGCTGATCCAAATCATATAACTTTTGAAGAAGTTATTAAAAATGCCAAGCCTACTGTATTAATTGGTGCCACAGCACAAGCTAAACTATTTAATGATAAAATAATTCAAGAAGTTGCGAAAAATACTGAAAGGCCCATCTTCTTTGCACTTTCAAACCCAACTTCACAATCAGAATGTACTCCTGAAGATGTTTATTACAACACAAAAGGCAAAGGCATTGTTGCAACAGGTTCTCCATTTGAACCAATTGAAGGTGAATATGGAAAAATGTATGTTTCTCAATCCAACAATATGTATATTTTCCCAGGTGTTGGTTTGGGAGCCTTGGTGGCAAAAGCGCCATTTATTACTTATAAGATGTTCCTTGCAGCAAGTAAAAGATTATCAGAATTAGTAACAGACCAAGAACTCGAACAAGGTAAGCTATTACCAGAAATGGATAATATTCGTGAAATTTCTGCACAGATTGCGATTGCCGTTGCCAAAGAAGCACGTGATTCCGGAATTGGACGAATTGAAACTGACGAAAATATTGAAAAATCTGTGCGTAAGGCTCAATGGGATGGAAAATACAAACAATATAAATTTAAAAAATTAGAGTATTAAACAATAAATAATTCTAATCAATAGGATTTAAATATTTTTTACTTTCCATAGTATAATTAACAAAAATTTCGTAATTTTGTAATCTTATAAAAATAAAGTGTTCAAATGGCAAGAAGATGTGATATTTCAGGAACAGGTGTTTTAACTGGAAACAATGTTTCCCATGCAAACAACAGAACTCGTAGACGTTTTTTGCCAAATCTTCAAACTAAAAGAATTTGGTTACCCGAAGAAAAACGTTTTGTAACATTAAAAGTTACAACACGTACACTTCGCACTATCGACAAAAAAGGTTTGAGTGCTGTTCTTAAAAATATGGAAACTATATAATATTTCCAATATTATGCAGTAAAAACAAAAAAAAGAGAGATTAAAATTAATCTCTCTTTTTCTTTTTATTAAAATTAAAATTATACATAATCAAATTTAGCTGTAAAATGTCGAAGGAATTCAGCTTGCCAAGTAATTTTCATTGGTTTTAATTTATCACGCTTTTTAAATACATTAATTATTGTTTCGGCAATAAATTCAATATGACTTTTTGTGTAAACTCTTCGAGGAATAGCAAGTCTGACTAATTCCATTTTTGCAGGAAGGAAATTGCCTGTTTCATCATAGCTGCCAAACATAACAGAACCTATTTCGCAAGCTCGAATGCCGCCTTCCAAATATATTTCACATGCAATAGATTGTCCAGGAAAATTTTCAGGTTTAATATGAGGAGCAAATCTTTTTGCATCAAGATATACTCCGTGACCACCAGTTGGTTCGATAATAGGAACTCCTGCAGCGAGTAATAAATCACCTAAATATTTAACTTGACCTATTCTATAATCAAGATAATTTTCGTCTAAAACCTCTACGAAGCCTTGAGCCAATGCTGCTAAATCACGTCTTGCTAATCCACCATATGTTATAAAGCCTTCTGTGATTATTAACAAAGTCTTTGCTTTTTCTGCAACTTTTTCATCATTTGTACCAATAAATCCACCTGTGTTAGAAAGGCCATCTTTTTTGGCGCTCATTGTTGCACCATCGGCATAAGAAAACATTTCCTGAGCAATTTCTTTAATTGTTTTGTTTTCATAGCCTTTTTCTCTTTGTTTTATAAAATAAGCATTTTCAGCAAATCTACAACAATCCAAATATAAGGGAATGTTATATTTAGTAAGTATTTCTTTTGTTCTTTTGATATTTTCCATTGAAACAGGCTGACCACCACCGCTATTGTTTGTAACAGTAATCATACACATTGGTATGTTCTCGGCACCTTTTTCTTTAATAAGATTTTCTAACGCTTCTGTGTCAATATTTCCTTTAAAATCATATTTGGAATTTGTTACAAGACCTTCTTTTATTGGTAAATCAACAGCAACAGCTTGAGAAAATTCTAAATTTCCTCTTGTTGTATCGAAATGTGTATTGTTTGGAATGATTTTATCTTTTCCACCTAAAACTCCAAATAAAATACGTTCAGCTGCACGACCTTGATGTGTTGGAATTATGTATTTAAATCCGGTAATCTCTTTGACAATGGATTCGAAATCATACCAATTACGAGAACCAGCATAGGATTCATCACCATCCATTATCGCTGCCCATTGCTTTGAACTCATCGCAGTTGTACCGCTATCAGTTAATAAATCAATTGTAATGTAATCAGATTTTAATGAAAAAGGATTGAAATTTGCTTCAGAAAGATAATTAATTCTTTGTTCTTTTGTTGTTATAGGAATTGATTCGATTGTTTTAATTTTGAAAGGTTCAAAGGACAAACTCATAATTCTCCCTATGAAATGATAAATTGTATTTTTAAAAAATATAAAATTACGAAAAGAATTTGTTTTATTATTTTAATAATATTATTTAAATAAAAAAAAGAGATTGCAAAGAAATGCAATCTCAGGATATTTTATTTATAAAAGTCACTAAAATCGTGTAATTAGTACAGATAGAAATATTAAAAAGTCTGTAATTAAAACAACGAGAACATTTTTTGCCATACCCGGAATTAGCATATTTGGATTAGAATGATGTTTTAGTGCTGCTACGGAGGCATTGTATGCGAATGGTATAGTCATAAGTGCAATATATATCCAATAAGAAGAAATTCCGAAAATAGGCGAGAGTAAAATAATTCCGTAATTTACTATATGACCAGATATGTAAATTTTAGCAGCAACATTTTTCCCAAACACGACTACAATTTGTCTTCTGCCACCAGCCTTGTCTGCTTCTAAGTCTGGAAATTCATTTAAAAGTAATAATTGAGCTGTCAAAATACCAGGCGGTATTGATAAAATTAATACTTCTAAAGGTATTAAATTTGATATTGAAGTTGCAGAATTTGCTGTCAATGCTATATAACTACCTAAAATAACGAAAGTTCCGAGAGTTAAACCTGCAAAGAATTCGCCGAGTAAATACCTTGCTAAAAAATTTGTATAAAAAACTGTGGCAAAAGCACCTAAAACTATAAAAATAATTAGGAACCAGTGTGAAATCAAAGTAAAATAAAGACCAACGGCAACACTTAATAATAAAGTTATATAAGCTGCATTTCTGACGCTCTCAGGTTTAGTTAACCCTTGTTGCATCAAACCTGTACCTCCACTAAAAGGAGTTCTAATGGTGTTAAAATCAATTTTTGTTTTGTAATCTGAGTATTCATTGAATAAATTGACTGATATATGTGAAGTTACAACACCAATAATCAATAGGGCAATGTTTAATATATTTATGTTATTTAAAGTCGTACCTTGATATTTAAATGCGAAAACGATTCCAATCATTGTTAAAACAACTGCGAGTGGTAAAAAATTGGCTCGAAATTGAGCAAGCCATAATTTAATTTTTGAAACATTTTCCATAAACAATCCTTTATTTATTAATTATAAAAAAACAAAATTAATAAAAAATAAAAAAAAACTGCCTCTAATTTGAGGCAGAATATAATATTATTAAGAAGTAAAATTAATTAATCAAATATTTCTGAAATTGTGTGAAAATTAGTGTGTAATAATTCAACTTTGTCTTTCAAAGATTTGTCATCTTTTTGTAAGTTTTTTGTTGAATTTACATATTTTTTCAAGTCTATTACAGATTGTTCTAATTCTTTTAAAGCTTTTTTAAATTCATTTTTCTTTGGTTGATATTTTTTAGGTAATTTAACTTGTTTAAATGATGCTAACACATTTTCCATTTCTTTAATATCGGCTTTCATTTCATCTAAATTGAAATTTGGAAAATCTTTGTGATAAAGTTTTGCCATAAATTTATGAAATTCTTCAACTTCTTTAACGTAAGGTTTAGTTAAACCAACCATAGCTTCGTAAGTAGAGTGAAATTTTTCGACTGCTTCAAGTAAGCTATTTAGATTTTTTTCATCAATTGCTTTTTTATATGCGGCTAAATAAGTAGTAAAATTCTTTAAACCTTTTTCCCATTTTTCCGAGCGGTTTTGCATTTCTTTTGGTAATTGAACTTTTGAGAGTGAATTTACAAATTGTTCTGCTTTGGGATAATTTTCAGACAGTAATTTCATATCTTTATTTGTCCATCCATCGTGCCAAATTGTATGCATCGTTTCTTCGAAATCACTTAATTCTTTGATTTGTACTTCTACATCATCATTACATTCTTTTGTTTTCTTTGTGTCTTTTTTTGCAATTGAAGTCGATATACTTATTGAAAACATAGCAATAAGTAATATTGCGAAAAGATATAAACCATTTTTTTTCATATCAACCTTAATAAATAATTTTCAAAATTTTTAATTTTCAATTAATTCTTTTTCTTTTTCTGTAACAATTTTATCAACTTTTGAAATAAATTCATCAGTTACTTTTTGAAGGAGGTCTTCACCTTTTTTTCTTTCATCTTCGGTAAGTTCTTTTGATTTTTCGGCTTTTTTCAAAGTTTCCATAAAATCACGTCGAATGTTTCTGATAGCAATTTTTCCTTCTTCAGCATACTTTTTTGTTAACTTCACAAATTCTTTACGTCTTTCTTCAGTTAAAGGAGGAACATTGATTCGGATTAAATTACCATCATTTTGTGGATTAAATCCAAGGTCAGATTGTTGAATAGCTTTTTCAATATTTTGCAAAATTCCTTTATCGTAAGGATTAATCACGATTGTTCGGGCATCAGGTACAGAAACATTAGCAGTTTGGGATAATGAAGTCATAGACCCGTAATAATCAACCATTACTCCATCAAGTAATGATGCAGAAGCACGTCCTGTTCTTACTTTACTTATTTGTGATTTGTGGAATTCGAGTGATTTTTCCATTTGTTTGCGTGCAGAATCGATTATTTCATTTACTGTCATTTTCTATTCCTCTATTATTATTTTTCATTATTTATTAAAGTGCCTATTTGTTCTCCACTTAAAAGCTTTTTAAGATTTCCGGGAATATTAATGTTGAAAACACGAATAGGCAGATTATTTTCTTTGCACAAAGTAAATGCAGTTTGGTCCATTACTTTCAAGTCTTGTTCAATAACTTTGTTATATGAAATAATATTAAACATACTTGCATTAGGATTTTTTTCGGGGTCAGCATTATAAACACCATTGACACGAGTTCCTTTTAAAATGATTTGGGCTTCAATTTCAATCGCCCTCAGCACTGCAGCGGTATCTGTTGTAAAATATGGGTTTCCTGTTCCTGCACCGAAAATGACAACTCGTCCTTTTTCCAAATGGCGTATTGCTCTTCTTCGTATTAATGGCTCAGCAATTTGTTCCATTTTTATTGCTGTTTGTAAACGTGTTGGAATTCCAAATGCTTCTAAAGCATTTTGAAATGCGAGAGAATTAATAACAGTTGCAAGCATTCCCATATAATCACCGGAAACTTTCGAAATACCTTTCGCTGCAGCTTGAACTCCTCGAAAGATATTGCCACCTCCGATAACTAATCCTATTTGCACACCTTCTTTGTGTATTTCGTATACTTCATTTGCAAAAGTTTGCAGAGCAATGGGATCAATCCCAAAGCTCTGCTCACCCATTAATGCTTCTCCGCTTAATTTAAGCAAAATACGTTTATATATTGGTTCCATTTATTTACTCTTCAACAACTTCGCCGAGGAAATATCTAATAAATGATTTAACCTTGACGTCTTTGTTTAATTCATTACTAATTTCTTTTACAACATCGCCAACAACTTTAGTTGAATCTTTTACGAAAGATTGTTCAACTAAGCAAAATTCAGTGAAAAATTTATCAAGTTTACCTTGAGCAATGCGTTCAGCAATTTCAGGTTTTTTACCTTCATCAATTGCGACTTGAGTGTATATTTCTTTTTCTTTGGCTAAAGTGGTTTGATCCACCTGACTTCTATCAACAAATCTTGGGTTCATTGAAGCAACTTGCATTGCTATGTCTCTTGAAAGTTGTATTGCTTTGTCAGTAACCTCTGTTGCTCCTTCGAACACTAAAAGTACACCAAGTTTGTTTCCATTATGCATATAATCGACAATGAATCCATTATCTACAATAACTTTAGAAAATCTTCTAATTTGAATATTTTCGGAAAATTTTGCTAAAATTTCGTTATGAATTCCTTCTACTGTATCATTTCCAACATTAGTTTTTAAAATATCATCTAAAGTAATTGCTTTATCGTTGTTGAAATAAGCATCACGGACTGTTTCAACATATTTTACGAATTGTTCGTTTCTTGAAACGAAATCTGTTTCGCAATTGATTTCAATAATTACAGCTTTTTTAAGGTCATCGCTTATTTTTGTTAAAACTAATCCTTCCTTTGCTTCTTTAGCAGCACGTTTAGCTGCTGAAGCAGCTCCTTTTTTACGAAGAATTTCAATTGCTTCTTTAAAATCACCATTAGCTTCAACAAGGGCTTTTTTGCAATCACCCATACCAGCTCCGGTCATATCCCGAAGCTCTTTTACCATTTGAGGAGTTATATCTGCCATATAAATATCTTATTTTTAAGTTAAAATACTAATATTAATTATTAATTAAAATAATGAATAATTTAATCTCGAATTTTATTTATTCTTCAGTTTTTTCAGTAACTGATTCATTGTTTTCTTCTTCATTGGATTGAGATTGCTGTTTTCTTGCTCTGAATTTACGTTGTGTTTTAACTGCTTCTTCATCAGCAAGTTCTTGTTCTTTTGTAAGGCGGTCGCCTGTAGCTTCAAGTTCAGCTGAGCGAATTCTTGACAAAGCACTACCTTCAATGACAGCATCAGCAATAACTTTTGTTATTAATTCAATTGAACGAACTGAATCATCATTAGCTGGGATTGGAAAATCAACTAAATCAGGGTCAGTATTTGTATCGACAAAAGCAATAACTGGAATTCCTAGTACTTTTGCTTCTTTTAATGCAATGTGCTCTTTTTTGATATCGACAACAAATAAAGCGCCGGGAATTCTGCTCATTGTTTCGATACCACCAAAGACTTTGCGCAATCTTTCTCTTTCACGATTAAGTAATAGTCTTTCTTTTTTAGTAAGTCTATCAAAAGTACCATCAGTTTCCATTTTATCAATGGCGTTCAATCGTTTAATACTTTTTCGAATTGTAATAAAATTAGTAAGCATGCCACCAAGCCAACGTTCTGAAACGTAATTTGAATTGGCACGTTTAGCTTCTTGTTCGATAATAGATTTTGCCTGCGGCTTTGTTCCAACAAACAAGATATTTTTACCTTGGGAAGCAAGGTCATAAGCAGCATTTCGTGCAAAATCAATTAATAACTGAGTTTTTCTTAAATCTATTATGTGGATACCGTTTTTTTCACCAAAAATGAATTTCGCCATTTTTGGGTTCCAACGACGGGTGAGGTGACCAAAATGAGCTCCTGCTTCGAGGAGGTTCTCGATTGATACGTAATGTTCCATTTTTTTCTCCAATGTTTTTCACCTGTTTTCTTCATCTTGTCTAAACATTTCATAAGAAACACAATTAGACAATCCAAAAACATGTTTATTAAATTTAAAATTATTAAAAGAACAAAAAAATTAAAAGAATATGATTAACGTTTCGAGAATTGGAATCTCTTGCGTGCTTTTTTCTGACCATATTTCTTTCTTTCAACCATACGAGGGTCACGGCGTAATAAACCTTCTGGTTTTAATTTTGCACGTAACTCTTCTTCGAATTCGACTAAAGCTCGAGCAATACCAAGTTGAATTGCACCAGCTTGACCTGATTGTCCACCGCCATTTGTTTTGATAGTAATATCAAATCTTCCTAAAGTGTCTGTTATTTTTAAAGGTTTTAATACTGTTTCTCTGTTGTATTCAACAGGGAAGTATTCAAAGAAAGATTTGTCATTTACATTTATTTTACCTGTACCCAAAGCCATTCTGACTTGTGCTACAGAAGTTTTACGGCGACCTGTTGCTTGAAATTCTTTCATCAAATCTCCTATTTAGTATATTTAAATTCGTAAATTTTTGGTTGTTGTGCTACTTGTGGGTAGTTTGAACCACGATATACTTTAAGTTTACGGAATATTTGTCTACCAAGTCTGTTTTTAGGAATCATTCCTTTCACTGCGTGTTCGATAATCAACTCCGGATGTTGATTTAACAAATCTTTAAACTTACGAATGCGAGCGCCACTTGGAAAACCGGAATGAGTAAAATATTCTTTTTGTTCTACTCTTTTCCCTTCTAATTGAACTTTTTCGGCGTTCACAACAACTACAAAATCACCATTATCGACGTGTGGTGTAAAGGTTGGTTTGTGTTTTCCACGTAATAGCGTAGCAACTTCTGTTGCCACTCTTCCAACTGTTTTGCCAGTTGCATCCACTATCCACCAATCTCTAACTGCGTCTTCTTTTCTAAGTGATTTTGTGATTTTTGCAGAAATTTCCACTATTAAACTCCTTTTGCTCAAAACCTAAATTTCATAGATTACAAAATTACAAATTTTTATCTAATTAATTATCTTATATTTACGAAATTTGAAAATTTTATAAGTGAAACTATAAAAAATAATAAACGAATTGTTTATTAATAAATTTAATTATTTAATTACTTAACTATGCTAAAGAAAATAGTAACAAATATAATTCCTAAGATATTTAAATATATTCCGACTTTTGCCATTTCATTTATTTTGATTCTACCGCTACTAAAAATAATAGCATTTGGTGGGGTAGAAATGGGTAACATAAATGCCAAAGATGCAGATATCGTTGCTGGGACCATTAATATCAATGGGTTTATGTTTAAAACTTGCGATAATGAAGCAATAATTGGTAATACAGTTGCTGCTGTTGCTGTGTTTGAGGAAAATTCAGTTAATGTAACGACAAATAATGAAATTGCAAAAAGGATAACGAAAAGTGGTAATTCATTTATATAATTTAATTTCAACGCAATTTCTTTTGACAAACCTGAATGTTCAAAACCTGATGCAAGGGCAAAACCTCCACCAAAGATTAAAATTATTTCCCATGGGACTTTGGTTATTGAATGACTATCTAATATTTTTATATTCATATCTTTGAAACTTGACGGTACAATAAATAATAATAAAGCACTAAAAATAGCAATTGTTCCATCATCGATAGTTTTTTCCATTCCTAAAAAGGATGACCAGCCTGGTATTACAAAACTTCCTAAATCAATTGGAACCCTGAAAATCCAAAGAAAAACGGTAATTGCGAATATTATTAATATTTTTTTTTCTGCTGGTTGTATCGATTCTAAAAGTGAAATTTGATTAATTATATCACTTTTTTCTAATAACTTGTTGGGTAATTTCTTAAGATACACAAAGCTAATTAACAAAAATAGTATTATTGACATTCCCAAAGAAATTGGAATTCCATATATCAACCAACTGGTGAATGTTATTTCAGGTAAATTTGAAAAAGCAATTTTGTAAACTTTAACTAAGACTAAATTGGGAGGTGTCCCAATTAGTGTTGCTACTCCACCAATTGATGCTGAATAAGCAATGGTGAGCAATAAAGCCTTTGAAAAATTATTTGCTGTCTTTTCCTCAAAATGACTTTCAACTTTAAATATTATGGATAAAGCAATAGGCAACATTATCATAGCTGTAGCAGTATTAGAGAGGAACATTGACATTATTGAGGTCGAAAGTAAAAAACCTAAAATAATTTTATGCTTAGAAGTTCCCAATATTTTTAATAAATTTAAAGCTAATCTTTTATGTAAATTCCATTTTTCCATTGCAATTGATAAGAAAAATCCACCCATAAATAAAAATATTGTGCTATTCATATAGTTTGTTGAAGTTGATGAAGTTGAATCAATTTGCAATAATGGATATAACACAATTGGCAAAAGTGATGTAATACCTAATGGTAGGGCTTCAGTTAACCATAAAAACGCCATTAATACTACAACAGAAAACATTTTTGATGCAGTAATTGAACTTGGAAAAATTGGGAATATTAACGTTATGAAAAATAAAAAGAACGCTATCAATATTAGATAAATTTTATTATGGGTCATTTTATTACCTTTTATTGAATTATCATAATATTACATTTATGTTGATTTAGTTTTGAATTTTGAACTTATACAAAAGTAAGAAATTTTTAATATCGTTATTAATTTTTAAACTTTTTCTTTATTCTAACGTAACAATTATTAATAAACCTTAACTCAGGTTTAATGTATAGCAAATTATTAAAAATTAGTTTTGTAATTATTTCGGAGATTTTATGGTTGATAATAGAAATTTAAGAATTGCATATTTTAACGGGACTATGGTTGAAGGTCAAGATGGCGTTACAAGAACTTTATTTAAAATCGTTGATTTTTTGAAAGAAAAAGAAATAGAAAGTATATTTTTTTCACCATTATTCAAAAAAGAAACTACAAAAAAAATTAATATTAAAAAAGTTTCTTCAATACAATTGCCTTTTTACAAGGATTATCATATTCCAATACCAAAACGTAATCAGTTAAGTTTTGAATTAGATAATTTCAAACCAGATATATTACATTTTCACAGTCCTTGTCCATTAGGACAATTTGCAATTAAATATGCTAAAAGTAGAAATTTGCCTGTTGTTTCAACCTATCACACTCACTTTCCCAGCTATTCAAAATATTATAAAGTTGATTTTATCGAACATTTCGGATGGAGTTATTTAAGAAAATTATATAATTCTTGTAATGCTGTTTTTGTGCCTTCTAAAACAATAATAGATGAACTTCAGGAACATCATTTTAAGAATCTAATACACTTGCCGAATGGGATTGAGTTGAAAAGATTTGATCAAGAATTCAAAAATAATAATTGGAAATTCAAGCATCGAATCAGAAATAAAAAAGCTTTATTATTCGTTGGTCGATTAGTTTGGGAAAAGGACTTAAAAGTTTTGATAGAAGTCAATAAATATCTTAAAAAAATTCGGGATGATTATGTCTTTGTTTTTGTTGGTGATGGTCCTGCAAGATTTGATTTGCAAAAAAATATACCCGAAAGTGTTTTTTTAGGTCGATTGTATAATGATGAATTGTCTGAGGCCTATGCTTCAAGTGATTTATTTGTTTTTCCATCTACAACGGAGACTTTTGGTATTGTTATTTTAGAGGCAATGGCTTCTGGTATTCCAGTTATTTGTTCAAATATTAACGGTCCAGCAGATATAATCACAAACTTTTATAATGGAATACTTATAAAACCAAATGATGCCGTTTCATATGCAAATCAAATTAATCTTATTTTAAACTCACCGAAATTATACAAAGAAATTCAGTTGAACGCTCTGAGCTCTGTCAAGCAATATGAATGGAATTCAATTTTCGAAAAAATGTTGGATAAATATCTTGAAATAATCAAAAATTTTTCATTGCTAAAAGTTCATTAATATATTAAAATATTAAAATATAATCATAATTTAAACTAATTTGTGTTTTATAGTACACTTTTATATGTTATAATTTGAATTTTACATTCATATTTACTGTTTTAATATTTAAAAGTTAGTAATGAATAACGATTCATAAGACATAATTTTTCTATTCGTAAAATAAATAAAATAATAATTAATATTTATTCATAAAAATCAAAAAAAGAACATATTAATGTTGTTTATTTAAAAATTATTGATTAATTTATGATCAACTTTTCTCGTATTAATTTATAAGGAGGTTTTATGAAAAAAGTTTTTATTTATTCATTTGTAATTTTCTTATCGTTACTGCTTCTACAATCTTGTGATTTATTTAAATCAAGCAATAGCCCACAAGATGAAAACTCGAATGTTCCTACAAAAGAAATTAATACGGACAATGGAGGTAATCTCAAAACATCCTCTGGTTCCGAAATAATTGTACCGAGCGGTGCTGTTTCAAAAGATGAAAATGGGAACAGTGGAAAAGTAATATTTTCAATTGAAAATAATGTACCATCATCAGAATTTCCCTCACCTATTCCTGACAAGTATAATTTAATTGGAAATGTTCTTCATTTTGGACCTTCCCACTTTATTTTTTCATATCCAGTTAAAGTGTTTTTACCAGCAAGTACGTTAACTAATCTTGATGGAGTAGCAATTATATGGTATTCTGAAACAGAGGCAAACTGGGTTGAAATTCCTTTTAGCGAAATTGATGCAACAAATAAGCGATTAGGTGTAAGTGTTTTTGAACTTGGCTATTTTGCCGTTGTTCAAAATAAGGAGACTCCACAAGGCGTTCCTATGGGGAGCAAAATACAAGAATATCACCGAAGTGGTGGAATTAAAATGGAGCATAGTTATCCAAATGATTATTATTATACTTTAATGGTTCAAAGCTTTACTCCAAAATATGCAGAGGATATTGGAACAACATACACCAATTATACTGCTTCAACTGGATCGGTTGTTACTGGCGAAAAGCCTTTAAGTACAACTTATATGGTTGGTTTAAGACCAGGAACTTATGTGATTATAGTTTCAAGGACAAAAGCTGGAAGTTTATTTTCACCACCAGGACCAACACAATATTACAGCCTTCCAATAACTGTAAATGTAAACTCTTTTTCAAATCAAATAAGTTGGAGTACATCTGATAATTTCCCATGGGCATCATTACCTTTATCTGGAGGTGATTGGCAATCAGGTTTTCCTACAATATGGCCGAAAGGAACAGTTTCTTTAGGAACTGGTGAATTGCAAATTACATTATCTTGGACTAATACTCCTTCGAAAATTTATACAATTGATTTATTTATGTATGGTCCAAATAATATGGTTGTGTCTTGGCATACTCCATATTCTGCTGATGGTTCAGCAGCTTTAGATAGAACCTCGACTGATGGGGTTGGTTATGCTATTAGAAATATTTATAGCAAGAAAAAATTACCTTCAGGACATTATAAAGTTTACACGAATATTTGGTATATTAATGCTGGGAGTGGAGCAATGCCAATTGAAATACAGATAATAAAAGGTGGAAAGTTCATTAAAAAGTTTAGAACATTTATCAGCACTTTGAATTATGAAGAAGAGATCTCAAAAATGCTTCTGGTGTACGAATTTGATATTTAAGCCACAATAATTTTAAAACTACACAAAATATGCCATATTTTTCAGTATGGCATATTATTTTATAGATAAAATGTTATTTATAATTATTGAACTCAGTCAAAAATAAAAAGAAAGGCTTTCTAATTTTAGAAAGCCTTTCGCTTAATGAATTATTTTAAAAAAGGAAATTATATTAACTTCATTAATATTTATTTATTGATTTGAAGTTTTGTAATATAGAAATAACCATTAATTTCAGCTATTACAAAATAATTTCCATTATTAATTTCACTTGTATTAATATCGAAATTTGTATTTTCAAATAAATAACCCGAGAATATATTACTTATAATTTCACCATTTAAATTATAAATAGCAATCTTTGCAAAACCTGAGGAGTTTGGAGCAAATGACACTCTCGCATTGTGATTTGCTGGATTAGGATAGACATTTAAAATTGAATAATCAATGAGATATTCTTTGACAGAAGTTTCGCCCATAACGAAAACCCAGGTTGCGGACCAATCAGATTCGTTTTCAGCAAATATTGCCTTGACACGCCAAAAATAACGATTTAACGATAATAAAATATCGCCTTCCAAAGTTAATGTGTTTGTTGTTATTGTGTCACTACTATAAATTAAGTCAGTGAAAGTCTCGTCCATAGATAATTGGATGAAATATGATTTTGCATTTGTTATCGGTTTCCATTCAAATAATACTGGTGGATATAAATCCATCGAATTATTAGCTGGTCTTAATAAAATAGGTACTACCGAACCTGTTTGGAAATCCCATACATCTGACCACTCAGAAAAGCCATCTTTATTGCTTGACCGTACTCTCCAAAAATACTTTGTCGAAAATGATAAATCAGATACCTCAAAAGTCGTAGATTGTATTGAGTCTTTACTAAAAATTAAATCATTGAAATTTACATCACGAGCAATTTGCAAGAAATAATAATCAGCACCATCAGTTGGAAACCAAATAAAACTAATTGTTGTAGGCAAATTTGTAAGATGATTGTCAGGGTATCGGAGCCCTGTTTTATTCAAATATGTTTTGAAGTTCCAAACCTCAGACCAATAACCTAATTTTGGTGTTTCATTTACTCTTACTTTCCAGTAATACTCTTTATATCCATCAAAACTAAGATTGTTTAATTGGGTTCCAGAAATGACTGTATCTTTAATTATTTGAGAAAATTCGGCGTCTTTAGCAATAATTATTTGATATTTTGTATAATTACCAACTTTAATCCAAGAAAGAGATGTATTAACAGGAACATTAAGTGCATTATTTAATGGAGTATTAAGTTCAACAGGTTGTACTAGCGTTGTGAAATTCCAAGGATTTGAGTATATACTTTCACCTTGATTGCTACCCGTACTTACTTTCCAATAATATTTTGAATCATAATCTAAATTAGATAATTGTAAAAATTCAGAGTTATTTACTTTAACTGGTTGTACATTTGTAAAATTCTGGTCTTTTGAAATCAATACATTGTAATATGTTGCATTCAGAACCTTACCCCAAGATAATTTAGTATCGATTTCAACATTTATAGAATCGTTTTGGGGTGATATTAATGATGGTGGTCCAAATGTTGTTTTAAATGACCAAATTTCAGACCAAGGGCTGACACTATTATCATTCTTTGCTTTAACTTTCCAATAAAATGTCTTATCAGGCAATAATGTCTGAGACACAAGAAGTGTATCTTTTAAAGAATCAGCAGTAAAAACAATGTTTGTAAAGTTGTTATCATAAGCAAGAATGAATTCATAAATTAATGCATTTGGTACTGATTGCCATTTAAATTGAGGAACTAAGCTAACACCAGTCGAATTGTTTGGTGGTTCTATTAAAGTCGGTGCATTTAACAAAGTAGAAAAAGATGCAGTAGCAGACCATTGCGAGTATGAACCATCTGTTTTCGAACGTACCCGCCAATAATATGTAGTATTATAATTTAATGGATTTACAACTGTATAAAGTGTATCAGATGAGACTAAATAATCCATAATATTCATAAAAGTTTCATCATCAGATATTTGAAATTCGTATAAATCTGCTTTATTAGCTGGATGCCAAGTGAAAGTAGGAGTTAAAGTCAATCCTTTTGTTCCATCGAGAGGTCCAATTATTTCAGGAATTGGCATATTTGCTGGGTTGAAATGTCGATGTATTGCATTCGAAGCCATAAATAAGTTGCTTTCACCGTCACTCGAAAGTGTAATGTTATCAGCAGAAGTAACACTTGTATTTAATGAATCCCAAGTGAAACCAGAATCAGTTGAATACCAAAGACCATTTGTTGCAAATATATCCAAAGAAAATGAAGCTATTACATTAATTCTTCCGTCATTGCTAACATTTACTACTCTGCAATTTAAAGTATCTTGAGTTAAATAAGATAATTTAGTGTAAAGCCAGTTACTTCCACCATCTTGAGATTTAAACAACCCTTTATTTGTTGCAACATACACAAAATTTGCATTAATCGCATCTACGTTTATATCATTAACGGTTAAGTTGCCAAATCCAGAAATATTCAGAGTTGACCAAGAATTTGCATTATCAGTTGATTTGTAAATCATTTGATTCATTCGAGCGTAAATATTGCCATTTAATGCAATGAGTAATTTATTTGTCAAAGGTCCATTTGTAGGATATGTTTTTTTGGTAAATGATGCACCATCATCAATAGAAATATGGATGCTTGGAACAGGGTCGCCTGGAGTTGCAGGAGGGTTTGGTGGTGGGGGATAATAAGTCACGCTTGCTACTAAAAATCCATCTTTATATGCCAGAGCTTCAACAACAGTATCTTTGAATCTTGAATGTTGCGCCCAGTTTGTTCCATCTATGGATGTAAATAAACCTTTTTGACAACCCAAATAGTATGTTCCCGAATTTGTTTTAATAATTGCATTAACTTTTGAATCTGGTAAGTTTGTTAAACTCCAGTTATTTCCATAATCAGATGAATATCTGAGATTTTTCGAATTAAATTGTCCAAAAATAACACCATTATCAATTGCAAATGCACTAATATTTCCATTATCTTTGTAACTTGCAAGTTGTGTCCAATTCCTTCCATTATTCGTCGTTACATATAAATCAATATTGGTGCCGACTGCATAGATTCTGCCATTATTTCCTTTTGCTAAAGCAGTAACACCCATTATTGGCTGAAAAGGAGTTCGCCAAGTACGGTATAAATCTTTATCCCAATATTGAATGCCACCATTTCGAGTTCCAATGATAGGTTCATTACTTTCTGTAATTACCAAACAAGTAACATTTAAATCATTGATGCCAGTGGTGTCATATTTACCCCAACTTATTCCATCATTTGGAGAGCTAAAAATTCCTTTGCCATTTGTAGCCACCCAAACATCACCAACAGCATCACGAGTGAATCTATGAATAAAGTAATTACCTAAGCCAGAACTACTTTTTCGCCAAGTTTTGGCTGTATCTCGAGATTGGAAAACACCGCCTCCGTATGTTCCTAATAAAATATAACCGTTTCGAGTAAATTCAATAGCACTTATTGCTCGATAGGGCAATCCTGTATTACTTTCAACCCAATTTGCTCCGTCGTTAGTTGATGTATATACACCGCATCCATAAGTGCCTAAAACAACTAATCCCGTAGGAAATACTTTAATTGTAGATGTTAATAAAGTTCTCAGACCGTTATTTATTTGAACCCACGAAGTACCTCCATTATCTGAACGAAAAACACCACCACCAAATGTAGTAATGAAAATTTTGCCGTTTGAGCTAACTGTGATATCTTTTATTAAGAAATTGGTCAATCCGTTGTTCATTAATGTAAATGAATTACCTTGGTTAGTAGATTTTAAAATTCCTTTACCCCAAACACCAATGTAGAGGTTGTTGTTTTGGTCAACTGCCATCGTTTGACCGTTTTGTCCGTCTGGATATCTCGTCTGCCCGAAGAAGTCTTGTGCCAGCGAATCTTTTTGCCAAAATGATAGTAAAAACAAAATGGCAACAAAGAAATAAAAAGTAGTTTTATTTAACATATTATACCTATTTATTATTTAATGTTTGTTTTCTTAACTAAAATATTATTACTAAGACATTTCTAATATTTAATTGTTACAAATTACTAAAGTTGATATATAGAACAATCAATTTTCTAAATCAATTTCGTCATTACTTACAATCGTTGCAACAACTAAATCACCGGTAACGTTTGTAATTGTTCTTGACATATCCAAAATTCGATCGACCCCTAAAATTAATCCAATACCTTCTACAGGCAGGCCAACGGATTGTAAAATACCAATTAACATAATTATTCCTACTCCAGGAACAGGTGCTGTACCTATTGAAGCCAACACTCCCATAATTATTATGGTTAATTGTTGAATTAAATTCAAATCAACTCCATAAAATTGTGCAATAAAAATTGCCGCAACTCCTTGGTAAAGACCTGTACCATCCATATTTATTGTGGCTCCCAAAGGTAATACGAAACTTGTAACTTTCCTTGGTAATTTTAATTCCTTTTCAGCAGTTTCGATTGTAACAGGTAATGTTGCCGCTGAAGAACTTGCACTAAAAGCAATCGCTTGGACATATCGTATTTTACGAAAAAATTCAATTACGGGATATTTTGAAAATAATCGTAAAAGTATTGAATATGAAATTACTGTATGAATAAGTAAACCGAGCAATACGGTGAAAATATACCAGAATAAAGTTGTAATTATATTTACTCCGAAATCAGCAATAGTAAATGAAATTAATGCAAATACGCCAACTGGGGCTAATTTCATTACTAATTCAACCATTTTAATTAGAACATCACTAACAGCACTTAGAAAATGTATTATAATTTTTGATTTATCTTTATCAATAAAAATTAAAGTTATGCCAAAAAACAACGAGAAAAAAACAATTTGAAGCATATTTCCCGAAACAAGTGATTCAAAAATGTTTTTTGGTATTGAGTTAATTATAAAATTTGTAATATCAAAATCTATGTTTTTATTTATAGATTGTGCAAATTCGCCGGCATTTTCTTTAAATTGTAATTTAGACAATTCATTTAATCGAGAACCAGGACTAATTAAATTTGCTAAACTTACTCCAATTATTAAAGCTAATGCTGTTGTGAATAGATATAGAAGTAAAGTTTTACCTCCTAATTTTCCTAAAGTTTTCACATCCTTTAAGCTTGCAGCACCAACAATTAAAGTAGAAAGTACCAAGGGAATTGCCAGCAAAAAAAGTAATTGTATAAATATAGTTCCAATTGGTTTAATCAATGTCGCTAAAGTTTCAACTTTACTTATAGATATAATTTGATTAAAGCGAGAGTAAGGAACACCATTTTTATAAACATATAATTCGAGTTTAACGTTGTCTGGATTTTGAGTAATTTTATTATAAAAATTTATAATAAAAGTAGTATTTTTATTATTAAATGTTTTTGAATGGACGGAATTACTTGATTCTTCCCAATAATTTACAATAATTGAATCACTGTTTTGAATATAAACTTTCTTTTCTTTATTTTTATCAATATATTTTATTTGTAATGAATTTTGAGAAACAGGGAACAGCAATCCGAATAAACTTCCCAATAGAAGTCCGATAATTATTTGATATTGTAGAGGTATTCTTATTTTTTTCATCTAATTGTTTTATTAATGATGCTTTTTAATAAATTCAAATTATCAAAAATATTTGAATTAAGCCAATTTATATGTGGATTTTTGTTAAACCAAGTTAATTGCCTTTTTGCATATCTTCGGGTATTTTTTTTGAATTCTATTAGTGCATCATTATAGGTTAAAATATTGTTTATATATAAAATTGCTTCTTTATAACCAACTGTATTTAAAGAATTTAAGTTTGTAGAATAACCTAAATCCAGAATATTTTTTGTTTCTTCAATAATTCCATTTTTCCACATTTTCTCACAACGTTTATTTATTCTATCATATAAAATTTCACGAGGGTAATTGATACCAAAATATATTGAATTAAACTCACTTTTGGTATTAAATTTCAAATGGGCTTCAGAAAATTTTGTCCCAGTTACCATATAAAATTCCAAAGCTCTGATTATTCTTCGAGGATTTTTGTCGATATATTTTCTTGCTGATGCTTCATCAATTTTAAGTAATAAATCATAGATATAATTTTTACCATATTTTTCAAATTTTTTGTTTAAGTCATTTCGAATTTCTTCTGAGCTGTCAAATTCATTTTCGATATTGATAAAACTATCACACAAAGCAGAAATATATAAACCAGTTCCACCAACAACAATTGGGATTTTGTTTTTGCTATAAATTTCATCTATTGCTTTTTTTGCTTGAATTAAAAATTGACCAGCCGAAAACCCTTCGTCAAGATTCAAAAAATCAATTATGTGAAATGGATATTGTTTGAGTTCATCTTTGGAAGGTTTAGCAGTTCCAATATCCATTAATTTATAAATTTGCCTTGAATCAGCGGAAATGAATTCAGAATCAATAACCTCAAAGAATAAGTATGATAAAGCTGTTTTACCAGATGCAGTAGGACCAAGAATAACAATCAAAGGCTTTTTTGTTTGCAACTCAAATAATTTTATTCTTGCCATCCCTCTTTTCCGATTAGAGGAACAAAACGAAATTGCGCAAATTCTTCTTTTGAAAAATTGATATTTGATTGTCTTGTTATTTTTGTCATAATTTGTGAGTTTTTGTCTCCTATTGGAATTACCATTATTCCACCAATTGATAATTGTTTTAATAAAGGGAGGGGAGTTTCTGGTGCTCCTGCTGTAACAATAATTCTGTCATATGGAGCAAATTCAGCCCAACCATTTGTGCCATCATCTAATTTTTGATAAATTTCATAACCCAACTTTTTAAACATATTTTTAGAAAAGTCGAAAAGTTCAGGAATTCTCTCAATAGTATATACTTCTTTGGCAAGTTCTTTTAAAATGCAAGTTTGATAACCACTACCAGTACCAATTTCAAGAACTTTTAGATTTGGTTTTAAATCTAAAATTTGGGTCATAAAAGCTACAGTGTATGGTTGTGAAATTGTTTGTCCACATTGTATTGGTAACGCATTATCTTCATATGCTCTGGCTTTCAAATCTTCACTAATAAATAATTCTCGAGGAATTTTACTAATTGCAAAAAGAACACTTTCGCTTTTAATTCCTTTTCTTATTAATAAATTTATTAAATCTTGTTTTTGTATTTGTAAGTTATCCAATTAGAAATTAATTTTAATTAAACTTATTGCAAATTATGGAAACGAATTGATTTAAGAAAATTATATGCAGAATTGTGCAGGAAATATCTAATTGATTTATTGAGGAGAATTCTATTTCTTATTTCAGTGCCTGAAATATCAATTATTGGATTATTGAGATATTCAAGCTTAATATTAGGTTTTAAAATTTCAAAATCATATTTTTGAACTTGTAATTTGGATTTTCTATTGGCAACTACAACTTGGGCATTTTCAATTATTTTTTCCCAATCTTTCCAATTGTGAAAGGATTCAGCTTGATCATTTCCAATCAATAAAAAAAAGTTGGTATTTAAATATTTACGTTTTAAATAATTTAAAGTATCAATTGTGTAAGATACTTCATTGCGTTCGATTTCGAATTTTTCAATAACAAATTTTGGATTATCTTCGGTAGATAATTCAAGTAATTTTAATCGTAGTTCATCAGTGAATAATTTATCAGATGTCTCGTTAATTTTAAATGGGGATTTATGAGTTGGAATTAATATACATTTGGAAAGCTCATACTTTTCAATAAACAAATCTGCAATAATAAGATGCGCCAAATGGATTGGTTCGAAACTACCGCCGAATATTCCAATATTTTCCATAGTTATAAAGCAAAAAGGCTGAACCCAATAGGATTCAGCCAGTTTGTTAGATTGTTAATGTTACCAAGCATAACCTAAATTAACTCCAACAGAGGTTCCATGGTACGATAAACCTGTTATGTTAGTTAAAGGGAAAGAAATTTGAACAATTGGTTCAACCATAAACCCGCCGCTGAAAACCCATTTATAGGCAGCTTCAGCACCTATGGCAATAGATGTACCACCATCATAACTGTACCCATAACCATTCCAACTCCAGAAAGCTACAGAGGCGAAAGGTCCAAAGCTAAATCCTTCAATTGCACGTGTTGTTTCTTGTATCAAGTAAAAACGATATGAGCCACCAAAACCACCAGCAGTCCAATCACTGTATGACCAATATGAGCCAAATACAGTAAATGAATTTTTTGGTGCAATTTGTTGTTCATAAGTTGCATTGAACAATCCAAATGCAAGTGAAATTGGGTTTCCAGAAATAGATTGATTGAACTTAGCTTGCATCGATGAACTTGCAGCTAAAAGAACTACTAATGCTAACGAAAGGATAATAGTAAATTTTTTAAACATAAAATACCTTTAAAGATTTTAAAAAAACAAAGATAATAAAAAAAAATTAAATAGAAATAAAAAAATAGAAAATCAATATTATTTTTAAAAAATGTCAAAGTAATAAATATAAAAGGATTTCGTCAACAATGTTACATTAATTACTTGCAATAAAAGATTTTATAATATAATTTTTATAAAAAATGAAGAAAACATTTACTGTTATTGGTGCAGGCTTAGGTGGATTATCCATTGCTTTGAGGTTAGCAACATTAGGATTCAAAGTTAGAATTATTGAAAAAAATTCTACTGCCGGTGGGAGGTTAAATCAACTCAAAATTGATGGATTTACTTTTGATACGGGACCTTCTTTTATGAGTATGACTTACGAACTTGATGAATTATTCAATTCTTGTAATATAGAAAACCCACTCGAATTAGAACCTCTTGAACCATTGTATAATGTATATTTTGAAGGAATAGAAAAGCCCTTTAAGATTTACAAAGATTTACAAAAGTTACAAAGAGAATTTCCTAATGAAAAAAATTTAGCAAAAAAAGTTGAAGTATATCTACTAAGAGCTGGACAGTTTTTTCATGATACTGAAGATAAAGTAATAAAAAGCAACTTTAATTCACTAATTGAATATCTTACGCAGTTAACTAAGGTTCCAAAAAGACATTTACCCTATTTATTTAAATCCGTTTGGCAAGAAGTAGAGAGGCAATTCGATACTAACGAAGTTCGGATTGTTATGTCTTTGGTAGCCTTTTTCTTAGGTTCTACTCCATTCAGTACGCCGGCAATTTATTCTCTTTTGAATTACACAGAAATGAAATACAATGGATATTGGAAAATCAAAGGTGGAATGTATCAATTAACCGCTGAATTACAAAGAATTTTAGAAAATTTGGGTGTAGAATTTATATTCAATACTGAAATTGTTGATTTTGAGAGGAAAACAGGTGGAATTTTGCTAATTGATAAAAATGGTCATAAGTGGGACTCAGACATTTTTATTATAAATTCTGATGCTGCTTCCTTTAGAGGTCAAATTTTAAAGAGAGATAAATTCAATGAAAGGAAACTAGATAAAATGAATTGGACTTTAGCACCATTAACAATATATTTAGGAGTTAAAGGGAAAATTGATAATATTGAATATCATAATTATTTTCTTGGGAATAACTTTAAAGGTTATGCAGACAAAATTTTCACTTCTTCTATAATTCCTCAAAAACCTTATTATTACGTTAATGTGCTATCTAAATATGTTGCAGACTCTGCTCCGAATGGCTGTGAGAATATTTTCATACTTTGTCCAGTTCCTGATTTAAGATACAAAGATAATTGGGATGATAAAGAAGTAATTGCAAACAATATTATTACCGATTTATCTAGTCGTATTGGATATGATTTGCATAGCAACACATTAGTTAAAGAAGTTTATTCTCCTATTGATTGGAGAGATAAATTTAATTTATATAAAGGTTCAGGTTTAGGGTTAGCGCATAATATTTTACAATTAGGTGCATTTAGACCCAAAAACAAAGATGAAGAATTCGACAATTTATACTATGTTGGTGCTTCTACAACGCCTGGAACGGGCTTGCCTATGGTTATAATTAGTTCAAAACTTGTTTTAGATAGATTGGTTTCAGAAGGTAAAATTTAAATAAATATAAAAATGAGTTTGAAGTTATATAATCAAGTTTCGTTAGAAATTAATAAAATAATAACACAAAGGTACAGCACATCCTTCAGCTTAGCAATTTTAACTCTTGAAAAAAAATATCGAGAAGCAATATTTGGAATTTATGGTTTTGTTCGGGTTGCTGATGAAATTGTAGATACATTCAAAATTAACAACAAAGAAATATTATTGAATCAATTTATTGAACAAACATATGAAGCAATAAATGAACAAATTTCAACAAATCCTGTATTAAATGCATTTCAAATAGTCGTTAATAAATACAAGATTGATAAAGATTTTATTGATGCATTTTTTAACAGTATGGCAACTGACATTTCAAAACAACATCATACAAAAGAAAGTTATGATACATATATTTATGGTTCAGCAGAAGTTGTTGGGCTTATGTGTTTGCAAGTATTTGTTGATGGGAATAAAGATGAATTTGATAAATTAGCAAAACCTGCAAAAATATTAGGCTCAGCCTTCCAAAAAATTAATTTTCTCAGAGACATTCATAGTGATTGGGAAGAACGGCACAGATTTTATTTTCCAAATACAAATTCAATAAATGATTTTGATGATATCAAAAAACAAATAATTCAAAAAGAAGTCCTCGAAGAGTTCCAAGTTTCCTTCGAAGGTATAAAAAAGTTGCCTAAAGGTGTTAAACTTGGTGTTTACTTAGCCTATTTATATTACTTAGAATTAACAAAACAAATATCAAAGAAATCTGCGCAAGAACTTATCGAAAAGAGAATTAGCGTCAGTAACATTAAGAAATTATGGTTGATGTTTAAAGCATATTTATTGGTTAAAATTTTTAAAACTATTTAATGTTTTTTATGAAAATTTTTAAGTTCTTGATTATATTGTTATTATTTATATCAAATACATATTTTGCAACTTGTCAAAATGATACACTTTCTCTGAGTAATATTAGAAAATTGTTTTATCAATCTGTTGAAAGTGAAAGTAAACTTGATATTTTAAAACAATCTATCAAATTATTTTTTGGTGAGAAAAAAGATAATTATCCACCAATAGGTTTGGCATATTATGGTGCTTCACTAACTTTAGAAGCCAAACATTCTTATAACCCCATAAGTAAAATAAACAGATTAAAAGAAGGTTTAAACTTCTTAGACAAATCAGTCAAATCAGATAATAATAATTTAGAAATCAGATTTTTGCGTTTTTCTGTTTTGCATCATTTACCTGATATTTTAGGATATGGCAAAGAAAAAAGAGAAGATGCCGATACTATTTATAAATTACTCATTAATCAGGATTTTTCAAATTTATCATATGATTTACAGAGGGGAATAGCGAACTTTTTAATTAATTCAAAAAGAATTTCAAAAGAACAAATAGCAAAACTCAATTTAATTTATAACAAATAATATGACTTATTTAATTCTTGATATTGCAATAATTTTATTTCCATTAATCTTATCTTTTGAAAATAAAGTTAGATTTTATAGAAATTGGTTTTTTTACATTTTTTCCGTTGTAACTGTTTCGTCAATATATATTCTATGGGATATACTTGCAACAAAAAGAGGGGATTGGGCATTTTCCGAATTACATACTATTGGGATTCATATATTTAATTTGCCAATAGAAGAAGTTTTATTTTTCTTTGTTGTCCCATATAGTATAATTTTCATATATGAAACTTTTAATAGCTATTTTATTGACAAACAAATTAACATTAACCCTACATTTTTGCTGATAATTTCTTTTGGTACATTCATATTTGGTCTTTTTAATATTTCAAGAAACTATACCTTTACTAATTCTTTATTTCTATCAATTTCTTTTTATCTATTATCAATTTTAAAAAATCCATTGATTACTTCAAGGAATTTTTGGTTTACAATATTAGTTTCTTTTATTCCATTTCTAATTGTTAATTATATTTTAACTTCTGTCCCAATTGTTACTTATAGCAACTCTGCAATTTTAGGAATCAGATTTATTACAATACCAATAGAAGATTTTGCATATTCATTTTCAATGATAACTTTATGGTTATTATTTTACTCAATTGTTAAAAAAGTATAAGAATATGTTCAAGAGAAAGCATAATGTTGGAGTTATTGGTGCAGGCATTGGAGGACTTGCAACTGCAATTTTACTTGCAAAGAAAGGTTACGATGTACACCTTTACGAGAAAAACAACTACTTAGGTGGCAAAGTAACATCTTTTGAAAGTAATGGTTTTCGGTTTGATACAGGGGCGAGCTTATTAACAATGCCCGTTGTTTTGAAAGATTTTTTTTCTTCACTTGAATTAAAAATTCATGATTTTTTAGAAATAAAAAATTTAGAAATTATTACCAAATATTTTTATCCTGATTCATCACAAATAAATGCCTATCATGATTTTAATAAATTTTCTGAGGAAATTGAAAATAAAACTCTTGATACGAAGGAAAGTCTGAAAGAATTTTTTTCATATTCTGAACAAATATATAATTTAACTGCTGAACTTTTTATCTTTGATGAATTCAAAAAAATTAATAAGATATTTACAAGAAAAGGTTTAAAAACATTATTTAGTATTTTAAAAATTGACCCATTTCGAACAATACACCAGGCTAATTCTACTTTTTTTAAGGATCCAAAAACAATTCAATTATTCGATAGATATGCTACTTACAATGGTTCAAATCCGTTTCAAGCACCTGCTACTTTAAATATTATTCCTTTTGTTGAGTACAAGTTAGGTGGATACTTCCTTCAAGGTGGTATGATTGATTTGACAAAAGCTCTTTCAAAACTTCTTGAATTATTCAATGTCGAGGTGCATTTAAATAGCAATATCGAAAAAATTGTTACAGATGGAAAAAGTGTAAGTGGAATTATTGTAAATGGGGAATTTAGAGAGTATAATATAGTTGTCTCAAACGCAGATGTTAATTATACTTTTAAGAATCTTCTACCCGGTTTTGAATCAAAAGAAGCAAGAAGAAATATTAAAAATAAGCCATCATCTTCTGCATTAGTCTTTTATTGGGGGATGGAAGGCAATTATCCTGAGCTCGAAGCTCATAATATTTTGTTTTCAGAAAACTACAAAAAAGAATTTGACGAAATTTTCATTGAGAAAAAAGTACCATCTGACCCTACAATCTACATTTATATATCGTCGAAATTTAATAAGTATGATGCCCCGAAAAACTCTGAAAATTGGTTCGTTATGATAAACACACCTGAAAACAATGGACAAAATTGGACTCAAGCTATCTCATTTACCAAAGAGGTAATAATAGAAAAAATTGAAAAAACTCTTAGAAAAAATATTAAAAAAAAGATAGTAAGTGAAAGCATTTTAACTCCCCTTGATTTAGAAAAAAAAACGAACAGCTTCAAAGGGAGTATCTATGGAATTTCTTCAAATACTCGAAATGCTGCATTCTTACGTCAAACTAACCAAAGTCAAAGTTTGCAAAATTTGTTTTTTGTTGGTGGAAGTGTCCATCCTGGTGGAGGAATTCCCTTAGTTATTTCATCAGCCAAAATTGTCTCAAAACTAATTTCAAATTATTATGATTAAAGCAAAACATAATAAAATAGCAAGATTTATTTTTAATATATATTTGAATAATTTGTTAAAAAAAAATTTCGGCTCTTTTAACCAAATTGGAGAAATTCCAAGAATTGATTCGAATTTACCAATTGTTGTTTTTCCAAACCATTTTTCCTGGTGGGATGGTTTTTTTATTGATTATTTATCTCGTTTACTTTTTCCTGAATATAAATTTTATATAGTAATGCTTGAAAAGCAGTTGCAAAAATTTTGGTTTTTCAACAAATTAGGGGCAATTGGTTTCGAGCCCTCAAATCCTAAAAGTTTAGTTAAGTTGAAAGAATATATCAGTGATATTATTTCAAAAGATAAAAAGTCTTTTGTTGCGTTTTATCCTCAAGGAAAAATACAAGCTTATGATGATAAAATTAAGTTTAAAGAAGGCGTTAAATTTTTGTTTTTGAAAAATTTTGAAAAAGTTAATTTTTTGACTGTTGCATTTAAAATTCAATACTTTGAACAACAAAAACCTGATATTTTTTTTTCAATAAAAACTATTGAAGATAAGACTATCTTAGAAAATATAGATAAATTTACTGAATTTTATTTGGATTTTCTTAATGATTTTAATAACAAAGCAGTAAGTTTCACAATTTCAAGGAAATTGTTTTGAAATCATTAAGTATTGCTTATATGTTTATTTTTGGATTTCTTTCAGTTTTTTGGTTAAATTCTTTATTCAATTTATTATTTTCAAATTTCACCAAATTAAAGTTTAGAAAAACAAAAAATCAAATTAATTTTCAAGATAAAATTTCCATATTAATACCTGTAAGAAATGAAGAAGCAAAAATTAGTAATTTGTTGGAATCATTAATTAACCAAACATATAAAAATATAGATATTCATATTTTAGATGATAATTCTGAAGATAGTACTTACGAAATTATTCAAAAATATCACGAAAAATATGAAAATATCAAAGTTTACAAGGGAAAAGAATTGCCAGATGGTTGGCTCGGTAAAAATTGGGCTTGTGAACAATTAAGTCAAAAGGCTAACAGTGATATTGTATTGTTTTTAGATGCAGATTTAATTTTAAATTCTCGTGCGATCGAATTATTAATGATTAAATATAAATCAAGCAATGTCGGACTGCTTTCAGTCTTTCCAACACAAATAACAATATCAATTGGTGAAAAACTGATTGTGCCACTAATGAATTATATCTTACTTGCTATGTTACCTCTAACATTAGTTTATAAATCGACGCTAAAATCCTTTATCGCTGCAAATGGGCAACTTATGTTGTGGAGAAAATCAACCTATGAGAAAATTGGAGGACATAATGCAGTTAAAGACAAAGTTGTTGAAGATATTGAGTTGGCAAAGTTAGTGAAAAAAAATAATGATAAAGTTTTAACTTTATTGGGTGGAAATTTTGTTTTTTGTAGGATGTATGAAGGGTTTAGAGAAAGTTTAAGTGGATTTAGTAAAAATTTTCATAAAGGCTTTAACTTACCTCCATTTATTTTTCTTTCTCTATTTTCATTAATTAGTTTAATAAATATATTTCCATTCTCACAATTCATATATTCACAAGATTTCTTTTCTCTCGTAATGATTTTGCTTATAATTTTTACAAGAATTAACATATCTTTACTATCGAATCAAAATATTATAGTAAATTTGTTGCTGCATCCTTTTCAATTTATTTTATTAATAGTATTAGCATTTTTATCAGTAATTAAAACAAAATTTGGACTAAATGTATGGAAAGGAAGAAAAATATAATAAATATATTTTCTAACGATAGAATTATCCAAGCATTTATAATAATAATTTTTTCGGTTGGTGTTATTGGACATATTCTTTTATTAAATACAATGGTTCAAATAACCTCATTTACGTTGTTTTTTTTAATCCTTTTGATTTCAATATCAAATTATTTTTTCTTGACTAAGGTTGATAGAAAAAGGTTTTTAATTTTTGTATTTATTGTTTTTACTTTTACTTTAATAATTGAAATCATGGGGGTAAAAACATCATTAATTTTCGGTAGATACCATTATCCCCATATACTGCAACCTCGAATTTTAGGTGTCCCTCTAATTATAGGGCTTAATTGGGTTTTTGTTGTACTCGGATCCTATGCATTATCCTATAAGCTCTTTGGAAATGTCTATTTAAAAATTATTATGAGTGCGGTCTTTTCTGTTTTTTTTGATTTTGTTATGGAACCTATTGCAATAAAATTGCAATATTGGGAATGGTTGGATAATGTTGGTTTACCTTCAAAAATAATTCCTATTCAAAACTATTTATCTTGGTTTGTATTAAGTTTGATTATTAGTTATCTTATTTATAAATTTAAGATACATTATAAATCAAATATTATAATTACTTATTGGTTTGCACAATTATTTTTCTTTCAATTATTACAAATTATAATAAATGGGTAGTGATTTATGAAAGAATTAAAAAATAAATGGCTCGGTTTATTAATTGCTATATTCATTTTTATTTTGTGGCTTACCCACTTAATTTATTCATTATTATTTGTTCGAGTCGATTTTGCATCGATTTCAATTTATATACACATTTTAATACAATCTTATTTATATACAGGCCTATTTATAACAGCTCATGATGCAATGCATAATGTAGTATTTCCTAATCATAAAGTGAATCTAATGGTTGGTTCTATTGCAACGTTTTTATTTGCGGGTATGTCTTTTAAAAGATTAGTAAAAAATCACAGGAATCATCACAACTTCCCTGGAACAAAAGATGATCCAGATTTTTGCGAAAAATCACAAAATCCATTTATTTGGTTTTTAACCTTTATGTACAGGTACACAACAATCAGTCAATTAGTCGTAATGGCAATTCTTTATAATCTTTTTAAACTCGTCTCACCTGAAATTAACATTATATTATTTTGGGTATTACCTGCTTTTGTTGGAGCTTTCCAATTATTTTTCTTTGGAACTTATTTGCCGCATCGTAAGCCACATACCGAGGAAATGTTTCCATATAATTCACGAACTTTAAAGAAAAATCATTTCCTCGCAATGTTGAGTTGTTATTTTTTTGGATATCACTGGGAACATCACGATAAACCAAATGTTCCGTGGTGGAGATTATACGAAACCAAATAGAATATAGATATTTAAAAAATTAACGTAAAATTATTATTTTCTTACTGAATTTTCCTGTTGGAGTTTTTATTTCAAGTATATATACTCCGTTTTGTAATTTGCTTAGATCAATTTCTGTCTTATATTCTCCATAACGCACATTTTCGTATGTCTGAGTTTGAACAATTTCACCAAAAGAATTAATTAAAGTTATTGATACATCACCATCGGCTATTGTTTTAAACTTAATATCCAATAAATCATTATTATTATGAATAATTGGAACTTGGTCAGTTTGGTCAAATACTATATTGCGATTTTCAAGTTCACATTGCTTGGGGACATTAATAATAGTTGAATCATTTTCTACTGAAATCTTTGCAGATGAAACTAAAATTAAACTATCTAATTTTAGCGTACTTTGTGTTATATTAGATTGCAATAACAAAACTTGAAGATCTATATCTAACCAGTTGTTATTTGTAGGATAAGTTTGGTTATTTAAAGTAACATCTAATAATGATGTGTTCATAGTATTTTCTGATAAAACAACTGATGAGTTGTTTAGCCAAGAATTCATATTTAAAGGTTTTGCATTTTTGGGGTATAAAAGCAAGCCATTATAACTAAAATAATATTTGATTCTTTGTAAATCAATATCCTTTAATTCAAAATCTTTTGGAATAATTTTAATGGGCAAATTTATTGTTTCACCGATTTTTCCAGTTATTTCAGTTGGCATATCAATGACTATAGTGCCCATTTTAATATTGCTTAATGTTGAAGCAGTTAATGGAATACTAATATTTGTTGAACATAAATTAACTGCTACAGAAATATTTGCTTGGAATTTAGAATTTTCAACACTACTAATAAAATCAACACTGAAAGTTTTTTCTTCGTTTGGTGTCAAAAGAACTGGATTAGTAATCGAAGGATTGAATGAGAATTCTGGTTTATTATCTATGGTTAGTGAAATTTCAATATTAAATGGTGAAGTATTTTTAATTTTAAAAGTTTTGTTCGTAAGAGTATTTATTGGTAAAACGCCATAATCTATCGAATCTGGGTCAGTAACAATTGTGGGTTCAACGCCTTGAGCTTTAATATTATAAACAACTACATAATCGCACGGATCGAATGTTATTGTAACCTTTCCAGTGATATTACCTAATTGATTCCCTTGGAAAATGAATTTGATATTCTTTTTGCCTGTGATTATGTCATTTACATTCAAGTCAGTGGAAAATGGTCCTTCGAATAAAATTGATTTCACTACTGCACTGCCACCTTCAACATCTAAGTTTGTTGTTATTAAATTTTCATAAGATGTATTTTTACAAGCGGGGACAACACCAAAATCAATTTCATTGTTTTCTTGTGTTATACTTATATTTTTCTTTTCAGCATTGATATGGATAACATCCTTGATATCACAAGGGGAATATTCCAAGGTATCATCTAAGTTAAAATTGGAATTTGACACTATTCTTAATTGTATTGTTTCTTTGCTGTTTGGGGCAATAGTAAAAGGTAAGGTATTTAAAATTGAAATGTAATTTGAATTAATAAAGTTATTTGTAATTGTAATTGGCAATTTTGTATTATTTGTAACATCAAGTACTTGATAAGCTGTATCGGAACAAGTTGCAATAGAAACATTTAAAATATTGTTAAAATCTAATTTTGGTTGAATGATTTCAAGCTCCCAAGGAAGTTGAAGAGTATCTTTTTTCGGATTTTTTTCGAAACTTTCAAAAGGAATTAATATATTTCCACTGTAAATACCAGGATTTGTTTCGGTGCAAGTAAAATTGAAAGTAATAACAGAGTCAGGAGATAAATTAATTGGGAAATTCCCATTTTGTAAGTTAATTTTCCCTGAAAGTATAGGATTATAAATTGTTGAAATAATTGTTCCAATAGATTTTATGGAAATATCTTTGCTGAATCCATTTTGAGCATCACAAGTTGTGATTATTCCAAAATTTAAAGTATCAGGCATAGAAAGTAAATCAGCCGTGCCAGGTGCTTTTTTTACCCCTTGCAAATCCAATTTGAAAAACTTTGAGCATATTAAATTTAAATATAATTTCCCGTTATCAACACCAGGAGTTGTTCTAGTATATAAAATTTGTATTTGTTGTGTTTTATTTTTTGGAATCAAAATTGGAAAAGTAGTATTAACGAATGAGAACCCAGCAGGCAATGTAAAATATGATTCAAGCAATGTCATATCAACATTCGATCGATTTTCTATCGTTATAGTTTGAATAGGGGAATCATCAGCATCGAAAACTGCTGGGGATGGTGTAAATCGAAAATCAAATGAAAAATAATCAATCATAACTTTTGGTGTTGAATCAGCACAAATTCCATTTCGAATAACCCCAAAATAACTGCCTTTTTGAACAGCAATTGTTTCAACTTTGTTTGTTTCTTCATTTTTCAATTTACCATCGAAATACCATTCTCGAACACTATTGGATGAAGCACCTTGCAAATTTAAGCGTGGATAATCATAAGAAGGGTCAGCATCTTTGCATACGTAAATTATCGTATCTTTAGTAACTTGTATTGATTTATCTTTTTCCACAATGAATAAAGTTGCTTTTGGTGCGGGCAATATATCAATAAATACGGTTTCAGAGGTGTTTTCGCAAAGTGAAGTTAAGTTCTTTACGACGAGATAATATTGTCCATTTTGTTTAACTTTTAATTTTGTTCCTTTTTCACCAGGAATTGGAGTACCATCTTTATACCACTGGAAAGTTACGTCAGCAGTGTAAGAACCAAGAAGTTCAATTGTAATATCTTCGCCTTCACAAAAAGTTGTTCGTCCACCAAGAGTGGAAATTACCGGTTTTGATGGTGTGGGTTTTGCAACATTAGATGTTTCTGCAAAATCATCTTCATTATAACTACGTCCACGACCATTTTCAGGTAAAAAATCTTTTCCTTGGTCATCTGCATTATATCTAAATGCATAAATTTGATAAAAATAATCTTGTCCACATTCTGCGTCAGTAAAAGAATTATCTATGAATTCAGATTTGTTAAGATTATAAATTTCTCCAACAACTTGTGCTGAACCAAGAAATTCTCCTTTATTATAAACTTTTCCATCTACTGGTTTTTGGGCAGCGCTGCGAAGATTTGCAGGTATTCTTAAGATTAAATAACCTTCATTTGAATTCATAGTAGTTGCAGCGGGATTCCAAGTAATTTTAACAGAATTTCCGAGATTAGTAATCGTAGTATTTGCATTAGGATTATACCATTCCGGTTGTCTCAATGTACGCCAAAACGTATGATTTGTATTAGTTGAACCGACATTTGCGTTTGGAAAACCTTTTGAAAATGAGTTATTTGCAACAGTATATTTTTTGGAATTATCGAACCCCATTTCATAATCATTGATTGTAGCACCTGGATAAACTCTTAAACTGCTTCCGTTTGATAATGAGCCATTATACATCAACTTAGGACCGGATAATGCTTGAAAAACAGCATACGGATTTGAACTTGTTGAGGAAGTATGTCCTAAAGTATGAACATTATTTCCAGATGCGTCAAGTAACTGAATCATATCATTGTTTTGATTGATACTTAAAGCTCCATCGGCATCCCAATTTGGAGGTGTGTCGAAATAAAGAGGATCGCTTGCAGCAACTTCAATATAACCATCAGCTGGATATACATCCAGCACTGTCCCAGTTGATCGGTGCATAATGACGATTATTGTACCTTTTTGGAGATTCGACCATAGAGGTATCTTTTTAAATCTTGTGTCAGGTCGCCAACTTCCAGAGTCTGAGTTGTCTCTTAAAACAAAATCGGATAAGTTGACATTATTTTCTAAAATTAAAATTTCAGTCCATTCACCATCGGGTGTACCTGATTGGTTCATATATTCGCTTATTACTGCAACTTGGGAATAGGAAGGAAAAATAAAAGCTAAAAAAAACAAATATATTGTTATTAATTTTTTCATTTTAATTGTCAGGTTATAATATTAAAAAATACAAATTTATAAATATTCTTCAAATAAGTAAAAATTATATTTAGCTAATTTTAGATATCCAATTTAATTTATTTTTACTAAAATGCATAACCAATTGATAAAGAAAGAACCAATCCGCCGAAATCTTTAATTGGCAAACCTTTTATACTTTCCAAACCATCACCACCAAAAGGTATATAATAGTATTTAATGCCAGCATTTGCAATTGAATTACCGATAGTTTTAAAATATCCACCAATTTCAATGTAACTTCCAAATCGAATATAATTCTTTGCGTATTTCCAAGCTTCGAACCAGCCTTTTTCGTATGGTGTTGAAAAAATGAATGAAGGACCTACTCCAATGGAAGCAAATGGTTTAAACGTTCCTGCAATTGAGTTTGAAAAAAGTATTTTCGTATAGCCAAATGTCAACGGAATTAAGAAGAGTCTATTTATTTTATTTGGCACCACCCATTGTCCAGTATTGTAATCCCAATATTCAATTTCGTCAGTATTACGTGCACCTGAAATATAAAAATTAGCAAAAATAATATTATCATTATCTAAAAAATAATGGTAAAACATTCCAAGACCCAAACCAGAATTAGTAAATGCAACATCTAAACCAATGGATTGGCTAATTAATGTCTCATTAGGATTATATATTCTTATGGGTTTCGAAGGTTTGAAAATATATGTTGAATCAACTTTAATTACTCTTTCTTTATCATTTTGCGATAGTAATGTAAATAAAGTAAAAATGAAAATAATGAAAGTTGAGATAATGAATTTTGTTATTTTCATCTGAAATTATATTTTTTTCAATATATTTGTTAGACGTTTAACTGGCAAATAAAGTTGTAAAATTTAAATTGTATTATTGCTCGTTTTCTAAAGAAATAAATTGTGGTTTTTCTATATTAAAACCTAATAAAAATTCGGCTATTTTTTTAAAATTAGGTGATAAATCTGTTAAATAAAAATCTACTTTTGGTATATTTGCAAAATCAATTGGTTGATTGTTTAAAAGATGCTTTTCAGCTAAAAGTCTAAGAACTTGAATTGATGATTGTTCTCCCGTATCTATTAAATGAACATTAGGTAATATTTCATTTATAACTTTTGCAAGTGCGGGATAATGTGTGCAACCTAAAATTAAAGTATCTATTTTCCCATTTTCAAATTCTGAAAGATATTCGGCGGCAATTAATTTCGTAGCGGGATGGTCAACCAAAACTTCTTCAACGAGAGGCACGAAAAGAGGACAAGATTTAGAATATAAATTTAGATTTCCTCCACCGGATATATGTTTTAAATGTTTTTCATAACCTTTACTTTCAATAGTTGCACGTGTACCAATGATACCAATATTTTTTGTGCGAGATGCTCTATATGCAGCGATTGCAGAGAAATCTATCATTCCAACAACTGGTACATCTCCGGCAATTTCTTTAACTGTTTCGATTGCAATGGAAGAGACTGTATTACAAGCAATTACGAGCATCTTCACATTTTGTGATAATAAAAAGTGAGTTGCTTCCGATGCATACTTCTTGACTATTTCTGCCGATTTGTTACCATAAGGTACTCGGGCAGTATCACCCAAATAAAGAAAATGTTCATTTGGTAAAAATCTTATTAATTGTTTTAAAACTGTAAGACCACCAACTCCAGAATCAAAAACGCCAATTGCTGAGTTAATTTCCATATTAATTTAGATTGAAAAGTTATTTAATTAATACAATTTTTGAAGTTGCTTGTTTTGTCCCATCATCGATTACAACAAAATAACTTCCAGTAAATAAATTCAAATTATTTATTGTAATTTGGTTAATGCCAATATTGAGATTATTTAGAATATCAGAATAAACAATATTACCTAAAAAGTCGAATACATTAAGTTTTATGTTACTGCTTGATTCTGTTGTAAAAATTATTGATAATTCATTATTATTATTAATAATAGTTTTAAGAATCTTTAAATTCGGTGTAGTTTCTAATTCATCAATACCGCTTGTTATATCCGTTGACTTATATAAACCACCATCAAGAAGATTTGCATAGACTTTAATTCCACTTTTGCTTGCCTTTAAATTTGGTATTGCAATACCTCGCACATCAAAGTTTGCAGGTAATCCGTCACTAACTATGTCAAACCATTGGCCAGCATTACCTGAAATTCCAATACCTAAAACACCACATGCGGCTGTTAAATAAATCGGCTCTGTTGGATGTTCTTGAATATCAAAAACACGACAACCTTTTGCTGCCAATAGCTGCCAAGTTTTACCTGTATCTAAACTCATAAAAATACCTTTTCCAACATTTGTTTTATTAATGGTAATTGAATCTGCACCACAATAAACGAACGCTGGATTATAAGATGATGGTTGAACACATAAAATTCTTAGTCCTTGAAGTCCAGATTCTTCTTTAGTCCAAGTTTTACCACCATCTGTGCTTCTGATTATGTGACCATAATTTTCATTATCTGAGGCTAAAAAGATATCCCCATTTTTGGCAATCTTAATATCATTAACTGATGCAACTAAGTTTTCTGGCAAATAATTAGATTCAAAGCCATTATTTGAAATCGTTAACCCTTCGGATGAGTTTATAGATGTTAAATAAAGGTTGGTTTTATCGTTTGTAATTTTATAAAAGAATTTGCTTTCCTCTAACAAAGGGTTTATATTCCAATTATTATATCCATTGTCTGAAGAAAAGATTGATGATATTGAAAGTTTATTTGCAATTGCATAATATTTGCCATCTTGAAAATGAGTTATATCAAAAACAGAGTAACCATCTAAAAAAACTCCCTTAAATGAATTACCGAAGTCTTCACTTGCATAAAATCCACCTCCAAAATATGGAATAAAAGGACTTTTATCCCATACATCGATAAATAATGAATCACCGGTAACTATCATCAAATTGTTGTCGAGAAATTTTACTTTATTTATTTGCTTGTATGGAGTTTCAACTTTTGTAAAAGTCTGTGAATAAGAAATTTCGAAAAGTAAAAATATATTGAATATGAAAGTTAGTAAAATAATTTTTTTCATCGTAATCTCCTCTTATTTTTCAAAATTACGGATTGATTTGTAAAAAATTTTATTTATTGGAAAAATTCTTCCAAATTATAAGATGAATTCTGTGTAATTCGTCTCTATTATTTTTATTTATTCTTTATGATTATAATTTATAATAACAGAACAGAGCCATATTTCAATATTGCACTCGAAGAATATCTTTTCAAGAAATTCGATGATGATATTTTTATGCTTTATAGAAATGAACCATCAATAATTGTTGGCAAACATCAAAATACTTTAAAAGAAATTAATACTAAATTTGTAAGAAAAAATAATATTAAAGTTATCAGAAGAATTTCTGGTGGGGGAACTGTTTACCACGATTTGGGAAATGTTAATTTTACTTTCATCCAAAACGGGGAATACGAAAAACTTGCTGATTTTAAAAAATATACTGCTCCAATAATACAAGTTTTGCAAAATTTAGGTGTTGATGCCAAATTAAGTGGCAGAAATGATATTATTGTTGATAACTTAAAAATATCTGGAAATGCAGAACATACGTTTAAAAATCGTGTTCTGCACCATGGTACAATTTTATTCTCTTCTGATTTAAAACAATTATCCGCTGCATTAAAACAAAATTCGAGTAAATATATCGATAAATCTGTACCTTCTGTTCGAAGCAAAGTTACTAATGTTAGCCCTTATTTGAAAAAAATCTTAGATGTTGATGAATTTATTGAATTAATTTATAATCAAATAAGATACAACTTTTCAGGAACTGACGAATATAAATTGAACTTGGAAGATTTGAAAGGTATTGAAGAATTAATTGAGAATAAATATTCCAGATGGGAATGGAATTATCAATATGTATCAAATTATTCTTTTAATAATCAAATTGATATTGGAAAAGAGATAGTTACGGTTCAAATGCAAGTTAAGAATGGGTTAATTCAAAATATTATTTTCCAATCAAATTTTGATTTATCATTTTTAGAAAATTTATTGCAAAATAAAGAACATAAATTCGAATTAGTCGAAAAGCAGATTGAATCTTTTTTAGAAACATTTGAAATTAAAAATTTTACAAAAGATAAACTGCTTGAATTGTTATTTTAACATCAGTTAATTTTAAAATAGATTATTAAATGTGCTAATTTGGTTGGATAATTTTTTTTAAATTGGGGAAAAGAAGCGGGATTTTTGAATTAAGTTGCAATTCCTAAAAATGGAGAAAATAAAAATGTCTTATGAAGATTTTGGTATAAAAACAGAAAAATCACAGATGCGTACAGTCCCACACTCAAACGATGCCGAATCTGCTGTTTTAGGAGCATTATTGCTTTCAAACAGAAATATTCCAAAAGCGATTGAATTACTTGAGCCAGATTCTTTTTATAATCCAAAACATAAGATTATTTTTGAAGCTATTTTAAAATTATTCGAAAAAAACCAAGCAATTGATGTTGTTACAATCTCAGAATATTTATCAAATAGAGGATTATTGGATGCAGCTGGCGGTTCTTTTTATTTAACAAATTTGTCTAATTATGTTGCAAATAGTGCAAATTTCGAAGATTATGCCAAAATTGTAATAGAAAAATATATCAAAAGAAGTCTCATTGAAGCTTCAGAATCAATAATTAGAAGTTCTATGGATGAGTCAAACGATGCACTCGAAGAAATTGACAGAGCCGAATCGAAAATCTTTGCAATTGCCGAAAAAAGATTAAAAAAATCATTTTTAACTTTAAAAACTATATCAAAAGATACTTATAAAATAATACAAAACCTCAGAAAAGGCGATTTGAATTTTTCGCAAAGTATTAAAACAGGATATGCTCAATTAGACCACCTCTTGGGAGGTTTACATAACTCAGATTTGCTCATTCTTGCCGCAAGACCTTCAATGGGAAAAACTGCGTTAGCATTGTCAATTGCCCGCAATACGGCATTGCTTTATCAAAACCCAGTTGCTTTTTTTTCTCTTGAAATGAGTGCCAACCAATTAGTTACTCGTTTAATTAGTGCAGAAGCACGAATTGACCAACATCGCCTTTCTAAAGGAATTATCTCTGATGAAGAAGATAGTAATATTGTAAAATCAATTGGGGAATTGTCTAACTTGCCCATTTACATTGATGATAGTGCCTCAATGACTATTATGGAATTGCGTGCAAAAGCAAGAAGAATGAAATCTGATTATGGAATTAAGGTTGTTTTTGTTGATTATTTGCAATTAATTTCTTCTCCAAAGTCAGAATCAAGAGAAAGAGAAATTTCTATGATTTCTCGCTCCTTAAAACAAATGGCAAAAGAATTAGAAATTCCAGTAGTTGCTCTTGCTCAGCTTAATCGTATGGTTGAAAACAGACCAGATAAACGTCCATTCCTCTCTGACTTACGTGAGTCTGGTTCCATCGAACAAGATGCTGATGTTGTAATGTTTGTTCATCGTCCAGAATATTATGGAATTAAATTTTTCGATAAAGAACAAAAATTTCCTACGGAAAATATGGCTGAAGTCATTGTCGGTAAACAAAGAAATGGACCTACCGGAACTGTGAAGTTAGCCTTTATTAAAAACTATGCAAGGTTCGAAAATGCAGTATTTGATAATGAATTAGTCAGCGATATTGAAAAAAATGACCAGTCTATAAGCTATGAAGACCATTACTATATCCCCGATGAAGATGACGAAAATGACCCAGGATTTTAATCATTATTCTTTAAAAAGCTTTTTGGTCATTTCTTTTGCTTTTTCCTTATGTTCTTTTGTTATATGAGTTGAAAATAAATATAATATGCCTAAAGCTACGGATAAATCGTCGCTGTAACCAATTCCAACAAGAAAATCAGGAATTGCATCAAATGGTAACAAAAAATAAGTTAAACCTGACAAAATAACTAACTTGACATTTTTTGGTATTGCTGGGTCCATTTCCATAACATAAAGTAACAGAATTTTTTCTATTATACCTTTTCCTGCTGTTTTAAATACCTTTGATACTTTATTTAAAAAAGAATTGGAATTAAAAGTTTCGGTGTCAAATTTCGTGTTTTCAAACAAATCAGTATTATTTTCATTCATAAATTTATTCCTTTTTTTATAAAGACGAATCTTTATTAATACTCTTTTCTAATCCCTTTAATATTATGTCCTCGGGTATTTCAATATCAAATCCAGATTGAGGAATGCCTCTCTTCTTTTTCATACGAATCAATACTTCTCTAAAAATTTCTTCTGCTTCTTCAAATTTTTTTAAATATAATAGGGCAAAACCTTTCAAGTGCAAAGCATATATTTGTTCTGGTGCTTTTTCTAAAGATAAATTAGCCCATTTTAAAGCTTCTTCAAATTTCTTTTTATTTCCAGTTAATTGAGCTAAGGTAGCTGAAGCACTTGCTAAAATAGAGTTAGATAAATTTCCACAAGAAATCGCTAAATTAATTGCTTTTTCAGCTTCATCGATTAATCTCATTTGAGCAAGAGTTTGTCCAAGTTGATACCAAGCATATCCGTTTGTTGGTTCTTCTTTTACGTGTTGCAACAATAATCGATAATTTCTTTGAACTTTCTTTTCCATTTCACTTCGTTCACGGTTATAACCTAAGTGGATTATTTTTATATCAGAATTAATAAAACTTAAGCCCTGTTCGAGAATTGAAGGGGAAATTTGTTCGTGTACCCGCCCTCTAAAATTAATTTTCGGAAATCCTAAATTACGGAATAATCGAGGATAACCACCACGATGAATTTCAGAACTCCCATCTAATTTGTAATGTTCACTTTCAATTATGCAATTAATACCGCCAATACTTTCATCTAAATTTGCAAGAAATTCTCTAAATTTATCTTTATCAGTTACATTTAAACGCTCATCTGCATCTAAATATAAAATCCATTTAGCATTTGCTTTTTTGAGAGCTTCATTACGAGCAGAAGCAAAATCGTCATTCCATTTGTAAGTAAAAACATTATTAGTAAATTCTTTTGCAATGTCGATTGTACCATCAGTCGAACCTGTATCTACGATTATTATTTCATCAGCAATTCCTTCGACACTTTCCAAGCAACCACGCAAAAATTCAGCTTCATCTTTGACAATCATAGTAAGTGATAAAAGTGGACGATTTTCACTTTTGTTAACCTTTGCTTCTTGTAATGGAATATTTACTAATTCATTATTTACATCAAGAAATTGAAGTTTAAACAAATAATCATTGGTAGGATGAATCTTTCTGATTTCTTTTAACCATTCATTTGCAAGCTCAAATTTTTTCATTTTTACCATTGTATTGTAAATTCCGAGAAGGCAAAAAATATCAGTTGGGTTTACTTTTAGCCCATTTTCGTAACTTTTTAAAGCTTCGTCAAAAATATTCAAACCTAAAAGTGATTCACCCATCTTGAAGTATAATTGTTCTTTTGGAATATGGTATTGTCCGATAATTTTTACCAAAATATTATCTTGTTCCAGATAATTAAATATTTCTTTAAATGTATAAAATGCCTTATCAAATTGTTGAGATGCTAAGTAAGCATCACCCAGAATAAAATAAGATAATGGTTGTCCTGGCAATAATTCAATTGATTTTTTAGCATAATTTATTGAAGAATCAAAATCTTTTTTAGCAAAATAAATTAAAGCTATTTGATTATATGCGTCAACTGTATACGAACCGACTGTTTCAGATTTTTCAATAACTTCTTTAAAAATTTCTAATGCTTCGTCAAGTTTTTCCAAAACGGTCAATGTTTTCCCTAAATGATTTAAAAGATATAAATTATTAGGTTCAATTTCGACAGCTTTAACTAATAAATTATAATTCCGTATTTGTTTAGCTTTCAATTGTTCAGCAGTCAGTTCATAACCTTTATGGGTTAATTTAATATTTGAATTTGCTATTTTTAAACCTAATTTATAAATACTATCAAATACTTGTTCGTGAATAATTCCATTAAATCTAATTTTCGGGTGATTTCTAATTAATCTAAGCAGACTATTCGCAACAACATCAATTTTATTGTGCTTGTTGGTTCTATAGGAAGTCATTTCCACAAGCCATCCACCAATATTATCTGCAACATTAGATAATGTTTTTATTACAGATTCTGGATTAATGAGTTTTTCATCTGCATCAATTATCAAGATAAAATCTGAGGAAGCATTTTCGATAGATAAATTTCTGGCTTTTGAAAAATCATTTTCCCATTCTGTTGTAATAATTTTAGCGTTAAATTGTTTTGCTATTTCGATTGTCTTATCAGTTGAACCTGTATCGACGATAACTACTTCATCGACAACTCCGTTAATTGAAGTTAAACAATCTCTCAGGTTCGATTCTTCATTTTTTGTTATAATACAAGCTGACAAAAGTTTTCTCATTAATTCCCTTTTGATTCTTTAATATATAGTATATCTGTGTAAAACTTAAAAATCTAAATTACTAAAAATCTAAATAAATATTGTTAATTTGCATATTTTAAAATTAACAAATTAAAAAATGTCACTTGAAATTAGCTTTTCTGATACAGTATTTTCAAATAAAGAAAGAAATCCCGAAGAATTTAAAGAAATTTCATTAGAAATTCGGAAAGATATAATTAAAAGCTTATATTTAGCTGGTTCTGGACATAGCGGTGGCTCATTAGGTATGGCGGATATTTTTTCAGTGTTGTATTTTGGTGGAGTGATGCGTTATGACCCAAATAATTGGCAATGGGAAAAGCGAGATAGGTTCGTTTTAAGTGCCGGTCATATTGCACCGGTCCTATATGCAACTTTAGCACGTGCAGGTTTTTTCCCAACAAGCGAACTTTCGACACTTCGTAAATTAGGTTCGAGATTGCAAGGACATCCAGGTTTAGATGCCAATCTTCCTGGGATAGAAACATCTGCTGGTTCATTAGGACAAGGTATTTCTATCGCTGTTGGTATGGCTTTGAGTCATAAATTAATTGATAAAACTGACCAATTAGTTTTTTCAGTAACTGGTGATGGAGAATTAGAGGAAGGTTCAGTATGGGAAGCGGCTATGGCTGCCTCTAATTTTAAATTAAATAATTTATGTTGGATTGTTGATAATAACGATTGTCAAATTGATGGAAGAGTTCACGAAGTAATGAATATTTATCCCTTAGAGGATAAATTTAAAGCATTTAATTTCAATGTTTTAACAATCGATGGACATAATTATCAACAAATTATAAATGCTTTTAAACAATTCAAAGAAAATGCAATCAATTCTGATAAGCCTACATGTATAATAGCTAAAACATTTATGGGAAAAGGAATTTCATTTATGGAAGATGATTATAAATGGCACGGAATACCTCCAAATCTTGAACAAACAATCGAAGCAATGAAAGAACTTGAAAAAATGAATGAAGAAATATTAAACCGTTATAATGATGCCGAGTAAAAGTATTTTTTAAATTAATAAAAAACGAAACTAAAAAATGATTTTTGATAAAGAAAATATAAAAAAAATTCCGACAAGAAAGGGTTTTGGTGAAGGTCTTGTTGTTTTAGGGGAAAGAAACGAAAACATTGTTGTATTGGGCGGTGATATTACTGGTTCTGTAATGACATCACTTTTTAAAGAAAGATTTCCCGAAAGATTTTTTTCAATTGGTATAGCCGAGCAAAATGCTACTACAATTGCAGTTGGATTAGCTTTAAGTGGGAAAATTCCATTTTTTTCGAGCTACAGTGCTTTTTCAGCATTCAGAAATGCTGACCAACTCAGAATATCAGTTGCTTATAATAATGTTAATGTAAAAATTGGTGGGGGGCATTCTGGTATTACAGTTGGTCCTGATGGAGCAACTCACCAATCGTTAGAAGAAGTTTCATTTTTACGAACACTTCCGAATATGACTGTGGTAGTACCCTGCGATTACGAAGAAACAAAAAAAGCCACCATTGCTGCAGGTGAAGCATTTGGTCCAACTTTCATTCGATTTGGTCGGTCAGCTATTCCAGCATTTACAACACCTGACGATGAATTTAAAATTGGTAAAGGAATTATTCTTCGTGATGGCTATGATGTTGCCCTTATTGCTAATGGATTGCTTGTCTGGGAAGCTTTATTAGCAGCAGATGAATTAGAAAAGAAAAAAGGCATTAAAGCAAGAGTAATCAATTTACATACCGTAAAACCAATTGATAAAGAAATCATAATCCAAGCCGCAAAAGATTGTGGTGCAATAGTTACAGCCGAAGAACATCAAATCCATGGTGGAATGGGTTCTGCAGTCGCTGAGGTTCTTGCTTCAAATTATCCAACACCTGTCGAATTCGTAGGAATCAAAGATAGATTTGGATTAAGTGGTGAGCCCGATGAACTACTTGCTTATTTCGGATTGAATAAAGATGAAATTTATAAAGCTGCCCTTCGTGCAATACAAAGAATTGGAAAAGTTTAAAAATTTTATATAACACTTTGTAACTTTTTTCGTTTTCAATTGTTATATAAAATTAAAAAAAGATGAAAATAAATAAATCCATAATTTGTGTTTTACTATTTTTGTTTTTCATATTTTCAATTAAATCTGTTGCAAAGACTCATCAATTATTAAATTATCCGAAAGGTTTAATCGAACATATAGTTTCTAAGAAATGGTTAAATCCAAATCTTGACTATATTAAAATTTCAACTAATACTGATGCTCCTGCTGTCATTCCTGTTCAAAAAATTCTGGAAAAAATTCCTAAATGGAATGGTTTAAACAGTAATAAACTTCAACTTTTGCATTTTAACCAAGATGTTAGTTACTATTTAATTGATAGTGATGGTATTTTAAATAATAATGACACTTTGATATTTTTAGGCTCTCGTGCAAAAGGGGATTCGACATATTGGGATAATTATGCAACAAACGAACCGTTTTTTTTGACTTACAACCCTGATAAGCCCCCAACTAAAAATTACTCTTTAATTAATTCACAATTAACATATCCTCAAGAACTCAATTCAATAACCTTAAAGGTTCACCTCGAAAAAGATTCTGTGCGCTCTTATGGTAAAGATTTATATGATTCAGGCAATAGTGATAATGAAGGGTGGTATTGGAAAGAACTTACCCAAGATAATATTGCATCAATGAACACTTTTTATAGTTATTTAATGCTTCATCCTGTTGATAATAATCCTATCGAACTCAATTTAGTATTTAAAAGTGTAACTGATACTCTATTGGATGCAGTTGCATCAAATAAGTATCCGGAATATAATGTTGCAGTATTTTTCAATAATGATAGTTTGCAAAACCGTACTTTTTCAAGAATTCGAAAGGACTCCTTTTTACTTAACTTTCAATACAATCAGGTAGTTGACGGATTAAACTTAATAAGCTTTAAAAGTTATGAAGTACATCCTTATAGACATGGGTTGGTTAGTGTTGATTATATCGATTTAAATTATAAATCAAAACCAATTTTAGAGCAATTCGTCAATAGCTTTCAAATTGAAAACATTCAAGAAAATTCTTATGTAAATATAGAAGGATTTAAATCAACTCGGATTATTGCAATAGACACAGTAAATAACATTATTCAATTCCCTTCGACACAAAAAATTCAGTCAACTTTATATTTAACATTGAAAGCTCAAAATCCTTTATTTGCGGTTAAAATCGATGATAGTGTTTACTATAGTTTACAAGCAGGTTTCAATTTCTTCAAATTTAATTCTTCCGAAAAGAGTAGTGTAAAATCATATTTCTTTGATGCATATAAAAGTGATTTTAAAACCCAAATTGATGCTTCTAATTCTTCAGACATTATTATTTTGGCATATAATGGAACTAATCCAATACCAAAGGAATTCTTAGATAACTTATCAAAATTTAACTTTACAAAATTGAATAATTTGCAAAAAGGAGAAATTTGGTTAGCAGGTATTAAAAATAATCAAATTTTATTTGAAGAGAAAAACTCAATTAATCTAATTTCCAAACAAATAAAGTTAGATAGCATATTTCAACAACTTTATTCTGCTAAGATACTAATTCCAGTCCGACAAATTTCAGAAATTGTAGTTCTTGACTCTACGAACTTTACCAATGTGAATTTACAAACAGTCACACATCCATATTTATTCGACACAACAAACAATGCAGATGTTGTTGTAGTTTATCATAATGATTTCCAAAAAGTTGCAGAAGATTATAAGTCATACCGTGAAAAAAGTTATGGATTAAAAATAAAATTAATCGATGCTGAAGATATTTATAATGAATTTAATTTTGGCAAAAAAAGTCCATTTGCAATAAAAAACTTCTTACAATATAGTTATAATAACTGGCAAGACTCCTTAAGAACTTTGGTTTTAATTGGAAATGCAAGTTGGGACCCTTATAAACACTTACCAAGTTCAATTGCTACTGACTATGTTCCAATTTATGGTTTTCCACCCTCTGATTTTTGGTATTCAATTTTAGATTCTAATTATGTACCCGATATTTCAATTGGACGAATATCAATTAGTTCCTTAGACGATGGAATTAATTATTTAAACAAATTGAAACTTTATGATAGTATTCCAGATCAACCTTGGATGAAGAATTTTTTGTTTTTGTCAGGTGGTAAATCAGACGGCGAGCGTAGAAGTTTTGCGAATATGAAATCATATTTTTTCGATGAATACATAAAAAATCCTCCATTTTGCGGCGTTTCGGATTCTGTTTCCAAATACGATAATAATATCGGCGGTAACGCTGAAAGTGGATTTATTAGAGATAAAATCAATGATGGAGCTCTGTGGGTAAATTTTATAGGACATGCTAATCAAAACATTTTTGATATGGATGGTTGGCAAGCATACAAATTAAATAATTATGGTAAATATTCTTTCTTTTCTACAGTATCTTGTAACACCGGTGCACACGCCGAACCAAGTGTAATCAATTCCAGAAATGAAGATTATGTATATTTTAAAGATAAAGGTTTCATTGGTTCAATTGGTTCATCGACTTTTGGATGGGTTGATGAAAATAGATACATTATACAAAGAATAATTAGCAATCTTGCTGATTCAAATTCTAATCTTGTTTATATTGGTGATTTAGTTAATTATGGAAAAAATGGTTTAGGTAACCAAGAAGCACAATTAGAAACTAAAAACCATTCATCTTTAATTGGCGACCCACTTTTGCAATTACGTATTAGCAGATTTCCAAATATCTATATTTTTGCTCCTGAATTTATTATCACAAATAAACATGGAAATACTGAAATTAATGTTTCTGATACTATCGCATTTTTTAAAATACCTTTTTACAATAATGGATTTCAAAATAGTAAACCAATAAAAGCATTGTTAATAGATTATTACAATAATGAAGCAGATACTACTATTTTTGAAATCGAACCTGTTTGTTACAAGTTGATAAAAGAAGTACCGCTTTTCGTGCACGACAAACCAGGAGAACACCATATTACAATCGTAATTGACCCCGAAAATTCAATACAATCACTTAAACAGGTGAACAAAATTTATGAAACTAATTTCTATGTTTATTCAAACATACTCTTATCATTAGACCCATTCAATTATTGGAATGTTAATGCAAACAATTTAGAATTTCGTTTCATCAATCCTAAAAAAGAATTTGCTATCAAGTACAATTTTTCCATACATAACCAAGATGGCAGTTTAGTTTATACAGGGAACGATGATGAAATCAATTTAAAGGAAAATTATATTTCTTGGAAACCAGCCATTAACTTAAATGATGGTACTTACTACGTTTATGCATCTTTCCTTGATAAAGACAACCATTTAAGTAGCGTATTAAAAATAATATTTACTTCGAGCAACAAGAGTATTGATGAGAATGTTTCAATATTACAAAATTCTCCTACTACATTCAGTATAAATTCATATCAAAACTTGACAATTGATACTTTGGATAATTCTTTAAGTTTCGAAGAAGAAACAAGAACAGCAAAGTTAGTAAGTGTTTCAGGTAATGAAAGAACAAAAAGGTGGGGAAATATTGAACTTGACCATACAGTTTTTCTTGATAATGAATACTTCAGAGGCTTTAATGTTGTAACTGTTCCAAAATACCTCGATTCAAAATCAAAGCCAACTTATCAACAATTTGACACTTGGGTTGATGGCGATAATTGGCATTCAGATTCATCATCAATTAGATTAGTTAATTTTCTCAAAGGTTACTCAACAAATCCTGATATATATCTTTTCATTGTAACTGCAGATAAATCATTTAAAATTCCTGTATTATTACAAATGTTTGAACCAACTTCAGTTGGCTCCTTTGATTCCTTGAAAGCAGTTTTACGAAATTATGGTGCAAAGCTATTTGATAGTATTACAGGGTCATATGATTATGCCGATGTTGCATATAAAGGTTGGTCACATTCTTACGCAATGATTGGGCAATATGGATGGAAGCCTGGTCAAGCAATTGAAGCAATGAGTCCAAATGGTGACAGTGCAACAATTATTCATAACCTTAAATTTTATCGCCACAGTGGCTCCTTCATTACGCCATTTTTTACTAAAGTGAAAGCTTGGAAATCATTTAGAATTAAATCTAATTTCGATAATAATTTTTATAAAGACAATTTTTTTGTAACAATTTTTGGTAAAAATAATAACAAAATTGATACATTAATTAAATTTCAAATAATTAGCAGTGACACAACATTAAATTTAGCCGCTCCACTTTATCAAAAGTATAAGGAACTACAATTAAAAGGAGATTTATACAGAGCAAATGATGAAATTAACAAAAAAATTAGTGAATTAGAATTAAGTTTTGTACCACAACCAGAACTTGCAATTAAAAAATTGCTTTCAATTATTGACGATTCAACTAACCAAAGAGGTGAAAAATCAATTATGCATATAGGTTTAGAAAATATATCACCTCGCACAAAAGCAACAAATGTAAATTTAAATATTATGAAATCTAATACGAGTGGGTCATCTGAATTTTATAATAATAATTTTAGTCAATTAAATCCAAATGATAGTTTATTGATTGAAATTACTTTAGATAATGATAAAAGTCAAGCATATAATAATTATATAATTACCATAAATCCTAAAAATTTGTCGGATGAATTCTATTCATTCAACAATCAAACAACTTTAAGTAATAAAATTTATGAAGATACACTAAAGCCAAGGATTGATGTAACTTTCGATGGAAAATATATCAATAATGGAGATTTTGTTTCTCGACAACCTATAATAAACATTAAAGTTTATGATAATTCTAAATTCTCAATTTCGGATAGCACGAAGATTGAAGTAATGATAAATGGTGGTTTTATCACACCAGATAAAACAAAATTATTCTACTTCAATTCAATAAATAATAATACTGATTACAAATGTCAATTAGTAATTATTCCTGAACAATTAGAGTATGGGAACAATACAATAGCTCCTGCAAATAACATACGAATTGTAGCAAAAGATTATGCCGGTAATAGCGATACGGTATTATTTAAGGTGAATGTTCAACAAAATAATAAACTTGAAAATGTTGGAGTCTATCCATCTCCTGCGAAGGATATAATTAATTTAACTTATACATTTTTAGGACGGAATTTAAATGAAAATTCGATCGTAAGAATATATAATTTAATGGGGCAAGTTGTTAAAATATATAAATTTGATACAAGATTAGGTGATAATAATATTCAAATTTCACTTTTTGATGATTATGGTAATAAATTACCTTCGGGAGTTTATTTTTACGAACTTGAAATTCAGTCGACCTTGTGGACAGAGCCACAAAAGGGAATCTTTATCATCGCAAATTAAGAGGTATTTGTGCGCAAAACTAATATTCTAATTTTTTTATTACTTGTGATTGCTCTTTTTTTCTTTTCTATTTATTTTATTTTCAATCATACACTAAATAAAGAAATTATTAATCCAAATAAAGTTATAATTTCATTGCCTTATGGTACTAGCACTGATAAAATAGTTGAGATTTTTAACGAGAATGGTTATTTCGAACCAGATTGGTTGTTCAAAATTATTCTTAAATATGAATATAAAAAGAGAAAAAGGTTTATTGAAGCTGGGACTTATGAAATTCCTGAAACAATTTCAAATAAAGACTTAATTGAAAAACTGTTTTCAAAGGAATTAATTACACAAAATCGTCTTACAATCATAGAAGGTTCAAATATTTTTCAAGTTGCTCATCAGTTTCATATTCAACTTAACATTGATTCCTTGAAAGTAATAGATTTGCTACAATCACCTGTATTTGCCAAAAAACTTGGATTAAATGTAAATACACTTGAAGGATATTTGATGCCCGAAACATATTTCTTCTTAAACAATACTCCAGTTGAAAAAATATTAGAATTATTAGTCCGCAAGCAATTGGATATTTTGAAGACAATAAAAGAAAATAAAAATACAAATTTATCAGATTATAATATTTTAAAATTAGCAAGCATTATACAAGCAGAAACATCAGTTATCGACGAAATGCCATTAATTAGTAGTGTTTACCATAATCGACTTCAAAGAGGAATGTTGCTTCAAGCAGACCCTACAATTTTATATTTTATTTACCCTCGGAAAACAATTACAAAATCAGATTTGAATTTAAATAATCCTTATAATACATATAAAAATTTCGGTTTACCACCAACTCCAATAAATTCACCGGGACGAAATGCAATATATGCAGCAATTAATCCGGAAAAAACAACTTTTTATTATTTTGTTGCAAAAATGGATTCCACTAAAACGCATTTTTTTGCCTCGAATTACTCTGAACATTTGTTGAACGTGAAAAAGTACTTAAAAAATAAAGAACAATAATAATTGAAATTTAATTTTTTTTCTTAATTTTAATTTTTAAAAAAGAGGATTTATGGAAAATAGTGCAAATTTCGAGAAAATGAACCCAAATTTTTCAAGTAATTTAGTGGTTCATCAAATGTCGAAAAATATGAATTTCGTGGCTCTCTTTGCAATAATATACGGAGTTATACAATCTTTGACAGTAATTGGTGCATTGATAGGAATTCCAGTGATATTTGCTTCTTTACGTTTAAAAGATGCCGCAGAAGCATTTAAATATTTTGGTGAAACAAGAGATGAAAATGCTCTAAATTTAGCATTTGAAAAACAAGCCCGAAGTTTTTATATATTAAAAATATTAATTATAGCATCTTTAATTTTCTATGGCTTGTTAATTTTAGGATTTATCATTGTACTTTTACCACTAATTATGAGCACATATCATTATAATTTTAATTAGGTTTAAAATGAAATTTCGAAATACTATTTTACTTATGTTTTTTTCGTACATATTCGTACAACCAGTTTTTTCAGATGATTTTATATCAATAAATGCAAGTTCAAATGGCTTGGAATTTTCAACAAATATTGATAATTCTTTCTCCTTGACAGTTCAAAATTTAAGTCAAATTTATCAAATTCGAATTGACTCTTTAAAACTTGCAAATCCTCATTATAATTTACTTTTTACTTATGATAATGTTCCTTTGAATATTGAAGCTGGAAAAACATCCACATTAAGCTTAAAAGTTAACTCAAAACATAACATTGATTATTATTTAAACATATATGTATACTATACTGTTAAAGATTTGAATCAATCATTAGTTTCACTTTTTAATGAACATCTTAAATTTAAATATAATGATTTATACGATGATTTTACACAAAATTTAAGTTCATTAGATTTGAAAAAGAAATTAAGTGATTATTTAAGCACCCATATATCTTTAACATATAAAGATGCACGTCAAAATATGTTCGGGCGTATTGATAATATTGATGGATGGGTTGAATGCGTATACACAGGTCGAAAAATTCAAACGACAGGCATTCCCGATGTAAACACAACAAAATTTAATAACGAACACACTTGGCCTCAATCACAAGGGGCTGACTATGAACCACCCAAAAGCGATATTTACCATATGTATCCAACAGATGAAACAGCAAATGCCAAAAGGGGTGATTTTCCTTTCGGATATGTTGCATCCAACATTGTATGGGAGCAAGGTGGCTCAAAATTAGGAAAAGATATTAATGGATATACTGTTTTTGAACCACGTGATATTCATAAAGGTAATGTAGCGAGAAGTATGTTTTATTTCTCGATTGCTTATAATAACCCGTTTAATTATCTTAATCAACAAGAATCTACGTTAAGGAAGTGGATGGACGTCGACCCAATTGACGATAGAGAAAGATATCGAAACGATGAAATAGCAAAGTTACAAGGCAAAAGAAATCCATTTATTGACCACCCTGAATTCTTAGAAAGAATATACAGCATTAGCACAAATGATATTTTCCCTAATATTCCGTCTTTGGAAACGCCGACGAATCAAATTGATATTTCAACAAATTACCTCGCTTCAAATAATTCGTATAATCTATATATTACCAATACTGGAATTTATCCATTAGTCATTAATTCAATTGAATTAATTAATTCGAACCACAAACCTTTCATTGTGGATTTTATTAAACTGAATGATATACAATTAGAATCGGATTCCACGCTTATAATTACTCTGAAAGTACAAGATGATATAAGTGATGATAAACAAGAAAATACATTGTTAATTCACTATAACTCTAACCAAAATACAAAACAAATTACAGTTAAAGAATTATTCGTAAATTCTATTTCACAAAAAGAATTGATTCAGAAATTAATAATCCATTCACAAGATCAAAACACTTTTCAATTACAAATACCTGAGATTTTCAGAAAAGAAAATGTTAATATTTCGATTTTTGATATTTACGGGAGAAAAATTTATTCTTCATCGAGTAATTTTCAAAACGCAATTACATTTAATTTAAATCAATCAGATGGGTTATTTTTTATTCAAATTGCTAATACAAATAATCAAATAACTGAACCAATTATTATAGTGAAATAAATTATTTAAAATTTACTTCAATTTGAAATATAAAGTTATTCGAGTAATTTGCAAGTATTTGGTCATAACCACTACTTAAAGTATTGGAATTATTTTTTGAAGTATTTGAATAAAGGAAATTAAGATATAAAAAATTACTAATATCATATTTGATTCCGGCAATAATTCGAGAACCTTGTAGATAAGCAGGAAATGAATATAAAGTACCATTAATGAAGTATTCATATTGCCAAATAGCTGAATCATAGCTATCTGTGGAATATATTGAAAATCTGCTAAATACTTTTAATCCATCAAGTTGATAAAAGAGTTCAACGAAATTAGCAATACCAATTTCATCTTTTATTGCTTGTTCAAAATTCAAATAACAAAATTCAAATCTAAATCTAGTAAAAAAATTTCTTGTAATATTATAAGAAAAATCTGTTCGTAAACTATACTTTTGCTTTTGATATATTATTTGGTTTTTACTATCAGTCTTATTTTCATAAGTTAAACGAAGCAATCCAGATAGATTTCTTTTCAAGTTGTAATCATATTGTGTAAAAAATGTAAACCCATGAACAATATCATCAACATTATAAGTTCTGCCGTATGTTTTAAAAATGTCGAGATAGGAGGATAGTATATTATTTTTATTCATTTTATACCTTAAACCTGAAAATAAGCCTAACTCATTTGCAGGATATGAAAACTCACCAAAAATTCGCCCATAAGGTGAACGGAAATTTGCATCAAAAGTTCTAAAATGTATGGATAAAGAAAGCTTATTAAAATCAAGAACAGAGCCAATTTTCCCACCAATATTATTATTTGCGTCCAAGCTTATTTCTGTTGCTACAGAAAAATTTGTGTCTATGTAATTAGCAAAAAATGTTTTCAAAATACCATTTTTTCCAACAAATGCAGAAGCAGATGAACTTTGTATATTATAATCATAATTTAAGGACAAAAAACCTGCACCAACATTCAAATTGTTCCAAGAATAAGTCATAAATCCGCCAAAAGCGGTTTCATTTAAAACATTCTTCTTGGATTTTTCTGTTTCCGTTCTATATAATCCCATAGTGTAAATTGATGATATCAAATTATTAGTAGAATCATAAGTTGCGGACATTTGTTTTTTCGAAGCAAAACCAGAAAGCAAAATTTTGGATTTAGAATTAATAATAACATTATAGTCCAGAGCCAAACCTCGGAATAGGGAGAAATCCAATGTTGAACGGTAGGGAATAGCGCCATCACCGAACCTTACCGTAGGGGCTAATACATCAATTCCTTTTCTATCTGGAAATTCACGCCATAAAATATTGCCCATCCCAATTTCATAAGAAAAATCACCTGCGATAATGTTTAAATATCTATTTTTATAATTTACAAAAGCAGATAAGTAATCAATTGTGTTTGGTTCACCAGCATCTTTATCAAGTATTAACCCTGAATTGAACGAATTATATGCAAGGTAAGTTCTTGAAGAATAGTCTAATTTATTCCCTGTAAATTTGCTTTTTTCAAATCCATAAATATCATCGTTAGTATTATTTAATTTAAATCTTGTACGTAAATTAAATTTGTCTGGTGTAACATCTTTCTTTATAAAAGTACAATATTCTAAAATTAAGAGCTGCGAACCTGTTAGATTTAAATCTTTCGTTAATTTTGTAATTGAATAATCGGGATGATTTTGCACATAATCTAATATTTTTTTTGAAATTATTGGGTCAAACTCGGGAAATTCAATTAAATCATTGATAGTAGCAAAATATAAATTTAATTTATTTGCTTTACGATATTCAAGATATTCCATTTGAGATTCAGAATAACCTGTTTGGTCCGAATTTTCAAAAAGTTGTTCTAAATTACTTTCTTCGTTTATTGATTGTGCAAGGATTGTATGAGAAAAGATATTTAATAAAGAAAGATAAATTAATATTATTTTGCTAATTTTATTCATCTTAAAAAGTACTTTATGCAAATAAATTCAAAATATAATAAAATAAAAACAATTCCATTTAAAATTTCAATAAGTAAATTCTTATCAAAAGTTGTTTATCCTATATCTTCTCTGGTTAAAAGAAGAAAAATGGATGATTTGATAAAGAAATATCAAAATTATGAATTTCCAAAAATAAATTTAACAAATTTATCTCAAATATCGATTGAAATTTTAAAAAACTTAAAAATTAATGATATTAATCCAAATTCACTTGAAAATTATATAAAACACAACTTCAAAATATTTTCATTAGAAACATCTAATTTTAATCAAAAGACGAGTAACATTAATGATAGTAAAAGTCAAAATAATTTGGAATTGTTAATAAAGAATATTGTTCCTGATGAATTCCAAACTCAAAGTAAAGCAATAGTTGCTTTAATTGTACAAAATTATCAATTTATTGATTGGCACAGCGATTTGAAAAATCAATATACTTGGAATCCAAAAGCTAAATATGTTCAAATTAAGTACGAAAATGAAAAAAATGCCGACATTAAATTTCCTTGGGAGTTATCAAGATTGAATTATTTACCAATTTTAGCTACAAGTTATGATTGTGAAAATGTAGAAACAGAAAAATTTAAAACTGAAGTTATTAATGAAATACTCGATTTCATTGCCTTCAATCCACCAACATGCGGAGTAAATTGGAAATCACCAATGGAAATCGCTATTCGCTCATTCAATATAGTGTTATCATTAAATATCCTCTACAAATCCAATCATACTTTTAATGAAGAATTTTTGAAAATTGTATCAAACTACTTATACTTTTCTGGGTTGTTCATATGGGAAAATATCGAATGGTCAAATGGGTTAAGAAATAATCACTATTTTGCAAATTTAATGGGTTTAATTGCAATATCCAATATTTTTCCGGATGATAAAATAATGAAGGAAATTCATACTAAAAGTATTCAAAAATTTACAAAAGAAATTTTAGTTCAATTTAATGAAGATGGCTCTAATTTCGAAGGTTCTGTCCCATACCATTTTTTTATGCTTGAAATTTTATATTATACATTTGAATTAACAGGATTTTTAACAATAATAAATGACAAAAAACTTATAGAGCGGATACATTCAATTATTAATTTTTCAAAAAATATTATCGGACAGAAAGGTTTTATACCTCAAATTGGAGATAATGATTCAGGTAAGATAATAGAGTATAATGACTTAATAATATTTAAGGATAAATATCAATATTTATTTTCTCTTATAAATACTATAAATAATTATATATTAAATAATTACAATAACAATCTGATAAATTTTAATAATAAAAATAAAACTAAGTATCAGATTTTCAAGGATATAGGAGTATTTATATATGAAGATTCTAATTATAAAATTTGGATTTCAACAGGTCGAATTGCACAATTTGGCAAAGGTGGGCATAATCATTTTGATTTAAGTTCCTTTGTTTGCGAAATCAAAGGAAAACCAACATTTGTCGATCCAGGAACCTATTGTTACACGAGTAATATTTCATTACGAAATAAATTTCGAAGTAGTCAATATCATAATCGCTTTTCGCCTCAACAAGAATTAGAAAGCCAAAATTCATCTTTAGAAGATTTATTTTGGCTCTTTGAAAAACCAGCAGAATATGTCATCGAAGAAGGAAACAACTTGGTTAAATTAATAATTAATTATAATGAAAGAAATTTCCGGATTGAAAGAACATATATTTTGGAGGAAAAACAATTTCAAATAATTGATAAAATTCCAATAATTCTTGCGGGAGAAATTAATTTTCATCTTGACCCCAAAATTACATTACACCTAAATTCAGATAATAAAGAGATCATCATTAATAATTCTGCAAAATTAATTTATTCAGTAAAAGCACCTTTAATTGAAAAATACTACTTTTCACCAGAATACGGAATCAAAGAAGAAGCACTCGTAATCAAATTTAATAATTTAAGTGAAATAAATTCGTATTTAGTTAAAATAATGGATTAATGTTTAAAATTTCCGAACATATAGATAAAATTTCTTGGACAATTGCAGATAAAATAATATTCTTATTGTATGGATTTGTTAATTTAACACAGATTAAATTCTTAGGACCTACTGAAGCGGGAAAATATACACTTCTGATAATGGCAAATACTTGGATAATGGCTATTGCCGATTCATTTGGTTTACAAGCCATCATTCAATTTGGAGCAAGAAAAGAACAAAGACCAAGAATTTTGGCAATTTCCTTAATAAATTATTTATCCATAATATTATTTGGTAGCATTACATTTTGGATTTTAAGAGGACCACTATCGACAATTTTGCAAGCAGAGTATATCAATCAAATAGCTAATTACATTTTAATTTTATCACTGACAATAGCTTTTCGTTCATATTCTCAAAAAATAATGTATCGAGAATTTTATTTTAAAGCAATTTTTATAAGCGATTTAGTTTTTTTCGGAATTTTGACAATTTTTACTATTTATTATATATTTTCCCAAAAGTATTTAACTTGGGAATTACTAACTCAAATATATATCGGAGCAGCTTTAACTTCATCACTCGTTGCTTTATTTTTAGTTAAAAAGCATTTAATATTTTCATTTAAAGGTGAAATTAAATACAAAGAAATGTTTAATTTTTCATTTCCAATGGCAATAAATTCACTTTTATACAATATTCCTCGCACAGTCGAAGTTTTTATAATAAAGTACTTTTTCCCAATTGAAACAGTCGGAGTATACTCTTCTGCAAAAACATTGTTTCGAGTTTTTGATGAAATCGGAAATGCAGTCTATGGATTAATTTATCCCGCAGCTACTAAATTAGTTCAAAATAAAGACATTATAAACCTTCGAAAATTAATGACAAAATCTACTTCTTTTCTATTTTTATTTATAATTGTTTTAGTAATACCACTCGAATTGGGCTTTGCCGATATTTTAATAAAAGGATTTTTAAGTCAAAAATTTGTTAGCGCAATTCCATTATTCAAATTTTTACTTATTGGTTCATTAGCATTCCCTTTTATTGCTCAATCATTAATTTTAATCTCGGCAAACGACCAATGGTATTTAATTAAAGTTCTAATTGTTTCAAATTTAACTTTAGTTGTTGCAATTTTATTTGTTGGGTTAACTCAAAGCAATTATTTATTACCACTTGGGGTTGTATTATTTAATTTTACAAGTGGCATCTTGTATTATTTTAGAATTAAAAAGAAATTTGACTTTGAGATCAAGTCTATTTTTTCAAGTATTCCTGATACATTTGCTTATTTAAAAGAAAAAATATCCAAAGTATGAAAATTTTATATAGATATATTTCCCGTAAGTTTACAAATACATTTGTTTTTTCATTGCTTGCTTTATCTATTATTTTTATTATTGTTGATTTATTAGAAAACCTTGATAGTTTTTTAGATAGAAACTCGAATGTTCTCAATATAGCTGAGTATTATCTATATTTCATACCTTCTATAATGAAATTATTAATTCCAATTGGAACTTTAGTTGCAACGCTTTTTTCAATCGGAAATTTGTCGAACCAAAATGAGATTATAGCAATGAAATCAGGTTCAATGAGTTTATATAAAATTATGTTGCCATTAGTTGCAATTGCCATCTTCATCTCGAGCTTGCAACTTTGGTTATCTACTTTTTTAGTTCCAAAATCAAATAAAATTAAAAGCGAACTATCAATTAAGTTTATGGGAAAAGGGGAAACGGAAGTATTTTTGACAAATATTTATTTACGAGAATCACCTGTACGGAATGTAATTATTAAAGAATTTAATGCAGATAAACAGATTGGTTATGGTCTGCAAGTTAATGATTTTACAAGTGCCAAAAATCCACGCCTAATTTCAACTTTGGTTGCGAAAAATTTTTATTGGGATACGCTCCATCAAGAATGGAAATTAATTTCCGTGACAAAAAAAGAATTTACTGGCAAGTCGATGAAAGAGTCATTTATACCAAGTTTTTCAATTAAATTACATTTTAATAACAAAGAACTTTCTGAATTAGTCAAACCTACCGAACAAATGAATATTTATGAATGGTATAACTTTTTAAAATTCCAAGAAGCCGGTGGGCGAGATATACAAAAAGAGCTAACTGATTTTTACGGAGTATTAGCTTTTCCTTTTGCGAATTTTGTAGTAATTCTGTTTGGTGTCCCTTTTGCAAGTGTAAAAAGAAGAGGTGGATTAGCTGTCCAAATTGGAGCTGCTTTAGTAATTTCTTTTGTATATTTAATATTTACAAAATTGGGACAAACATTGGGTTTTTCGATTGGCTTTCCACCATTATTATCAGCTTGGTTAGCAAATATTTTATTTTTTATAAGTGGCATATTTGTGTTGATTAAATCACCTAAATAATACTGTTTTAAAGAAATAAGATTTTTTCTTTTAACTCAGAACAAGTAAATTGTCCAATACCAGTTCTTGAATTTTCATCATACGAACAATAAGTAAAAGGTGCTCCTAATTTCAAAGAGTATAAGCGAGATTCTTTCATTTCTTCGCCTTCAAAAAAGCAAATTAAATCACAATTTTTTCTCAATTTTATCTTTTTAAATTCTTCATATATTTCTACTTGCTTTTCTTTCCAGTCATTTATTTCATCATTTAAGACTATTTTGACAATATTTGGATTTAAATTAAGCATTTTCTTTAATAAATACAAACCATTTTCAAATAATTGAGATAACTTTATGTTATGATTGGATATTATATAATTAAGTTCATATTTTTCTAAAGAATTTAATAGAAGTACATTATTTAATAATTGATTATAATCAATATCTAATATTAAATTATCTTTATAAATTAGTAACTTATCTATATTATAATCATTTATATTATTTGATTTAATAATAATTGAATTGAAATCATCAAATAAATCTTGTAATGTATTGATATATAAAAAATTATTATCAATTCTTAATTCAATCAAATTTGTTATATTTTTAGCATAAGTTATCGTATTATAATTAAAATACTTAATACTTAAACAAATTTTTGACAAGTTTGGAAAATTCATCTCTTTTAAATGTTTTTATTATTGGTTGTTCTATATCTTTTAATAAAATCATTCGAATTGAATCAAAATTGTTTTTTTTATCATGTAACAAAAGTTTATAAACAGGGGATTTAACATCCCAATATTTGAGCAAATTATAATGATTTAATAAGCTTAAAACACTCTCTTTTACATTTTTTTTTATAATTTCTAACTTTTCTGATATTAAAAGGGAGTACAAAATACCCTCGGCAACAGCATAGCCATGAGGTATATTTTTAACTAATTCAATTGAATGACCAAAAGTATGACCAAAATTAAGTATGAGCCTTTCATTTTTGTCGGTGAAATCTTTGTTTACTATATCAACTTTTAATTTGATAGCCTGCTTGATAATAAATTCTAAAAAGTCGTAGTCTCTATTAAATAATTCTTTTTTATTTAATTCAAGAAGTTGAAAAAGCTCGATGGACTTTAGAATAGCAATTTTTATTATTTCTGCAAGTCCTGAAAAATAATATTCTTCTGGCAAGGTACGTAAAAAAGAAATATCAATAATTACTTTTTTGGGTAAATAAAAAGAGCCAATAGCGTTTTTCATTTTTCCAAAATTTAGTGCATTTTTCCCACCAATTGCGGCATCAGCCATCGATAACAAGGTTGTAGGAATTAAAGTAAGATTAACACCTCTCAAATAACTATTAGTTGCAAAACCAACTAAGTCGCAAAGTGTTCCTCCACCAACGCAATAGATTGTATAATCTTTTGTTATATTATTTTTAAAGAAAAATGAATAAATTTTTTTAAGATAATTCAAAGACTTAATATTTTCATTTGATTCAACAAGAAGTATTTTTGAGAATTTCGAAAAAAATTGATTATGAAAAAAAACATTCTTATCAATAATAAATACAGTATTTTCGGTAAAATTCTCGTTGAGATTTTTAGAAAACTCGATTTTACAATTTGAAGCATTTTTTACAACAATTTCAAACATTATGCTTTTTCAATTTATTAATCAGCAGTTCGAAAGTTTCTAAATCAATAGTTTGTTTTGCATCACTTAAAGCCATTTCTGGATTAGGATGAATTTCAATCATAAGTCCGTTAAAGCCTAATTTCATTGCGGAAAGAGAAAGATTGGAAACGAAATTTCGGTTTCCAGAAGAATGACTTGGGTCAAAAATCACAGGTAAATTTGTTTTGTGTTTAATTTCAATTAAAGAAGCTAAATCGGGGGTGAATCGCCAGAAATTCGTTGAATTCTCAAATGTTCTTATACCCCGTAAACATAATATAACATTTGGATTTCCTTCGTTTAAAATATAATTTGATGCAGAAATAAATTCATCTATAGTAGAACCGAACCCTCGCTTGATTATTATTGGTTTTTGATTTTTTGAAGTCAAATTGCCTAATTTCTTTAAAAATTCGAAATTGGTCATATTTCTGCTTCCAACAACGATAACATCGAAAAATTCAAAATAAGATTTTGCTTGTTCAATATCCAAAAACTCACTTACAGTGTATAAATTATATTTATGTGCTGTAGTGTAAAACAATTCTAGACCTTTTTCTCTAAGACCTTGAAATGATTTAGGATGAGTTCTTGCTTTAAAAATTCCACCACGAATAAATTTTAGACCAAGTTGTTGAACTTTTTGTGCAATTTGTTCGATTTGTTCTTCCGATTCAACTGAGCAGGGACCTGCAATGATTAATGAGTTATTTGATAATTCAAAATTGAGTTCGTTTATTACATCAACAATATTATCGTAAGAAGATTTTTTAACTTCTTGAAAAATATGTAAATATATGTTTTTAATAATATTTTGATAATCTGGATTTTTAATGTTATTAGTTAAATTCTCTAAGATTTTGATTTCTCTTTCTAAATCAACAATTAGATGATTTTCCACTAATTTCAATTTGTGAATTTCTTTCGCTAAGTTAATTCTTTTCAATAAAATAGCAACTAACTCTTTATCGAGTAAGTCAATTTCATTTCTTAATTTATTTATTAATTCATTATTGTTCATATTTTTTTATTTAAATAAGTCGTTCAAATTATCAACTTTCTCAAATTTTTTATAATTAGGTGACTGAACTTTCTTTATGTTGTTTATATTTTTAAATTTATCAATAGAAATTTTAATTTTTCCATTCATTCGATTTTCTTTTAAAATAATGCTTTTAGGTAAATAAGAATTATTTATATTCTCGAATTTTTCATAAAAAACATTGTATTCATAAGAACTATCAGCGATTTTCGATTTCAGGATAGAATTTGATTTTAATGAGTAAATAAACGAATATTTATATGAATTGTTTAAATCCTTAGAAATTGTTAATGTATCATTAGTAGTTTTAATTAAAGTATCGTGAGAAAGAAAGCTTTCTGCAAGAAATATTTTGAAAAATTTATCTGGATATGGGACTAAAAATTCGAATCCATCAAAACCTGACAATGATTGATAGTAATTATTATTCCAATTATTCATAATAATAATATTGTCATTTACTCCATAAACTGTCGCAACGTTAATTCCAAAGGGACCAAAGAGTTTGAGCATAAAAACTTGGTTGCGAATTGTCTGCAATTCGAATGAACCACTAAATCTTTGATCATTGAAATTCAATTCAATATCACCTGAGCATTCATAACTATCTATAGCCTTTTGGTAGTTGATTATTTCAAAAGTTGGTTTTCTTCCTTCATCTTCTTTTTTAATTTCAATAGATTCTTGCTGTTTGGGAAGATTTTTTGTGCTTGAACAACTAAAAATAGCAAAATTCAAAGTTAAAATTATCAATGATAAAGTCAATTTTAGGATAAATTTCATCATATTGTAAAATTAGTTATTTTAATCTAGTATTTTTAAATAAAAAATAACGAATGTATCGACAAAATATAATATTTAATAATTAATTTTAGAAAACGTCTATTAACAAAAATATAGGACAAATGAAAAAATGGTTTTTGTGACGAGAAAATCTCATTTTTCAGCTGCTCATAGATTAAATAATCCTGAGCTTTCTGAATCAGAAAACTATCAAATTTATGATAAATGCAACAATTACTGGGGACATGGTCATAATTATGTAATTGAAGTAACTATCGCCGGTATACCAGACCCAAAAACTGGTTATTTAATTGATTTAAAAGTATTAAAGAAAATATTAGACGAAAATTTAATTTTAAAGATAGACCATAAAAACTTAAATGAAGATGTTGATTTCTTAAAAGGTGTAATTACCTCTTTAGAAAATTTAGCTTTTTGCTTTTGGAAGCAACTCGAAGATAAAATCCCAAATGGGAAATTGTATAAAATTAAACTATGGGAAACCGAAAATAACTCGGTTGAATATTATGGTGAACATTTCGAAGTACCTAAATACATTAAATAAAAAATAATTGAAATTATGGAAAATAAAAACTTACCACAAAAACCTCAGTCAAAAGAATTAACAAAACAATCGGAATTATCCATTGAACAATTTGAAGATAAATATTATTCATTACCGTTGGATATTTTCCCAAAATTTAATTCATTAGGTTATGAACTTTATGATGCAAATGGAAATAGACAGTTGAATGAGTACGAAAGAAATCAAATGATTATCGAATTAGAAAAAAAAATGGCTGAGGTATTGGATATTTTACGTATATCAAGAAAAGATCCAAATAGCACACATACACCTTTACGTGTAGCTAAGATGTTAGTAAACGAACTACTTGTTGGCAGATATTCTGCTCCCCCTAAAATGACTGTATTTCCAAATAGAAATCATGTTAATAACCTGATTATAAGCCAAGGTATTGAAATTATGTCTTTATGCTCACACCACTGGCAAACTATTTCAGGTAGATGCGTGATTGGTTATATACCTGGTGATTTTGTTGTCGGCATTTCAAAGTTTAGCAGAATTGTTCAATGGTTTGCTCGTAGACCTCAAATTCAAGAAGAACTTGGTGAACAAATAGCAGATTATATTCAAAAGACTTTAAAACCAAAGGCATTAGGAGTTGTCATTAAAGCAAAACACTATTGTATGATTTCACGAGGCGTTGAAGAATCAGAGGAAGAAACACAAATGATTACTTCTGTTATGCGTGGCTATATGCTTAATGACCAAAGTTTAAGAAATGAATTTTTAAATCTAATTAAGGATTTTTAATTTTGAATTTTCCCAACTTCCAAAATGAAATTGAAGTATGGAGTAAAGGTTTCAAAGCTGTTGGAGTTGACGAAGTGGGACGTGGATGCCTTGCTGGTCCAGTAGTGGCTGCTGCAGTAGTTTTACCAGTTAATTTTGATAAAATTTTTCTGAATAATCAATTTCACAATTGCATAATAAACGATTCAAAAAAATTATCTCGTAAACAAAGAGAAGATTGTTATAATTATATAATTGAAGTTGCTGATTCCGTGGAAACTGCAATTGTTGATCCATCAATTATTGATAAAATAAATATTTTACAAGCCTCTATTTTAGCTATGAACTTAGCAATAAAAAAGTTAAAAGAAACAAATTTATCTTTACTTATAGATGGTAATTATTTCCGAACTGATTTAAATTTACCATTTAAAACCATAATTCACGGAGATGCAATTTCTTTTTCAATTGCTGCGGCATCAATTATTGCTAAAGTTACACGAGATAACTTTGTTTCAGAGTATTTACATCATTTACATCCAAATTATGGTTTCAATAAACACTTTGGATATGCTACAAAACAACATTTCATAGCAATTGATAAATTTGGAATTACAATAGAACACAGAAAATCTTTTTTAATAAAGTATTTTCAAAGAAAAAGCAAAATTGAACAAGTCACATTATTTTAAATTTCGTAATTTTGAAAAAAATAAATTATAACTATGAATATATTATTTGAAAACGTAAGAATCATCAATCCTGCTCAAAATCTTGATATGATTGCTAATCTTTGGATAAAAGATGGAATCATAAAAAAAATATCTCAAGAATCAATTAAAGTCGAATCTGATGTACAAATAATAAACGAACCTGGTTTAGTTGTTTCACCTGGTTTGTTTGATATGCACGTTCATTTTCGTGACCCAGGTTATGAACAGAAAGAGGATTTGTACTCTGGTACTGAAGCTGCTGCTAATGGGGGATTCACAGGTGTTGTTGTAATGCCGAATACAAATCCAACAATAAGCGATAAAACAGTCGTAGAATATATTAATTCTAAAACAAAGAATTCCTTGGTCGATGTTTTTATTGCTGGTTCAATTACTAAAAATCTAGAAGGCAAACATATTTCTAATATGTTGGAAATGTACGATGCAGGTGTTGTACTTTTCACTGATGATGGAAAATGCGTCACAAATACAGAAGTGATGAGAAGGGCTTTTGATTATGCAACCCCAAAAGATTTGTTGATTTCTCAGCATTGTGAAGACACCAGTATAACTGATAATTTTGATATGAATGAGTCTGAATATTCAGTAAAATTAGGTTTAAAAGGTTATCCTTCTGTAGCCGAAGAAATTATTCTCTACCGTGATATTGCTTTATCAGAATATTGTGGTAACCGTCGTTATCATGCTCAACATTTAAGTACCGAAAAATCTGTTGAAATTGTAAGAGATGCAAAAAGGAAAGGTTTAAGAGTTTCTTGTGAAGTTACACCACACCATTTTATTTTAACTGAAGAAAATTTAATTACTTACAACACAAATTTTAAAATGAATCCTCCTTTGCGAAGGAATTCTGATATCATAGCAATTAAAAATGGTTTAAAAGACGGCACGATTGATGTTATTGCGACAGACCACGCACCACATATGAATTTAGAAAAAGATGTTGAATTCGACAAAGCTCCGAATGGAATTATTGGCTTGGAAACTTCTTTAGCATTATCTATAACTCATTTAGTTAAAGATAAATGGCTTACTTTGAATGAGTTAATTGAAAAAATGTCAATTAATCCACGTAAGTTATTGAATATAAAACCTGTTATGATTGAAGAAAATCAAGTTGCAAATTTGACAATTTTCAACCCTGACGAAGAATGGATCGTTGATAAATCTCAATTTAAATCAAAATCTCGAAATACTCCTTTTGAAAAATTTAAACTTTTTGGCAAAGTTAAATTTGTAGTAAATAATCATCAACTTTATCATTCAACTTTATAAAATTTATAAGGAGTTTCCATTATGGCTGAAAATGAAAATATTGAGAAGAATAATAATGACACAAGTACTCCGAAATCCCAAGAAGAATTATTCCGAAGTATGATGGTAAAAGAAATGCTCAGTAAAATTGAAAATAAATTGAAGTCGGGAGATTCTGATAATGTGTTAAAAACCATTAAAAATGTAGCTGATGAAAATGCAATACTTCAAGCACTTAAAAAAATCAAAGATAAATAAAATAAATATAATCTACATTATGTAAACTAAATTTGAAATCAAATAAGCATATATTCAAGGTTATATTAAACAAACTACATTTAAGTAAAGTTAAATAAAATAGTTTAAAAAATGGAAAACAAAATACCCTATTTATTATTTGCTAATAATTGAGTAATTTTGTATTTAATTTAAACGAGTTTTAATATGAAAATAAAAAATATAATTCTTTCAATCGCTTTAATAGCATTTGTAATTATAACAAGATTGTTACCACACATATCTAATTTTACTCCAATATTTGCTATTGGAATTTTTGCTGCATATACTTTTAAAAACAGATGGATTTCAATATTATTGCCGATTTCAGCTATGTTTTTAAGTGATATATTTTTAGGATTCTATTCAGAAATATGGGCTGTTTACACATCAATGGCAATTGCACATTTTACGAATTATAAATTTGCACAAAGTAACAAAGCTAAAAACATTGCAATTTCATCTTTTGTTGCTCCTACAATATTCTTCATATTATCAAATTTAGCAGTATTTGCAAGTTGGTATCCACATACAATTGTTGGATTATCTGAATGCTATATTTCAGCTCTTCCATTTTACGGAGCAACGCTTGTTTCAACTTTTGCTTTTTCATTTTTAATTTGGGGTGTGTTCGGCTATTCTAAAGCAAATAATAATCAAACAATAATTGAAAAAAATTAAGCTAATTTTATTTTAAAGAAAAAGGTTGTCAAAGATATGACAACCTTTTTTTTGCAAATACCGAAAAAAATTTACTTTACGATCGATTGAATTTCTTGTGTTAATTTTGGAAGCACGTTAAATAAATCACCAACTATACCATAGTCAGCTACTTTAAAAATGGGTGCATCTTTGTCTTTATTTATTGCAAGAATAAATTTAGAAGAAGACATTCCAGCTAAATGCTGAATTGCTCCTGAAATTCCACAAGCAATATATAATGTTGGTGATACGGTTTTACCAGTTTGACCAACTTGCTCTGAATGAGGTCGCCAACCGGCATCAACGACAGCACGACTTGCACCGACAGCTGCACCGAGTACATTTGCTAAATCTTCAATTAGATTATAATATTCCGGTCCTTTAATACCTCTTCCTCCCGAAACAATAATATCTGCTTCTTTGACATCTAATTTTCCTTCATTTTTGTATGTATCAACAACTACAGCCTTAAGGTTTGATTCAGAAAGATTTGGTGTAAATTCTTCTGTATGCAAGTTAACTGAATTTTTAACGGGAGTAAAAACATTTGGACGAATAGATATAATTTTTACAGGTGTATTTATTTTTGCAGTTATTATTGATTTCCCAGCGTATACAGGTTTTTTTACAATTAAATCTTCCCCATTTACATTTATTTCAATTACATCGGAAATATAACCTGCTTGCATCTTTGCAGACAAACGGGCAGCTAATTCTAATCCATATGAATTTGCGGGGAACACTAAAGTATCAATTTCTTTATTCTTTGCAACTTGGAAAATAATTTCCGCAACTGCAGATGAAGAATATTGCTTTAATAAATCTGAATTTACATTAATTAAATTCTCAATACCATAATCTTTAATTTGGCTTGCTACTGAGTCATTTCCATTAATTGATAAGGCAAAAACATTGCCATTAATCATTTTTGCTGCAGTTGCGACTTCAAAGGCAGTTCTTTTGATATTACCATTTATGGAATCTAAATAAGCTAATACATTTTTCATTTTAACCTCCTAAAATACTTTTGCGTCTTCGTGTAACATTCGTGCTATTTCCTTTATATCTTCATCACTATCTGTGAGAATTTTATTCAAACGTGTTTTACTTGGTAATTCCATTGAAAGAATTGATATTTTATTATCCTGTGTCGCTACTTTAATCTCTTCGATAGGCTTTTTCTTTGCTTTCATTATATCAGGTAATTTGGGATAACGAGGTTCATTTAACCCTTTTTGAGCAGAAATTACACATGGTAAACTCATTAAAACAACTTCACGACCACCTTCAATTTCACGTTCTGCTTTAACTTTATTATCAACAAACTCTAAGTTTGTTACAACAGTTGCTAAAGGTAAATCTAAAAATTCTGCAATTAACGAAGGAACTTGCAATGAATCGAAATCTATACTTTGTTTTCCCATAAAAATTATGTCTGGGTTGAATGTTTTTGCATATTTTGCGATTTCATCTGCTACAAAAAACGAGTCGAACTCGCCTTCAGTAACAAGATGAACGGCTTCATCAGCCCCCATTGCTAACGCACTTCGTAAAATATCTTGAGCAACAGCAGGACCGACTGTAATTGCTACTACTTTACCACCATTTTTTTCCTTTAGTTGAATAGCTTCTTCTAATGCATATTCATCGTAGGGATTTAAAATAAACTTAACATTATTGTTGTCTATAGTTTTCCCATCATTACTGACTAATATTTTAGCGGTTGTATCGGGAACCCTTGAGACTGCAACCAATATATTCATTATATACCCTTGTTTAATTATAAAATTAGTTATTTAAATATATTTTTATTTTTCATTTTTAACCATAAATCTCAACGCATCGGTAAAAGTAATAGTTTTATTAATGGCACATGGTGGAATATCTTTCAAATTTCTATCTAAAGGTAATGTTAATTTTGCGGGATTTATTCCTTGATAAATATCCATTTTAAACATACCATTAAAGACCGAAATATTTTTTGAACAAATTATAAAATTCCAAACTAAGAAACAATTTTTAATTTCTTCAAACTGAATACTAAGATTTCTTTCAAATTTCTCATTTTCATTTAAAGCTATTTTCCAAGTTTTAATTTCTGTTTTGTCCTCTTTTAGTAAACGTAATTCTCCACCACCAATTAAAGATTTACTCAAACTAATTGTAAACTTTAAATATTCGCTTGAATTATCTAATAAACATATTCTATCAATATTCATATCTTGTCATTTTTCAATTAAACCAATTCTTTCATAAATATAATCAACGCTTTTGAAAATCTCGTTATAATTAAATAATTCAGACAGCTCATTTTCATTTGTATACGTCATAAACACTTTGTTCATCTTCAAAGAATTAAAAAAAGGTATTCCTTCATTCCAAGTTCTCATCGCAGATTCTTGAACTATTTCGTATGCCTTTTGTCGAGGTACTTCTTTTTTGGCTAAAAATAATAAAATTTTCTGCGAAAAAATTAAACCTTTAGTAATTTGAAGGTTTCTTTCAATATTTTCTGGATAAACTTTTAAATTTGAGATTAAATTTATCATTCTATTTAAAATATAATCTAATGAAATTGTAGCATCTGGGAAAATCACACGTTCAACTGAACTATGAGAAATATCCCTTTCGTGCCATAATGCATTGTTTTCGAAAGCAGCTAAAGCATAAGAACGTATGAGACGAGCTTGACCGGCGATGTTTTCGGCAGAAATTGGATTACGTTTATGAGGCATCGCAGAGCTTCCCTTTTGTCCTTTTGTGAAATCTTCTTCTGCTTCGAGAACTTCAGTTCTTTGTAAGTGGCGTAATTCAATAGCCATTTTTTCCAATGTTGAAGCGATAATTGCAAGAATGGACATAAATGTTGAATGGTGGTCCCGTTGAATCACTTGAGTAGATATTTTTTCTGGTCTAAGTCCTAAATGGTTGCAAACATATTCTTCGACAAAAGGTGGAATATGTTCATAAGTTCCAACGGCACCGCTAATCATACCAACAGAACAATCTTCAATTGCATTTCTTAATCTTTCAATATTGCGATCACATTCCTCATACCATAAAGCGAATTTTAAACCGAAAGTAATCGGTTCGGCATGAATTCCGTGAGTTCTACCTATTGAAACAAGATATTTATAATTCAAAGCTTTTTGTTTTAAGACATTTTTTAATTTTTCTAAATCTGATAAAAGCAAATTCCCCGCTTGAACTATTTGAAGAGAAAATGCTGTATCCAAAACATCGCTGGATGTCATTCCAAAATGAATATATGAGGATAATTCACCTATTGATTCTTCCAAATTAGTTAAAAAAGCAATCACATCGTGTTTTGTAACTTGTTCAATTTCTAATATTTTATGGGAATCAATTTTTGCTTGTTTTCTAATTAGATTAATTTTATCTTTTGGAAAAAAACCGAGTTCTGCTTGTGCTTCGGCAGCGAGCAATTCAATTTCCAACCATATATTATATTTGTTTTCATCAGACCAAATATCTGCCATCTCTTTGCGTGTGTATCGAGCTATCATACCAAAATTTATTTAATTAAGTTTATTTAATTGCAAAATTACAAAATTAATGTTAAGAAAACTTCAGAAAAAAAAGAGACGCAGAAAATGCGTCTCTGTCGTAATATCTTTGTAATTATTTATTAAGTTCCTGCATTAAAATCGTTGATATAAGCAATTTGTTCTTCAGTAAGCGTATCAATTTCAATTCCCATTGACTCGAGTTTCTTTCTTCCAATGAATTCATCTTGCTCAATTGGTAAATCAATAACGGTTTTGGGAAGTTTAGTATTATTCTTATGAGCTTCAACTAATCGTAATTGTGACATAAATTGATTTGCAAAGGACATATCCATTACTTCGGATGGATGACCTTCAGCAGATGCTAAGTTAACAAGCCTACCTTGTGCTAACAAATATATTCGACGACCATCTTTCAAAGTATATTCATCGCAATTTGGGCGAATATTTCTTTTACTTACCGAGAGTTCTTCGAGTTCTGGGATATTGATTTCGACATCAAAGTGACCTGTATTGCATACTATCGCCCCGTCTTTCATTTTTTCAAAGTGCCATTTTCTAATAACATCTTTTACACCAGTTGCAGTAACGAAAACATCTCCAATTTCTGCAGCTTTATCCATACTTAATACATTATGAGATTCTAAGGCACCTTTCAATGCAGCAGTTGCTTTTACTTCAGTAATGATTGTGTCAGCGCCCATTCCCTTAGCTCGAAGTGCAACACCTCGACCACAGTGACCATAACCGGCAACGACGAACTTTTTACCTGCCAATAGTATGGAAGTGGCTCTTAAAATTCCATCTATTGTTGACTGTCCAGTTCCATAAACATTATCAAAATCCCATTTTGTTTCAACATCATTTACTGCATATACAGGAAAGATTAACTGATTAGCTTCTGCCCTTTTTCTCAAACGGTGTACTCCAGTAGTTGTTTCTTCGGTAGCACCTATAATTTTTTCTTTTGCATAATCTTTATAATCTAAATGTAATGTGTTTATTAAATCTGCACCATCATCTAAAATTAAATTAGGGTTTTTCGTAATTGTTTGATTAATACACCAATAATAGTCTTCGAAGTTTGCATGCCAAGCAAAAACAGAAATACCATTTTTTACTAAAGCAGCAGCTACTGCATCATTTGTTGAAAGCGGATTGCAACCACTCCAAGACACTTCAGCTCCTGCAGCTTTGAACGTTTCTATTAAAACTGCTGTTTCTTTTGTAACATGTAAACTTCCTGCGATAGTATATCCTTTGAAAGGTTGAGTTTTTGCATATTCTTTTCTAAGCAACATCAAAACGGGCATATGTGCTTCTGCCCAATCAATTAATTTCCGACCTTCTTCAGCTAATGATAAATCACGAACACAATACTCGCCTACCTTTTCATCTAATTTTTCATTACTTTTACGGACTTTATCAATAATCATATTTTACCTCAAATTATATTTTATAAAAAGTTTTGTCTAAATAAATCAACTAAATCTAATTGCTCCCAAGGGAATTCGTTTCTTCCAAAATGTCCGTAAGAAGCAGTTTTAAAGTAGATAGGTTTTCTTAAATCGAACCTATCAATTATTCCTTTAGGAGTTAAATCGATGTTGTTTAAAATAAATTTGGAAAGCTCAGTGTTATTAATGTTTTTCAAGTTTTTTGTTTGTGTATAAACAGATACAGGCTGAGAAATTCCAATAGCATAGGATAATTGAATGAGACATTCATCTGCTAATCCAGAAGCAACAATGTTTTTAGCTAAATGTCGGGCGGCATAAGCACCTGATCGGTCAACTTTTGTAGGGTCTTTTCCAGAAAAGGCTCCACCGCCATGAGGAGCTTTTCCACCGTATGTATCGACAATTATTTTGCGACCAGTTAGGCCGGTATCTCCGTGTGGTCCGCCTATTTCGAATCTTCCAGTTGGGTTGACATAGATTTTAGTATTATTATCAATTAATTCTGCGGGGATTACTTGTTTTATTAATATATCGATTACATCTTGTTTAATTTTACTTTGCGAAATTACGGAATCGTGTTGAGTTGAAATTACAATCGTGTCGATTCTTTCTATTTCATCATTTTCATTATATTCTACTGTTACTTGAGATTTTGAGTCAGGTTTTAAATATGGCATTAGATTAGTATTTTTTCTAATATCTGCTAATTTCTTCATTAACTGATGAGCAAACATAATTGGTGCAGGCATTAACTCAGGTGTTTCTTTAGTTGCATAACCAAACATCATACCTTGATCACCTGCTCCACCAACGTCCACACCCATTTTTATATCAACAGACTGATGATTTATTGTATTGATAACTGCAACTGACTCTGCATCAAAACGTAAGTTTGGCTCAGTATATCCAATATTACGAATTACACCTCTCACAACCTCCTGCAAATCCACATAAGTATTTGTTGTGATTTCTCCTCCAACTAAAATCATACCAGTAGTTGCAAAACATTCACAAGCAACTCTGCTAAAAGGGTCACCTGTCAACATTGCATCTAATACAGCATCAGAAACTTGGTCACAAATTTTATCAGGATGTCCTTCTGATACTGATTCAGAAGTAAAAAAATAATTTTTTTTCATTTATTTACCTTAATAATTTCATTATTAATATTTATGCATAATTAAGATTCGTGGGAATAATCAATAGAACTTGAGTCCCCTACATTTAGTTTTTGGAACAAACCATTTACATATGCTTCATTTCCAATTATTGATTCGTCTAATAATGAATTTGAAACATTCGCACCAAAACTTATAATTGAATTTTTTACAATACTATCTCTTACTATAGCTTCGTCTGCAATAGAAGCATAGGGACCAATTACAGAATTTTCAAGTGTTGCTTTTGGTGAAACATAACTTGGAGAAATGACAACAGAACCTGTTACCTCACTTTTTGTTGAAAATTTATCAAGCAAAAAACGATTTGTTTGTAACAATGTTTCAGGTTTACCACAGTCATACCAACCATCTACTTGAAAAGTTGTAAACTGTTCTCCATTATCGAGCATCAGTTGCAATGCATCTGTAAGTTGGTATTCCTCTCTTGTTTTAATGTCATTTTCGAGAATATGATTTAACGATTTAGATAATAATTTAGAATTTTTAATATAATAGATACCTACAATTGCCATTTTTGAAATAGGTTCTTGAGGTTTTTCAACAAATTTTGTTATATTGTTGTTTTTATCAGTAATCACAACACCAAATCTACGTGGGTCATCAACATATTTTACACCAATTGCATTTGAATTTGCACCGAATATGAAATTCAAATTGACATCGAAAATTGTATCTCCAAGAATGATAATCAAAGGTTCATCATTAAAAGTTTCACGAGCAGTCCAAATTGCATGGCCTAAGCCCAATGCTTCTTCCTGATGAACAAAAGTAACATCTAAATTAGGATAACGCTTTTTAACATATTCAATTACCCTATCGCCCATATAACCCGTAACAATAGTGGACTTATCTACACCAATTTCAACTAATGAGTCTAAAATATGACCTAAAATTGGCTTACCTGCTACGTTTAAAAGTACCTTAGGAGTAGTAAAAGTGTGTGGTCTTAACCTTTTTCCAATTCCAGCAACCGGTATAATAGCTCTCATAAATATTATTCTTGAAAATTTTTCAAAATTATTAAATAAAAATAATATAACTCAACAAAACAAATTATAAACGAATTTTTAATTATTATCTTTTTTCAAAATGCAATCTTTTTTAATTAATTTGTTATTTCGAGTTAATATAAAACAAAATTTGAATATAGACGTTTTCTAAATAACTTTATTCGATATTCAATTAAAGTTCATTGAAAACAAAATGGGGGTGAAATGGCTTCGACGGGGTGAATGAAGTTACATGTTGCATACCGAGCTAAACTGGTGCTGCTCGTTAATACAACCGGTTACTTTTAAATGCCAATAACGATTACGCTTTAGCTGCCTAAAAAAAGCAGCTAACATCCTTCTTAAAATCTGCCGATTGGTTTTTTGAAGGGTGTCGAATTAAAATCGGCGCAAAAGATAGTTTTAGGTCTATCTTCTTAAAAAACCTAAAAATCTATCGCCCGTCAACTGGCAAAAGAAACCAAACAATAAGTTGACTAAGTATGTAGAAGCAGTAATTGAATCACTTCGGACCCGGGTTCAACTCCCGGCACCTCCACCATTAGTAGTGGTGTTTCAGAAAATTAGATACATCTATATCATTGAATTTAAATCTTGAATATAACAAATTGTCATTTCTGGATACATAATCAAAGATATTTCCTAACTTTTTAATTTTATAAATGAGATTCAGTTTACTGAAATGAGAAAATATGCCAAAAATATTTATCTTGGAATTTTCTTGTGTTTAATCATTAAGTGAAAACAATTTCAACATAGATTTTGTTTTTTCAAAAAGAATATGGAATGTAATTTTTATCATTCACTTTCTTTCTGAAATATTTCGCTTAATAAATTCATTTCTTCAACACTGCCCATAAACAATGGCACCCTTTGATGAATACTTGTTGGAACGATATCGAGAATACGTTTTTCTCCGTCTGTTGCAATACCACCAGCTTGCTCTAAAATATAAACTAATGGATTTACTTCATAAATCAAGCGTAGTTTACCTTCGGGATAAATTTCACTTGAAGGATATAAATATATGCCGCCATAATTTAACAATCTATGCAAATCTGCAATCAATGTACCAATGTAACGTAATGTATATGGATATTTACCGTCCTTAGATGGTGTTTTGATAATGGACATAAAGTTCTGCATTTTTTTACTCCAATAACACGAGTTTCCTTCATTTGTGCTGTAATAATGACCTGATTTTGGTATTGTTAAATTTTCTCGACTTAAAATAAACTCTCCTATTGTTGGATCATAAGTAAAAACATTTACCCCATTTCCAGTAGAATAAACTAAAATAGTAGAACTACCATAAAGAGCATATCCAGCAGCAACTAAATTTCGACCTGGTTGAAGGACATCTTTATACGAGCATTCATTTGTTGTACTATTAACTTCACTTCTTTTGTAAATACCAAAGATTGTACCGATAGAAACATTAATACTGATATTTGATGAACCATCTAATGGGTCGAACAAAATAATATATTTACTTCTCTTATCCGAACTTAATATTGTAATATCACTATCCTCTTCACTTGCAAAAGCGCAGACATTTCCACCTTGGGACATTGCTTTTTTTAAAATTTCATTAGCATAAACATCTAATTTCTGTTGAACTTCACCATGAACATTTTTTGTATTCGTCCAACCTAAAATATCATTTAATCCTGCTCTTCTAACTTCCCGAGAAATAATACGAACAGCTAAAGTTAAATCGTGAAGTAAGGAAGTAAATTCGCCTGTAGCCTCAGGATATAGATTTTCCTCTTGAGCAATATGGTGGTCAATAGTGATTAATCTTTTATACTTTTCTTCTGATAACATTTTATTACAAATTTGATTATATGCAAATTAATAATAATAATTTTCTTTTCTTTGATTTTTTTCATATATCTTTTCAATTAATGTTTCAAAAATGTTTCGTAATTTTGTTTTTTAATTTAATTACGAGAATCAAAATGTCTTATGTTCCTAACACAAATGAAGAACTAAATGAGATGCTTCAAAAAATTGGTGTCTCAGATTTCGAAGATTTATTAAAAGATATACCTCAACCAGCACGAGTTGAAAATTTAGATATGCCCGAAGCTTTGTCTGAATTTGAAACTACAAAATTATTAGAATCTTTAGCTAAGAAAAATTTTTCATCCTCACAAAAAATTAATTTTATGGGAGGAGGAATTTATGACCATTTTATTCCTACCATTGTTAATTCTGTCTTGGAACGCCCTGAATTCAAAACTGCTTACACACCATACCAAGCAGAAGTTTCTCAAGGAACTTTACAAGCAATGTATGAGTTCCAAACTTTAATTTGTCGTTTAACAGCTATGGATGTTTCAAATGCTTCACTATATGATGCAGCCACAGGACTTGCTGAAGCTTGTTTAATGGCTTTTGCTTCTAACAAAAAAACAGAATTTTTAATTGCAGGTTCAATGAATCCTTTATATTTAGAAACTGCTAAAACAATTACTGCTGGTCGAAAATTAACCTTCAAAACTTTTGTTGCCTCTGATGGAACTGCTGATTTAGCAGGTCTTAAAAATGCTATCAATGATAAAACAAGTGCTGTTATCGTTCAACATCCTAATTTCTTTGGAAATTTGGAAGATGTTTTTGAAATCGAAAAAATTACACATTCTGTGAATGCTCTATATATTTCAATTTTTAATCCAATATCGCTTGGTTTATTAACACCTCCAGGTAAATACAATGCTGATATTGCATTTGGTGAAGGTCAACCTCTGGGAATTCCTATGAGCTTTGGTGGTCCAATTTTAGGGCTTTTTACTTGTAAACAAGACCTAATCAGAGTTATGCCCGGACGCCTTGCAGGATTGACAATTGATAGCAATAATGAACGTGCATTTGTGTTAACTTTACAAACTCGTGAACAACAAATTAAACGTGAAAAAGCAACTTCAAATATTTGCACAAATCAAGGTCTAATTATGTTAGCTGCCACTACTTATATGGAAACGATGGGTAAAGCAGGTATTCAAGAAGTTGCACAACACTCTTTCCAAAAAGCTCACTATTTAGCAAATGAAATTTCTAAATTGAATGGTTATTCGTTATTTAACAATAAGCCATTTTTCAACGAGTTTTTAATCAACACACCTGTTTCACCAAAAGAAATTTTTGATAAAGGGGTTGAAGAAGGATTTTTCGCAGGGGTTGATGTAAGTAAATATAGTAATTTCAATGGATTATTAATTGCCGTTACAGAAAAACGTACAATAGATGAATTAGACAATTTTGTGAAATTTTTAGCTCAGTTTTCCTAATTAATTACTTTTTATCTCATATTTTAAAAGAGGTTAACTTAAAAGTTGACCTCTTTTTTTTATTCATTTTTATCAATTGAATTTATAACACTTAAGTTAATTTTATCTTAATTGTTTTTTTTCTATTATGAACTATTTATGAATATAATATGAATTAAATTTATATTAAATTTCAAATTTTACTCATCTATTTTGAAGCTATTAAGTATCGTAATTTATTTAATCTATGAATATTTACATTGATTAAAAATAACAATGTCATATATTACTCCACAGCTATATCATACAAAAATTAAGATAATTTGTTTATTAAGTAATATAACAAGCACAAATTTTAATTGGAGAAAGTATGTATAGAAATAATGCTTCAAAAGATGACCTTCTTGAAATTGATCCAAACAAAAATTTTGAGTTAAATAATTCTAATTTATTTGAGTATGTTCTCCCGAGTAACTTTGTTATAACAAAAAAACAAACCAGGGTTGATGATAATAAAATAAATCAAAACTATTTACTAATGAAAAGCATTTTTGATTTTATATTTTCTTTTACTATTTTGGTTTTACTTTCACCTATCTTAATTTTTGTAGCTATTACAATACTAATTATTGATAAACACTTTCCATTTTATTTACAGGAAAGAATTGGATTACATGGAAAAAAATTTAAATTATATAAATTCAAATCAATGAAGGACACAGTTGACCCCACATTGTTGACAATCATTAAGGAAAAAGAAATATCAGGTAATTTGTTTAAATCAAAGGACGATCCTCGAGTTACAACTTTAGGTAAATTATTACGAAGAACAAGTATTGATGAGTTACCCCAATTATTAAATGTGCTTAAAGGTGAAATGAGTTTAATTGGTCCTAGACCTGTCACTCAATTTTTTTTGAATCCATTATCTCAAAAGGAAATTGAAATTCGCACTTCATTAAAACCAGGTCTTACCGGACTTTGGCAAATTTCTGCAAGAGAAAAATATAGTAATATTATTTATATGATTGATTACGACTTAAAATATGTAAGAAATTTAAGTTTTTCACAGGATATCAAAATATTTTTTAAAACATTTAAGGTACTTAGTAAGGGCTTATAATAACTTTATTTTAGTTACTTCAAAATAGATAATAAAGAAAAAGGGTTGCTTATTAAATCAGCAACCCTTTTGTTCTAGTTATATTATTTCAACCTTTACCGCCAGGACCTGGTTTTCCACCACCATTCTTAATTCTGTTGAGCCACTCTTGGAAAAGAGCTTTTTGATTGTCATCCAATACCCCCATTATACTGGAAATCATTGATTCAGTGCAGTCCTTCAAAGTAGCTTGTAAAGCCTCCAACGCACCGGATTCCTTAATTTTTGCTCTTGTGTCTTCATTTAATGCTTTCAATAGTGTAGCGGCTTCTTTCATATCAATGTTACCAGCTTTTAGGTCTTCTAAAATTGCTCTCCTTTGAGCGTTTGCATCAGCTAAAATACCAGCAAGAGCAGTATGGTAAGCCATTCTTGCTGCTCTTTCGCAATCTGAATGAGCTTTCATAATTGCTTGAATTTGAGCTTTTTGTTCATCCGTTAAATTTAATTTAGGGAATATTTCTCTAAAATTAAACATTGGTTTTGGGCCACCAAGCATTGTTCCTTTTTCAACTGCATCTGGTGTAATTTCATTCTGTAAAGTAATTTCTTTGTCGAGAGTAGCATCACTCAATTGGATTGGTTCAACATATGTACCTGCTGAAACATAGTCCAATGTAGTCCCGTTATCTGTGCTTACGGGGTTGTCCTTTGTACAAGAAGTTAACCCAACAACTAATGTTGCAACAAATAGAATTGCGAACATCTTGATTGACTTTTTCATTTTATGACTCCATTAATTAATTTGATATTTTGACAATTTTTTTTTCAATTGGTTTAATTTTATTTAAAATTTATTTTAAAACTTCTCCTGTTTCACGTGCCCAAAGTAATAGATCTAATTCTTCTATTTCAATTTTTAACATTTTAGCAAAATTAACAAAATAAGTTTCAATGTTGATATAATCTTTGTAATTTTTTAATTTATAATTATTTGGAATAATTTCATATTTAACTAAATTTTTTAAAATATGTCTATCTAAAATTGCAAGACCAAAAATTCCAATATTGCGTAAAAAATGTGAAGCCTCCTTATAGCCAAATCCTTTTACAAATTTTACTAATTCGCTTCTTTTTTCTGCTGGTTCGTTGTCTTTCTTGATAACTTTATAAATTTTATCAAATTGCTTCTTATTATACTCAATAAATTTTGCTTTTTGATTATGAAACCTAATATAATTTTCGGGATTTCTCAAAATATCAGTTATATCTAATTCATTATAATGATAATTTTTGGATTGAAGAATTTCTTGGACTTTCAAGGCATTTGTTGCCTTGCTCATTGGTGTGCATAGACAATAAATCATTTCATAAAAATATTTGTCTTCGGGAACTTGCTTAAATTCATACAGGCGAGTATTAATTGTTAAACTTAAATTATTGTAATCAATTAACAATTCGTCAAATTTATTATCCATAGGAAACTTTTTGTTTTTTGAGACGTATTTAACTAAAAATTGTGTTGATTATTATGAACATTCTAGTTATTTATTCTTCAAAGAAAGGAACTACACAAAAAGTAGCTTATAGTTTAGTATCCAAACTTACTAAACATAATGTAACTGTTAAAGATTATCAATCTTCAAATGTAAGTGACATAAATAACGCTGATTTTATAATCATTGGAACTTCTGTTTATGTTGGAAAGCCTTCCAAGAAATTTCAAGATTTTTGTTTAAATAATTTGGATTGTCTTATTAATAAACAAACCGCTCTTTTTATGTGTGGTTTAGAAAAAGAACAATACGAAGAAGAATTCCAAAATGCCTTTCCAAAAAAACTAATAAATAACTCCCAGATAAAAAGTATCTTTGGAGGTGAAGTTATTTTAAAAAATTTGAATTTTTTGGAAAAAATTATGTTAAAGAAAATGAAAGGATTAGATAAAGATTTACATTTATTGGACGAAAAGGAAATTGAAAATTTCGCTAATGCAGTAAATGCTTTATAATCTTTTACTTAATTCAGTCAAAATTCTTTTTTCCTTATCTGTAAGACTTTGATAACCGAATTCGCTAATTTTATCTAAAATAGCATCAATTTTCTTTTGTGTAATTTCTTCTCCTTCAATTACAATGCTATTTAATAAATTGTAAGAATTTGTTTTTTCTTCTTCTAAATTGTAATAATTCTTTTCACGAGGTGTTGAAACTGGTTTTTGCCAAGTAACATTGAAATAACCCGGTCCAGGTTGGTTTTGTGGTGGATGTTGTGAATAAAATGAATTTTTATACTTGCTTTTAGGAGAAATTAATTTAGTTAAAAATGGCATAAGTTTGGTTTTATCACCAAATAAAATTAAAAGTAACCCTGTTAAAGCACCACCTAAATGAGCAAAATGGGCTACACCATCACCACCTGAAATACCGGAAAACAACTCAATAACAGCGAAAATAATAACAAAGAATTTTGCTGGTATTGGGATAAAAAATGGGAACATAAAAATTGGACGGTTTGGAAATGTCATTCCAAAAGCTAACAAAACACCATAAATTGCCCCAGATGCACCAATTGTTGGTCCGACTGGTCCGAATAATGGACTTATAAATAATTGACAGAGACCAGCACCTATTCCTGATAATAAATAATAAACTAAAAATCTTTGACTTCCCCACTGATTTTCTAATTCCATTCCAAACATCCACAATGCGAACATATTAAAGAATAAGTGCCAAAGCCCTCCATGAAGAAATTGATAAGTAATTAGTTGCCAAATCCAAAATTGACTCCCTCCAAAAATTCCATATTCCGATACAAATATTGGTTGAAGTGCGAAGTACTCAATTATTAGTCGCCCTACTGATACTCCGCCAATAGTTATAAAATCTAAAAATAATACTTGAAACAAAAATACAGCAACATTTATTAAAAGTAAATATTTTATTACAGGAGGCAACATTGAACTAAAAAATCCGCCACCATAATTTCTATTATAAGCCATTTAGTTTTTTTATTTAATTTTACAATTAATTAATTGACGAAATTTTGGAAAGACAATTGCTAAATTATGGAAATTGTAAGAATTAAGAACAATAGAATTACAAAAAAATTACAAAGTGGTTATCAATGGATATTTTCAAACGAATTAACCGAATTGCCAGACTTACCTCCTGGCTCGATTGTTAAAGTTATTGACAATTTAAATAACAACTATGGAATTGGTTTTTATAACAAAAATAGTTTGATTGCTGTTCGAATTTTAAATTCCGAGATTTTCAATTTAAACTTAATTATTGAGAGAATTACAAAGGCATATAATTTACGAAAAAAGATTTTTTATGAAGAAATAAGTTACCGTTTGATTTTTGGCGAAAGTGATAATTTATCTGGTTTGATTATTGATAAATATAATGATTACTTCGCACTACAAATATTAACTGCTGGTTTTGAAAATAACATAGATTTGTTACGTAATGCAATTTTATCTTTATTTCCCTCAACCAAAGGTATATTTCTAAAAAACGATACATATTGGAGAAAGATTGAAGGTCTTCCTCTTGAAGATAAAATTCTATTTGGGGAGATTCCCGATTTCATTGAAATTGAAGAAAATAGCATAAAATATAATATTTCCTTAAATTTTGGACAAAAAACAGGATATTTTTTTGACCAACGCTTAAATAGAAAATTCCTTCAAAGCATTTCTAAAAATCAAACTGTTTTAGATCTTTTTTGCAATCAAGGTGGTTTTGCTTTAAACGCTGCAAAAGGAAATGCCTCGAAGATTTTAGGAATAGATAGTTCTTCATTTTCAATAGAATTAGCCAAAAATAATTCAAAAATCAATCAATTTAACAATATCAGCTTCGAGCTCGTTGATGTTTTTGAATTTTTAAAATCTCAAACTCAAAAGTGGGATATTATAATCTGTGACCCACCGGCATTTGCAAAAAATAAAAAATCAGTTCCAAATGCAATAATTGGCTATAAAAAAGTAAATAAACTTGCAATTAAAGCCTTGGAAAAGGGTGGAATTCTTCTAACATCGAGCTGTTCCCAACATATTAGAGAAGATGTATTTTACAATATCATTTTACAAACTGCAAAAGAATTAAATCGGAACTTAAGGTTAATTTACACAGGTCTACAATCTCCAGACCATCCAATTCTGACTTCAATGGAGGAAACTCGGTATTTGAAATTTTTTGGTTTTATTGTGGATTAACTACAATATTTTATTTAACTTACATTGTACATTTCTTCAATTAAATAAGAATAATTTCTTTCAACTATATGTCTTCTTACACTTAGCTTGGGCGTTAATTCACCATTTTCGATTGAAAAAGGTCTTGGGAGCAAAGTAAATTTTCTAATTCTTTCATATTTTGCTAAGTCCTTTTGTAAATAATCAATTTCATTCCTTATTGTTTTAATAATTTTTTCATTATTAATTAAGTCATTTTCTGATTTATATTCAAGCCCGAAAGTATCGGCAAGTTTTTTAATTGCTTCATAGTCTGGGGTAATTAAGGCCGTGCAAAACTCTCTATTATCGCCCAAGAGAAAGCATTGGTCAATATATGGACTGCGGCAAATTAGTTCTTCAATAGGTTGTGGTGCGATATTTTTACCGCTACTCGTAACAATTATATATTTTTTCCTATCAGTAATTTTCAAATTACCTTTACTTGTTAATTCTCCGACATCACCTGTATAAAGCCACCCATCATCATCTATTGCCGCACGAGTCGCCTCCTTATCTTGCCAATAACCAGCCATTATACTTGGACCTTTGATTAATATTTCTCCATCACTTGCTATTTTCAACTCAATATGAGTAAACGGACGACCAACAGTACCGAATTCAAAATTACTATTTTCTGTTACCGAAACAACTGGCGAGGCTTCAGTTAAACCATAACCACTATGAACTTCAAACCCTGCAGCCTGAAAGAATTTCCAAACATCAGTAGAAAGCGCAGCTCCACCTGCTACAAATCTAAAACCTCGTCCTCCTAACTTTGCTCTTATTTTAGAAAAGACTAATTTATCTGCTATTTCATATTGTGTTTTGAGCATAATAGATGTTTTACCTTGAAATTTCTGTGTTATGTATTCTTCTCCTACTTTTAAAGCCCACTTAAAAATATTCTGTTTTACGAGAGTTTCTTTTTCCATTCCCTGAGTAATTTTCTTTTTGACAATTTCAAGTAACCTTGGTACTGTTGTAACAAGTGTTGGTTTGATTTCATTGATATTCGAAGCAACTGTTTCAATCGATTCAGCTATTGCAATTTGCGAGCCTGAATAAAATGCAGAGTATATGACCATCCTTTCGTATGAATGGCACCAGGGAAGATATGAAAGGAACATATCATTTTCATTAAATTTAACTCGTTCGCAAGAATCAATCATATTTGTTGACAAATTGCGATGTGTGAGCATAACACCTTTCGGGTTGCCCGTTGTTCCGCTTGTATAAATTAAAGCACTTATATCTTCAAGTTCGATTTTTTTTATGTAATCTTCGAAAAACTTATCTTTATCTGTATTGCTTTTTAAATCGTTTCCTGTTTCCAATAACTTCGAAAATGATTTAACGCATAGTTCTGAAGTTGAAAAATCATCATTCATCACAAAAATATGTCTTAGCGAAGGTACATTATCTTTGAATTCTAACACTTTTTGAAGATGAAAATTATTAGTAACAAAAATAGCAGATGCCTCGCAATCACTATAGATATATTCCTCTTGTTTCGAAGAAAGAGTGGAAAAGACAGGAACTACTACCCCACCAATTAGTTGTATTGCGAAATCAGTTATTAACCACTCAAGTCGATTTTCACCAATTATTCCTATTCTATCTCTTTGATGTAGGCCTAGATCTAAGAGAGCTAAAGCCAGAGATTCAACTTTGTCTTTTATGTCAGAATAATTTATACTTGTATATTTACCATTTTCCTTGTAAAATATTGCTTGGCGAGTGTCTGAATATTTATTGCAAGTTTTTAAAATCATTTCAGGAATAGTAAATAAATTCATCTCGCACCTTTGTTAAAAATGCAAAAATAATAAAAGATATAATTAAATATAACGATTATAAATATTTTGCTTAAAGATTGAAAATTAATCTTTCAATTTCATTTATTACATCTTGGACTTCTATTAATTTCATACAATTAAAATTGCCAAGTGGACAAAAACTCCGTCCAATATGTGAACATGGTCTGCACCATAAATTTTTCTCAACAATCTTAAATTTTGTTTTATAAGGTGAAAAACCAAGTTCTTTAACTGATGACCCGAAAATAGTTATAATCGGTACTTTTCTTGCGGCGGCAATATGCATTAATCCAGTATCATTGCAAACCAATAAATCTGAGCTATCAATATACTTTGCTGTTTCTAAAAGCGATAGTTGTCCAGTATAGTTATTTATTGCAACACCCGAAGCCAATTGAATTTGTTTGTTTAGTTCTATTTCATTTTTTCCACCCAAAAGAATTATTTCGCTATTATATTTTTCTTTAATTACTTTAATTAGTTTACTAAATCTATCAGGTAACCATTGCTTTGTTTTATGTGCGGCTCCTGGTGCAATACAAATCATTGCCAACTTGTTTGATTTATTATTTTTAAAAAAAGGTGAATATTCTTTTTCACCTTCAAACCATAATTCCAAGCCTAATTCATCATTTTCAATATTTAATGTTGAAACAGTTTTTAAATACTCCTCTGGAATATTAAAATTGTTGATTAATCCCTTTTTTAAATAAACTAAAGCTAATTTATGAAATCTATTTTTGTTAAAACTTAATATTTCCGAATTTTGAAATAAGTTAAAATTGCTTAAAATTTTGTGTGAATATTTATTATTTTGTAAATCAATTATTATATCATATTTTTTTAAATCAAAAATATGTTCATTTTTTGATGTATAAATATTGAATTCGTTTGTTTTTACACTTTTTTTTTCGATTGATAATAAATTGTCGATTCTTGGGTTAAATTGTAGTAATTGGGCATAGCTATTAAATGTGAGGTAATCTATTTCCAAATTTGGAAACTTATTTCTAAGTAATCGAGGAATATGAGTTGTGAGAATTATATCACCAATTGAACTCAATCTTATAACTAAAATTGAAGGATTTTGAATAAAATTTAGACTAATTTTTGTTTTATTTTGCATTAATTATTAATTTTGATAAATATGTTTTACAATTTTACGAAAAACTGATGAAATTTACAATTGAAAATGATAATAAAATTGTCGTTTTTACGATAAAAGAAAAAACTGTCGGAGCAGAATTTGCTCCAGAACTTAAGACAAAAATCTTGATTGAAGCTCAACCAGATATAAAAGCAATGATTTTTGAATTAAGTAATGTTGAATCAATGGATAGCTCGGGACTTGGTGCATTACTTCTTGCAAATCGTCAGTTACGTGATTATGCCGTTCCCGTTTTCATTGTAAATGCTAATAATTTTGTACTTAATTTAATGAAAATGACTAAAATCGACCAAATGTTCGAATTCAGCGACTCTGTAGACCAAGCTAAATCTGATATTTTATCAAATATTAGCGAAAATTAGGAGAATTTATGTATATAGATAAAGAAAAAATAACGGTTGAATTTGAAAAGTTTAATTTTAAATATTCAACTTATGAACATAGAAATCAGCTTACTGTTATTGTACCTCGTGAACATATCATCGAAGTTTTGCAAGAACTGAAAGCAAACCCATCTCTTGATTTTGATATGTGCATTGATATTACGGCAATTGATTGGCTGAAAAAACCTGAACGTTTTGAAGTGGTTTATATATTATATTCCAACAAATACAAATATTATCTACGGGTTAAAACTCCTGTTAGCGAAGTAGATTGCACTTGCCCTTCTGCAACAGGAATTTGGGAAAGTGCTAATTGGTATGAAAGAGAAACTTATGATATGTATGGAATTGTATTTCAAAATCATCCTTTTTTACGCAGATTTTATATGCCCGAAGATTTTAAAGACCCAGAATCAGGCGAGCCACTTTATCCATTGAGAAAAGATTTTCCATTAATGGGTATACCAAATGATTTGCCTTTACCGCCATACCCTGAAAAATATGGTGAGTTAAAATAACTATTAATTTATTATTATTTTTTTAATTTATGTAAATTATAACCCAATGCTTCCAAAGCTTGGGTTATTTCTTTTTCATTTATTAAAGAAAAATTCAAATCTTCAGGAATAATCGCAACAAATTGAGATTTTAATGGATGCCACTTTGAAATTTTATCGTAATTTTCATAAACTCCGATGATTGGAATCCTTAATGCATCAGCAAAATGGATTATTCCAGTATCAGGTGAAATAACAATATCAAATTGATTTAACTTATGAATTAAATCAATTAAACTTGTTTTTAAAATTTCAATATTCGAATTCTTATTTTGGATTTTCTTTAAATAATCCAACTTAGAATAGTCTTTTGGCGACGCAGTAACTGTTATTCTCATTTTGTAATTATCTATAAAATGATTAATTAATGATGTTACTTTAATAATATCCAATTGCCTGTTCGACTCATTTGCTGAAATATTTACTAAAATATTGAGTTGTTCTGTTTGTAATAAATCAACTAATTCGTTTTTTTTCTGATTTTTAAATGTAAAGTCTTCGGAAAGTACATAGGTTGGAACAAAGGAATTAATAATGTTGTCAGGTATTATTCCTTGAAGCATATTCTTCATATATGAGCTCCAATGAAAAGTATCATTAGTAAATTTAATCATATTGCTAAACACAAGTTTATATGTCTTATTTCTGAAATAATTAGAATGAAAAAAATTAACTTTGATAGCTTTTCTTGATGTTAAAATTGAAATTAAAGCATTTAAAGTTGTTTTTGTATGTTTTAGAGCAAAAATCACATCATAATCATTATGTTTCTTTATTTGTCTGCTAATTTTATAAATTTGAAAAAAATTCGGTTTATCCTCAATTACATATACATTACGAATATTATTATCTTCTTGAATTAATTGATAATTTCTCTTTGAAGCGAGAACGTCAATATTTATTTTAGGGTTGATTTTTTTTATAGTTGAAATGAAAGGTGTTGATTGAATGTAATCACCTAAACCATCATTTCTAATTAATAAAATATTAGAAATTTCAGATAAATCAATTTTTTGCTCTGTTAAGGGCTTAATTCGAAAGCTAATTAAGTGAAATAGTATTCGTTGTATTAAATCTCCTAATGAGACTTTTATTTGATTACTTTGATTTGATAAATTTCTTTCTGCAAACTTTGAGTATAGTTCGTTGATATTTTGATTTGTAAAAAACTCTGCTGGCATAATTTATTTTAAATTTACAAAAATAAAAAATCCTATCGAACAAATTATTATTATTTAATCGATAGGATAAATTTCAAAAAAAAATCTAAAATTCAAGATTTATTCCAAAAAAAACATTTCGTTCTGCACCTGGGAAAAATTCCTTTCCTTCTGCACCTGCGGCATAAATTTTATTCAACAAGTTATTTATTTTTATTTGAAACTCCAAAGATTTTAAATTAATTTGGTTTAAATTCCATTTATAATTTAAATCCAGATTAAATATCCCATAAGCATCTAAGGTATTATCTACATAATAATTATAGCCTAAATAATCTTTTATTTCCTTTGAAGTGAGTAAATTACCAAAATTATCAGTTTTATAACTACCAATGTATTGATATGATAAAGATGCATAAAAAGCATAATAGTTAATTGAGGCTCTAATATTTGCCAAAATATCAGGAAATCCAGCGACAGCATTATTTTTTAAAGAAATAGAATTGTTTTCACTCAATGGAAAATCGTAATTAATAATTCGATTTTTTGAGTAAGATAAATTTCCACTTACATTAAATTGAGTTGCTGAAGAATTATAAATTTCTTGTGAAGCTGCAAGTTCAATTCCTGAGTGAATTGTAAGCGGGGCGTTTCCATCGATTGGGTCTCCGAAAACATCTAATTGTCCACTTTTTACTAATTCATCTTTGTAATACATAAAATAAACATTTACTGAATATTTCGAAGTTAGTGATTTATAGTTCCAACCAATTTCAAAGTCATATAAAGTTTCAGGAACAACTTTGGGTTTTGAAAAGTCGTAAAGAGCATTGCCATTTTCATCTAAAACTTTATTAAAGTTTGGTGTAGTGCCAGAAAAAGATTCAGAAGCGTTGTAAATATTTGCCATTCTTGGTTCTTTTGAAGTAATTGCAAAATACGCAAATAAAGACATTAAATCGTTAAAGTTATAGTTCAATCCAATTTTAGGGTTAAAAAACAAATAATTAATATTAAACAAATCACCACCATTTCCAATAATTTTTCCGTCAATAGTTCGATAAGTTGTATGAATGTTACCTCTTCTTTCATTATCAATCGAATAGTTATTATAAACAAGTTGCTCCTCAATTAATAATGCAAGATTATCATTAAATGAATAATTGAAGTTCGAAAATATTGAATAAATATTTCTATGTCCTTCATAATGGTAAAATTCAAAATCTGGATTATAATTTTCAGGCAAATTTTCTGCAAAATTGATTTTACCCCAATGAATTGAATTATGGAAACGTAATTCAAGACCTAAATTAAAAGTATAATTATCATTCACAAATTTTAGTCTTGGTATATATCCAATTTGTTTGTTGTTTACATAAGCTCTTATGATTGGATTACGTGGGTCTTCTGCGTTAGAGTATCCGTTTTCGTTATTTAATGCAAAGGAATTAGCATCCGTCCAACCTGTGCCGTCGTAATCAAAATATCCTTGGCCAGAATAATAAAACAAAGCAGAATTTAACAAAAGATTTTTATCTAATTTGATTTCATTTAATAACTCGAAATGAGGTTGAGAAAATTCTTCAATTTCTTGATTACGTCTAAGTTGGTAATAATCTACATTTTTTCCTGTTGAATCATAACTCCAATAATTATAATTTAAAATTCTTTTATTTTTATCATAGATATATGATTTAGGAATACCATTGTAAGCTAACGCATCATTTATTGGACCACCGAATAAATTAAATTGTGTCGAAAAATTATTTGAAAATGTTGCAAAACCTAAAAAATAACTATTTAAATAAGCATAAGAGTTGTTTCGATAACCAAATGAATTTATTCGGGATAATCTCGAATAAATAGCATATTTTGTTTTATCTTCAATGTTTTGATTAATTAATCCAGAGCTTGCTTCAATAGAAAATTTGCTAATATTTTGTTGGAACTTATCATCATTACTGCCAAATTGTTGATATCCAATGCCTGAATATAATTTTACGCCTTGCTTATTTATAAAATTGGAAGTGGTAAGATTAATGGAGGCACCAATTGATGCAGAACCAAAATTTGTCAAACCGCTACCCCTTTGAACTTGAATAGATTCTAAGTTTGAAGCAAGGTCAGGGAAATCAATCCAATAAACATTATGGTCCTCTGGGTCATTTTGTGGTATACCATTAATATTGACAGATATTCTTCTTTGGTCAAAACCCCTGATTGATAAAGTTGAATAACCTATTCCATTGCCATTTTGAGAATATGAATATGCCGATGGTGTTTCTGATATTAAATTTGCAATATCTTGATAAATATAGTTTTTGTCTAATTCAGCTTCTGTAATTTGTGAAAATGGAACGGGTGACTTTTGAAAATCTGCTTTATCTGAAGTGATTGTTAAACTTGGCACAACAAAAAGAACTGTGTCTTTTTGATTGACTTTATTTGATGGCATATCTTTTGAATATGCAAAGTAAATTGAAAAAATCGTTGCAAAAAAAACAATTTTGTAAAACATAAAAAACTCCGAAAAAATTTAACAAAAGTTATTTTAATTTTTCCGGGGAGTGAGTGCTGAAGGAATACAAAAGGAAGAGAAATTTCCGTTCCCTACGCCAGTATTATCTGGATCAGGTTCCAAGGGTCACTCTCAGCTGTTTATCAACAGCGCCCCCACGGCTGATTACAAAATTATAAAAATTAATTTGATTTTGTTCTTTTCAAAAATAATTTTTGGAATGTTTCAGATAAGTTTTTTACTGTAATTATTTTAATTTTATATGATTTAGAAAGTTTATTAAGAACATACTTAGGAAGTATTACATTTTGAAACCCTAACTTTTCTGCTTCACTTATTCTTTGTTCAATTTGGGAAACTGAACGAACTTCACCAGTCAAACCTATTTCCCCAATAATTACAGTTTTTTCAGGTATCGAAATTTCGGAATTTGAACTTATTAAAGAAGCAGCAACTGCTAAATCCAATGCAGTATCATCAAAACTAAAACCACCTGCTATATTGACAAAAACATCTTTGTTATTAAAATTTATACCAAGTTTTTTTTCTAAAACAGCTAAAATTAATTGAAGTCTTTTAATATCATATCCATTTGTTGTTCTTTGCGGGTAAGAATACCCAGAAGAAGACACTAAAGCTTGCACTTCAATCAGTATTGGTCTGCTTCCCTCCATTGCAGCAGAAATTGACACACCTGGTGAATCGATTTGGTCGGCAAGAAATATTTCTGAAGGATTTAGAACTTCTCTTAATCCTTTTTCTACCATTTCGAATATTCCAATTTCATTTGTGGAACCAAAGCGGTTTTTTAATGTTCGCAAGATTCTGTACGAATAGTTTTTTTCGCCTTCAAATTGCAAAACTACATCAACAGTATGTTCAAGGACTTTCGGACCAGCGATGTAGCCTTCTTTTGTTACGTGTCCAATCAAAAAGACTGCGGTACCTGATTTTTTAGCAAATTCAGTAAGTCGAACAGTGCATTCTTTTAATTGAATTAAACTTCCTGGTATTCCATCGATATCACTTGAGTATATTGATTGAATAGAATCAATGATTACAAAGTCATATTCTTTATTCTCAATTTGGTTGAGAATTGATTCCAAATTAGTTTCAGCAAGTATTTCGAAGTCTTCACCTGATGTTAATATTCTTTTTGCACGAATTGCGACTTGTTGTTTTGATTCTTCACCTGTCACATACAAACAAGAACCGACTTTGAATTTACTTGAAACTTGTAATAATAAAGTTGATTTTCCAATGCCTGGGTCACCACCAATTAAAATAACTGATCCGGGTACAATACCGCCTCCAAGAACACGATTGAATTCATTAATTGGTATTATTACTCTTTCTGTTTTTAAATCTACAATTTGAGAAATTAAAGTTGGTTTTTCATTACTTAATATTTCTTTTGTCTTTTTAGAAGAATGAGTTTGTTCTTCGACGAATGTGTTCCAGGAATCACAATTAGGGCAACGTCCGAGCCATTTTGCTGAACGTGCCCCGCAATTAGAACAAACATAATAAGTTTTATTTTTCACGAATAAATTATATTAAAATAATTCGCTTGATGTTATAGTGTTATCTATTTCAGAAACAGGTAAAGCGGAACTTTTAATATTTTCACACACTTTGAACAGAAAATTGATTTGTTCCTGTTTAATACTTAAATTAGAAAGAAGTTTTGCTTTTGCTATAAGTAGCTTTTCTTCTACGGGTTTACTTAAAAAATCATCTGCACCTGTTTCTATTGCTTTGATTTGAGTAGGTACATCATTCAAAGCAGTTACAATAACAACGGGAATGTTTTTTGTTTCAGCTTTATCTCTCAATTGGCGGACTGTTTCATAACCATCCATTCTGGGCATCATAACATCCAAAACTATTGCATCTGGTATACGCTGAGCAATCTTTTCAAGTGCATCTACCCCATCATAAGCTTCCGTTGCTTCAAAGCCGTGTGATTCAAGGTATTTTCTCATTAATTTTGTTGTTATTTTATTATCATCGACAACAAGGATGTATGCTTTTCTCATAATGCTACTTCTATTTTTTAAATAATACAAAAATAAAAAAAAATTAGTTACATAGTAGAATTATTAGAATTTTCTTAATTTTGTAATAAGTTTGTAAACAAATACAATATTTCGTTAAAATATTGTTGGAAACAGGTGAAAATCCTGTGCTGTTCCGCAGCTGTAAGGTGGAGAAAATACTTAGCTTAAAAAAGCAACCACTGATTTTTTTGGGAAGGTAGTATTTTCTGTGAAACCAAGCCAGAATACAATGTTTGCAAATTCTCATTGATTTTGCGAGAACAAAACAATGAGAAGATAGATTTACTCGCATCTTACTTTTCTTGTAAGTATTTTATCTCCTCATTGTTGTATTATTTAAATAAACTATATTTCTTTTAACTTTTAGGAGTTTCAAATGTTAAAAAAATCCTTAATTCTGTTTGTATTTGTTTGTACTTTTTTCAATCTTTCTTTTTCTCAACTTCAACCCTCGCTAAAATTTAATATCACAGTTGGAAATGAGCCTGTCGGTGTATTTTATGATGATACGACTCACATTTTCCATATTTTTTGTAAAGGTACTGACAAAAATTTCAATGGTGTTTTCGAACCTGATTCAGGTGATGTCAAACCCACTTGGTGGACTGTTTCTTTTGATAGTACTTTCAAGCCAAATGTAAAAGAAGTTTATCAATTCGAGTTTGGAAGTATTCAATTTCCATTCCGTCCTGCCTTTGCTCAAAACGAAAGGAAGATTTATATTAACCACTTGGGTATAATTCAAGCATATTCGCTCGACTCCTTCACACCAATTGAGGACGAAAGTTATTCTTTTTTTGCATCCGGTCTTGATTATAAAAATAAAAAATTATTCGTTACCAAATCATCTTTAAGTAATCAAATTGACACTTTGATTATTTTGAACACACTTACAAAATCAATTTTAAATCAATTTCCAATTGGAATTAATGCTCAGCAAACACTTGTTTTGGAAACAAATGAACCAAATAAAAATATTCTTGCTACTTTGAACATAGGTCCTTGGAGTTCTGACTCTTCAAATATAATTTATGGTTTGTACGACAACAATAATTTAACTAGTTTAAATCAAATTGATATTGGAAACACAGGAAATCATATTTCAACTTTTGGGAACAAATACGTTATTGCTACTTCAATGTTCTCTAATAAAATTTTTATAATTGATATTTCAAATAATTCAGTTAAAATCGCTAATTCCCAAACATCTCCTTGGGGTGGACCAAGCTTTTCAAAAATTGTTAAGTTCTTTGATAATGAAAATAATTCACAAATGCTGAATTATCTTGCAACTGTTAATTACGATGGTTTTATAGAGTTTTGGCTCATCGATAATGTTACAAAAGAAATTATTGATAACTCGCACACAAGTTTTGAAATTGATGGAAAAGGCGAAGCTTTTGATTATTCTTATTCAGATATTTCAGGTAAAATTTCGACTAATCTGTTAATTGCTAATTCTGTTAAATCAGATTATTCCTCAAATAACACCCTTACTTTTATGCAATTTTCTAATGTCACTTCGGTTGAAAATAATAATGTACTCAATTTTGAAATTTATCCAAACCCAGCTAAAAATTATTTGAATATTAATATACCAAATTCATTATTCGACTTTAAAATCATAGATAGGCTCGGAAATGAGGTCATCAAAGAGACTAATATTTTATCCAAGTCGCAAATTGATTTAACAAAATTGAACTCAGGTGTATATTTCTTATTAGTTTCCAATGGAAATAATAAATACTTTGAAAAAATCCAAATAATCAAATAGTTGAGAAATCTTTACTACATATTGTTTATTACTTTTTATTCGCTAAAAATCTTTGCAAATACGGATACTCTTTCTGTCGGACTCAAACCGATTGAAATTTCTGCAGAAAGAGTATCTGAAGTGAAGATATTAAAAGGTCTAAACTTTGAAAGTATAAAAATTAAAAATGAAAACAATGCAAAAGAAATAACAAATTATTTGCAAGAATCACCTGGAATATTTATTAAAGACTATGGAGGATTAGGTGGCTTGAAAACTATTTCATTACGTGGAACTAGCTCTAATCAAGTTGTAATTGCTTTAAACGACATGCCAATCACTTCAACAAGTAATCCCTCGTTTGATTTAAACGAACTTCCTATAAACATTTTGAGCGATATTGAAATAATTAAAAATGGTCTTTCAGCTTACTATGGTAGCAATAGTATTGGAGGAACGATAAATTTTCGTACAAACAATTCAAAGGATAGTGAATTAGTCGTTTTAACAAGTAATTATGGCTCATTCGGACGATTTCAATTTAATTTCAAATCAAATTTTTTTCAAGATGAGTTCCCTCTTTCATATTTTATAAACTACACTAAATTTGATGGAAATTATCCTTTCAAGTTTAATAATTTTGGCAATATCATCGATACTTTTAGAACAAATTCGAACTTGAATAAAATACAAACAGGACTTTCTTTCGATTATCAAATTAGTAAATTTGATTTTTCCGTTTTATCATTTGCGAATTATTCAAAAAAAGGAATTCCCGGAGTTGTTTTGCTTGGAAAAATTGAAGATATCAATACATCTTCCGAAGATTTTTCAACATACATTATACCCAAAATCACATATTTAATTGATACGAGTAATATTATTTCTTTAAACAATTTAATGTCTGTTCAAAGCACTACAATAAACGATTTTAACAATGTTTTCATTAACAATCAAACAAATTATAAATTTAATTCAAATCATTTTAAATCAATTGTAAACTACATTCGACTTTTCACTAATTTAGATTTTTTTATACATCCCGAGTTCGATTATGTTGATTTAACAGGAACTTTTCTGCAACCAAATTTAGGCAATTTTGTACAGCAAACAACACTCTCGCTTTCTTCCGGCATTAATCATAAAATTGACTTTATTAATAAATTATGGCAAAACTCATTTTCTTTACGTTTCGACAAATTTTCAAATTATAAGGACAACCCCTTTTCATTTTTTTTAGGAAGTGAATTATTAATCAAAAATTATCAATTATCGTTGTTTTTGAATATATCAAAAAATTTTCGTATCCCGAGTTTTTCAGAGCTTTACTATTTCAATTATGGAAATTTAGATTTAAAGCCCGAAAAATCTAATTCTTTAAATTTTGGATTAACAAATAAATCATTTGATAATTTAGAAATGAATATTAGCAGTTATTATACACTAACTTATGACCAAATTGTATCTGTTCCGAAAAGCACTTTGACTTGGTCTGCCCAAAATTTAGGTAAAACAAAAAATTATGGTGTTGAGCTTGCTTTAAATGCTAATTTTTTGGATAAATGTTTATTTGCAAATTTATCTTACACTCTTCAAGTACCAAAAGACATAACTGAAAATTCAACGAATTATAACAAAAATATAATTTATATTCCACAAGAAATAATCTCATTGCAAAGTGAAATTATTATTTCAAATTTAATTTTTGACATTTCGTTTTATTATAATTCATTTAGATATTTTTTGCCGGATAATTCATTTAATTCATTAATGGCTTCTTATTATCTGATAGATTTATCTTTAAAATCAAAATTTCAAATTAATTCAAGTATCTTTAATTTTCAATTTTCAGTAAATAATATAACATCTACAAATTATCAAATTATAAGAAACTATCCGATGCCCGGACGAAATTATTTATTATCAATAACTTATATTCAATTATGAAAATTTTTGTACAATTATTATTTTTTATCTTTTTAACATATTTTTATTCATTCAGTCAAGAATTCCACAAAGGAACAATTGATACTGTAATTAATTTCAAACCTGGAAAAGGTCAAAACTCAGGTCAATCACCAGATTTTTTCCCACGTAATATTTTTGGTTTACCTTCTCGCAATGCTTCTAAATATATTCCTGAAACGTCAGAAAGTGAAGTTTTATCTTTGGGATTAAGCGGTGAAATTACTGTAAGCTTCAAAAATTATTGGGTTTACGATGGACCTGGCGATGATTTTATCGTTTTTGAAAATGCCTTTATAAACCCAATTAATAATAAAGTATTTGCAGAACCAGCAGTAGTTTCCGTTAGTGAAGATGGCATCAACTTTATAGAATTCCCATATAATTTAGAAAATTTAAAAGGTTGTGCTGGCACTAATCCTACTGATGGAAAAGCGGATCCTTTTTCTCCCGAAGTTAGTGGTGGCAATGCTTTTGATTTAGCAACAATCGGACTGACAAGAATTAAATATATCAAAATCAAAGATATAACTGATTCAGTTTTAGCTAATCCAAGTCATCAATTTTACGATGCAACACTTTCAGGTTTTGATTTAGACGCAATTACTTCGAGATATTTAGTTGACAATGATTACACAAGTGTAAACACAGAACAAATCATTAATATTAATTATTTTGAAAAATTTAGAAATGGAAGTAAATTTGAAATATATAACTATCTGGGTATTAATATTTTAGCAACAAATGATTATAAATATTTTATTCTAAAATTAAATGAAATTACTAATTTATTATTATTCATTAAAATAGAAGAAAATAATAATATTTTTTTATTTAATACTTTTAAATGAAAATTGCAAATTATATATTTTTAATAATCTTATTGTGTCTTGTTTCATGTAAGCGAGAACCAGTTGCACCTGTTAATACTAATAATATTGATTTAAAAAATAATTTCTCATTAATTTTCTGTGAAGGAAATTATGGGTTGAGTAATGCATCAATTTCATATTTTAATTTAGAATCAGGTGAGGTAAATAATCAATTTTTTGAACAAATAAATGGCTATCAAATCGGAGATGTTCTTAATGATGCCTTGTTATATAAAGACTTCTTGTATGTTGTAGTTTCAACTTCTAAAACAATATATAAAATTTCTTTGAAAAACGGTCAAGTAGCACAAAAACTAAATTTCACAGGAAATAATCTTCCAAGGAAAATTGTATTATACGATGATTCAACTTGTTTTGTAACTGATGCATACTCAAATAGTGTTTTTGAAATAAATACAAGTGGAATGAGCATCAAACGACAAATTAAAGTCGGGGTTCAACCCGAAGGAATTGGAATTTATAACAATTACTTATTTACAGTAAATTCTGGTTGGGGCGATATTAACAAAAATGCCCCTGATGCGAGTACGATTAGCATAATTGATTTGTTTTCAAATCAAGAGTTAAACAAGATAAAAACAAAGAATAATCCCGTTGAATTATTAGTTGACTCAATAAATAAATTCTTATATGTAGTTTATTACAATTACCCATCACTGAAAGATTCGCTTGGTGGAATTTTGCAATATGATCTCCGCTCTTTCAAACTTTTACAAGAATGGCGAGGAAATTATTCCAACCTAACACTTAGTTATAGTAGGGATACATTATTTATGATTGCAAATAACACACCTGGTAAAGAAACCTTGACAAATGGATCTATTCGAATGATTAATCTAAAAACAAATGAAATTAAAGATTTAATAATCAACAAAACTAAGGATTTTTGGTATTCTTTTTTTATAGACTACAAAAGAAATTATATTTGGGTTGCCAATTCAAAAAATTTTCAATCAAGTGGCGAAATTTACATATATCCTACAGATTTCAATAACTCAACATCAAATTACTTGAAAAAATTTATTGTTGGTATTAATCCGAATAAAATAATATTGATAAACAACTAAAAATTTATAAAAATATTCTTAAATTTGTAAATATGAAAATAAATAATTCAGGAATAATTAATGAGTATATTATTAAATAAAAACACAAAAGTTATTGTTCAAGGAATTACTGGGTCTGAAGGGACTTTCCATACTTCTCAAATGATAGAATATGGGACAAAAATAGTTGCTGGCGTTACACCTGGTAAGGGTGGACAAACATACTCTGGAAAAGGAGAAAATATCTTTGCAAAAGAAGTACCAATATTTAATACAGTAAAAGATGCAGCGAAAGAAACTGGAGCAAATGCATCAATTATCTTTGTTCCACCAGCATATGCGGCAGACGCAATTTTAGAAGCAATAGATGCTGAATTAGATTTAATAGTCACCATCACCGAAGGTATTCCAGCTCGTGATATGATTTATGTTTATGATGCACTTAAAAGATCAAAAAGTAGAATGATAGGACCTAATTGCCCTGGAATTATAACTCCCGGAGAGGCAAAACTTGGTATTATGCCCGGTTTTATTCATAAAAAAGGGTATGTAGGAGTTGTTTCGAGAAGTGGGACGTTAACTTATGAAGCAGTAAAACAATTGTCAGATTTGCGATTCGGTCAATCGACGGCAGTCGGAATTGGCGGTGACCCAATAATCGGAAGCCAATTCATTGATATTATTAAATTATTCAATGAAGACCCGAAAACAGAAGCAATAATGATGATTGGCGAAATCGGTGGAAATGCTGAAGAAATAGCTGCTGAATATGTTAAAGAATATGTCAAAAAACCAGTTATTGGCTTTATTGCAGGTAAAACTGCTCCTCCGGGTCGTCGAATGGGTCACGCTGGCGCTATAATATCCGGTGGAAAGGGCACAGCTAAAGATAAAATGCTTGCTTTAGAATCCGCTGGTATTTACGTCGTTGATGCTCCATCTGAAATAGGAATTACTGTTGTAAAAGCAATAAAAGAATTTAAAATTAAAGAAGAACTGGAAAAAGAAAAAGTAAAATCAAAAACTAAAAAAACAACGAAAACTAAAAAAAAATAACTAAATAATTTTTAAGAATTAATAATTATCGAAATATAAAGGACTTATATGGCAAATATAACATTTGGAATGATTAAACCAGATGCTGTTAAAAAGAATTATTCCGGCAAAATTATAGATATGATATTAAGTGCTGGATTTAAAATTAACGGAATGAAGCTAATTCAGCTAACTAAAGAACAAGCCAAGCAGTTTTATTTAGTTCATAAAGATCGCCCATTTTATATGGAATTGGTTGAATATATTACAAGCGGACCTGTTATAGCATTAGCTTTAGAAAAAGATAATGCTGTTCAAGATTATCGTATTTTGCTTGGTGCAACTGATCCACTTGAAGCTGCTGACGGAACAATTAGAAAACTTTTCGGTGAATCCAAAGCTGTAAATGCTATTCATGGTTCAGATTCAGATGAAAATGCTAAAATTGAAATTTCTTTTATGTTTAGCAATTTAGAACTTGTTTCTTAACATTGAGATTTAATGATAAATATTTTCAGTAAGATAAAAACTAAAACTTCTATAAAAAATCCTTACTGGAATTACAATGTTGACGATTATATTTTACCCTCGGGAATTTCGAAAGAATATCATTACGTAGATTCTCGAGGGTCAACTATTATTATTCCAAAGTTAGATGAAGAGACTTTTATTCTTATTGAGCAATTTCGTTACTTAAATCAAAAAGTTAGTTTGGAATTCCCTGGTGGAGGAATTACAGAAAATTTGAACATTGAAAAAAATGCACAAAAAGAATTAAATGAAGAAACCGGCTTTAAAGCTAATAAAATTGAGCTTTTAGGTACTTTTAATCCTTTTATTGGCGTTACAAACGAAACTTGTTACGTTTTTTTAGCCTCCGATTTAGTATTTACTAATTCTAAACCCGAAATAACTGAGCAAATTAAAGTAGTTAAAATGCTCAAAAATGAAATCAATCTTTCAATTCAATCAAATAAAATTTGGAGTGGAATGTCTATATCTTCGTGGTTTTTGTACTTATTAAAAAATGGATAACCAATGGAAAAAATAACATATCTTATCTTGATTTTATTTTTCTCTTTATCTTCAATAACATTTTCTCAAGAAGTTACAAAAGGTCAACCAGAACCAGTTAAAGAATTACCACGATTTATAATCAAACCCAAATTTCCAACAAACGTCGCTTTTCATTTTAAAAGAACTGAAAAAACAAAAGTAACGCAATCTTTCAGTGATTCCTCAAAAAGAGTAATTGAAAGAAATTATGATTTATATTTTACTTATTATTCACCGAGCAAACCCGATAAAGGTGTAACAAAACTCATCGTATCAATTGATTCGTTAACCTATTCATTCAAAATCGGAAAAGATTCAATTTATTATAATTCTCAAGATGATAAACTTGTTCCTCCTCTTTCCCGTTCCGACTATGATGCAAACTCTGCAATTTTAGGCAAAGAATTCAATTTCTACTATTCACCTTATTGGGATTTTGGAAAAATTGATGGGAAAAGAATTGATGAAGTTAGAAGATATATAAATGATCCAAGCGATGGAATACTTGATACGTTAAGAAATTATTATTGGAATTATCGCTTGTCTGATGATTATCTTACAAACATTGTTGATATTTTAAAAGGCTTTATTCCAAATTCAAGCATTGATTCATCCACAATTTTAAAAGTTCCATTTAAAATAGACATTGAAGAAATCCAACTTTTTGACTCTTCGGCTAAAGTAAAATTAACAGAAACAACTTCCCAATTATACAAGATTACCGGTAAAATTAATAATTTGAAGAATGTAAAACATCAAATTAGAATTTTTGGTTTTGACAGGCTTGTTGATATAGTTAATTGTTCAGGTTCAGGAGAATATGAATTGTTGATAACACCACAAGGAAGAATTGATGGGTCAAATTCAAATTTTAAGGTGAATTTACTTTTAAAAGATAGAAAAGAATTAATAAATGAACAAATAGAAGAAGTAATTAATTATCAATTATTAAGAAATTATAAAATTTAAATATTTGAATTATGAAAAAGCTTTACATAATAATTCTATTTCTTGCAATCTGCACAATAAATCTGTTTTCTCAAAGCACTTCTAATCCGTTTACAGTTGATTTAGCAAGAGCATTCAGCAAAGATATATTTGAATTGAATGGTGTTCCCTTTTTACAACCTGTTGTTAAAGTCGTAAACACAACTTCAAATACAGGATTTTATTATGATGCATATATCCCCAAAAAAGTTTCAAAACCATACTTCAAATTTTCAATTCAAATGATGTTTGGAATCACTCCCGAATCTGAAAAATCATATGTCCCTCAAATGCCGGCTAAAGAATTTAATGCTGCTGATTTAACAAATTATTATAACCCACTCACTGGAAAATTAGATACCGCCGGATTAATCCATTATTTTTTCTTAAATTTGATGTATGATGGAATATATGGTAATCACAAAGGAATAATTGATGTACCAAAGTCCGCACCTACTGCATTGGGAAATAAAGCAACAACATTTGAACTTAGAAAAGGAGCATTAGACACATTAGTCAGAGCTCATCCAGCTTATCCGATTATTAAACAATTGGGATTAGAAGATACAGTTATGCACACTATTGAGACATTCCCAAATCTTTTTGATTTACCACCTGGTGGTAATATTAATTCAATTGTTGCTGGAGTACCACAGCTAATTATTGGTTCGTATTATGGAACAGAATTATTGCTCAGATTTGTTCCAACAATTAATTTAGGTTCGAACATTGGTGATTTTTCTTTTTGGGGTGTTGGACTAAAACATAGTATAACACAATATTTCTCGGATTCACCTATTGACGGCGCTCTCCAAATAGCATATCAATCAACTAATTTACAGAATACAGTCGGTGTGACAAATGCAAAGTTAAATGCTGACGCAAATTTTCTTAATTTAAATTTGCAACTTTCTAAAACTTGGGATAAAATATTTACAATTTATGCTGGTATTTCGTATGAAAAAGTTAATATAGAATCTCAGTATAAATACTATTTACCAGTTGTTGTTCAATGGCAACTTGGTTTACTGGAACAAGGAAATCCTAATCCTACTCCAGGTTATCCAGGCGACGTTAATCCACAAACAGCTTTAATAAAAATATCAGATAGTCAAACACGTGCGACATTAGGGATTTCCAAAGAATTTTATAATTTCATCATTTCCGCAGATATTAATATCAGTAAAATGGTTATGATTGGAGCAACATTAGGATACAAATTTTAATAATAAATAATTAATATGATAGAAAAAATAATTGACGGAAAATTAGTTTCAAGTTTAATTAAAGAAAACCTTAAAAATCAAACAGAAAAATTAAAAAAAGAAAAAGGAATAACACCGACTTTAGCGGTAATTTTAGTAGGTGATAATCCTGCTTCAAAAGTTTACGTTTCAGGAAAAACTAAAGCTTGCGAAGAATTAGGGTATAATTCCATTTTGAAAACTTTGCCTGTCGAGACAACTCAACAAGAATTGCTTGAATTAATCTCAAAATGGAATAATGACCCAAGAATCCACGGAATATTAGTTCAATTGCCTCTACCAAAACATATTGACGAAACAAAAGTATTGCTTTCAATTAACCCAAATAAGGATGTTGATGGTTTTCATCCCGAAAATGTAGGACGTTTAGTTGCTGGAATACCTGGTTTTCAACCTTGCACACCTGCTGGAATAATTGAATTGATGAAACATTACAATATCGACCCATCGGGCAAAAATGTAGTTGTAATTGGAAGAAGTAATATTGTTGGTAAACCTATGTTAAATATGCTTTACCAAAAGAAACCATTTTCAAATGCAACCGTTACTATTTGCCACACAGGAACAAAAAATATAAAGTACTATACTCAAAATGCAGATATATTAATTGCAGCAATTGGTGTGGCCAATTTCGTTAAATCTGATATGATTAAAGAAGGATCCGTAATAATTGATGTTGGAATGAATAGAATAGAAGACCCATCCAAAAAATCTGGATATAGACTTGTTGGCGATGTCGATTTTGACGATGTTGTTGATAAAGTTTCTATGATTACACCCGTTCCAGGTGGTGTTGGTCCATTAACAATTGCAATGTTAATGGTTAATACATTCAAATCAGCATCAAATGAATACAATTATTAATTGATATAATTAAAATGCCAAAACCATTTGAAATAAAAAATAAAATTTTGTTCGAGGACGAAGATTTATTAATTATCAATAAACCAAGCGGTATTCTTACTATTCCCGATAGATACAACAAATCCATTCCAAATTTATCATCGATTCTGAAAAAAGAATACGAAAAGATTTTTGTTGTTCATCGCTTAGATAAAGATACAAGCGGAGCAATTATCTTTGCAAAAAATGCCGAAACTCATCGTCAATTAAATATCGATTTTGAAAATAATGAAGTAATTCGAAAATACCACGTTGTTATCGACGGGTTACTCCCGGAAGATTATATTGAAATTGACATTCCTTTAAGACAAAGCCGAAAAAAATTAGGAATGACAGTACCATCTGCGAAAGGAAAACCTTCGTTAACAAAAGTAACAATTTTAGAAAAATTTAGAAACTGTACTCTTGTAGAATGCGAATTAGTCACTGGTCGTCATCACCAAATTAGAGTACATTTACAAACGATTGGTCATCCACTTTTAATCGATAACTTATATGGCAACAAGGAACAATTCTATCTTTCTTCTATAAAAAAGAAGTATAATATTAAAAAAGGAACAGAGGAAAAACCGATAATGTCAAGACTTACAATGCATTCATATTTCATAAAGTTAAAGCATCCTAAAACAAATAAAATTATCGAAGTTACAGCTGATTACCAAAAGGATTTTGCTGCACTGATTCAGATTTTGAGAAAATATTCTTCTAAATAAATTGTTTACTCTTATATTGTCTATTTAGTACTGCAAAAACAATTATTTCTTAATTTTGTAACTTATATTAAAATGAAAACGTCTATTAATATTAATATAAAAGGTTAAAAATGTACAAAAATTTACTAATAATTATTTTTACGATTTTATTTATTAACATAAGCTTATCTTATGGACAATATTCAAATAGTAAAATACCAAAATATTTAAAACCCGAATATAAGGACTATTATATTAATCATCCTGAAATTGTTAACCCATTAATAAATAAAGTAAAATGGGCACCTATACCACCAGAGTGGGCAAAATATAAACCTGAAACTACTCGATTGCTTAATAGTGAAGGTTTTGAATTAATTAATATTACAAATGGAAATGATGCTCAAAGTGAAACTTGGATAGCAATAAATCCTAAAAATCCACAAAATATAGTTGCAACAGCAAACGATAATAAATATTTAGGGGGTTATGGTGGATGGAGAATGAACTCATGGTACACCTTAGATGGTGGTAAGACTTGGACTTCATCGCCTACACCACCAAATTTAGGAGTTTACATAAATGCACCAACATCTGGAAGTATGACGATTTTCGATCCTGGTATTGCATTTGATGCTGAAGGTAGGTTAGTATATACATATGGTTATACTCAAATCCTTTCAAGTGGAACAACTGATGGTGACAATGGAGTATTCGCTGTTTCTTCAACAAATGGCGGACAAACTTGGGATGGCTGGGGGAAAGATTACCCAATTTCAGCAATTGCACTTTCTTCAAATGAACCTTCTGCACCATTCCACGATAGATATACATTAGGTTGTGACAATGTATCTAATACACAATATAGAAATAGATTTTATATCACTTGGCAAAGATTTCAATCAAATCCAGGTGTTTCATTCTCTTATTCAACAGATTATGGAGCAAGTTGGTCAAGTCCATCAATTATTGGAACTGGAAGTACACAAGCACCAATGCCCGCAGTTGGTCCTGATGGTGAAGTATATGTTTCTTGGATTAGTAACATATACCCTGACGAAGCACAAGCTATTGTGCGTAAAAGCACTAACGGTGGACAAACATGGGGCAATACTACGCTTGCCCAATCTGTTTACAGTATTGGAAAAAGGAATTCTCAATCTGGAAGATTCACTCTTGTTGATAAACAAGAAATAAGAGTCTCTTCCCCACCTCAAATTGCTGTTGATTGTTCAAACGGTCCATACCGTGGATATGTTTATGTTGTTCAAGCAGGACGAGAATCCTCCGGCGGTTTAAATCATATATACTTATCTCGCTCGCAAGATGGTGGAAAAACATGGAAAAAAATGATTATTGATGATAATAAATATGGTAATGATATGTTTTTCCCATCAATAACAGTTGATGCGAAAACCGGCGTTGTTGCTGTATTTTATTATAGTTCACAAAATGACCCTCAAAATAATCAAGGTGTGGATGGCTATCTTTCTTTTTCAAAGGATGGTGGAAATACATGGAACGTTTTAAGAGTTACTCCCACAACGTGGTACTTAGACAAACCAGAAGACGTTATGCCTCAAGGTGATCCAGGAAATATTTATTGGGGCGATTATACTTCTGTAACTTCTTACGACGGTGTTATATATCCACTTTTTTGGATGCCAACTAGCCCAACTGGTAATTATTATAGTTTAGATTTATTTACTGCACCTATTTCTCCAAATCCTGCTCCTGTATCTAATTTAAAAGCAGAAAATGTATTTGAAGGAAATACAATTAAAGTAAAATTAACTTGGACGAATCCCGAATTTGATTTATTAAAAAATCCTCTTGGTAATTTTGATGTTTTAATTTATCGTGATGATGTCCCCGGAAATCCAATTGCAACAATCAATAAATCACAACCATCTGAATACTTTGATAAAAATGTTATTGATGGCAATTTTTATACTTATAGTTTCAAAGTAGTAACCTCGGATGATAAACGTGAAAGTACAGTGTCAAAAGTATCGATTCTCGTAGGAGGTGCTTTGAAACCAAATGCTCCTACTTCAGTTAGCTGGAAACCTCTCGAAGACGGTGTGCTTTTAAGTTGGATTAACCCGTCAAAATCAATTGATGGAACTAATATTCGAGATTTAAAGCAGATTAATATTTATGTTAACGATACTTTGAAAGCAACTGCTCCTCAAAGCCAAGATTTAGCAGGTTTATTTGCAACTTACAAATTAAATATGCTACCAAAAACTTTTGCAAAAATCCAATTGACAGCGGTTGCCACAAGAAACGAAAAATCAGAAGAAAGTGATTATACACAACAATATATTGTTTATGCAGGTCCTATTTATTCAACTTTTTCTGAGAATTTTGATGATGTCAATAATATAATCCCTCACTATGTAGAAAATGGTTGGGGAATAACTTCGAAAGTTAGTAAATCTGCTCCAAATTCATTAGCCGCATCTCCAAATGGAAAATATCAAATAAACAAGAATTATGAATTATACTTCCCACCTATGGTCGTTACAACTGATAATCAATCACTTTTATTCGACCACATTTGCTTAGTTCATAATACAGATATAGCACAAGTTTCCGCAACAAAAGATTGGGGCAATTATTATAAGGGTTTAAGATGGTATGACATTAATTCCTCGAGTGATTTCATTCGTGGAGATTTAGCAAATAGCAAATGGCAAAGCACAGCAGTTGATTTAAGACCTTTCATTGGCGATACAATTATGTTAAGATTTTCATTATTCTCGGGTCCGGCATTGACTGATGAAGGCTGGTTTATTGATAACGTCCATTTTGATAATTCAGTTGATGTTCCTGAAAATAATATTGCAATTGAAAATTCAATATCCATATACCCAAATCCAACAAGCGAGTATGCGTTTGTTGAATTTACTTTAAATAAAGAAGCTTTAGTAAGTGTTGAATTACTTGATTTATTTGGAAACAGGTTACTTATAAATGATTTAGGAAAAGTTAGTCAATCGGCTGGCAATGTCAAAATCGACTTAAATTCCATACCAAGTGGCACATATTATATTCGCTTAAACATCGCAAATCAAAAGATTATTAAGGCTATTTCAGTCATAAAATAAATTTTAAATCTCTAAAAATACAAAGGACTATTAAATTTAATTTAATAGTCCTTAATTTTTATTGAAAAATTTAATTTTAATGTGAGTTTGTCAAAAAAACATAAAAATTTAAATGTTATAATTTTCTTTCATTACTATTAATTTCTCTTCGGTCATATCTTCAATTGCGTACTTTATCCCACCAGTACCAAAACCAGATTCTTTAAAACCACCAAATGGCATCCAATCAACTCTAAATGCTGTTGAATCATTAATTATACATGCTTTTTGTTCTACATTTTTCGCATAATATAATGCTAAATTAATGTCTTTTGTGTAAATTGAAGTTTGAAAAGCAAATTTAGAATTATTAATTTCACAAATTACATCATTAATATCACTATATTTCAATATAGAAAGGATTGGACCAAATACTTCATCTTTGAAAACAACCATATTATTATTTACATTTTCAAGAAGTGTTGGTTCAAAGCATTGATTTGGTAAACAATTACCTCCTAATAATACTTTTGCACCTTTGTTGACGGCATCTTCAACAAGAAATTTCATTTTTTCAACAACGGCACTTGTAATCAATGGACCGCAATCTGTATGAATTGATAAAGCGTCGCCTGTTTGAAGTTTGCTTGTTGCATCTTTAAGTTGTTGTGTAAATTCATCATAAATATCAGAATGTACATAAACTAACTGAGTAGAAACGCACACCTGTCCTGAGTGATAAAAAGCACCTCTTATTAATGAAGGAATTACTTCAGAAAAAATTATATCAGGTGCAATTACACTTGCTGCTGTGCCGCCATGTTCAAGCATCACTTTCACACCAGGTTTAACGTTTTTGCGAATCCACCATCCTATATCAGCATTTCCAATAAATGAAACATATCGAATTTCATCTCGGGAGATAATTTGGGAAGTTTCTGCACCATTTAGTAAAAGAAATTGAATAGCATCTTCTCTTAATCCTGAATGATAAAAATAATCAACAATTTTTCGAGCAGAAAGTGGAGTCTTTTCAGCTGGTTTCAAAATAACAGAATTACCGGCAGCAATTGCAGTGGAAACTTGATGACAAATTAAATTCACGGGATGATTAAATGCTGAAATTGCTAAAACTGGTCCGATTGGCTGACGAATAGTAAATGCCCAATGATTTTCACTCCCTTTTGCTCGATCCATAGTAATTTGTTCACCATTTAAATTTAGCGTTTTCATAGCGCTCATTTTTACAGTATTAACAGCTCTTTTAACTTCTACTATGGCATCTTTCAGTGGTTTCCCACCTTCAGAAGCGATTAATCGAGCTAACTCTTCGTAATTTGAATTTATCAATTCTGCAACTTTATATAATATTTCTGCTCTTTCATATGCGGGCATCCTTTTCATATAATCATCATAAGCCAATTTTGCCGACAAAAAGCATTGTTCTATTTCTTCCTTGGTTGGTTTCGGTAATTTGCCAATTAGTTCTTGATTATAAGGATTTTTAACTTCCTGAAAAGAATTACTCATATTTTTCTCTAATTTTGATTACAAATTAAGAAAAAAATGGCTATTTTTTTTTAATAAAATAGCCATTTATATTAAAAATTATATTTGATTAAAATTATTTTTTCTTTACAAATGGACTTGGTATATAAGGAGGCTTTGGAGTATCTTTATCAATTGGATTAATTTCCATATCTTCGAAAAGCACTGGGGGTGTGATAATACTCGAGCCGACATAAGCATCACCACCACTCATAAATGAATTCACAACAGCTGGTGCTAAATAATTCAAAACATAGTTATCTTTTCCAATATTAATAATATCTTTAAAAGACTGTGCTGATAATGAATTTATTTGCGTATTCCTTATCAATTCTTCTTTGCCATCGGGAAATACTTTATATGCTTCGATTATTGGTATTGTATTTTGGTCAATAAAATATGAAATTTGACCGTACGTTGTGCTCATCAAATTCGTCGAAAATATATTTTGGTCAACAACTTTTCGAACAATAATTCCATATGGCAAATCTCTCTGTTTTACTAAATCCAAAAGTTTTTGTTTCAAATCTTTATTAGGAACAGCTTTCATCGGGTCAGGGAAAATAAATACATTACTAAATAGAGCTCCTCCTCTTCGTTTATGAGCATTCGATTGTAACACTCTTTTTATCGGTGTTCTGTCAGTTAAAAGTGTTTTCAAAAAACCATTTTCTACAACAGTAGTTCTTTGTGAGGGTACTCCGTCATCATCAAATTTATAATAACCAAGCAGTTCTGTTTTTTTGTATTTCGAGTCAATTGGAGAATCGAAAACAGATAAAAATTCAGGCAAGACTCGCCCACCTATTTTTTTCTGGAATGAAGAACTTTTATTACCTAATCCAAAAGAAAAACCTTCGCTCAATGGTTGACGTTGAGCAACTAAGTTAGGAACAAACGATTGTGCGAATATTTGAGCTGCGGCTTGCTCTTCAAATAATACAGGTCCATTATAAGTTTCATCTAATGTTTGTTTACTGCTAAGCAATGTAATTTTTTCAGCAATGTCTTTTATAGCAGAATTGAGGGAGTCAGCATTGGGCAAACTTTCAGGGTGCATCGAATATGTCGAATAATGTTCAATTAATGGAACACCAGTTGGAGTTTGACTGTAAGCAACTGCTTCTATTCCAGTAAATAAGTCATCTTTTATATATTCAACACCTTCACTATTTACATAATAAATTCGGGTTGGTAAATATTCAAAAGAAACTTGTGAGACACTTATTTCTGGATAATTTTTAAATATCTCACTTAGTTTTTGGATTAAAATAGAATATTTGTTGAGACTGAAATCATTTACCTTAACTGTATCGTAATTTTTGAAAACTTCGATTTTAGAAAAATCAGGAATTGTATCTTTTCTAACTATATTTTTTAAAGAAGCAATTTTTTTTGAATAAATTTCAGAATTACGTTTATATGCAGCGTCAGTAGCGAGCCACAGTTCTCGCCTTAAAACATCATAATTAAATTCATCTGGAATTACTCTATTTTGGAAGTTTTCTTCATCGTCTGTACTTCCAAAAAATGAAAATCCAACATCAAAAAAATTAGAATTATCTAAATTATAATCACCAACTCGTACACCAACAGTGAGATTAATAGTTTTGCTTGATTTATTTTCGATTAAATCGCCTAAAACTCCTTTACAATGGTTATCATTTTGAATTTTTAAAATATATTCAATGTAGTATGGTTTATCTAATGATTCGAGTTTTAAGCTTTGCATGGAGCGTTTTAGTTCGTCTCGCATTGCTTGCATAATAATATCAGAATTAGTGGCAACTGCAAATAAACTATGGAAGTTGATTAATACAAATAAAAGTGATAATATTTTAATTTTGAAATATCTCATTTAATTTCCCCTTATGGTGCTGCTAAAATTGGTGGTTTTGCTTGTGATTTTAACTTCTTTTGAACTTCAATTCGTGAAACTAATATAGTCGGTGAAGAAGCGGAAACTGGAACACCACCAGATTCTGCTCCACAAATTCCATTGAAAGTATCCATATCATTACCCGTTGCAACAATATTTGCAAAGGTTGTAAGTGGTGTGCCGATTAAATCAACACCACGAACTAATTCATCGGGACGACCATCAACATAAATTTTGTAAACTACTAATGGTGTAACGTTAAATGCATTTGGTATTGACCGATTTGTAAATGTAAAACCGCCAGAAACATCATCGATAAATAATCCATATTCTTTTCCTTGTTCTTTTGCAATTTTCTTTAATTCATTCCTTATTTCTTCAAGTGTTTTTGTCACTTTCGATGTAACAATTAAATTAGATTGTCTTGTAACAGGTGAATAACCAGCCGACTTTCGTCCGTGACCATTTGAATGTGGGAATCCATCAATTGGTGTCCGAGACATTAAAAAACTTTCAAAAATACCATTTTTAACAACATCGACTTTTTGAGCTTTTACACCTTCATCATCGAATTCATAGTAACCGGCTAATTTAGTCTTGTTTAATTCTTTTTTAGTTGGGTCGAATGTTATATCCATAAAATCGGGCAATATTTTTGTTCCTACTGATTTTTTAAATGTTTGGCTGGAATTTGGGTCTTTTTCCCTATGACCTTCGACACGATGACCAAAAATTTCATGGAAAAATACTCCAGATGCACGACCCGAAAGTATTGCTGGACCAGTAAATGTCTCGGCATAAGGTGCTACTCGCAATTTACCAAGTAAATTTATAATCTCATCAATAGATTTACTGATTATTTCTTCATTTGGTAATGAGTCAGGTTCATTCGCAAAAAAGCTTCTATATAAAGGCAATGTCATTCCATCTTCTGCTTTTGTTTCAGCTGTTACAAAAATATAAAAATAATTCTCGTAACTTTGTATTTTTGTTCCTTCACTTGAAACAATTGTTTTACATATTGAATTACCAATCAATGTTACACTTGAACCCAAAATCCATTTATATGAATTGAATTTTGAAGATAATCTATTTAGCATAGGAATATATCTTTCGGGATTGATAGTATATAATTTTCCCGTTTGAAAAGATATGACAGGTTTTTCTTTTGTAAAGTCAGCTGATGAATCATCTTCCTTTACTTTAACTTTTGTATTTGTTAATGCTTTTTCATAACGCTCAATTGCATTTTTATAAGCTTGGTCAGTTGCAAACCACATTTTATTAACAATTGCTTCTTCATCGTCATTAAAAGGTAAAGGAATTCTACCGAAACTTGTGCTGAAATTCAACGGATTTCCTCTTATTAAATGTGTATTGTCAAAATCATAACTCCCAATTCTTATTTGTATATCGAGTATTCTGGAACTGTCGATATCAGAATTTTGAACTACACCCAAAGTACTTGATATACGGGCATTTCTTGAATCAGAAATATAGTAAGACAAAAAATAAGGTGGATATTGCTGATTTTTCATCCACTCCATTGTGCGTGAAATTTCTTTGTCGCAAATTTGTACAATTTTGGGTAGCTTTGATTCAGCAGAAAATGCATTGTTGTTTGAAAATAGTAATATTATTAAAATTATAAAAGGCATAATCCTCTCAATGATTTTGTTGACATAATTCAGTTAAAACACTGTTTGTCGATTTTGGATGTAAAAATGCAATTAACATATCGTGAGCACCAGGTACAGGTTTTTCGTTGATTAATGAAAAATCGAGTTCCTTTAACCTGTTTAATTCGTTTGATAAATTGTCTGTTTCGAAAGCGATATGATGAATCCCTTCCCCTTTTTTTTCAATAAATTTAGCAATTGGTGATGATTCGTCAGTTGCTTGAGTTAATTCAATTCTAACTTCACCAACTTTGAAGGAAGCAACTTTTACTTTTTGCTCTGAAACATCCTCTGTGTGAATATCATCAACTTGTAATAATTTTTTAAATGTTTCTAATGATAATTTAAGGTCTTTAACTGCAATTCCAATGTGGTTGATTGACTTAATCATATTTCACCTTTTTGTTTTTTTAATATTAAATGTAAATTTATTAAATCATCTTGTGAATTAACACCTTGAAGTTCTTCGAAATCGGCAAGAGGAAATGAGTTTACTGAGAAATTATTGTGTTTTAAAATTCCAACGATATCTGTTAAGTAAAACTCACCTTGAGCATTATTCTTTCTAATATTTTTTAACGCACTAAAAAGCAATTTTGAATTTACAAGGTAAATTCCCGAATTTATTTCTTTTATTTTCTTGATGTTTTCGTCTGCATCTTTTTCTTCAACAATTCTTTCAAATCCATTATTTTCATTTCTTAAAATACGACCATAGCCAAAAGGATTATCTGCGTAGCATGATAATACCGACAAATCCGAATTAATTTTATTATGTTCATATATAAAATTTTCAATTGTTGATAATTTAACCAAAGGAACATCACCAGAAAGAATAAGAACATCACCATCAAAATCATATAATTTCTTTTCAGCTTGCAAAACAGCATGTCCTGTTCCAAGCTGTTCTTCTTGAATTACATAATCCAAGTTTGAATAGTTTTTTGACTCAAAAAAAGAAATAACTTTGTCACGATGATGACCAATAATAGGAACTATTTTTGCAGCATTACTTTGCAAAGCGAGTTCTATAACATACTCGATTAATGGTTTATTGTTAAGTAAAGCTAATACTTTTGGCAAATCAGGGTTATTCATCCTTTTACCTTTCCCTGCCGCCAGAATTACAACGGAAATATTTTTTTTATTCATTTTTTTGTAAGTTAAACAATATTAATTGCCCATAAGATTCATCGCTAAGACTTCGTTTGAAATTGATTTAATATTATTTTTTTTATCAACTAACACAATTGTAGGTTTAAAAGTGGGTAATTCTTTTTCTTCAACAACAGCATAACTAATAATAATTACTTCGTCACCAACATTAACTTTTCTTGCAGCGGCTCCATTTAAACAAATATCACGTTGACCGAATTTACCTTCAATTACATAAGTTTCGAATCTTTCGCCATTATTTATATTAAGAACTGAAACTTGTTCATATTCCAACAAGTTAGCCGCTTCCATTAATTCTTTATCAATAGTTATACTACCTTCATAATACAAATTCGCTTCAGTAACGGTTGCTCTGTGGATTTTAGATTTAAACATTATTCTTTGCATATTGACACCAGTTTGATAGTTGTAATGACGATAAAATCAAATAATATTTTTTATTATTCAAAATTGAACATCGAAACAATAACAAAATTATCGAAAAATTTGAGTTAATAATATATTTATTAATAATTTTTAATTATATTTTATATTTTCATTTTTTTTCATAAATTTGTATTTAAATAATAATAGATAATTAGTAAATAGTTTTCAATATATTATTAATATTTTTTAATGGAGTTTATGATAATATGAAAAAAATCGCAGTTATCGATGATGAAATTCAAATCATCGAGGAAATTAAACAATTGCTCGAAAAAGAAGATTATACTGTAATTTATGCACAAAATGTTCCTGATGCTTTAAAATTAATTGATGAAGAAAAACCTGATTTGGTAATCTTGGACGTAATGATGCAAGAATCAGATGATGGTTTATACTTAGCAAATAAGTTTAGACAAAAAGGTTATTTTGCTCCAATTATTATGCTGGCTTGCATATCCAAAGTTACAGGTTTTAGTTTTACAAAAAGCGACGCCTTACCTGTTGATGAATTTTTACTAAAACCAGTCAATCCACAATTATTATTATCTAATGTGAAAAGACTATTAAATTAAAGGAGTAAAAAATGTTAGGTAGTGAAATAAACGCACTTAGTGTAGAAATTTCAGAATTAGTTGCCAAATTTGGAAATGGTCGCCAGGCATTATTACCAATTTTGCAAAATATACAAAAGAAACACGGCTACATTTCAAGTCATTCCCAACAAGAAGTAGCCCGGTTGTTAGGAATTCATCCCGTTGAAGTCGATGGTGTTGTTTCGTTTTACTCATTTTTGAAAACTAAGATAAGAGCAAAATATAACATTAGGCTGTGTAAGACGATTTCTTGCGAATTGGCAAACAAAGAAGGTATTGCAAAAACAATAGAAAGAGAATTAGGCATAAAATTCGGTGAAGTAACCAAAGATGAGAAATATTCTCTTGAATATATAAACTGCTTAGGTATGTGCGACCAAGGTCCAGCAATGTTAATTAACAATGAGGTTTTTACAAATTTAACACCTCGTAAAGTGATTGAAATATTAATGAATTTGAAATAGGAGTGGTTATGCCAATACTGAATAATGCAATTGTTTTCACAAAAGAAAATTTTGGAAATGGGTTTGAGGCTGGTTTGCAATTAAAACCAATAGAAATAGTTCTCGCTGTAAGAGAATCTGGGTTGAAAGGTCGTGGTGGTGCTGGTTTTCCAACTGGAACTAAATGGATGTTAGCCGCTACTGCTACAGCAGATAAAAAATTTGTTGTTTGTAATGCTGATGAAGGCGAACCAGGTACTTTCAAAGATAGGCTTTTACTTACTGAATTTACAGACAAAGTATTAGAGGGTATAATTTTATGCGGCTATGCTATTGGTGCCCAAACTGGCTATATATATTTGCGTGGTGAGTATGAATATATGGTTAGACATATTGAAAGTGTTATTGAAGATTTTCATCAAAAAAATAAATTAGGGAAAAATATACAATGCAAAAATTTTAATTTCGAAATTGAAATTAGATTAGGCTCGGGTGCTTATGTTTGTGGTGAAGAATCGGCTTTAATTGAATCTTTGGAAGGACATCGTGGAGAGCCCAGAAATCGTCCACCATATCCTGTAAATACTGGTTTTATGGGATATCCAACTGTAGTTAATAATGTGGAAACTCTCGCTAGTATTCCGATTATTATTAATAAAGGACCTGACTGGTTCCGAACAATTGGAACGGACAAATCCAGAGGTTCAAAATTACTATCAGTATCAGGTGATGTCGAATACCCTGGTATTTATGAAATTCCATTTGGTCTTAGTATTCGAGATTTATTAGATTTAGTTGGCGCAAAAGATACCAAAGCAATCCAAGTTGGTGGTGCGTCAGGTACTTGTATTTCAATAAAAGAATTGGAACGAAATTTATCATTCGAAGATTTACCAACAGGTGGTTCAATTATAGTTTTCAATAAATCTCGTGATATGTTAAAAATACTTAAAAATTTTATGGAATTTTTTGTCGAAGAATCTTGCGGTCAATGTACCCCTTGCAGAATTGGGAACAAAAAACTGCTTGATGGTGTTATAATGATGGAAAAGGGCAAATGCTCTGTTGCATATCTCAAGGAATTGATTGATTTAGGTCAAACAATGAAAATTTCTTCTAAATGTGGATTAGGTCAATCAAGTCCAAATCCTTTTATTTCAATTGTTACTAATTTTGGTGACGAAATTTTAGCATCATATTAAAGGAGTTTCACAAATGACAGATGCAAATTATAATCCAAGAACACCTGTTTCACAACAGGGACTAAAAATTGAAAAATCAACTACTCATGACATTGGTGGTTTAGTTGATATTGAAATTAATAATCATAAATACAAAGTTCCATTTGGTACTACAATTTTAGAAGCATGTAAAGAGTTTGATATTCACGTCCCGACTTTATGTCACCACGAAGATTTATGTATCGCAGGAGTTTGTAGAATTTGTTCAGTAGAAGTTGAAGGAATGAGAACTTTGCAAGCTTCTTGTGCCTTCCCAATTACTCAATCAATAAAAATTTTCACTTCATCGCAAAAAGTAAGAAAAGCCCGCAGACATATATTAGATTTACTGTTAAGCGAACATTATGGTGAATGTTATTCTTGCGTTCGTAATAATAATTGTGAACTACAATCTTTAGCTAAAGAATATGGCGTTGATTTTTATAGGTATGGGCATGTTAAAGAAGCATATTACGACGTTGACAAATCAAGTTATGCAATTGTTCGAGATATGAATAAATGTATTTTATGTCGTCGTTGTGTTAGAACTTGCATTGATTTACAAGAAGTTGGAGTTTTAGAAGCAATTAATAGAGGCTATGATACAAAAATTACTACATTTTTGGATAAACCACTCGCTGAAGTAATTTGTATAAATTGTGGTCAATGTATTAATAGATGTCCAACTGGTGCTTTAAGAGCTAACGACCCATCAGATATAATTTGGGAAGCCATCGATAATCCTAAGAAACATGTTGTTATTCAAACTGCACCATCCCCAAGAGCGGCAATTGGTGAAGAATTTGGTTTACCTGCAGGGAAATCATTAACGCAGGAATTAAATACTGCACTTAAAATGATTGGATTTGACAGAGTATTTGATACTAATTTTACTGCTGATTTAACTATTATGGAAGAAGGCACCGAATTATTAAACAGATTAAAAGCCGCAATTGTTGATAAAAATCCAGATGTAAAACTCCCACAATTTACATCTTGTTCACCTGGTTGGATAAAGTATATAGAGCATTTTTATCCAGATTATCTTGAGCATTTATCAACAGCAAAATCCCCTCAGCAAATGTTTGGTGCTGTTATCAAAACATTTTATGCCCAAGAAGAAAATATAGACCCAAAAGATATTGTAACAGTAGCTTTGATGCCTTGTTCTGCGAAGAAATTCGAATGTAATAGACCCGAAATGACTTCCTCTGGATTCAAAGATGTAGATTTTGGTTTAACAACAAGAGAATTAGCACAAATGATAAAAGAAGCGGGATTACATTTACCAGATTTACCTAAAACTAAGTTTGATGAACCATTCGGCGAAGCATCTGGAGCAGGACTTATTTTTGGTGCGACCGGAGGAGTTATGGAAGCTGCTTTGAGAACTGTTTATGAAATTGTAACCGGACGTCAAGTTCCATTTGACAATTTAAACATTACACCTTGCCGTGGTATGGAAGGAGTTAAAGAGTCTTCAGTCAAATTAGAAAACGTAAAACCTGAATGGAGTTTCCTCGAAGGCGTTGAACTTAAATTTATGATTGCTCATGGAACAGCAAACGCTAAAAAAGTGATGGAAAAGTTAAAAGCTGGTGAATTGCAAGACGTTCATTTTATTGAAGTAATGGGATGCCCCGGAGGTTGTATTGGTGGTGGCGGTCAACCTATTCCAACTTCACCAGAAATTCGACAAAAACGAGCAGAAGCAATTTATGCCGAAGAAGCTGGATTACCAATCCGTAAATCTCACGAAAATCCACATGTTTCTTATTTATATTCAAAATTCTTGACGGATGGACCTTGCGGACACCTTTCTCATAAACTTTTACACACAACTTACACCAAACGTGGGAATTATATTGCTTAATTTTTAAATTCATATCATAAATAAAAAAACATCGCTTCATTTTGAAGCGATGTTTTTTTGTGAAAATAAGTATTTGAAAATTATATAATTAATGATTCTTTTCTTTTTGCATCTACTACTGAAATTGCAGCCATATTTATAATATCATTAACATCATCACCTCTTTGTAAAATATGAACAGATTTTGTTAGACCTAACAAAATTGGTCCAATTACACGGGCACCACCAATTGAATATAAAAGTTTATAAGCAATATTACCAGCATCGAGATTTGGGAAAATTAACACATTTGCACCTGTATCTTTTAAAGGAGAGAACGGGAAAGTCTCATTTATAATTGCAGGATTCAATGCAACATTTGCTTGGATTTCCCCATCAACTTCTAAATGAATATTTCTTTCTTTGATTAATTTTAGTGCTTTTTGCAATTTTTCAGGTGATTCGCCTTTTGCTGAACCAAAATTACTATAAGAAAGTAATGCGACTTTAGGAACAATATCAAAATTACTTACAAAGTTAGCTGCTTGTATTGTAATATCGGCAATTTGCGATGCTGTCGGGTTCATATTCACTGTTGTATCTGCTAAGAAGTAAACACCTTTTTTAGTTGAAACTATATACAAACCGGAAACAACTTCATAACGTGGGTCTTTTCCTATAATTTCAAGCGCCGGTCTGATTGTCTCGGGATAATGGTAATTCAATCCTGAAAGCATCGAATCAGCATCGTTCATTTTCACCATCATCGCTGCAAAATGGTTCTGACTTTGCTTCATTAATTTTTCTGCTGCATCAAAAGTAACTCCTTTTCTTTGCCTTAATTGGTAGTATGTTTGAACATATTGTTCAATTTTATTGCAATTTTTTGGGTCAACAATTGAAATTCCATCCAAATTTATGTTATTTTTCAAAGCTAAATTTTGAATAACTTCCTCGTTACCGATTAATATTGGTTTTGCAAGTTCTCTTTCGATAATAATTTGGGCGGCTTTAATAATTCTAAGATTATTTCCTTCAGCAAAAACAATAGACTTTTTCTCGTTTTCATCAACTTTTCTGAAAACATTTGACATAATTGATAATGAGCGACCCATTCTTATATCGAGTTGTGTTCGATAAGCGTCAAAATCCTTAATTGGCATGCGAGCAACACCAGTTTCCATAGCAGCCTTTGCTACAGCTGGAGCAACCCAAGTTAAAACTCGTGGGTCAAATGGTTTTGGGATAATGTATTCCCTGCCGAATTTGATATCAATACCACCGTAGGCTTGTTTTACTGATTCTGGTACATCTTCTTTTGCTAAATTTGCTAAAGCGTAAGCCGCTGCTTTTTTCATTTCTTCGTTAATTGAAGTTGCCTGAACATCCAATGCACCTCTAAAGATGAATGGAAAACCAAGTACGTTATTTACTTGATTTGGATAATCCGAGCGACCTGTTGCCATAATTACATCACTTCTTGCAGCAAGAGCATCCTCATATGTAATTTCTGGATCTGGGTTTGCCATTGCAAAAATAATTGGATTATCATTCATTGATTGAACCATTTCTTTTGTCAATAAATTTGCAACTGATAATCCAACAAAAACGTCGGCTCCAACTAATGCTTCTTGCAAAGTTCTTTTATCAGTTTCGATAGCAAATTGTTCCTTGAATTCATTCATTCCCGAAGTGCGTCCTTTATAAATAACTCCTTTGGTGTCACAGAAAATAACGTTTTCTCTTTTAACACCTAATGAAATATGGAAGTTAGCGCAAGCAATACCAGCAGCACCTGCTCCATTATAAACTACTTTAACTTTTGAAATATCCTTGCCAGTAAGTTCAATTGCGTTCAACAATGCAGCACCGCTAATGATTGCAGTTCCGTGCTGGTCATCGTGAAACACAGGAATATCAAGTAATTCTTTGAGTTTGTTTTCAATGTAAAAACACTCTGGAGCTTTAATATCTTCTAAATTAATACCACCAAAAGTAGGTGAAATAGCTTTAACTATTTCAACCATTTTTTCTTGATTATGTTCATTAACTTCAATGTCGAAAACATCGATATCTGCAAATCTTTTGAACAAAACACCTTTACCTTCCATCACAGGTTTTCCTGCTGCAGCTCCAATATCTCCTAATCCCAAAACTGCTGTACCATTTGAAATAACCGCTACTAAATTACCTTTGGCTGTGTAATCAAAAACTTTTTGGGGTTCTTTTTCAATTTCAAGACAAGGGATTGCTACTCCTGGAGTATAAGCGAGTGATAAATCCCACTGTGTTTCACAAGGTTTTGTGGTTATTACTTCAATTTTGCCTTTTCGTCCCATACTATGGTAATTTAAGGCATCTTCTGGTCTTATTTTCATACTACACCCATTATAAAATAATTTGAAAACTGAAATTTTTTTTTGATAATTTCAAATTTGTAAATTAAAAAAAATAGTTTAATAAATGAGTAGAAATTATCTGTTTGAATGAAATTTCATTAATATTTCATTAATAAATGAAAAATTTTTCGAAGATTAATTATTTTTCAATTACTACTAAAACTTGGTCTGAGTCGACTTGTTCTTTTTCTTTTACATTTATTGAAGTAATTTTTCCTGTTATTGATGAATAAAGTGTGGTTTCCATTTTCATCGCTTCTATAATTAAAATTGGTGTCGTTTCGTCCACTTCTTGACCGACCGATACAAGTATTTTTATTATATTTCCTGGCATTGGCGGTTTGATTTCTTCACGATTTAAATCTTTTTTATCCAATTCATAACTATTTTCTTCATCTTGGTCAATTTTTTCGAATTTATAATTTTTCCCATTTATAAAAACGTAAACGAATTTATCGTCTGAGGTATAGTATAAACTTTGCTTTTTATTTTTATGAAAAATTTGTAATTTATTTTCAGAAATTTGTGGTTGTTCAAATATTGAAATTTCATTATTAATTACAGCAACAAGTTTATCGTTTTCGATTTTACTTTCAATTTCATAAATCGAATTATTATATTTTACTTTCATAAATTCCCTAAAATTAACTAAATAATTCCCATTTACCGATTTCGAGCCATGGGTTACTTTGAATACCATTTACTGAATTATCTTTAACTTTATCTTTATTTTGAACTTGTGTTAATCCGGCAACTGCAAGTGCCATCTTCATTTCATCTTCGTTAACAGGTATTTTTTCAAAAAAGTAATCATTTAAAAAGTTAGTACTTATATTTCCTGAAATATATTCTTTATGTTGTAAAACTTCTATCATTAAAGGAATTGAAGTTTTTACACCTAAGATAACATTTTCTTTTAAGGCATTTATCATACGAATTCGAGATTCTTCTCTATTTTGACCATAAGTTATTAACTTTGCTAAAATTGGGTCATAATAAATTGAAACTTCAGAGTTTTGAGTAATTCCCGAATCATAACGAACACCAATGCCTGTTGGTTCTATTAAAAAATGAATTTTTCCGGGGGATGGCATAAATGAGTTATCTGGGTCTTCAGCATAAATGCGGCACTCCAAGGAATGTCCTCTTTGAACTATATCTTCTTGCTTAAAAGGAAGTTCTTTTCCTTCAGAAATGTGAACTTGTAATTTCAATAAATCAACACCAGTAGTCATTTCTGTTATTGGATGCTCAACTTGGATTCGTGCATTTACTTCGAGAAAATAAAAATTCTTATCTTTATCTAATAAAAATTCCACAGTTCCTACATTATCATAATTGGATGCTTTGATAACTTTGACTGCGGTTTCACCCATTTTCTTTCTTAATTCATAATCTAAAATTGGTGAGGGTGTTTCTTCAATAATTTTCTGATGACGTCTTTGGATAGAACATTCTCTTTCGAATAAATGAATTGCATTTCTGTAATGGTCGCCAGCAACTTGAAATTCTATATGACGAGGGGATTCAATGTATTTTTCCAAAAAAATCACATCGCTGCCAAATGAAGATAAAGATTCCCGCATTGCCGCTTCAACACTTGGTTTCAAGTCTTTTAACTCACGGACAATTCTCATTCCTTTCCCACCACCACCATCTGAAGCTTTAACTAAAACGGGAAATCCAATTTCTTGTGCGACTTTTTCAAATTCTTCAAAATCTTTGGAACTTCCTTTCATTCCTGGGCAAACTGGTATACCAGCTCCTATCATTGTTATTCTTGACTCAACTTTTGAACCAAGAAGTTTCATTGATAATGGGTTTGGACCAATAAAAATTAAGCCTGCATCACGAACCTTTTGGTTAAAATCATATTTTTCGGAAAGAAAACCATAACCTGGATGAATAGCATCACATTGAGTTTCTAATGCAGCTTCTATAATTCGGTCTTGGTTTAAATATGATTCGTTTGCAGGAGCTTTTCCAATCAAAACTGCTTCATCAGCAACTTGCACATGCAATGCATTTTTATCTATTTCCGAATATATTGCTACAGTTTTAATTCCTAATTCTTGTAAGCCTCGTATTATCCTTACTGCTATTTCACTTCTATTTGCTACTAATACTTTTCTAATTTTATTCATTTTCTCCTATGAATTTCATCCATAATACTTCAGCAAAATTATATTATTTTTATCAATTATCAATTAAATATTTTTGAATTACTTCAACTTCTTTTGTTTCATTCATTAAATCTTGAAGTTCGTTTTCAAATTCGTTTAGTTCATTTTTAGTCCATTCAAATGAAACAATCCAATCAGAGTCATTTTTAGCTTTTGATGCAAAATTAGTAAAAAATAGTCTTGCTATATAATTTACATTTTGTGGATATAAATAACTTAATACTAATGCATATATTTTCATTTGTAGTTCATAATATTTCGCTAATTTTTTTATATCTTCAATTTGAATTATTTTATTTGATTTCCAATCCCAAATCTCAAATTCGTTATTTGAATTCTGAATTAAAACATCAAATATAACTTTTAAAAGATTGTTAAAAAGTGGTATATTTAGTTCATATTCAAAATACGCACTTAATAAATTATTTATACTATATTGAATAAATTTTGAATCAACAACCGATGTTATCTCCTTGATAATATTTGATTTATCATCATAACTTAATAAAATATTATAGGATTTTTGATATTTGGAAATTATTTCGTCTATTATTTTGGTATTAATATATTTATCAATATACCATTTGTTAATATTCATCATAATATTATGTATAATTGTACCACGATCAGCAGCAGTTAAAAGTCTACCACTCGGGGAATATTTTTCTTCAACAAAGAAAATATCTGGATATTGAAATAAATATTTCTCAACAAATTCATTATACTTATGTAGATAAGTTTGCAGTTTAGATGCAGAAAATTTACCAATAGGTTCGTCTTGGTTTATTTCCTCCATCATCAAATAATCTCCGCTTTCAATTTCCTGGCTCAATTGTTCAGGAATAATAGCCACTTCAGAGTCCATGGAAGTGTAACCGATAATATTTCCCTTAACTTTAATTTTATTAGTTTGATTCTCTGAATAAATTTGAACTATTTCTTCAAAATCAAGGTTATGATTAATAGCTTTATTGACAAAATCACTCGTTTCAAGTTCAAAACCACTTAAAATTAATTTAAAAAGACCATTAGAGCTATCATATTTTTCTTCACCATTTTTAACGTTTCTCTTTAAGCTTGTTGTAATGGTTAAGATATCTTTTGCTCTTGTCAAAGCAACATATAAAAGTCTTTTACTTTCTTCACTGTCCTTTTGAATCAAATAATTTCTACATAACTCATAAGTAGGCATTTTGACATCAACTAAATCACCATTTTCGGTTTGTGCACTAAACTCAAAATTTAAGCCAAATTTTTCATGAAAAATAACGCCATTCGGCAAAGGTGTTTTGGAATTAGTATTATATAGAATAACAACTGGAAACTCTAAACCTTTTGATTTATGTATAGTTAAAATATTTAAAGAATCTTCATCAGAAGTGAAAGAATAATTATCAAAATTTGAATATTTAGTTGATTTTTCAAACTCTTTTAGCAAATCACTAATACTATTTATATTTTTCTCAGATATTTTTTTAATAACTTCGAGTAAGTTACTTATATTTAATTTAATTACGTTAAATAAAGGATTATATCGATAAGTAGTTAAATAATTCGAATTCTCGAGAATTTTATCTACTAATTCTTTAATAGTTAAATTTTGTTGAGATGTAAGAATTGTATTGATTTCATCAATAATTTTTTTATATTTCTTATTACTTAAAGCTAATGAATTTAGCGAATTCCAAATACTTTGATGTTCATTAAATTTTCGTAATTCATATACTTCATAATCAGTTAAACCAAAGAAGTTAGATTTTAGCAACGAACCAAAAGCTAAATCGTCATTTTTATTATAAAGGAATTTTAAATAATTTATAATATCAATAACTTCTTGACTATCATAGAAATTATCATTATCATTTAATGAATATGGAATACCCTCTTTATTCAACAAATGTGTTAAGTTACTTATATTTGTCATTTTACGAACTAAAATACCTATGTCTTTAATTTGTAGTTCCCTATAATTATTTATTTTGGAATCCCATATTTTTGTTTTGTTATTTAATAAACTCTTGATATAATTTACAGTTAGTTTAGCTTCACTTTCATCATCAGTTTCATCTTCAGCGCTACTACTCGTTATTATGTCTCCATCGTTTGGATCATCATTTACTTCATCTAATGAATTCTCTTTTTGAAAAGTATTGATACTTATTAAGAAATGAATAATTCCATTTGTTGAATCATAATTATCAATTTCTATTTCATTTAATTTCATCAAGTTTTCAAGAATTGGTGTTTTTCGAGCATAAATAAATGGATTATACGAAACTGCATAATCAAAGTCATCTTTTTGCATTAATTTAGAGAAAAGAAAATTAATAAAAGCAGTATTTAAGATGTTCAATCGATGGCTGATTTTTAGTTCTATTTTACCGAGAGTTTCTGCTTCGTTTAACTCTATTCTCTTTTCTTTTTGATTCATCAATTTTAAATCTGAAAAAGATGCAATTTTATTTTTAGCTAATAAATCTGCATTTAATGTAGTTATATCTTTCTCGGTGGATTTAATAACTCTAACATCTGCATTGCGGAAGCCGTATATGCTTTGTTTTGGATCGCCAACTACGAATAATTTAGACTTACTATTTATTTCTTTGAGCGAAGGAATAATTTTCGTTAAAATATCGTATTGAACATTATCAGTATCTTGAAATTCATCTACTAAAATATAATCGTATTTTTCTCTTATTTTTTCTGCAACTTCATTATTTTGTAATAGCTTATAAGTTTTCCATAGCATATCATTATAAGTAATCAAGGAGTTTTCTCTCTTATATTCTTCAATTTTAGTGTGAATAATTTCGGAAAATTTAAATATGTTTAACAAAATATCATAGTAAATATCCAAATACTTAGTTGTATCGTAATATAGCATTATATTGAAAGAATTGTGGAAGTCATAGAAATCACTATCTAAATACTTTTTAATAGTTGAATTCCCACTAATTTTTATTTTCTTAATCTCTTTCCAAATATTGAGAACTTTAACATAATATTCATAATAATTTTGGTGTTCATACTCTAAATTTAATTGATTTAAGAGCGATACAATTTGCTCGTAAGAACCTTTTTTACTTTCTTGTCTTATCTTTTCTATATGCTTATTTAATAAAGAAATACAAATTTTATTATTTTCATTGAAGTAATAAGTAAAATTTTTATAATATAAATTTATAAAAGTTTCTCTATTAATATCATATAATTGCTTATATAAATATTCATATATATCCTCATTTTTAACTATTTTTTGTATAATGTTAAATAGTTTATTTTGATTTATTGCATCAGATATGAGATTCAAATTAAAATCAAAATAATTTGGGTTTATTATAATTTCTTCGAATATTTCCAAAAATATATTATCAAAAATTTCCGAATAATCGCTATCATCAATAATTGAAAAAATTGGATTATAACCTACTACTACTGAAAATTCCTTTAAAAGTTCTTGCGAAAAACTATGGATTGTCTGGATTTTTGCACTTGAAATATGTTCTCGAATATTAATTAATTGCCTGTTTTTATCTAAAAATTCATTAGTTGGTATCTTCTCACTTTTTAATCTTTCAATTTCTTCGTTTATCCTCTCGATTAACCTATCTTTCATTTCAGAAGCAGCTTTCTTCGTAAATGTAATAGCTACGATTCGTTTAATTTCATCGACATCTTTGTTTAAAATCAGATTGAAGTATTTTTCAACAAGGATAGTTGTTTTCCCTGAACCCGCATTTGCAATAACTATTTGATTTCTGTCATTAACCAGCGTGGCATATTGTTCGTTTGTAAATTTCATTAATTTGCTAATTTTTTAATTTATGCAAAATTAAAAAAAAATGTGGAGGTATCTCCCGACAGCTCCACACATTACTCGTTATGGCAAGTTAACCAAACAAGCACTCTACCGATGTCTAATACGTTTTTATGCATAATAAAGTTACATTTTTTTTCTTTTTTATTTTTAAATTTTATGGAATTAAAATACTATGTAATATATAAACCTTATCAAATGCTTTCTCAATTTAGTCCTGAAGGTGGGAAATCTTGTTTGAAAGATTTTGCTGATTTTCCTAAAAATGTTTATCCTGTTGGACGTTTAGATTATGATTCCGAGGGGTTATTGATTATTACAAATGATAACTTATTAAAAAATACACTTGCAAACCCAAAATCTATCATTAAAAAATCATATTATGCTCAAGTTGAAGGTATTAGTTCAATAAATCAAATTTCTGAATTAGAAAATGGTGTCGAAATCAACTTAAAATCTGGCAAATATATCACCAAACCTGCAATAGTTGAAATCATTTCGACTCCCGATGTACCTGAAAGACAACCTCCAATTCGTTTTAGAAAACAAATTCCTACAACTTGGTTAAGCATTACAATCACAGAAGGAAAAAATAGACAGGTTAGAAAAATGACTGCAGCTGTCAATTTACCGACATTGCGATTAATAAGGTACTCGATTGGTAATTTGAGTTTGCAATTTCTTGGTGGTAAATCAATGATAGAGATTTCTAAACATGAAATTTATAAATTAACTATGGGAAATTAATTATTTGTATTATTTTGCATATTTGGAAGAGAGAAAATAAAACTTGAACCTTTCCCTTCTTCACTTTCTACCCAAATCTTACCATTATGTTTTTCAACAAATTCTTTACATAACAAGAGACCCAACCCTGTACTTTGTTCTCCTTCTGTACCATTACGTGATACTTTTTCATCAATTTTAAATAGTTTACTCATTAATTCTTGATTCATTCCTATTCCAGTATCAGAGATTGAAATAATAGTCTCAGTATCGTTTTGTGTTGCTGATATTGTTACTGTCCCTTTTCTCGGAGTAAATTTTATCGAATTTGAAATTAAATTCCTAAGAACCGTGTTTATCATTGGAACATCGCAAAAGACTTCACATTTATCGGGTATATTTCGTTCGAGTGCTATTTCTTTTTGATTAGCAAATTCTTTTACTATTTCGAAATTTTGCTTAACCAGAAAGTCAAGTTCCACATATTCGGGGTTAAATTGGGTTACACCACGTTGAATTCGGGACCATTCTAATAAGTTCTCAAGAAGTTTGTAAAGATTTGATGCTGACTCATAAAGTTGTTTTGAAATCTCAGTAATATCATCTAACTCGAAATCATTAATATTTTCTGACATCATTTTGGTCAACCCTAAAAATGCATTAAATGGGTTCTTCAAGTCGTGCGCAATGATTGAAAAGAATTTATCTTTTTCTGAATTCGTTTTTTCGAGAGCCTTTTTAGTTTCTTCGATTTGCTCAATTAATAAATGTTCTTTATATAAATCCACTTCTAATTGAGAGCGGGAGGCTTCTAATTGTTCGTTTAATAATAATAATTCGTTTTCAAATCTCTTTCGTTCTGTAATATCATTGGCAATACAATATAAACCAATGACATTGCCTTGTTCGTCGTACTGGGGTGTTCTTATTGTTTCGACAAAAACCGCATTGTTGTTTTTAAAAACAATATATTCTTCATTTTTAGTAGTTGCGAGTGAGTTAACTGCTAAATTATCATGAAATTCTATCATATTGCAAGTTAATTCATCGTAAAAGTCAGAATCTTTTTTACCTATAATTGAAGTATCATTTTCGTTGAGCAATTCGAGCATTACTTTGTTTGCATAAATATATTGCCGCTCAGTATTTTTAATAAAAACATAAGTTTTAAGATTATTCAAAGCATCAACAAGCATCATAATCTTTTTATTAACTCTTTTTACTTCTTCAATATCCTCGAAAATAGCAACAAAATTTGCAATCTCACCAGATTGATTATAAATCGGGAAAATGTATTCTTTTTCCCAAAAAAGATCGCCATTTTTCTTCTTATTTCTAACTTCTCCTGTCCATTCCTCTCCTGATTTTATTGTATTCCATATTTTAGTAAAATAGTCATAATTATGGTATCCAGAATTTAAAATTCTGGGATTTTTCCCTATAATTTCATCTTTAGTATATCCTGTGATTTCAGTGAATTTTTCATTACTGTATATAATACTCCCGTTTGTATCTGTTATAAAAATTGAAACGGGGCTATGCTCAACTGTTTTACTTAAAATATTTACTAATTCATAAGTTTTCTTTTTATCTGTAACGTCTCTTGAACTTGTTCGGAGTCCAATAATTTTCCCTTCATTATTGAAAACTTTTTGCCAATTCACAGATAGCCAAAATATAGTACCATCTTTTTTTATGCACCTAAACTCAAAATCTTCGCCTTTTACTTTTTCACCTCTCAATATCTCTCTAAATGTTCTTGCAACTTTGGTTATATCTTTATTATAGATTAATTTTGTAATTATATTTTTTTCCTCTAATATTTCATCTGCGGAATAACCAGTTATTTCTTTTACGAGTTTATTAGTCCAAAGAATTTTACCGTTATTATCAAACAATACTTCCCAATTTGCAGTGTAATCAGCAATTGTCTTGAATGTTTCACTGCTTTTTCTTATTTCTTTTTCGAGATTTTTTTTGAATGTTGTGTCAGTAAAAATCGTAGCAAATAAATATTTTTGAGGAGAAAAAGCAACAACTTCATAATACTTATTTAAAGGAGCGGCAAAATGTTCGAATTGAATAGATTCACCACTTAATGCGACATTTCCATATATTTCAATCCAATAATCTTCAATATTTGGTATTACCTCTTTAACTGTTTTACCAATAATATCTTTCGCATTTAGACCAGTTAGTTTTTCAAATCTTTCATTTACGTCCAAAAAAACATAATCTATTGGCTTTTCATCTTCATCCAATACTATTTTATGCAAAGCAAAACCTTGTACCATTTTTGATACAAGGTTTTGGTAAATACTATTTAAATTGGTTAAATCAGTTGTTTTTTGAACTTTTGCTGAGGAATCATCTTGGCAATTTAAAGATAGTCGTAGTAATTTATTTTCATTGCGTAACTGAGCAATTTCTTCTTGTAATTTTAAAATTGATTCCTTTTCATCGTTCATAACTGACAAATAATTTAAAATAATAATTTCCCAATCAAGCAATAATTTGACTTTTTACTTCTTCAATTGTTTTACCTTCAATAACTTTTTTCTTAGAAGGGTCAAAAGCAAAAGGTGAATAAAAAGGTGCTTGAATTGGTGTCGGAGAAACATTTTTTCCGAAATTAACCAAATCTGGGCGAGTTTTTCCAATTTTATCTTGGATTGCCATCAGAGCCATAATTAAATTTTCTGGTCTTGGTGGACAACCAGAAGCATAAACATCGACAGGTAAAAATTGGTCAACTCCTTGAACTACGGAATAACTGCGGAACATTCCTCCTGTTGATGCACAAACACCCATAGATATAACCCATTTTGGGTCAGGCATTTGGTCATAAATCTTTCTTACAACCCAAGACATTTTGTATGTTACTGTACCAGCAACGATAAGAACATCAGATTGCCTCGGTGTCATTCGAAAAACCTCGGAACCAAAACGAGAAACATCGAATCGAGATGATGCAAATGCCATCATCTCAATACCACAACAAGAAATCCCAAGTGGCATTGGCCATGCAGAGTTCTTTCTTGCCCAATTTATGACTGCCTCGATTGAGGTCGTTAGAAATCCTTGACTTTCGAGTGCTTTATTTAATCCCATTCGAAACCTCCTTTCTTAAATTCATAAAAATAGCCTGCAAACAAGATAATCGTAAAGATTAATACAGCTATAAATGGAATTATTCCAAGGGCTCCTACTTGAACTGCCCATGGATAAAGAAATACTACTTCAATATCAAATACAATAAAACTAACTGCAACCATATAAAACTTAACGGAGAATCTTTCTCTAGCAGTTTTTACAGGTTCCACACCACTTTCATAAGTTGTTAATTTTTCTGGAGTTATTCTTCTTGAGCCAAGCCAAGCTGATAATGCGAGGAATACTAATGCAACAACAACTCCCAAAACAAACATTATTATTATTGGCAAATACATTTCTAACATAATTATTGCACACCTGTTATTTTCATAAAAATAAAATTAAGGACTTTTAACTTTATGACAAAATTTTATGTTTTTTTTCTAATTATAAGAAAACTATCGTTACTCCGCTACCTCCTTCAACTAAATCTCCGTCACGGAACGATTTAATTGCTTGATTATATTTTAAATATTCCTGTATCGCTTCTCTTAGTGCTCCAGTCCCTTTTCCATGAATTATTGTAAGCATATCTATATTTGATAATATCGCATCTGAAATAAATTCTTCAACTTTTCTCAATGCAACATCCACCCTTTCGCCTCGTAAATCTAATCTTGTATGAGCTGTTAATTTAATATTATCTATATAACCTCGATTTGTAATAATTTCGCTTTTATATTCACTTTCGGATACTACTTCTAAAAGTTTTGTTTTGATTTTAAATTTTATGCCGTTTATTTCTACAACAGCAAGTTTCTTTGAATTATCAATTTCAACAACTTTGCCAATAGAGTTGTTTTCAGAATATTTTACATAAGTTCCAATTGTAATTTCTCCGTCATTTTTTAATGTCACTTTTTGTTCATTCTTGACATTTACTTTTTCTTCGACTGGAATATCGACAATTTCTTTTTTCTTAACTTCAAAATCTTTTTTTATTTCAGAAATTTGTTTTTGTTCTTCTCGAATTTCTTTGATAGTTCTTTCAATCAATGAATTAGCATTTTCAAAAATTTTTGAAGCTTCTTTCCTTGCTTCAGCCATTAATTCATTTTTTCTTTTCTTGAAATCATTAAATTTTGTTTCATAATCTTCAGCTAACTTTCTTGCGGTTTCTCTTTCCTTTTGAGCTTCGTTCAATGTTTGCAATGATTTTTGTTGATAAAATTGCAATAATTTAATACCTTTTTCAAGTTCCTGTTGTTTGTTATCCAAATATTTTCTGGCTCTCCGCAAAACTAAATCTGACAAACCAATACTTTTCGCTAAGGAAAATGCGTAACTATTTCCTGGAACACCAATTTGAAATTTGTATGTAGGTTTCAGATGTTTTTCATCGAATTCCAAAGAGGCATTTTCAATTTCTTCACGATTTAAAGCAAATGTTTTTAATGAGGACTGATGAGTTGTTGTCAAAAAAAACACCTTAAGTTCCAAAAAAGTTTCCAAAACAGCAGAAGCAATAGCAGAACCTTCGATTGGGTCAGTTCCAGAACCAATTTCGTCTATTAGTATTAAAGCATTTGGAAAGGCATTATTTATAATTTGCTTTATTCTTAATATTTGGGCACTAAATGTGCTTAAATCATTTTGAATTGATTGATTATCACCAATATACGTGAAAATCTCACGAATATTTGTACTGCATTCACCTAAAGGAAATATTCCTGCAAGAGCCATAGCTATACTTATTCCTACTGTTTTCAAAGCAACAGTTTTACCACCAGCATTGGGTCCTGAAACTAATAATCCTCTTTTGGTATCAGTTAATTCTAAACTCATCGGGATTACTTTATTTTTACCCTTGGTTATTGAAAGAATGGGATGTTTGACACTTTTAAGGTAAAGATAATTATCTTCAACTATATTTGGTTTCATTCCATCAAATTCGATACTGAATATTGCTTTTGCATTTAAAGCATCAATATAAGAGAGTATTTCTAAAGATTTAATTAAGTCATTTGAATTTTGTCTAACTTCTGCTGTTAAATTAGATAAAATCTTATATATTTCCCGCCTTTCTTCATTTTCCAACAATGAAAGTTCGTTATTTAATTCAATTATTTCTGAAGGTTCAAGGAATACAGTTGAACCCGTTTGGGAGGCGCCATGAATAATACCGCTTATCGCTCTTTTATTTTCAACTTTGATTGGTATGACAAATCGACCATCTCGGATTGAAAAAAATTCTTCTCGAGCATACTCTTCATCTGAATACTTTTTTACAAGTTTTTTCAGCCTATTTCTAAGCAAAGCAGATTTTTCGATTATTTGTTTTCTTATATTAAATAATTCTCTTGATGCAGAATCTTTAACATTTCCTGTCGAATCAATTGCTTCTTCAATATGTTTTTCTAAAATTTTATTTTCTATTAATAAATCAGTTTTTTGAAATATTATAGGTAAATTTTCTGCTCTTATTCTTACAAACGATTTAATATTTCTCGAAATCTTACTTAACTCATATACTTTATATAATTCTACCTCAGAAAGTGCCGATTTTTCAATTTTACTTTTGTAAATTATTGGATATAAATTAATTATATTTTCAAAAGGGATAGTCTCACCCTTTAAAATTAATTGACGTAATTCTTCAACTTGATCAATTTCTTCTTTTAGTAATTTATAGTCACTGAAAAGTTGAGTTTCAAGTATGATTTTCTTGCCTAATTCAGAAATTGTATATTTTGAAATATGTTCGAGAATTACATTAAATTCTAATTCTTGCAATGATAATTTTTCTAAGGCTTTTGTCTCTTCTTTATAAATATCGTTTTGTTCCATTATTGAATATTATTTAAATTTTACTATTGTAGTAATTCTTTTAAAATTGCTTGCACTTTTGCTCCTTCGTATTTACCTGAAAGCATTTTCATCGCAAGTCCCATCATTTTTCCAAAATCTTTTGCCGTTGCATTGTTTTCTGCAATCAATTTTTGTATAATTTCTTTTGCTTCATCGTCATTTAGTTGTTTTGGTAAAAATTCTTGAATAATAGCTAATTCTTGTGCTTCTTTTTCTGCTAATTCAGGGCGATTTCCTTTACTATACATTTCAATTGATTCTTTTCTCTTTTTTGCAAGTGAATTCAACAACTTTATTTCTTCATCTTGTGTCATTTCTTTGCCACTCCCACTTTTGTTAAATTCTATAATTGCACTTCGAATAGAGCGAATAGCATCAATTCTTACCTTATCTTGATTTTTCATTGCATTCTTTAATTCTTCATTAATCTTTTCTTCAAAATTCATTTTCCACCTTTTAAAATTTTTATATTATATAAACAATTATATTTAAAAAAAATTGTAATCTTAATAATAATGAAGATATGCAGTAGTTTTTATTAATTTTCTATGCAAAGGAAATACTCATTCACATATACATTCCATTTCAACGAGCAGTTCGTTTCTACAAACATCAGCTTGGGTATAAATAATTGGAACGTCTTTAAGTGTTTCCTCTACAATTTTTTTTACAATTTGAAAATCTGTTGATTTTTTTATATAAACTATGAATTCTTTAATCTTAAATTCTGTTTCTCTGAGAGAAATCATTTTCGCTTGTTCAATTAATGTTTCAATATTTGTTAAAGTGGTTTTTGCTTGTATTAGAATGTCATTAATACCTTTACTATTTTGTCCTATGATTGATGCAGTACCTGAAATATATAATTCTTCACTATTAGGTTTCTTGATAAGTAATGCTCGTTCGAATAAAGGCGGGTGTTTTTGACCATCACCTACTAATATTTCATCACTATAGTCAAAAGCATTGGTTTGATATTTATTATCAATTGGAATTATCGTAATTGAAGCATTTTCCTTCATTGAAATCGTTCTTACAATAAGCCCAGGAGCATCCATTCCAATTCCTGTTGAAGCCGGAAATTGTTGTACTAAATTTTTCTTGAAATTTTCATATCGAATATTATTTAAAAGCTGGTAATTCTGTATGAACTTATTATTTATATTAGTTAAACCTAAAATATTCCCGATATAATTCCACATCCTAATTATTTGATGTCCATATAATTCAATATGATGAAAACAAATTGTTGAATATAAGTCTTGAAAACTTAAATTTTGTAAATTCTTATAATTTTCATAATTGACGGTCGAGTACAAGTACTCAACTCCATCTAAATCAAGTTCCATTAATTGTAAAAACTCAGTATATATAAATTTTTTTCTTACATTTCTATTTTCACACAAAACTTCAATTTCGATAATTGCTTCGGAATTATCTAAAGGTTTTTGAGGTATAATTGTTAAAATAAAGTTGATATCAAAAATTTTATGAAGTACCGAAAGTACTTGCTTTGATTTTTCTAAATAATCTTCATAACTATTCGAATTCAAAAAAACACTCAAAGACAAAATACTTTCAAATATGTATTTTTGTTCAAAAATTCTAAAAATTGATTTAAAAGATAATAAATCCAAATTAATTAAACGATATACAAGATATTCTTTCAATTTATTTTATTTTTTTCCTCAAATTTAACAAGAAATTTATAATATCAAAATATAAAGTTTTATTAATTATGAGAAAAAATTGTTTTTTTAAAAAATTAGTGTAATTTTGTAATGATTAGTATCAACTAATTTATAATTTTGTTTTAACTGACTGAAATTTGATGACTTTACTCGATGCACCTGAGGACAAAAAGCTAAAAATTACCAAACTTCTTGATGGTTTTGGGTTAAGAAAGAAACTATCAATACTTGATGTACATTTTGATGATGAAATTATTAAAATTAAAGGTGCTCGATGGGGTCCGATAATTATTCAAAAGATATCAGGTAATTCAAAATTGGCAATTGGACGGGGTATCGCCGAAAAGATTCAAGTTGAAATAGTTGATAAAGACAAATTTAACTTTTACTCTCATGAAATTTAAAGAACTTGTAATAATAAATAGTGAAAATTTAATAGGCTCAAAGAAAATTGCGCTTGTTGGTTTTCCTTCATCGGGAAAAAGTTCAATATTTCGACTTTTAACTGATTTTAAAGGTGACTCGGCATTCGAATCCACTTATGACGTAAAATCATATCAAGCAAGAATAAAAAACCAAAATTTTACAATTTTTGATTTGCCTGGAATTCATTCATTAAATTCAACGCAGTTGACCGAACAAATTGCTATTAATATTTTACTGAATAAAGAAATTGATGTTATTATTAACGTAATAGATTCCACCTTACTTGCCCGTGGTTTAAAATTAACAATTGAACTAATTGAACTTGGTTTGCCAATAATCCTTGTAGTTAATTTTGCAGATGAGCTAAAACAAAGAGGAATTGAACTCAATCAAATTAAGATGAAGCAACTCCTCAAAATTCCTGTTGTATTGATGAATGCACGCTCAGGAAAAGGCTTTAATGAACTCGTTGATAACTTAATCCAAATTCCTAATAAAGAGAATTACAAACCAACAATATTTAATTATACCAGCCATATTGAGAAATATGTTTCAGAACTGACTGAACTATTAAAGGATACCAATTGCAAAATGAATGGAAATCCTCGATTTTATGCAATTAAAACCTTAGAAGATATTAACTTTTTGCCAGAACAATTGAAAATTAAAGTTGAAAATAAAGTTAATTTTATTCAAGAAAAAGTATTCGAAGACCATAAATTGAGTCTTTTTGAGACAATTTCTTATGAAAGGCATCACATTGCAATGAAAATTGCAGAAGAAGTTTCACCTTTTTCTAAAAATAAAAAAATACCAATTCAAGACACTTTTGATTCATTTTTATCTCATCCAATTTGGGGATATTTTTCTCTTATAGCATTATTAATTATCTTCTTCATAACAATTTTTTATATTGGCACTATACTCAGTTCATTATTCGAACCACCGCTTCAAAACCTTGCAAAATTATTTGAACCATTGAAAACAAGTAATTCATTTCTTTGGTACACAATTAATGGTGCATACCAAGGTTTATTAGGTGCTTTAGGAATTGTTTTACCATATTTCCTACCACTTGTTTTTCTAACATCCATATTAGAAGAAACTGGATATATGTCCCGAATTGTTTTGTTGATTGATAATTTGATGCACAAAGTTGGTTTACATGGAAAATCAGTAATACCATTTATTATAGGTGTTGGTTGTTCTGTACCAGCACTTTATTCAACCAGATTGCTTGAAAATAGACGAGATAGAATTATAACTGCAATATTAGTACCTTTTATTCCTTGCAGTGCTCGAATTACAGTTATTTTTGCCCTTTCCGCTGCTTTCGCTGGACCAATATGGGCTGTCATTATATTTATTTACATTTTCATTATAATTGCTCTTGGTAGTTCTATATTAAATAAAATTTTACCTCCTTCTTCTGGTTTAATGATGGAAATTACTCCATTACGAATTCCTTCCGTAAAGTTAGCTTTGCAAAAAACTGGGGCGAAAGTAAGTGAGTTTTTGGGAGAAGCTCTCCTATTTTTAGTACTTGGAGGCATAGTTTTAGGTTGGGTGGAATACTTTAATATTTCACATTATATTGATATTGTATTTTCGCCTATTGTTCATTCAGTTATGAATTTACCAGAACAACTTGGCAGTACTTTAATTTTTGGCTTTTTGAGAAAGGAACTAATTTTAGTTATGGCAAACCAAGCAATGGGAGTCAACACACTCAGTCAATTGCCTTTAAATATTGCACAGGTTGTAACTTTTATTGTTTTTGTTTCCCTTTATTTCCCCTGTTTGTCGACTTTTATTGTTTTATTAAAAGAATATAAACTTAAAATCACATTAATTTCAGCAATTGCCAGTATTTTATTAGCAATTTTTAGTGCAATATTATTTAGAATTTTGTTAAATTTAATATATTGAGGTTAAAATGTCAGACACTTTATTAAGCGAATCAATTCAAAACTATCTTAAAGTTATTTATAAACTTGAGCAAGAATTCGAAGAAGCAAGTACATCCGATATAGCAAAGGAACTGAATATTTCGAGTGCATCTGTTACTGGAATGTTAAAGCGATTATCTGCAATGAAGTTAGTTAATTATAATTCCTATAAAGGTGTAACTCTCACAGATGACGGAAAAGCTATTGCATTGGAAGTATTGCGTCATCATCGACTTATAGAGTCATACTTGAGACAATCTTTAGGTTATAAATTAGCGAAAATCCATGATGAAGCTTGCAAACTCGAACACTATGTAAGCGAAGATTTTATTGATAAAATTACAAATATTCTTGACGATCCACAATTTGACCCCTGTGGACACCCAATTCCCCGTAAAGATGGTCAAATACCACATAAAGATGAAGTCCCATTAATTGAGCAAGAACCTATTATTTCAGCGGTGATTAGTAGTATTAAAGATGAAAATATCGAATTATTGAATTATATAGATCAAGTTGGTTTATTACCTGGAACTCGCATAACAATGTTAGAAAAATCTCCCTATTTTGGTCCGATTAGATTGTCCGTTGACGATAGAGAAGTTTCTATTGGCCACGAAGTCGGTAAATTAATTCTTTTGGATAAATCTACAATTAAATAATTCAAAAAAATTTACTTTACTGTTCGTTAAAAAATAATATAAAAACCAATTATGTATTAAAAAAACAGCTATCATTATAAGTGTTAGCTGTTTTTATAATTTTTTTACAACTGAAATTTGTTATTACAAAAATGGCGGATACCAACTTATGCCGAACCTTGGAACTGAGAAAAATGTAGTAAATTCTGTTGGTTTTTTATAATTTGGGTCTGTATAATCAATTCTTGGGTCGTAATCTAAAACAGTTGAGGTCAATAAAAAGTTCAATCTCCATTCTGCATTTATTGTAAACAAACCAGCACCTTCGATTGGAATATTAGCAAAAAATCCTAACCCGGCAAGTATTCCTGAATTGTTATCTTCTAAAACAGTCTTTTTATTAATTGTCCAGTCGTATTTTGAAGAAGTTTTAGAAGTAATGGAATAACCAGTAAAAAGAAAGAAGTTTACTCTACTTTCTGGATTTGGAATTACACCAAACGCCAATTCGTACATACTACTTTTTATAGGGTCTAAAACACCTTTTGAATCAACAAACGGTTTGTTGTTTTTAAAATATACAAATGAAAATTGAGTAAAAGCCCATTTTAACGGATGATAAGTCAAGGTGCCTCCATAAGTAAAAAGCCCATCTTGTGAAATATCTTGTCCATTTGGCTGATATGTATCCACTACTGTATTTGTTCCAAGAACAAGGCCTATTCCTAATACTTTATGAATTAATGTTTCATCTCCTTTCGTATATTCTTCATTTTCTTGTGCAAAAATATTATTGGTTAAGAAAAATGTTAATAAAGCAAAGATGAAAATTATTGAAAGATTGAAAAACTTCTTGGCATTTAATGTTGTCATCTTGATTACCTCTTCCAAATTTATTAATTTTATTTCCGATATTTTTTTTGCTATTAATTCTAAATATTTCGGTTCATTACGTTTTCCTCGAAACGGTACAGGTGTCATATAAGGAGAATCTGTTTCAAGCATAATTTTTTCAATTGGTGCTAATTTCACTATTTCTCTCAAACCTTCACTTTTTTTAAATGTTATATTTCCAGTAAATGATATTAAAAAACCTAAATCTATTGCTTTTTTCATAATTTCTACGTTGCTTGAAAAGCAATGTAAAACTCCTCGAAGACTTCCATCTTGTTCAGCGTTTAAAATTTCCAGCAAATCATCATCGGATTCACGATTATGAATGATAACTGGTAAATTTAATTCTTTCGCTAACTTCAACTGTTTCCGAAAAACTTCTTTTTGTAAGTCCTGTGGTGCAAAATTATAATAATAATCTAGACCAATTTCACCAATTGCTTTCATCTTTGGATTTGATGCTAATTCAATTATTTTATTTGAAACTTCATCGTTAAATTCTTGTGCATTATGTGGATGAACACCCATCGAAAAAAATAGATTTTCACTTAAATTTGAAACATTTATAACTTTTTCGAATGTTTTGGGTTCTATTGCTGGTAAAATTATCGCTTCAACTCCTGAATTAAAGGCATTTTCAATTACTTCGGTGATATCATTATCGAATTCTTCAGAAAAAATATGGGCATGAGTATCTATCATTTGGATTGAAGCTCTTTTAATGCATTTATTACTTCATCAGTATGTCCATTAACTTTGACATTTGATTTTACCCAACGAATAATTCCATTTGGGTCTATAATGTATGTAGTTCGAACAACACCAATGTATTTTTTACCGTACATTGACTTTTCGCCAAGGATATCATAAAGCTTGCAAATTTCTTTTTCCGGGTCAGCGATTAATTTAAAATTCAATTCATATTTGTTTTTGAAATTTGTATGAGATTTCACCGAATCAGGACTAACACCAATTACTTCTGCTCCGAACTGAGTTATTCTTTCCATATTATCTTTAAAAGAACAAGCTTCTTGTGTGCAGCCAGAAGTATTGTCTTTCGGATAAAAATAAAGCACAACCCATTTTCCTTGCAATTCTGCAAAATTAAATTTATTGCCAGCATCATCTAAAGATTCAAATGATGGAGCTTTTTGATTTATTTCTAAAGCCATTTGACACCTTATTAAATATTATTTTAAAAGAGTAGCATTAAAAATTCTTATAAGTGAATCTTCTATTTCGCTTAACTTATTATTTTTCTCATTTGAAGACGTTTGTGTTGTTTTTGTAGTATTTATATTTTCATTTGTTTTTATTTTTACTTTTTCTTCTGTTTGGTGTTCGGATTCAGTTGTTAATTCGTTTTGGAATTTTTTTGATTTACCGACTTGTAATTCATTTTTTTCAGGTTCGTAATTGTAAGTAATAGTTAATTCGGAATTATAAAAATTATTGAGTAATTCGGCAAACTTTTGTTTATTTACCTCTGAGATGAAATTTTTATAAATTATTTGGGATTTGAAAAGTAATTTAACTTGATTGTCGCCGAATTCAGCAATAATGTCTTTTTTTAAAGATTCAAAGAGAATTGTATTTTGCGAAGCATAAATTATAAAATCGTTCCATTTTGATTCAATTTCATTTTTAAGAATAAATTTCTTTTCGTTATTTATTTCATTTTTTTTTTCTGTATTTATTTTAGCATCATATGCTTGAGGGCTTTTTTCTTCTACAATTAAGGTTTCTTTAGATGGTAATTTTGATGTTTCTTTTTTATCAATTGAAATTGAACTTGGTTGTGATAAATTAATCATTGGTTGATTTTGAATTAAATCTATAATAGATTTAATATCCAAACTTTTTGGTAAAGAAGCAAGTTGAGAAAGAACAAGTTCAAATCTTATTTTTTGTTGTGGTGAATACTTCAATTGTTGTTCTGAATTTGATATTATTTGAATAATTCTTAAAACATCATTTGTTTCAAATTCTTTGGAATGTTCCAAATACTTATCTTGTAAGAACTTTGAAGTAATTAGAAATCTATTATCATTTGCAATTTTTACAGCAAGTATGTTACGAAAATGTTCAAGTAAACCTTGCATCGTCTCGATATAATCATATCCTCGAGAAGATACAATTGAGGCTATTTCGAACATCTTATGCAAATCATTATTTAAAATTGCATTTGAAATTTCAAAAAAGAAATCTTCGTCAATTAAATGTAATGCATCGGAAAGTAACTGATATGTTATTTTATTTCCCGTAAATGCAACAACTTGGTCAAAAATACTTTCGGCATCACGCATTGAACCGTCTGCTTTCTTTGCAATAGAATATAGTGATTGGTCATCAATTTCTATACTCTCTTGTTTTGCAATATAATTTAATTGAAAAGTAATGTCTTCAAGTTCCATTCGCCTAAAATCAAATCGCTGACAACGGCTCATTATAGTAGGCAAGACTTTGTGTGGTTCAGTTGTTGCAAATACAAAAAGTAAATGTTCGGGTGGTTCTTCTAATGTTTTTAGCAGTGCGTTAAATGCACTCGTCGAAAGCATATGAACTTCGTCTATTATATACATTTTATATTTACCGTGCACAGGAGGAAATTTTACGTTTTCTCGTAATTTTCGAATATCATCAACGCTGTTGTTCGAAGCACCGTCAATTTCGATAATATCAAGTGAACGACCTTCTAATGCGTTTAAACAGGGTTCACATTGATTGCACGGTTCACCATTTTGTAGATTCTTGCAATTTACTGCTCGAGCAAAAATTCTGGCAGTAGTTGTTTTCCCAACTCCTCTCGGTCCATTAAATAAATATGCATGGTGAATTCTATTTTGAATTATAGAATTCATCAAGGTTTTTGTAATATGACTTTGACCAATTACATCTTTAAAAAGTAATGGTCTGAATTTCCGAGCTGTAACTAAAAATGATTTTTGTGAATCCACATCTTCTCAATTTTTATAAATTAACGTTTTAAACTAAAAAAAATTAAATTAATATTGTTTTAAATCTTATTTATTTAAATTTTCGAGCATCATTTCCGCAATATCTTTCACTTGAGTTGTTTTTTTATCCATTGTCTTTAAAGCATCGGATATCATAATATTACAGAACGGGCAATTAACTCCAATTAAGTCAGGATTTGATGTCATTAACTCTTCAGTACGAGCAATATTGACTCTTTTGCCTTGTGTTTCTTCTAAAAACATTTGAGCACCACCAGCACCACAACATAAACCTTTATCCTTATTTCTTGCTGTCTCTTCCAATTGAAAATTCCCAATATTTGTAATAATATTTCTGGGTTCATCATAAATATGGTTATACCTCCCGAGATAGCAAGAATCATGATAAGTTATTTTTTGTTTGTTTTCTGATGATTTGAGTTTCAATTTACCAGATTGAACCAAAGAATTTAAAAATTCACTATGATGGTAAACTTCAACTTTTAAGCCAAAGTCGGGATATTCATTTTTTAATGTGTTAAAACAATGCGGACAAGTAGTTATAATTTTTTTAACATTATAATTTTTTAAAACCTCGACGTTTGCTTTTATCATCGAATCAGCTAAATATTCATTTCCGGCACGTCTTGCGGGGTCTCCATTACATTGTTCTTCAGCCCCAAGTATAGCAAAATCAATTTTTGCTTCGTTTAATAACGTAGTTAATGCACGACTAACTTTTTTACCTCTATCATCGTAACTCCCAGCACATCCAACCCAAAAGAGATATTCAAAGTTGGGATTCTCTGCAGCAATTTTAACATTCAAATCTGCAGCCCATTCTGCTCTATCAGCTGGAGTAAATCCCCAAGGATTTCCAGAATTTTCTAAGTTCGAAAATGTTGTTTGAAGCAATGGAGGAAATTCGGATTCCATCATTACTAAACCTCTCCGCATTTCAATTATTGAAGGAACGTGTTGGATTGTAATCGGACATTCTTGCATACATGCTCCGCAAGTTGTACATTGCCACAAAGCTTCTGGATTTTCATAATCAATAAGGAATGTTTTTTGCAAAGTGCTTTGTTCGATTTTATTTAATTCGGTTGAATCAATTAATGGATCTTTCCCGTTTTGCCTTATTAAAATTGGTCCTATTTCATCCATTCTTTCTCTAATTGCAACGACAACTTTTCGGGGATCTAATACTTTTCCTGTAATTGCTGCTGGACATACGCTCGTACATCTTCCGCAATGTGTGCAACTATAACCGTCTAAAATTGCTCTCCAACTTAAATCAGTTGCTTCTGTAGCACCGAATTTTTCGTTGTTTTCATCCTCAAAATTTATTGGTGTTAAACTTGATGGAATTCTCTCTGAACCAAAGAATACGGTTATAAGTGATGTATATACATGCAAATGTTTTGAATAGAGAAGGTAATTCATAAATATTAAAATAGCAGTTATATGAATCCACCAAGCTAATTCGTAAATTACATTTGCTGAGCTAAATGATATGAAGTTTGATAAAAATGCTGAAATTGGTTTTAATGAATGGTCAGTTGTGCTGTTCAATGTGTAATATGAAGCATTTTGAATTAATAAAGCTACTGTTATAATAAAAATAAATGATAAGACAAAAATTGCATCAATCTTTTCGTGTTTATCCCCTTGTAAACGTGGTACTTTAATAACAAATCTTCGGTATAATGCTACAATTACAGCAAAAAGTATTATAATTGCAAAAATATCTGTAGATATAGTCAAAATTGGATAGAAAAAGCCTAAAAATGTCCATTCAAATTTCGGATAAAAACCTTGAATTACTGATTCAGCAGCAGAAAATAGAAATACCAAAAATCCCCAAAATATTCCTGCATGTATCCAACCTGCATCTTTATCTCGGAATATTTTTGTTTGTCCAAGTGCAATTTTGAAAAGTCTGAAAATACCATCCCACAAACCTATTTTCTTGTTGAGTGGTTTACCTAATTTTACAATATTGTAAAGGCGTATTAAATTGAAATACAAAAATGATATCGCTCCTAAAAAGAGCAGAATAAATAAAATGTTTTTCACTGGTATATCCATATTTTAATTAATTTTATTCCCATTAATATCAAAAAAAAGTATATTATTTGGATCCACAAACAAATCAATTGTATCGTTTTGCTTATATTCAATTTTATTTATAACCCTAAAAGATTTAATACCATTGGCAGTTTCGAAATTTACAATAGTTTCATTTCCCAAATATTCAAGTGAAAATATTTTAAATTTGCCAAGTTTAATTGAAAATGTTTTGTTTTGAACGAAATTAATATTTTCAGCTCGAATACCAATCTTTCGAATTGATTTATAGTCAATTTGAACTAAATTATCAAGCAAAGAAAATGAAAAATCTAATTCATTATCTTTTAATACTTGACAAGTGTATAAATTATCAGTTTTTGTAATATCAACATCAAATAAATTAATTTGAGGATTACCAATAAATGATGCTACAAATAAATTTGAAGGGTGTGTGTAGATCTCGTCAGGCGAACCAATTTGTTGAATTATTCCATTATTCAATACAATAATTTTATCTCCCATTGTCATAGCTTCCACTTGATCGTGAGTGACGTAAATGGAAGTAGTTTTCAGCTCACGATGTAATTTATAAAGTTCAGTTCGCAATTGAGAGCGTAGCTTTGCATCTAAGTTAGATAATGGTTCATCAAATAAAAACAATTTTGGGTTCCGAGAAATAGCACGTCCTAATGCCACTCTTTGCTTTTGCCCACCTGACAACTGCTTTGGTTTATAATGCAAAAAATCTGTAAGTCCAATAAATTCTGAAATTTCTCTTACTCTTTGTTCTATTTGCTTTTTTTTAACGCCATTGATTTTCAACGGAAAAGCGATATTTTCGTAAACAGTTAAATGAGGATATAATGCATAGTTTTGAAATACCATTCCGATATTTCTATCTTTAGGTTCATAATTATTGATTATTTTATCATCAAAGTAAATTTTACCCGAATCTTCTTTCTCTAATCCGGCTATTATTCTTAAAAGAGTGGTTTTCCCACAACCAGAAGGACCAAGAAATACGACAAATTCTCCATCATCGACTGAAAGTGAAATGTCGTTTAAAATTAACTTTCCTGCAGTAAAAGATTTATAGATATTTTCTAACTTAAGTTTCACTTAATTTCCTCGATACGGAATTCCTTTAATTAACCATTCAGGAGCAGGTTTGCCTTTTAAGTAATGGTCAAAGAATTGCTTCATTTTAATTGCATAATCCACTTTGTTATAATATTTTCTCAAAATGTGAGGTTCTTTTTCATATTCCAACATAAAAACTGGTTTGTTCAGTCTTCGGAAAGCTAAATATAATTCAATTCCTTGTTGCCAAGGAACTGCATCATCAATATCACCAAATTCGATTAATAAAGGAGTATTTACTTTTGGAGCTGCAAAAACAGGTGAATTTTTAATATAATTATCTAATGAATCCCAAAGATTACCACCAATTCTACTTTGTTGCTTTTCATATTGAAATTGTCTTGCCAATCCCGAACCAAGCCTAATACCACTGTAAGCACTTGTCATATTGGATACTGGTGCACCAGCAGAAGCTGCTTTGAAAAAGTCTGTTTGAGTAATTATAAATGCTGTTTGATAACCTGACCAAGAGTGTCCTTGTAAACCAATTGCATTAGGGTCAGCTATTCCCATCTCTATTAATTTCTTTGAACCGGTTATTAATGCATCTTCTGAAGAAAATCCTGGATAACCTACTTTAAAAACGATATCGGGGTAAAACATTACATAATCATCATTTAAATATATAACAGGATTTGGTCTATGATTTATCGCCGGTCTTTGGAAAGTATGCATATAATCCGAAAATTTCTCATAAAAATGAATAATTACTGGATATTTCTTTTTAGGATCAAAATTTTCTGGTTTCATTATAAAACCTTGTAGATTATTTCCTTGGGAATCTTTCCATTCGATTTTTTCGGTCGTTCCCCAATAGAAATCTTTCATTTGAGGATTTATGTCAGTAAGTCTCCAAGTCGAATCATTTTTGTTAAATGGATTCTTTTTAAACCATAAATCTGGGAATTGGGCAAAATCTTCAATTGTATATATAATTGAATTGTTTCCTTTTGCCATTGCTCGGAAATTTACATTTTTATCGTTAAAGAATGTTAATTTTTCTGGTCCAATGATTTTAAATTCAACGTAGTATAAGTTTTTCCATTTTAGTTCTGTACTAAAACCAGAAACTAAAACAGTATCTTTGAATTTATAATAACTTCGATTATTTAAAGTATTAATTAATCTATAAATAACTTTATTTGTCCTGCCGTAACTTCCTGTTAAGCTGAAATGATTCCGTGGTTCTTCGCTAGAAAATACCCAAACATCATACCTATCATTTATGAAAAATCTTTTGCTTTCTTCGTACCAACCAGCAAAACCATAACTCTGTGCTTTATCGGGAACATCATTTTCTTCATTATACATTGGAAATTGCATATTTGGTGTTGCTATTTTTGTAGTATCTGTAAAATTATTATGAATATACCATAAGCTATCTTTATAATATACAACATATTTGCCATCTGGAGAAAGATTCGCCTGTTCTTGCAATTCCTTAGCAATTAGTTTTCTTTCGCCGGTTTTCAAATTAATTTTATATAAATCGAAAATATCGGCATTCCAAGTTGATTGGACTTCATAAGGAGTTTCGTCATACCCAACTGTGTAATTTTGATGTTCTTCTGTTTGTTCTACTTCTTTGATAATAGTGTCTGCAATTTGCAGAAATTTTTTAGTTTCGAAATTATAAATGGCTGGATATGTCCTATCTTTAATGTTATTCCAAAGAACTTGTTGATTAGTAATAATTTTGGGGTCATTATAATGCCAAAGCAATAAATTTGAGTTAGCTTGCAATGAATCTAAATTCGCTAAACTCGTATCAGTGAATTTACGTTCATATTTTTCAGGTGGATAAAGCTCAGAAATTGGTTTTAGACCAAACCATAGAAAAGAGCCGTCCTTGGCAAACTTGATATTATTTTTGTAATAAATTGTCCAATTTTTGGGTAAATTTTCATTATTTAAAATTTCATAAGGAGTATTATTTTCTGATGGTTTCCATATATAAAGACTTGTTTGGTCAGGTGTACCATCATCTTTTAAACTACTTTGTGTAAATGCCAGTGTTTTAGTTGAATCAGAATAAGCTAAGTTTGAAAATAATGTTTTTTCCTTTTGTGATATTATATACTCTGGAGCAAATTCTTCATTTAAGTTGCGATAATAAAGTCCGTCTTTTTTACCATCTGGTGAAGAAATACAATAAAAAAAGTAATTGCTTAAACTATCAAATTTATATTGTTTGACATTATCAATGTTAATTTCTGTACCTGACTTTAAATGAACTAAAGCGATATTCGAGCCAAGTGGTTTAAATTTTAACTTTTTGTCATTTTCTATTGTTTCATCTTTTTCATAAACTAACCATTTACTATTTTCCGAAAATTGAAACTTTGATACTTTTTCAATTACATTTTCCTTTTTGGTGTTCAAAGATAATATTTTAAGATTATTTTTTGGTTTATCTTTATTTGACTTTGCATTTTCTAAATCAATTAATTTTGGTTTTATTAAACAAGCAAACCAACTTTCGTCATTCGAAAAAGCAGGAGATGCTCCTCTTTCAATTTTATAATTTTTAGTCGTATCTGAAGTAAAAACAACTCCAACATAGCCATCACCCCAATCTGGTGCAACTTCATAAGCAACCCAATTTCCATAGAAACTAATAATTGATTTTTGAACATATTTGAAATTCATTGCATCTTGGAATGTAAACTTCTTTTTTTCTTTTGTTTTTTCTGGAACTTTTGCTATTAGATCGAAATTTACTAATATACACAAACTTATTATTATTATTGTGAACTTTTTCATAACTAGATTTAATTATATTAATTTTGTAATTTACAAAAAAAAGATTTAATATCAAAAAAGAGGACGAAATCAGTGGCTCAACAAAAGGAAATAACCGATCCAAAAAGAAATACAGATGTTTCAAATTTATATTATTTAGGTTTTATTTCTTCGTATAATTATAAAACATCTGAAATTATACTCTCTGACTTTCCAAAAGAACTACCAAACTTAGATAATATAAAATTTATTAACATAGGTTTTTCTAAAAATTTCACACAACAATTTAAGATAAACAAAATTTCAATCTTTGAAAAGTATATTTCAATAAAATTTGAAGGGCAATATACTGAATCTATTTTACAAAAATTGATTCGAATGGCTGTTTATATAATATTTAATAAAAAAGATAAAAATACAGTTATGCCCGAGGATATTTTAGATGCAGATGTTTATAATATTGAGAATAATGAATTAATCGGTCAAATTATAGATGTTTATTTAAATCCAGCAAATCAAATTTGGATTGTGAAAAACCCGCAATTTGAATTACCAATCCCTTTTACTGAAAATGTTGTAAAGGAAATAAATTTGGATGAAAAAAAAGTTTATATTGAGTTAATTGATGGTTTAATGGAACTCGCAAAATTTACAAATCCAAAGCAAAGAAAAAGTCACAAAATTAAAAGCAAGGTTGTTGATGAGTAAAATGAGAATTGACATAGTTGCGGCAATTCCTGAATCAATAAAAGATTATCTCAGTTACAGCATTTTGAAAATTGCCCAAGAGAAAAATTTAGTTGAAATTTATTTGCATAATTTGCATGATTATTCAGATAATAAATATCGGCGAATTGATGATTATCCATTTGGTGGTGATGCTGGTATGTTAATCAAATGTGAACCAATTTTTAAATGCATTGAACAATTAAAATCGGAACGAGATTATGATGAAATTATCTTTTTAACACCTGACGGCGAATTATTCAACCAATCAATTGCTAATGAACTTTCAATTAAATCGAATATAATATTATTAGCAGGACATTATAAGGGAATTGACCAAAGAGTGCGGGATGTTTTAATTTCAAAAGAAATATCAATAGGAAATTATGTATTAACCGGCGGAGAATTAGCAGCTCTTGTAGTTATGGATGCTGTTGTTAGATTAATACCTGGAACTATTGGTGATGCTAACAGCGCCTTGAATGACTCATTCCAAAATGGATTGCTTGAACCACCTATGTATACTCGTCCTGAAAATTTTCAAGGATTGCAAGTTCCACAAATATTATTAAGCGGAAATCATAAAAAAATCGAAGAATGGAAATTTGAAAAATCCTTAGAGAAGACTAAAAAGTTTAGACCAGACATGCTTAAAGATTGGTTTTGAGCGAATTTTTTTTGATTTTTCGATAATTTGTTCCACATATGCAGAAGGAATGAATGATTGACCCAAATTTTTTTCATCATCATTGAAACCGTGAAAGTCAGAACCCCCCGAGATTAACAAGTTATTACTTTTTGCAAAATTAATATAAAATTTTTTCATTTCTTCGTTATGAAGTGGATGATTAATTTCAATTCCATCAATACCATCAATTACGACTTTTTCAAGTTCGTCAATTGTGAAAAAATAAGCAGGATGAGCTAAAATTGCAACTCCTCCTGCTTGATGTATTAAAGTAACTACCTTTTTGACCGAAAGATTTGATTTTGCTTGATATGCAGGACCATTATCATATAAATATTTAGCAAATACCTCTCTTTGGTCTTGCGCATATCCTGCTTTTACAATTGCCCTTGCAATGTGAGGTCTTCCAATCGGAGAATTACCAGATTGTTCGATAATCTCATCAATCGATATTTTCATTCCTAACTTAGTAAATTTCTGTGCAATTATTTCTGCTCTTTTCGTGCGTTCGATTTCATATTCTTCAAAATGTTCAATGAAGCTTTTCACATCTGGATCAAAATTTAAAGCCAAGATGTGATAATTTTTCCCATTTTGAAAGGCACTCACTTCGCATCCAGGAATAAACTCTAAACCCAATTTTTTGGCTAATTCTCTTTCCTCGCTAATATGTGAAATACTATCGTGGTCTGTTATAGAAATTAATGAAATACCCTTTGCCTTTGCTTTACGCATCACAATGTCAGGAGTATATAAACCGTCAGAATAAACTGTGTGAGTATGTAAATCAGCCTTTCCCATTATTATATAATTGAATTAACAATCTTTTCGAGTTTTGAATTAAATTCTTCAAGCTTTACCGCAATTTTTTCGTTTGTTCTTCTGATTTTTATTTCAATTTCATTATTTAAAAGAGATTTATTACCAACAATAATTTGAATTGGCATACCAATCAAATCCGCATCATTTAATTTAATTCCAACCGTTTCATCTCTATCATCAAACAATATTTCATAACCTTTTGACTGTAATTCAGTATAAATTTCTTCGGCTTTGGCTTTGACCAATTCCGACTTGTTTTGACCCAAAGGAATCAAATGAATTAAATATGGTGCTAATGCTTTATTCCAAATAATCCCCTTTTCATCATGATTTTGCTCAATATATGAAGCTAATATTCTTTCTATTCCAATTCCATAACTACCCATAACAATAGGTTTTTCCTTTCCATCTGAATCTAAATATTTAGCATTCAAAGCAATACTGTATTTTGTACCAAGTTTAAAGATATGCCCGATTTCGATAGCTTTTACTATTCTTAAAGGTTTGCCAGATAAAACAGACGGTTCACCTTCTTGCACTGTTCTGAGGTCATAAAATTCATCGACTTTACAATCTCTATTAATATCTATATTTTTATAATGATAACCATCTTTATTTGCACCCGAAACTAAACCATTGCAATTCTTCAATAAATTATCAGCAATAATACGGATTTTTGTTTTTAAATTAATTGGACCAATAGAACCAGCATTTGCTCCAGTATAAGTCAATAATTCATCAGCTTCAGCTGGACGGAATTGTGTTGTTCCTAATATACTTGATAATTTTGTTTCATTTAACTGGTCATTTCCCCTCATTAAAATCAAAATAGGTTTGCTGTCAACAATATAAACAACAGATTTAGCACAAATTTTTTCATCAAAATTAAATTGATTCACAAGGTCATCAATAGTTTTAGCATTTGGTGTTGGAAATTCCTCTAACTCTGGGCTTGGTTCAATTCTTTGAAGTGGCGTTAAAGCTGAAGTAGCAACTTCTGAATTAGCAGCATAACCAATATCATCAATAGCAACAAGGTCTTCGCCAGCATCAGATTCTAACATAAATTCTTGTGATTCTCGTCCACCCATTGCTCCACTTGAAGCACCAACGACAAAATATTTAAGCCCACATCTATCGAAAATATTACAATATGCAGTGTAATGTTTTTTATAACTTAAATCTAATGCATCAAATGAAACATCCATTGAGTATGCATCTTTCATTGTAAACTGCCTTCCTCTTAAAACACCTGACTTTGGACGTGGTTCGTTTCTGAATTTAGTTTGAATTTGATACCAAATTTGGGGTAAATCTTTGTATGACTTAATATGATTAGCTGCATGGTAAGTTATAATTTCTTCGTGAGTAGGAGCTAAGACAAGTCCATCTCTATTTTTAATATGGAACATCACGTCACCCATTGCTTCGACTCTGCCAGTTTGTTCCCAAATTTCAATCGGATTAAGTGCTGGAAGCAAAAATTCTTGACCGCCTATGGCATCCATTTCTTCACGGACAATATTAATTGCTTTCTGATAAGCTTTGAATCCTAATGGTAAAAAAGAAAAGATACCGGCACTAAGTTGTCGAACTAAACCCGCTCTTAACATTAACTGATGCGAAGGTATTATTGCATCACTCGGATTTTCTTTCAATGTTGGTATAAAATAATTTGTTTGTCTCATATTCGTTTATTTAAAATTAATAATTGTAAAAAAAGAAAAAGTAAAAATAATTTTTAAATGTTCACAAAATTACTTATAATTTGTGAAAAAATTCTTTTTATTTCCATTTTTTTTCGTAATTTTGTAATTCTAAAAATTGAATAATTATGGCAAAAACACAAACATTTGGCGACAAATTAAAAAAGAAAAAAATTGCAGAAAAGCCTACAGTAAAAATTATTAAAGGCTTTAAAGGAGAAGACGGCAATACCCATTTTCTCGAAACTTTTGTGAAAATTGATGATATTGCAAATGTCGAAAAAGTTGAAATTACAAAATAAGGTTAATTGATATGAAAAAGGGTATTCATCCATATTACCACACTATCGAAGTGGTTATGACAGATGGGACTTCATTCCAAACACGTTCTTGTTATAAAAAAGATAAAATGGTCTTGGAAATTGATTCAAAGTCTCATCCATTCTTTACAGGTAAACAGGTTCTTGTCGATACTGCAGGTCGTGTTGATAGATTCAACAAACGCCTTGAAAGGTCTAAAATTATGAGAGAGGAGAAAAAGAAATGACACCAATATTTCCATTACAACCTGAATCAAATGTTAAAGGTAAACAACGTGTTTTCAAAAAACGTGCTAATCCTATCAAAGGTCAAAAAGTCATTGATTACCTTGATGTAAAATTTATTAGTCGATTTACAAATGACCAAGGTAAAATACTTCCTGCTCGCATTACAGGTGTTTCTGCTTATCAACAACGTCGAATCAAAAAAGCTGTTAAATATGCTCGTCATCTTGCTTTGATTCCATTTGTTGGACAAGACCTTTCTTAATATTTAAAATTTTAATGAGGCTATTCATTTTTTGTTTAGCCTCTTTTTTTTTAAAATTAATATCAGATTAAAATAGTCCGAATTTAAAATCGTTTATTATAAAAATTTAGCAACGATGTTTAAATTACCTAAAAAAATAGAATATGCAATTATGGCTGTTAAAACTTTAAGTGATGAAAATTCAGGTAATTATTTATCTGCTCGTGAAATTTCTCAAAGAGCTGGAATTCCTTACCAATTTACAGCAAAAACCTTGCAGCAATTAATGAAATTGGGACTTATTAAATCTCAATCTGGTACGAATGGAGGATATTCATTCAATAATATACTATCGAATTTAACATTACTCGATTTTTTGGAGCTTATGGGCGAACATCCAGCAATAATTGAATGTACTTCACAGTTGAAAACTCCTCAAATTCAAATTGATAAAAAATTAAATAAAATAAACGAGACATCGAATTATTGCGTTTTACATAATAATTGCTCAATACAACAACCTTTAATCCAAATTCAAAAAAGATTAGAAGAATTATTAAAGTCAATAACATTAAAAGATTTAATGTGAAAATACAAGGTAAATTATGGCAAATAATGACAATAACTTAATCGAAAATCTTACCAAAAGCGATTATAAATACGGCTTTGTGACAAATATCGAGCAAGACTTTGCACCAAAAGGATTAAACGAAGATACAATTCGATTCATATCTGCAAAGAAAAATGAACCCGAATTTATGCTCGAATGGCGGCTCAAAGCATTCCGTCATTGGCTTACGTTAAAAGAACCAAATTGGCAGAAAGTCAAGTTTCCTCCAATTGATTATCAATCAATTTATTACTATGCAGCTCCAAAAAATAGCTCCAAACCGAAAAGTTTGGATGAAATTGACCCAGAAATAAGAGAAACATATAACAAATTAGGTATTCCATTAGAGGAGCAAAAACTTTTGGCAGGCATTGCAGTAGATGCAGTGATGGATAGTGTTTCAGTTGCTACTACATTCAAAGAAAAACTTGCTGAAGTCGGCATTATATTTTGTTCAATAAGTGAAGCAATTCAAGAACATCCTGAATTAATCAAAAAATATCTTGGAAGCGTTGTTCCTTATACAGATAATTACTTTGCTGCACTCAACTCTGCGGTATTTTCTGACGGTTCATTTGTTTATATTCCGAAAGGTGTTCGTTCACCTATGGAACTTTCAACTTATTTTAGAATTAATGCTTCTCAAACTGGGCAATTCGAACGTACTTTAATAATTGCCGATGAAGGTTCTTATGTTAGTTATTTAGAAGGTTGCACAGCTCCAATGCGAGACGAAAATCAGTTGCACGCTGCTATTGTTGAACTCTTTGCTCATAAAAATGCTGAAATCAAATATTCAACTGTTCAAAATTGGTACCCCGGAGATAAAGAAGGAAAAGGCGGAATTTACAACTTTGTGACGAAAAGAGGAATGTGTGACGGTGAAAACTCCAAAATTTCGTGGACTCAAGTTGAAACAGGTTCAGCAATTACTTGGAAATATCCATCTTGCATTTTAAAAGGCGATAATTCCGTTGGTGAGTTTTTTTCTGTTGCTTTAACGAATAATTTTCAACAAGCAGATACTGGAACAAAAATGATTCATTTAGGGAAAAATACACGAAGTCGAATAGTTTCAAAGGGTATATCCGCCGGTTTTAGTGATAATAGTTATCGTGGTTTAGTTAAAATAAATAAAAAAGCAGACAATGCACGTAATTATACTCAATGTGATTCTTTATTAATTGGAGATAAATGCGGAGCACACACTTTTCCATATTTAGAAGTTGAAAACAATTCAGCAGTTGTCGAACATGAAGCTACTACATCCAAAATTTCCGATGATGCAATTTTTTACTTAAATCAACGAGGTATTTCAACCGAAGATGCAGTCGGTATGATTGTTAACGGGTACGCACGTGAAGTTATTATGCAATTACCTATGGAATTTGCTGTAGAGGCTCAAAAATTACTTGCAATTAGTTTAGAAGGTAGTGTTGGTTAATTAAATTGAAAATAAAAGGTGAAAAATGTCATTATTAAAAATCAATAATTTAAAAGCTGGAATAGAAGGAAGCGAAATACTTCATGGAATATCATTAGAAATTAATCCTGGTGAAATTCATGCAATTATGGGACCAAATGGATCTGGCAAAAGTACATTAGCGTCTGTTTTAGCAGGTAAAAATGAGTACACCGTATTGGACGGAAATGTTGAATTTAATGGTAAAAATTTGTTAGAAATGAATATCGAAGACCGTTCAAAAGAAGGACTCTTCCTTGCTTTTCAATATCCGATTGAAATTCCTGGTGTTTCAAATGCTAATTTTTTACGTGTTGCAGTAAATGAGCATAGAAAATACAAGGGTCTTGAACCAATGGAAGCAGGAGAATTTTTAAAACTTATGAAAGAAAAGGCAAAAATTGTTAAAATAGATCCAAAATTTTTCTCAAGAGCAATAAACGAAGGTTTTTCAGGTGGCGAAAAGAAGCGAAACGAAATTTTTCAAATGGCGATGTTGGAACCTAAATTAGCAATTCTTGATGAAACAGATTCAGGTCTGGATATAGATGCTCTAAGAATTGTGGCCGATGGAGTCAACGCTTTGAGAAAAGAAGATAATTCTTACTTAATAATAACACATTATCAAAGGTTGCTTAATTATATAATTCCCGATTTTGTCCATGTTCTGTACAATGGACGTATTGTCAAATCTGGTACAAAAGAGCTAGCTCTTGAACTCGAAGAACGTGGTTATGATTGGATTAAAGAAGAAGTCGAACATTATGATTTATAAAATAATATAAATAACTAAAGGTCTCAAATGAGTTTCCAAGAAACTTTGAAAAATAATTTTGAAAATTATTTGAATTTAAACAAATTTTCTAATGTAGATTTTCGAAAAAATCATTTTCAGCAGTTTATAAATGAAGGTTTTCCTACTTTAAAAAATGAGAGCTGGAAATACACTCCATTAAATTTTCTATATAAATATGATTTTAATATTTTTTCTCAAAATGATGAAGGAAATGTCAACTTCGATGTATTAAAAGAAAAAATCTTCATCCCCAAAAACGCAAACATTATTACTTTTGTAAATGGATTTTATTCATCGAACTTTTCAACATTTACCGATTTAGATAATGTTAAAGTTACACAAAACAAATCATTTGAGAATACAACCCCAAATGACCAAGTGTTAAATTCTTCACTCTTAAGTGATGTTTTTTACAACTTAAATTGTGCTTTTGCTAATCAAGAAACTCAGTTAAACATTAATTCTAACTCAAATCCACTTGTACTCATTTTGTACTCAAAAAATCACAATGAATCTTATTTTTACAATAACAGACTTACGGTAAATTTTGCACCAAACTCAAGCTCTGAAGTATTTATATATCCTATGTCTGATGATTCGAACCCGAATTTTTTAAATAATTATTTTTATTTTAATTTACACGAAAATTCCTCTACAAAAGTTTATTTTCATCAAAACGAAAAAGATAATTTTTACCAAATTAATAACATTTCAATAAATCAAGCAAAGAGTTCAAACTTGAAATTTTATACATTTTCTATGAATGGAAATTTCATAAGGAACTTTTTCCGGAATTCATTAAATGGTGAAGGTATCGAATCTGTTTTATCTGGTATTTATGTTGCAAAAAATCATCAAATAATTGATAATCACATATTAATGATTCACAATTCACCTTTCTGTCACAGTAATCAGATGTTCAAGGGAATACTGCAAGATAACTCAAGAGGTGTGTTCAACGGTAAAATTCTTGTACAACAAAAAGCACAGAAAACTGATGCATATCAATCAAATAAAAATATTTTAACAACAAAAGATGCATCAATATACACAAAACCTGAATTAGAAATCTATGCCGATGATGTGAAATGTTCACACGGAGCTACATCCGGATTTTTACAAAATGAGGAACTATTTTATCTTCGAGCAAGAGGAATTGATGAAAATATTGCTAAATCTCTTTTATTAAAAGGCTTTGCAATTGAAGTTGTTGAAAAAGTTGAAAATATTCAATTCAAAGAATGGCTATATAACGAAATAGATAATTCTATCTAATATTGAATTTAAGTGTTTGATTAAAGAAATTTACAAATTATTAATCAGCAGTTTGTGGTGAAGATTCAACTACTTTAGTTGAATCTTTTTTTATAGTATAATCAATATGAAAATACTTCATCAATAAATTACGAGCAATAGGAGCTGCAACTGATGCACCAAAACCAGCATTTTCAACAATTACAACAATTGCTATTTCTGGTTTTTCCATCGGAGCAAAGCAAATAAACCAAGAATGGTCGCCACCATGAGGATTTTGTGCTGTTCCCGTTTTACCACAAACTTTAACACCAGAAATAGAGGCATTTGTCGCAGTTCCACCACCAACGTTCACAACATTAAACATCCCCTTGTGAATAATATCAAATATCCAATCGTCAATTGGCAACTTTTTACTTTCGTATGAAACTTTTTCTTTCTGGTGATTAAACATATTTTCAATTTCACGAACGATATGAGGTTGGTTCATCACACCCCTATTTGCAATGGTTGCAACATATTGTGCCATTTGCATTGGTGTAACATTAATTTCACCTTGTCCTATTCCAAAATTAACTAAACGTCCAGGATATGAAACATTATTTCCATATACTTTATCCAACCAGTTTTTATCAGGAAACACCCCCCTGCTTTCATTTGATAAATCTATTCCTGTTGGTCTTCCAAAACCAAATAAGTTCCCCCATTTACTGAAAATGTCAATGCCTTCTTTAAGGGCAAGCTGAGAAAAAAAAGGATTACAGCTAACTTGAATTGCATTCAAAACATTTATATTGCCGTGGTTTCCATGGCACTTTATATCTCTATTACCAAAATGGAAAGCACCTCCACAATAAAAAGTTGAACTCGGTGTAATAACTCCTTCTTGTAATCCTGCAATTGCCATTAACATTTTCCATGTTGATCCAGGTGGATAAACTCCTTGAATTGCTCTATTCATCAAAGGATGGCTGGGATCTTTAAACAGATAATTTGCATCTTTTTCCGATAGTTTTCCATTAAAGACATCGGGTGAATAATCAGGTTTGCTGACTAAAAATCTAATTTCGCCATTTCTTGGGTCAATTCCTACAATTGCACCTCTTTTTCCATCTAATAATTTTTCAGCATAATATTGTAAATTAAAATCAATTCCTAAATATAAAGTTGCTCCACCAACGGGTGATTGGTCTTGCAATTCCTCGTCAAATAATTTCGAAACACGTTCCCCTTTCCTATTAAAAGCAACTATTTCATATCCTTCGGTTCCTTTTAATATATCATCGTATATCTTTTCTAATCCTACTTGTCCAATTTGGTCGCCAGATTGCAAATATGGATATTTTTTGAGTTGTTCATCACTTACTTGCCTAATATAACCTAAAATATGAGGCATTCTTACAGAATCTTGATATAATCTTTTACCTTCGACTTCAACTGTAACTCCCCGTAGAAATTGCTTATATTCTTGTATCATCGAAACCGTTTGAAAGTCTAAATCATGCATTACAACGTATGGAGAATATCTTTCAAATTTTTTCTTTAATTCAAAGGCTTTTAATACTATATTTGTATCAATTTCAATTAATGATTTTAATATTTCATATGAGGTTGAATCGAAACTTGCTGGAGTTATAGTTAAATTAAATGAGGCTTGATTATGAACTAATAATTTACCATTTAAGTCGAAAATTTGACCACGAGGTGGAATTATCCGCATTTTTTTTATTGCTTGTGCTTCGCTGAATATTTTATATTTTTCTCCTGATAAAATTTGTAGTTGAAATAATCTTAAAAAAAATAAAAGAAAAATAATCAGTAATAATATTTCAATAAAGCGTGAGCGGTTGGAACTACCAAATTCTATTTCTTCGTTGGTAGAATTCTTCGTAGACTTATTTATGAATTTTAAATTTAATTTCATTTCTTAATCATTGATTGACATTAACAAGTGTTTTTGTTCATTTAGTTCGTTTAATTTTTTATATGTGATTTCGATAAATGCAAAACTTAAAGCCGCAACAAATGTTCCATCTCGATATATAAATTGAGAGCTAGCTAAATCGGCAGCAATCAATATAAATAATCCAATAAAACCGCTGATTGCAACAAATTTATAAAACAGTTCTTCTTTTTTAAGCATAAATAATACTTTCAAAGATTTGAAAGTAAAGTAAAAATAAACGAATAAGAAAGTTAATGTTAAAGGTATTCCTAATCTATATAATAAATACAAATAACCATTGTGTACTGTAATTGTTCTTGCTGTAACTTGGTCTATTATATTATAAAAAGTAAATTTTTTAAAAAAACCATTTCCTCCCAAAGGGTTTTCTTTTATTCTTTTATATAAAGCATTATACTCAACTAATCGCACTTGCAAGGAAACATCTTTCGAACCTTGTTTTGATGATTCTAATCTATTTTCGACAACTTTCATTGCTATTTTTGCTTTATCTTTGAAATAAAAATTAAATGAAAAAAGTATAGCTATTGAGATACTGACAACAGAAATTGTTAATAATATCTTTTGTTTTAGTGGAACAACAACAAATAAAAAGACGACGGAGACTAAGACTAAGACCCAAAAAGATCGGGAAAAAGTTGTGATTAATGCAATTGAAGTTACAGAAACTACTAATAATATCCAAATACGGCTAATTGTTTTTTGTGGATATAAAAAAAATAATATTCCAGAAATTATAGTAAAAGTAAATATTGTCTGGTTGATTCGTACAGCGGTAACAATTTGGTAAGCGTATTGGAGACCATTTTGCAAGCCTTTGTAATAATCATAAAATTGACCTAAATCATTTATAAGCACAGAAAAAGAAAAATTAAAGCCCAGAAGAATTAAATCTTTTTTATCTTCAAAATTTTCCCTGAATGGAAAATAATAAAGAACCATAAATATTACAACATATTCTCTCAAAGCATCGAGCAGTTGAGTACCGTTTGCTATGGATAGTCCTATTGTTCCGAGAGCTAAGATATAAAATGCAAATAAAAGAAAATCAGCAATGTTTCGAAAAATCTTTTTCTTTTGAATAAAAATTGTCCAAAAAAGCCACAAAAGCAAAGATCCGAAAAAATAAACAGCAAAAAATACATCCATAAACGATACACCTTCACTTCCAGAACCTCGGAAATATATAGGTGACAGGAAAATTATAGAATGTAGCCAGATTTTCTGGAATTTACTGCTTGTTTGATTCATTTGCTTTTAGAGATTTAATTCTTGTTTTGATTTCATTGAAATAATCAAAAAGAAATATTAATAGGATACCTAAAACAAAAGTACCAAAAGTAGAACCAGCAATTATATAAGCCCTTTTTGGTTTGTCTTTTTTATCCGCAGGTATTGCTTTATCTACTACAATTAAATTCTGGATATTTTTAATTTCATCACTACGAATTTTTTCAATCATTGGTATTAAAAAAGCTCTAACTTTTGTGTAAGTTTCAAATTCAGTATATAACCTTAAGTAATCTACTGCTACGCCTGTTGCATTTGTCAAAGAAAAATTACCGGCAAAGCCTGGTTGTGTTTGAATTGTATTTAATTTTGAAGCAACTTCATTTGAAAGTTTTTTATAAGTTTGAGCTAAAGGGTCTTGTTCGCCGTAATTCTTTTTATAAAATTCATAAAAAATATCGTATTTGACTTGTTCAGCTTTAATATCAGCAAGTGATTTAGCTACACTTTGAGCTTGTTCTTCAGGTGAAAACAATAATGTCTTTTGTGTAAACTTTTTCAGTTGGTCTCCGATTACGGTTAGCGTGCTATCAATTGCAAAAATTCTTCCTTCGAAATATTCTTTGCTTAACTTTGTATCTTGGCGAAAAATATCAATAAAATGTTCGTTTGCTAAATCAACATAAGCATTAGCAATATCAGCCGCACGATATTTATCTGTATCCCATATTGTAATTGTATAATTTCCTTCTTTTTCATAAGTTACTTCTACATTATCGAGAAATGCTTCTCGAAGCTTCGAAAACTTGTTTTTGGGTATCTTGTATACTGTATCTAATCTAAATTTATTTATAATCGAATCAACAACAGTCCTACTTGTTAAAATAACTATATATGAGTATGCTTCTTGACTAGAAGAACCTGTCATTTTTGTAACACCGAATTCCTTCAATGCTGATGAAATCATTGAACTTGCTCCTCCACTCGATTCTTGGCTCGATGTTGAAGGTACAAGATTACAAGTAGATGCATACCATTGAGGCAAAATAAATGCTACAATTGTTGAAATGATGGCACCAAGTAATGTTAATGTTAACAAAAATTTCCACTTTTTGAAAATAGTCAGAAAGAAATAAATAGAATCTTTATACTGGTTTTCTTGCATTTTTTTATTTAATAAGATTAACAAAAGATTAAATACGAAATTACGAATAAACTCTTTTATTTAAATTAAGATTAGTGTTGATTTTGATAAAATTTGTAATTTTAAAATTTTTTAAAATTTGATATTTCAAAATATGAATAAATTTATTTTAGAATCGAATTATAAACCGTCAGGAGACCAACCAAAAGCTATAAAAGAACTTGTTGAGGGTATTAAACGGGGTGATAAATATCAAGTTTTACTTGGAGTTACTGGTTCAGGAAAAACATTTACGATTTCCAACGTAATTGAACAAGTTCAAAAACCTACACTTGTTCTTTCACCAAATAAGACTTTAGCAGCTCAATTATATAGCGAATTCAAGCAATTTTTTCCCCATAATGCTGTCGAGTATTTCATTTCTTATTATGATTATTACCAACCAGAAGCATATATTCCTTCTTCTGATACTTATATTGAAAAAGATTTTTCAATCAATGACGAAATAGATAGATTAAGGCTCAAAGCAACTAGTGCTTTAGTGGAAGGTCGGAGAGATGTTATTGTTGTTGCATCCGTAAGCAGTATTTACAGTATTGGTGAGAAAACAGAATTCGAAAAATTTTTATTTCCACTTAGAGTAGGAATGGAAATACCTCGCAAAAAATTCTTACTTAGACTTTCTGAGTTACATTACACAAGAAATGATAGTGATTTACAGCGTGGGGCTTACCGTGTTCGTGGTGATATCATCGATATTGTTCCATCTTATGAAAATAAAACTGCAATCAGAATTGAAGTATTTGGTGATACTATCGAAAAAATTTCAAGTATAGATATTTTAAGTGGTAAAACATTGAACTTATTCACTGAATTTACTTTATACCCCGCCAAATTATTTGTTACATCACAAGAAAGATTAGACCAAGCTATGGCAAATATTCGTGAGGAATTATCTAATAGATTAAACGAACTTCGCTCACAAGAAAAGTATGTTGAAGCACAAAGATTGGAACAAAGAACATTATTTGATTTGGAAATGATGCGGGAAGTCGGTTACTGTTCCGGTGTCGAGAACTATTCAATGCATTTATCAGGTCGAAAACCAGGAGATAGACCCATTTGTATTTTTGATTATTTCCCCGAAGATTTTTTATTTGTTGCAGATGAAAGTCATATTTCAATTCCACAAATTCGAGGTATGTATAATGGCGACCGGTCAAGGAAAATGAATTTAGTTGAATTTGGCTTTAGGTTACCTTCTGCACTTGAAAATCGTCCACTAAAATTTGATGAATTTGAATCTTTAATTAATCAAGCAATTTTTGTAAGTGCTACGCCCGGTGATTATGAATTTGAAAAAAGTGGTGGAGTTTTTGTTGAACAAGTTATTAGACCTACAGGTTTATTAGACCCAAAAATTGAAATTCGTCCTCTCTACAATCAAGTTGATGATTTAATTGAAGAAATTCGAACTCGAATTCCAAAAAAGCAAAGAGTATTAGTAACAACATTAACAAAAAGAATGGCTGAAGATTTGGCAGATTATTTACAAAACCTTAATATCAAAGTTGCATATATTCACTCAGATGTTGATTCTTTGCACCGTGTAGAAATTATTAGAGATTTACGTCTTGGTGAATTTGATGTATTAGTTGGAGTAAATTTGCTTCGTGAAGGATTGGATTTGCCTGAAGTTTCATTAGTTGCAGTTTTAGATGCAGATAAAGAAGGTTTTTTAAGAAGCGAGCGTTCCTTGCTTCAAATAGCTGGCCGAACTGCCCGAAATGTTGAAGGTCTGGTAATACTTTATGCTGATAAAATTACTAATTCAATCAAACGTGTGACAGACGAAACAAATCGACGTAGAGCTTTACAAGAAGAATACAACAAAAAACATAATATTAATCCACAAACTATTTACAAATCTGTTGAAGAAATTTTAAGTGCAACATCGGTGGCAGACATTCACCAATCCTACACTGCCGCTAAAGAAAAAATTATTGAATCTCGCAAGGTTAGAATCAAAGAACCATTGCTCGAGCACTTAAACAAAAATCAAATTAGTGAGTTAATTGACCAACTTTTTGTTGAAATGAAAAAAGCAGCGAAAGAACTTGATTTCGAAAGAGCTGCAGAATTACGTGATGAAATTACTTTTTTATCAGAAAAAATAAAGTAAATAATGAAAACAATTTTATTTATTTTTGGGACAAGACCTGAAGCATTGAAACTCATTCCATTGATTAATGAATTTAAGAAGTATGGAAATAAGTTTAATACTAAAGTTTGCATAACTTCCCAACACCAAGAAATGCTCTGGCAAGTGTTGCAATTTTTCGACACAGAGCCTGATTATAATTTGAATATAATGTTGCCTAACCAAACTTTATTTGATTTAACCTCTAATGGTTTAAAAAAAATTGAAAATGTATTAAATGAAGTAAAACCTGATTTAGTTATAGTTCAAGGTGATACAACATCTACTTTTATTGGTGCTCTTGCAGCTTTTTATAATAAAATACCTGTTGCACATATAGAAGCAGGGTTACGTAGTGGCAATAAATATTCACCTTTTCCTGAAGAAATTAACAGAAAACTTGTTTCTCAAATTGCTGATTTCCACTTTGCTCCAACTTATTTAGCATACGAAAATTTATTGAATGAAAAAATAGATAATAATGTATTTATTGTTGGTAATACGGTAATTGATGCTTTGTTTATGACCCTTGATAAAATTAAAAATATGAACTTCGAAGAAAAGTTTTCATTTTTATATTCTGATTCGAAATTAATCCTTGTAACTGGGCACAGACGTGAAAGTTTTGGAGAACCATTTAAAAATATTTGTAATGCTTTATTGAAGATTGCCAAGGATAATAATGATGTACAAATTGTTTATCCCGTTCATTTAAATCCTAATGTTATAAACCCAGTTTCTTCGATTTTATCGGAACAATGGAATATTTCGCTAATTAAACCACTAAATTATCCTGAATTTGTTTGGTTAATGAATAAATCCTATCTTATTTTAACTGATTCAGGTGGTGTCCAAGAAGAAGCACCAAGTTTAGGTAAACCTGTACTTGTTATGCGTGAAGTAACTGAAAGAACTGAGGGTATCAAAGCAGGTACCGCAAAATTAATAGGTACTTCGACTGAAATAATTTATAATGAAGTTACAAATTTATTATTAAACAAGAATGAATACGACAAAATGGCAAATGCAACAAATCCTTATGGGGATGGAAATTCATCAGCAAAAATTGTTGAAATTATTAAAAATATGCTATTATGAATATCTTATATTTAAATGATTACCCATTATCAATCAGTTTCGGTGGTAAAGAAGTTCAAATGTTTCAATATTTGGATGCCATTAATAAGCTTTACAATGATAATTTCAAAGTAAAACTTTTGGATTATTGGTCTTTGGATGAATTTAAAGATATTGACATTTTACACATTTTTGGTCATTCTGTGTGGTATTCAAATACGCTCCCAATATTGAAATCCAAATTTCCACATTTGAAAATTATTATTAGTCCAACTTTTTATATTTCAAGCGAATTTTTGTATGTAACTCTCTCCTATTTTTTTAAAAAAATACTAGTTCCTAATTATTTTTCGATGATTAATAAAATACTTCATTTTTCCGATGCTATAGTTACAAATAGTGAAGCTGAAAAGGTACAATTACATAGATTATTTCCTCAAATAAATTTAGAAAAATTCAAAATTGTATATAATGCAATCGAATCTAACTTTAATCAATTTAATAATGCAGATAATTCAAATCTTTTTTTAACACAACATAAAATTGAACCAGGATATTTCCTTTCTGTTAGTTTTTTTGAGAATAGAAAAAATACTTTAAATTTAATCAAAGCATATTTGAACACATTTAATGAAACCAAGAAGAAATTAGTTTTAATCGGCAAAAATCGATTTAATAATAAAGAAAAATTCAACGAAGTTAATGATTTGATTGCTCGAAATAAGGACAAAATAATACACATTGATTATTTGGAGAGAAATTCTGATTTATTAAAATCAGCTTATTTACATTCTTTTGCACATTTAATGCCAAGTTTAATTGAAACGCCTGGTATTTCAAATTTAGAGGCGGCAAGTTTCGCAAAAAACATATTAGTCGGTAAATGTAAACCGGTAGAAGAATATTTTCAAAATTTTGCAGTTTATTCTCAATCTAAACATTACAAAGACATTGAAACTGCAATTTTGAAAATCAATTCACAAAAGTCAGCTAATTTGGAACTCCAAAATTTGGTCTTAACAAATTATAATATTGAAAATTCAATTTCCAAACTAATAGAAATTTACAAAAAAATACAATAAAAAAGGGCTGTATTTAACAGCCCTTTTATTTTTCATATAGTAATTTTGCTTATTTAATAACAGTAAACTTCTTAGTAAGAATTTCACCATTAATATTCAAAATTAGCATATACATTCCAGATGGTAAAATTTCATTGTTAATATTAATTGAATTATCTCCTACGACTAATTGTTTTGTAAAATCTAACATTTCCTTTCCATTTACATCAATAATTTTCATTGAGTAAGTCCTTGACATTTCCGGAATAGTAAATTTGACAACTGAATTAGTTGTAACTGGATTTGGTAATATCGAGAAATTAACATTGATTAAATCTTCAACACTCGATGGTTTTTTACCTTTTCCTGCAAGTTGGATATTTACTTTTGGCTTAACTGGGTCGTTGGAATTAATTTCAATAGATGAAGAAGTGTAAAATTTTATTGATGTAGGTGCAAACTTGACAGAAACAAAAGTACTTTCGCCTGGTTTAATAGTTGCGTTACCAGTAGAAGTTAAAATATAGGCATTATCATTATTATTGGCAATAGTAACTGAAGAAATTACTAAATCTTTTTTTCCTACATTTTTAATCTCAACTTGTTTTTCAGATGTGCTATTTGTTTCAACTTCACCAAAATCAACTCCTGTTGGAACAGAAATTTCTGGTAATTCAGGATTTGGTGCAGTATAAACCCATTGTAATGCTTTTTTGATTAAGTTATCTCTTTGCGAAATTGTTGCTATTTTCATTGGATCGAACCCAAAACAAGCAATATGAGAGTTTCCTAAAATTGTTTTTGTTGCAAAAACAGAATCAGCATTTCCTTGTAATGTTATTACAGGTGAGGTAATAGGAGGATTTGTAATTTTTTCATTTTGTAATAAATAATAAATTGAGAGTTGTGAAGAAAAACCATCAGAAATAGGATCACCATTAATTCCCGCAATGTTTAATTTACCTGTGCTATATCCTTGGAAACTTGTCGATAATAATTTTATACCTAAAGTTGTTTGGACTGAAGGCAAATTAGCATTTAATGATGCGAATAATGTGGAACCTGCTAAAAATAAGTTGCCTTTACTCATAACACTTTGTAATGCAGGACCGTCGTTTGCAGTTAATCCTCCACCATCTCCAAGATAATAAACAGCTAATTTAACATCGTTGAATTTGTTATATAACAATTGAAAATCATTTGGTGAGATATTTATCATCGGGGCATACTCGCTTGATGAACGAATTAGAGGACCTAATCCAGCCGCATCATTGTTAGGGTCATATACAAGATAAAGCATTTGCGCATCCGAAGAATATCCCTTGAAAGGAACACCAAAAGCCATTCCGTCGTTTTCTTCTATTGATAAATAAGAATCAATTGAACCTAAACTTTCAACATTTGTCTTTATTTTTAGTGAATAACTTCCGCCTGCCGGAATTGTAACAATATTATCACTTGGTTCCAAAGTAACTTTCCATTTGCTTGTTGGTGATTTTGATAAGTTTAAGCTATACTCTTTTGGTGAATTTCCATTATTTTTTATTTGGACATTTAATTCAACATTAGAACCTGTCGGTTGTGCAAAAATCTTATCGCCAGTCGTTGAAATATTTGTAGATGAGTTTATTTTTTCACCAAGTACAGAATTTATCACTTGACGAGCAGCAACATTTGTGTTATAATTTTGAACAAGACCAACAAGAAATATCTTGTCTAAATTCCAATTAGCAGATTTTGTAATTTCGAATGAATATTTGACTGTTGAACCAGCAGCTACAGGTGTTGGTATGGAATTTTCTTGTCCCCACGGACCACCAAGAGTTGCTCTTACGACTTTCATATGGTGGTATCCCGTAATTGTTGGAGGTAAATTATAGTATGGATGGCTTGATGAACCTGCTGGTCCCCCTGGATTATCCTTTGAATAATAATTATGTTGATCCCAACCAACTCCAGAACCGGTAACATCATCTTCAACTACGTATACATTAAACCTGATTTCACTACTTACAGCTTGGTCGAATTTTGCAGTAATATTTGCAAGAATTTTGTTTGATGCAGCATCGTAAGTCCATTGTAGTTTTAAATCTGCAATTCCAGGTTTACTCATTTCGCTAATAACAGCTTGTTTCCATGCTCCTCTATCGAGGAAAATCTTGTTAGCTCCATTAACATTGAATACTGCCCTATCAACATTTCCAGTAGGATAACCGGTCAATCCCATTGCTCCACCCAATGTATTTGTTTCGGGTATTTCCATTTTATCACCATTATGGAATTTCACCCCAATTACTTGTTGTGGATATGTGGAAAGTATATCGTCCATAATTACTGTGCCATCAACACAAAATCCACACCATGCTCCTGTAAATTGCTCCAATAGTACAACTTTATTTGCTGTTGAGTATGCGTAATTTAACATACTAAAAGCTGCTATTAAAGTTATTGAAAGAATGTAGAAAAACTTTCTCATAAATACTCCTTTCTTTTAATTAATTAAAAAATGATCATAAAATAATCTATTTATAAAACAATTGATTTTCCATAAAAGTTACAACAAAGAATGATTTCAATAACAATTTTATCGCAAGTCAATTTCTTCAACTCCTTTAGGCACTTTAAAAGAAAATTCAGAATTTTCTATTTGAGGATTTAAAGTCAGTTGACTAATTGTATAATTTCCAATTGAATTATTATAATTAAAAACTATTTGTTGAATTTTCAAATTTTTATTATTTAAAAATAAAACTAATTTTTCGTCTTTATTATTTTTTGATTGTAAGCTTAATTGCAAGACTTTACCTTTTTTGGAACTGAGTGTTTCTTTTAATTCAGTTGGATAAAAATTGTTAATTATATTAAAAAAAATCGTTTGCAATGAATTATTTTGGCTCGAAACGTTAGAAATAATTACAATTTTATCTGTGATTGTATAATTCCAGTTAGTTTTTCCATCAGAAATTATAATCTTATCTGGTAATATTAATTTATATTTTCCATCTTTGGTTGCAGTCAAATGTCCTTGGTAAGTTTTGTTTTCCATCGATTGGAACGAAAAAGAAATTTTGCTCAAATTTGAGTAAGAAGATTTTAATTCATTAAAAATATCTTCTTTGGTTTGGGATAATACTGTTGAATTAGAAAAAATAAGAATAAATGAAAACAAAAATATTGTTGATATAAACTTCATAATAATAAATTTTTGTAATATTTTTTTTGCAATTTAATAAATATTACTTAATTTATACTTATAAATTAATAATTTCATATTTAAAACAAAAAATAGATTGATGAAAATATTAATTCCATCAAACAACCAAAAAGAAATAGCTGATGTCTTCGAACAAGCTAACTTATTTATTTTTTATGAAGCAGGCAATGGAATTGTGAAAATTATCGAAGAAAGAAAAAATCCAATTTCTGAAAATTCCTCTTTGACCGAATTAGAAAAAATTGAAAAATTATATAATTTTTTATGTGATTGTGATATAATAATTTGTAAAAAAATTAATCCCATATTATCATCAAAATTTAAAAGTTCAAAAACAATTATTTTAAAAACATTAGAAACAAATTCCAGAACAAGTATTATAAATATGGTTTGTCGATAGTGCTTCTCTTAATTGAAATTTAACTAATTTTGTAATCTTTAATTTTTAATTTTATAATTTATTTTTTTAATTTAAACATAAGGGAAAATGAAAGTAGCAATTCCAAGTGATGATAAAATCAAAATCAGTCCATCCTTCAAATCTTGCAAGGGCTTTTTAGTATATGAAATAGATGACCATTCTTTGGTCAAATTTGAATATAGAATTAATCAAACAGATGAAAACACATCAGATTATAATGAAAACATTGCGAATATGCTGTTAGATTGTAATTCCGTGATATGCAACCAAATTGAAAAGCCGATTAAAGAATCACTTAAAAATAATCAGAAACAAATTTTACGTACTTTGGAAACTGACGCTAAGAAAGCATTAATGAACTTAATGTGTAGAATTTAAAATTTAAGTGACTTAAAAAATTAATGATGAAGTAATTTGAGGTTTTGTACGCCGGACGGGATTCGAACCCATGACCCTCAGCTTAGAAGGCTGATGCTCTATCCAACTGAGCTACCGGCGCATTGAATAGAATACAAAATTAACAATATTTCTCCAAATTACCAAATTCTTTGTATCAATTATTGTTAGATTATTTTTTTTTCGTAATTTTGTGTTCGGTCAAGTCCCATATAATTGAGATAAACCCAACCCCGCCAGGTCTGGAAAGAAGCAACGGTCAGTTCTGTCTCAATGTATATGGTCAACTTGGCCTTTTTTTTGAATAAAATTGACTTTATGAATAAAGAAATTATAATATATCACAGATTAAACGACGTACAAATTGCAATTACCGAAGATGGTTCTTTGTCTGAATTATATTTTGATAACCCTGAAAAAGAGCGTTCTTTGGGAAACATATATTTAGGCAAAATTACTAAAATCGTAACTGGAATCAATGCTGCCTTTGTTGACATTGGGACAGAACAAGATGCCTTTTTACATTTTTCAGATGTGGACTCTACGTTCGAACTTCAAAAGAATGATGAAGAAAAGTCAAATACAAAGAAAAATAATAAATCACTTAAATTACTTTCTAAAGAAATTAGAAATGAAGTTAAAAAAAGCGAAGTCATTAGCGATGAAATATTGAGGAAAAAACAAGAAAATTCCGGATATCGTGACGAGCTTACCTTTAAAACAAAAGCATCAGGTGAAGTTAAGTTAAATTTAAAAGAAGGTCAATTTTTACTCGTTCAAATAATTCGTGAAGCATATTCAAATAAAGGTGTTCGAGTTACAACGAAAATTGGTATCCCGGGGCGATATATTGTTTTGTTCCCTTTTTCCAAAAATATTGGTATTTCAAAAAAAATCGTTAATGAAAAAGAAAGAATGCGGCTTAAGCGAATTGCAAAGACTTATTTCCCAAAAGATTATGGTTTCATTATGCGTACTGTTTCCGAAAATAAAACGGAAGAAGAAATTCATAGTGATGTTAATGAAATAATATCAATTTGGAAAGAAATCGAAGAAAAACTTAAAGTATTGAAAGAACCCCAGCTTGTTTATCAAGATTTGGAAATTGCTACAAGCGTTGTTAGAGACCATTTTACACCCCAAGTAAATCGATTGATTACTAATTCAAATAAATTATACAAAGAAATTACTCAATATCTTCAAAGGAATTCTGCTAACCTTTTAGATAAAGTCGAATTATACCAAGGAAAGCTTCCGATTTTCGAATATTTCGGAATACAGAAGGATATTGAAAAGATACATCAAAGTGTAATTTATTTGAGAAGTGGCGGCTATATTATTTTCGACAAAACAGAAGCAATGACAGTTATTGATGTAAATTCAGGAAGATCGAAAGAAAAGGAACAAGAAAATGTGTCATTTATGACGAATAGTGAAGCTGCTCGAGAAATTGCTAAACAAATTCGATTAAGGGATATTGGTGGTATTATATTAATCGATTTTATTGATATGAAAATGGAATCTCATCAAAAGAGATTATATTATGAAATGAAAAGAGAAACAGCAATCGATAAAGCCAAAATAGTTGTTTATCCATTAACTCAACTTGGTTTGATGCAAATTACAAGACAACGAATAAATAATAATGTAGAGGAGCGAACACACGAAAAATGCCCTTCTTGTAGTGGTACTGGAAGTATTCAATCTCGGTTTATTACTTTTAATGCAATTGAAAACTGGGTAAAGAAATTTAAAACTTCATCAAATGAATTTAATTTGCAATTAATTGTAAACCCCTATTTATCTGACTATATTACTTCGGGTGAAATTTCCAATTTAACAAAATTGATGATGAAATACTCTATTAGAATTGATTTAAGAACAAGCCACAAAGTTCCTTTCGATAAATTTATTTTCTTTTCAATAAGACAACAAAAAGATATAACAAATGAATATTTATGAATTTAGATAATAAATAGTTTCATTCTAAATCCATTGATTATTAATTATAGCTAAACATTTCATTTTTAAATTTGCAAATATTTTAATAGAAAGAATAAATAAAATTGATTTTTTACGTCAATATAATATTAATTAAAAAACAATTTTAAAATGGCAGTTCTTTCAACAATTTTTTATTTTGTACTAGTATTAGGCATTTTAGTATTAGTACACGAGTTTGGACATTTTATTGCAGCTAAACTTACAGGAATGCGAGCTGAAGTCTTTTCAATAGGAATGGGACCAAGGCTTATTGGTTATCATAAAAGATTAGGTATAACCTTTGGCAAATTACCTGCTGAATTCGCATTTGATGATAATACAGAATATAGATTATCCCTGTTGCCTATTGGTGGATATGTGAAAATTTCCGGGATGATAGATGAAAGCATGGATAAAGATTTCATTAACAAAGAACCTCAACCCTTTGAATTTCGTTCGAAAAAAGCTTGGCAAAAATTTTTAGTGCTTTCTGCGGGCGTTATAATGAATTTCATATTGGCAATTATAATATTTGCTTTCATTGCTTTTTCGAACGGTCAAAGTTTACTTAAAACTACTACTATTGGCTATATTGCTCCCGAATCAATTGCAGAGAAAATCGGACTCCAACCAGGCGATAAAATTATTAAAATTAATAATATCGAAACAAAATCTTGGAATGACATCCTCGAAAACCTTACTTTCAAAAAAATGGGTAAGAAAAAAGATATAATTTTAATAAGAAACTCAAAACAATTGCAACTAAGTGCCGATGGAAGTCAAATTATAAGAACCTTAGCTGATAAAAAACCACTTGGATTAGAGCCAGATGGCATTAGAGTTTACTTTCAAATGGTCGAAACTTTGAAACCAGCCGGTAAAGCTGGTTTTATGAAAGGTGATACCGTTTTGACCGTTGACTCAATCAACATTGTTGGAACTTCTCAATTTTCCAATTACATTCAAAATCACAAAGAAAAACAAATAATAATTAAAATCGCAAGAAAGGATACAAACCTAACCATAGCAGTTACTCCAAATTCCGATGGTAAAATTGGAGTAATGTTAGCATCTGCTATAGTTGGTAAAGTCGAACATATTAACTATAATTTACTTCAATCTATTCAAGTAGGATTCCAAGAAACAATAAATGCAGTAGGTTTATTCATCGGATCAATTGCTCAAATATTTAATGGGACACTTTCATTCAAAGAATCGGTCGGCGGCCCTGTAATGATTGCTCAGCAAGCATCACAACAAGCTGAGATGGGACTTGCCAGTTTCTTGAATTTTATAGCACTTTTGTCTGTAACATTAGCAGTAATAAACATTTTACCACTTCCAGCCCTAGATGGAGGACATTTAGTTTTTGTAATCATTGAAGCAATAATTAAAAGAGAAGTATCTCCAAAAGTAAAAATAGCAATTCAACAAGCAGGCGTTGTCCTCTTATTAATGCTCATGGTTTTTGTGATTTATAATGATTTTACAAGATAAATTAAAATGGAAACTCATACGAACAAACCTTTAATACTAATTAGTAATGACGATGGTATTAATTCACCTGGACTATATGCTTTAGCTTCTTCCTTAAAGAAAATTGGCGAAATCATCGTAGTTGCTCCAGAGTATGAGCAAAGCGCCGTTGGGCACTCATTAACAATGAACAGACCTTTGCGAGTTACTCCATTTCGTCGTAATGGTGAATTATTTGGTTTTGCAGTTAGCGGCACTCCTGCAGATTGCGTAAAAATAGCTTTAACAGCTCTTTTAGATAGGACACCTGACATAGTAGTATCCGGAATTAATCATGGGCAAAATACTGCAATAAATGTTTTATATTCTGGCACAGTTTCTGCTAGTACAGAAGGAATGCTCTTTGGAATTAAATCAATAGCTTTCTCAATTTGTAGCCATAGCTGGGACATTGCAATTGATGCCGCCGCTGAAATTGCTTACGACATTGTAAAAAAAGCTTTAAAAATCAATTTTCCAAAAAATACCTTTTTAAATGTTAATATTCCAGCTGTCAAAAAAAATAAGATTCAAGGTACAAAAATTACAAAAGTCGGAAATGGATATTGGAAAGATTTTTACATTAAACGTCAAGACCCTTTTCATAGAGACTACTATTGGTTTTCAGGTGAATACTTCGAATCTGAGTATGATATAGAAAATGACGATATTGCTATTAAAGAAAATTATGTTTCTATAACTCCGATTAAGTATACCTTAACAAACAAAGAAGCATTTGATGAGTTTAAATCTTTAGAGGAAAATTAATCAAATGAACAGAACAATTCCAGTTGAGATGATTGAAGATGGGATGATACTCGCAAATCCTGTCTTAAATCAATTTTCACAAGTTTTAATACCTGCAGGGACAATTTTAACTAATTTTCACAAAAACATTCTTCAACGTTGGGATATTGGGTTTGTCCAAGTTACTTCAGAAGAAGATACTTTGCCGAATGATATTCCTCAAGAAGTTCTAATACAATTTCAAAATAAACTCAAAGAGCGATTACTTTGGACACCTGAATTAGAAATTGAAAATGATTTATTTGAAGCCGCTACTAATATAACTGCATTATTTTCAATAAAAGCAAAGGCAGAAGATGCAACCAATTGATAAAATAGTAAATTCTGTTCGTGAATTCCCTACTTTGCCAACTATTTTCACTGCTTTACAAGAAGCAATATCCAATCCTGATACAAATATTGATAAGGTTGCAGAAATTATCGAACACGACCAATCTTCTGTTTTAAAATTATTAAAATTAGCTAACTCTTCTGTTTTCGGTTTCAGAAGTCGAATAACTTCGGTTCATCAAGCAATCTTATACTTAGGCTTTGAAGAAGTTAAAAATTTACTACTAACTTTAAAAATCATAACAATATTTAAAAACAAACAACATAATCAAAATTTAATTACTCCAGCAGACTTTTGGAAACATTCTATTGCGACCGGTGTAATATCCAGGTTTATAGGTTTAAATATTGGTATGAAGTCCTCCGAAACATTATTTATTAGTGGTGTTGTTCATAATATCGGAAGATTACTATTGCTTATCTCATACCCAGATGAATATTCACAAGTGCTTGAATTCCACAAAACTAATAAAGTTACATTAATTGAGGCAGAGCGCAAAATCTTTGGCGTTTCAAACGCTGTTGTTGGTGAATTGTTAGCACAGAAATGGAAACTACCCATACAAATTTCTGAAGTTATAAAGAATTACTTTGTTGGTTTTGCAGGCGACAGAATTAACTTAAATGCAGCAGTAGTTCATATTGCAGATATTTCTGCTTCAATGTTTGAATTAGGAAATAGTGGTACTTACTACGTTCAAGAACCAAATAAATCGGTATGGGACGTTCTTTCGTTACCTTCGACCTTCTTCACATCGAATTATGAAAGAATTATTGAAGAATATAAAGAAAACTGCACTGTGATATTAGAAGACTAAATTTATTATGTCCAATAAGAACAAAGAATTTGTCGGTGCTTCTTTAAAACAAAAAAGAAGGGCTTGGTATTTATATGATTGGGCAAATTCCGCCTATTCGACTACAGTAATTACTCTTTTCTTGGGACCTTTTTTAACTACTTTAGCTAAATCTGTTGAAAAAAATAATTTAGTTAATTTCTTTGGATTTCATATTCCTGCTGGCTCGGTATTCCCCTATTCAATTTCAATTTCAGTATTACTTCAAGCACTCTTACTCCCAATAATTGGCTCACTTGCTGATTTAACAAAAAGAAAAACAATTTATCTTGCTATTTTTACGATTATTGGTTCGTTAAGCACAATTTTATTTTTTTTTATTAATAACTCCATTTTTATTTTAGGGTCATTACTTTTAATCATTTCCAATTTAGCATTTGGTGCGGCTGTTGTAATCTATAATTCCTTTTTAAATGAAATTGCTGACATCAATGAAAGAGAAGTCATCTCCTCGAAAGGTTGGGCTATCGGATACTTAGGTGGAGGAACATTACTTTTAATTAACTTAATTTTATTTTTAAATTATGAAAAAATTGGTTTAAGTCAAATTTTATCTATCAAAATTAATATTGCATTAGCTGGAATATGGTGGGCTCTTTTTTCAATTCCAATAATAACAAAATTTAAATCTACACATTCTTCTGTTTTCAAAAAAAACAAGTTAAAAATTATTAAAGATTCTTTCTCACAACTATATTCTACTTTAAAAAATGCAACTTTATATCCAACTTCATTACTTTTTCTCGTTGCATATTTGTTTTATAATGATGGCGTACAATCTGTTATTTCATTATCTTCTCAATTTGGACAAGAAGAGCTTAAACTCAATATATCTTTCCTAACAATTGTTATTTTAGTTGTACAGTTTGTTGCTGCTTTCGGTTCTATGATTTTTATGAAAATTTCTTTATTATTCAATGAAAAAAAATCAATTCTTTTTGCAATTTTTGTTTGGATGTTAATTCTAATTTATGCTTTTACTTTTTTGAAAGGAAGTACAGACTTTTTAATTTTAGCTATAATAATAGCTTTGGTTATGGGTGGAATTCAATCAATATCTCGTTCCTTGTTTTCAAAACTTATACCCGAAGGAAAAGAAGCAGAATATTTTTCTCTTTATGAAGTTAGCGAAAAAGGAACTAGTTGGATGGGACCTTTTTTATTTGGATTAATTTATCAATATACTTTTTCATATCGATACGCAATTCTTTCTTTAATCGTCTTTTTCATTTTTGGTGGAATAATTTTATTATTCACCAAGATTAATGTAAATAAAACCAATTCTTAATTAAAAAAATGTCTGATAAAAAATTAAGCAATATTTTTTCTATTTTTAATAATTCGAAATTCAATTTATTTTTAGAATCGATTCGAAATCAAAAAAATAGCTCAATATTTATATCCCATTTGCCTGTCAAATCTATTCTTGCTTTAAATTTATTAGATATACTCCAAAGAAAAATATTAATCATTACAAAAGACTTTTATGCACAACAGGAATGGTTCGACGACATTAACTTTTTCAATACAGAAATTCCAATTTATACTTTATCTGAATCATTAAAAGCCAAAAAGGATTTATTAGGTAATAATGAATCTCTTGGTTTTTTAGTTCAAAATATTACAAATTTTAAAAATTCACAATTATCAATTGCTATCTGCACTCCTGATGAAATTGATATTGAAATTCCCTCCGAAAATTATGTCAATGACAATATTGATGAATTAAATGTTGGAATGTATAAAAAATATGATTCTTTCATTCAAGAGTTATTGTTAAATGGCTTTTCAAAAACTGATTATGTCGCAAATGAAGGTGATATTTCAATCAGAGGTAGTATTATTGATTTTTTCCCTATTGGACTTGAAAGCCCAATAAGAATAGAGTTTTTCGGAGATGAAATCGAGTCAATTAGGGAATTTGACCCGATATCACAAAGAAGTATAAAAGAACACAAATCAATTTCTTATTTTAAAAGTATTTTCAACTCCTCTCAAATCAATTCTTACACATCTTTATTTGAGTATTTGCCAAAAGATACAATAATTTTAATTGACTCACCAGAACTTTTAGATATTTCCGAAAGCGCCTTAGAAAAAATTAATAATTTTCAAAAAATCGAAGTCAATCCATTAACAAAATCTGATTTTGTATACTCAGCAATTCCACAACCTGATTTTAATGGTTCAATAAAAGAATTAGTAAATTTTTTAATCAAATTATTACAACAAAAGACATCGCTAATTATTACTTCTGATAATAAAAATTATACTGATAGATTAAAGAACTTAATTTATAAATTTATTGAAGAAGAAGAACTCGAACAAAAAACAAATTTGATAAATTATCTTGAAAAAATACGATGGGACAGCAAACCGCTTTCGTCGGGTTTTATAACTAATGATTATAAAATTGCAATATTAACCGAACATCAAATTTTTGATAGAAAGAAAAAAATTTCAATAAGAAATAAAACTTCCAAAACTGCTTTATCATTAAAAGAAATAAATTCGCTCCAAATTGGCGATTATATCGTTCATGAAGATAAAGGAATTGGCAAATTTGATGGATTGCAAACCATAAAAATTGGCGACGTACTCCAGGATTGCGTAAGAATCAAATTCCAAGATGATGATATCTTATATTTAAATTTAAATTATATTAATAAGATTGACCGCTATTCCTCTGCTGATAACATCCCGCCTAAGTTAAGCAAATTAGGTTCACCTGAGTGGGAAAGAAGGAAAGCACGATTAAAAAAGAGATTAAAAGATATTTCTCGGGAATTAATCACATTATATGCAAAACGTAAAGCATCTACCGGATATAGTTATCCAGCGGATTCAGTTTGGCAAAAGGAATTTGAAGCTTCTTTTATGTATGAAGATACAATTGACCAAAGCAGAGCAACAGAAGAAGTCAAAAAGGATATGCAAGAGTCTTACCCGATGGACAGATTAATCTGTGGTGATGTTGGCTTTGGGAAAACTGAAATAGCTATACGTGCCGCCTTCAAAGCGGCTACTGCGGGGAAGCAAGTTGCGGTATTAGTTCCTACAACAATTCTCGCTCAACAACATTTTATGACCTTTAAAGATAGATTAAATCGATATCCGATTAACATAGCTATGCTTAGTAGATTTCGCTCAAAAAATGAGTTAAAGGATAATATTTCACAAATAAAAGAAGGGAAAATTGATATTGTAATTGGAACACATAGATTATTAAGTTCAGATGTAGAATTTAAAGATTTAGGATTACTTATTATCGATGAAGAACACCGTTTTGGAGTTGCAGCAAAAGAAAAATTAAGAAGACTCAAAACAAATGTGGAAACATTGACTATGACTGCAACTCCAATTCCAAGAACTTTGAATTTTTCATTATTAGGTGTCAGAGATATTAGTGTTATCGAAACACCTCCACCAAACAGACTTCCTGTTTACACAGAAGTTGCAAAATGGAATAAACAACTTTTTCGAGAAGCTTTATTGAATGAATTAAATCGAAGTGGACAAGCCTTTTTTGTTTCTGATAAAGTTTATAATCTTGATAAAATTACCGTAGAATTGCAAGCAATTGTACCAGAAGCTAAGTTCGGTATAGCCCACGGACAGATGAAACCAACTGAATTAGAAAAAATAATGGAAGATTTCGTTAGTAAGAAGTTTGAAGTTTTGGTTACAACCAAAATTATTGAAAGTGGATTAGATATTCCAAACGCAAACACAATTTTTATTAATCAAGCTCAAAACTTTGGTTTAGCAGAACTTTATCAACTTAGAGGCAGAGTTGGTCGTAATAATCTTCAAGCATACTGTTATCTTTTCGTGCCGAATGATATAAAATTACCAGAAAAAAGTATTAGACGTTTACAAGCCTTAGAAGAATTCACAGATTTAGGAAGTGGATTGAAACTTGCAATGCGTGATATGGAAATACGTGGAACTGGTAATTTACTTGGTGCAGAACAAAGTGGATTTATTGATGATATGGGATTCGAACTTTATTCCAAAATTCTCGAAGAAGCAGTACAAGAAATAAAAGAAGAAGAATTTTCTGATATTTTTGTTGATGAAAAACATAACAAATTGAAATTGCTTAAAAATGCTGAATTAGAAGTTGATTTTGACCAGAATTCCTATATCCCTGAACAATATATCCCAAGTGATACTGAACGCTACTCAATTTATAAAAGATTATACAGCATAAGTAAAATTGACGAGATTAAAGATTTGGAGAAAGAATTAATAGATAGATTTGGTAAATTACCAGAAGAAACTGAAAATTTGCTTTTTGCAATTAGATTGCGTGTTCTTTCAATGAATACGGGTTTTCGTAAAATATCTATCCGGGATAAAAATCTACACATTGAATTCCCGAAAGAAAATCCAAAATATTACGAAGAAATATTCCCGTTAATTCTTGATTATTTAAACACAATTGAAAATGTGTCTTTCAAACAAGTTAAGTCAGATTTAAAATTACATTATCAATTCAGCGAGAGAAATGATGTTTTAGAATTTTTATGGAAATTAAAAAAAATAATAGAGTTGGCAATCTCTCAAAAATAAAATGGACTGCTCGAAGGCAGCCCATTCCGTTAACTTATCATTTTTAACTTTATTTCACATTAAATCTAATCAAATTTCTTTCTGTACCTTCAAAGGTTTGATTAAAGAATGTAGAAATTGAAACCTTGAAAGAAGATGATTTTGAATAAACCAACCCTATACCGTCAACATAATATAACGTTGTTGGAACATTAATCTCTGAAATTGGAACTGGTGGAAGAATTGGAATATCTAGTAATTTAACGGTTCCAGTAATTTTAATATTTGTATTGTAACCTTGACCTGTGTATGTCTTTCCATTTATCGTAAATTGTTTTGTTGTCCCTTTAGTTCCACTCATTGAATATTTCAAAGTAAGATTGATATTACCAGCATTAGGAATGTTTATACTGTCGATTGATATACTTTGTTCGGGAAAAGAAACCCAATTCGCATTTTTCAAATCAACATATAAAATCCAACCTATATTAATCAAATCTCCTATTTTGAGACCAAACAAATCAGATGGAAAACCTGGAATAGAAGTAAATTTCTGGTAAATTCCATTATCATCTGTATAATAACGAGTTGTAGTTTTTATTTGTGTTCCTGAGTTTTTTGTTTCAGCTTCATAAACAGTTACACCTTTATTTGTAAGAACATCTTCTATAAATGTTTGACTGATATAAGTTGAATCAATTGTCATAGAAGAAGCAACTCTGTTATTTGTTGAGTCGAGTGTATAATTTTCGTAAACCCAATAGTTACCTTGTGATAATGGTAAAGGTTTCCCTGATGTAGTTGGATTTGTTGAGTTATCACTCGAACAAGAAGAGAAAAGAGCTAAGGAAGCTACAAACAGAAAAGTATATAGGACTTTTTTCATTTAACACCTTTTAGTTAATTTTTACTTTTTGTATAAACAAATATAAATCAATTTTATTTTTTCTTATGCGTTTTTTTAATTCATTTTTTTTGATTAATTTTGTTTGTTAAAAAAAGTAGAATTATTGTGAATATAGAATTAATCACGTTTATCATATTAGGAATCATTGCGATTGCGAGCGCAATTTCAACAGTATCAACGAGACATCCAATCTATGCGGCTTTATCTCTCATTGTTCATTTTTTTGCATTAGCGGGATTGTATTTGATACTCCAATCCCCATTCATTGCAGTTTTACAAATCCTCGTTTATGCTGGTGCAATTATGGTTTTAGTAGTTTTTGTAATAATGCTATTAAATTTAAGTGAAGATGAGAAAATGCTAATCAAGTTCCAATCAAGAAATAGTTTTGGTATTGCTTTAGGAGCAATTTTCTTCATAATGATTATTAATATTATTATTTCAAATACGATGAGTCAAACTAATTCAAACGATGTTTCCCAACTTTTTACACCGAAAGGTTTGGGTACAGCAATTTATACGAATAATTTAGTAGCCGTTGAAGTAGTTGGTATTTTGCTTTTAGCTGCTATAATTGGTGCAATTGTTATGGCAAAAAAGAAATTAATTGATTAAGAAAAGAGTGAATTATGAATAATATACCAATTGAATTTTACTTATCCTTGTCCGCAATTCTTTTCACTACTGGAATTGTAGGTATTATTTTAAAAAGAAATGCAATTATTGTATTTATGTCAATAGAAATAATGTTAAATTCAGTGAATTTAGCATTTATTACTTTTTCAAGATATTTAGGTGACCAAGCTGGCTCTATGTTTGTATTCTTCGTTATGGCTGTTGCTGCTTCTGAAAGTGCAATTGGATTAGCAATAATTCTCGCTTTATTTAGGAAAAAACAAACAATTTATGTTGATGAAGTTAATGTTTTAAAAGATTAATTTTATCTATTTTTTATTTTATTCCACAGCAAAGTTAACCAATAATCGTAATTTTTTATAGGCTCGAAAGTTAATTTACTTTCGGGCTTTATTTTTTCGAAATGATTATCATTCATTTTCCAAACCCAGAGTTCAGTACCATTAATTGAAAAATTTCGTGTATAAAAATAGCTTTTTAAACTATCGCCTCTATTTTCCTTTTTGTCGGGATAATTTTGAGTAAGAGTTTTTCCATTCCAATAATTAACCAAAATAGTATTTTTCAAAGGATGAATTATTGCCCGTCCGACACAATAACTTCTATAAATAGAAGAATCAATACTTTTTTGCTTCCCAATTACATATTTCCCAAAATTAATTTGTGCATTTATTGACCATTGAGTATCAAAAACAGAAACCCAATTATATTTATTTATTCCATCAATTATTATGATTGCATCTTTATCTGTATCTCTAATTTTTTCAACTGGAATATTTAAAATTACTTGTTTTTGGATTTCCCATGCTTTTACCCAGTCATAAGAATGGAATAGATTTGTAAGTGAAAGTAAAACAATTATCGTAGTCACTAAATAATTAATTTTCTTTTTCTCCAAGTGATTATTTAAGTATAAATAATTTATCAAAATACCATTAAAAATTGCAAAGTAATAACTATAAACTATCATTGTTCTGCTTCGCATACCCAGTCCCCATATTGAGTAACCTGCTGATGCAAAAAGCAATAATGAAACAATTAATCCAATCGCAAATAAAAGTAAAATTCTTATTATTTTCTTACCATAAATAGAATCTCGATTTTTATAGAAAAGTATAAAAAAATAAATAAATATCGGAACTAAAATTATACTTGCGTATATAAAACTATAAACAAAAGCATAAGGAAGTGAAATTAAATTTGCGATAAATGTCTGAAATAAATATGGATTAGCAGATTTATTTACTAAATATGAAAAATATGGTATTGATATTCTATTCCATATAATTACAATAACTTGAACAAAAGAAAAGAGAAAAAAAGGAAATATAATTTTTTTCTTAACTTCTTTCTTATTTTCGAAATACAAAAAACCTATGACAAAAAATATAAGCCATTGAAAATAAAAAGCTTCGTAGGCAAGATAACTTATTGCAAGAAAAAAAGATGCAACATAAAAATAAGCTTTATCACAGCTCCAACTTTTGAGTAAAAAAAGCATCGATAAATTAAAAAAAATGAAAAAAGGCAAAGTCATTGATAAAGAAATCCAATGATTATATGCCAGTAACCATGGTGCGGCCAAAAAAAGTAAAACTGGAAATTCATCGACAAGTTTTCTTGTTCTTAAATTTATTAATTCGAGGAACTTTAATGAAAAAGCACGAAATGTAATTATTGAAATAAAATATAAAAAAATAACCCACAAATGCCACATAAAGTAATTCGTCCCACCCGACAAGGAATAACCAAGATAATATGTTATAGCAGTAACTGGACGATTTCCGAAACATTGCATATAATAGTTAAGAATTTGAAAATTGAACGGCTTTTCAGGTAGATTATGTAAAAAATGGTAATGTGTTATGTAATTCCAATCATCAATAATATAACCTAAAAAAAATGGATGCCAAATATTTAATAGCAAAAACAAAGTTAAAACTAATAAAAATCCCCTATCTTTATAGAATTTGTTCAAATTGAAAAAGCGAGTCATTTCTAAATATTGATTGTTTTATTGAACTTGTTTATTTTTTTTGTAATAACTTCGGCAATTCTCACTGCTTCAGCTGCTTCAGATGCAGTTACAGCTATAGGTTGTTTATTTATAATTGAATTAATAAACGACTTTTGTTCTTCTTGAATTGCATTTAATTTAGGTACATCTGGTTTTTGATAAACAATATTTTTAGGATTGTCAGTTTCAAGAATTGAACCTAAATTAACAGCAAGCGGATATTTCTCAGGATCAGGTTTTCCATCCAATAACTTGAAAACATCCACTTGTTGGTTACCTAAATCAATTGAAAAATAGGCATCTCTTTGGAAAATTCGAAGCTTTCTCATTGGTGACGCTGATATTCTTGATGCAGTTAAATTAGCAATTGTACCATTTTCAAACATAATTCTTGCATTTGCGATGTCAGGAGTTTCAGTTATTATTGCAACACCATTCGCTTCAATTTTCTTAACTTTCGATTTCACCAGCCTTAAAATTATGTCTATATCGTGTATCATTAAATCGTAAATAACACTAACATCCGTTGCTCGTGTTTTAAATTGGCTTAATCGATGAACTTCAATGAAAAGTGGCTTCAACGAATGCTCTTTCAATGCTTGTAAGGCTGGATTGAATCTTTCCACGTGACCTACTTGAATTAAAACATTGTTTTTCGATGCAATTTCAAGGAGCTTTTTACTTTCTGAATAATTACTCGTGATTGGTTTTTCAATGAAAGTATGAATTTGATTTTCAATCATTTTTTTTGCAATTGAAAAATGAGATTTTGTAACCGAAGAAATCGTAACTGCTTGTGAATTTGCAATAACTTCATAGAGAGATTTGAAAGCAATGCAGTTCAAATCTTTTGCAACTTCTTGGGCAACTTTGGAATTTGTATCAAATACCCCAATTAATTCAGCTCCATCGATAGTTTTCCATAATTTCGAATGAATTTTACCTAAATGACCTACGCCAATGACCGAAACTTTTACTTTTTTCATAAATTTTTGTTTTTATTGAATTGCAAATTACTCAATTTCTGCTTTTGGATGTGCTTTTGAATATATTTCTTTCAATTTATCAATTGAAATATGAGTATAAATTTGAGTTGAAGATAACGAACTATGTCCCAACATTTCACTTACAGAACGAATATCAGCTCCATTATTAATCAAATGAGTGGCAAAAGTATGCCGTAATGTATGGGGTGATTTTTGTTTTGTCCCAGTTATATCTTTCATCCCATTGTGAATTATTGTATATGCTTTCGAATAAGTTAACTGTTTGCCATTTCTATCTAAAAATAAAAATTCGTTATTTTCTTGCAAAACTCTTTTTCTTTCGTCAAGGTATTTTGTGAGAACATCGATTGTGTGCTTACCTATTGGAATGATTCTTTCTTTATTCCCTTTTCCAAGTACTTTAACAGTAAAATTATTTATCTTTAAATCTGTTAATAAAATATTTAAAGCTTCGCTAATTCTCAATCCTGAACCATATATTAGTTGTACAAGTAATTTGTTACGAAGATTTTCGAAACCCTCTTCATTATATTTTGAAAGTAATAATTCAATTTCTTTTTCAGTTAGAAAATTTGGTAAAAGCTTTTTATTTTTGGGAGTTAAAAGTGTAGACGCAACATTAACTTTTATGAATTCTTTTTTAAACAAGTGCTTAAAAAATGATTTTATTGCCGAGGACTTAAGTCTTATCGAGTTTCTGGAAAAACCTTTATCTTGTAGCCACCCTAAAAATGGTCTAATATCATCAATTTCGATTTCATTTATATCTGGATTTATTTGGAAAAATTCATTGAAATATGAGATAAAATCATCAATTGCATAAGAATAAGTCTCTGCTGTTTTAGCAGAAAAATTATTTGAATAAATCAAGTTATGTAAAAATATTTCTTTTGCTTCAGTTAAATTCATTATAATTATATTATTTTCTCAAAATTTATAAAAAATATATTTATCAAAAAGCATTCCAAAGTTGTGCAAAATTAACAAAACAAACTCATTACAAACTGATTAATTTCAAACATTCTACCTTTATTTACGTCAAAAAAGAAAAAAAATTATGCAAACAACGTATTTTAATATTATCGGTAGTATTTGGACTTTTATAGGCATTTCTTTAATTTTGATATTTTTTACAATTTATAGCTATTATCATACAATCCCTCCTATAAATCGTAATATAAAAACTATTTTAATAATTTTACGTTCCCTTGCTTTAATTTTATTATTATTTATTTTGTTTGAACCATCATTTGTGAAAACAACTGCAAATGTTTTAAAACCAAAACTTGCTGTTTTAATTGATAATTCTATTTCTAATGGTTTGAAAGATAGAAGTGTAAATCGAAAAGAAGTTGTTGAAAATTTGTTGAAAACAATAAAATTCGATGAACTGATTGACAATGCCGACTTCTTTACTTTTTCAAACAAAGCAGTAAAAATAAACAGAAATACATTTCAAAATATAAAATTTGATGGTCAAACTACTGATTTATCTATTACATTTGATGATATTAGAAATCTTTATAAAGATGATAATTTACAAGCAATTTTGTTGATATCAGACGGTGCAATTAATTCAGGACTAAATCCGCTTAACAATACTGAAAATTTCCTGCACCCAATTTTTACTATAGGTATTGGCGATACTTTAGAACCCAAGGATATAGCCGTAAAATCAATAATTACAAATGAAGTAGGATTTATAAATACTCCACTTGAAGTTTTCGTTAATTTATCCTCTACTGGTTTTAATGCAACACCCAAAATGAAATTATACGAAAACGATGTTTTAATCGACACAAAGGAACTTGTATTAATTAAAGATAAACAAGATTATTCAATAAGCTTTAATTATATTCCTCAAAAAGAAGGTGTGCAAAAATTAACTGCAAAAATTGATGCTTTAGAAGATGAATACTCAAAAGATAACAATTCCCTTTCGACTTTCATAAGAATTATAAAGAACAAAAAAGCAATTTCAATTTTTTCCTCTGCTCCGTCCCCCGATGTATCTTTTATTAAGCAGTATCTTTCTCAAGACAAAGAAGCACGAATCAATCTTTTTATTCAAAAAGATGGTGCTGATTTTTATAATAAACCTAACGCAAATGACTTCAATGAAACACAATTATTAATACTAATCAATTTCCCTAACAAGCAAACTCCAGAGGCTGTTATAAATAACATTGCTCAAGAACTATCTAAAGGAAAACCATTATTTTTCATTAGTGGACCAGATTTAGATTATAAAAAATTAAATAAGTTAACAACATATCTGCCTTTTGATGTTGTTTCGAGTACATCCAAAGAATTTAAAGTATTGCTAAATCCTTTTATTTCTTCTGATAATCCATTGTTAAGAGTTGATGGAATGCCCGATTCAAAATCAATTTGGGAAAATCTTCCTCCAATATTTAAAAATGAATCTTTTATTAACCCTAAAGTTGGTGCAAAAATCCTTTCAACAATCAAAGTAAATAACATTCAATTAAATGAACCATTGTTGTTAATTAGAGAAGTTCAAGGAAGTAGAGCCGTAGCATTTCTTGGTTACGGAATTTATCTTTGGAAATTACAAGGATATGGAGCTGAACTTACAAAAGGTAATTTGAAACAAATTGACCTTTTTAACGTATTCTTAAATAACACTATTCGTTGGCTTTCAATATCGAACATTGAAAAGCAATTAATAGTTAAAACAAGTAAGAAGCATTACGCTATAAGCGACGATATTGAATTTATTGCAAATTTGAATGATAATTCTATGAATCCAATTGATGATGCGCAAATACAACTTTCAATAAAAGGTAAGAACTTTTCTAAGGAATATCAAATTCCTTCTATTGGTAGTGGCACTTATACACTTAAAATTCCTGCTTTACCAAAAGGTGATTATTCATATACTGCTAAAGCATTTGTAAATAATAACCTTCTCGGAAAAGAAGACAATAAATTTTCTGTTGGAGATATTAATTTCGAATACATAAATTTAAAAATGAATAAAAGTTTATTATCAACTTTATCATCAAGTTCAAATGGGAAATTTTACTTTCCTCAAAATGCTTCTTCATTAATTAAAGACATCAAAAGTTTAAATAACTTTAAAGAAAACATTAAAGTTATAAAAACAGAAGTGCAATTTTGGAATAAATTAATTTTATTAATAATTGCAATATTATTATTTTCAATAGAATGGACAATTCGTAAAAGATTATCAATGTTATAATTTTTAAACCCAAAATTCATTAATTAATATGTATCTAAAAAGTATTCTTTTAATTGGATTAACTTTATTTTTGTTTACATTTTTACCTTTAAAAGCTGAATTTTCTTCTGGTTCTGCATTTAGTGGATACGTTAAAGATTCAGAAACCGGTGAAACTTTGATCGGTGCTTCAGTATATATCAAAGGAGCAAGTTATGGTACTCGAACAAATAAAAGTGGCTTTTTTTCTTTAAGCAACATTCCTCCTGGTGAATACACTTTTGTTGCAACTTACTTAGGATATGCGAAAACAGAAAAGAAATTCAAAATTGAATTAAACAATAATATTAGATTTGATTTCCAACTAAAACCATCTTCTGTTCAAGGTGACGAAATTATTGTTTCTGCGGAAAAAGAAGTCGAAAAAAGACAAATCTCAATATCAAAAGTTGACATACCAATTCAAGAATTAAAAGTTATGAGAATTGGCGGAGAATCAGATGTTTTCCGAACATTACAATACTTGCCAGGAATTCTTACAATATCACAAATCTCCAGCGGATTATATGTGCGTGGTGGTTCACCAGACCAAAATTTGATACTTTTAGACGGTTCTCCGGTTTATAATCCTACTCATCTTTTTGGATTTTTTTCCACTTTTAATACTGATGCAGTAAAAGATATTGAATTAATCAAAGGTGGGTTTAATGCAGAGTTTGGCGGTAGATTATCATCTGTTCTCGAGATTACTCAAAAGGATGGAAACAGAAATCAATTTCAAGGTAACGCATCCATCGGATTAATCTCTTCAAAAGCTTCAGCAGAGGGACCACTTGGCAGAGGAAGCTGGTTTGTTGGAGCAAGAAGAACTTATTTGGATATTATTAAATCTGCAATACCTGCAGACCCAGAAGCACCATTGCCCGATTTCGGATTTTATGACGTTAACGCAAAAATTTCTCAAAATATCACAGAAAATGACAAAATAACGTTATCTGGTTTTCTAACTAAAGATGCTTTTCATTTCAATAATACCGGTATTTCTTTCGATTTAAATGTTGGAAATCAATTAGCTGCATTGAATTTAACCCATATTTTTAGTGAGAATTTATTTGGTAATCTTAATGCAAGTTTTACTCGATATGCCAGTAATTTCAGTGGTGACCAGTCTGATTATTATTTCGGTTTTGATAATTCCATTCAAGATTTAACACTAAAAGCTGATTTAGAATGGTTCACTTCCGAAAAACTTACACATAAATTTGGTGTACAAACTACAAAACGAAGTTTTTCTATTTACCAAAATTTTACTGGAAATAAAGATTCAACTTCTGCTTCAACTGATGCTGGAATTACTGATATTAAAGTTAACGACTGGAATTATTCAGCATATTCTCAAATCAATCTACAACTTGATGATTTGACATCAATACAAGCTGGGATTCGTGCTGATTATTGGAATTTAAAAAATCAAATAACACTTGACCCAAGATTAGCAATCCGTTATCAGCTTTTTGAAAATATTGCTTTAAAATTTGCCTGGGGAATTTATCATCAAAATTTAAGATTGCTGACTAATCAAAACTTTTCTTTCTTTGATACTTGGTTGCCTTCCGATTCTACTGTTCCAATAAGTAAATCCAATCATTACATTCTAAGTGCAGAAACTGAACCTTGGCTTGGATATAATTTCAATATTGATTTATATTATAAAACATTGAATGATATTTCTGAATTTAACCAAACTGCACTTGATGGGAAAACTGTTAGTGATGTCTTTTACATTGGTAACGGCTATTCTTACGGTTTTGAGTTATTTTTACAGAAAAAAGTGGGACGGTTTACGGGTTGGGTTGGTTATGCATTCGGATACATAATCAGTAAATTTCCTCAGATTAATTATGGCAAAGAGTTCAATCCAAAATATGACCGCAGAAATGATTTTAAAATTGTCTTGAATTATCAAATAAATGATAGCTGGTCCTTGGGGTCAAGTTTTGTTTTTCAATCTGGTCAACCTTATACTGGTGCTACATCAAGAGTGAGAATGGATTTAGGTGGTCGACTTGATTATGGTAGAAATAAAATTATTAATTCTGATTTGTATGGATTAAGGTTGCCTCCGAGTCATCAATTGAATTTGAATTTTAATTATAGTTTTAAAACATTTGGATTACCATCAAATTTAAATATAGATATTTACAATGTCTATAATCGCCGTGATATTTGGTTCCGATACTACCGAACAGTTGACGATATAACTACAGTTGAAGATGTGAAACTACTTCCAATAATTCCTTCACTCTCTTATGAAATTAAATTTTAAGGGAAATTATATGAAAAATAAATTTAATTTTAAAATATTATTTGGATTAATAATCTTAATTTCGGTTCTAACACTGACAAGTTGCGAAGATGCAGCACCAACGGAATACACACCATCATATGTAGTTGAAGCAATAATAATTGTGAACCAACCAATTCAAGATATTTATGTTAAAGTTTCTCAATCATTAAGAGATTCATTTATTGTTGATAATTCGTATATTAGAGATGCTAATATTCAAATAACAGGTGATAACAAAGTTTTTAATCTTGAGTTAGATCCGAGGAATAATAAATCTTATTACTATCCTGATACAAGTTATAAAGTCAAAGCGCAAGTAAATTACAAAATTAAAATCACATTGTCAAATGGAAAAGTATTCACCGGAGAAACATTTACACCTGAACAAATTGATTGGCTTTCTCGTAGCCCAAAATTTATAAAATATCCAGAAAACTTAAATAATTACAAATCTGATGTAAAAATAAGTTGGACAAAAGCAAAAGACATAAAATATTATTTATTAAGGGTTACACCATTAGATACATTAAATTATGGGAAATATCTTGTTCCTCCAACACTTGATTCTAATCAAAGAATTATAACTAATTTCAACAAAAATAGTAAAAACTTTTTCCGTGAAATAACAAGTTGGGCTTTTTTGCCAACAACTGAAACACCAATTGTTATGAGTTCTTTTAAATGGTATGGTTATCAAGAAGTTACAGTGTTTGCTTCAGACGATAATTATACTAAATGGGCTTTACAATTATTTGCAAATAATAGTTTAGACCCTCAACTTACTTCAATTGATGGAGGTGCATTTGGTTGCTTTGGCTCTGCTTCAATGATTAAGGATACTTCTTTTTTATTAAAATACGTTAAATAAAGCAATATAAAAATAAAGATTAACAAATAATTAGTGCTAAATTATTAATTTTGAAATACAATAAATTTTAGGAGATAAATTGAAATTCGAAAAAACTGAAAAAATTCTAAATAGCAAAAAAGCATACGATAATTTCCAATTCATACATAGTAGCGATGGAAGAATTATGCGTATTATGGCTGAATATATCTATCCCGAATTAACATTAAGAAGAAAAGGAGTTAAAGGTACAGTTGTATTTTACGGTTCAGCTCGCACCCTATCCCGTGAACAATTTGACGCAAAGATGAAGCTTTTGAAAACTGATTTGCAAAGTGCAAAAATAAAAGCAAAAGAAAAAATCGAAAAGCAAATTCAACAATTAGAACAGATGGAAGATATAACTAATTACTACGAAGAAGGTGTTGAACTTGCAAGAATGTTGTCTGAATGGTTTAATCAATCACCAAACACAAAAGGTTATTTCATAACTTCTGGAGGCGGTGGCGGAATGATGGAAGCCGCAAACCGTGGTGCATATTTAGCAAAACGTGACAATATTGGTTTTAATATTAGCTTACCTTTTGAACAACATCCAAATAAGTTTATTTCTCCAGATTTAAATTTTGAATTTCATTACTTTTTTATGCGAAAATTCTGGTTCGTATACCTTGCAAAAGCAATTGTAACTATGCCCGGTGGATTCGGCACACTTGATGAATTAATGGAGATTTTGACTTTAAAACAAACGATGAAAGTTACTAAACCTTTACCAATAATTTTATATGGCGAAAAATTTTGGAAAGACTTAATTAATATGGACTTATTAATACAAAAAGGTTTGATTAGCCCTGAGGATATGAATTTATTTAAGTATTGCAATTCACCTCAAGAAGCTTTTGATTATATTACTTCTGAATTAGAAAAAAATTTTAGAAATAAAAAAGGTAAATAATTAATCTATTTTTCATTTTGTAATTTATTACAAATGGCATAATAATTGATAGAAACTTTATAAAAAAGGATGTATTATGCTTGAATGGTATAAATGCAAAGGCGATGTTTGGTGTGACTTATTTAAAGTCGATTTGAACCACCCCTCAATTAAAAACACTAATGGTGTTTTCATCGTTTGGTATGGAAAAGGTGACCAAAGAAAAGTCTTAAGAGTAGGTCAAGGGAATATTTATCAAGAATTAATTAAATTACAAAATGACTTAACTTTTAAAGCTTTCTCTTCTCATGGTGTAATGGTTTCTTGGGCATCAGTTCCACCGTTGAAAAGACCTGGTATTTTAATGTTTTTAATAAATACATTATCTCCAGCTTTACTTGGGGATGCACCACCAAGAGCAATTCCTATAAAAGAAAATTTACCTTGGGAAGAAGTATAATATTAACTTTTGTCAACTTTTTCTTTTTGAGATCTCAAATCTCTGATAAGTTGGCGAGCATCGTCATAATAAATTGATTTAGGAAATTCGATTAAAATTTTTGTGAGGCTAGAAATAGCCTCATCGTATTTTTGTTCTGCGGCAAAACTCTTACCTATATTTAAATAAATCAAATCTCTACTTATTGAATTTGGAAATTTATCTAAAATTTCATTATATTGAGTAATAGATTCTTCATATTTTTTTTCTTCGAAATATAATCTAGCAATATTTAACATTGCTTTTTCTTCAAGCCCGGATCCTGCTCCAAACTTAGCTGCTTCTTTGTATAATTCTATTGATTTTGTGAAATCATATTTGATTTCTTCAAATTCTGCTTTTGCATATATTTCCAAAGCTTTATTTAAGTTAATGTTTTCATTCAAAAAACTTCGAAATTCTAAATAGTCATTTATTATATTACTATTTTCATTTAATTTAATTTTAGATAAATAAACATTTGTACTATCAAATTTCCCTTGATAGTAAAATAATTGTGCTATCGAAAAATTAAAATTATCAATATAATCTTGATAATTTTGAATCATATTTGAAGGTATTGATTTTATAAAATCACTGTAGACATTTTGGGCACTTTGGAAATCGTCGCTTTTTAAGAAGAATTCAGCCAATTTACTTTGAGAATTGTAATAAAGTGGAGTAATGCCATATTTTTTAGATATTTTCTTCAAGTAATCTATAGCTTTTTTGTCATCATTTTCATACTTTGATGCAATGAGTGCAAGTCGATAATATCCATCGTATTGTTGATTTGAATTTGGAAAATCATTAATGATTTTCAAATATATCTTTTTAATTTCTTCAATTTCATTTTGAGAAATTTTATTTTTGGTTAAATTTTTTTGTTCCAATGTTCGAGCAAAACCATACATTGCAGAAGGAAGAACATTACTGGTTTTTAGAAAATTATTTTGGTTTATAATGTATAAAAAAGCTTTTAATGCAATATCGTATTGATTATCGGCTAAGGATTGATTTGCAAAACGTAAAACTTCTGTATAATTGGAATTTGTTATGTTATCTAGCTCTTTTGTATATTCGAGTGCTTTGTCAAAATTATTAATTGTTCTGTAATACCAAATTATAACTTGCATTAATCTGACTTTATACAATGCGTCACCAGTTTCTAATCCACTTTCAAGAGCATTTTTTACTATTTCTTTTCCTTCATCGTTAAGCATTAAAGCGTATAACCGTCCTTCTGCTTTTCCGATTGCACCAGTAATTTTTAAATTTTTGAGAATTTCGTTAATTGCATTAACATTATCACCTAAAAGAAGATAAATCTTAGATAATTCATCATTGAAAATATTTTCATTATTATATTTTTTTCGTATTTCCAATAGTAAGTCACGAGCTTTTGCAAATTGTTTAAGGTCGAGCATACTTTGAGTCAACAAAATAAAGTCATCTTGGTTTGTGATTTTACTTTTGGCTGTGTTCCACGCTTCATTTGCTTCGTTAGGCATCCCCTTCAACCAATAAGCTTCACCTAAATATATGTAAACTCTGAAATTTTGATTTTTTTGAACCAAATCTTTTAAATAATCAAGATAATCTGTATATTTATTTTGTTGTTTTATAATTTTTACCCAACTATCCAAATAGCTCAAATTCTCGGGATGTTTGCTACTTAATTCTAGATAAAGACGGCTTGCACTCTCCAAATCCCCACTTTGCTCGTAGGTTTTTGCCATATCAAGTTGACGTTGCTCAATTGATTGAGCAAATATCAAAAATGGATTGTTTATAATTATAACAAGAAAAATTATTATTTTAAATTGTTTCATTTTTTCATTATTTTTAGTTATGACGAAAAAAAAATAATATTGTTTAATTATAATTACTAAATAATTATTGATTTAATAAGTCTTTTCATTAAATAAAATATGTTTGAAAATAATGTGCTACTTTTTTTCGCAAGCAGAAGAACTTATTAAAATTCAAAAACGATTTAATGTTGATGCAATAAATGATTTGAAGTATCAACCTCGTGAAAAAATTATTGGGTTTGAATTCCCCGAAGTTCCCATCATCACATCTGAATCGCCAACTCTTTTACAAAATTATAAATGGGGTTTGATACCTTTTTGGGTAAAAGAAAAAGAAACAGCAATGAAATTGCGTCAGATGACATTAAATGCACGAGCCGAAACACTTTTTGTTAAACCCGCTTTTAAGGATTCCATATTAAAACGAAGATGCATCATACCCACAATAGGATTTTACGAATGGCAACATATTGGAAAGGAAAAAATACCTTATTTTATTCATCTTGTAAATGACGAAATTTTCGCTTTTGGTGGGATTTGCGATACTTGGGTTAACCGTCAAACGGGCGAAATCCAAAATACTTTTTCAATAATTACAACTGAAGCAAATGATTTAATGGCTGAAATTCATAATTCCAAAAAAAGAATGCCGCTGATTTTACATAAAGAAAATGAAAAAGATTGGTTGGATAATAAATTGAAAATAAATGAAGTCGCTGAACTTTTGCAGCCTTATAATTCTAACTTAATGAAAGCGGAAAAAATTGTAAAATTTTAATTATTATAAAATTTTTACTCAATTACTAAAAAAAGTCTGTAAATTATTAATTTTGAAATTCTTTAAAATTTTAAATAAAAAAATTAGGTAAAAAATGAAAATTTCACTTAAATGGCTTAAAGAGTTCATAGATTTAGATGTTACTCCTGATGAAATTGATAAAGTATTGACAGATTTGGGTATTGAAGTTGAAAAAATAATATATAATAAAGAAAAGTATAATAATTTTTATGTGGGATTAGTAACTAAAAGCGAAGAAGTTGCCGATTCTGATCATTTGCATTATTGTGAAGTGTCAACAGGTAATAATAATTATAAAGTGATTTGTGGTGCCCCAAACGTTGCTGTAGGTCAAAAAGTTGTTCTCGGAACAGTTGGAGCAATTGTCCCTGCAAATGGATTAAAATTAGAAAAAAGAAAAATTAGAGGATTAGAATCAACCGGAATGATTTGCTCTAAATATGAACTTGAAATTGACGAAGACCATAGTGGAATTTGGGTTTTACCTGATGACGCAAAAGAAGGCACCCCTTTGTTTGAATATTTGCAAGAAGATGATGTGATTTTTGAAATATCTGTAACACCAAACCGTGGGGATTGCCTCTCCCATCTTGGCATTGCACGAGAATTAGCTGCATTTTATAGGAAAGATTTGAAACTCCCAAATGTTCATTTAATTACATCAAATAATTCTATTCACGATTTCGCTAAGGTTGAAATAGTTGCAACTGAGAAAAACCCTCGTTATATTGCTAAAATGATACAAAATGTAGAAATTAAAGAATCACCAGAATGGCTTAAAAAGAAATTGATTTCAGTCGATATTCGACCGATTAACAATGTAGTGGATGTTACAAATTTAATTTTGATGGAATTTAATCAACCATTACACGCATTTGATTTTGATAAAATTGAAGGTGGAAAAATCATTATAAAAACTGCAAACGAAGAAGAAAAATTTACAACTCTCGATAGTAAAGAACGTATCTTGGACGCTGAAATGTTAATGATTTGTGATGCAAAAAAATCAATTGCAATTGCAGGAGTTATGGGTGGCGAAAACTCTGAAATCACTAATTCTACTAAAAATGTATTGTTAGAAGCAGCCTACTTTCAACCAAGTTCCATTCGAAGAACAGCAAAAAAATTAGGAATTCAAAGTGAAGCATCTTATAGATTTGAACGAGGAGTCGACATTGATAACCTTGAATTTGTAGCAAACAGAGCTGCTCAATTGATTGCTGAACTTTCCGGTGGTACAGTATTAAATGGAACAATCGACATTTATCCTAATAAAATTACAAAAAACGAAATAACATTAAGATTCCAAAAATGCAAGCAAATCATAGGTTATACAATTTCTAATGACGAAATCTTAGATTTATTAAAAAGACTTAATTTCAAGATTACAAAGCATGACGAAAATTCAATAAAAGTCATTCCCCCATCATATCGAAATGATATTCAACTTGAAATTGATGTAATTGAAGAAATAGCTAGGCTTTTTGGTTATGATAATATTAAACCTCAGTATTTTACTCAAATTAATTTCAATACAGATGGAATTCCCGAAAATTTGGCTGTACCCAAGTTGAGAAATTCAATTCGAAGCTTTTTAGCTAATCGAGGTTTTAACGAAATACTCACTCAAAATATGATTGAGCCATCGGCTGTAAAATTTTTTACAGAAGAATATGTTGAAATCTCAAATCCACTTGGCGAAGAACTTTCTGTAATGCGTCCATCAATGATTCCTTCTGTCCTCAAATCAATATCAAATAATATCAGAGTTGGTAACAATTCTTTAAAGTTTTTTGAAATTGGAAAAGTTTTTATCCCAACTGATGACACAAATACCTTCGTAAACGGCGTAAGAGAAGCAGAAAGGCTTATTGTTGCATTTTACGGCACTGCCAACTCAAAACAATGGGGTATTGGAGAACGTAACTTTGATTTTTATGACGCAAAAGGTTTGGTTAATGAATTAATGGATTTTCTAAAAATAAAGAAATTTAAAACAGTCGTTTCAACAGAACAAATACCAGGATTTTCTGCTAACTCATTAATAATTCAAGTAAATAAAAAAAATATAGGAGTCGTCGGCGAAATTTCAAAAGAATTAATAAAATATTATGATATCGAAAACTCTATTTATCTGATTCAAATAGATTTAGACGTTTTATATAAAATTGAAACACCTGCTCCAAAATATCAGAAAATATCTCCTTATCCTCCTATTTTACGTGATTTAGCATTTTTAGTTGATAAAGAAATTCCAGCTGGAAATTTACAACAAGAAATTGCTAATATTGGGAGTAATTATCTTAAAGAATTAAATTTATTCGATTTATATGAAGGAAAGCAAATCCCTGAAAACAAAAAAAGTATAGCGTTCAATTTAGTTTTTTCCTCCGAGACAAAAACCTTGACTGACCAAGAAATTGAACCAATAATAAATAAAATAATACAATCACTTGAAACTAAATTTGGTGCTATTATCCGAAAATCATAAATCATTTAAATTAATGATTTAAAAATTTAGTTTAAGAAATTTTAATTAAATTTTAATATCAATTATTTTTTTTTGTTAATTTATATTTTTTTAAATCGAGAAATCTGATTTTATTGCCTTTTTTCAGGAGTAACTTCATATGATTGAAAATCCAAATTTCGAGGAAATAAGCAGCCCGCAAATTCGAACTGCAACAGCAAAGATTTGGGATTTAATTAAATTACTTTTAAACCAATTAAGTGATTCAATTGAAAATAATAAAGAATTAAACGAAAAACTTGTCAGTTATAAAGATTTAATTAACGAAAAAGATGAACAAATCCAAGAACTTTTCAATATAAATAATACTCTTGAAGAAAAAAATAAATTTCTCACTACTAAAAATAATAATTTGTTTGAGAATAATTCAAAACTTTTGGAAAGAATTGAATTGCTTCAAATTCAAAATGAAGAATTCAAACAAGAATTAGAAAATTCTGGTACTTCGAAACATGAATATAATCTGCTGGAGGAAAAATTCAAAAATTTACAACATCAGTTTTCTTTACTTTCTGAAAAAAATAAAGCCCTAATTTCTTCGATTGAAAATTATCAAAATGAAATAAATAAAATTCCATCACTAGAAAATGAATTAAAGATAAAACAAGATGAAATTGAAAAATTAGCAAAAGAATTGAAAAACTTTGAAATTGCCAAAAAATCAATTGTTGAAAAAAATAATGTTATTTTACAGAAAGAAAACGAAATTAACACCTTAAAAAAAAATATCGCTTTATTGGAAAGCAAAATATTTAATTTATCATCGATAAATGAGAAAAATACAACTATTTTAGAACAGAAAACTCAATTAGAAAATAAATTAGAAGCACAAAATATTGAAATTACTAAGAATATTAATTTACTCACACAACTAAAAAATGAATTAACATTCAAAACTGACCAATTAGATTTGTTATTTTCTAAAATCAATGAATTGACACTTGAAAACGAGAAATTGTTAAATCTCAATTCCGAAAAGGAAAATGAGCTATTTCTTGTAAAAACAGAATTAGAACAAATAGAAAGCAACTCTTTTGTAATTAATAGTAAAATATATGAATTAGAAGATAAAGTTAATACTTCAACAAAAGAAAAAGTCAGTTTAATTGATAAGATACGAAAACTCAATTCTGACTTAGAGTATTTTACAAACCAAATAGAATTACTCAAAAATGACAATGCCAATTTGCGTAATGTGATTATAAGTCAGGAATATGTAATTGACGAAATGAAGAGTAAGATACAGGAAAAAGACATTTCCATAATCGCATTGAAAGAAAAGAACAACCAAGCTGAACAAAAAAATAAACAACTCGAATTCGATTTAAAACAATTAAAATATACAACTGATAGTTTTACAAACGAAAATGTTATTAAATTAGAAAAAGAGATTCAAAATTTGACAACCAAGCTCGAAGAATCAAAAAAATTAGAAATAAATTTCGAAAAAGAATTGTCAGAATTAGAAAAAATGTTAAATTTAAAAAATGAAAAATTGCAAACATTAGAAAACAATTTTATTCGTTATAAAGAAAAGAATAGTATTCAACGACGTTTATTAAAAAATAAAATGCTTGACCTAAAAAAAATGCTGTTGGATATTAATTTGCTTTAAGTTTAACAAAAAGATTAATAATATTAATTTCAATTTTTAAGATTTTTTAAAATAATTAAAATAATTATTAAATATAGATCATAAATCGATATGATAGGAAATGCAAGAGACAATCAATTTTGAAATCGGTGGTCAATCATACAAATTAATTGGTAATAATAAAGTATTAACCGAGAAAGCAGCTGAGTTAGTAAACGAAAAATATCAAACTATTACTAATATAAGTTCAGCAGCAACAAATCGTGAAATCGCTTTTATGTTAACTTCTTTGAATTTAGCTGAAGAACAAGTTTCAAAAGTTGAAGAATTCAAAAAAGATGAAAAAGTACTATTACGTATTGTTGACGATATTATACACTATGTTCAAAATGAAATATCAAAATTGATTGAAAAATAATGCGTTCTTAAAAATACAGTAAAAAATAAAATTTTGCTGCATCTTCCTATCTTATAATATGCAAGAACTATAGTAGATCCATAGGGATTTAGCTCTGGTTATCAATAGCAGGCCTCAACCTTTTGGTTTCGACGGAAACTAGCGATAGTCAGGCTATCTTACCCACACGTGCCGGACAAGTGTTCTTGAGCACGCAAGATAGGTTGATGCAGTTTTTTTTATTGCTTTTTATATCAATTTTTGATAAATATTTAATGTAATAATATTTTTAATTAAATATTTTTTAATAATTTAGATTAATTTTTTTCATATTAGTAAACAATTTAGTTTTTAAATTTAAACAAAGGATTATAAAAATGGACACTCTCGTATATAGCATCGCAGGACTTGTTGTATTTTCAATATTAGGCTATATCATCGCAACGTCTGCTGGAAAAAAAGCATCAGCAAAATTAATAGCCGACGCAGAAAAACAAGCACAACAAATCCTTCAAACTGCTGAAAAAAATGCCGAACACATTAAAAAAGAAAAGTTATTAGAAGTTAAAGAAGAATGGCATAAAAGAAAAACAGAATTTGAACAAGAAAAACATCAAAAATTACAAAAAATAACTGTAGCAGAAACCCAACTTAAAAAGCGTGAGGAAAACTTAGAAAACAGAATGGATTTAATCCTGAAACGTGAAAAACAAGTTCAAGAAACTGAGGCATCATTCAAAAAATTACAGGAAGAAATTACTCGAAAAACAGAAGAAGTTAAAAATTTATATAACCAACAATTGCAAAAACTTCATGAAATTTCAGGCCTTTCAAGAGAAGAAGCAAAAAGAATTTTATTTGATAGCTTAATTAACGAAGTGAAGGAACAAGCAGCAAATAAAATAAAACAAATTAGAGAGGAAGCAAAACAAAAAGCTGAAAGAGAAGCTCAAAGTATTATTATTCAAGCAATTCAACGCACAGCAACTGACCACAGTATCGAATCAACTGTATCTGTTGTCAACTTGGATAGTGATGAAATGAAAGGTCGCATCATTGGACGTGAAGGTCGAAATATTCGAGCATTTGAATCTGCTACAGGTATTGATTTGATAATTGATGATACGCCAGAAGCAGTTGTAATCTCTGGTTTTGACCCATTTAGACGTGAAGTTGCTAAAAAAGCACTCGAAAAACTGATGCTTGACGGTCGAATTCACCCAGCAAGAATTGAAGAAGTTGTTGAAAAAACTAAAAAGGAACTCGAAGAAGAAATAATGAATGTCGGCGAAAATGTTTTACTTGAGCTTGGCATAAAAAATATGCACAAAGAACTTATTCGACTTATCGGCAAAATGAAATATCGCAGTAGTTATGGTCAAAATCTTTTAAGCCATTCGATTGAAGTAGCTCGAATCGCTGGAATAATGGCGGCAGAACTTGGGTTAGATGTTAATTTAGCTAAAAGAGCTGCACTATTACACGACATTGGTAAATGTGCTGATGACGCTGAAGGTCCCCACGCTTTAGTTGGATATGAAATATCTAAAAAATACAAGGAACATCCTACTGTTTGCAATGCAATTGGCTCTCATCACGAAGATATCGAAATGGAAACACCAATCGCTGTAATTGTTCAAGCAGCTGATAGTATAAGTGGTGCAAGACCTGGCGCAAGACGTGAATCACTTGAAACATACATTAAACGACTGGAAAAACTTGAAGAAATAGCAACCAGTTTCGAAGGCGTCGGTAAAACATACGCAATACAAGCAGGACGTGAAATTCGTGTTATAGTTGAACCTGAAAAAATTGATGATAATATGGCTGACCAAATGGCAGTTGATATTGCACAAAGGATTGAAAATGAAATGGAATATCCTGGTCAAATTAAAGTTACTTTAATTAGAGAAAAAAGAAGCGTAGCTTTAGCTAAATAGTAAATATTGTTTTGTAATTATTTAAGGTCAAAAAATGAAAATAACAAAATTCATATTCAAACTAAACATCATTTATTTTTTATTTCCTTTGATGTTTCTGTTATCTTGTGATGATTCTACAAACCCGCTTGATTTTAATTTGTTTACACCACAAGATGATGTACAACTTGGTATGCAATTAGACCAAGAAATAAATACAAATCAAAAAGAATATCCAATTTTAAACTCAGAAAACCACAGGCAATATGTTCAAAATATTGTGAACGAAATCCTTCAATCACAATTAATTAAATACAAAGGAACATTCCCCTATCAAATTAAAATAATAAATACAAACACAATAAATGCTTTCGCTGCACCAGGTGGTTATCTTTATGTCTATAAAGGATTATTGAAGTTCGTCGATAATGAAGCTACTTTAGCAGGGATCCTGGCTCATGAAATAGCTCATGCAGAACTCCGTCATTCATCAAAGAGGATAACTAAACAATATGGATTAAGTTTATTAACAAGCATTATCTTGGGAAATAATCCTTCTGCACTTGAACAAATTGCTTCAAATTTATTAACTGGTTTAGCTTTGCTAAAAAATAGTAGAGATGATGAATATCAAGCAGATGAATATTCATTTAAATATTTACAATCTTCAAGATTGTACCCTGGTGCCATTAAATTTTTCTTTCAAAAAATACAGCAGCAACAACCAAGTAGTCCCTCAACATTTGAGGAATTATTAAGTACTCATCCGTTAGATAGTAAACGAACTGAACAAATTAACAATTTCTTGAAGCAATATTCCATACCTGAACCAACTGAAAGCAATTTATTTCAAAATAATTATCAAACATTTAAAAATTCACTACCAAATTAATATGAATTCTTATGAAAAAATAAAACAAGCACAAGAGAGGCTTAAAACCTCTCTTTGTGTTGGTATTGACCCAGATTTTTCTAAAATCCCTTCAATTTTTCCAAAAAATGCTAAAGGTATAGAAGAATTTTCTTTAAAAATTATAGATGCCACAAAAGATATCTCCCCCACATATAAAATTAATTTTGCCTTTTTTGAGTATTTTGGTTCAAAAGGAATTGCCGCATTAGAAAATATAATTTCATACATCCCCGATACAACTTTTACAATTGCAGATGCCAAACGTTCGGATATTGGTAATTCATCTAAGTTTTATGCTGATTCAATTCTCAAAAATTACAACTTTGATTCAATTACAGTTAATCCTTTAATGGGGAAAGATTCTCTTGAACCATTTTTTGAATACAATGATAAAATGATATTTCTTTTAGCAATTACATCAAACAAAGGTGCAAATGACTTTTTGAAAATCAAAAATAACAACAGAGAACTCTTTCAAACAATAATAGAAAAAGCAAAAAAATGGTATCCACATTTGAATTTAGGATTTGTAGTTGGTGCAACACAAATTGAAGAATTTAAGTTGGCAAGGATTCAAGCACCAAATAATTACTTTTTAATTCCTGGTGTTGGTGCTCAAGGGGGCAATATCTCAGAATTACAGAAATATGGTTTAAGCCCTTCTATCATTAATGTTTCTCGTGACATTTTATTTGCTTCAACTCAAATTGATTTTGCTGAAAAAGCAAGAATTAAAGCTATTGAGTATTCTAATTTATTTTAAATTAATTTATGAAAATTAAGAAAGTAAATAGCGATAATTTAGACAGCGACTTTAAATACCAAAGAACAAATAAACGAATATTAATCAAAGAAAAACATAATAAAAAAGAAGATCTTGTTACTGCAAGAGTTATTATTATAATTTCAAAAAGCATTTTTATTGAAACTCAGTCAAACAATATATACGAGGCTACTCTTAGCGGGGTAATTGAATCTAAAAACTTTGATAGCTCGATCGTTGCTGTTGGGGATTATGTTGATGCAAAAATTTCTTCAACACATAAAGGCAAATCAGGATATTTTACGGCTCTAATTGTAAAAATTCATAACCGTAAATCTGTGTTTTCAAGAAAAGCAAACGGCTTAGTTCCATATGAGCAAGTTATTGCAAGCAATATTACTGATTTACTTGTAATAGTTTCAGTAAAATCACCGAAATATAATACTCGACTACTTGACCGAATTATAATTTCTGGGAAATTAAATGGTTTAAATTGTGGAATTTGTATCAATAAAACTGATTTAGCTGAAACAAATGATTTTGAAAAGGATTTTGATATTTATAAAAGCATCGGAATTCCGTTGTTTTACATTTCATTGTTGGAAAACAAGAATTTGACTAATCTACTATCATATTTAAATGGCAAAGAAACAGTAATAATTGGTCAATCTGGGGTTGGCAAATCTACTTTTATCAACATTTTATTCAAAGAAGAAATTCAAAAGACAAAAAATATAAGTCAAATGTCAGACAAAGGTAAACATACAACAAGTTTTATAAGAATGTTTAACTATGAAGATAAATTCAAAATTATCGATACACCAGGAATACGAGAATTTGGAATTTGGGGATTAGATAAAAGAGATTTGACGTTTTATTTTCCCGAATTCAACCAATATCAATCTCGATGCAAATACCAACCTTGTACTCATACCCATGAGCCAGGTTGCAAAGTAGTTGAAGCTGTGGAATCAAACTTAATTACATTAGCACGATATCAAAGTTATTTAAACATTTTAGAAACAATTTAGCTATATTTATTTAATTTTGCAATAAATAAAAAACAATTTGAGGAATAAATGAAAAAAACTCGTTTTTATGAACTCCATTTAAAAAATAATGCTAAAATGGTAGAGTTCGCAGGGTTCATAATGCCAATACAATATTCAAAAGGAATAATATCCGAACATTTAGTAGTAAGAAATAGCGTCGGTGTTTTCGATGTATCACATATGGGTGAATTCGAAATCAGGGGCAAAGACGCATTAAATTTCATCCAAAAAATATCAATAAATGATGCTTCAAAATTAGTAGTTGGACAAGCACAATATTCAGCAATGGCTTATACCGAAGGTGGTTTAGTTGACGATATGCTTGTTTATAACGCTGGTGATTATTATATGCTTGTGGTCAATGGAGCAAATGTTGAAAAAGATTGGCAATGGGTTGTTGAAAACAAAGAGAATTTTGAAGTTGAATTAAAAAATGAAAGTGATGATATTAACTTGCTTGCAGTTCAAGGACCAAAATCCTTACTTACTTTACAAAAATTAACAGATACAAAATTAGAAGAAGTTGAATATTATCATTTTAAATTTGGTAAAATTGCCGGTTATGAAGCAATTATTTCCCGTACAGGTTATACTGGTGAACTTGGATTTGAAATTTATTTCCGAGGAGACGAAAAAGTTGCCGAAGATGTTTGGAACAAAATTTTTGAAGCTGGCAAAGAATTTGGAATTGAACCAATTGGTTTAGGTGCTCGTGACACATTGAGATTAGAAAAAGGTTATTGTCTTTATGGAAATGATATTGATGACACAACTAATCCAATTGAAGCGGGTTTAGGTTGGATAACCAAATTGCAAAAAGGTAAATTTAATGGAAGTGAAGTTATAGCAAAAGTAAAGGAAAATAAACCGATAAGAAAACTTGTAGGCTTTACAAGTGACGCTGATAAGTTCATTCCAAGACATCATTATAAGATTTATTCCGTGGATAATAAAGAAATTGGTTTTGTAACTAGTGGCAATATTTCTCCAAGTCTTCAAAAACCAATAGGAATGGGATATGTTAAATCTGAATTTTCAACACCAGGAACTAATATTTTAATTGAAGCAAGAGGAAAAATGTTTCCCGCTGTTGTTGCGAAAATACCATTTTTATAATTTAAAAAATTAAATTGAACCTTTAAATGGCTATCAAAATATGATAGCCATTTTTATTTTTTTACCAGATTATTAAAGTAAAACCAATGTTTAGATAATATAACAAAACAAATTGTCAAAGCATAGTAAATATAAGAATTACCTAAGACCAAGCCTTGGAAATTATACTCTTCAAAAAAAATATTTGCTCTTAAAGAAATTATAAACATAGTTAAAAATGTTGCAACAATACTTTTAAAATGAACGTTATCTTTAATTATGCTAATAATAAAATACAAAGCAATCCAAACAAATGGAATTAACGGAGCAATATATAAAAAACCACCTGCTGCGGTTGCAAGTCCCCTGCCACCTTTAAATTTTAAATAAATACTGTAATTATGACCGAAAACGCAAAAAAGCAATGCAAATAGAGAAATATCGATTGATTGCTCAAAATATGTAGAAAAATAAGCAGGGATGAAGCCTTTTAAAAGATCAAGTAATAAAACAGAAAGACCAATCCACTTATTTTTAGTTACCTCATAACTATTTCTTGCTCCTAAATTCTTACTTCCTTCTGTTCTTAAGTCTACTTTAGCAAACCATTTTGATATCAAATATGAAAAAGGGATTGATCCCACTAAATAAGACACTGTTGCAACTAAAAAGTAATACCACATTATCTTTTTTCTGCTAATTTAAATTGAACAAAAGAAAAAATAAGTAGAACGAAAAAGAGAAAATATGCAATTGCTGAGGCATATCCCATCATATCCGCTTTGTTGAACGCATTATCAAAAATGTAATAAACCATTGTTGTTGTTGAATTCAAAGGACCACCTTTCGTCATAATCAATATTTCAATGAAAATTTGAAAAGACTTAATTAAATCAATCATAAGAACGAATGCAATTGTATTTTTTAGACCAGGTAGAGTAATATATCTAAATTGTTGCCAAAAAGAAGCACCAGATAGCTTTGCATTATCATATAAATCAACAGAAATAGTTTGCATACCTGCTAAAAATAAGACCATATAATAACCAACAGATAACCAAACATCCATAGCTATAATTGAATTCATAGCTGTTGATTGATTCAAGAGTAAACCATTGTTAGAAGACGTTAGGTTAAGCATCTTTAATAAAGAATATATATACCCATTTTGAGAATACAAATTCGTGAATATAAGTGAAACAACGACTAAAGATGTAATAGAAGGTAAAAAATACGAAGATTGAAGAAATGTTCTTAGTTTTTTAACTTTATTATTTATGACTTCAGCTAATACTAATGAAATTGATAATGTTACCGGGACTGTAATTAATGTAAAATAAGTAGTGTTCCAAAGTGATTTCCAAAAAAGTTCGTCTTTGAACATTTTAGAATAATTTGCCAAACCTATAAAATTTGATTTATTAGTTAATGTTTTATAATCGGTCAAGCTCAAATAACCTGAATAAATCAATGGTTCGAGCCAAAAGATGGATAAAACAATCAACCACGGTAAAATTAAAATGAATATATTGAATTTTTCTTTTGTTTTATAGTCCACTTCTTTTTTTCTTTTGAAAATAATATTAACAAAATTACTAATTTACAATTTTATTTGTGATAAAATTCAAAAAAGAGGTAAAAAATGAAAAAGTTATTGCTTTTTTCTACAATATTAATATCATATTTAATTTTAACATCTTGTTCAAAGGAGACTAAAGAAGTGAATTCGGAACAAAAAAACCCAACATTTGAGTTAGTAAAAGAAAGAATTAAAGCATATGCACCTGTTGAAATTAAAGCAGATTTATCGAATTTCAATGAAAAAGATAAACAATTAATCGAAAAATTAGTTGAAGCCGGAAAAATTGCTGATGAAATTTTTTGGCATCAATCTGCCTTCGATGCAATTCCTGTTCGAGATTCCTTAAGAAAATTAAAAAATCCTGAAGATTCTCTTATAAGTGAATACGTAAGAATAAATTATGGACCTTATGACGTAATTTTCGGTAATGAAAGGTTCTTACCAGGTGAACCAAAAGTACGCTTTGCTGGAGCAGGCTTTTATCCCCAGGATATGACAAAAGAAGAATTTGAAAAAGCAATTAAAGATAATCCGAAACTAAAAGAAGTATTCCAAAGTCAATATTCAGTAATTACAAGAAATAATGGAAAATTAGAAGCAGTGCCTTACAACAAATATTACAAGGAAGTCGAACTTCTTGCAAAAAAATTAGAGGAAGCATCAGAATTAACAGATGACCCAGCGTTAAAAAAGTATTTACAATTACGAGCAAAAGCTGTTTCAACTGATGATTATTTTGAAAGTGATATGGCGTGGATGGATGTTAAAGGAAATATCGATATTGTTATTGGTCCAATTGAAACATATCAAGATGCTTTATTCGGCTACAAAGCTTCATACGAAGCAGTAGTAATGGTAAAAGACCAAGAAGCAACAAAAGAATTTGAAATGTTCAAAAGTTTAGTAGGTTATTTTGAAAAAAATCTTCCAGAAGACCCTAAATATATACGTGACAAATTTAGCAATGAAACACAATTGAATATAGTCAATGTTGTTTATTTTGGTGGAGATTGCCAAAAAGGAACAAAAACAATTGCAGCTTCGCTTCCAAATGACCCAAAAGTTCGAGATGCTAAAGGTGGGAAAAACTCGATGTACAAAAATATGATGGAAGCAAAGTTCGATAAAACATTGATTCCTATAGCACAAATCATATTGGAACCAAATTTAATGCAATTTGTCGATAAAAAAGCTTTCACTTCATTTGTTACATTACATGAGTTTTCTCATACTTTAGGTCGTGGATATGTCTATGGTAATGATAATTTAGAAGTTCGAACTGCCCTAAAAGAGCGATTTTCTCCAATTGAAGAATGTAAAGCTGATATTTTGAGTATGTATAATCATTTACATTTATTGAATTTAAAAAAATATACTGCTGAATATATTAAAAAGGCACAAGTTACATATCTTGCCGGACTTTATCGAAGTATTAGATTTGGCACAGAATCAGCACATGCCAAAGCCAATTTAATTCAACTTAATTATTTGAAGGAAAAAGGTGCTATATTAATCGGTAAATCTGGTAAATATAGTATCGATGAAAATAAGTTTTGGGATGCTGTCAAATCACTTGCAAATGAAATATTAACTATTGAAGCAACAGGAGATTATAACAAAGCCGGTGAATTTTTAGCGAAATATGCCGTTGCAAGTGATGAAATTAAAAGAGGAATCGAGCTTTTGAAATCTGTTCCAAGAGATATTGATTCCAAATATATGTATTAACTTCAATGTAAGTGTATCTTAAATTTTGAAAATAAAAAGCCATTTATTTCCCGAATCTTAATTACAATAAAGGCATTTTTATTAATTTTGTATTTTATATATTTTTAATTTCTTAGGAGAAAAAATGTCAACTAAAATTACTAAGCTTTTGCTTTTTGTTCTTGCAATTTCTTTGTTTTGGTCTTGCTCAAACAACGAACCAAAGTCTTCTTATTTAAAAGAGAAATTAACAAAAGACAATCTTTATGATATTGCTCAAAACATTAAAAAAGAAGGCACACTTTCGAGAGATTACACTGAATTATTTGTGGGTGCAATGAACAGATTAGGCTTAACACCTGATTCAGTTATAGGGAAAACAGTTGAACAGTTAATCAAAGAACAAGAAAATTTTTTGAAAACAAATAGCTATAATATTCTTGTTTCTACATTTGCAAAAGCAGAAATTTTAATGAATCATAAAATTCAATATCTTGGTCTTAAAGCCCTCGATACAAATGACAAATCCTTTGATTATTTAGTATTTGAAGTAACAAACAATTCCAAAAAAGACATTGCAAATCTTGAAGGACAATTAAGGTTTTTCAATAACCAAAATCAAATTATTAAAGCTTATCCAATCGAATTAAATAAAGTATTAGATGGAAAAATTTTGAAAACTGGAGAAACAAGAAGATTTGCTTATCCATTTTTCCATGATAAAACAAATCAAAGAGACGAAATAGTCAGAACTGGTAAAGATTTACAAGTACTATGGTTCCCTACTTCATTGGTATATTCTGATAGTACAAAAATCACTGCTGAGATAAAATAGCAAGTTTTTCTGAACTTTTAAAAAGTGGTTGCCCTAATTAATAGTGCACCACTTTTTTTGTATAAAAAAGATTTCCACATTGTTTTTTCTATAATAAATGGTTCGTAATTTGCAAATATTATTTGATGCAAATGATTATAACAAAGTTACAAATTTCGAAGCTTAGAAATCATATATATACTGAAATTTATCCTGCAACTGAATTAAACATTTTTTTTGGTGAAAATGGTGCAGGTAAAACAACAGTACTTGAAGCGATTTCTATTGCTTGCCTGTCAAAAAGCTTTGCAAATAATACAGATTCTTCGCTAATACAAACGAATGAAAATCAATACCAAATCAAATTAGAATCACTGAATCATTTAAATTTACCTTATAATGTCGAAGTTTTCTACCAAATTGGTCAAAGAAAAAAGATAAATAATACTTTTGGTGACAATCAAACTCCAAAAGATATAATCGGTATTATACCTTTGGTACACCTTTCGCCTGATTTGCGTAAAATCACAACTGGTTCACCAGAAAGTAGAAGAGAATTTATTGATAAAATTTTGTCTCAATCTTCTAAATCTTATTTAGATGTGTTAATCAATTTTCGCAAAGCATTAAAACAAAGAAGCTCATTATTATATTCTTTTCAACAAACAAAAAGGTTTGATACCGATTTTTTTGAAACATGGAATAATGTCTTTTTAGATTTAGCATCACAAATTATTATAAAGAGACATAATTTTATAAATGAATTTTCTAAAAATTTTCAACAAATTTATTCCGAAATTACACAAAATAAGGAAACTGTTTCTTTGCAATACGAACCAAACTCCATCCCTGACGATTTTTATGGGAACAATTCTAATCCAATAACTTTCGAAGAAATATTTAACATTTTAACAAATAAATCAAAATCTATATTGTCTGCCGAAGTTTCACGGGGTATGACCTTATTTGGTCCTCAAAAAGACGAATTGAAAATCACTTTAAATGGTGGACTTTCACGTGAAAAAGGAAGTCAAGGGCAACACAAATCTTTGTTAATTGCAATTAAATTTGCAGAATTAGAGTATTTAGCAGAAAAAACAAATGAAATCCCAATTGTTCTTCTTGATGATATTTTCTCTGAACTTGACGACAATAGAATTTCACTTGTTCTTAAAAAAGTAATAGATCGCAAATCTCAAACATTTATAACTTTAACAAATCCAGAAATAATTATGAAAAACAATAATTTAACAAGGGATTTAAATTATTATTATTTAGATAATGGCAAAATTGAATTAAAATAATGCTTACACTCCAAAATATAATTGAAGATATTTTTAATAAAAATGGACGAGAAGATATACTTTTGAAATCAAAAATTTCTGCAATTCTTTCGGAAGTTTTGGGTGAAAATATTGCAAAAAATATTAAAGTAAAATCTATTCGGAAAGGGAAATTATATTTACAATCTAATAATTCAATTTGGGCGTTTGAAATTTCTATTCATAAAGATATGATAATAAAGAAGTTAAATGAATTTTTAGGTAAAGAAGAAATTAAAGACATAATTTCTCGATAAAATTATGTTAAGTCTTTTAAAATAAATATCTTAAATTCATTTTTTTTTCGTAAATTTGTAAATACAAAAAGATGCAATATGGAAAAACTTGAAAAATTAAGTTTAAATAATGAAGAAAATTATAATGAAGAAAGCATCAAGGTTTTAGAAGGCCTTGAAGCAGTTCGCAAAAGACCCGCAATGTACATAGGCGACATCAGTGAAAGAGGTTTACATCATTTAATCCAAGAAGTTGTAGATAATTCAATTGACGAAGCTTTAGCAGGTTTTTGCAAAAATATCAAAGTAACATTACATTCAGATGGAAGTTGCAGTGTCGAAGATGATGGTCGTGGAATTCCGACTGGTCCTCACCCTCAAAAGAAAATTTCCACATTAGAGGTTGTAATGTGTACATTACATGCTGGTGGTAAATTTGATAAATCGAGCTATAAAGTTTCAGGTGGCTTACACGGCGTTGGTGTTTCTTGTGTTAATGCACTCTCAAGCGAAATGACTGTTACAGTTCATCGTGATGGATTAATTTATACTCAAAAATATAGTGAAGGCAAACCTTTAACCAAAGTTGAAACTATTGGAACAACTCGTAAATCCGGAACCATTACTCGTTTCAAACCAGACCCAAAAATCTTTACAACTACAACATTTAAAGCTTCAAAAATCTCAGACAGGTTACGTGAATTAGCTTTTTTAAATCCTAATGTTACGATAACTTTAATCGACGAAACGACTAATAAAAAAGAAGTTTTTCATTACGAAGGCGGTTTAGTTGATTTTATCAATTACATAGATATTTCTGTAAATCCATATACTAAACCTATATTAATAACTGGTTCATCTTCTGCAGAGTCCTTAGGCGAAGTTCAAGTTGAAGTATGTTTGCAATATAATGATGGTTTTAGTGAAAATGTTCTTTCTTATGTTAATAATATTAACACAATTGAAGGTGGGACTCATGTATCAGGTTTCAAGTCTGCATTGACACGTACCTTGAATAATTATATTGACAAAATGAATGGAAATAAAATCAAGGTACAATTAACTGGTGATGATTTTCGAGAAGGATTAACAGCAATAATTTCTGTAAAAGTTCCAGAACCACAATTTGAAGGACAAACAAAAACAAAATTAGGAAATAGCGAAGTTGATGGAATAGTTCGTTCAATTGTTTCGGATAAATTGGATGATTATTTAGAAACAAATCCAAACGAAGCAAGAAAGATTATCGAAAAAGCTGCTATGGCTGCTGAAGCCAGAATTAAAGCAAGACAAGCTCGTGAATTAGTTCGCAGAAAAAATGTGTTGGAAAATACAACTTTACCCGGTAAACTTGCTGACTGTTCCTCTACGAATCCATTAGAAAGTGAAATTTTTATAGTTGAGGGAGATTCCGCTGGTGGTTCGGCAAAACAAGGTCGTGATAGACGATTCCAAGCTATTCTTCCACTCAAAGGTAAAATCTTAAATGTTGAAAAAGCAAGACAACATAAAATATTAGAAAACGAGGAAATCAGAACTATAATTCAAGCATTAGGAGCTGGTTTCGACGAAGATTTTGATATTAGCAAACTTCGTTACCATAAAATAGTTTTAATGGCAGATGCAGACGTCGATGGAGCTCATATTAAAACACTTTTGTTAACTCTGTTTTATAATTTTATGCGAGATTTAATTGTCGAAGGAAAACTTTATATCGCTCAACCACCTTTATACAAAGTCAAAAAAGGAAAGAAAGAAATTTATGCTTATGACGAAAAACAAAGAGAAGAAATAATCTTATCATTTCAAAAAAGCGACCCGAACGCTAAAGTTTTACTAACGGAAGATTTCGATGAATTAGAAAGTATTGAAACAAAGGAAAATCCCGAAATAAATATGAGTGGAATAACAATCTCTCGTTTCAAAGGTCTTGGTGAAATGAATCCTGAACAACTTTGGGAAACAACTATGAATCCCGACACACGAACCTTATTACAAGTATCAATTGGAGAAGCCGCCGAATCAGCACGCATTTTTCAAATGCTTATGGGCGATAAAGTCGAACCACGAAGAGATTTCATCGAGAAAAATGCTAAATATGTTAAAAATTTGGACACCTAATTATTTATTAATATTCCGGCTTTTATGAAAAAAATATTTTTATATTTATCTCTTTTTCTTTTACTTTCTACTTCTTTGTTTTCTCAACAAATAGATTTTAAAAGTGATTGGAAACAACTTGCACGTAATTTTATAGAAAAATATTATGCCTTAGAATTCGATTATTGCTATGCTCAATTTGACACTACAGTTCAAAAGCAATTCCCAAAGGATTTATTCAAACAAGCTTATAGTCAAACCGAATTCCGTTATGGTAAATTCGTCAAAATTCTGGAAACTACTTTAGCAGAAGAACAAGGTTATCATTTAACTTCAACTGTAATCGAACACGAAAAAGGCAAATATATAATGCAAATAACTTATTTTGACAATAAGAAAATTATTGGATTTTTTTTCAAGCCCTACACAGATCCAAAAGAAAGCAATTCAGGATATAAAATACCCAATTATGCAGATACATCAAAATTTTCTATTGTCAATCTTAAATTCGGCGAAAAGTACAAACTCGATGCAAAGTTAACATTACCAAAAGTATCCCAAAAAGTACCTGCATTAATTTTAGTCCATGGTTCAGGTCCTAATGATATGGATGAAACTATCGGACCCAACAAACCCTTCAAAGATATAGCATATGGATTAGCAACCAATGGAATAGCAGTTTTACGTTACAACAAAAGAACATTTCAATACAATAATGAAATGGCATTAATTCGGAACGAAATTACTTTATATGAAGAAACAATTGAAGATGTAATTTTTGCTTTTAACTCATTAAAATCAAGACCAGATATAGATTCAACTAAAATCTTTATATTAGGACATTCTTTAGGTGGACTTGCCATTCCAAAAATTGCTCAGTTAAATCCTTCTGCAAACGGCTTTATATTGATGGCTGCTGCAAATCAACCTCTTGAGGATAAATTCTTAGAACAGTATACATACATTAGTAAATTAAAAAATAACCAAGGGATTGATTCAACAACTTTAAAATTAATTGCAGAACAAGTACAAAAAGTAAAAAATCAAGAATATGGAGACAATATTCATCCTGAAACGCAACCGTTAGGACTTTCGGCTGCTTACTGGCAATATCTGGAAAAATATAAACCTTTGGAATTAATAACAAAAATAACAAAACCAATACTTGTTATTCAAGGAGAACGAGATTACCAAGTTACAGAAAAAGAGTTTAATATTTGGGAATCAGTCCTTGAATCACATAATAATAGCAAATTTATTCTATATCCAAAATTGAATCATCTATTTTTAGAAGGTGAAAAGCAATCAACTCCCGAAGAATATGGCATTCCTTCAAATATTCCAGAATATGTGATTAAAGATATCTCAGAATGGATACTTTCAAATTGATTAATTAACAAAGACTTAACACTATGTTAAAATAAAATTAATTTATTAATATTAATTTTGGAAATATTGTGATACAAGAAAAGAGAAGTCAAGTTTTGGTTACAAATTCAAACAAAAAAACAGTATTCATTGTCGATGATGAGCCAGATATTACTGAATTAGTTGATATTCACTTAAATAAAGCTGGTTTTAGAGTAAAAACATTCGAAATAGGAACAGATTTATTAAACTATATTCAAACGAATATACCTGATTTAATAATATTGGACTTGATGCTCCCCGATTACGATGGACTGGAATTATGCAAATTGTTAAAAAAGGATGAAAAATATTCAAATATACCGATCATTATGCTGACCGCTCGAAGCGATGAAATGGATAGGGTTTTAGGATTGGAAATTGGTGCTGATGATTATATTACTAAACCTTTTTCAACAAGGGAGCTCGTAGCTCGAATTAAAGCTGTTTTGCGGCGTGACGATAAAGTAAGCAAATCGAATTTAATTTCAATTGGTGATATTCTTGAAATTGATGTATTAAAATATGAAGTCTTATTAGATAAAAATAAAGTCGACCTCACTTCTACTGAATTTAAAATATTAAGATTACTTGCTGAAAAAAAAGGATGGGTTTTTTCTCGAGAATCTATTCTTGATTATTTAGGAGTACACGAAAAAGGTGTATTAGACCGAACTGTTGATGTTCATATTAAAAATTTGAGAGAAAAATTAGGAGTAGCTGGTAAATTTATTAAAAACATACGAGGAGTTGGATACAAGATTGACGATAATTAAATTTACAATTTCTAAATAGAATTTTCCTTAAAATGAAATACATCTTTACAAAAATTTTTTTAAGTTTTATCAGCATTATTCTTCTTTTTTCTATTTTTCTTTTTTACTTCCTTTTCAATTCAACCAAAGAACACTATATTGAGAATTTCCAAAGAGACCTCACAAATTTAAATGTTTCAATTTCTAATAATGTTTCAAGAGACATTTATTTTAAAGATACAACTGCATTAAGAAATTACATTAATGAACTCGGGAAAACTCTTGTAACAAGAATTACTGTCATTGGAACAGATGGTCGTGTATTAGCTGATTCTCGAGCTAATCCAAATAAAATGGACAACCACTTGGGCCGACCAGAAATTCAAGAAGCATTAAAATACAAATTTGGGAAATCTTCGAGATATAGCAAAACTGTTCATAATGAGATGCTTTATGTCGCAACAGAGATTTTTTATCAAGATAAATTTGTTGGATTTGTTCGGACAAGCTATTATCTTGATTATATGAATTCTCTTTATAATAAATTGATATATAAAGTTGGTACTTATCTTTTATTATTAATTATAATTATTATAATAGCTTCTTATTTTATTTCCGATAGTATTTCCAAACCCATCAAGTTATTGTCAAAGGCAATTAAAAACGTGGCTTCTGGGAATTTTAATAATAAAGTTATAGTTAAGGGAAAAAATGAATTAACTGAATTAAGCATAAATTTCAACTATATGGCTGAAGAGTTAGAATCTCTTTTTCAACAAGTCAACCAACAAAAAAACGAATTTATCAACTTACTTAGCTCTATTCCAGATGGAATTTGTGTTATGGACAAAAAGGGTGTGATTTTATATACAAATGATGCTTTTGCTGAAATTTTCCCTCCTAAAAAATATAACGGCTTGCATTTTAAGGAAATTTTAAATTCTATTAAGTTTGAAAAATTTATACAAAAAAACAAAAATTCAGAAGAAACAAAATTTACTGAATTGGAGTTTAATAATAAATACTACAGAATAAGCTTGAGTTTCATTAATTCCAGAGACGAGTTAATTTTAGTATTTCACGATATCACAGAATCAAAGCGGTTAGAAAAAGTAAAAAAAGATTTTATATTAAACGTTTCGCATGAGCTTAAAACTCCATTAACTGCAATAAAAGGTTTTATTGAAACAATGGAAGAGGACGTTAAAGAACCTCAACTTATGCGGTTTATCCAAATAATTCGACGCAATACAGACAGATTAATTAATATCGTTCAAGATTTACTTTTGCTTTCAGAACTCGAAGATGAGGAGATGTCGAATAAATTAATGCTCACAAATATAGATTTAAAAATTATCATTGAAAATATAAAACTTCTTTTTGAACAAAAATTAACAGAAAAAAATTTATATTTGAACGTAGAAATTGAAGATGGAATACCAAAAGTTCAAATTGACTCATATAGATTCGAGCAAGTCCTCGTCAATTTAATAAATAATTCAATAAAATTTACAGAAAATGGTGGAATAACAATAAAAATTCTAAGATTGGACAGCGATAAAATTCAAATTGATATAACAGACACTGGTGCAGGAATTCCCGAAGAAGACCAAGATAGAATTTTCGAGCGATTTTATATTAGTGAAAAATCGAGGTCAAAAAAATTCGGTGGAACAGGAATTGGCTTATCAATTGTAAAACATATTATTATGCTTCACCAAGGCACAATTTGCCTTGATAAGAATTATAAAAATGGCTCAAAATTTATTATCACAATACCAATTGAGCAAAAGAAATAAATAAGCAAGCTTTATTCATATCTAAGTGCTTCAACTGGATCAAGCGATGCAGCTCTGTAAGCAGGCATAACGCCAGAAATTAACCCCAAAACTAAAGAAATACTTAAACTAATAATAATCCATTTTGTTGATAATGAAAAGCTTGTGCCAGCCACTAAACCAAGCAAACCACCAGCAACAATTCCCAACAAAACCCCAATTAATCCGCCAATCATTGTTAAAACTATTGTTTCTGAAATGAAATGAGTTAATATCCATCGTTTTTTAGCACCAACTGCTTTTCTAATTCCAATTTCCCGAGTTCTTTCTTTCACTGTAATTAACATAATATTTGTAATGCCCACTCCTGCTGCAATCAAAGCTATGAGTCCAGAAAAGAATCCAAAGTAAGAAAGGAAATTTGTTAAACTACTGAATTGGTCTGCTAATGATTCATTAGTTTCAATTTCAAAATCATTTTCTTGCCAAGGTTTTAAGTTTCTCACAGTTCTCATTGCACCAACTGCTTCATCTACTAAATATGGAAGTGCAATTTTATCGGGAGCACGAACGATAATTGTAATATCTGAGTACCAATCTGATGCATAATAAGTTAAAAATTGCGACAAAGGTATCATTACTACATTATCTTGGCTTTGTCCTAAAATCGCACCCTTTGGTTTTAATGTACCAATTACTGTAAATGGTTTATTGTTAATTTTTATCTCTTTCCCAATCGGATTTTCTCCAGGAAAAATCTTTACAATAACATCATTACCAATAATCGCAACGTTTCTTTTATATTCAATGTCAGAAGAAGTAAGTGCTCGACCTTCTTGTACATCATAATTCGAAGTTAGAAAATAATTATCATCTGTTCCTGCTAAAGTCACGTCTGGGTCAGTGTTTTTGTCATTATGTTTTATTGTCATCCCCATAGATTTAGCCATTCCTGTTATGATTACGGATGGGTCCATTTTCTTTTTAAAGTTTTCAAAAACCCTCAAGTTTATTTCAGATCTTTGAGCATATTTTCTCCAATCGTGTCCTCCCATCATAATATTTGGAATTCTATAAATAAAAAATGTACTTTGACCTAACTCCTCGATTTGATTTTTAACTGTATTATCTATTGAAGTAACTAATGAACCTGCGAACATTATCGCAAAAACACCAATTACGATACTTAGCAATGTAAAAAAAGCCCTTAATTTTTGGGATCTTATCGAATCGAACGCTTGTCTTATTGTGTCAATATACTTTTCCATAAATCACCTATTCATATCTAATTGCAATTACTGGTTCAAAGTTTGCTGCACGCATTGCTGGTACTAAACCTGCAAGTATTCCTACAAAAATTGAGATTACAGAGGCAATAATTAGTAAATCCAGTGGAACTGTAGGAGTTAAAAATGAAACTTGGGGAACATATTGTATAACAAAGGTACCTGTTAAATATGCGATTAATGAAGTTATAATAAAAGAAATTATTGCTCCAAAAAAAGATAAAATCGTCGATTCCATAATTACTTGAAATAGTATTACACGTTTTTTTGCACCGAGCGCTTTTCTGATTCCTATTTCTTTTGTTCTTTCAAAAATCGAAACAAACATAACATTAATTATTCCAATAATACCGACAATGAATGATAAAAGTGTCATTCCAATACCAACCGCCCAAACAACTAACCTTATAGTAGCTACTTGCTCTTCAAATGCTTTCGTTTCATTAATAGAAAAGTTGTTCTCTTCATTAGGTTTTAAATTCCTAATTATTCGCATATTTCCTTCGATTTCTGCTCGAGCGTTATCTAGATTTTCAACACCACCAGCTTTTACTGCAATAGAAAACGAACGTCTATATTTACCAAAAGTTTTTAAGAAAGTTGAAAGCGGCATATAACAAATATTATCAATAAAATCAAAAAAAGTAGTTCCTTGTTTTGAAATGACACCGATTACAGTAAATTTATTACCATTTATTTTAATAGTTTGTCCAAGAGCATCACCTTTGGGGAATACTGTTTCATATACTTTCCACCCAATACAAACGACATTAGCAGAAAATTCATCTTCATTTTCAGAGAAAAAACGTCCATATTGTATTGTTCCACCAGGTGTAAAAGCAAAATCGTAAGTTGTTCCTTGCATTGATATGCCTTGGAAAGTTGAATTACCATATTTTATTTCACCACCCCATTTTCTTGCAACAGGCACGGCGATTTCAACATTTTTTAAGCTTTTTATAAGTCTATTTGCTTCAGTTAAGGTTATGTCTGGTCTGTTTCGAACTTCTTTCCAAGATTTACCACCCGCCCAATCATGTTTATCAACATACATTACATCAATACCCATAACCTTGAATGAATCCTCCATTGCTTTATCTAAGCCTGAAAGAACCCAACCCATTAAAATAACGAATGTGATACCAATTATTACACCCAAAGATGCAAGAAAAGACCTTGTTCTATTCGATAAAATCGATTCAAATGCTTGTCCAAATGCTTCTTTGATTTCAAAAAATTTCATTTTAATTATTGATTTTTTTTAATATTTTTATATTAAATTTATTAATAAATTGGGTTATTATTGACAAAATCATCAATAATTTCACCATCTCTTAATTTTATAATTCTATGAGCATGACGAGCTATATCTTCTTCATGGGTAACCAATATTATTGTATTTCCTTGCCGCCAAAGTTCTGCAAATAATTTCATAATTTCTTCGCCTGTTTTAGTATCAAGGTTTCCTGTAGGTTCATCTGCAAAAATTAATGATGGATTATTTACCAAAGCACGAGCAATAGCAACTCTTTGACGTTGACCTCCTGATAATTCGGGAGGCTTATGATACATTCTATCTTTTAAACCGACATTTTCTAATGCTTTTATTGCTCTATCTATTCTTTCTTCTTTCGGAACACCAGCATAAATTAATGGCAACTCTACGTTTTTTATACAATTTGCTCTTGGCATAAGATTAAATGTCTGGAAAACGAATCCAATCTTACGATTTCTTATTTCAGCTAACTGGTTATCGTTCATTGTGCTTACATCTTCATTATCAAGATAAAATTTGCCATTGGTTGGAGTGTCGAGACAACCTAAAATACTCATTAATGTTGTTTTTCCTGAACCTGATGGACCCATTATTGCTAAATATTCGTTATACTTCACTTCTAAAGTAATATCTTGTAAAGCAATTACTTGAGTCAATCCCATATTGTAAATTTTGCTGAGTTGCTCTATTTTTATAAGTTTATTGTTTTCCATTTTTAACTCAGAAAGTTGTTTATTTTGATTTTTTCACTGTTTTTTTCTTGCTATCATCCATAATTTTTATCAAAGAACCATTTTCAAGTAACTTACTAATTGCTTGGAAACTTCCTGAAATTACTTCGTCATTTTCTTTCAAACCATCCAAGATTTCGATATATCCATCATCTGAAATTCCTGTTTTGACTGTTACCATTTTTGCTTTATCTTTATCTTTAATAAATACAACAACTGGGGGTTTTTCCTTCTTTTTTGCTTCTGCGGCATTATTTTTATCAACCTTTTTTATGCCAGATCCTTCGTCTTGATTATTTTGAACTCGCATAGTTACAGATTGTAAAGGAACAGAAAGCACATTATATTTAGTCAAGGTTGTAATGTCAGCATTGCAACTCATTCCTGGTCTCAAACTTGGATTAGGATTTAATATTCTAAGCTTAACTTTGAATTTCGTAGCTTGGTCTTGAGTTACAGTTGAACTTGTTATTGCAGAATGACCAATTTCGTATACAATCCCGTGAAAAACATAATCTGGTAATGCATCAATTTCAATTTGTGCAGTATCGCCTTTTTTAAGTAAAACAATATCATTTTCGTCAACATCTACGACTGCATTCATTACAGATAAATCTGAAATTCGCAATAGTTCAGTTCCTTGAAATTGCTGAGTACCTAAAACAGTTTCTCCTTTTTCAACATTTCTTTTTGTTACAATTCCATTCATAGTAGAATAAATAGAAGTCCTTTCTGCATTCTTTTGAATTTGTTTGTAAGATGCAACTGCTTGTTCATATCTTGCTAATGATGATTTATAATTTGAAACAAGTTGTTGATAAGTTGTGTTATAATTATCAAATTCTTGTTGGGAAATATACTTATTTTTAAATAATTCTTGAGCTCTTTTGAGTTCGGTTTGAGCTTGATTAACTTTTTCTTTAACTGCATCTGCATCCATTTTTGCTGCTTCCATTGATGCCTTGTATTGCTCTAACATAGTTTGAACTATATCAGGCTTAATTTTAATTAAAAGTTGACCTTTTTTAACTGTATCACCTTCTTTAACGTCAATAAAGATAACTTCCCCGCTTGTTTCAGGACTAACTTTTACTTCGGTTTCTGCTTCGATTTGTCCTACTGCTGATACTTTTTGAATAATTGTTCTTTTTTGCACTTTTTCAGTTGTTACTTCAATTGGTCTCGGTCCCCTGTTATTCATTAATATTGCACCGATTACACCGATTAAAACTAAAATAACGATAATAATGATATTTCTTTTTTTATTGTTTTTCTTAGCCATTTATTTAATCCTTTAATTTCTAACGTTATTATTTTTATGTTTTAAATTATAATTTTGAGGTATTTGCATCGACTTCTTTTTTGAAATATACTGCTGTTTTTGCTATTTTGTCATACAAAGATTGTCTATCGCTTTTGAATACAAATAAGAATGCTGCAATTACTACCCAATCCCAAAATGAACCAAGTGTGGAAAAAATTTGCATCCAAGTTAAAACGAATATGATTTGGAATAACAAAGACAAATGTTTTAATAAAAATCTTATGATTAACTTATTATAACTTGCATAAAGCATTTTCTCATCTGCGATAATAATTCCTAAAAGATATTTACCTGGAGTGCCGGCAAGCAAAACTTCGGTAATGGAATATAATGTTGTAACTAATACCGATAATGGCAAATAGCTACGCACAAGATTTTCCATTGCATCTTTATCTGTCAATATGCTTAAATCAAAATTTGCAAACTGAGAAAATGAACCAGTTGCATACGCAAAAATAAATGAAATAATTACAACAAAAATATAATCAATTATTGCCGCTAATGCCCTTCTTCCAAAACCAACTCGATAGTCCCAAATTGAATAAGAGGGGCTATAATCAGGCATTACTTGTCGGTACTTTTGTTGTTGCAGTTCGTTTTGGTTATTATTTTGTTCTTGATTTGGTTCAAAATTATCCATAAATACCTCTATTTTATTCTTTGTAATTAATATTGACAAATTAATTCATTCTACCAGCAGAATATTCCACTTCCTTTTGAGCAAGAAGATAATAAAACACACTATTAATTTGATTAATTTTTGCATTTAAAAACTGTGTATTTGCTTGAGTAAGCTCTAAAATGTTAGCAGAACCAATATCAAAACGTTCTTTTAAAATTTTATAATTCATTTCAGCAGAAAATAATGACTTTTCTGCAATGTCCATTTGTTTCTCTGCAGCTTCTAAGTTCAAAAGTGCAGATTCTATTTCAGTTTTGATATTTAGTTCTAAGCTTGCTCGTTGAATTTCCTGTATTTTATAATTATATTCAGATTGTTGGACTGAAGCATTTGTAGCAAAACCTGTAAATATTGGAACGCTTAAATTTAAACCAACATAGCTTCGCCCTTTGTCGTTAAAATCTTGGAAAGCAGTATTACTCCAAGACCAACCAGTTCCAATTTGAAGTTGAGGATAATATGCAGCTCGTGCCGAAGAAACTCTTGATTGCATTGATTGAACATTTTTCAATTGTGCTTGATAATCATATCTTGCTTTCAACGCTTCTGCTAAAATGCTTTCGAAATCACCAATTTTATTTCTGAAAGCTTGTATATCTTTATTAGTTAAATTTAAACTAATATCAGAGGTCGAAAAATCAGACTTTTGCACCGGATTTAAACCCATTAAAGATAACAAATTTGCTCGTGAAATATTTAAATCGTTTTCTGCTCTTGCTAAATCAAGTTCTAAAGAACCCAGTTCAGCCTCTTTGGAATAAACAACAGAAATAGGAAGTTGACCAACCTGATTTTTTGCTTTAATTGATTCCAAATCTTTTTTACCTGCTTCTAAATTTTCTTTTCGTGTTTGTACTATTTGCTTTTTTGAAGCATAATCAAAAAAACGACGATAAATATTAATTTTCAACAAAATTTTTGCTTGTTCAAGGGAAAGCAAAGTGCTTTGATAGTTTAAATCAGCTGCATTATAATTTGCTTCTCGATTAAATCCATCAAATAAATTTAATCCTGCATTCAAACCCATATTGTATGAATTTGGGCTTGTTTCTCCTACTTTAATAACTTGACCACCGACATTAACTGTTTGTCCGCCTTGCGTATTTAATTGTCTGTTATAACCCATTGAAAATTGGATATTCGGTAAATAAGAACCAAATGCCGCTTTTAAATTTGCTTGAGATGGTTCTATTGCTGCTTTAGCTCGGATTACATCTAAATTTTGAGATAAACCTATTTCTATACATTGTTGAAGAGTATAAACAGTCTCAGAATTTTTCTGTGCAAAGGCAGTTATAATGTTTGTGAATATAATTACAAAAATGAATATCTTTTGCTTCATTTTTCCTTTTTTGATTTTTGTTAATACTTATACTAATATTACGAAATTAAATTATTAATGTTTCTTTTTACTTTACATTTTTAAATATTTTTATAAAATTTTGTTAATTCAATTTTATTTTTTAATTTTGTACTAAATAGTTTAACCAATTAGTTAAATTATTAATTTAAAATAAACAATTAAATAACATGGATGAATTAACAAATACTGAAAAAATAATTTTAAAAGCGGCGACTGAAATTTTCACTCAAAAAGGTTATTCAGGAGCAAGAATGCAAGAAATTGCAGATTTAGCTGGTATAAACAAAGCGCTTTTACATTATTATTTTAGAAATAAGAAAAAGTTGTTTGAAAAAATTTTCGATAATGTTTTTTTTGATATAGTCGAGAATTTGTTGAACTCAAAAGAAATATCAAATAATTGGAGAGATGCAATAACTGGGTTTACTGCAAAATATATAGAATTCTTTCGAACCAAACCATTTATACCACAATTTTTAATCCAAGAAAGTTACGAAAATATTTCTTTTTTATCCAAATATTTCGAAAAAGAAAATATTATCCAATCTCCACTTATTTTAAAGATTCAAAAATCTATAAAAGAAGAATTGAATAAAGTAATTCCCGCATACGATCTAATGATAAATATTATCTCGTTATCTATTTTTCCTATCATTGCTAAACCAATAATAAAAATGGTTGCAAAAATTGACGACAACACATTTAATGAAATTATCGAAAAAAGAAAACAAACAATACCCCAATTAATTATTCATTACATTGAAAATTATTAAGGACTAATAATGAAAAGATTAATCATAATTTTCATCATATTATTTAGTAATTCACTTTTGTTTTCAAAAGATTACACATTAAGCGAGTTACTAAGCATTTTTGAGCAAAATTCTATTTCGGAAGCAAAAAAAATCAATTTTAATAAAATTAGAGAATATGAATTGGATAATTTGTCTAAGGAATTTTATCCGAAATTGAATTTAATTGGTCAAATACAATATCAATCAGAAACATTTGAGTTGCCAATCCATATCCCCACTTTTAATTTACCACAAATACCATTAGACCAATACTATACAGCAATTGAATTAGAACAGCTTGTTTTTGATGGTTTCGCAATTTCGAAAAGCAAAGATATTACTTCAGAAAAAACTATTATTAATAAATTTTCTGCAGATGTAGATAAGCAAAAGATTCGAGAAAGCATCACTACACTTTTTTTTAATATTATTTCATTAAATAAACAAAAAGCAATTTTGGTTAATGCTATTGAAGATTTAAATAGCAAAGAAAAACAATTGAATTCAATGTACGAAAATGGAGTAATTTTGAAAAGCTCGATTAATCAATTAGAAGTTGAAATTCTACGAAGAAATGAAGATTTAAACAAAGTTGATTTTGATATAGAAAAGATTAAAAAAACCCTTGCCATTCTTTGTGGAATTGAAAATAGCAACTTTGAAGTGTCTCCACCAACAAATTTAGATGAACTTGCAGTTACAATTGAAAAACGTCCTGAAATTTCACTTTTAAAATCAAATAGTAATTTACTCGAACTTAACAAGTCTTTGATTAATTCTAATTATTTACCAAAAATTTCGGCATTTGCAAAGTTCGGATATGCTAGTCCAAACCCAAATAATTTTATGAAAACGGAGTTTTCTTCTTTTTATACTGTAGGAATTAGAATGAAATGGGAAATTTTTGATTGGAATAAGAATTATTATAGCAAACAAATAATAAACCAAAATCAAGAAATAATCAAATTGGAACAAGAAAACTTCTCAAGGAATTTCAATATTGCAATAAATGAAGAACAAAACAACATTTTAAAATATCAAAAAAATATTGAAAATGAAATGAAAGTCAAAACTTTGCAAGAAAATATTCTCAAAGAAGCTTATTCACAATTAACAAACGGAATAATTACAATGAGTGAGTATATTTCACATTATAACAATTTGGAACGTACAAATTTGACAATCGAGATGTATAAAATTCAAAAATTACAATCGATTTATAATATTTATATAAAAAGCAACAAATCAATAAATCAATAAATTAAGGTTCATATATGAAAAAATATTTTACTTTGGTAACGTTAATATTAACGCTAATATCTTGCTCAAATAATAAAAATCAACCTGATGCTTACGGAAACTTCGAAGCAACGGAAATAATTGTTTCATCAGAAGCAACCGGCAAGATAATAAATTTTGTTGTTGATGAAGGTCAAAATATTCTAAAAAATCAAGACATTTGTTTGATTGATACTGTTCAATTATATCTTCAAAAAGAACAAGTAGAAGCCAGCATTTACGCAATTACTTCAAAAGTTCGAGATGTACAAGTTGAAATTAATGTCTTAACTGAAAAGAAAAATGCTCTATTAAAAGATAAAAATAGAATAGAAAAGTTGTTCAAAGATAGTGCTGCAACTCAAAAGCAACTTGACGATATTGAATCGCAACTCGAAATATTGGACAAACAAGAAATTGCAACAAGACGAGGATTGAACATAACTAATAATGGTTTACTTGCTGAAATCAAACCTCTGCAAGTCAAATTGAAACAATTAGAAGATCAAATAGAAAAGTGTAAAGTTAAATCACCTATTAATGGAGTTGTTTTAAATAAATTTGCAGAACAAGGAGAGTTTGCTACAATTGGAAAACCATTAGTTAAAATTGCAAATTTAGACACTTTAGTTTTAAAGGCATATATAACCGAAGTCCAGCTACCAGAAATAAAGTTAGGACAAAAAGTTTATGTTTATATTGATACAAAAAATAATTCCTTGAAAAAATTCGAGGGTATAATTACATTTATTTCAAGCGAATCTGAATTTACACCAAAAATTATCCAAACTAAAGAAGAACGTGTTAACTTGGTTTACGCAGTAAAAATTAATGTGCAAAATGATGGAACATTAAAAATTGGAATGCCCGCAGAGGTTAAATTTAAAGAATAATAAAAAAATGAAAGCAATTATAGTAAATAAAATTTCGAAAAATTTTGATGATATTACTGCTCTTGATGAAGTATCATTTGAAGTTGATTACGGCACTATTTTTGGAATTATAGGTCCAGATGGTGCGGGCAAAACAACTTTAATCCGTATTTTGACCACTTTGCTGTTGCCCGATAAAGGCTCAGCTACTGTAAATAAGTTTGATATTATTAAAGACTATCAACAAATTAGAAATTCCATCGGATATATGCCCGGCAAATTTTCTCTTTATGAAGATTTAACTGTAGAAGAAAATGTAAAATTCTTCGCATCGATTTTCAAAACTGATTTTAAACAAAATTACTATTTAATTGAAAAAATTTATTCTCACCTTGAACCATTTAAAAACAGATTGGCCGGTCACCTTTCAGGTGGAATGAAGCAAAAACTGGCTTTGTCGTGTGCTTTGATTCATAAACCTGATGTATTATTTCTCGATGAACCAACAACCGGTGTTGACCCTGTTTCAAGGAGAGATTTTTGGGAAATGTTATTTGAACTTAAAAAGAGTGGAATAGCAATTTTGGTTTCAACACCATATATGGACGAAGCTTCTTTGTGCGATAATGTTGCTCTCATTCAACAAGGGAAAATAATGCAAATAAATAAACCCGAAAATATTAACTCTCAGTTCCCCTTAACTATTTATTCAATTGAAACTGAAAATGTTTATAGAGCACTAGAAATATTACGTCAAGATGAAGAAACATTTTCAGCCTATGCTTTCGGAAATAAAATACACTATCTTAATAAAAATAATAAAATTTCATTTGATTATATCTCTAAGGTACTTGATTCAAATCATATAAAATATTCTAATATAGAAATAATACTACCAACAATTGAAGATAGTTTTATCTATTTAATGAGTAAAAAATGATGAGCGATTCATTTGTAATAAAAACAGAAAATTTAACGAAAAAATTTGGCGATTTTACTGCTTGTAATAACTTAAATTTTGAGGTAAATAAAGGTGAAATATTCGCTTTTTTAGGTGCAAATGGAGCAGGAAAAACCACAGCAATGAAAATGCTATGTGGTTTATTAACTCCAACGAGTGGAAAGGCAACAATTGCAGGATTCGATATTTATCATGACGTCGAAAAAATCAAAAAAACAATCGGTTATATGAGCCAAAAATTTTCGCTTTACGAAGATTTAACTATTCAAGAAAATATCGATTTTTTTGCCGGAATTTATGGAAAAGACCGAAAATTTATAAAAGAAAAAAGTAATATCCTCATTTCTAATTTAGGATTAGAAAAACAGAGAAACAAACTCGTGAAATCTTTACCTTTGGGATGGAAACAAAAACTTGCTTTTTCGATTGCAATATTTCACGAGCCCAAAATAGTATTTTTAGATGAACCAACGGGAGGAGTTGACCCAATCGCTCGTCGACAATTTTGGGATTTAATTTATCAAACTGCAGAAAGTGGAATAACTGTATTTTTAACGACGCATTATATGGACGAAGCTGAATATTGTAATAGAATTTGTATGATGGCAGAGGGCAGCATTGCCGCCATTGGGACACCCTCAGAATTAAAAGAAAAGTTTTCTGCAACAAATATGAATGATGTATTTATTAAAATTGCAAGAGGCACTCAAAATGTTTGAAACATTTATTGGTTTTATAAAAAAAGAATTTTATCATATTTTCCGAGATAAAAAAACTTTACTCATTTTATTTGGTATTCCAGTTGTACAAATCCTTCTTTTTGGCTTTGCAATTACCAACGAAATCAAAGATGTGAATATTGCAATTTTAGATTATTCAAAAGATTATACTACTAACCAAATCATTGAAAAACTTATTTCTACTAAATATTTCAAATTAAAGTTTTATTTGGAAAATGAACATCAAATAGAAGAATCTTTCAAAAGTGGTAAAATCAAAGAGGCAATCATTTTCGAAAAAGACTTCGGAGAAAAACTAATTAAAACCAAAAAAGCATCAATATATATTATAACAGATGGAACTGATCCAAACACAGCTATTACAATTATTAACTATACTACCCAAATCATTTATCAATATAACAAATTAATTAACCAAAACATTAATATTCCATTGAAAATTACACCCGAAGTTAAAATGAGATATAATCCCGAGTTAAAAGGTGTATTTCTCTCTGTTCCCGGCCTGATTGCAGTTATTTTAATGTTAATTTCTGCACTTATGACATCAATATCCATCACACGAGAAAAAGAGTCAGGTTCAATGGAATTACTCTTAGTTTCACCTTTAAAACCAGTTTTCGTAATAATCACTAAAGTTATTCCTTATGCAATTATTGGATTTCTCATAACAATTTTGATTTTAGTATTAGGTTCGACTGTATTTTCAGTGCCGATAAAAGGTAGCATTTCATTATTGCTTTTTGAAAATATTTTATATATTATTTTAAGTCTTTCGCTTGGTATATTAATCTCCACCATAGCTCAATCTCAACTTATTGCATTAATGATTTCTTTATTAGGACTTATGATGCCAACTGTAATTTTATCAGGATTTATTTATCCAATTGAAAATATGCCAATTTGGATTCAACCTTTTACTTACATAATCCCGGCACGATGGTTCATAGTAATTATTAAAAATATAATGCTGAAAGGTTCTACATTTTCAACCATTTGGCAGGAAACTTTAGTTGTTTTTGCTATGACTGTAATTTTTATCTTAATTAGTGCTAAAAAATATAAAATTAGGTTATAAATGAAAACGATACTCCTTATAATTATAAAAGAATTCAAGCAAGTTTTCAGAAATAAAATCTTAGTTGCGTTAATATTTATGATTCCTATTGTTCAATTATTGATATTAACCAATGCTGCAACTTTTGAAATCAAGAATATAAAATTATGCATAATCGACGAAGACCATAGCCAAACATCTTTTCAACTTGCAAACAAAATTAAATCAGCTAATTATTTTATTATCAAATCATATGCAAATACAACAAAAGAAGCAGAAAAATTATTAGAAGAAAATAAAATTGATTTATATTTGCATATTCCAAATAATTTTGAAAGAGATTTAGTTAAAATTAGCTCATCAAAATTAGGGATTACAGTTAACGCAATTGATGGTTCCAAGGCTGGTATTTCTTCAAATTATATAATGAATATAATTAATAATTTCCAAGCGGATTTGATGAATTCTTTGGGAAAGAAAATTAGTTTAAACATAACTGGAATACCTAGTATAATAAAACAAGATTATACACTTTGGTATAATATCAAACAAGATTATAAAATATTCATTGTCCCTGGATTATTAGTACTACTTGTTTCAATTGTTGGTATTTTTTTAACTGCAATCAACATTGTTCGAGAAAAAGAAATTGGAACTATTGAGCAAATTAATGTTACTCCAATTCGTAAAGTTGATTTTGTTGTTGGAAAACTTGCACCTTTTTGGGTTATTGGAATGTTTGTGCTAATTTTTGGATTATTAATCAGTCGGTTAATTTATCATATTCCGTTATTGGGAAGTCCAATAGTAATATTAACATTTGCTTCAATATATATGGTCTTAGTTTTAGGTATAGGTTTGTTTATTTCAACCATTTCAAAAAATCAACAGCAAGCAATTTTCATTTCCTGGTTCTTTATGCTTGTATTTAATCTTTTAAGTGGGTTGTTTACTCCCATAGAAAATATGCCAGCGTTAGTTCAGACAATAACATATTTTAACCCAATAAGGTATTTCATTGAAGTAATTCGTTTGGTAATGCTTAAAGGGTCAGGTTTTGGGGATATCAAATTCCAACTTTTAATGACAACTATTTATGCAGTAATAATTAATGTATTATCGATTTTGAATTATCACAAAAAAACAGCTTAGTTTGTCAAGTTAATTTTGAAAAAATTATTTAGCAAAAGAATTTTCAACTAATATTTGAATTTGATTAATTAGAATTTCGTCGTTATATACATTATTGTTTTGAAGGGAAAATTCAATATAATTCCATACTGCACCAATCAAAAAAGGCACAGCTAACGATGGTATAATATCAGAACGAAATTCACCAGAATCGATTCCATCTTTTATCATTTTTGCTAAAACATTTCTTGTTATTTCCATCACATTATTTAATTTTTCAAAGGAAGGGTCATTCCAAATTGCATATTCCTGTAACACCATACGTGCTATTTCACTTTTATTTTTTGCAAGCTCATAAATTCGTTTTGCTGAGTTACGGATTTTTTGACCAGCAGAAAGTTTTGTTTTATTATTAATTTTAATTAGTTCATCAGAAACAGTTGTCCATATATCGACCAGAAGTTCTTTTAAAATTTGTTCTTTATTTTCGAAATATAAATAAAGTGTTCCCGTGCCGATGCCTGCGTGATTAGCAATATCACTCATTTTTGCATTATAAAATCCATCTCTTGCAAATATAATTAAACTTGATGATAAAATTGATTCTTTCTTTTTTTTCGCTTTTTTCATTTGAAAGTATAGCTTTTTTACTAAATTAAGAAAAAAATAAAAAAGACTATCAACATTAAAGAATTAATATTGATAGTCTTAAAAGTTATCTTTGTTAAAAAGTTTTACTTAATTTCTTTATGTACAGTATATCTTTTTAAGAAAGGATTATATTTTTTCAATTCCAATCTTTCAGGTGTATTTTGACGATTCTTTGTAGTTGTATAACGTGACGGTGTTTTACCTAATCCTCTTGCTTCTGTACATTCTAAAGTTATTGTAACTCTTTGTTCTTTCTTTGCCATTTTTTTCTAACACTATTTTAAAGATTACAAAATTATGAATTTTTCAACAAATAACAAAATAATAACTAAATTATATAAAATCAATATTTTGCTTAATCAAACTTTTTATTTTCTTAATTCTTTTTGATTTAATTCAATTTCTAATAAAAAGGCATATTTGAGAAAAGTACCTACAAAAGAACTTACAGCCGCAATAAATCCAATTTTACCGTCTAATATGCCTTTGTTTATAAAATATAATCTAATGAAAGCGATAATCGGATTGAGAAACAAATTTAATGTTCTAAATCTTTTGCCCTTTTTATAATATGCATTTGCAGATAATTTGGAAAGTGTTATTGTTTTTTCGAAGTGATGTTTAATATCTGAATAAGAATAATGCAACAAATCACCATTTAAAATACCAATTTCACCATCAATAACCAAACTTTCGTGAACATCTTGACCAACCCAACGTGGGTTTCCTGCTTTATTTACAAGCCTTAAGTTTAAATCAGGTTGCCACGCATAATTTAGCAATTTACCCAAATATACAGTTTTACGTTTCAGATAAAATCCGTTAAATTTATTTTCAGTTATAGCTCTTTTGATATCTTCTATTAATTTTTCTGTTAATATTTCATCACAATCAAGGCACAAAACCCATTCATTTGAACATAAATTAAGAGAAGTATTTTTATGAGTAACAAAGTCAGTCCATTGTTTTTCAAATATTTTAGCACCATATTTCTTTGCTATTTCTTTTGTATTATCATTCGAATATGAATCCAGAATAATGATTTCATCTGCAATTGGAAATACACTTTCTAACATTTTTTCAATTATTCTTTCTTCATTATAAGAAATAACCGAAACTGATAAAGGTAATTTCAATTAAACCTCAAGAATTTATACAAAAATAAGGAATGTTACGAAAATGAGGGTGTGGATCTAAGGAGGCTCGAACTCCTGACCTCTTGAATGCCATTCAAGCGCTCTCCCAGCTGAGCTATAGACCCTAATTTTGGATAACCTTTAAACTAAAAAAGAAGGTAAATGTTGTTCACCTTCTTTTTTGAGCGGTGTCGAAGAGACTCGAACTCTCGACCTCCTGCGTGACAGGCAGGCATTCTAACCAGCTGAACTACGACACCATTTTTATAAGAACCTAAATAATTAGGAATACAAAATTATGAAAAAAAATAATAACAACCAAATTTTTTTAATTTTTTTATGATAATTTTCAAAATTTATTTATTCAAATATTATGTGATAATTTTGCCATTCTGTTTTATCCATTTAATAAGATTACTATAAACTGTTGAATTAGAAAGGAGTTGCTCGTTTCCAAGAATAATCAAGTGTTCTTTAGCTCTTGTTATTGCTACATTTAATTTTCTATCGATAATTTTATTATCAATTTCAATCTCATTCGAAACCATTTTGAGCAGAGTTCCATAGTTTGTTCCCATTGATAAGATAATAACATCTCGTTCAGAACCTTGGTACCTTTCTACAGTATCAACTAAAATTGAATTTTGGTAATTCTCTGGTATTCTCTTTATAATTTCACGGCATTGCAATCTAAAAGGCGAAATTATTCCAATAGTCTGATTAGTGAAGTTTTCTTTATTGAACGAAACAAATTTTTCAACAAATTTTGCAATAAAATTGACTTCAAATTTGTTGAATTTTACATTTTGTTCTGCGGGTGTATTGACAAAAACTACCCTGTCGCTTAAAACTGATTTTAAAAATTCATCATAATCATAAATATAGTCAGAAAATTCTTTTATTTGATTGTAATTATCTTCTATTACTTGTAATTGCCCATCATAAAACAAATAATTTGCAAGATCTTGAATTTTTTTATTCATTCTTCCTTGCTGGGTTAAAGTAGAATATACTTCAGTCCAATCATTTTCTCGAGCATTTTTAAGTAATTTTGACAATAAAGAATGAGAAAAACTTTTCAAATTATTTTCACTCTTTTCCGGCATTTCCTCATTTTGCAAGACGATTGCAGGTAATTGCTTTTCGTCCCCGATTAAAATAAATTTGTCGACTTTTGAAATAATTCCAACTATCTGAGTTTCTAAAACTTGACTCGCTTCGTCTAAAATTAAAATATCAAATTTGACAAGTTCAAAAATTTCGTTTGTTGTATATAATGAACTAACAGTCGAAATATAAAATCTCGTGTTTTCAATTATTTCTTTTAGAGCTTCAAGCGTTAAAATTTCTGACAAATATGGTAAACTTTTATGATTTTGTTTTCCTGCATCTTTACTGGAAATTCTAATATAAGGAAAATTCTCGTTAATAGTTTCTAAAACAGAGCAAATTTCGTCTACAGCCCTATTTGTATAAGCACAAATTAATATTTTTTTAGTTGAGTATTTATAATAATATTCCACTAAGGCTTTCAACATTCTTGAAGTTTTTCCTGTACCTGGTGGTCCTTGAATTAAAAAATAATCTTGTGCATTTATTGCTTGTTCAAAAATTTTTTGGGAAATAGAATTTAGATACCCAAATTCTGGTAATTTTGCATCTAAAAATGTTGGTCGCTGGATTCCTAAAATTAAATTTTTCATTCTTTTGGGGGCGTTCACAAAATTTAGAAAAGAAGAAAGTTGCTTTCTTACAAGTGAATCAGAACGGTCTACTTCGATTACCCAATGGTCATATGTTTTCAACAAAAATAAATTTAAACTTTTATTTAATAAACTAATTGTAATGCCTTGATTTGTGATTTCTGCTATAAAACCTTTAAAAATATAAAATTTAGTTGGGTCATCCGAAACCTCAATAGGATAAACTATGCATTGATCACCCTTTCGAAAGAAATTAATATTTTCAGAATTATCAGGAAATTCAAAATAAAGATGCAACAAGTCTAAATTGGATTGTTCAATGATTAGTTTTAAATTATTTAAAACCGAAAATTTTTCTAATTTTTCGTCAAAAGTAAAGTTTAATTTTGAATAATTCTCGCCATTATTTTGCAAATTTAACTTATTGTAAATTTCTTCACGAATAATAAATCGAATACCAGCCTTGAAGTATTTTATTTCGTTTGTATCAAGTTCCTTAATAGATAATAAAAAATTGGTTCTCTTTTTTTCTGATAAATTATCTTTAAATTTGGTTCTTTCTAATTTTTCAAATAAATCAATTTCATTCTTTGAAAATTTAATTAAAAAATGAGCAATTAAATTTCTTGTTTTGATAAATTCTTGTTTTATCTTTAATTCATTTACCACATTTCTGATTGGTGTATATAAATCGGAGGAATAAAAAATCGAACTGTTCCCTTTCCTCTTGTTAAAAACAGATTCTAAAAGAAGATTATACCCATTTGCTTGAGCAGAATGATTATGCCAAGTATTCAAATAAAGTTGTTTATAATCTATCGTCAATTTCAAATTAGAATTTGGGGCATTACCTGATTTTAATTCGACTACTTCTTTCAATCTTTCATCTTCGTTAGATTGTATTAATAAATCTAAACGTCCTTGAATTCCAAAATCATACGAAATAAATGATGGTTCTATGAATAATAATCCATATGGAAGTTTCGCTACATTATTAGAAATTACATTAAAATGATTTTTTGTTTCATCTTTTAATTTGTCAATCATTTTTTCATCGTCTAATAGTAGTAATCTTATAGGCTTTATTTTTAATGATTTATTGAAAGATGTCTCAAAATCAACACTTGCCTTTGAAACTAAGTCGTCAAAAATTGAATTGACAACATTGCCTCTTAATGTATAATAATTTGAATCGTTTCGTAAAGTAAGTAAATTCAAAATTGAAAGTAATGGGTTGATTTCATAAAATGTAAAACAATCCGCTATCCCGGTAATATCAATAAGCATATCAGGTTCAAAAGTAATATAACTGTTTTCAGTAACTTCGAATGCTTTATTCTGGATATTATATTCTATTAAATCTACAAATTTTAACGAAGAATTTTTTTCAACAATGTTATAAATATAATCATATTTTTTATTTAATTTTATAAATACTTTTCCGAAATCTTCCGTTAAACAAATTAATGCTTTGATTGGTGAAGAGTTTGTCTTTATTCTTTTATCTAATACAATTGCTTTGAATGAATATAAATTACTTTCAGTTTGTAAAATTTCTGTATTTTCATCTTGAACATATTCTATAAATTCACTTTCTTCATTCGAAAAGATTGCAAGATAATTTCTTATTTGATTAATTAATTGCTTAAAATCATTTTCTTTAATGATATTGTATTTTGAAGCTTTTCGTTTTAAATTATTTAATTTGGTTATAAAGTTAGCAGAAGATACAGGTAATTCATATAAATTAACCAAATAAACCCATCTTGCATAATTTGATGGGAATAGTTGATTTTGTTGAAAAGTCAAATGGTATAATAAGTTAAAAAAAAGTTTGATTACTTCTAAAGTTTTTAGATTATAATCAAACTTTTCATTATCGAGGATTTTATCAAGGTCAAGCGTAAAAGTTCTGATATATTCATTGAAATATGAATTATTCATCAGGGGCAATATCTTTTATATTTAATTGAGGGAATTTAATGTTACCTTGACCAAGACCATCGATTGTGTAAATTATTGAAAATGGCTTGCCATTTGTAATTAAATGAGCTTTATTTGCAAGTGAAGGAGCAATTGCATCAATTACGAAATTATTTTGTTTTGCACGGAATTTAAACGTATTATTTCCAAGCATTTTGAGTCCATTTATTGACCTCACACCTCTTGCAACAAATAAAGGTCGTTCGTTAGCAAAACCAAACGGAGCGAGCATATTTAATGAATTAATAACCAAAGGAGATAGTTCATTAAATGAAAGTTCTTCATCAATTGTAATTTCTGGTTGAAGCATCTCATCAGTAATTTTTTGTCTTGCAATTTCATCAATTTTCTTACGAAATTCCGGGACATCTTCAATTTTTAATGTTAACCCAGCGGCATGACGATGACCACCGAATTCAATTAAAAAATTAGAATTTGCTTTTAAAGCAGCATAAATATCAAAATTATTTGTGCTTCTTGCGGAACCTTTTGCCATTCCGTCAATTGTTGTTAAAAGTATGGTAGGAACTTTGAACCTATCAACAAGACGAGAAGCAACAATACCAATCACACCAGCATGCCAAGTATTATTATGAAGAACTAAAGAACGATGTTTATTAAATCGCAACATTTCTTCAGCCATTGGTATTGATTCATCAAATACTTGCTGATCAAGTAGTCGTCGTTTTCTATTTTCTTCTTCAAGTTCTTGAGCAATCCTGAACGCCATATTAACATCTTTTTGAATCAGCATATCTACTGACCTGTTTGCATCACCTAAACGACCTGCTGCATTGATTAAAGGTGCCATAGCATATACGATATTTGTCGAGAGAACTTCACCTTTTTCCAATCCTGTGCAATAAAGTAGTCCTCTAATTCCTGGACGTGGGTTTTCATTAATTTGCTTTACTCCATAATGAACAAAAACCCTATTTTCGTCAACTAATGGAACCATATCAGAAATTGAAGCAATAGCAACTAAATCTAAATAAGAAAAAATAGTATCGCCTAAGTTCAATTTTTGTCCTATTGCCTGAATTAATTTAAAAGCAACTCCGCTTGCAGATAAATTTTTAAAAGGATATGGGCATCCAGGCAAAAGTGGGTCTAAGATACTAAAGGCTCCTGGAATATTTTCGTTAGGTTCGTGATGGTCAACAATAATCAGATCAACACCTAATTTCTTTGCATATTGAGCTTGTTCATATGCAGTGATTCCAACATCAACAGAAATAATAAGAGAAGCACCAACTTTTTTTGCTTTTGATATGCTATTTTCTGAAAGTCCGAAACCTTCGGTAAAACGGTCAGGAATATAATAATTAACCTTGCAGCCAATGCTTCGCAGAAAATCTGTAAGCATTGCTACACTTGATGTACCGTCAGCATCATAATCTCCATGTACCCAAATAATCTCGTTATTTTCTTTAGCTTTAACGATTCTGTCGACAGTTTTTTCCATTTCCACCATCAAAAAAGGGTCATATAAGTCCTTTAAAGATGGGTATAGGAATTTATTTGCGCTTTCATAATCATTAAAATTTCTTGCTAAGAGAACTTTAACAAGACTTTTCGGTACTTTCAGTAATTTTGCTAAGTTTTGTACGGTAACATCATCGAAATTTTCACTTATCCTCCAATTGAAGGTCAATTTAAATCCAGTTTACATTAATTGTTACAAAAATAATAAATAATTTTGAAATATACAACAAAAGTGTAAACTTTTTTTTACATTTTGATGTATACTATGTAAAATATTACACATTTTTCTTTGATGAAAATTGTGTAATTTGCAACTTTTTATCATTACTTATATTTTTTTACTGATCTAAATTTATGAAAATTCTTCTAGCCACTAATAATCGCAATAAGTTAAAAGAAATTAAACATATTTTTGCAATCAATAAATTCGTTCCCGAAATTATCACACCTCAAAACATATCAAAGAACAAATTAGATGTTGATGAAAATGGAAATTCTTTCATAGAAAATGCAGAAATAAAAGCTAAAGCTTTTTATAAACAATTTAATATTCCGACTTTAAGTGATGATTCTGGGTTAGAGGTTGAAGCGTTAAATGGCTCGCCGGGTCTTTATTCTTCTCGTTTTGCAGGTATCAATGCTAATGATTATGATAATCGAAAAAAGTTAATTCAGCAACTAAAATCTCTTGGCTTAAACGAATCCCCTGCTCAATTTCGTTGTGTTTTTTGTTACTTTGATGGAATAAATACAATTTTTTCAGAAGGTATTTGTAAAGGCAAAGTAATAACCGAAGAGCTCGGTAAAGGCGGTTTCGGTTATGATCCGCTATTTATCCCTGAGGGTTTTTATAAAACTTTTGCTCAAATCGATGAATTTGTCAAAAATAAAATTTCTCACAGAGCAATCGCACTAACTAATTTCATCAAGTTATTAAAAGAACAAAATTTAAATATAATAGATTAACATTGAAAGATTCTCAAAATAATCAAATAAATAACAACTCTTCGAATTCGAAGAAAATAATTAAAAATATCATTACTGCTCTAATAGTAATTGTTTCGACTTATTTGGCTTTCAGCGGTATTGATTATAAATTATTATTTAACATTATACTTCAAGCAAATTATTTGTACATTTTACTTCCAATTCCTATAATGCTTTTATCTCATTGGTTTAGAGCAATTAGATGGAAAACAATTCTCAAACCCTTTTATTCAGCTCCAAGTGTTCGAAATTTATTTTCTTCGGTGATGATTGGTTATGCGGTCAATAATATTTTACCTCGTGGCGGTGAAATCGTAAGACCATTTATTTATGCCAAGCAAGAGAAAATTTCTTTTTCTACAACATTTGCAACAATCATATTAGAGAGATTATTAGATGTTTTCACTTTACTAATTCTTTTCGGCATCACTTTTATTTTATTCAGCAATAAAATTTTATCATTATTGCCACCATCAATTGATATCAGTAAAATTTTATATTTATCTCTTTCCTTAATAATTATAGTGATTTTTACGTTTTATCCACCTTTTTTTCATTTTTTGCTATCAAAATTAGTAAAACCATTTTCTGAAAATCTATATATAAAATTACGTGATATTTTTGAAAAATTCCGAACAGGCTTTGCCATAATCAAAGAACCGAGTATGTATTTTAAGCTCTTTTTGGAATCTGCTATTATTTGGTTCTTTTATTCTTTGCCACTTTTTATAATGTTTTATGCATTTGATTTTTCATCGCAAGGTCTGAATTTTTTGGACGCCGTTTTACTTTTAGTTGCCTCCGGTATCAGTTTTTCAGTTGCTCCCACACCTGGTTCAATTGGTGTATTTCACTGGATTGTGAAAATCATTTTAGTAAAATTTTATGGTATTTCAGGTGAACAGGCTTTAGCATATGCAACTGTAAATCACGGAGTCAATTATTTAGTTCAAATTCTTGCTGGTGGTTATTTTATTTATAAAGATAAGGTCTGGGGTTACATTTTTAATATTTCCTTCAAAAAAGAAGATAATAACAATCAACAAGAAAATTCATAAATTCAAATTCCACAATTTTGTTTTTATTTATCCTCATTAATTTAATTGTTTTTTTAATTTTGTTATTACACAATTTATAAATTTATAAATTTATGTTAAAGAATTTAATAATAAAAAACTTTGCAATAATCGAAGAAATCGAAATAAATTTTGATGATAAATTAAATATTATAATCGGTGAAACAGGTGCGGGCAAATCTATAATCATCGACTCGCTTTCAATTTTGCTTGGCGAAAAAGCATCTCCGTCATTAATCCGCACAGGTGAAAGAAAAGCAATTATTGAAGGTACTTTTCTTTTCCCAATGAACCATTTAGTTTGGACATTTTTAAAAGATAATGAATACGAATCTGAAGAGATTGGGAATAATAATCAATTAATTATTCGACGAGAAATATCATTAAATGGAAATACTCGAAATTTTATTAATGATACTCCGGCATCCTTTTCACTCCTTCAAACTTTAGGTGATTTAATCATAGATTTTCATGGACAGTACGAACACCAACAACTTTTAAATTCTAAAAACCATATTAAAATCATAGATGCCTTCGCTGATAATTTTTCATTATTAAAAGAATATAAAGCCCTTTATTTCGAATTAAAATCATTATATAAAGAATTCAAACTTTTTAAAGAAAATTTAGAGCTGAATAATCAGCAAATCGAAATTCTAAAAAATCAATTTGCAGAAATTTCTTTAGTAAATCCAAAAATTAATGAAGATGTAGAATTAGAAACTGAATTAAAAACACTTGAAAACTCAGAAGTTATTTTCTCAAATATTAGTGAAATCTTGAATGATTTATATGATTCCGAAAATTCAATTTATGATAAATTAAATATAATTGAAAGAAAATTATATGTTGTTGGGAAATTTCAAAAATCCTTTGAAGAGTTTGCTACTGAAATTTTTAATATTAAAACTTATTTAAAAGAAATTGCAAATTACTCTAATGAATTTTTACAAAATTTTGAGTTTAACCCTGAGAGAATTGAAACAATTAACCAAAGATTATTCCAAATTCAAAAACTTAAAAGAAAATTTGGAAGTATCGAAGAAATCTTAGAATTAAAAAATTCGATTGAAGAAAAACTGTCAACTCTATCACCTGAAAATCAAAGATTAAATTACTATACAAACAAGATTAATGAATTACTTGAAAATGCAAAGCAAGTTGCAATTGAATTATCAAATAAAAGAAAACAAATTTTTGAACGCTTTACTTATGAAATCGAAAAAATCCTCAAAGACCTTGGATTTTCGTACATATCTTTTCAAATTGAACATCATTACAGCATTTCCGAAAATATACAAGAAATGACATATACAACCAATAACATTATATATAAGTTGATTGACAATGGAATAGATTATATATCATTTAATATCTCAACAAACAACGGAGAAAAAGCTAAAGAATTAAGCAAAGTCGCTTCGGGAGGTGAAATTTCTCGAATTATGTTAGCTTTGAAAAGCATGGCAGCAAATGATATTAATCTACCAATTTTAGTATTTGATGAAATTGATTCCGGGGTTAGTGGACTAATAGCCCAAAAAGTAGGATTGCAGATGCGACGACTTGCAAACTACCATCAAATCATATGTATCACCCATTCACCTCAAGTTGCAGCTGCTGGTACAAATATAATTTACATTGAAAAAATTCACGACAAAAATAAAACTATATCAACAGCAAAAGTATTAAATGAAAGGGAAAAAGAAATTGAAATCGCTAAATTCCTCTCTGGTACTACTGTTTCAGATAATTCTATCGAAGCAGCGAAGGAACTTATCAACTCTTTTAAAAATTAGTTTCATTACTTTATAACCCTTTTTGACAATAAATTCATAATTTCCTTTATTTCAAGGAATTAACCAAATAATTTGTTTCTGTGAATAACATATTATATTTATTCTTACGATTATATTTATTCTTACGATGTTTAAAGATTCAAATTTAAATTAATTATTATTCATTATTTATGAGAAATATTTTTATTAGATGCATCTAATAAATTATTTTTTTTTAATGTTTTCAATTTTAATTTTCTGAAATATATGATGAACACGAGGTTTTTGAATTTAGTTTCAAAATTTAAAAGAAAAAACGAATATTAACAAATTTTGTTAATTCATTTTTATTTTTTAATTTCGATTTGAAGTTCTTTTATTTTTTAAAATTCCTTTGGAGGAAATATGTATAAGTTTCTTAACATCTTAAGAAATGCTTTTTTACCAGTTCTTTTTTTAGCATTAGTTTTTTCAGCATGCGAAGGTCCTAAGGGAGCAGATGGAGCAACAGGTCCAGCAGGTCCGCAAGGTCCACAAGGTCCAGCAGGTCCATCAGGGGCAGAACAATGTGGAGTTTGTCACAATAATTCTACTGCATTATTTGAAAAACAAATGCAATGGTCATTATCTGTTCATGGAACAGGTGATATTTACATCTATGGAAACCGTGCTGGTTGCGCTGAATGCCATACACATCAAGGTTACTTAGACTATTTAAAGACAGGCACTGCACCGACAGCTGGTTACTCTGAACCATCAACAATCAACTGCAGAACTTGCCACAACATTCACTCAAAATACGATGCTACAGACTGGGCATTGACTAACACAAATCCCGTTAAGTTCTACGAAACAAGGGGTTCAAAACAAACAGCTGATTTTGGCAAGGGTAACATTTGTGCTCAATGCCATCAAGCAAGAGCCGTATCCACACCTGTGGATGTAAATTCATCTGATAATTACACATTAACAGATGCAAGATTTGGTGGTCACCATAGTCCAGCTGCAAATGTATTTGGAACAAATATCGCTTTCATTCCAAAAGGTCCAGCAACAATTCCAACAAGTAATTTCCATACTATGCTTAAAGATGGTTGTATTGATTGTCATATGACTGAAGGTCCAGTTGCTCATGGCGAACCAGTTGGCGGTCATACTTTCAGAATGGCTACTGAAGATGGTTCTGTTTTGAACTATACAGCTTGCAAAGCTTGCCACTCTGAAATTACATCAAACTTTGACCAAAAAGACAAATTCTTCTCAACTTTCCAAGCTGACTTAGCTAAAGCTGATTCAATTTTTGTAGCAAAAGGATGGAGAAACCCATCGACTGGATTGTGGAATGCATCAAGCTCAAAACCATTAGTTGTTACACAAAATCAAGCAGCAGCAATGTATGCATACCAAGTTTTATTAGAAGATAAAAGTAATGGTATTCATAATCCAAAATATGCAAGAGCAATTTTGGACAACATTTTAGCTGAAATTACAAAATAGTTCTCAATATTTATTCTTGCCGGCTCGGGATAATAAAATCTCGAGCCACGGGCAGAGATAAAATTCCAGCAATTTATTTCAGTTGATTAAAAAGAATTAATTTAAATAAATTGTTGAACAAAAAAAGAAGGAAGCAATGAAAAGATATTTACTTTTATTGATTTTGTTAACAGTAACATTTTATCCGTTACTATCCAGACCGGAATATTCAATATTACAATCATACGGAACAAAATGCCAAAATTGTCATGTTAACAATCAAGGTGGTGGATTGAGAAACCTTGGTGGTTGGATGTCAAGAAATCAAACAGCATTAGTTGAACCATCCAAAATTGGTTTAGGCAAAGTTTTCGACTTTTTACAAAATACAAATCAAGCATTAGATGGCATCATTACTTACGGTCTTGATTTTAGATGGCAAGATGCACGATGGGGTTATCAAGAAGTTATTCAAAAAAGAAACCCACCTTTGACTGACACTGTACTTAGCCAACCTAAAAGAGATAATATGATTATGCAATTAGATCCTTATTTAAGCATTAAACCTGCAGATTTCATTGAACTCGAAGGTTTTTATAATTTTGCATATGATATAGAAAATTTAAAGAGATTTCCAGGACAACAACCGTATGCCTTTAGTGTTAAAATCAAACCCGCTGATTATCTTCCTGAATTAAGAATTGGTTATTTCCAACCGCAAATAGGTACAAAATGGGATGACCATTCATTGTTAGTTCGTCAAGTTATTGGAGCAAGCCGTTCATCCCTTTTAATACCAGATGATTACGCAGAATGGGGCGCTGAATTAGATTATCAAGCAATTCCTTGGTTAGGAGCAAGTATCGGTTTGTTTGATTCAAAAGTAATGAATAATTTAACTTTACCAGGTAAAACAGGAAATACAGTTCCAGTTGTCTCCGGAAATACAATGTCCACAGTGATGAAATTGGCCTTTTATCCACCTGAATTTTATGGTTTCACATCATTCTTTGGCGGTTCTTTCGTAATTAATAGTCCTTTGAAAACAGATAATGGCATATATTTTGCAAATAATTATTATGCAATTGGAAATATGTTCTTTAATATAGGTATGGTTGACAAATTTTCATTGTTAACAGAGTATATGTGGAGTAAAAAACAAGATTTGAGAACAACAAATAACTTTTCATTTGAATTAACATATCAACCATTAGATGCAGCTTATGTATATGCAAGATATGAGATTGGTAACACTGATTATTTACCACAAAACACAAGTTATCATGCAAAACAATACGTTTTGGGAACAAAATTATTCGTTCTCCCATATATTGCATTACTACCTGAATACAGAGTTGTTGACAGAGAACATGTAGAAGGTTATTTTTCTGAATGGACTTTACAAATACATTTATTTTATTAATAAAAAGGAAAAATAAGATGGAAAAAAAGGAATTATCAAGAAGAAAATTTATTATCAATACAGGTAAAGTAATTGGTGCTGGTGTTGTTGTAACGACAATTCCACAATTAATCACAAGTTGTGATAAAAATGAGACAGTCACCTTACCCCCACCACCTTCAGATTTCTATAAATTGGATTTATCACCTTACCCCGAACTTTTAAATAAAGGTGGAGTCAGGAAATTAAAAATTGATGGAAAAAATCAAGGAAATGACATTATAATCGTGCACCATCAAGACGATACATTTAAAGTTTTTGATACAATATGTCCACATCAAGGTTGTCCCGTAAACTTACCGTCAGATTCAGAGGCAACAATTGATTGCCCATGTCACCCAAATGCATATTCCTCGGTCGATGGTAAATATGTCGCTGGTCCATTTCCTGGTTTTACATTACCAAGTTTTGAAGTAGGTTATTTTGACCCTGTAAATAAAACATTAGAAATTAAAATTTAAGATTGTTTAACTTTTTTTATCGGAGGATAAAATGAAATCATCAAAATCAATTTTCGTAACATTATTAGCTTCTTTCCTTTTAATTGGTGTAGTTTATGCTCAAACACCAAAAACAGGTAAAGATATTTTTACAGATGCAAAATGCAACACTTGCCATTCAATCACATCACAAGGAATTACATCTAAACAAGCAGACAAATATCCTGATCTGTCAAAAATGGGCGAGAAAAATATTGCAAATGCAACATTAAAAAAATATCTTTTGAAAGAAGAAAAAATTAATGACAAAAACCATGCTGTAAAATTCAAAGGTACAGATGAAGAATTAACCACTTTGGTTAATTGGTTAAATACTTTGAAATAATATTTTTTATTTTTTGGGAAGGAAGTTTTAATGAATATTAATAAAATCGTAATAGCAGTCGCAGCTCTTGGTTCTCTAACATTTGCATTAACCGCCGGTGAAGCAGTAACAGGCAAAGATATATTTTTAAACAACAAATGTAATCAATGCCACAGTATTGCTTCACAGGGCATTGAATCAAAAGTACCAGGAGGTAAATATCCTGATTTGTCCGATGTTGGTAATATGAAGTTAGAGAATGAGTTCTTGAAAAAATTCCTGATGAAAGAAGAATCGATTGACAGCAAAAAACATGCAATCAAGTTCAAAGGTGATGATGCAGAGCTTACAACACTTGTTGAATGGTTACAAACATTAAAAAAACAAGAATAGTTTTGCATTTAGTATAAAAATAACAGGCTGTCAGCTTTTCTAAAGTTTCGGCAGCCTTTTATTTTGAAAATTTTAAATAAATTCTAGGTAAAAAAATGAAAAATTTTAAACTATTTATAAATTATATCTTAATACTTTCGTTTTTTATCTTGTCAAATATTTCTGGAACCAAAGCACAAAATAATCAAGTTTGCCTTGATTGCCACGGTGAGCCAGATATGACAATGGAAAAGAACGGAAAAGAGGTTTCTATTTCTGTAAAAAAGAATACTTTTTTACAATCTGCGCATGGGAAATTAAAGTGCGTTGATTGCCATAAAGGTTTTAATCCAGATGATATTCCACATAAAGCAAAAATAGAACCAATAAATTGCAAAAGTTGCCACACAGCACCTCTTGATAAACACATATTCCATCCTCAATTAGCACAAGCAAATGGAATCAACGGAACTCCAGATGTTAATTGCAAAGGTTGCCACGGCACACATGAAATTCGAACAAAAGATAGTCCTTCCTCCCCTATTAATTTTGCAAATTCCATAAATTATTGTGGCAAATGTCACGTTCGTGAAAAAGAACAGCATATGAAATCTGTTCATATGGTACAACTCCAAAAAAATAATCCTAATGCACCAACTTGTATTTTTTGCCATAGCTATGCATTGACAACAAATTGGAAATTGGATAAAGTTACATTAAAAAAGAATCAAGAAAAATTATGCTTATCTTGCCACTTAAATGATAAAACTAAAACTACGAAATTCTCTAAATCTTTGATAGATTACGATAAAAGTTCACATGGATTGGCTTTAGCACGTGGAAATTCCAGTGCAGCAATTTGCACGGATTGTCACGGAACTCATGATTTGGAAAAACAAAGTTCAGCAACCTCACGAATTAATCAATTCAATGTGGCAAATGTTTGTTCCCAATGTCATCCTGGTATTGCACAAGAATATAAATTAAGTGTTCATGGAGTTGCATTGTCAAAAGGTGTTAAAGATGCACCTACTTGTACTTTTTGTCACGGAGAACATAACATCAGCAAAGTTGTAGAAGTTCCTTTGAAAATGTTCACTGATAACAGAATAAACCCAGATGCTGCTGTTAAAACTAAAATGGTTTATTGTATTAAATGCCATGCAGATGACCAGTTAATGAGTAAATACGGCATCCAAACTTTTAATAAAGCTCACGAATGGCTTCCTTCGTTAAAAAAACATAATGAAACAGTCCGTTGCGTTGATTGTCACTCTTCTTATGCTCCACCAAATTTATCGCACAACTTATTGCCACCAGATAAAGTCATCAAAAAATGCGAGGAATGTCATTCAAAAAATTCAGTATTACTTTCAAAATTATATAAACATGAAAAATCTCAATCAAGAGAAAAATATGGTTTTATTAATGGAACTCTATTGAGTGATGCCTATGTAGTTGGTACTACAAGAAATGTTTTCTTAGATTCATTTGCAATTATGGCATTTGCAGTAGTAATAATCGGTATTTTCTTTCACGGACTTATGAGATGGTATTTCAGAAGGAGTTAATCTATGCATAAAATATATTTATATCCACTATGGCTTAGAATTTGGCACATCATAAATGCAACATTATTTATACTACTTATTTTAACAGGTGTAAGTTTACATTTTTCGGCTGATAATGCTTTACTATTCCCCTTTCAAGTTTCAGTCCTAACACATAATATAAGTGGAATATTACTCACTCTTAATTATCTTTATTTTTTCATTTTTAATATAATTTCTGGAAATTATAAATATTATATTCCAAAATTAAAAGGCTTAAAAAAAAGAATATTACTGCAAGCAAAATACTACTTATTAGGTATATTTAACCAAGAACCACACCCATTCAATGTAAACGAAGATTCAAAGTTCAATCCGTTACAACAACTCGGATACTTAAGTATAATGTATTTGCTTTTACCAATAATTGTGATTTCCGGATGGGCATTAATGTTCCCGGAATATGCTCCTGATAACTTCTTTGGTATGGGTGGTGTATGGCCAATGGCATTATTACATACAATTACTGGTTTTGCTTTAATTTTGTTTTTATTTGTGCACATTTATTTGGGTACTACAGGTCATACTGTAGGTGAACTTTACAAAACAATAATTACAGGTTGGCATCTGTCCCACGAGGACGAAACAAGCATTGCAATAGAAACTGAGAAAAAATTAAATGAAAACAAACGAACGCTTCCTATTATTTTATATAATCCTATAACAATTACTGGTAGTTTAATTGCAGCAATCTCCTTCTTAGCAATTTTAGTGATGATTGTTGTTGAATTGCTCTCGACAAGCACAAATGCTTACACAGGCTTAGTTACTTTTGTTGCACTTCCTACTGTACTTGGAATTGGTGTATTTTTAATAATTTTTGGTGCGTTCCGAGAAAATAGAAGGTTACTTTTAAATCAAAACGAAAAAGAAAAGAGACTTCCAATTTTAGATTTGAATAATCCAAAACACCAAGCAGCTGTTGTTGTTTTTACTCTGGGGACATTGATTTTACTTGTTTCTACGATATACGGTAGTTTCAAAGCATATGATTATATGGAAACTGACGAATTTTGCGGTACAGTCTGTCATTCAGTGATGGAACCTGAATACACAGCATATCAAAATAATGTCCACTCACGTGTACATTGTGTAAAATGCCATATTGGTCCTGGAGCAGGTTGGTTTGTCAAATCAAAGATTTCAGGTTCATATCAATTACTTTCAGTATCATTCAACTTGTACTCAAGACCAATACAAACACCAGTCCATGATTTAAGACCATCACCAGAAACTTGCGAACAATGCCATTGGCCAAATCAATTTTATGCCGAAAAGAAAGTTGATTTTGATTTTTTTACTTCTGATGAGAAAAATTCAAATTATAAAATATCAATGTTACTTAAAATTGGTGGTGGAAGTTCAGAATCAAGTAACAAAAGTGGAATTCATTGGAAAATGTATATAGAAAATGAAATTTCATATTACGCAACGGATTACAAAAGACAAATCATTCCTTGGGTTAGAGTTCGAAACCGTCAAACTGGTAAAGAAACTTATTACACAAGCACGGATAGTAAATTCAAAATGAATGATTCGATTCTTCGTACAGATGCAATTAGAAAATTTGATTGCATTGACTGCCATAATAGACCAGCTCATAATTATAGAATACCAAATAAAATTGTAAATACATACTTAACGTACAATAAAATTGATAGGTCAATTCCTTATATTAAAAATATGGCTGTGCAAACTTTAGAATCCAATGCTATCGACCAAAAAAATGCCTATCGAGATATTTCAAAATATATGTATAATTTTTATAGCAATTACTATCCAAACGTTTTAATAGAAAACAAAAAGGGATTCGAACAAGCTGTAAAAAGTGTTACTGAAATATTCTCCCGCAATTATTTCCCAAATATGAAAGTAAGTTGGCGAGCATATCCAAATAACATTGGTCATATGTATTCTAAAGGTTGTTTCCGCTGCCACGATGGTAAACACGTCAGTCCCGAAGGTAAAGTTATAAGTGCAGATTGCAACACTTGCCATTCTATAATTTCTCAGCAACCACCAAATCAAGAACTTGTTTTTGCAAAAGACCAAGAATTTATTCATCCTGGTGGTATGGACAAATTCGTAAAATCACGCATGTGTCCAGATTGTCACGCTGCACGACCTAAAAACACTGTCTTAGAAACTAAATAATTACAATCAAAAACTGCTCCTAATTGGAGCAGTTTTACTATAGAATCCAGAACAATATATGAACGATTTAATAATTTCATTAAATATTTGTAAATTAATTCAAATAAATATTATTGACAAACGTTTATATTACTACTAAGTAATATATTTTTTTAAGGAGTTAATATGGAGTTTCTAACTAAAGAAACATTTTTAGAAAAAGTTTTCAACTATGAAACAAATGAAGAATGGAATTTTCAAGGCGAATTACCTTGTATTATAGACTTCTATGCTGATTGGTGCGCACCTTGTAAAGCAATTGCACCAATAATGGAAGAACTATCAAAAGAATATGCAGGTAAGGTCAATATTTACAAAATTGATACTGAAGACCAGCAAGAATTAGCTGCTGTTTTCGGTATTCGTTCAATCCCTTCTGTTCTTTTCTGCCCAAAAGATGGTCAACCTCGTATGGCAATAGGAGCAATGCCGAAAGAAGGTTATGTAAAAGCAATCGAAGATATTTTCAATATTAAAAATTAATTAAGAAAAATGCATTTAAACCAAAAACAAATTTTGATTTGGTTACTTTGGGGAATAATAGGCGGGATGTTAGGTTTCGCCTATTATTACTTCATAGGTTGTAATTCTGGGCATTGCCCGTTGACCTCAAATTGGAAAATTACAACCGCTTATGGATTTTTTGGTGGTTTAGTTGTGGGATTCCCTACGAAGAAAAAACAAAATTCTTCCAAAGAAGGAGATATAAAATAGTTATGGCGACAAAACAAATCAATAAAAATATCACTATTGAAGACTTAGTTACTGAAATACCAGAATCTATTAATTACTTGATGAAGGAAGGAATTCGTTGCATTCGATGCGGTGAACCAATTTGGGGAACATTAGAATCAGCCGCAATAGAAAAAGGTTTTAACCAAGATGATATCGAACGCTTCGTACGTGATATAAATGAAATTGCAAATAATTCAAATTTAAATATTGCAAATTTACCCAAAATTAATGTCGATAAAATAAATTAAAATAAATATTTGATTGCTAAAAATCCCAAAACTAATAATACAACAAAAGCAATCGAAAGTTTATCAAAGTATTTATCTATATATATTTTTGCTGTTGGTCCTACAAAATAAATTACGCCGGCAACAAGAAAGAACCTCAAAGAACGCCCAATCGAAGATATTAAAATAAATGGAATTAATGGCATATTAGTGGCACCAGCAGCAATTGTTGAAATCTTATAAGGAATAGGCGTAAAAGCTGCTCCAGCTAAAAACCACATCCCTACTTCCCCATTATAAATAGAAACGACTTTATCCCAAGTTGCTTGTGCATTATAAAAATGAATGATGTTGTTGCCAATTGATTCCATCAAAGCATATCCAATAAAATAACCAAATACTCCACCAAGTACTGAACCAATCGAACACCATAACGCCGCTTTGATGCTTACTTTTGGTTTTGCAATCGCAATCGCAATTAATAATACATCTGGTGGAATTGGAAAAAAAGATGATTCGGCAAATGCCAAAATAAAAATTGCCCATAAAGCACTCTTTTTGAGTGCATAACTTTCAATCCACTCTTTTGATTTATATACTATTGATTTAAAACTCATCTCGTTTATTTAATTAATTTAAAAGATTACAAAATTAATCAATAATACTTGTTTATTTACTTTATTTTTGGTATTTTTGACTATAATTTAAAACTGATGGACCAAAATTGAAGTTATTTAAACAATGCACAATTATTTTCATACTTTTATTTCTCTCGAATAGTAATATTTTTCTCGCAAATGCTGATTCTTTAAAAGTAATAAACAATAATTCAAGATCTGAACAAAGTTATATCAAATTCACGTTTGATTCGCTTCTCCAAAACAAAGCTTTATCTTCAACAAAATTTAGTTTAGCTGTTGTTTCTTTAGATGATAACGATGTTATTTATCAGAAAAATGGAGATGAATTTGTCAAACCAGCTTCAGTAACCAAATTAATCACTTCTTTTTCTACTTTATCAACGGTTGGAGATAATTTTAAATTAAATACAAATATCTACACTAACGATAGAACAGTGTCAGGCTCGGAAATTAATGGTAATCTTTATATCAAGGGTATTGGTGATTGTTTATTTTCCTTATCAGATTTAGACGAAATTGTTCGGCAAATTTCAAACCTTGGTATTAAGAAAATCACTGGTAACATAATAGCTGACGGCAATTTTTTTGATGAAGAAAATAATAGATTCAAATATAGTGGCGATAATGATGAAGTCGAACCTGTTGCAGTAATTACTGCATTAGCAATAGAAAGAAATATGATTAAAATCTTTATTAACACTAATGTTAATAGTAATGAGCCCAAAATTCAAGTTATTCCAAATGCAGATAACATTATTGTGAAATCAAATATCAAATTTCAAAATACTTCAAAAAAATCAAAAAAGATATTAACTAAACTATCTGCCAATTCCAAAATTGATTCCAACGGGAATCAAATAATTTATTTAAATGGTATTTTATCGAAAAACTCGTCCTATTCAATACAAGAATTTAATTTATCTCCTGAACTTACAATCGCAAGTTTACTCAAAAAGAGATTAGAATCCAATGGAATTGTTGTAACAGGTAAGTATACAAAACAAATACGAAATTCTATAATAGATTATTCGAAATTAAGTCAAATTGCTTCAATTTCACGTCCCATATTGGATTTGATAACAAATATGAATAAAAATAGCGATAATTTCATTGCCGAAAATTTATATAAATTCAATGGTGCAATATCTCAAAAAGATAGTAATTTAAGCAAATCATCAAGATTGTTAATAGATAGCTTAATAAAACCATTTAATCAATTTAATCAAAAAGTTCAAATATATGATGGTTCAGGCTTATCGAGACGTAATAGAGTAAATGCATTGATAATGGTAAATTTATTAAAACAAGCAACAACAAAACCATTTTTTCAATCTTTTTTAAATTCATTAGCAATCGGCGGTGTCGATGGAACTATTGCCAAACGGTTTAAGAATACTTCGGCAGAACAAAGCGTATTTGCAAAAACTGGAACACATAAAGATGTTAGTGCACTTGCTGGGTTTGCCCGTAATCTCGATGGCAAAATTTACGTTTTTGCCTTCTTTTTTAATGGTCCAAACGTGGGAATATATAAAGAAATTGAGAAAAAAGCAGTCGAGATTTTAACAGGATTTTCGAAAAATTCTTTGAATAATTAATGAAAATAATATCTAAAATCTTTATTACATTAATACTTATTTTAATCGCAATAGCAATGACTTTCCCTATGTTTTGGATGTTTATTTTATCTTTAAAAGAATATCCTGAACGATTTACTAACTTTATATCTTTAATTTTTTCAAAATACACTCTTACAAATTACTTAGATGCTTTGAAATCAGACTCCTTTGATATTTACTTTTTGAATTCTTTAATTGTATCTTCCTCAATAACAATTGGGAATTTATTATTTTGTACTATGGTTGGTTATGCACTTGCAAGAAAGGAGTTCAAAGGAAAAGCAATTTTAACATCGTCAATATTAGGAGTTCTAATTATACCTTCACACGTAATAATGATTCCACTTTATCGATTGATTGTAACTTTTTCGTGGATTAACACATATTGGGCTTTAATTTTACCTTGGATTATAACACCATTCGGCATTTTCTTAGTGTGGCAGTATTTGAAATCAATACCAGTTGAATTAGAAGAAGCTGCACGCATTGATGGTGCGGGCTTTTGGAGCATTTTTTTCAAAATAATTATACCTGTTTCAAAACCAATATTAACTGTTTTGGCAATTTATACATTTTTAGGAAATTGGAACTCCTTTTTGTTCCCTTTTTTATTCACAAATGACCCAAATTATAGGACATTACCAGTAGGATTGACATTTTATCTTGGAAAACAATCAATAGATTGGGGTCATTTAATGGCTGGTGCTTCGCTTTCTGCAATTCCTATAATTATTTTATTTTTAATTTTCCAAAAACAAATAATTAAAGGTTTGGTCGCAGGTTCATTAAAAGAGTAAGATTTCAATAAAATTATATTTTTTTTGTTAATTTTGTAATATTATTAAGGATTATTAATGGCAAATAATAAGATTCAAGTATTAATCGTTGATGACCAACCACTCGTCTTAGATATTTTATCCAAAGGATTAGTAAAAGACCCTGATATTGAAGTAATTGGTACTGCAACTGATGGATATTTAGCATTAAATATGATTAATAGAGCAAGGCCAGATGTTATAATCCTTGATATGGAAATGCCAAGAATGAATGGAATTCAATTCCTTCATCAATTGAATGTAATTGACCCTATTCCTACAATTGTTTTAAGTGCTTTGACTAATTCTGATTCTCAAATAACAAAGGATGCTTTTGAAGCAGGGGCGGTGGATTTCTTGAAAAAGCCCTCATCCGGTGCTAAAGGTTTATTGGAATTAATCACACAACTTTGGATAAAAATTAAAATTGCTGTAACACAGGATGTTTCTTATTTAAAAAAACCAGTTACTAACTACAAACTCCCATCAAATGTTCTTGACCGAAAAGCAAAAACTGATAATATAATACTCGGAATGGGTTCAATGGCAGTTACTGATAGCCCCGAACAAAATCTCAAAATTTTCGCTTTAGGATCTTGCATTGGTTTAGCATTGTTTTGCCCTTCAAAAAATGTTGTTGGATTAAGTCATGTTGCTTTACCACTTGCAAAAACTGATTCACAAAAAGCAACAGATTTGCCTGGATATTTTGGCGATACTGCCGTTCCAGCCTTACTTAACAAAATGGCTGAATTAGGCTGTACACCAAATATGATATATGCAAAAATTGCTGGTGGAGCAAAAACTAAAGTAGAACTTGGTGATTTTTTCAATATTGGGCAAAAAAATGCTATTTCAGTCAAAAGCTCTCTAATAAAACACCAAATAAAGCTATTATCTGAAGATATCGGCGGAGAAATCTCAAGAACCGCTTTGGTAAAAGGTGGAGACAAATTTTTAACACTTCATCATCCAGTTAAAGGCACCTGGCAAATTTAAAAATTAATCATAAATCAAAAAAAATAAAAAAAAATTGCATTTTTTTTATAAAAAATGTAATTTTTTTGCTTCTCGATTGTTATATATATTTAGAATGATTGATTTCAAAAAATATAATGATAATGAATTAGCGAATTTGATTTTATCTAAAGATAAAAAAATCGCTAGACCAGCATTTGATGAACTTTATCGAAGGTATGCATCTTCTATTTATACTTATTGTGTTAAAATGGTTACAAATAAAGATGAAGCACAGGACATTTTACAAGATACATTCACAAATGTATTTGAACGATTGAAAACAAAAAAAGAACCAATTGAAAATATTGCCGCATATTTATTTAAAACAGCAAAAAATTTATGCATAAATACAAAAAATAGAGACAACGTAAAAAAAATAAAAGTTGATGCTTCTAAATATGTTACATATCAGGAATCACTTGAATCTAAAGAACGTCAAGAATGGTTAGAAGCAGCTTTAAATGAATTACCAATACATCAAAAAGAGATAATTATATTGAAAGAATTTATGAATTTATCTTATAATGAAATTGCAGTTGTTTTAGATATTCCACGAGCCTCAGTTGGTGTTATGTTACTTCGTGCAAAATCTAAACTGAAAGAATTACTTTCACCTATTATTAATGATTTACAAGAAAAGGAAAAGGAGATAGAAAATTATGGAATTAAATGATAATATATTTAGAGATAAAATTAGTGAGTTTCTCGATGGTGAGTTATCACCAGAAGAAAGTAAAGAGTTATTCGAATACCTTGCATATCATCCCGAATTGCAAGAGGAATTGAGGCAATTTGTTGCTTTAAAAAATCTTTTTCACAAAGATTTAATTGAGCCACCAAAATCAACGAAAATTCATCTTTACTCGAAATTAAATTTGCAAAGAAGTGCTGTTTTTCTTTCACTTCTATTGACCATTGGTAGCGAACTTAGGAAATTTATCTTCTCACCGGCGTTCGGTGCAACAATTATTGGTATAGCTTTATTTACTTTTAGCTATTTTGCAAATCAAAAGGAAAATGATCACATTTTTCCGTTAAAGAAATCTTCAACTATTATCACTAAAAATTCCGATAATATTAAAAACAACACAAGTCCTGGTAAAATCTCAGCTAATAATTACCCTGTAATACAATCAAAAAATATCTCTTCCAAAAAACATAAACTTAATACAAATTTAGAGAATTTAGAGAATTTACCAAATAATGAGCCATTCACTCCATATAATAAAATTACAATTGAAAGAAAAACTAATCCAAACGAAATCAGTTATGTAAATAACAATATTGAAATAAGTTCATTTTCCAGACATATTAATCCGTTAATTTATAGACATAATAAGTCTGATATTTCATTAACTTCGGAATATGATATCTCCAATTTTATAGAAAGAATAAGTTTGACAATTAATAAATCAAATTCAAAATCAACTATAAGTACAAATTTAGAGCCTTTAAGCAATCCTTTATTAAATGATTACTCAATTTCAATAGGTTATTTATTAAATAAGAATAATTCCGTTGGAATTGAATTTGGTCAAGAAAATTATTCCCAAAAATTCAATGGTGTAATTGACGGTAAATACGCAGATGTAACTCAAGTTTTCACCGCCCAATGGTACGGACTTGCATACCAATATAATTTTGATGAAATTAACTCATTTTTGAATATTAATCCATTTTCACGTTTCGTGCTCGGTGGGACAAGTATTGGTCCTATTTTTAAAGGTATTTTAGGAATAAGTTACCAAGCAAATGAAAAATTAACAATTCACAGTGGGTTCGAATATTCCAATCTTTTCTATAAATTTGATAATAATTGGTTTTCTTCTGATAAATATGGTATATTTTATGGAGTAAAAATTGGATTTTAAAGTTTTACCTATGTTTTGTTTATTAATATTATATTAAATTTTGAAAAATGAAAAATATAATTTACATATTATTAATTTCTGTATGGATTATTTCTTGTAATTCACCTTTAGACGTGCCTGCAAATAGAGAAATCCATATTAAAGAAGACCCTTATTCAAATCCATTAATCAATATCACACCTACTTTTATCAATTTTGATTTTGTACATCCAGATTCAACAAAAACAATAGATGTTATAGTTTCTAACAACCAAAATAAAAAAATACTTATTAATGACTATTACTTATTTTACGGTAACACCTATTTTAACCTGCCCAACAAATCAATACCATTTATATTGGAAAGTAAAGGAGACTCCAATTCTTCCAAAATTTTAACAATAGAATTCAAGGGTAAATCGCCGGGCGTTTACAATGACACTTTACTATTTTCAAGTATACCATATCCTTCAGGGTTAATAGAAGCTAAAGTACCTTATATTTTTGCCGACGATTTGGTTTTCGAAAATGTAAAATCTGGTAAAGAATATACTAAATCTCTTAAAATTTATAATTTAAGTGAAAATTCTGCTATAATTAATTCAATATCATTTAATGAAAATTCTGATTTGTTTAAAATAAACACCAATCTCCCTTTTGAATTACCTCGAAATTCAACAATGGAAATTAGTATTACTTTTTCTCCGAAAACAATTGGCAATACGCAAACAACGTTACAATATGCAATAACAACACTCTCAAAACGACGACTCATTGACTCAACTTCTCACATATTAACAAATTCATATTAATTTTTTCTAAATTTCACTAATTTCCAATTAATAATTCTTACTTTTGTAATAATTGCTTTTTGAATTTCTTTCAGATAATTCCGATGAAATACAGAGAATTTAAAGATATAATTGCAGCTGGCGAAGGAGTGAAAGTAGAATTTAAAAGAAAATTAAATAAACCTGAAAAAATAGCAAAAGAAATTTGCGCCTTCGCAAACACCAAGGGTGGTGTTTTGCTTGTTGGCGTTGACGATGATTCATCGATTGTAGGAATCAAAAGCGAAAAAACGGAAATTGATATTATTGACAAAGCATGTATGTTTTTTATTCAACCTGAAATTTTCCCTGAATACCAAATTTTCGAAGAAAATGGCAAAGATATTTTATGCGTTATAATCGATGAAGGCAGTAAAAAGCCATACAAAGCGATAACAGAAATTGATGATAGTGGCAACGAGCATTACCAAGCTTTTATTCGAGTTGGAGAAAATTCAATTCCTGCCAGTTCCGAAATGACCAGATTACTAAAAAGCCAATCCGAAAATAAACCACTTAGGATGAGTATTGGCGATAAAGAAAAAAGGTTATTCGACTTTTTATCAAAATATGAAAAAGTTACCGTAAAAGATTTCGCCACCCTTGTGAATATTTCAACAAGACGGGCTGAAAGGTTGCTGATTAGGCTTGTTCGAGCAGGAGTAATTCAAATTCACACAGATTCTCACAATGATTATTTCACTTTGGTGTAACTTATTTTGAACGCACACTAAAAAATAAAACAACTGAAATTATTGAAGTTGAAATTATTATTGCAGGTTCTATTATTTCTTCGAACAAAGTTTTCTTGCGAGCTGGAAATTTTCCTTTAGTAAAAGCATAATTTGGGTCTTCAATATCCTGTGGTTCAATGTTATCCAGTGTATCCTTGTATTTTCTTGTTTGGTGTGTGAATACTTTTCTACTTCCATCTTGTTCAATTAAAAATGAAGTAATTTCAAGATTAATTTGCCTTTCAATTTTCCCATTATTTAAATTATTATAATCAATTGAAAAGTCGTTTATAAATAACTTTATTTTCAATATTTTGCTTGAATTAGATTCAATATTTAAAGAGTTGTGTGTCTTTAAAATTATATATTCGAAAAAGTATTCAGGTCGAACCTCACTTTCTAAAAAAGCAACATTATCAAAATTATTTTCTTTAATTTTATCAGTAATATCAATTGAAAAATTATTAAGCAGAGAATCAATTATAAATTTGTTAGAATTGATTATTTTTTCCGAATGAGAATTTATTAAAATATTAAAAAAAACAAATGTTAATGTAATAAAAAATCTCATTTTTTCAATTTAGTTTTAATGTCTGTAAAGAATTCAACAAGTTCAGATTCATTTTGAAACATTGAAGGATTAAGTCTCAAACCACGACGACGTCCATAAAATTTTAATTTAATTAATCGAATAGCTTGTTCTTTTTTAAGCTGTGTTTTAATCAAATATATTTTTTGAATCTCTTCCCATTTATAGCTTTTTGACTTGTTTCTTGTCGATAATGTAATTCCTTCGTCTGAAAGAAATATTACTTTTTTTTGACGAATTTGAACGACTAATGCGAAAAGAGTTATAATTACAAACAGAATTAAGATTATTATCACAGGATGATAAACAGCAGTTATAATTTTATTATTTGAAATAGATTCTTTTATTAAAAGAAAAATACTCAATATTATAGAATATAGACTTAATGATTTCCAATAATAATCTAATCTTTGTGGAAAATGCCGTTCATTAATATTTTCATTCATTTTTACTCTAAATCTTTAAATGGGTCTACACAAAATAAAATGCAAATTAATATTTAATTGTTAAAAATCAAAACAAAAAAAGAAAATTAATAATTTCTGACAGCTATTTGATGATTGTAAATAAATTAATATTGACTTAAAACATTGAGTATTTCTCCTGCAATTGTTTTAGCCGCATCAGGTTTTGCGAATAAACTTATATTTTCTTCTAATTTACGTATCTTTTTAGGATTCTCAAATAAATCTAATATCTGTTTTAACAATAATTCATCAAGTTGATTTTGGTTTATAATCAATGCCGCATTATTTTTCACAAAAAAATTAGCATTTTGTTCCTGCTCATTGTTTGATGCTGTGGTTAAAGGTACTAAAATCGATGCTTTTCGCATAATTGACAACTCTGACATAGTCGATGCCCCCGAGCGAGATACGACGACGTCCGCTGCTTTATATGCAGTCGACATATCTTCAATAAATTTCAATATTAATACTTCAGAATTTGAAAACTGATTATTTGAAAAATTATAATTTTCTCCTGTTTGCCAAATTAATTGAATATCTCTTTTTATTAATTCTGGTAAAATCTTTTCAACGGCGGCATTAATAACTCGTGCACCGAGACTACCGCCAAAAATCAACACAACGGGCTTATTAGGTTTTAAACCAATTTTTTTTCTTGCTTCTTCCTTTGTAATTTCAGTGTAAAAAGATTTCCGCACAGGATTCCCCGAATATACTATCTTCGATACGTTTTTATTTTTCAAAATTTCCTCTGTCTCAGGAAATGATGTAAACAAAATTTTAGAATGTTTAGCAAGCAGTGATATTGTTTTACCAACATTATAGTTGGATTCCATTAAAAATAGAGGAATTCCACTTTTTACAGCGGCTTTACTTGGTGGATAACTTATATATGCACCTGTTGCAATCACAGCATTTATCTTGTGTTCTTTTATTATTTGTTTCACCCGTCTTTCGTTTTGAATTATTTTAAATGGAAGGACTAAATTATTTAATGAAAATAAACCCTTCAAACCGATAATATCAATAGGATGAAACTCGTATCCGATTGATGGAACTACTTTTCCTTCAATTTTATCTTTTCGACCACAAAAATGAAACTCGAAATTTTTTGAAATAGATTGAAGTTCTTCGACAACAGCTATAGCAGGAAATAAATGCCCGCCAGTCCCCCCCGCTGCTATTAAAAATTTGTAATCTTGCATATTTTTTAAATTGATTTTTCAAACCTTATCAAACTTACGAAAATTTAAAATATTTTGATTTGCTATAGCAATTTTTCCAAAATTATTCGTTTATAACATATAAACAATTAAACAAATAAAATTCAGGTTAGCATTATGAAAAAATCTATATTAGTCTTATTGTTCTTACTTTCAATAAGTATTGTTTATTCACAGCCAAAATTGGAAATAGTTGGCGGCAATACATACAATTGGGGAAAAGTTTACCCAAAAAATTCACCTTTATCAACAAAAATTACAATTAAGAATACAGGAAATGAGCTTCTAAAAGTAGTTGAAGTAAAACCAGGTTGTGGATGCACTACTGCACCAATTCAAAAAAATGAATTAAAACCAAACGAGACTACAACTATTGATGTTAATTTAAACATTACTTCTTACACAGGAGATATTGTAAAATCAGTTAGAATTACAACTAACGACCCCTCAAGTCCAGATACATATTTATACTTAAAAGCAAATGTTTTCCGTCCCATTATTATCACACCAGGTAATTATTTAGGAAAAAGTGTTATCTATACTGGAACTGAAACTAATTTCGAATATAAATTAAAAAATATCACAGATAAACCTATTAATATTAAAGAAGTTACTTTTTCTCCTGCCGAAGCTAAGATAGATATCAAAAAAGGTGATGTATTACCGCCAAATCAAGAAAGAGCTTTTACTATAAAGTTTTATGCAAAAGATAAAGGCCGATTAAATGGAAATTTGCATTTGAAAACAGATTATACTGATGACGCTGATATCAATATCTTTTTCTACGGAAATATTACTGAACCACCTGTAGAGGAAAAAACAACTGGAGACAAAAAATAATTAATTAATATGATTAAAGTATCTATCTTGACCATTGGCGATGAAGTCAGAATTGGTCAAATAACAAATACAAATGCCGCCTGGTTGTCTGAGAAGATTACCAGGCTTGGTGCTTTTATAAGCAACCATATTACAATTGGTGATGATTTTGATTTGATGGTTAAAATTATAACTGAACAAATTCAACAAAATGATATTGTAATCACAACTGGTGGCTTAGGTCCAACACACGATGATATCACTAAACCCGTTCTTTTGAAAATATTCGATGATCATCTTGTTTTTGATAACTCAACGTTCGAAAATATTAAAGAATTATTTGAAAAGCAAAATCGAACAATATCAGAAAGAAATAAACTTCAAGCATATGTTCCATCCAAAGCAAAAATTTTACCCAATAAAGTTGGAACTGCCCCTGGACTACTATTCGAATTACCTCACAAAGCCATTTTCTCTCTTCCAGGCGTACCTTCTGAAATGAAATATATAACTGAAAATTCAATTTTAAGTTATATTTCAAAATTAATAATTACGAGAAAAGAAGATGTAATTTTATACAAAACAATCAATGTAGCAGGTATTTTTGAATCCAATTTAGCCGATCTTATCGGTCCCCCAGATGAATTTTTAGGTGATGCCTCTTCTTTAGCTTTTTTACCAAGTTATAAAGGTATAAGATTGAGAATTGGAACTAAGCAACCTGATTTTGAATCTGCTAAAAAGGAATTAGATAGAATTTCCGAGATAATTTATTTAAAAGCTGGAAATTTCATTTGGGGTGAAGGCGATGAAGATTTATCATTTGAAATCGGAAGATTATTAAAAGAGAAAAAACTCACACTTTCGGTTGCAGAATCATGCACAGGCGGCTTATTAGGTGGTGAAATAACTAAAATATCTGGATCAAGTGAATATTTTATGGGTGGGATTATTTCATATTCAAACGAAATCAAAATTAATCATTTAAGTGTTAATAAATCCACAATCGAACAATATGGTGCTGTGAGTTACGAAACTGCTTCCGAAATGGCAAAAAACATAAAAAATCTTTTCAATACAGATATCGGAATTTCAATTACCGGAATTGCTGGTCCAACTGGAGGGACACCAGAAAAACCCGTCGGAACAGTTTATATTGGAATTGCATACCGAGATGAAATTGAAATTAAAAAATACATTCTCGGAATTGATAGAAATATTAATAGAGAAAGAGCTGTTGGTGCTTCTTTACTTTTACTTTACAATACCTTAAAAAATTATTTTTGAAAAATAAATTATTTACTTTTTATTAAAATTTTATTGAAATTTCTTAATTTATTATTTTTATTTAAAGAAAAGAGGAAAAATGGAATCATTAATAATATCTGCAGCAAGAACTCCAATAGGTTCATATTTAGGAAGTTTAAGTAGTTTCACAGCCCCGGAATTAGGTGCTTTTGCTATAAAAGAAGCAGTTTCAAGAGCAAATATCAACAAAGCAGAAATCAATGAAGCAATAATGGGAAATGTTTTACAAGGTGGCGTTGGGCAGGCACCAGCTCGTCAAGCAGCGATATTTGCTGGTTTGCCAATAAGTGTTGAATGTATGACAGTTAATAAAGTTTGTGGAAGTGGTTTAAAAGCTGTTATGCTTGCAGACCAAGCAATACGTGGCAATGATGCTGAGCTTATTGTTGCTGGTGGTATGGAATCAATGAGCAATGCTCCATATATTCTCAAAAAAGCACGAAATGGTTACCGTATGGGTAACGGTGAATTAATTGATATGATGATTCACGATGGGCTTTGGGATATTTACAAGAACATTCATATGGGAATGGCTGGTGAACTTTGCTCCGAAACTTACAATATAACCCGTGAAGAACAAGATGATTATGCTATTATGAGCTATAAACGTGCCTTGGAAGCTGCAGAAAAAGGATATTTTGCTGAAGAAATAGTTCCTATTGAAATTAAAACTAAAATTGGAACAACAATAATCGATAGAGATGAAGAACCAACAAAAGTTAATTTCGATAAAGTCCGCACACTTCGCCCTGCCTTCAAAGCTGATGGCGTCGTAACAGCTGCAAATGCATCGTCGATCAATGATGGGGCTGCTGCTTTAGTTGTAGCTTCTAACGAATATGCAAACAAAAACAACTTAAAACCTATTGCAAAAATCATTGCTCATGTTTCTTATGCTCAAGAACCTGAATGGTTTACTACTGCTCCAACTTTTGCTATTCAAAAATTACTTAAGAAAGTCAATATGACCGTCGACGATATTGATTTATTTGAAGTAAATGAAGCTTTTTCAGTAGTCTCAATAATTACCGCCAAAAATTTAAATATTCCTTACGATAAAATGAACATCCACGGTGGTGCAGTTTCTATCGGTCACCCAATTGGTGCAAGTGGAGCAAGAATTTTAACAACATTAATTTATGGATTGAAAAAACTCGGTAAAAAATATGGTATTGCATCTCTTTGCATTGGTGGCGGTGAAGCAAATGCTATGTTAATAGAAATGATATAATTATTTTTACAGTAAATTAAAAACGGTTATTCAGACAAAAGAATAACCGTTTTTCGTTGTAATTTTGATTTAATTATTATTTCGAAAAATTACAATTTGCAACTTTCAAATATATAGAATTAGGATTCATCCTTTTTAATTCATTGAAGTACTTTTGTGCCAGCGAAGGATTATTTAACAAACAATAGATTTGACCTAAACGAACTATTACACGTTCTTTTATTTCACTGGGTACATTAACATCTGGATAAAGAACATCTAATATTTTTTTAGCTTTTTCAATTTCATTTCTTGAGATTTCGCACTCTGCAGTATAATATTTTGCTTCATAATACACTGAATCACTTTGAATATAAGTTTCAACAATAGATTTGAACATTTCGCAAGATTTATCTTGCTCCTTGCCCTCTTCAAATTTATTAATTGCCTCCTTCAAATAATTGTTTACATTGTTCTTACTTTGATCTTTTTTTAAATCATTTTTTCTTTTTTGGGAAACATCTTCTTCCATTTCTTGTGTATTAATCGCCGGTAATGCAATTGTTGCAGTATCACTAAACCTTTGAGTAAATTCTACAGATGAAACTTTCAAAGTATCCGTAACTTTTACTTTTGTAGGTTTTTTAACTTTTGCTTTGCCAGGCGCCCCGACAGAACTACAACCTACGAATAATAAAATTAAACAAGAATAAATTAGAAAGCGATACATTATAATTGTTTTTTGTTAAACAAAATTAAAATCAATTAAAAAATAATAAACAAAAATAATATAATTTATCAAAACAATAGTAATTAATTAATAAAGAATGAATAATTTTGTAATAATTCAAAATAACTTTATCACTTACAATTTATTAAAATGAAAACTATAAGAATATTATCTATTTTATATCTCGGGTTGTTATTAACTATTGCTTGTGATACCGTACAACCCCCATACGAGGAAAATCCTGTTGTTGCAGATTCCACAGCAAAAGTAGTATTATTGGAAGAATATACCGGATTTCGATGTGGAAATTGTCCCGCTGCAGGTGAAATTGCACATCAAATCAAAGAAAAATACCCAAATAATGTTATTTTGCTTGCAATACACGCTGGTAGTTTAGCAATGCCTACACCAACTCACAAATACGATTTCCGTTCAAAAGTTATGAACGAACTTGAAGCATATTTTAACATCGGATGGGGTCTCGGCACACCTAATGGTTTAGTTGATAGAACGCCATACAATGGTAATCTTGTTCTTCCTTCTGCATCCTGGGAAGCCGCAGTCATAGACCGAATGAAGCAGAAAGCCCCTGTGAAAATAAACCTTGAACCATCTTATGATCAAACCTCGAGGATGATTTCTTGTAAAACGAAACTTACATTCCTCGATAAAGGATATTCGTCTTATCATTTAGCACTTTACGTTGTAGAAGACTCCATCGTTCAATACCAAACAGATTATCGAAAAAATCCCATTGATGTTTACGACTATGTTCATAATTCAATAATTAGAGATGCCCTTACTTCAACTTGGGGTGAACAAATTTCAGTAAACGACATACCCAAAGGTACTGAAATTTCGAATACTTTTCAAAAAGCAATACCCGAAACTGCAGATTGGAGACCTCAATGGATACGAATTGTTGCAATTTTAACCAATAACGATAAAGGTTACGAAGTCATTCAATCTGCAGAAAAATATATATTACGTTAAATTTTATTTTTTTTGATTTTGAAATTTAAATTCATAAAAAGATTAATTCTTTATTACTTTTATTGCATCTTGGTTCGTGTCGCAATTTAGTTTTATGAAATACACTCCAGGGGAATATTTACTGCAATCCCATATTATTTCTGCTTCGTAAATTCCTGTTTGTTGCATTGTAAATTCATCTTTTGATTTATTCACTACTCCTTCTGAATTATATATTTCAAAGTTTTCGGGATTAAAGCAATCAAAATTGTTCGTATAAATTTTTACTCGTATTTCATTTGTACCCGGTTGTGGATACGCTAAATACTTATATAAATAACTTTCTTTCCTCTCCACTTCTGGTACTTTATTTATTGTTTCCCCTTTTTCAAGGATTGCGAAATCTGAAACATATTTATTTTCAGTAAGTTTTTGGAAACTCGCAAAATCTGATTGCAATATTGAAGAAGAATTATATTTATCAAAATTAGCTAACTCTATTTTTTCTAATATAGTCACCCAAGACTGATGATTTATGTTGCTAACATCACAAGAATATGCTTCATCGAATTTTTCAAAAAAGGTTCCCATTTTTCTGAAGTATACTTTATCATTGTCAACTAAAAAGGGTAATAAATACGATTTCTTTAAAAACCCTGGCTTATAATCAATTTTAATATTTTTTAATTTACCAGATGCTGTGCCTTCTACATCCAATGTATCTCGATAAATTAGTTTATAAGTGTCATTATTTAAATCTATGTAAAAATGAGAACGTATTTCATAATATTTGAAATCACCGTTGATAATATTACCAGAATAAGGGTCTATTGATGGATCAATATTATTACTCGAATCTATTACTGAGATAATAAAAGGTGACGAAAAAGTATTATAAGTTAAAGCTTTAAATTGAGCAATCATTGCCATTCCTGCAACTTTATGATTTATTGTATAATCATTAAATGAAAATACTTTTTGCCAATTTAATAACTCTAAATCAGAAGAACTTGCAAGCCATGCAGAATCGTTTTTAACAAAACAAGCCCAAATTTTATCTTCAGTTGACGTAATTAAAAAAGTTTGAATTGAGTCAATATGGAACACAGAAATTGCATTTAATCCATTAAACAATGAACTTGGTTCAATCATAATCAAATCTGTATAAAATTTTGAAGTACCCGAAATCAAATTATGGATATTGTAATTCTTAAATTTAACTAAATTAAATCCTCCCGGATGATATAAGTCTACAGCATGTTTTGGTAAAATTCCATCAATCCATTTGTACGTATAATCTTCTCCAAAGTTATTTGATAACATAAAATTGTAAATTATACTATCATCAACATTTTTTGAATAATTAGGACTCCATCTATATAATTGCCCATTTTCATTAATATCGAAAAGCAAATAAGAAAATTCCCCCGTATAAGGAATGGAGTCGTATCTTTTTTGAGGTAAAAAAGTTACCCCACCATCGGTAGTCCGAAATAATTGATTTGTAAAACTACTAAAAAAACCTATTTTATCATTTAGCCATTTAACTGTATAATCAGGCCTAAAATAGGACATAATATTCCATGTAAAACCACCATCATAACTTATAAATATTGTATTATGGGTTCCAACAGCAACAATAGTTTTTTTATCAATTAAATTTACCCCTTTTATTTCAAAATCTTTATAAATTAATCTATCATAGTTTAAAATACACCTTCTTTCGAATGTGCTATCTATCAATTGATAAAATCCTATAGTCCCAAAATTGAACCTTGAATCATCATTTCTTTTTATATTATATATAAAATCATTGTTATATAAATTAATTCCACCAATACTATCTTTAGTAATTTTTTCAAGAGTAAATGTCTTTTCATTAGTTTTAAATAATTTACCATCAATATCTAAATATATCTCATTATTAAAACTGTATAAATTATATATTTGATTACCAATATTAAAATCACTAATTTTTAAGGTTACTGTATTTTGTGAGTTATAATTTTCAAAGAAAATTCTGTTATTGCAAACTCCAATATAATCAAATAAATTACCTTTTACAACTTTAAAAATAGAAGTCCCTTGGTATACTTGAATTGATATTCTTTTAAATTCCTTTAGGTCAGATTTAATAAATATTAACCAATAGTCATTAGTTGTCGCAGCAAAAATACTATCATTTAATCTTGTGAAACTTGTAATTTCTTTACCTCTATAATATAAATTCATATTTTTCAATTTGAAATTTTTATCTAATGTAAAGAAAATTCCATCTTTAGTAGATCCAATTAAATAATCACCATCTGGTATCAAATTCACAATTGAAACGGTGTCAACAAAAATATGTTCTCGATACCAGTTTTTCCCCATATCATCGGAAATAACAAAGTCCCCTGAATTACCAAATACAATTATTTTATTATTAAAAAAACAAGAACCATTAAAATCATAGTTTAAATGATAAAGCATAAACTCCTGCTTTGCTTTTCCTATTGTAATAAATAGTAAAAATACTATTAAAATTGTAGTAAAATGTTTCATATTTAGCTCCTTTTTATTTTAATTTTTCTAAATTAATTTAAGAAAATTCTTTATATATAAAGAGTGTTTTTTATGAAAAAAATTACACTCAGATGCAAAAAAATTTCCCGTCATTCTGAGCGTAGCGAAACAATCAATTGCATCCTTGGGATTGCTTCGTCGACTTTCGTTTACTGGCAATGACAGATTAATTCTTTAT